>NZ_QWEI01000019.1 GCF_003515775.1 Ureibacillus yapensis | reverse complement strand
TTCGTTGTTGTATAATTCACATAAATACAAAATAAAAAAGCGGAGTTATCCTAATAAAAATGGACATCCGCTACTTTTATTTTCTGGTTCCTAAACCCTTTAGCTTTAGTACGTTCAACGATTTCAATCTCAATACCTTCGATAAATGTTTGAACGAAGGATCGCTTTTCTTCCGGTGTAAGAGCGGTGAAATTATCTTTAAATAATTTTGCGTTTTCTTTATCTTTTTCTATATCCTTTTCATCGTAACGAACACCTTTAAGTTTCTCTAATTCCGCTTTTAATTCTACGTAACGTATTCGAGATTCGTTCATTCTATTTTTAAATTCATCATCTGTAATTAAATCAGATGCCCAAGCACGTTGATACTTCTCTCGTTGATTTTCAATACGTTTCATTTCAGCAATTAATTCGTCACCAGGATTAGTGTCCTTCATGATCCTTGTACTTGAAGGTTCTAAAAGTAAATCATTCATATAAATAATTAATGCTTCATCTATGTCTGCTTCTCGAATTCTGAAAGCTGGTGTCGAGTAATTCTTATTTAGCGCACAAACTTGACAACGATAGGCATTCTTCTCGACTTGTTGATCATCTTTTTTTCTTTTCCAAACTGAACGTTCCGAACTACACCTATTCCTGCAATCGGGGCATACAATTTTCATTTGATAGATAAATACACTATTTACATTGCGCTTTTTGTAGTTTTGTCTTGATTCGATTATTTTCTGGAACTGTTCAAATTCCTCCTTGCTCATAATCCCCTTGTGAGTGTCTTCCACGATTTCATCACGCCAACGCATAGCACCGTAAAGGGCAGGGTTATGCATTAAATCCATCAACGTTCGTATATGCCATTTGTAGCCCCTTCTAGGCTTGTATTTAGTCGAATCCATATAAATGCTTAACTGACGGAAGGAAAAGCCTTCACGTACCTTCTGAACCATCAGTTTAACGGCTTCAATCTCTTCTTTGTGCTGATGTAATTTGTGCTTATCATCTTTATAAAAACCATAAGGTGCCAATGCAGCCCATTCTTTTTGATGGGCCTTTTCGATTTGTCCCATGCGAACACGTTCTCCTAGATTGGCGCTTTCCCATTCGGCAATGGCAGCTACTATGGTTATGAACATTCTACCCATAGCTGTGGATGTGTCATAAATTTCAGTAGCAGAACGAAATACACAATCATACTTTTCTAAATGGTCTAGAATTTTGTGCAAATCCCTTACAGATCGAGTTAACCGGTCTAATCGATAAACTAGGAGCACTTTTATGTGACCAGCTTCAACATCCTTCATTAACTTCTTAAATTGCGGTCGATTAGTAGAACGTCCGGAAATACCTTCATCTACATAAAATTTATGTTCATTCCAATTCTGCGCTATGCAAAATGCTTTTAATCTTTCGCGTTGAGCAGAAATCGAGTACCCCTCTTGTACTTGTTCTTCTGTTGAAACACGGATGTATATTCCTACAGTCATTATTATCACCTCTAGTGTAAGTTAAGAGCAGACAAATGAGCCTACTCTACTTGTTTAATTGATTAGCGCTAATCTATTAAATTAAATCACGTGTTACTCGTACCGCTTTACCTATAATAGTTGCCGGATTGTTTTCGGTGACAATTATAGGTTCATATTTAGGGTTATCAGGCATTAGTATAACGATATTTCCTTGTTTCTTTACTCGTTTCAAAGTAGCTTCTGTTTCTTCATTTACCCTAACAGCAGCAATTTCTCCGTTTTCTACATCTGATTGAGCTCGCACAATCACTTTGCTTCCGCTTTGGATAGTAGGTTCCATAGAATCGCCTTTTGCAATTAAGGTTATTAAATCACCACTAGGTAAACCGTCAGCAATTTCATAATTATAACCTTCCATATTTTCGGATACTAATATTGGCTCTCCACAAGCTATTGTTCCTAGGATTGGTATCCTTTGCACTCTAGCAACTTGTTGTATGTTTGTTGCATATTTGTTTGTTAAATCACCATCAATCAACAATTCTGCGGGTGATAAATCTAAAGCGGAAGCTATTTTAGGAATTTCGTCCATGGGAATTTTTCTAGTCCCCTTTAAATACCGCGAAATTGTACTTCGATCTAATCCGACTTTGTTAGCTAACTCTATAGGTTTCATATTCTTCCTATAAAGTTCCTTTTCAATAAATTTCGCTATTTCTAAGGAATCTCTCACTTATATCACCTCCTTGATTTCAATATTATCATGTTTCCTAATAGGAAACAATATACGCGAAAAATATATCTTTAAATTTTTTTAATAGTTTATGTTGACACTTTGGAAACAAATTGATAATATTTGGTTATGCAGGAAGGAGGTGAGAATAATGAGATTTAATTACAATCGTTTAAAAGCTGAGAGAGTAGCAAAAGGATTTACGGTTCAAGATATGGCCAATGTTCTAGGTGTTACAAAAGGCACTTATTCCAAAAAAGAGAACGGTAAATTACCGGTTACTGTAGATGACTTTGTTGTTATTTCAAATAAATTAGAAATTCCAATTGACCACATAAACATTTTTTTTACCCTTAATGTTTCCAAAATGGCAACAAATACGATATAAATGTTGACCTTTTGGAAACTGAAATGAATAGGAGATAGGTGAGTAAATGAAAACTATGCCATCAATTGAAACGCAGAAAAAAATGCACGCTTACTTTATGAAAACATCAGCACCAAGAATAACGAAGGCTCAAAAAGAAAAGGAAGATGAAAGGAAAAGAGGTGAGTAAATGGAAAACCATTCAACATCCGACATTCTGGCTTATGTAGTTGCAGGCTTCTTGATTTTCGGATTGGTAATTAGTGTTTGTTTTTAGGACAAGTCTATGAATCTTGTGGAAGGTTGAGAGGAGTGAACAAATGAAGCGATTCAAAAAGTATTTCAATCTAACGCTGGAACAACGTTTAGTGCTTGTATCAAATGCGATTCGAGGGGCGGTGAAATAGTTGGCTAAATTCACAAAAGAACAGATTGATCGTGCCAAAGCAAATGGTGTTGCGCAAAGCACACTTTACACTCGCGTTGGAAAACTTGGATGGGATGTCGAAAAGGCGATAACCACACCGTCAAAATCCAAAACGCCGAGCATGGAGTATAACGAAGGAAAGTTGCAGCGTGTTCGTAAGCGATTCGGCAACGAATTAACGTTCAGTATTTACAAACAAATCAAAGAATTAGGGTTTAGTGATAGGGAGATTCAACGCATGTATGAATTGAAATATCACGAGGTATACAGTTTTTTAAAAAATCACAAGCAAATATTGGAGGAAGCACAATGAAATCAACAGGCATTGTAAGAAAAGTAGATCCGTTAGGTCGTGTAGTTTTACCAAAGGAATTACGTGGAGTATTAGGGATTGAAGAAGGAACGCCACTTGAAATTTACATGGATGGCGATAAAGTGATTCTTCAAAAATATGAATCTGGTGCTCGTCGCGAAGAAAAATTGGCGGTTTTATTAAATCTGCAGCGGATGGCTCAATCAGAACAAAATCCAAATAAAAAGGATGCAATTGTTCGTGCAATCGCATTAATCCAATAGGAGGAAATCAAATGAAACCAACATTGAACAGATTAGGTCGCAAGCAAAATATCGTGGCGGTTATTGTAGAAGGTAAAAACGGGGAACAGCAACACATTTATGACCAAGAAGTTTTCGGTTTTATGAATGAGGAGGATAAAGCTGACTTTACAACAGCTGTTGAAAACCCATTAAAGCGAAAAGAAATTATTGACACGCTAAACGCTCATTTAGAAGATTCAGAGCGGTATTTACAAGAATTGAAGAATCGGATTGCAGAAACTGTAATTAACATCGAAGGCTTACCATCTTCGTTTGAAGTGAGAAGTTTGCAATTACTGGTTGAAGAATACAGAAATCATAAAACATATATCGAAGGTGTAGCTGCTTCAATTGAATTAGTGAACGAACTCAATAGTGAGGAGCCTTCCATAGATGATGAAGAGGAGGACTTGAAATGGATTGCGAAAACCCTATCCTTTCCGCAAAAATAACTGATCATCCAATCACTAAGCCAATCGGCAAATGCCACTACAGACATTGCGATGAAGTGCTTTACAAAGGAGAAGGTTTTGAAGCAAATGGTTACTTGTATCATTCCACTGAATGTATCGGTGAAGAAGGGATTGAAGAGGGTTGGGTTATTGATCTCTCTCAACAATAAAAAACACTCACCAAGGCGGCAACCAAAGTGAGTGCACTGAAAAATAATTAACACTAGCAGTATATCACAAAGTTAGGAGGTTTATGCATGGCAAATTCTACTCCTCAAAAACCGAAGGCAAATCATCCTTGGAAGAACTGTACACCGTTCAAAGTAACATCGTGGGCCAAGGAACAATCTTATATACCAAATGTAACAAATGTGTCAGTCGCTCGAAACGAGACGTTACAACGCAAGGAAACATCCAAAATCGATAAGAAAAGAGGGGCATTTTAATGAACGACTTAACGACTCAATTCAACAACAACCAACCAACTTTCCAACAACCACAAGGGGCATTGGCTCAAGCAAGTTCGTCACGCGAAATGGAAGAAGTAAAAGGTCAAATTTTCATGGCCAAGCAATTCCCTAGAAATTATTTCGAAGCGGAAAAACGGATTATGGATGCTTGTAAACGTCCGTCTTTGGCTGCAACTGCAATGTACTCTTATCCAAGAGGTGGAACAAAGGTGACTGGCCCTTCAATAAGAATGGCTGAAGTGTTGGCGCAAAATTGGGGCAACCTTTCATATGGAATTGTTGAATTGGAGCAGCGAAACGGTGAGTCTGTTGCAAAAGCATATTGTTGGGACTTAGAAACGAATGTACGTCAAGAAAAAGTATTTACAGTTAAGCATGCAATCGGCACTAAAAAGGGTTTAAAACAATTAAGCGATCCACGCGACATTTATGAAAAAGTAGCAAACGATGGCGCTCGTAGATTAAGAGCTTGCATCTTAGGAGTCATCCCAGGAGATGTTGTGGAGATGGCCGTAAAAGAATGCGAACTAACATTGTCTGGCCAAAATACAGGGCCGTTAAAAGATCGTGTTGTACAAGCACTAAACATGTTTAAAGAAAAATACAAAGTTACGCAGGAAATGGTTGAAAAGAAATTTGGTTATAACATTAATTCCTTTACTGAAATTGACTTAATCGAGCTTGGGAAGATCTTCAACTCGTTAAAAGATGGCATGGCAACTGTTGAAGATTGGTTCGAGAAAGAAGATGCAAAAAACCAAAAAAGTGAATTAGCTGCTGAATTTGAAAAGGGCGTGAAAAACGTTGCCGAAAATCTTACTCAATCCGAATAATTACTACTCTCAAGAAGCAAATTTAGAATATATGTCAGTTTCTCAGTTTAAAAGCTTTATGGAATGCCAAGCAAAAACTTTAGCTGAGTTGAAGGGCGAGTATTCTCGCCCTCACTCCAACGCTCTAACGGTCGGCTCATACGTTCATGCAGCATTCGAAAGCGATGAAGTGTTCAGCAAGTTCGTTGAAGATAACCGAAAAGTGATTGTTAATACAAGAGGTAATAAATACGCTGATTTCGCTCAAGCCGACAAAATGATTCAAGCACTTAAAAACGATAAGTTTGCAATGTTTGCTCTCGAAGGTGAAAAAGAGGTCATTTACACAGGTGAATTGTTCGGTGTTCTTTGGAAAATCAAAGTGGATAATATCAACCATCGACTTAAGATTTTCAGCGATTTAAAAACAACTCAAGAACTTAGCAAAAGATATTGGAGCGATAAGTACAGTAAATATGTATCTTTCGTAGAAGCCTATGATTATGTCCTTCAAATGTATGTGTATCGCGAAATAATTTACCAAAACACAGGTGAGAATTACAGACCGTATATTGTGGCCGTAACTAAGCAAGATCCACCAGATAAAGCGGTGTTGCACTTTGATGAATCGCGCTTCGAGTTTGAAAAAGAATATGCACAAACAAATTTGTCCGGAATCGTTCAGGCCAAACAAGGAGAAGTTGCACTGAATCGCTGTGAAAAATGTGATTACTGCCGAGCGACAAAGCAGCTTAACAATACTTTCGAAATTGAATTTTTATTAGAGTAGGTGTTTGTAATGGCAGAAATTAAATGGATTAAGCTAACCGTCAATATGTTCGATGATGAAAAGATTAGGCTCATTCAAGCAATGCCAGAAGCGGACGCAATCATCATTATCTGGATTCGACTTTTAACTTTGGCTGGTAAAACAAATTCTGATGGACAAATTTTCATTAGTGAAAACATGCCGTATAACGAGGAAATGCTTGCAACGCTTTTTAGCAAACCAATCAACACTATTCGATTGGCAATTGAAACGTTACGAAAGTTCGGAATGATTGATGTTTTCGGAGATGGAATTCTCTTCGTAAACAATTGGGAAAAGCATCAGAATGTTGATGGCATGGAGAAAATAAAGCTTCAAAACGCTGAACGCAATAGGAAATATCGTGAACGGAAAAAGCAGCAAGCTTTAGAATTTCCCAGTGACGAAAAGCGTGATGTCATCGTGACGTCTCGTGACGGTACAGATATAGATATAGATATAGA
>NZ_QWEI01000018.1 GCF_003515775.1 Ureibacillus yapensis | reverse complement strand
TACGTACAACGCAGCTTTAATATTATATTACACCGAAGTATCAATTGATTCAAGAAAGCAGTTTTTAATAAAAATGTCAAATCATCTTCTTGGCGATACTGGTTTTATTAACCGTTAGGTATAGGGAAATAGCCGCTTTATTCGCTAACTCGTATGCAAAAAACATTTTTTAAGATAATTTCTTCCCTAAAATCACTAAATCCCTTTTCACGCCATCCAATGTGGCTACTTCCGGCAAATGTGCCCACTTTTCAAAGCCGAATTTCTCGAACAAGCGCAGACTTGGTTCATTATGGCCGAAAATAAACCCCAGCAATGTTTCCACTTGGCAGCGTGGTGCAGTTTCAATGACTTTCTGCAGTACCGTTTTGCCAAGTCCATGCCCCCTAAAGCTTTCATCCAGATAGATGCTCACTTCTGCGGTTGCATTATAGGCAGGTCTTCCATAAAAGTTTTGCAAACTCACCCAGCCGCAAATCTTGTCTTCTGTCTCCACAACCCATAGCGGTCTTTTAGTTGGATTATGTTCATAAAACCAGTTTAAACGATCCTCTACTGTAACAGGCTCCGTGTCAGCGGTCACCATTCTTCCGGAAATCGTGGAATTGTAGATCTCTACGATTTTCGGCAAATCTTCCAGTGTTGCATCCCGAAAAGTTATCTCTAGTGCCATAAAAAAACCTCAATCTTTAATTTTAGACTTATGTTAATTCTATTTATAGATATTTACAAGAGAAAATTACAGGAGTCCATCAACGTACTGTTTGACAAACACTACCTTCTCATTCTCTTGAATATCCCGAAATAAAGGAGGATAAATCCAATTACCTCCAGCAAAACAAAACTGTACAGCATAACTGTAAATCCTACAAATCCATCTCCCTCCTCCATGCCGAAAAGAATTCCGGCAATCCATGAAAGGAGCGGCGCAATCAACAGAATGGCAGCAATCCCCCAGATGGTGAACTTCTTTTTTCTTTCTTTATTCTTGCTTAAATATGCAGCCAATCCAATGGCTGCAACTAAAATAACGATGGCAATGGGCAAAGTATTGTCTCTCCTACTCTTGCTGTTTTGTAATAAATATGGCGCGCTTTTGGCATGATTATATCAGAAAATCGCTACGCCGACTTGTATAATCGTCCGGTGTTGAAAGGCATTTAGAATTCTGTCAATAGGATTTTTCAGAAAGTTGTTGAAATTCCATTTGAACTATGTATAAAATAGGAATTAAAGTTCATATCAAGAAGAATGTAGGGGAGCTGGTATAGCCAGCTGAGACTGTATCCGTCTAGATACTAACCCTTTGAACCTGATTTGGTTAATACCAGCGTAGGGAACATTGACTTCAAATGGATACCTTTCATTTTGAAAATAATGTTATTGCGTCTGGGATTATAATCCTGGGCGTTTTTTATTTCTTCTGTTGTATGAATGAATTCAATAAAACTGGAGGATTCAGGATGAAAAAAATTGTACCACTCGTGATGATGGCTATTCTAGCACTTGCAGGCTGCCAATCAAACGAAACGCAACCAGCTGGCAACACTGCTACGGAAAACGGCAAACAACAATTGGAGAAAGTTACTGTTGTATTGGATTGGACGCCCAATACAAATCATACGGGACTATATGTAGCCCAAGAAAATGGTTATTTTGAAGAACAAGGTTTGGATGTGGAAATCATTCAACCAGGTGACGCAGGAGCTGATCAGCTGGTTGCATCAGGCAATGCCGAATTTGTCGTCAGTTACCAGGAAGGAATCACGCTTGCCCGTACACAAAATGTCCCTATTGTCTCAATTGCGGCCGTGATTCAACACAACACTTCCGGGTTTGCTTCCCCGGTGGACAAAAACATAAATTCCCCAAAAGATTTTGAAGGAAAAGTCTATGGCGGCTGGGGTTCCCCTATTGAAGAAGCCGTTTTGGAAACGTTGATGAATACCGAGAACGCGGATGTTGAAAAGCTGGATATCGTCAATGCAGGAAATGCAGACTTTTTCACAATGGCAAACCAAGGAATTGACTTTGCGTGGATCTACTACGGCTGGACAGGTATCGAGGCCAGTCTGCGCGGAGAAGAAATCAATATGGTGTACTTAACGGATTACAGCGAAAAACTGGATTACTACACACCAGTATTGGCAACCAATGAAAAAATGATCAGCGAACATCCCGAAACGGTAAAAGCCTTTGTGGCGGCAGCTTCGAAGGGCTACCAATTTGCCATTGAACATCCTGAAGACGCAGCGAAAATCCTGTCAAAAGCAGCGCCTGAACTGGATGCCGAACTCGTTTTGGAAAGCCAGAAATGGTTGGCGGACAAATATCAGGATGATGCGCCAAGATGGGGAGAACAGAAATTGGAAGTATGGAAAAATTATGCTGATTGGATGTCTGAAAACGGTGTGCTGGAAGGCGAATTCAATCCGGAAACCGCTTTTACAAATCAATTTTTACCGAAAGAAGGAGAATAAAAAATGGCGAACTCATTAATCAGTGTACAAATCATCCCGAAAACGAACCGACCGGAAGATGTCATTCCTTTTGTGGATGCGGCCATCGCCGTCATTGACGCAGCCGGGGTGAAATACGAGGTTCATCCTCTTGAAACTACGATGGAAGGTGAACTTTCCGAACTGCTATCCATTATTGAAAAAATGAACGAAAAAATGATTGAGCTGGGCAGTCCAAATGTCATTACACAAGTGAAGATTCTATACAATCCAAGCGGCGTGACAATGGAAAAATTGACGGAGAAATACCGCTAATGCCAAAAATCAGCTTTCGTGGAGGAAGCGCCATCGCTTTCCTCCTCTTTTTATTTGTCTTATGGGAACTCCTTGTTCGACTGACCAAAACCCCCATGTGGCTATTGCCCGCTCCAAGTGCAATACTCACAGAGGCAGCAGCGGGCTTTGGCGACTTTTACGGCCACTTGCTTTCTACCATCTTTCTGGCGTTGCTTGGGTTGGTTGTGGGGTGTGGCATCGGCCTGCTGACGGCCATCTTTCTTTATCGACTACCCAAGGTAAATGAAATGCTTTATCCGCTTGTGATTTTATCGCAAAATATCCCGACTATCGTTTTGGCTCCCCTGCTCATCATCTGGTTTGGATTTGGTCTGTTGCCGAAACTCATTGTCATTAGTCTCGTTTGTTTTTTTCCGATTGTGGTAGCGAGCATGGACGGCTTTCGGCAGACGGCTCCGGAGTTGAAGCATTATCTGAACATGGCAGGTGCTACTGATAAACAAATCTTTTGGAAGCTTGAATTTCCGCATGCCCTGCCCTCCATTTTTTCCGGTTTGAAAATTTCAGCAACCTACAGTGTGATGGGTGCCGTTATTTCGGAATGGCTCGGAGCGAAACAAGGAATTGGCGTTTATATGACCTTGGCGCAATCATCCTTCAGGGTTGACCGCGTATTTGTGGCCATTTTCTTCATTATGCTATTAAGCGTCCTACTGTTTGGTGTTATTCGAATGATTGAGAAGTTGGCAGTTAAAGGCAGAAAGGCGGGAAATCGATGAGCTTGGCGATCCATCAATTACATAAATCATTCGGCGAACGCCCCGTTTTGGAAGATATAAATTTACAAGTGGAAAATGGTGAATTCGTTGCCATACTTGGCCCATCCGGCAGCGGCAAAAGTACCTTGTTCCAACTCATCGGCGGGCTGGTTTTGCCGGAGAGTGGAACGATTGAATTGAACGGAGAAGCAGTTAATGGAAAGAAGGGATTGATTGGCTATATGCCGCAAACTCCTTCCCTATTTCCTTGGCGTACTGTGCTTGAAAATGTGGTTCTTGCAGCAGAATTAAAAGAAAAACCTGATTATCAGGAAGCGCGAAGATTATTGCAAAAAGCGGGGCTGGCCGATTATGAAAATGCCTACCCGAATGAATTGTCCGGCGGGATGAAACAACGTGTTTCCTTCATCCGCGCTTTATTGAGCAACCAAGACGTGCTTTGCTTGGATGAGCCTTTTTCTGCTTTAGATGAATTTACGAAATTAACCATGCAAAAATGGCTTCTTTCCATTTGGGAAGCGAACCGAAAATCAATCTTGTTCATTACGCATAGCATTGACGAAGCATTATTTTTGGCTGATCGAGTTTACATTTTTTCAAAAAGACCCGCGCACATAAAAGCAGAAATAAAAGTCCCCTTCTCCCGGCCAAGAGATGAAAATTTACTGGAAACAACGGAATTCTTCCAGTTAAAGCAGCAGATTTTCAAATACTTGAAGGAGGAAATCTCGGAATGATGATTGATGCACATATTCACCTTGATCATTATGAAGAACATGAACAACTTTTGTTGCTGGAGCAGGCAGAAGCGTTAATTGCAGTTTCCTCTGATTTGGCAAGCTGCATGAAAATTCACGACCTAGCCTCGGTCCATCCTGCCGTGAAGCCTGCTTATGGCTTTCATCCAGAGCAAAGTATTCCTTCTTCTAGCGAACTGGAAACGCTATTCTCCTGGATGGAAGTGCATGCAGGCGAGATGGCAGCTGTGGGTGAAGTGGGGCTACCCTATTATAAAAACCTCGAAAGCCCTTTAAACTACCAACCGTATATCGAACTGCTCGAACGATTTATGGATTTCGCTGCAAAATGGGCAAAACCGATCGTTTTGCATGCCGTATATGAAGATGCTTCTATCGCGTGTGACTTGCTGGAAAAGCATGGGGTGGCAAAAGCACATTTTCATTGGTTTAAAGGAGATGAAATGGTCGTGAAGCGCATGATCCGCAACGGCTATTTTATTTCCGTCACGCCGGATTGTGTATACGAGAAGGAAATCCAGCAGCTCATTCGCATCTATCCCCTCCAGCAAATGATGGTCGAAACCGATGGACCTTGGCCATTTGAAGGACCTTTTAGAAGTAAACGAACCGAACCCTGGATGATGAAGCATTCCATCGAGAAAATTGCAGAAATTAAGAAGCTTTCTATTGAAGAAACGATGCGCATTTTATATAACAATACAAAGAAGTTTTATGAAATATAACGAAAAGGAGATGAAAGACAATATAGTCCTTCATCCCTTTTTTACGTATCAAACAATTCGCCTTTTAGTGCTTTTATATGGCGTTCGGCTGATTTTTGCACGGACTGGTTTGCTTTTTCCTCTACGCCCTTCAAAAAAGCATCGTAGATTTTTTCGAATCGAATTTCTTTCACCTGATCAGCAATCCGCTGTACGGTTTCTGCCGGCAACGGCAAAAAATTCGGGTAGCTGTACATAAAAGAAACCCAATCTTGATCGTCCGCTACTTGAAAACTATCGCCGACCAATAATACCCCATTTCCATGGTCGCCATTTTTCCATTCCAGGACAGTCGCCCCCTTGAAGTGTCCGCCTACGCGATGCAAGATGAGTCCCTGATGAAGCTCGAGGGTTTCCCCTGACCAAAAGACAATTCTTTCGCTCGGTCTTGTAACCCACTCTCGATCATCTTCATGAATATAAATGGGCGCGTCAAACACTTCCGCCCATTCCACTTGGGTAGAATAGTAATGGGGATGGGACAGCGCAATCGCATCGATCCCCCCCAACTCATTGATCAGCGTAATGGTCGTTTCATCAAGATATGTAATACAATCCCATAACATATTGAAATTTTCTTCCTGCAGGAAATAGGCAGCTTGTCCGATCGCAAAAGTTGGACTCGTTTTAATGCTATAGAGCCCTTCTTCTTCTAAAGTAAACTGATTATGATACTGGCCCAAAGAAGTGAGTTCTTCCATCGTTGTCCATTTTTGGCCATTTTCGCTGATGTATTGCCGATCATCTTCGCAAATCTTGCAATGCTGGGGTTCTTCCTTTGACTTGTCATACTGAACGCCGCACGTTTCGCAAATATAGTAGTTCACAACTTCTTCTCCCTTCCGTAAACCGGTTGGCAAATAGATTGATTTATTAATACCCTTACAGCAACTCACTTAAACAAGGGCGTTATTCTTCCGACCCTTTATTCTTATCTTTCTCTGTCATTTTTTTATTGATGTTCCGATAAATTTGCGTATACATTGTTCCCTGAACCACATGATCCAAAAAGAAATCGCCCACTAATTTTAAATATTCATCGTCATCGTACATTTTCTTGTTTTGCATTTCCATTTCAGCTAAATCCTCATAGGTCGCCAATAGCGCATAACGATAATCCTGACCGGAAATCGGGATGAACACTTCCACCGTATGGCTGTATTCTTCATTGCGGTATTTTTTGATTTCCTGTAAATTTTCGATTGCCTCTTTAAACTTTTCTTGTTTGATTTCGAACGTTTGGTAAACAAAGATGGACATATGCATTCTTCTCCTTAAAAGTTTCAGTGTTGAGGTTGTCCTATAAGGGCCAAAAGATGAATAAGATGTACAAACCATTTTCCATTATTAAAGGAGTTACAAAATGAGCGCTTTTTTTGGGTACGTATTTCTGGGGATTTCACTGGCCGCACCAATTGGTCCCGTCAATGCGGCACAATTAACAAAAGGGTTATTCGGCGGCTTTTGGCATGCCTGGCTGGTTGGATTGGGCGCCATGCTGGCAGATGCCATCTTTATGCTGATTGTCTATTTAGGAGTATTCCAGTTTCTCGAAACAGATTTTATGCAAACATTGCTATGGTCGTTTGGCGGCTTTGTCCTTATTTACACCGGTGTAGATAGCATTTTGAGTGCAGGCAAAAAAATTGCCATGAAGAACATGGAATCCTACTCTCACAAAAAATCATTTTTGAATGGTTTTTTATTATCGATTTCGAACCCTTTATCGATGTTGTTCTGGCTGGGCATTTTCGGATCTGTCCTTGCAAAAACCGTTTCTACCTACGATTTGAATCATATTATTCTGTATAGCGGGGCCATTTTCGTCGGGTTATTTATATGGGATATTACGATGGCCGGCATAGCAAGCAGTTTCAGAAAAATACTAACATCTAAACTGCTTGCCGGGATTTCCATCGTATCCGGGCTTTCCCTCATTGGCTTTGGTGTTTATTTTGGTGTCCAAGCCGTAAAACTATTATTTTTCTAGGCTAGATCCCTCGAGGCATTTCGTTTTTCTTCTTTTTACCGGGCTTTCGTTTTCGGATAAATAAAATAACGATGAGAATGATTGCAATGAACAGGATGCTCACAAAAAAGCCGATTCGATTATTTTGATCCAGCACCGTGCCGCTTATCGCCAATAAGATGAGAATCATCGCAAAATATCGTTTAACGTGATCAAACCGTGTTGCTTTCATCAGTTTGGGATAGGAAATCAAAATAACAAACCAATTGTAAATAAGCATTAATCCGGCGGCTGTTGTAACATATTCATACACCCGGTCCGGCACCAACCTTGAGATAATTATCGAAAGCACCAAGACAGCAATGGTCAAGACCAAAGCAAAAGGAGGTACTTTCAGTTTGCTTTTTTTGGCAAAAAGTTTTGGTGCATCGCCCTCCTGCGCCATGTTGACAAGGATGCTGGTAACCGCAAATAATGATGCGGCCATCGTTGAAAACCCCGCAATAATGATACCCGCATTGAATACATAGGGGAAAAAGGCCAGTTTATAATTAGCCAAAGCCAGGGTAAAAGGACTTTCTTGCGCATTAAACTTGTCATGCGCAACAAACCCTGACGCCAAAATGATTGAGATTATATAGATGATAATCAGCAAAATCAACATGACAGTAGTCGATTTGACTACTTCTTTTTTTTCCTGGAGCCTCGTGGAGAGAATTCCCATGATTTCAATGCCGCCAAAAGCATAAAAACCAAAAATCAAGGATGACCACAAGCCAATCAGGCCGTTTGCAAACAATTCATCTGCCGTATTGGGAACGTTAAAATCGTTAATGCTGCCGCCAAAAAAGCCAAAAAGCACCAAGATAGCAAGGATGATAAACATAAAAATAGCCGCTATTTTCATGATAGCGAAAATGTTTTCAGCGCGTTCAAATCCCTTATTTCCAATGAGAATCACAAGGATTCCCAACGCGGCATAGATGGAAGCCAGAATCCATAGCGGTACGTTTGGGAACCAGAAGCGGGTTAGAATGGAAAGCGCCGTTAGCTGGCTGCCGGAAATCAGCATTTCCGAAAACCAATAGACCCAGCCGCTGCCAAATCCTGCCCAACGCCCATATGCTTTTTTTGCATAAGAACGGAAAGATCCCTTTTGCGGGTCCTGTACAAACATCTTTCCTAATGCTTCCGATACAATCATTGCCGCCAGACCAGCGAGGATAAAGGAAATAACAATGGAGGGCCCTGTTTTTGATATGCCGATTCCCGAACCCAAGAAATAGCCTGTTCCAATCGTACAGCCCACACCAATCAGGGAAAGTTGCCACCATTTCAGCTTCCCCTGGCTCTTTTTCTCACCTTTGCTGCCGACACGTGCCGGGATTTCCATAATAAAACGCCCTCCCTTGAACCTTTTACTATTATGGGCGTCCAATAGAAGTTTATTCATTTTGTTCACTAGCTGGATTTTTTGGCAAATAAAAAAAGCACCCTAATAGAGTGCTTGAAAAGTCATATGTAGCAAGCCGCCTTGCCGTAATATT
>NZ_QWEI01000017.1 GCF_003515775.1 Ureibacillus yapensis | reverse complement strand
TTTCTGCATCTTCTTCAGCCGGTGCGTCCGTTTCTTCTGTCACTTCTTCAATTGTTTCATCTATATTATCGTCACTTTGATTAGTATCATCTAGATCATCATCTGTAGGCACTACTGTATCTTGAGCTACCATGCTAACGATTTGCCCGTGTTCAGGAGATCCTGCCGTAGCTTTTGCAATGGCAGATACTTTTTGACCATGGTTTTTCGCATTTTTCGCTTTTTCAATAGCTTTCGAACTAACTCCCATTTGTTGAAGCTTTTGTTCAACTTCTGGACTAAGTCCCTTTTTATCAAGCTCTTCTGCAGAAGTTGGTGCACCAGCTGCTAAAAAGGCTGCTGCTACCATAGATGTTGACATCACTAATGGTGCTACTTTCTTTGAAAAGTTTTTAGTTACTTTATTGGAATCCATTTGTTTTTTGTTCATTACTCGATCTCTCCTAGTACGTATTTTTTCTACTGATAGGTCGGATTTCTTATTCATTAATTGATCTCTCCTAATTCGTATATTTTTCTACTTGATAGGATGGATTTTCATAGATTCCGCTATTAACTATTCCACCTCCTATGAGCCTGCGCAAATCCTGATTAAGGGTAATACTTTAATTTTCCGGCAGCACCATCATCTGCCTGTCTTGAATATACACAAGTAATGTTACCGTTTTATGTTACTCCGTTTAAGAAAAATGACGCTTCCCTTACGTTTTACCGTATTTTTGAAATAAGTGAAATTTTTATATAAACACCCAATAGAAACTATTTTTCGAAAATGATTGCGCTTTCATCACTGTTGCTTTGAGTTTTCCATTATGCTTCCACTCCATAGATTTTTGATAAAAAACGCCCATTTTCCCTTTACAAATAATAATGAGAGGTGATAATTATTAAAACAGTATAAAGATTATTAATAGATTTTATATTCAAACAATTGTTAACTTGCTTGCAGTTATTAAAGAAAACAACTTCCCGGAAAGTCTTGCCAGTTCTGTCTTCTTACTCATTTTCAAAAAACAGACTACTATACTTTGGCGTCTTTTTATTGGTTAAATACTATTACGAGTAAGTAATGTTATTGTAGCAATACAGTGTTTTTTGAAATAAAGATAGATTTCAGCTGCAGGCATCATAATTACAGACCATATAAAACAAGTTCTTTCTTGCTGCTAATATGCTTATGTATAATCAATTAGTCGCTGGTTTTATTTTCTGCCATCTCATTTAATAAAAAATCCTCTATTCAATCAAGGAGAAGTATATGAACCAAAATAAAGACAACACAGAAGTGATTCTTTTTTCCGATCCATTCCAACACTTAGTGCATCCCTTTTACAATAAAAGAATCGTGTTTACAGGAGCCCTTTCCACTATGACACGTTCAGAAGCTACGAAAAAAGTGAGAGTTTTTGGGGGAATACTGCAAGGCGCTGTTACAAAGGAGACCGATTTTGTTATTCTTGGAAAGAATCATCGCGGCAAAAGTTCGAAGCAATTAAAGGCTGAGCAGTTAATAAACCTTGGTGTGGATATACAAATTATGCCGGAAGATGATTTTCTTTGGGTTTTATCTATGCCAAAAAATAATGTAACGTCAACTTCAAATGAGAGTTGTTAAAAAGACTAGTTTTCTCAGCATCCATTTGAGAAACTAGTCTTTTCACATTGTCTACATTAAATCGCCCGATGGATGCAATAAAAATTAAATACTTCCTTGAACTATTTCTATTCTTATCGGTTTAGAGTTTAAGGGTATTTTAAATTCCTGAAGACTTTCTATATGATTAAAATAATCCTCGAGATCATCGTAGTCCATTGACCATTCTGATACCTCCAAGTTTTTTAGTTCATCTGTTGGTTCAAATAAGCAACCGCAGTGCAGTTGTTCAATGTGTGAATAATTATTTTCTTCATATATTGTAAATTGGCGAACAAATTCAAAATGAAACAGATTCTCTCCATTATAATCGTAAACACCACATTGAAATAAAATTTCTTTATTTTCTTCCCCTTCAACTGTTTCTCTACAAAAAGCTTTAAAGGTTTCCCAAACATTATTTATATCATCGCTATCTTCACTAATTAGATTTCTAAGGTAACTTTCAGCATTCCTAACCGTAAGCATTGCAACACCTCCAATCTTATTATGTAATCATTCTTTATAAACTAAACTGTCCTTTACGATAGAAATGTGCCTGATTAATATAAGCTACTAGCAGGAAAATACCGAAAAAATTACCGGAACTCCACATTTATACCAGATCCGTTGGAGAAAATCTCATAAATTAGATAGTGTTAAGGAGGTGAAGACTATGGGATACAACAATGATTACAGTAATGTTGGCGGAACTTATGACCGCAAAAACAATGAGTTCGCTTTGATTGTTGTACTGTTCATCCTATTGATTATCGTAGGTACTGCTTTCATGAAGAATTGGTACTAATTTAATCTTGGCCGCCGCAAACAAGATTCCCCCCACAATTCTTCTCCATTTCCGAACAAAAAGCGCTCTGATTGAGCGCTTTTTCGCTGAATAGGAATTTTCAGCTTATTATGGAACAACAATTAGCTCTGTTTTTTGTAGCCATTTGTCTATTGCTTTGATAGGGTAATAATTCTTTTTCCCAATCTTTATATGGGGAATTTCACTTGTAAAACTGTTATCGCCATTGGGTATTTCCGTTAACTTTTGAACTTCTTCAGGACTTATACCTAAATAATTGGCCACCTCTGATTTTGTCATCAACTGATGTTGAACCTCTTTATCATTATCTTTTTCCTCACCACTTAAACTATCCGAAATTAACCAACATCCTATAACAAAGCAGACTGCAAAAATACAAATCGATAATGCAATCAAGTTATTTTTCATTGCTCCGCCCCTAAATTTATTCTGGTATTTCAAAAAGAGCACTAATCCTTTTTGGATTACTGCCCCTGTAGGTCATACTTATGTTATTCACTGATTTCGCAAACGATTATATCGAACAATTTCCCATCAATATAAAGCAATATTGCCCATTCTCCTGCTTTTGGAATGTTCACGCTTGATGGTACGTGTGCATCTGCTCCATTATTTTTTCCTCCAAGCTCAATCGTCCAGCCTGTTGTTAGGATTCTATGGACCGTTCCAGTTTCTCTGTGAAAAGCAATGACCGTTAGATTGTTTGGATTTTCAATGCCCCATAAGTGCCACATCCACTTTTGGTTGATGTTGATGCTTGGCATATCAGCACCAATCACACCTGATTTATTTTCATTGCCGATCATATTGCCATTGAACCTTACAGCTTTTTTATCCCAATCAACCTTTTTCAAATCACTTTCTTTAACGAAACTTGGCATCTCTTCAGGTAAAGTTACCTTACTTTCTTCCGTTTTATTTGAAGAACAGCCCAACATCATAAAAAGCATACAAGAGATAATAAGTCCTAGAGTTTTCAGCTTCAAAAAAATCCCCCTCTAACCATTTTTGTACGCCAACGTTCAATGAACCTCTCCATCGTTTCATTATATTCAACAAAAAAACGTTAATCCCTTGTTTGATCAACGCCTTAAGCTGAACAGGAAAAGTAAGCACTTGTTCAAAGTGAATTAGAAATTTATTAAAATGTTATTTCCCAAAACTCTCGATCTTCTAAAACCAGGTCATACGGCGTTTTTATTTCACTCCAATGCACCTTTCTTGTTGTTAAAATTTCCAAATCTTCTTTACCGCTGAGGGAAGTGAAATACTCTACAACTCCACTGGATTGAAAGGCTTTTTCTAAATAAGAATAGAGTATATTCAAGCACTTTTCTTCTTCGGGCGTTCCCTTTAATCTATACTTAAAAGGGATATGATTAACATAAACTGCTACTTGGTGAACGAATGAGAAATGGGGGCTATATGAAATTTTTTGTTTAAGTTTGCTATCATAATTATTTTCAAAATAAAGATGTACAAAGTCTAATTCACTGTTAAAGACATTGGGTTTTTCTGAAGAGACCGGATTTGCACCGAATGAACCTTGAAGCAGCTTCATTGGTGAAGCAATATATATATATTGAGTCATATTTTTTACTCCTTTTGAGAATCTAATCAACAGTTTAAAGTAACTACCCCTGTAAACATATATGATTACTTGTTAAATATCCTCTCTTTTTATCACATTAAATCATTTCCATTTCGACTTTAAGGATTCTCTTTCCTTTTTTGCAGCACCAATGAATTTCCAAACACCATTATTAATTTGTTGAATTTTCCTTTTTGCAAACTCTTTGCGATAAATATATTGATGTGTTTTTTAGAGGAGAGATTTTCGGAGAAAATTCCGTTGCATGTTTAATATTATTGAAAAAAGAAAACACGAAATTGTTCATGAAGAAGGACGCTCTTTCCATTCTAAAGAGCGTCCGATTGTGAATTACAATTAATTTATTGTTTCATAAAATCTATGATTTCTTCCTCTGGCATCGATGAATCGCATTTCACGTTTACGGTGTTGCCTTTTGTATAGATGAAACCGGGAACCGTTGGAATGTCGTATTCCTCGCGTAAGGCTCCAATACCTTCCAGATCAGATTCTTCCACACTATTGACATAATAGATATGAGTTTCGGTTTCATCAGCAACTTTCTTTAACTTTGGGACGAATTTTTGGCAATACGGGCATACAGCCTTGCCAATATAAATCACGGCTTCGCCTTCCCCTTTCACCAATTCCTGTGCTTTTGCAGAATCAATTTTTTCAAAACTAGCTACAGTTTCTTCATAAGATGCAGTCATGACTCCGTCTCCTTTCTCTAATGTGAATATTTACGGTGTATAAATACCCTAAAAAGTGATAGGTCGAACCTTATTTTATGAACTCCGCCCTCTAATTTATCGATTCCTGGTTTTGGACTTCAGGGAATAAATAATGCAAAACATGCATAGTCAAACGTCGAGATTCCCCTTTATACGGGTAAATATGCATATACATTGATGGATTAAAGTTTGCTTCAATAATTCCATAAGCGTTTTGATTAGCTGCAGGAACTTCGGTATTTTCAATAATCAAATCGATTCCGCAAATTTTAACTCCAAGGGCCGATACCGCATCCACTGCTATTTTTTTATAATCATCCGGAATTTGATCGGTTACGTCAATCGAATCTCCACCTGTACTTATATTGGAGTTTTCACGCAAATAGACGATTTCACCTTTCGCTGGAATTGAATCCTTGTGATAGCTTTGACCTTTAAGCATCAGGTTCTCCAATTCGCCTAATTGCATGCTTTCCAAAGGCGTTCTATGGTTTCTTCCTCTTAACGGATCACGATTCTTTTGAATGACCAGCTCTTCAATTGTCTGTTTGCCGTCACCTTCAACATTTGCCGGTATTCGCAATAAAACAGCATAGACCCTATCATTCAACACAAAAAATCGATATTCTGTTCCTTTAATGAATTCTTCGATCAAAATAGAGGAGTCTTCGTTAAATGCCAGTGTGATGGCTTTTTGGTAATCTTCTAAATTGGCGCCTTCTTTGAAAATCGATATTCCCAACCCATAGTTGGTTGTTTTAGGCTTCACAACAAAAGATTTGGCGGAAAATAAATCATAGGAACGCAGTGCATGTTCAATTGTCTGGAATTCCTCACCTTTTGGCACGCGGAATCCATGTTGCTGAAGTATCTTCTTTGTTACTGTTTTATTTTCCATAATTAATGTGGATACATAGCTATCTTTGCTTGTCATATTACCATTCTTCACATACTCAATGTGATCATTTAATTGGAGCTTCAAAAACTGATCTTGCCGATCCAAAATTTCCAATCGGATTCCTTGCTGGATTGCATCAAACATTAAAATCTGAGTGGACAACTCCATGTCAGTAAATCCCGATAATTGATATGGCTGCTCCCATGCTTTTTGATAATTTTCTGTAGCAATAGAAGTAGCCACTTCGCGTTGACTGCTTTTTTCACTCTCTTTATAAAGTCTTCCAGCCAAAGTCTTGCTTGGGTCATTTAGCATTTCTCGCAAATGAATAAATAACGTATTTGAAGTCGGCAAATCCATTATTTCTGCTAATTGTTCCATCTCATCAATTATATTCCTGGCTTCCGTTTCAAATTGTGTGGGTTCCAATGGATGCTCAAGAGCTACAAGATTATTGTAGAAGTCCCCCGTATTTACCCATTCATCGCAATTTTCCCCTTCATCTTTCCATAGTAGATAAATCAAGAAAAGATGGAGAAACTCCGCTTGTTCATAACCAATTCCATACGTTTCAAAAGGATTTAAATCAATATTGCGCAATTCGATATAAAGAATACCGTTAGCTTCCAAATCTGATGAATCATGACACCCGCTTCTTAAGCGGACAGGCGAATAAAACTCTTTTTCTTCTGATAAAATTCCTTTTTGAACCATCGAAGAAAGACTCGCTATATAATCCTCCAGACTGCTGTAAGATACTTGAACATCATCAGGATTGACATATCCATATTTACTGCATCTAATACTTCTGACTGCCTTATTCAAAGATTCTTCTTCAAAGAAGTTCTCTTCACTGCTAGGGGAAGCTCCAAAAAGATACGTGATGAACCATCGATGATGCAAATAGTTTCTGGTTACTTTTAAATAGACTTCGTTTTTAAACTGACGGTAATCTTTTATCTCCGATTGCAGGTTAAATAATGCGTGGATTAACTCAGGGCCGAATTCAAAGTTGAAATGAATACCACAAATCATTTGTTTGCGCCGCCCATAAGAATTAGCCAAGGATTGGCGATATTGAACATTTTGGGCATTTTTCAATTTCGCAATCACAATCTCTTGTTCTTTTTCCGGCAGCTGTGGCGGCATACTCAATGGCCAAAGCATTTCATTTTTATCCATGGAACGGTAAGCAACATCATGAATCGCTGCCAGGTAATTGAACAGCTCCCGGAGCGTCTCCGCAACAGGTGTAACCAATTCCATCTGAGTTTCCGAAAAATCTCGCTGAATATACGGATGATCATCTGCCATAACAATACTTTTTGGATGATCTGTTTTAGCTAAATTTCCGGATAAGTCAACTCGTTGACTTTCTTTTTCAATTCCATAATGAGCTTTTAACAAATACGGTTTTACACCGTCATCGAACAGCATTTTTTTAAAATCCATCTTCACTATCCCCCTTTTTTAGATAAAAATATCCACATCTCATTGGCAATGTGGATATTTTTATTTTTATTTCGATTCTATAAAAAATGAACTATCTTAAATACTTCATATGGAAAGCAAAATGGTCATCCAAGAAAGAAGCTATAAAGAAATAGCTGTGATCATAACCTTCCATCTTCTTGTAATTTATTTCTTGTTTATTTTTCCGCGCATTTTCCAGGAAAAGTGTTTCTTCCAATTGCTTCGGATAAAAATCATCTTGAGTTCCCTGCATAATGAGAACAGGTGGAACGTTCGCTGCTTTGACCAGTTCTGAAGCATCCCATTCTTTCCAGGAAGTTTGATCTTCCCCTAAATAAGTGGTGAAAGCCTTTATTCCCCATGGAACCTGACTCGGACTTAAAATAGGAGAAAAAGCAGAAATCGCTTTGAATCTCGCCGGATTTTTCATGCCGATCACCAAAGCGCCATGGCCGCCCATGGAGTGGCCCATTATGCTTTCTTCTCCGGAGAAATTGGGTACTAAAGTTGACGCAATCGCTGTTAATTCATCAATGATATACGTGTACATGTTGTAATGCTTTGCCCATGGATTTTGTGTGGCATTTAAATAAAAACCCGCACCTTGTCCAAGATCCCATGCTTCATCATCAGCAACTTGTTCTCCACGCGGCGAGGTATCCGGAATAAAGACTGCCGCTTGATATTTTTCAGCCAATCTTTGGAATCCGCTTTTTTGACTAAAATTATCATCTGTACAAGTTAGACCAGATAACCACCAAATGAGAGGGATTTTTTTCCCTTCTTTGTTTGATGGCAAGTAGATGCTAAATGTCATATCACATTGCAAGACTTCCGAATAGTGGCTGTACTTGCATTGTTCTCCGCCAAAAGAGCGATGTTTTTCAATAAGTTTAAGGCTCATTTCCTCACTCTCCATATGTTAAAATCGTTCGGATGGACTCTCCTTTATGAAGCAATTCAAACGCTTCATTGATGTCAGTAAAGTTTAAGTGGTGTGTGATATAGATATCCAAATCGATTTCGCCATTCATATAATCTTCTACCATTCCAGGCAATTGAGTTCTTCCTTTTACTCCACCAAAGGCTGATCCACGCCATACTCGACCTGTTACCAATTGGAATGGACGTGTGTGAATCTCTTTTCCTGCGCCAGCTACACCGATAATCGTGCTTTCACCCCAGCCTTTATGGCAACATTCAAGAGCAGCCTTCATTACTTCAACATTTCCGATACACTCGAAGCTATAATCGACTCCCCCATCCGTCATTTCAATAATGACATCCTGGATTGGTTTATCGAATTTGGAAGGATTGATAAAATCGGTTGCGCCCATTTTTTTGGCTAACTCAAACTTATCTTCATTTAAATCGATTGCAATAATTCGGCTTGCTTTTGCTTGAACCAACCCTTGTATAACGGCTAATCCAATCGCTCCAAGTCCAAATACGGCTGTCACAGCCCCTTCTTCCACTTTTGCTGTATTGTGCACAGCACCAATACCTGTCGTTACACCGCATCCAAATAGGCAAACTTTATCAAGCGGAGCTTCCGGGTTGATTTTTGCCAAGGAGATTTCAGGAACGACTGTATATTCACTAAATGTACTTGTTCCCATGTAATGATAAATCGGTTCTCCATTATAGGAGAATCGAGTAGTTCCATCAGGCATTAAACCTTTACCTTGCGTTTCTCGTACGGCACTGCATAAATTTGTTTTGCCTGAACGACAGAATTTACACTCTCCACATTCCGCCGTATACAGCGGAATCACATGGTCTCCCGGTTTCACCGAAGTTACTCCCTCCCCCACAGCAACGACAACGCCAGCACCTTCGTGGCCCAGTACTGCAGGAAATACGCCTTCCGGGTCATCACCTGATAACGTAAAAGCATCTGTATGACAGACGGATGTATACAGTATTTTCACTAATACCTCTTTTGCTTTTGGTTCCGCTACATCAATTTCCACAATTTGAAGTGGTTCCCCAGGCTTAAATGCCACAGCTGCTCTACTTTTCAAAATGAATCCCTTCTTTCTCTTATTCTCTAATTTACATTTCCCATATTCACATATTATAATCAATTGAACAATACTGACGTTTTTGTCACTATAAACAAATTAGCAACAACGAAGGGAACATAATAAATGGAAATCGAATATAAAGAAAAAACCTTTTTCACAAGCAAAGACCTGGCTTTATCAGTGATAGGCGGGCGCTGGAAAATAGCGATCATATGGTGTTTGCTTCAACAATCACCGTTAAGATTAAGCGAAATACAAAAATTCCTTCCGGATGTCAATCAACGTATGTTAATTAGACAATTAAGGGAATTGGAAGAGGATAAAATAATTACAAGAGTTGTTTATCCGGTTGTCCCTCCCAAAGTGGAATATCAACTAAGCGAAATCGGCCTTCTCCTGGAGCCTGTTGTCACATCCATCTGTAATTGGGGAGAGGATTTCAGAGAATTTCTGGAAAAAGACGCGAATAAAGAATCAACCAAAGAAAATTAAGTTAACAGGTAAAGGCAAAAAAGTCTGGAAAGATTCAAAAAAGCCGTGAAGCGCTTTCATATCAAAGCGCTTTGCGGCTCTTTTTCTTATAGATTAGCAAGACAATTCAAGTTGCGTATTTTTTATTCAATTTCTAGATTAATAGAAAAAGCTAAAGAATTGGATAAAAAATAACAACCTGTGCAATCGAACAAAGATGCACCAAATTTTAATCCCTCAATGTTTCAGCCTATTCTCTTCCTTCTCATCCATTGCGTAGCTACCCACTTTTCTCCTTTTATAACAGGAGCACCCCTATGCAATGTTAATTCGTTTAATCGTTCTTCATTATAAAAATATTCGAAGTATACGGCCATGCCCTTTTTCGGACGAACAGTAAAATTGAGTTTCGGGAAATAGGTTTCGCCGCCCTCTTCCACATCATTTAAGTACAGTACCAGAGTTGAGATGCGATTATTGCTCGCCGCTTTGCTTGTCTCTGCGAAATAATCGACGTGATCTTTGTACTCCTGACCCGGTTGGTAATGCAAAATATGCAGTCCTTCCCCATGCTCTGTGGGGATTCCCATAATTTCCGAGACCCTTTTTTCCACCCTTGCAAGAACTTCATTGTCGATGTCTGTTAAAAACGCTCCGCTGCTTGTACGGATATCGCTGACTTCTCGCGTACTTCCGATTTTTGAACGCTTCAGATGGTCTTTTGACAACTCGATCAACGCTTCGCATTCCTCATCATCCAGTACGGAGCCTAAAACGGCGACTAGCGGTTCTTCCAATCGAGCGAGAATGTCAATCTCCCTGTCTTCCGTTATAATCTTATTTCCATTATGGCTAAAAATAGTCGATTCCTTTTCATGCACGTCATTAAAAATGATTGCCATCATTCATCAACCTCCCTGTAATTATCGAAACAATTCCATATTTCGACAAACAGTTTTCCATTTCCTTCTTCTTTATCACCTAAAATTAATAATCAAACATTTTAATTTCTTTAGTAATGTAGTTGAATCATCTGGCCCTTTTCATGAAAAAGACGCTTCCCTGATTCCAGAAAAAGCGTCCGATTATGAATTGATGTTGAAGAAAGTGGAGATTATTTACCTTATCATTTGCTGTATCATTTGCTGACCGGAATAAAATACTGCTATTTCGTGCAGGATATCATACATATTTTTCGTTTCCTTTAACAATCATATAACTGTATCTACATAATTTACTTTTGATGAATTTCAATTTAGCCATATAAAATCTTGATTCAATTTCCCTCTTCCTTTAACCTTGCATTCCCTCCTAAACGTTGCACTTCATATGGCATGGCCGATAGATTTAATCATTGGATGCAAAAGCAGTGTGCTGCCGGGGAGAAATTGATTTGCACTGAATATTCTTTTACGGTTTGAATTGTGAATGGAGGGTCCAAATGAACAGAGGAAAAATATTGATTGTTGAAGATGAAAAGAAAATTGCACGGCTGATCCAATTGGAACTTGAACATGAAGGTTATGAAACGGGGGCTGCCTATACCGGGCTAGAAGGTTATTCGCTATTTCAAAATGAAACTTGGGATTTGCTGATATTGGATGTGATGCTGCCCGAATTAAGCGGGCTTGAAGTGTTAAGGAGAATCCGCTCTGCCGATAATCAGACCCCCGTTATCTTATTAACGGCGCGTGATGCCTTGCCGGATAAAGTAAGCGGGTTAGATTTGGGGGCAAATGACTATATGACAAAACCATTTGAAATTGAAGAATTACTTGCGCGCGTTCGTGTCTGGATGCGGCAATCTCTTTCTCAAGAAGAATCAGACTCTTCACTTTGCATTGGCGATTTATCCTTAAATGAAAAAACACGGGAAGTAACGCGGTCAGGCCAATCCATTGAATTAACGCCAAAAGAATACGATCTGCTTCTATACTTATTGCAAAATCAAAATCAAGTTCTCACATTTGATCAACTTTTATCAAATGTTTGGGGTTTTGATTATAACGGTGATATCAATATTGTCTATGTATACATTCGTTATTTGCGCACAAAGATTGACACCCCATTTTCAAAACCTTATATTCACACTGTTCGTGGTGTTGGATATATGTTAAAGGAATAAGGCATGAAAATCCAAACGAAAATTATTCTTGCATCTACCCTCTCGCTGTTTGTCCTGCTGGTATTGGCCAACAGCTCCATTTACTTTATTTTCAATAAAACAATGACGGAGAATGCAATTCAGCGACTTGAGACAGAAACCATCCATATATTTGAAGGAGTCAAAGAAGCCAATCCTTCTTCCGTTCATTATAATGACTTATTGCGGGCTTATTTACCGCCGAATGGAATGATTCGGGTTCTGACTCCTAATGGCAAACCCATTCTGGTTTTGGTGCGAGACAACACCAATATGCAATATCTTCCCTATTCATATAAAACGGGTGAACAAACAACCGTGGAAAGGATCAATCATCATTTATACGCAGTCGGACAAGTACCGATTATTTGGACAAATGGTGAAATTGCCTCATTGGAGGTAACCGAACCTTTAACAGATATAGAGCGTTCACTAAGAATCTTAAAAGTAAGTTTAGTGATTGCTTCTCTCGTCATTTTAATTCCGACTGTTATTGGCGGTCGCATACTTAGTCAAATCATCCTTCGTCCCATCAAAACACTTATTCACACAATGGAAGAGATTCAGAACTCGAAAACATTTAAAAAAATAGGCAGAGAACGATCTTCCAAAGACGAGCTGGACCAAATGGCCGACACATTCAATAACATGATGGATTTATTGGAGGAAAATTATAAAAAGCAAGAGCGATTCGTTTCAGATGCTTCACATGAATTAAAAACTCCCCTTACCGTGATTATCAGCTATACAAAAATGCTGAAACGGTGGGGATTGGAACGCCCGGATATTTTGGAGGAAGCAATTGAAGCGATTCATTCCGAGTCAATGCGCATGAAACAGCTAACGGAGCAGATGCTTTTGCTTGCAAAGGATGATACCCAGTGGCAGTTAAAAATAGAGCAAGTAGACATTGCCGCTATTTGCCGCGAAACCTCGAAGTATCTGCAGCAAGCGTTCAAGCGCAAGATTTCGATTCATATCCATACTGATCGTCCATGGATTATGGCTGATGAAAAGAAGATAAAACAATTGTTTTATATTTTTATGGACAATGCTATCAAATACAGTGAAAAACCCATTGATTTATCGATAACTTCAAGCGGCAATTTTTTATTCATCGCTATCACCGATTATGGAATCGGCATTCCACAAGAGGAATTAGAACGTGTCTACGAACGATTTTTCCGAGTAGATAAAGCGAGAACCCATGAAGCAGGCGGTTCAGGGTTAGGACTGCCTATCGCAAAGAAAATTATCGCTGCCCATAATGGTGAAATCAAGCTGGAAAGTGTCGAGGGAAAAGGCACAACGGTTACATTAAAATTGCCGATGAACCTCTCATAGAGTTCTAAGTTTCCTTTAATTAGTTATTAATGCACCCATGATAAACTGGTTAACAAAAATAGATGAGGTGAACGGATGAAAAAAATAACGGTAATTCTTTTACTTGTTTTCATCCTGGGCGCCATTGTCTGGTATGGGGGAACAAAAGCGCTCAATCGTACCCCTGCCCCCCTTTCTGAAGACAAGGTCAGCCAAATGGTTATTGAAAAATATGGAGGTACCATTAAGAACGTCAGACCGGAGCAAGAAAACTATAAACTTACGCTAAAAAAAAATCAGATGCTATACGACATCACTGTCAATCGAAGAACAGGAGAAGTGCTTTCTTTTGTCAAACAAACATCGCCGGTAACGAAAAATCGCCAAAAACCAGAAAGCATCGAACCGCAAAAGCACAAAGAAGGTACCCCGATCACTCCTGAAAAAGCAAAAGAATTGGCAGCCGAAAAAGTAATCGGTACAATCACTTCGATTGAATTGGATGAGGATGATGGCCAACTCGTATATGAGATTGACATCGATCAAACGAAAACCAAAAAAGCAGAAGTTGTTGTCAATGCTTACTCAGGGAAAATTGAAGCGATTACATTTAAAACAATTGAAGATGAAGAGGACTGAACGTGCAGCTGTGAATCCTGCGCGTTTTTTGTCTTTTCTAAGACAATTTTAAAGTTCTCCTTCGTGTTCTTTAATATTGGCTCGTTATGATGTTCTTGCAACCATAATACAAGGTTAACAGAAATGAAGTTACATTCAACTCTATTAGCAGGAATCGAAAGCAGCTCCCCTGAAAATACTTTAGGGTTTTAAAATAAATGACGGCTTAAAAATGTGACGTTAAGTATTGAAGCGGACTATTAAGGAACCGGCAGTTGAATAGATATAGAAAATCGGCAAAAAAACTACTAGGAGGAATTCATATGTATCAACAATTTAAAGTTAAACCAATGTTTAAGGATCAGGTTCATGAACGTCATCACTTTACACTGAAAATGGAAGGAACTAATTACCAAGGCATTTACCACGAAGGAAAAATTCAATGGTTTCATCCTCAACCTGAAGCCAAGCTTGAGGACAAGGAAGTTCGGAATCTAGAAAATAAGGTTTGTGACTTGATGACAGACCATAAGGAAAAACTACTAGCAGAAATTGATGGGTTACAAAAATTTAAAGTTAAACCATTGTTTGAGAATCAAGTTCATGAACGTCATCACTTTACAATAAAAATGGAAGAAAATCATTATCAAGGCATTTACCATAAAGGAGAAATCCAGTGGTTCCATCCCCAACCTAAAGCTAAACTCCAGGAAGAGGATCTTTGGAATCTAGAAACTAAAGTTCATGACTTGGTGACGAACCACCTAGAACAGTAATTCTCTCAAATCAGGAAGCAATAATATTAAAAGCCCCTTGGACGCCAAGGGGCTTTTAATATTGGGCGCTACGCTGTTACCGAAAATCTTTTCTTTTGCTAAGGCGCGGTGATTTCGGTAATCTTTATATCTGCCGGTATTAATGGATGCTGGCTGATGACACTAACAGTATTTCGCACACCATCACCTGGAGTTGCCCCGCCCTCGAACCATTCGCTTAAATTATTCTCATGGAATTCCGGTTTGCAGTTTTCAAATAGGTAATTGAGTGATTGTGCCTTTTCTTGAAACTTACCTTCCCATTCCTTATCATGCCGAGTCCAGAAACTGCTTTTCAATCTATTTTCTTTAGGACTGCCAACGACCACAATCTCATCAATATTGTGTTTATACACCGCAATGATGATGGACCTCATTAAGTCATCAAATGGGGATAGGAGCAAACCGCTTTGCAAGACGGTGATATTTTCCCTCTTTATTTGTCGTTCTCCCTTTATTAAATGGTTTATATCAACATCAAAATCTATTACAAATAGTGTATTTTTATTAATATTCATTGCTGCGTCACTCCTTTAAAGGGTTCAAGCTCTGCTTCACTTAGCAAACTCTTACTATCGAAACGATTCCAGAGAAATGAAACCATCCAATGGCTCCATCATAATTTACTTTGCAAATCTTCCGAAAGCATAAAAACCATAATGCGTTCCCCGGTTTTTGTACTCAAGTCGGTATAGAAACTCTTCACTTCTATACCCGTTATTGATAAGAGTGTTTCTTTTAATTCTTCTATTCCTGATTCCACCAAACTATTTCGAATGGTTTTGACCGATAACAGACCTTCTTTATTTTGGCATACTGAATATTCAGCTGACGTTAGTATTCCTTTCAACACAACAATCACCATATCTCGCAAGATATCTGATTTAACCGACACGGAACCGCGCCCCAGATAACTTTTTTCCCAATGGGTTAACGCTTTGCTAATTTCAGCTTCCAGAGCACCTTTAGATTTTTCCATCATGACTTCTTTCCTTCCATTCCACAATTCACACGCATTTAGTATTTCGAAATTCCGCAATCGCCTATATCTCTAGTTTTTAGCCACGAATGAATATGATATTACTTTCAATATGGTACAAGTTTATTTATTGAACGACAAATAAATCAGGATAAACTCTCCCATTGTCCCTCTGGATCAATCGATACCAATCGAATCCATCCGTTTTTAAGCTTTTGAAGAAAATGTGGATTTTGTTCCAGCAACCGTTTTACATACTCTCTTGGCGCTTCGATTACTATTAATAATCTTAGTGGGTCATGGTATGCTTTTTGATCGGATTCCATCACCGACTGCCAGGGGAGGCCGCTCAATAGGTCACTGGCATTCCCCTGCATGACCCCAATTCCCGCAGTCACGGTTTGGGTCGTTTTATTTCCGCTGCCATAATAATGAGGGGCGACAGTAGAAGCATAATATTGCAAGTTGATCCACTGGGCGACGGTGGCTGGTCCGGCGATAATATTGGCGAGAATTTCACCATTTTCATCCTTCCGCCAGTTATAATTGTGAAGAAAGGCTCTTCCTTCCAGATCACAATCTTGCGTAAGCTCCCGAGACCCGATTATGAATGCTGCATTACGGGCAAGTCCCCATTCAGGTCGTACTTCACTCCAGTCTTCTCCCATGCGCTTCGCCTCATCCTTAGGATTCTTGCCTACTCCAATACCCGGTAATTTTGAAATTCTTTCGGCATTCGACTGTTCACTAACCATGGGCAAAATTGCTTGAATACTCTCAAAGGCTTCCTTTGCTTTATGTGAAAGTTCCGGGACATAAAGCCATTGCAGTTCGTCAAGGGTAGTAATATGCTCGGCAGCTGCAAAAACCGTATCTTCTGGAATCATAATCCCCTCTTCAGCGAGTGTTTTCCTTACCTCTGGAAGATTGCATAATGTGGCCAATACCCTTGAATTAAATCCACTCGAAGCCCCTCCGCATGCACCACAATCCAGTGACGAAGCGTAGGGATTATTCGTACTGTGGCTTCCATGCCCGCAAATCACGACTAATGGCGCAAAATTTTCTGTTAAGCCCATCATCTTCAAAGCTTGCCGTACATAATACACCTTTTCCTCTTCAGAAAATCCAATGGGCAACTCTGTTTCCGATGTCCGCTCATAATCCAGTGAAAGTTGCGCTTGGGGCTTGCGTAACCATCTTTTCCGGATTTTATGTGATACATCACCTGCAAACCTAGGAACAAAGCTGCGGGCAATCGTTTGTAAACTGAGCCATGGACCACTGATTTCCGGCAATAATAAACTCGAAGGCAAGTTAAACTTCAGCCTTTTAAACGTGCAGCTGAGCGAACTGAGTGTTTGATGACGTTGTTGATATTGTTTTAAAGCAATTTCAGATGAATATTCTTTCACTTTAAACTGGGGTTTGAACATAACCGGCAAGGATGGATGATGATCCTTGCTGCCAAGTTCACAAGTTTCAATTGGCAACCCGAAAAAACCGGCTGTTCCAAACGTCTCGAAAGGACCTGCTTTTTCAAGTTTACGGCGAAAAGGCTCTGAACGTACATCGATGCAAAAAGCAAATTGGGCCAATGCATGCTTGGAACGTTCCGCTATACGTTGAGGTTTTGAATTGATGATGTTCTTTAACTGAAATTCGTAAGTTTGTTCCCATGCTTCGAGCCAAAGCCGTTGACGGAGAGTACGATCAAATCGAAAGGCAAGCGTTAATCTTGCTTTGATTTCTGTCGCAGATAACTGCAGCCATGCATTGATTGGCATGCCCCCCCACTTCGCCCATGAACCAATCAAGGATTCCAGAAGGTCTTCCATATCCTCTTCCATTTTTGGTTCCGGTAAAGGGAGGTGGGGCTTGATCAGCGCATACTCCAGGCAAATGCGGACTGCCAAATATTCCGTCAACAGGTTCTTTTCCTCAGTAGATTGCTGTGAGCGCCAAAGCATCATTCCTGCCCAGCCCGGTAGAGCGAGCAAATGCGCTTTAAAATATCCTTCAATTTCCAAGTAGGATATTTCCAGACCCAACAAGGATTCCGCTAATGCTTGCGTAGCATCGTTCGGTAAATCATTCAGATTGCTGCGTACAAGTCGATTCACTGCCGGGTCATGCTTGACCATTTCTTTCCATGCAGTATAAAAACCTTTTTCTCGATTTGGCATCGACCAGACAGCCTGCGATTCATCCAAATATAGCTTGCACCACTTAATCATTTGACCATTGAGGATTTCGGTCATATTCTCACCCTTGGCCTTTTGTAGACGCTGGCTATACGTATGTACAACATGTTTTTTTGGAAATTGCACATCATGCCTTGCCAGTTGCTTTGCGAGGCTTCTTAACTCAGTCTTTGGCAATGGTTTAAACGATTGCTCTTCTTGCAATAGTGCTGCTACGCAGAACCGATTTGCAATCTCTTTCGGCAAATCGATTGATTGTAAATCAAGCCATTTCTGAAGTTTTGTTTCCAGAAACTCCCGGCGAATCTCACCTCGGTCCCATGCAGACTGGAGGATTGAATCACTAGGATAGATATCTACCTCACAAGTATCCCTCAGTTGGCGTGCTATTTGGTCAAAAGACTGCTGTTCCAAGCCTGTCCAGGGATGGCGCGCCGCAAATTTCGTTATAGGGCCAAGGGGTACAATTACTTTACTTGCAAATTTCACAAATTTGTTTATATCAAAATCCATCGCATTAGAATGTTTTTCTACATTTTTGATTTTAGCAAACGTTGTCGTCACCGTGACTTTCCTCCTTGAAATAGTAATTGAGTTAAATAATTGGGGTGACTTTCAATCACGTCATTTTGCGGCTCCCCTAACCGTACAAGCCAAAGATAAATAATCGCATGGAATTTAGAAAAACGATTGCGGGTCAACGAAATGCCAATCATAATTGCGCCCAACAAAATCACAATGAGTACTATAGCCGCCATTACGGGAGGCTGCATGCTTTCTTGAACACTTTCATTTAACGCCACATACAAAAGATGATGGATGAAAAAATAGATGATGGCTCCACCGACTAGAACAGCAAAACCAGCAATGCGCCCCACCTTGCCTAATCCGGAGGCAACAAGCTGTACCCAAGCGATTGATAGTGACCATCCCAATATGAAGGCACTGACCAATTGATAAGCATCACCAGGGGACGCAAGCCAAAAGCCCATGCCAGCCAGAACACCTACCCCAATTCCAGTGAGCTTCGATAAAAAGGACAACGGCTGTTTTGTATAAAATGCATATTCATGCCGTTGAATCGCTGAGCCGGATTGCAAAAACAAGGTTGCTTTAAATAAGCCATGCAATACTGCATGCATAATGGCCGCTAAATAAGCACCCAGTGCACATTGAATCAACATAAAGCCCATTTGGGCAATGGTAGAACCAACGAGCTGGCGTTTATAGTCCACTTGGACCAGCATGATTCCCGTTCCAATCACCACGGAAATACTGGAAAAAATGAAGAGGACGATTTGTGCAAGACTTCCATTAAAAAGAGGCGCAAAAAGAGTCAATATGATTCCACCAGCATTGACAATACCTGCATGCATCACGGCTGAAATTGGAGTTGGCGCCACTACCGAGTCCAGCAACCAACGTTGAAAAGGCCATTGCCCTGCCGGAATAACGACAGCAAGAATAAGCAATAAATTGATACAGGTCTTCTCCCATGCATCGAGCTTTGCAAGACTATCCAGCGTAAGTGCAGCCGACAACTGCCACTGATTCGTTGACTGCGCAATCCAAAAAATCGCCACCAGTAAGGCTCCCCAACTAAGCGAAAACAAGAATCCACAAATCTTTGCGGAATTTCTTGCTACGTTCCATTCCTTTCTCAACCTGATAAGCAGTGTCAATCCAAGAAGCGCCGCCCCCCAACAAGCCAATAACAACCGCAAATCATTGCTGATCCAAGTTGCAGCGGCAGCAGTCGTCGTAAATGTCAGCAATGCAAAATATTCTCGATAGGCCGCATCGCCAAGCAAGTAATGGACACAATAGCGCTGGACAATACAGCCAATCGTCAGTACAAAAAGGGCCAGCAGCCACGATAAGGAATCAAAATGCCAAGGACCCACCATTGTTTTTCCATCATTCAATAAGAGGGCGATCAGGGCAACAAGAGGCGGTAAAACGATAAACCCTTGATGTATGCGAATAAAATGCAAAGGTGTTTTTGGATATAGAAGGAGTAGAGAGCTTAATACGGAAACAGCTAGAAACAGTAAGAATACAAAGGGCAAAAAGTCACTATCCAGTTGGTTTAGCATCTCCATCTCCTCCCCTGAAATAAATGAATGCAAGTAGACAAAATGTCGAACATATAATTCTTATCCCTCCGCGTCATTAGTGATTCTCCCTTCCTGCCAAGTCAAATGATTTTCATTGCAAAAAAACAAAAAACCGACAATTCAAAAGATAATGGTCCAAATCAAACCATTAATCTTTGTAAATTGTCGGTTTACTTTTAACTAACCTAAACTAGGTTTTTTAAATCGTCTACCTTTATTACAACTATTATTTCATTTTCCTTTTTGGCTTTGGATGGATCACCAATGTTAAAATATTGACAATCATCCTAAAACCAATATGGAGAATATCTTATTTATATTTATCATATAAAATTTTATTATTTAGCACACTCTATGTCAAGGTCAAAATTATTGTCCTTTGCAACTTATGGTTTCAAAGTTAGCTTCCTTTTATCAATGAATTTTCCCCGAACCTTGTTAAGGTACATTCATTTTCTCGATTTCCTTCCTTTTATATAGAAATTTTGCACATGGCAGCAAGTTCCGAATCGATAGGGATTACTGTCCAAAATAACCAGATCCGATTCAACTTGCTCGATTATGGGTATAATAACCATTGCAATCTCATGCAAAAGAGGTTAATATTCTAGCGGTAACTTTATTGTAAGCGCACACATATTATCAAATTCTTCAGGAGGTTACATATGCCTTACGTTATTTCTATTTTAGGTATTTTAATCGTATTGTTATTGGCTTGGTTGGCTAGTTCCAATCGAAAAGAGATAAAATACAAACCAATTATTACGATGATTATCATTCAAATTCTTTTGTCATTGCTGCTGTTAAATACAGAATTTGGTTTAATCATTATTACGGCAATAGCTACTGTATTTAATAAGCTGCTGGAATATGCAAGCGAAGGGATTAACTTTGTATTTGGCGGCTTGGCGAATGAAGGACAGGCTCCGTTCTTCTTAAATGTTTTATTGCCGATTGTCTTTATTTCCGCATTAATCGGTATACTGCAGCATTTGAGAATCCTGCCGGTCATCATGAAGGGCATTGGATGGGCATTAAGCAAAGTCAACGGAATGGGTAAACTTGAATCATATAATGCCGTGGCTTCATTGATGGTTGGACAATCAGAAGTTTTTATTACATTAAAAAAACAACTCGGCCTGCTTTCGAACCAGCGTTTGTATACACTATGTGCGTCGGCAATGTCCACTGTCTCGATGTCCATCGTTGGCGCTTATATGACAATGCTGGAACCAAAATATATTGTTACGGCTTTAGTTTTAAATTTATTTGGCGGTTTTATCATCGCTAGTATCATTAATCCTTACGAGATTGACCCAAGTGAAGACATCTTGGAAGTAGAGCATGAAAAGCAATCCTTCTTTGAAATGCTCGGAGAATACATCCTCGATGGTTTTAAAGTTGCCATTATCGTTGGTGCGATGTTGATTGGGTTCATTGCCTTGATGGCAGGATTCAATAGTTTGTTTGAGCTATTGTTCAACGTTTCCTTCCAGACGATTCTGGGCTATATCTTTGCCCCTGTTGCTTTCATCATGGGAATTCCTATGTCTGAAGCAGTTAACGCCGGATCAATCATGGCGACTAAACTGTTGACCAATGAATTTGTGGCGATGCTGGATCTATCCGGAGGCAAATTTGACTTTAGTGAAGAAACAATCGCAATTCTTTCTGTATTCCTTGTTTCCTTCGCCAACTTCTCATCCATTGGGATCATTGTTGGGGCAGTAAAAAGCTTGAATGAAAAGCAAGGAAATTCCGTTGCGCGTTTTGGCTTAAAACTGTTGTATGGTGCCACACTTGTAAGTGTACTTTCAGGGATCATCGTTAGTTTGGTTATATAAAAAAACACCCATAGCGAATTGGCGGCTAACGGCCAAAACCTTTTCATAACTGAAATCAAAAAAGGCAGTGGTGCGCACCACTGCCTTTTGATTTAATGACGGGTTTAGTTCAAACAATTACTATTTAACCATTAATAATTTATGATCCTTGATTGCATAATCCCCATATTCTCTAGAAAGAACTACTGTTTTAACTGCATGTTTTCCTTTAGCAAATACTAATAAAAATTGATCCTCGATTACTTCAATGCCTCCACTATCCCCTTTGAATTGAATACCCATTGATTCCTCAATGATTTCATTTGTCGTATAAGGACCAAACGCCGCAGCAGCATCCCATTCGAAGTCTGTCATCGTTGTTAAATCAATTTGTTTTTCCCCTTTCGCAAGCCTCGAGTGTATATCCTTACCTAACGCCGGATCCTGACTCGCCCGGTTTACAAAGAAACTCGCAAAGAATAAAATGATCAACCCACAAATTAATAATAGAAAAACTTTTTTCTTCATGACTGCACCCCTAAATTATGCTCAATCTGTTTTATAGATTAAATTATAGTTTAGTTGAGTAATAACCTGGTATAAAATTCCTTTAAATTGCCCATATTTTCTATAAAGGAGTGAGTTAGATGAATCCAAATATCGAGGATCTTTTAAAAAGAGTGGAATTTAAAAAACAATTCGTTGAAGAATACCGCAAAAAATGCTTAGAGAGAGCGGATGTATTCTCCAGCTATAAAGACTTAGCACTATATTGTGATGCCAAGATCGATGCTTACAACAGTATGATAAAGGATATTAACGAGTTATTTCCTTTGGCAGCAACCAAAATAAATTAGGGTTTTAAAGAGCGATTCGCGTTATTGAAGAATCGCGCTTTTTTTTTCTTTTTCAACTATAAACTTTTCATTACAGAAAGGAGCGGTCGGGACAAAACTAAAAAATCAAATGCAAATGGTATAGGACTGTGAATAAAAATAGCCTTATTAGTTTCTTTTTACGGTAAAATATAGTAAGCAAAGGGGGAAATTTCATGAAAAAACATAGACTAGGAATAACATGTATTTTAGCCACTTCAATAATGATATTCGCTTTTCTCAATCCAGTACATGCAAATAGTTCTTTTAAAGACATGGAGAGATTTGGGTGGGCAAAAAACACAGTCGATTATCTGGTAGAAAAAGGTGCAATCAATGGGGTTGGAGATAACCTATTTGCCCCACATAAAGAGCTAACGAGGGGTGAAGCTGCCAAAATAATCGCTCTCATTCTCGAACTTGATGTGAATATGAATGAAAAAACCAATTTGGTTGATGGGGCAAACCATTGGGCAAGTCCGTATATAAAGGCGATTCAAACCGAGAAACCCGGCGTAATCGATGGATATCCAGATGGAACGTTTAAACCGAATAGATTTGTGACAAGAGAAGAAATGACCAAAATGATCGTTTTAGCATACAATTTCGAAAGAAACACGAGTCGTTCTTTACAGTTCGATGACGTTTCTGGTTGGGCAACCGACTATATAGAAATCTTGGCCAGTCTCGGTATTATCTATGGTAATGGAGATGGTCGATTTGCTCCTAAAGCGCATGTCAATCGAGCTCAGGCAGCTTCCATGATTCACCTAGCCAATGAAGTTTTCCCCATCACCCTAAATCCTGAATTTAATGTTGAAAAAACAGTAGAGCGGGATGGAATAAAATTTGATCTATTTTTAGGTCAGGCGTATGGAAGACTGTATGTAAAGACAAAGGCCACTAATATAAGCGAAAATGGTGTTCCATATATTGGTTTTAACGGATGCGACCGAGGATTTTCAGCTAATCTATTTACTGAAAATAACGGCGAAAAAATTGAAGTAGGAAGTGTCTGGAGAAATCCAGTAATCCTTTGCACCCAAGCAATCCAAGACTTGGTTCTTGAACCAGGCGAAACGATTGAAGAAACGGAAATTTTAAATCCACCAACAGAAGGATTTAAAGAAAACCATTTTGTAAAAGTGGAATTTCAAAAAGGAGTATATGAAGGAAACTCTACTATAATTCCAATAGAAATTGAAATCCCTTTAGAAGAATTGGAATAAAATCTGCAATAAATAAACTTAGAGTCGATTCCTTAACTTTTAGAGAATCGGCTTTTTTGATTTTACATGGATATTGAAGCTCCTTAAACAATATATTTTCGAACTACATAAATTGATAGAACTAATAAAATAACAAGAACTGCCGCAATGATCATTGGGTCATTCTTAAAGCCGATACCACCTAAGGTGATTAAAATTGCCCCCAATATAATCTGGGAACCCCCCATAATATTGGCCACTTTCTTTTTATCTTTAACAGACTTGTTTCGGACAAAAGTTAATAATTCAATGAGTTGTTTTACACCAATTAAATAACCTGATATTAATAAAATAACCCCTATAATCAGCAAATTAATATTCAAATCCTATGTTCCCCTCTTTCTTGCCATGAACCATCCTCAGTAAAAGGCTAACTGTGTATTGCTTTAGTCCATTCTCAAAGTGCCCGCCCGCCTGTAAGAAGCTATTCTCACAGCTTTAAAGAATAGCCCCTCAATTCATATAACCTTCATAAATCTTCTGTAATTTCTCTTCGAATATATCCATATGAACAACACGCTCTTCCCGCAAATACTCTTTCCCCTCCACAAATAGAAGCAGCACCGGAACCGAAAAAACAGTGAATCGTTCTGCAATCTCCTCCACTTCTGCGGAGTTGATATGGGCGAGCTGGATTTCCGGAAACTTTTCCATCAGCTTTCCGACCTGCGGCAAAAGAGCGTGGCAAACACTGCATCTTGTTCGGGAGATATAAAGGAACGATAACGGATGGGTAGAAATGAAATTGTCCACTTCTTCAATTGATTGCATTTCTTCAAATGTTCTCATTCCTTATCACCTTTCTTAGGGGGACTTTATGTTAAGTTAAATCAATTGTGCCACGGTTCCTTCCCCTTCTATACTCGCAATTTTCATTTGCCCTTAGTCTAATTTCATAAAAAATGCTTCAATCCGCTTGTTTGAACAAAAATGGAACAAACTAAATTATGGATTATTGAGCACTTAACTTCAGCATAAAAGACATACAATCCTTTTGCAAAAAGTATACTTAATGCGGCTAAAAAACTTCTGAAGAGGCAAGACTTAGTACCAGGATTATTCACTCTAAAATTCAAAAAACCCGCTTTTCCAAATAGGGAAAAGTTAGCAGAGACTCTTGCAAGGCCGGTCTTTTCCTATCAGCGCAATATCGAGAAGGAGACTTTTTTATGAATATATTTGTATCAATCTTAATCCCTGCCTTTAATGAATCTATCAATATTCCAATCATCTATCAAGAACTCATCAAGGAATTAACAAAACGAAGCGATTATTATGAAATATTATTTGTAGACGATGGCAGTACAGATAATACATTAGAGCAAATCCAAAAATTGGCTTCTTCTTATTCTGAGGTAAAGTACCTTTCTTTCACAAGAAATTTTGGAAAAGAACCAGCAATCTATGCGGGTTTGCAGCATGCACGAGGCGATGCCGTTATTATCATGGATGCCGACCTGCAACATCCAACCCATATGATTCACCCATTAATTGACGGATTTAAAGAAGGATTTGATCAAGTCATCGCCCAACGAAACCGTATAGGAGAATCATTTATGCGCAGTAGGTTGTCATGTCTGTACTATTCCATTATGAAACAATTTGTTGAAGTCGATTTAAAGGATGGGCAGGGTGATTTTCGCCTGCTTAGCCGAAGGGCAGTCAATACGGTATTAACAATGGGTGAGCGCTATCGCTTTTCAAAAGGCCTTTTTTCATGGATTGGCTACAACCAAAAGGTGATTATGTATGATAATCATGCACGGGGAAAAGGCGAATCGAAATGGTCTTTAAAGAAACTCATTGATTACGGCATTGAAGGTGTTGCATCTTTTAACCATAAACCCTTGCGTTTGTGCTTATATACCGGCTTTATAACTCTTTTCCTGGCGATTCTCTATATTTTTTTCATATTTGGTGAGTTTTTAATTAACGGAATTAGTGTTCCTGGTTATTTTACCACTATTTCTTCCGTGCTTTTCTTAGGCGGCATTCAATTAGTTAGTCTTGGGATTATCGGAGAATACGTAGGGCGTATTTATCATGAAACGAAACAAAGACCTCTCTATATTACTCAATATTCGAACATCGGAAGGAAAAAAAATGTGCATAAGTTCAAAACGAAGTGAGTTTATCCGTTTTATTTTGGTCGGCGGGTTGAATACAGTCAATTATTATCTTTTATACTTACTATTTCGTATGGTTGGATTGGCTTATATGTTTTCTCATTGGATAGCCTTTTTAATCAGTATGGCGATTTCATTTTATTTGAATGTCTATTTTACCTATCGGGTGAAACCGACCTTCGAAAAATTCCTCAAATTTCCATTAACGCAAATTGTTAATATTGCTGTATCTTCCGGATGCATTTATATTTTAGTTGAATATTTCCACTTGAACAGCACCATTGCACCGATATTTTCCGTATTGATCACCTTTCCAATAACCTTTATTTTAACAAGCAAAATTTTGAAGCGGGAAAAGGTGGTTTTGTGATTAAAAATAAACATTTTCTTCTTATTGGCGGTAGTTTTGTAGCCGCTATTATGGCTCATACCGTATTTATTTATGAGATGATAAATGGCACCTATATGGTAGGACCTAATGATGGGCTCGCCCAGATGGTTCCGTTCCGTAAAATGTTATATGAGCAATTTAAAAACGGGGATTTTTTCTATAGTTTTCAATATGGGCTGGGCGGTGGAACTTACCAGCTTTCTTTCTATTATTACAATAGTATCGTTTACTTCTTTGTTTTTGGGCTTGTTTTTATTTTTGAAAACTTATCGCTCATTTCAACGCCCAACGTTCTTTTTTGGGCCCAAGTTACCTTGTATGTCAGTATAGTGCGTCTTTCTCTTATCTTCATTTTAACCACTTATGTATTCAGCTACATGAAAATTGACATGAGGTATGCGTTTATTGGTGCGTTTATTTACGGAGGGAGCATGATTTACTTCCGCCATGTGACTTATTGGGAGTTTTTTGCCGACGCTTTTCTTTGGCTGCCGCTTTTCGTATTAGGCATAGAAAAAATCTTCCGGGAAAAAAAACAATTAACTTTAATTGCTGCAGTTGCTCTTTCGATGTTTGATAACTTTTATTTTGCGTATATCCATTTTGTATTTATGGGAATCTATATTCTTCTGCGTTGGTTAATTCCTTTAGCAAACGATGAAAAGCTTAATTTAATGCAGTTTACTCTATCAATTTTGCTGGGTGCAGGCATCAGTGCCGTCTCTTTTATACCGGCTGCTTATGGCTATGTCCATAATTATCGTCCTCCCTTTGATGATTACATTTCATGGTTTGATTTTAAAGACAATGTGCTCCTTATGAGCAGAACTTATCTGCTCCCTGCTATTTTGGTATTGTTTTTGTGCATCAAAACATTTTATGGATCTAAATTATTTCGGCTTTTCGCTTCCATCGCCATTCTAATTGCTCTTTCCCATTATATTCCGGTAATTGCCAGTGCTTTTAACGGCTTTTCTGCCCCACAAAACCGCTTTGAGTATCTCGGATATTTTGCCGTTGGTGGAGCGATTGCCGCCGGTTTAATGCATCTCTCAAAGCTATCCCGGGAAACAATTAAGAAAGCGTCTCTGTATACTTTCCTCATTTACAGTTTCTTTTATGTGATTGATGATCCTATGAGAATTTCTAAATTAGTTACTCTTATTGTTTCTCTACTGCTCATTGGCATTTATACTATTCTCTTGAAGAGAAAAAAAACCGTTGTTATCATGAGTACGATTATCATGGCCAATCTGGTCACTTTATTTGTTTATAATAAAAATTTACTGGCGACCGGGGATGTCAGTGATTCGACGAAAAAATTTATAACAAGTGTAAATTATGATTCTGCAGAACAAAGAGCTCTCATTCATCGCGTGCTGGAACATGACGATGCTCCATTTACCCGATTGGACTGGATGGCAGGAAACCGAAACAACACTCCTATGATCTATGGCTTTAACGGCTTAAGTGCTTATTCCAGCATTCTTAATGAAAATATCTCATCTTTCTATTACCGTGATTTGGAAATCGATATGAAACGAGAAAGTGTAAGCCGCTATAATAGTCTGGGGAATCGTGCTAATTTATACAGTCTGTTGCGAGGCAAATATATCATGTATAAAAAAGGAACCAAAAAAAATATTCCGTTTGGATTTAGCAAGTATATGGAAAGCAATAACTATGTAATTTACCGTAATGGGAATACATTGCCGTTCATTCGTACAACAAAAAATATTTACAGTGAAGAGGCTGTTAATCACGTTCCTATAGTTGACAGGGAACATGCCATGTTGAATGGGGTCATTGTGAAAGACCCATCCCCTTCCACTGTAAAGCCCGCACGCAGCGGTGACTTAATGGAACACACCAATATAATACCTGTTAATGGAACTTTTAAAAATGGACAACTTGAAGTGGAAGGCGATCAAGGCGGCATTGATATTAAGTTAAATCGAATACCGGTGAACACGAAAGATTTATACCTTTCCTTCTATTTGAAAAATAATGATAAAGATGCTCCCGGGTTTCGTTTGACGGTAAATGATTTCAAAACTTCTCGAAAATCCCGGCAATCCATTTATCGTACTAAAGTGAACAATATCACTGTCAGGGTTCCAAAAGATGATACTCTCGCCATTCGAGTTCCACAAGGGACCTATACTTTAAAGGATTTCAAACTCTTTTCCGAAGACTATCACGCTCTTAAAAAAGAGGTGAATAAAGAAAATCCAGAAGCTAATGTAAAAATTAAAAATAATCACATCAACATCACTCTTCAAAACAAAAACAATGATTTAATGATGACCTTGCCGATTCCCTATGAAAAAGGCTGGGAAGCTCATGTAAACGGAGAAAAACAAAAGGTTCAAAAAGTAAACTATTCATTTATCGGAATTCCTATTCAATCAGGTGAAAATAATATAAAACTAATCTTCTATCCACCCTACTTTCGTTTGTCTATACTAATCAGCGGTATTTCCTTATTGCTGGCATTCGTCTGGATTAGGACCAATCGAAAACAAAGGCTATCCAAAAAGGCAAGTTAACGCGAAACAATAAACATTCCTGGGGTTACTCCCAGGAACTCTTTACTCATGTAATTTTTAAATGATTTCAAACGGAATCATCAATATTTAAATTTCTTTAGCATGTTGTTTAACTATGCGAAATTTTAAAGAGGAAAGACCTTTTCTCTTTAATTAAAAAAGCTGCCTCGATGACAGCTTCGAATTTCATATAAGAGCCCCATACGAAAACAACTCGTACAAAGTTTTATTCACACTTTACTGTTAGTCATAGGAAATTCCACAGGAGCAATGATTTTTCCCGAATAACAAATGCCAAGAGACATAATCCCACTCATACTTTGTCGCTTATAACCTAATCCCCTGGAAACTTCTGCTTTCGCAGCATTTCAGCGATCCCTTGATAATAGCGTTTGCTAAAGAAGGAAGCTACAAATTGTGTCCATGTGCCGGCACGGTTGTTTGTCGATCTTTCCTGCAAATAACGGGAATATCGTTCATTATATTCCTCAAGAAGAGGTTCCAATTCACGGTTGTATCGTTCTTCATGGTAAACGGCTTCTTTTGGAAGGCGCGGTTTTTGGCCTGGATCTTGACCAGGATGGCCAATGCAAAGACCGGACACTGGAATCACGTATTCCGGAAGGTCAAGCAATTCAATGACTTCTAGCGCATTTCTGCGAATCCCGCCTATCGCCACGGTTCCGAGGCCAAATGACTCGGCGGCAGCAACAGCCGTACCAAGGGCAATCCCCACATCCGTCACGCCAACAATGAGCGTGTCAATATCATCTGCTGTATTGATTAGCGTTCCTTCCATTTCACCGGCAAGATGCGTTCGATAAAAATCCGCACAGAAGACCAGGAAAACGGGCGCTTCTTCGATATGCTTTTGGTTGCCGCAAAGCTCCGCCAATTTCTTCTTTCGCTCTTCGTCCTTTACAGCAATAATGGAATACTGCTGCCCATTAATCCAGTTGGGTGATGCCTGAACCGCCTGGATAATCTGATCCAGCTGCTCCTCATCCACCGCCTTGTTTTGGTACGAACGGAATGAACGATGAGCTTTCAATGACTTTATTACCTCATTCACAATGATAAACCTCACCTTCAATAAATATTTAGTAGAATAATTAAATGCTAACACAATTCCACTCCATCCATCTAATTCCTTGCTCCGTTAACCGGTATTTCCAGGAAAGCAAAAAGCGATTCTTCGCTCTTGAAGAATCGCGCCCAAATGTCTTTATTTTCGCCAAAAGGCCAACTTTACATCTTTACTCTACGTCAGATAATTGTACTCCTGCAATTGCCTCAAAAAGTGTTGATGACTTACTCTTGCTTAATTGGACATACTTATCTTCACTTTCCAAAATAAGCTCCACTTTATCTTTGTTTGGGCTAATCCATAAAGCGAAAATCAATCCCGTTTGTTCATTATCCCCTTCGAAATGAAATTTGTAATTTGGGGGTGATGCCATGCTTACTTCTGCATTTTCCCAACGGATATGTTCTAGTATATCTTTGGCTTCCTGGACCGTTTCATGATCGGTGATTTCTCTCAACCTTTCATATTTATCCTCTTCACCAATACGCTTTTCCACTAAAATCTTATTCCCCTCAATTTCCATGCCGTTTGAACAACCTGCGATTAAAATTAAAGATAGAGACAAAATAATAAAGCCACTGAAATATTTTTTGTACTTCTTCAAGACGCTCACCTCTTTAAAAGGATTAGACTTGAATAGCTTAAAAAAGTTTCAAAGCGTTCGAAATGTGTAATTCCATCAGCGAAACTTCGTCACATCATTCACCGGCAAAGCCCTAAATATTAGCTCAGCATTTTACTATAAAAAAGATTCTAGTCAATAGTCTGATTAATAATTGTCCTATTAAGAAAAGAATTGCAGTGAATATGACTGCAAGATCTCTGCCGATTGGTTTAAACCATGCACCATCATCAGGGATTAAATACATAGCCAAGAGCAATGATAAAGCCCCTGTAATAACATTAGCCAAGAGAACTTGCCAAATTTTCATTCGACCAGCCAACACACCCGTCAGAACAACATATACTAATGAACCTAAAAGCAGAAAAGAAGCCTCTTCCCTCTTTACATGTTGTCCATATTCATAAAAGTGAAATAAAAATGGTGCAGGTATGAAAACAAGAGTTAACCATAGTAATTTCATTGAGTCCTCCGAAAAACCTTATATTCCAAACAAGCCAAATAGCCTTCAATTAAAGAAAGAGCGTAATTCAGTACGTCTATATTGTGTCTTTTTTTGCAAAAAATTGATGATTGGCAGTAAACACAACTATTACCTAGGTATAGTCATTCGATTGTTTTCATCTAATCTGCTTCTTTCTTGATCATGAAATGTTTTCTTAGCTGTCAAGATTGTTAGTACAATATTCGCAACGATGAAATATATAAAAACACCAAAAGCCATCAATATAAACTGGACCATCTCAAAATTCCATTCGATTTCTGCCATACTGATCCCTGTGCCAAAAGACATGAAGGTATACACTACCATTGGCAGTAAAACGACCAGTATACTTAAACATAACGCAATGATATTCACCACTAGAATCGAAGCTTTCCATAAGCCCACATAATTCATCGTTTGTTTGGATAAGAAAACAATATTAACGATATATAACAGTGTCACTAAAATTAAAGGCAATAAAAATTCATGCAATAAAAAAATTAACGTAATAAGGACCTCGCTATGTAAAAACAATTGAATTCATCTTCCTATCTTTTTTAATTTTTAAATCAACTCATTTAGTGTAATATTACACTAAATGTATTATTTGTCAATCTAAAATTCAAATAAGCAACTCAAAAAGTAAAAGAAAAAAGCAAGGAGAACCTTGCTGCAACCCAATTGCAACAGCATATTTCATTAGATTTAAAAACGACCTTAAAATCCCCATTTTTTCACATGTTGTGACATGACTTTATGGGATAAAAAAAAATCCTGCATAAAGGTATACAGGATTTTTAATTGAACATGATTGTTTATCTTTTTTGAAAATAACTGAATCTCTCTTTTAAGCAGATATGTAAAAAAGGCCGATTCATAAGAATCAGGCCTTTTTCAGAGCGATGTTTTATTCACTTACGGGAAAACACCCTACTACCATCGCTTAATTATTAAGATACGATTATACTATGATGACCCGTACGGGATTCGAACCCGTGTTACCGCCGTGAAAGGGCGGTGTCTTAACCACTTGACCAACGGGCCAGCTTTCAATGCGACTGCCAACGACCAATCTGTTAACGGTCGATTACAATTTCCACTGAACTAATTCGAAATGACTCCTATATGGTGGGCCTAAATGGA
>NZ_QWEI01000016.1 GCF_003515775.1 Ureibacillus yapensis | reverse complement strand
TAGGCACATGAAAACCGCTGAACAATCAGCGGTTTTTTTCGTGTATTTAAAACAATTGATTTACTGCTAATCAAACGTAAACTTATGATTCAACCGGTATAAGATACTAAACATAAATGCATGCATATCCACTGCTTGAAACAGTTAAAAAGGGCGAGGAATAAAGAGGTAGAGAAAGAAAGGCATTAAACACGCAATATGAAGCACTAAAAAAATCTAGTCATTTAAGGGGATAAGAAGCTGTATCTCTTTTGATTTTTTTCAAATCCACCATGAATCAATCATATAAAAATCCAATTTTATCCCTGCTGATAACAAATCACTATTCTTTTGTTCACCTGTCCACCTTTATATCACTCCTTATCTTATCTAGATATTTTCAATATTATGTACTTGTAATTAAATCCACTAATGGTAAAAATAATGCGTTTTTAAAACTAAAAAAACTGGTTAAATACCTCAATTTAAAAGCCTAAAAATCAGAGAAAAATAATGCATTTTATTAATTGCAAATGAATAAATTCTCCATTTCGAAACTTATTTAATAAATATTGCTTAAAAGCAAATACTAATTGTATTGCAATAGAAATCGGTCGGTAACTATCTTATAAAAGGAAATCGAGAAATATTTAATGGAATTATTTGAATACTCTTTCTTCTTTTCAGTTATTGACACTGCGATATCATGTTGATAATCTTACAGATAACATTCTTTTAGTTATAGGAGGCAGTTAGGAAATGTGGGAAACGAAATTTGCCAAAGAAGGCTTAACATTTGACGATGTATTATTGGTACCAGCGCATTCTGAAGTATTACCCAAAATGGTGGACTTATCTTCACAGTTAACACCAAAGATCAAGTTGAATATCCCAATTATCAGTGCAGGGATGGATACTGTCACTGAATCGAAAATGGCGGTTGCCATGGCTAGACAGGGCGGACTCGGGATTATTCATAAAAATATGAGTATCGAAGAGCAAGCTGAAGAAGTTGAAAAAGTTAAGCGATCTGAAAATGGTGTAATTACAAATCCATTTTTCTTAACGCCAACTCATCAAGTTTTTGATGCAGAACATTTAATGGGCAAATACCGTATTTCCGGTGTACCAATCGTGAACAATGAAGAAGAACAAACTCTCGTTGGAATTATTACAAACCGAGACTTGCGTTTTATTTCGGACTATTCATTAAAAATTGACGATGTTATGACAAAGGAAGCATTAATTACAGCTCCAGTTGGTACAACGTTGGAAGAAGCCGAAAAAATTCTTCAACAATACAAAATTGAAAAACTCCCGATTGTTGATGAAAATGGAAAACTAACTGGCTTGATTACCATCAAGGATATTGAAAAAGTTATTGAATTCCCAAATGCTGCAAAAGATAGCCTAGGCCGATTATTGGTTGGCGCTGCAGTTGGTGTATCCAGCGATACAATGGCACGTGTAGCAAAACTCGTGGAAGCGGAAGTAGATGTAATCGTCATTGATACAGCTCATGGCCATTCTCAAGGTGTTATTGATACTGTAAAACAAATCCGCAATACTTACCCGGAATTAGAAATCATTGCTGGGAACGTGGCGACAGGAGAAGCAACAAGAGCACTTTATGAAGCTGGTGCGGATGTAGTAAAAGTTGGTATTGGACCTGGCTCAATTTGTACGACTCGTGTAGTTGCTGGTGTTGGTGTACCTCAAATTACTGCTGTTTATGATTGCGCAACAGTTGCCCGTGAAATGGGTAAAACGATTATCTCGGATGGCGGGATTAAATACTCAGGTGATATTGTCAAAGCATTGGCCGCTGGCGGTCATGTAGTAATGCTTGGTTCATTGCTTGCAGGAACTTCTGAATCACCAGGCGAAACGGAAATTTTCCAAGGACGCCGCTTTAAAGTTTACCGCGGTATGGGTTCATTATCCGCGATGGAAAAAGGTTCGAAAGACCGTTACTTCCAAGAAGATGCGAAAAAATTAGTGCCTGAAGGAATTGAAGGGCGTCTTCCTTACAAAGGACCTTTGGCAGATACAATTCATCAGTTAGTCGGAGGGATCCGAGCTGGTATGGGTTATTGCGGATCAGCTAATCTCGAAGCATTACGTGAACAATCACAATTTATCCGCATGACAGGTGCAGGTCTTCGTGAATCACATCCACATGATGTACAAATTACGAAAGAAGCACCGAACTATTCAATTCAATAATCATTGAAACCTAAGTACGCTCTTAACGTCTTATTTATGATGTTAAAAGCGTACTTTTTATACATACTTGAAGCTTGGAACTTGCCTACAAGAGCTTAGGGCTTAAGATAAATTTAGCAGATTTTCGTTTCATCCGATTTACAATTTGAAGAAATTAGTGGGAAAGAAAGTTATGGTTCTAGGGCAAGGGAAGCAAGAAAAATGGTTGTTTTTTGTTAGATAGATATATCCCATGTTTTTCTTACTTAAACATAATATTTTTCTTGCAGCTTCTGTGATAAAATGGCGAAGGAAGTAAAATATATATTGGAGGGTTTTTTTGTGAATACAGCTAAGAAGAAGTCTTGGTTTAGCCTATTCCTGGTTCCGCTTTTATTCATTAGCTCACTAGTGATGTCATCACCAAGTGCGAGTGCGGAAACTGGCCTAGGCTTAAATGTCGATGCAGCGATTCTAATTGATGCTGAGACAGGGAAAATTTTATATGAAGAAAATGCGGACAAGTCCTTGGGAATCGCAAGTATGTCTAAAATGATGACGGAGTATCTTCTTTTGGATGCCATTAAAGAAGGAACAATCACTTGGGATCAGCAATATCGTGTTACTGAGTATACATATAAGATGTCACAAAATCGCGCTTTAAGCAACGTGCCTTTAAGAGCGGATGGTACATATTCCATTCAAGAGTTGTATGAAGCAATGGCGATTTATTCCGCTAATGCGGCGACAGTCGGAATTGCAGAAACAATTGCAGGGACCGAAACGGAATTTGTAAAACTCATGAATAAAAAAGCGGAAGAGCTTGGTCTTGAAGGCTATAAATTTGTCAACTCTACTGGTTTGAACAATTCCGATCTATTTGGAATGCATCCAGCAGGTACTGGGGACAAAGATGAAAATGTCATGCCAGCGAAGTCTGTTGCTAAATTGGCCTATCATTTATTGAAAGACCATCCGGAAGTTTTAGAGACTTCCAGTATTCCAAAGAAAGTGTTCCGAGAAGGTACAGATGATGAAATTGAAATGGAAAACTGGAACTGGATGTTGCCAGGATTAATCAGTGAATATGAGGGCGTTGACGGCTTGAAGACAGGTTCTACTCTTTTAGCAGGTCAATGTTTCACAGGAACGGTAGAACGTAATGGAACTCGTTTAATCGCCGTAGTAATGAACGCAAAGGATTCCAAAGGAAATAGTTCCCGTTTGGCGCGTTTCGATGCTGCTGCTAAATTATTTGAACATGGGTTTAACCAATTCACAAAAGTTGAAGTTGTTCCAAGCAACTATGCATTTAAAGGCAACGAAACAATTGAGGTAACAAAAGGGAAAGAAGATCAAGTTGCCATCGCTGCTAAAGAACCGATTTCTTTAGTTGTAAAATCAAGCGAAAAAGATTTATATGTCCCGAAACTAGAGTTGGACAAAGAATCGCTTGAAGCCGATGTTGAAAAAGGAACCGTAGTAGGTAAAGTCGTAGTTGAGAAAACAGAAGGTGAAGACTATGGATTTATCGACGGGAAAAGCTACTCAACAGATGTAGTTACAACAGGCAGTGTTGAGCGTGCTGGATTTGTCTCTTTATTCTTCCAAGGAGTGGGCAGCTTCTTTGGAAATGTGTGGAGCGGAATCACTGGATTTATCGGTGGTTTATTCTAAACTTAATTTTATTCTATGGGGTTAACCCCACACTGAAATTAAAGAAGTATCAAGCTTGCTCAATAAACTCTGAGCCAAATTCGCCAAGATACATTTGATTAAAGGCTGTTCTATTAGTGAAAACTAATGGAACAGTTTTTTCTATTTCTTTATTACCCCGGTTTTCTTTGTTTAAACCTGCAGTAGTCCCTTTTTTATCGGACAATAGACCTTATTCCTTGGGAAATGAATAGCGCAGGATATATGGAGAGGAGCTATTGCGAAAAGCAGAAGAAGGCTTTTATCGCAAAAAGAATCCCTATCCAAAAACCTGCCAACCTACCTATCCAAAGGGATAAATGCTGCAAATCAAGCAATAGATTGAAAACTACAGGGTGGAATTGGTGGATCACTAAAAAAGGGGAGTCTCATCATTGAGAATTCCCCTTTTTTTTGTAAGCTTTGATATTCCAGCATTCCATGAGCTGGTGAATCGCTGGTTCAATCTCATCCAGTTCAAAGCCCCCGAAGCCGAGCAAAAATGTTGGCATTTCATAATCGATCGGTTTCAGTAAATAGTCCGACACAGGGTAAACTGCAATACCGCACTCATCGGCTAGTTGCTTTAACTGCTGTTCGCTTTCATCAAGAGGAACAGAGATTAAGATATGCATCCCGGCATGGTCCCCCGTGATCGCAATCGCAGGATAATTGTTCTCTAAAGTGTTTGTTAGTTTATCATGCTTTTTGCGGTAAATTTTACGCATTCGATTTAAATGTTTAGAGAAATGCCCATCCTTCATGAAGTTTGCCAAAATATGCTGATCAAAACGCGGAACAGTTGCTGAATAGTAGCTAAATATCTTTTGGTAAGACGGCAACAGTGTTGGCGGCAAAACGAAATAGGCAACGCGCAATGATGGCATAAGTGATTTGGTAAAAGTGCTCAAGTAAATAACCTTGCCATTTTGGTCCATTCCTTGCAGAGCGGGAATGGGCTTTCCTATATAGCGGAACTCGCTATCATAGTCGTCCTCAATAATAAAGCGATCATGCTGTTTGGAAGCCCAATTCAATAATTGCGTTCTTCTGGCAGCGGAAAGAACGGCTCCTGTGGGGAACTGGTGAGAAGGTGTAATATACACGATATTCGCATCGGTATTTTCCAGCTCATCGACCACCAGGCCATCCTCATCCACTGAAATAGGGATCGCCTTGTTTTGTAAATGAATACGGGGAATTGCCGAGTAACCGGGATTCTCCAACGCAAACTTGGAGTCCATCTCTAACAAACGCAATATCATGGGAAGCAAATGTTCTGTTCCCGATCCAATGACGATTTGTTCAGGGTTGCAAATAATCCCTCTTGATTGATATAAGTAATTGGCTATTTCCAATCGCAAATCATATTCTCCTTGCGGTTCTCCCACTTGCAATAATTCTTTGGATGAAGCATCAAAAAGATCCTTCGCATATTTTCTCCAAGTGGCAAAAGGAAAAGATTCCGCGTCGATCTTTCCGGGATGGAAATCATATCGGTATGTTTTAGTTGCCTTTAAAGGCGCCTCATTTAGCTTTTTAAGCTGTTTATTTTCAATATAGGGGAGTTCGTCTATCTCCTCTACAAAAAACCCTACACGGGGCTTGGAAACGATATAACCTTCTGCCAGAAGCTGGCCATAAGCAATTTCAACTGTTGTTTGGCTAATATTTAAAAAGTCGGCAAGTTTCCGTTTTGAAGGCAATTTTGTTCCGACTTTGATTTGTTTTGTAATAATGGCATCTTTCATCCCTCTATAAAGTTGCTCATACAAAGGTTTTGAACTATTTTTTTCCAATTCAAACATTAGCATATCCATGCGCTTTCCCCCTATGTGACCATGCAAGTTTTTGAAAAGCTGACTCTTTTTATATGGTCAATCTTTATTATACTTTATTTAATTAAAGTATTGGAGGGGGATTTATATGAAACAAGTGGGAACAGAAACAGTAAAACGTGGCATGGCGGAAATGCAAAAAGGCGGCGTCATTATGGATGTGATCAATGCAGAACAAGCGAAAATCGCGGAAGCTTCAGGTGCGGTTGCTGTTATGGCATTGGAACGTGTACCATCGGATATTCGTAAAGCAGGCGGAGTTGCGAGAATGGCCGATCCCCGAATTGTGGAGGAAGTTATGAACGCGGTTTCCATCCCGGTCATGGCAAAAGCCCGTATTGGCCATATTGTCGAAGCGAGGGTGCTGGAGGCAATGGGTGTGGACTATATTGATGAAAGCGAAGTTCTAACACCGGCTGATGAAGAGTTCCATTTATTGAAAAGTGATTATACAGTGCCTTTTGTTTGCGGATGCCGTGACCTTGGCGAGGCAGCACGCCGTATAGGGGAAGGAGCATCCATGCTGCGTACAAAAGGCGAACCGGGGACAGGCAATATCGTGGAAGCGGTGCGACATATTCGCAAGGTAAACGGACAAGTTCGTCGGGTTGTGGGCATGAATGAAGATGAATTAATGACGGAAGCCAAAATTTTGGGAGCACCTTACGAATTGTTGGTGGAAATTAAACGTTTGGGCCGCCTTCCGGTAGTTAATTTTGCTGCAGGCGGCGTGGCGACACCAGCGGATGCTGCGCTGATGATGGAGTTGGGAGCAGATGGCGTGTTTGTTGGTTCGGGAATTTTCAAATCAGAGAATCCGGAAAAATTTGCTCGGGCGATTGTGGAAGCAACAACACATTACAAAGACTATCAACTGATTGCGGAAATCTCCAAAGAACTTGGAACTCCAATGAGGGGAATCGATATTGCAACGCTCCAGATCAGTGAACGGATGCAGGAACGAGGTTGGTAACATGAAGATTGGAGTACTTGCATTACAAGGCGCAGTCAGAGAACAAATCCGCCAAATCGAGCAATTGGGCTGCGAAGGGATCGAAGTGAAATCCCAAGCGGACCTGCAGGGGTTAACTGGACTTGTTCTGCCGGGCGGCGAGAGTACGACAATGCGTAAATTGCTGGACCGATTTCAATTGCTGGAACCAATCCGTTCACTCGCCCAAAAAGGTTTGCCCATGTTTGGTACATGTGCCGGGCTCATTTTGCTTGCAAAACAAGTGGCAGGGCGTAACGAGCCTCATCTTGGATTAATGGATATTGTGATCGAGCGCAATTCCTTTGGCCGGCAAGTAGATAGCTTTGAAGTGGAGCTATCCGTCAGAGGAGTGGGCGACGATATTCCCGCAGTATTTATCCGGGCACCGCATATTGTTTCAGCAGGAGAAGATGTTGAAATCTTGGCACGTCTAGATGGGCGTATTGTTTTAGCAAAAGAAGGGCACTATTTAGGTTGTGCGTTTCATCCTGAACTAACCGAAGACATTCGGATCATGCAATATTTTGTAGAAATGGTCAACAAGACTTTACTTGCAAAAAACAGCAGCATATAGTACATTATGTTTAAAATTCCTTTCGCACAGAGCGAAGATGATAAGGGAAACATCGATGATAGGAAATAGTAGCAAGCATGTTTTTTAAAGAGAGTCAGCGGTTGGTGGAAGCTGATAAAAGCATTTGCGAATCCGTCCTTGAGTTGCTTAAGCTGAAATCCAGTAGGCTTTTGCCGGTTGAAAAGCCGTTATTTTATAAGTGGATTAGAATTTTTCTAATCAATTAGGGTGGCAACGCGGGTAGCTCTCGTCCCTTTTAGGGGATGGGGGCTTTTTTGTGTTTTTATTTCTCTAATACACTAAAGTATCTGGAGCAAACAATAATCGATAACTAAAATGGAGGAATCAGCATGTTAGATATTAAGCGTGTCCGTGAAAATTATGAAGAAGTGAAAAAAATCCTTCTGACTCGCAACGAAGATTTAGGAAACTTCGACGAATTTGAAGAGTTGGATGCAAAACGCCGCGAGTTAATCGCAAAAACAGAAGTATTAAAGGCCGAACGCAACAAAGTTTCCGAGCAGATTTCAGTCATGAAGCGCAACAAGGAAAATGCCGATGAAGTCATTGCCCGCATGCGCGAAGTGGGAGATGAAATTAAACAACTTGACCAAGAGCTTCGTGAAGTGGAAGAAAAGTTCGACTACATGATGATGCGTTTGCCAAACATTCCGCATGAATCTGTTCCAGTTGGCGAAACAGAGGGTGATAATGTGGAAGTGCTGAAGTGGGGCGAGCTTCCAAACTTTGATTTTGAGGCAAAGCCGCACTGGGACCTTGCAACAGAGTTGGAAATAGTCGATTTTGAACGTGCCGGAAAAGTAACAGGCAGCCGTTTTGTGTTCTACCGCGGCTTAGGTGCCCGTTTGGAACGTGCATTAATGAGCTTTATGATGGATTTGCATGCAGAAGAACATGGCTATGAAGAAATGCTGCCGCCTATGATCGTAAACCGTGACAGCTTGACAGGTACAGGCCAATTACCGAAGTTCGAAGAAGATGTGTTTAAATTAGCGGATACAGATTACTTTTTGATTCCAACTGCTGAAGTACCTGTGACAAACTTCTATCGCGATGAGATTATCGACGGGGAAATTCTTCCGAAAGGATTTTGTGCATACAGCGCCAATTTCCGTTCAGAAGCAGGTTCTGCAGGACGCGACACGCGCGGTTTAATCCGCCAGCATCAATTCAATAAAGTGGAGTTAGTGCGCTTCGTAAAACCGGAAGATTCTTATGACGAACTTGAAAAATTAACTGGCCATGCGGAAAAAGTCCTTCAACGATTAGGCTTGCCATACCGCAAGTTGTTAATGAATACTTCCGACCTTGGTTTCACGGCTGCGAAAAAATATGATTTGGAAGTATGGATGCCAACGCAAAACATGTACCGCGAGATTTCTTCATGTTCAAACTTTGAAGATTTCCAAGCGCGCCGTGCCAACATCCGTTTCCGCCGCGAACAAGGGGCAAAACCGGAATATGTACACACATTAAACGGTTCTGGCCTTGCGGTAGGACGTACTGTAGCAGCCATCTTGGAAAACTACCAACAAGCCGACGGTTCAGTAGTTGTACCTGAAGTTCTAAGACCATACATGGGCGGGAAAGAAGTCATTGCACCGAAATAAAATAAGTCAGCTCTGCGCCGAAAGCTTGCGACAGGCGCAAGCTGATGGAAGTGTATTAATTCCAGAAGCGCTCCGTCCTTATATGGGAGGAAAAGAAGTAATAGCAGCAAAATAACTATCTGTGCCGAAAGCCTGCGACAGGCACAGGCTGATGGATCAGTAGTGGTACCTGAAGTTTTAAGACCATACATGGGTGGGAAAGAAGTTATTGCACCGAAATAGTCTCTGTGCCCATAAGTTTGATTAGAGATAGGGGATATTTATTCTTAAAAAGAATGAATATCCTCTTTTTTTAGCTAAAAATGTAATTTGAAAATAATTCCATTTCCTGTTGTCCTGCTATATGATGGAAGCAAGGGGACAAATAAAAAAACAAGGGGGATTATTTATGAGGAAAAAGTCTTTTGGAAAGATTGCCTTGGCAGTTGGTATAGGGGTTGCGGGAGTAGGCGGCAGCCTTTCTGTACAAGCTCCGGCCTATGCACAGGAAGTAGAGTCAAAGATTGATTATGAAAATCAAGCAAGGGCGTTCCTTGATTATGCTTTAAAAAGTGATTGGGAATCCTTATCCAAGTATTTTAATGAAAAACTCCAAGCCGCTTTGCCAAAGGAAATGCTGGCAGGCTACTGGGCCGGCAATACTGCCAATTTCGGCAAAATCAAAAGTACGAGTTTAAAAGAAGTGAAATATAATGGGGTTCATACGAGAGTAACTTTTACGGTTAATGCCGAACTAAGCCCATATGAGCTGTATCTTAACCTGGACAACAAGGGGAAAATTGATGATTTATCTGTAAGTTTCCCTGAATTTCAATATACCTCTCCAACCTATGACCATCCGGAGAACTATACAGAAAAAGAAGTGATTATTGGCGAAGGCGACTTTTCTTTGCCTGGACTTTTAACTATTCCAAAAGGTAAGGGTCCATTTCCGGTGGTTGTGCTTGTTCATGGCTCTGGTGCACATGATATGGATGAATCCTACTATGGGTTTAAACCATTCAGAGATCTTGCAGTCGGTCTGGCCAATGAGGGGATTGCAGTTTTAAGATATGAAAAAAGAACAAAGACCCATCCTTTCAAAACAGGTTCAAATCCAAAAGGAACGATGCGAGAGGAAACAATTCTGGATGCTAATCTTGCTGTTAAAAAACTAACATCCATTCCGGAAATTGATGCCAAGAATATTTATGTTCTGGGTCATAGTCAAGGCGGCCTCGCTCTTCCATTAATCCTCGAAAATGATAAAGATGGAGATATTAAGGGCGGTATTGTTGCAGCTGGGCCTGCAGATAAATTCCAGGACTTGCTGCTTTGGCAAAATGAACAATTATTAGAAAGAGCAAAACAAGCTAAGGCGCCAAAGGAACAAATAGACGCTTTGGAAGGAAATCTTGCCTTCTGGAAAGAACAAATTGGGTTAATTAATAACCCTCTATATTCTGCTGAAAATCCGCCGCCAAACTTTAAGTTGGGAAGCTTGGATTGGTGGTTTTATATCCGAGATCTTATTGCACCTGAGATTGCAAAAGAGCAAGATGTACCATTATTCGTTTTCCAAGGCGGAAAGGATTTCCAAGTACCGGCAACTCAGTTGGAAGGATGGAAATCGGCGCTCAAGGAAAGGGAGGATGTGCAGTACAAGTTATATCCAAATATGCAGCATTTCTTAGTGGACAATGCGAAGGCAACTGGTTCCCTGGCTGATTATAATACGCCGGGTAACGTACCGGAACAACTAGTGGCTGATCTTTCTCAGTGGGTAAAAACCGGGGTTGTTGAAGAAAAGCCAGAGGTCGACCTTTCTCAATACAAAGATTATCAGGACAACCAATACTGGTCCGTAGCATTCTCATGGGCAATTCAGGAGGGAATTATAAAAGGATATCAGCACGAAAAACTGCTCAAGCCAAATAGTGCTTTAAATGAAATTCAATATTTAAAGATTTTCTTCCGGTATACGTTGAATGGCGCCTTAAAAGATGAATCATCGGAAAATCTCTATGCCCTTGCAAAGAAAGAAGGTTTGTCTGTAAAAGGAAAGCCATCTGAAAAGCTTTCGCTTGGAGAAGCGGCTGTTCTATTGTCAAAGAGCATCTCTAATAAAGAGTTGTCGGAAAAAGAAGCAGTTCAATGGCTAAACGAGCATCATATCCTAGATGGAATAGTTGCAGATACTTCCACGGTGAATAAACCAATTACCAGAGCACAATTCGTAACGATTCTACAGAAGATAGATGAAGCGAATTTATTGGATAGATAAATAAAATAAAAAGGCTTATCGCCAAGCATGGCGGTAAGCCGAATTTTACAAATCTGCCAAACTAGAAGAATAAGAAACCAATACTAATAATAATACCTGTAAAAATAAGGACAAATAAGCAGAACCCCATAATATCCTTCGCTTTCAAACCTGCAATGGCCAGTGCCGGCAATGCCCAGAATGGCTGAATCATGTTCGTCCAGGCATCGCCCCATGCAATCGCCATGGCTGTTTTTGCATAATCCGCCCCCATTGTTGTGGCCGCTTCCAGCATAATGGGCGCCTGAACTGCCCATTGGCCCCCACCGGATGGGACAAAGAAGTTGACTAAACCAGCAGAATAGAAAGTAAATAAATAGAAGGTAAATTCATTAGAAATGCCAATAAACCATTCGGAAAAAACAATCGCTAAACCTGAGGCAGTCATCATGCCCATAATACCGGCATAGAACGGGAATTGGAATACAATTCCTGATGTGGTTTTAATAGATTGCTGTGCAGCTGCCAAAAATCGTTGCGGCGTTCCATGGAAAATGATGCCCAGTACAATAAAGATAGTATTAACGATATTTAAATCCAGGGTAAACCCTTTTGTTGCAAAGTGATAAATTAAATAGGAAACGCCGATAAGTCCGATTAAGATGGTTAAAATTTTGCTTCTTTCTGTCCAGGAGGCGAATGTTTTTTCAGAAGGAGGGAATGTTTGCTTTTCTTCCACCAATAAGACTGGATCGACTTCAACGATATCTTCCTCTTTTGGCAGCATCCAGCGGTTAAAGAACGGCAAAGTGAAGGTAATGACAATTACGATAAACAAGTTATAAGGTGTGAAGATGGTATCAGATGTTGGGACAACCCCCATTATTCCTTCAAATGGATGGCCTTCCGTAGCAACGGAAAGTGGGATGGACCCTGCCAAACCGCCATGCCAGATGATGAAACCAGAATACGCACTTGCAATCAGTAGCCGATAGTCGACTTTTTTTACATGACGGGCAATTTCTTTGGCAAATAAAGCGCCAATGACTAAGCCAAATCCCCAGTTAATCCAGCAAGCGATCAACGAAACAAAGGTTACAATAATAATGGCACTCGAAGGTTTCTTAATCTTTCCTGCTATAGAAGATAAAAATTTCTTGAAAATTGGACTGTTAGCCAAAACATGCCCGGCAGCCAATACAATAACCATTTGCATCGTAAAGGAAAGCAATCCCCAGAACCCATCACCCCAATAGACCACCATATCCAATGGTGACGAATCCGTAAGCACAACCCCGAGGAATAAAACCAAAACGGTTAAGATGGCAACAAAAATATAAGGGTCTGGTAAACATTTTTCCATGATGAGGTTTGAAATCCTTGTTAAAACCTTCATTCTCTAGCATTCTCCTTTCCCGCATTTTTGAAAGTACTTAAAAGTATAATTCGATGCATCATATGTCAGGGAGGAGAATAATATTTCATCAAATATAAAAAGGATTCAAGAAATCGCGCTCGGAGCTCGTTTAATGGAGATATATAGAAAAAGTGTTTTATGTTAAAGTGGATATATGAAAAAGGCTTACAAAAAAAGGGGATTTAGAGAATGGAACATTTGCTTTATAAAAACCTTAAGAAACTTGAAATTTCGGGTATTCGCAAGTTTACGAATATGCTGGTGGATTATCCAAATGCAATCAATCTAACAATTGGCCAACCGGATTTTCCAACACCCACTCATATAAAAGAAAAAGCAAAATGGGCAATTGACCAAAACTATACTTCCTATACACCAAACGCCGGTATCATTGAATTGCGAGACGCGATTTCAAAATTTTATGAAAACCAGTATGGATTAACATATCAACCGCAGGACGAAATTGTTGTGACCCATGGTGCTTCGGGAGCTCTAAATATTGCGTTAAGAACGATTTTAGAGGAAGGCTGCGAAGTGATTCTATCAGCACCCGCTTATCCAGGGTACACCCCTTTAATTCAACTTTGTGGGGCCATTCCGGTTTTGGTGGATACAAAATCGACAGACTTTGTGTTAACCGCTGAATTAATTGAGCAGCATCTTTCAGAGAAAACGAGATGCGTTCTTTTGCCATCACCTTGCAATCCAGTGGGGACGATTATCGAGGATGCAGAACTTCAAAAAATCGCGGCTCTTCTGAAGGAAAAGGAAATCTTTATTATTTCAGATGAAATTTACAGTGAATTGATTTATGAAAAAAAACATAAGTCGATTGCTTCTTACGACGGCATGCAACATAAAACGATTGTCATTAACGGTGTATCAAAGTCTCACTCAATGACAGGGTGGCGAATCGGTTATACGCTGGCTCCAAGCTACATCACAAAAGAAATGACGAAGCTAAATAACTAGTACATTAGCTGTGCAACGAGCATCAGTCAATATGCGGCACTGGAAGCTCTGACAAAGGGCTTAGCCGATCCAGTCGAGATGAAGAAAGAATATAAAGTTCGCCGGGATTTCGTCTATGATCGCCTTGTAGCAATGGGTTTTGATGTTGTAAAACCTGGAGGAGCGTTTTATATTTTCCCATCGATCAGGAAAACGAACATGACTTCTTTTGATTTTTGTTTGAGTTTATTAAAAGAGCAAGAGGTAGCAACGGTTCCGGGCACTGCGTTTTCCGAGTTTGGGGAGGGCTATATTCGTCTATCCTTTGCCCAGCCATTGGAAGTGTTAAAAGAGGGAATGGACCGTTTGGAAAAGTTTATGGAGAAGTTCCAATAAATTAAAATGAAGAGCTGACGCTGTTTTGGGCGTCAGCTCTTTTTTTAGATATGATTGCATTTCAGAAGAGCTAAAAACACTCGATTAGAACCGCACCAAAACAGACTTCCCTATAAATAAATCTGCAACCTATTTCTCTTGAGCCAGGCGTTTTCGTTCCAGTTTCTCTGCTTTTTTGCGTTCGCGAATTGCCCGGAAGAAATCCGTCAGCATTTGTCCGCATTCATCGGCCAATATTCCTTCGGTTACCTCGCATTCATGATTAAACCGGGAATCATTGAGCAATCGGTATAAGGAATCCACACAGCCCGCCTTTATATCTCGTGCTGCGTACACGACACGGGGGACACGGGATTGCAAAATGGCCCCAGCACACATCGGACAAGGCTCCAATGTGACATAAAGCGTTGTTTCTTCCAGTCGCCAACTGCCGATTTTTTCACAGGCTTGCTGAATGGCCATTAACTCGGCATGCGTGACGGCATTTTGAGTGGTTTCTCTTAAATTGTAGGCTCGTGCTATAATTTCGCCCTGATATACAATCACAGCTCCGATTGGTACTTCTCCCAAGGCTTGTGCTTTTTTGGCTTCCTCTATTGCTTCTCTCATAAATATGCGATCTTGTTCAAAAAGTTCCACGTCCATCTCTCCTTGGTTGATAGTTTAACATGATGTTTTATAAAATAGAATTTTTGAACAATCTTAATAAACAAATAACTATGTTTCCTTATTTTGCTCAATTGCTTGCTCTGTTTTTCGACAAGCTCCTGTGATAAAATGAAGAGCATTGACGAATTTTGACTTGAAGGAGGGACTTCTCGGTGTCTGTTCCGTTTATTACAGTAGAGGGTCCGATTGGTGTAGGGAAAACGTCGTTATCAAAAGCGATTTCTGAAGCCTTTGACTATCATTTATTAAAAGAAATCGTGGACGAAAACCCGTTTTTAGGAAAGTTCTATGAAGATATTGAGGAGTGGAGCTTTCAAACGGAGATGTTCTTCCTTTGTAATCGATATAAACAATTAAAAGATATAAAGAAGCATATCATCGAAACAGGATCGCCTGTAGTCGCTGATTATCATATATTCAAAAATCTAATTTTCGCTAAACGTACGTTAAAGCCTTTCGAATATGAAAAGTATGAGTCCATTTATAAAATTTTGACTGTAGATATGCCACGTCCCAATATGGTGATTTATCTGCATGCCAGTTTAGATACATTAATGAATCGGATTGCATTGCGTGGGAGAGAGTTTGAAAAAATGATTACACGCGATTACATAGAACAATTAGCTGCTGATTATCATGAGTTCATCCAACATTTTGAGTTGATGCACCCTGATATTCCGGTTATTCAGCTAAATGGCGATCAAATTGATTTTGTAAAAAATCCTGGCGACCTTGAGCAGGTATTAAGTTTAGTGAAAGAAAAGTTAGAACAAAGGAGTTCGCAACCAGAATGAATTTACGAGAAAAATATAACATACCATCCAATACGGTAATCACAATTGCGGGTACGGTGGGTGTCGGAAAATCAACGATGACAAAAGCATTGGCACAAAGCTTGAATTTCCGTACGTCGTTTGAAAAAGTAGACACTAATCCATATTTGGATAAGTTTTATGATGACTTTGAAAAATGGAGTTTCCATTTACAAATATATTTCCTAGCAGAACGTTTTAAAGAGCAAAAAAGAATTTTTGAATATGGTGGGGGCTTCATCCAAGATCGTTCCATTTATGAAGATACTGGCATTTTTGCAAAAATGCATTATGATAAGGGAACAATGAGTCCGACAGATTACGAAACGTATACAAATTTATTTGAAGCCATGGTTATGACACCATACTTCCCACATCCGGATTTACTCGTTTATTTAGAGGGACCAATTGACGATATTATTGGTCGCATCCAGGAGCGAGGACGTGAAATGGAACAACAAACACCAACTGGCTACTGGATTGAAATGCATGACCGTTATGAAAACTGGATAAACAGTTTCAATTCCTGCCCGGTATTACGCCTGGATATTAATGATTATGACTTGGTCAAAAACCCGGAACAAATTGAATGTATTGTTGAACGGATTGCTTATATGTTAGAGCAATCATCAAGATTTCAGAAGTAGCTCGACGAGTTTTTTGTAAGGTAGCAGTTTAGGAAACGATGTCCATTTTCTCGAAAGCTCTATTATGACGTTCCTAAAATGGGGATCGATAATTTAAATATAAAATGAGCCTTCCTTTCACGAAAAAGGAAGGCATTTTTATACCTATTTTGTCTATGCTTCATTTTTTCCAACTGGAATTTTTATTTCAGAATCACTAACAAAAAGAGCTGCTTCTTTCTGTTTAATAAGAGAGAGTCCAAGCCAAATAAAACCGCAACCAGTAATTGCTGAGCCTGCAACTGAAAAGATGGCTTCTGCACTCCCCGCAAAACTTCCTAATGCAAATATAATATTGCCGAGAATAAGCAAGGCGCCTCCCCGGCGAGACAATATTTTACCCAAGATAATAGAGATCCCAAGACAAAGCAATCCGATAACAAACAACAATGGTCCAACGTTTAGAATGAAATTTGGAACCTCTTCATGGAAAACCGAACTGACATTAGCCCCCGATGCCCTGGCAATTTCAACATAAACGATGGCTGAAACAATAATTGTCCCCGTTGTACTAAGTACCATGCCCAATGAACCCAATGTTCGGTTATTTCGTCCCTGAGCATTATAAATTCCTATAAAAGAAAAAACAGCCGCGATATGAGCGATAAAAACTAGACTTTGTCCTAAAATTGTTCCATTTTCCAAATTAGCTAAAAAATTTATTAAATGCGCGGAAAATAGGAATACCCCAGTTAATATAGAGGCAATTCCTCCTTCATAATGGAAACCGTTGGATGAAACCATTCTTCTCTCCACCTAACTCATAGTATTATACAAATAATACCAAATGGAAGAAGGGTTTGTTATTATTTATTGTTAAACATTTGTAAATTGGAAAATGTTTAATTTTTGGACCAATTCACAATTAATAAAGTCTAGATTTTCCGTACACTAGAACTCAAGAATTTCTTGTTTTTTCACTCTTTTGATCATTGAATGATCCAAAATATTTAAATAGTCCTCTATATTATCGTTATAATGCATCGCGTAAATTCTATCCTGCAAATTTGCTGGATAGTAATCGAGCACTTCATTGAATGTTGCATGAACGCCGTTAAATGTAAAACTGACATCCTGGAAAATGGCAACTGTTTTATCATCGACCTGGCTTAAAATACCGGCATCTGCCAGGTGCTTGATATCTCCCGTAAATACGATATTGCTTTGTTGGGACCCTAATTTAAAACCTGCACTAATCAATCCTTCCGCATGGCAATTGGTTGTATCAAAAATATGAAATTGATAGTGACCGATATTGAAAATTTCGCCTTCCCCTAAAACGAAAAAATCGCAATAATCGTCAACAGTACGGCCTTGGTTCATGAGCCCGCTATTCAAGTAATTTTTTAAAGAAGAATATAATTTCTCATGTACAATTACCTTTGTTTTTTGGGGTGAATGCTGGCCGTTTTCAAAATGCCAGAACCGCTGCATCAGCATTTCTTCCAACCCGCCAACATGGTCAAAATGAAGGTGGGAAATAAAAACAGCATCAATCGCCAAATAATCAAATCCTGCTTCGGGCAGACTATATCGAAGCGTTGTCCCGGCATCGATTAAGAGGAATGTTTCATCCAATTGAATGATATAGTTATTATGATAGTGACGTTTTGTAAAAGCGCCGCCAACACCTAAAGGGATGATTTTCATTTGAAGGTCTCCTTTTTTACAGTGGTTTAATAATTTTGCATTATACTGGTAGTGTAACAAATCGCCTGGGAGGGATAAAACTTGAACGTTGCCATTTACTGCGGTTCCCAAGAAGGGAAAAAGTCTATTTATAGGGAAAAGGCAAAAGAGTTGGGGGAAGTGTTGGCCAAATCAAAAATCGGCATCGTCTATGGAGGTTCAAATATAGGGTTAATGGGAGCGGTGGCGGATGCAGCATTGGCCCATTATGGAAGAGTAATCGGCATCATGCCGGAACACTTGCAACAACGCGAATTGGCGCATCTCAGCTTAACGGAAATCTATTTTGTTGAATCGATGCACGTTCGCAAAAAGCAAATGGTAGATCTCTCGGATGCCTTTATCGCATTGCCAGGTGGCTGCGGTACGCTCGATGAGTATTTTGAAGTATTTACTTGGGCTCAGATTGGCCTTCATCATAACCCGGTAATTTTATATAATGTGGATGGATTTTATGATGCATTGATTCAGCATTTTAATAAAATGCTGGAAGAAGGCTTCATCCGCGAAGAACAGCGGCATATTTTACAAGTCGCGTCTTCGGCAGAAGAAATTTTGGCAATCTTAAATACACATCAAGATTCCTTATTACAAAAAGGAAGCTGATTATAACTCCCTAAGTAAACGTAGATTACTTAGGGGTTTTTTATTTTAGTATCATCGCCACCAAAAAAGGAATGGTCATGAGGAGAAGCACGCCAAAGCTCCATAGCACTTGTTTGGAGGTGGACATATTTTTTGGCCGAATGCTAATCGTATCGTATAAATCTTCAAGTGCCCGTTGTTCCTTTTTATGAAGCATTGATTGAAATTCGTCATAATCCTCTATATATGAGTAGGGTGAATTTAAACCGAAACGCAAGGCACGGATGTCGTCGGTAACGTCCTGATTGTCATGAAAATATAACAGGGTCGGGGCAAGTCCCCCGGTGGATTTGGCAATCACCTCAATATCAAAGGTGGACATTTTATAATACGTCTTACCGTCTTTTTCATAAGGTGCAACTAATCGATTTTTTTTCATCTCTGTCACTCCTTTATGCTTGGTCTTTTTAGAAGGCTTTGCATACTCCCATTTTACCCACGTTTTAACTTTTTTAGTGGGCGATTTGGTTATATAAATTTCACTATTTAACTTACTATCATAATGCTATATTATTTAAATAATTACAATATTTTGAAATTAAAGAGGTGGAGAAATGGAAACAACAACAATTCAAGAAAGGCTGAACAGTTTGCCGACAACAGCCATTTCAGATGCTACGGGCGGACACACAAATCTTGATGCGCAAATCAAGCCTTTAGCCGAACATTTTAAAATTGCGGGACGGGCAGTTACGGTGCGCTTGCCTGATGGTGAAAATGGAGCTGTGTTGGAGGCAATTAGCAGTGCACAAAAAGGCGATATTTTGGTAATTGATGCGAAAGGCAACAAGAACCGAGCAGTAGCTGGGGATTTTGTCATTTCTCTTGCTAAGGGAGTTGGGGTGCAAGGGGTTGTTGTCGACGGAGTCATCCGTGATCTTGCAGCTGTCCGGGCACTTGACTTTCCTGTATTTTCACTGGGGACCACAGTAGCAGCAGGGAACAAAAATGGCGGAGGCCTTGTAAATTGCCCAATAGCTGTTGGAGGCGTCACGGTGCACCCAGGGGACTATATTGTCGGAGATATTGACGGGGTTGTCGTTATACCACAAGATGATATCGAAAAAATTGCAGAAGGTGCAGAAGCTAAGATATTAAAAGATGAAGCAAGAGAAAGTGAAGCTTTGGCAAATGGAGAAGAGTCAATCCGCGCTTATTTGGCGAAAGTGTTGTCTAAATAATCAGGAAAGAGGAGGTGTCTCACAATTGTCGAGATGCCTCTTAACTGCTCAAAAGTGAAAAAACAGACACACAGATTCTTTCTTTTATCCTCACAAACTCCTCAAAACATATTATCCTTAAGCAGCTTAGATTCTATTGATAGTTTTTAATTCCTTCAGTTTATACGATTTGTATATAATTTCCTCATATCAATTTAATATTTTCGCAAAATAAGTTGTATACTTTAAAATACCTTTTATAAAGGCTTTAATAGAGCATGCTCCCTATTTCTAACCTCAGTCATTCTTGAACTAATCAAAGAATTTAACCCATTTTATTCCATCTAAAAGAGTGAAATAAAAATTTTTAATGGGTTGGAAATTTTCTGTTATTTACTTTTAAAGTATTTTAGTGATATTATTTACTTAATAATTTTTTCGCTTAATCTTATTTTAAGAGCGGGGGACCCAAATGAATTATATGGATTTTCCCTTTATGGTGAAATTCCGTTATAGGTGAATTCTGAAAAGAAGGGGCTTATGTTTCCGGAGTCCTAACCTGAAAGCTAACCTCGTAAGCGTTTGCAAGGAAACAGTATAAAAGGATTTAGCTAGTGCGGTGGGACAAGCCGTTTTTTTTTGTAAATTAAATTAATAGTTTTCATTCATATACTTGTTTCCCTTACCAGAGAAATTTGGATAAAAAATGACATCAAAAAGGTGGGGTAATTATTGAAAAAGTTTAGATTGAGTTTAGCAACTCAAATCCTGATCGGTCTAGTTTTAGGTATTATCGTCGGTGGGATTTTTTATGGAAGTGAAGAGGCGCAAAACTTTTTACAGCCATTTGGCGACCTTTTCCTGCGACTAATTAAACTAATTGTTGTACCAATTGTTCTTTCAAGTATTATTGTTGCAATTGCTGGTGTTGGCGATTTAAAAGCCGTGGGTAAATTGGGCGGTAAATCGTTGGCATACTTTATTGGAATGACAGGTATTGCAATTGCTGTCGGTCTTATATCCGCCAATTTGTTCCACCCTGGAACAGGAATTAATATGAGCGGCCTTGCGCAAACGGACATTTCAAGTTATGTCCATACATCCGAGGAACAAGAAGGAAAATCAATTACGGATACACTTCTTCATATCGTACCGACAAATCCGTTCCAAGCAATGGTTGAAGGGGACATGCTAGCGATTATTTTCTTTGCAGTCGTGCTTGGTCTTGGTATTGCAGCGATTGGAGAAAAAGGGAGAACGGCATTGCATTTCTTTGAAGGTATTTCAAATGCGATGTTCTATGTAACGAACCTATTTATGAAATATGCTCCGATCGGGGTCTTCGCCTTGATTGGTGTAACGATTTCCAAATATGGCTTTGAATCTCTTATTCCACTAGCTAAATTAGCGATAACTGTATATGGAACAATGATTTTCTTTGTACTTGTGATTTTAGGGATTATGGCGAAAATCATTGGTTACAGCATCTTTAAATTAATAAAAGTAATCAAAGAAGAATTAATTTTGGCATTCTCAACATCAAGTTCGGAAACAGTTCTTCCAAGAATTATGGACAAGATGGAAAAAGTGGGTGCGCCAAAACATATTTCAACTTTCGTAATTCCAACGGGTTATTCTTTTAACTTGGATGGCTCTGTTTTGTATCAAGCAATCGCTTCGATGTTTGTTGCCCAAATGTATGGCATTGACTTAACTATAGGTGAACAAATCATGCTGATGTTAGTCCTAATGGTCACTTCAAAAGGTATGGCAGGTGTGCCTGGGGTTTCCTTTGTTGTATTATTGGCTACATTCGGTACAATGGGATTACCAGCCGAAGGTCTAATGTTTATCGTAGGGATCGACCGAATCCTTGATATGGGACGTACAGCGGTTAACGTAGTAGGTAACTCTCTGGCAGCGCTTGTTGTTGCGAAATGGGAAGGTCAATTACACCTTAACGATGATGTTGAAAACACTCAAAAAGCATAATCAACAGTGTGATAAATTGTAAAAATGAAAGCATTCAACGTTTAGCGTTGAATGCTTTTTTTAAGTGGAATAACAAGCATTTTAAACAGGGGATACGCAAATCTTCTGAAATAAAAAAACGGCTTAAAAGGTGAAGAACCTCTTAAGCCGTTATATATAAGTTCAATGATTTCTAANGACCTTCGGGTTATGAGCCCGACGAGCTACCACTGCTCCACCCCGCGAAAATAATAGTTGTATTAAAATTGAAATGGCGGAGGCAGTAGGATTCGAACCCACGCGCGGTTTAACCCGCCTGTCGGTTTTCAAGACCGATCCCTTCAGCCAGACTTGGGTATGCCTCCGTGTTATATATAATGGTGGACCTTGCAGGACTCGAACCTGCGACCGGACGGTTATGAGCCGTCTGCTCTAACCAACTGAGCTAAAGGTCCTTCTAGATGGCGGCAGAGGGGATCGAACCCCCGACCTCACGGGTATGAACCGTACGCTCTAGCCAGCTGAGCTACGCCGCCAGGATCTTATTATTGTTGGTGGAGCCTAGCGGGATCGAACCGCTGACCTCCTGCGTGCAAGGCAGGCGCTCTCCCAGCTGAGCTAAGGCCCCATAAGTGATGATATTAATTAGTATATTTGCTCCTCATTGGTACAGAGGACCGAAATCGATATGATAATGACCTAAAATTGAATTTTAGATTCTGTGAGTCTGCCAGTTAGGCGAACGTTGCATATCNTCCAATTGAGCTACGGGCGCATCTATGAATGGTGCCGAGGACCGGAATCGAACCGGTACGGTAGTCACCTACCGCAGGATTTTAAGTCCTGTGCGTCTGCCAGTTCCGCCACCCCGGCACATTTGGAGCGGAAGACGAGGTTCGAACTCGCGACCCCCACCTTGGCAAGGTGGTGTTCTACCACTGAACTACTTCCGCATGTGCTTTATGTTTATCTGGCTTTTCAAATTAATTGGTGCGGGTGAAGGGAGTCGAACCCCCACGCCTTGCGGCGCTAGATCCTAAGTCTAGTGCGTCTGCCAATTCCGCCACACCCGCATTTAGTTAAAAAATNNNGCCAGACTTGGGTATGCCTCCGAATAATAATGTCGAAACTTATCGACAAAAGTAATTTTAGCATGTTTTTATTTCCTGGTCAATAAATTTGTTAACATATATTTTGACTTTTATTTCATTCACCAACTGTTTATAATGCAGCCTGATATTTAATCTTTCCCCTATTTCCAAAAGATAACATTGGATTTTTATATTGAAATAAAGTATACTAATTTATGCCGTGCTAGGTGGGGAGGTAGCGGTGCCCTGTAACTCGCAATCCGCTCTAGCGAGACTGAAGTCCTTTTCTGAGGCTGTTCGTATGTTTGGTCTGCCTCTTGCACGTAGTGTTGACGGTTGGGTCCCGCGCAATGGGAAGCCATGAACCATGTCAGGTCCGGAAGGAAGCAGCATTAAGTGGTCCCACCCATGTGCCGTGGGGTAGCCTAACCTGAGCTGGCGACAAGAGTAACGCTTATGTACGGCAGTCGAAGGAAGGTGCACGGCTTTAATATACATATTAAAGCCAATAGGTTTAATAAAGACAAAATCAACTTCAAGGTTGGTTTTGTCTTTTTTTATTTATAAAACTTTTCCTCTGCCAACACGAACAAATTCTTAAGATTAACAATTATTTGGTAAAAGTGGAACTAAAGTGGAATTTAAACGTACCAATTAGAGAGTGATCTAAAGGAGGTTCGTCCATGAGAGGGAAATTATATCCGGTAGTATTGTTAGTCGCTTTATTATTTAGTTTTATACATATCAATCCTGTTAGTGCTGCGCCTAAATTGGAGGTGAAGGCGGAAGCTGGCATTTCCAATAAGGTGAAATATAATACGCCGTTGCCGCTAAAGATGACCATTACGAATAACGGATCAGCTTTTTCGGGGGACTTGGTAATTGATGCCGCGGAATCCTATGCTATGGGTTCGGGGCTGGTTTATCCATTGGATATAGCGGAAGGTGAAACAAAAACGTTGCAGCTTTATTTAAATGGGCTGACAGATCAGTACTTATATAACAACCAACAAAGAAACATGTTTTACTTCTATGAAGGTGGGATTGAAGAAGGGGAACTGGTCGCGTATAAGGGCGCAAAAGTCGTGCGTCCGCAATTTTATGAGCCAACAGGAACTTTTATTTATACATTAACCGAAAATAGCGACCGTTTATCGGCTTTCCAAAAATTAAGGCAATATGCATCCGGAAATGTGGAAGTTTTTCATGTCAATCAATTAAAAGATTTTCAATTTCCGACAGAAGCCAAAGGACTGGGCATGGCGAATGTGATAGCGGTTGATGAAGTTAGCTTGACCGATTATTCCGAACAGCAGCAGCAAGCGCTTTACAACTGGGTCAATCAGGGAGGAACGCTTTTAATCGGAGCATCTGACCAGGTTGAAGCAACTGCAGGTATTTTTAAAGAATATTTGCCATTAATGCTTTCCTCTGAAAAAGTACGTGTTTCCAAAGAGTATCTAACCAAGTCAACCGCTGATGGAAACTTTACGGAAGATATACAAGTGTATAAAGCGCAAGCAAAAGAAGACAGTGTTCGATTGCTTGCCGATGGAAATTCAATCCTAGCAGCAAGCCAATCTTTGAGTAGTGGGCAAGTGGTGCAAACGACCTTTTCATTGGGAGATCAACCACTATCTTCGATGGATGGTTATGCAAAATTGATTGCAGCCATGCTGGATTTGAAGTCCATAAACCAGAATAACTCATTCGGCATGCATTATGGCAGTGTGAATGATTATCTGCCTAATGAAGTAGGAAATATAAATGAACTATTTCCTTCTTTTGAAGTGAAAACAACGGCTCTTATCGTAACGGTCATTATTTACATAATATTGGTCGGTCCGTTATTGTATTTTATTTTAAAACGAATGGACAAACGGGAACATGCCTGGTGGATAATCCCGTTGTTGTCGATTGCGCTTTCGGTGGGGATGTTTATGTTCGGGGCCAAAGATCGCCTAATGCAATCCCAGATCCAGCAATCTGCTTTTTATAAAGTAGAAGGAGAAAACTTAACTGGACATTATGTAGAGTCCATTTTAACAAATCGCGGCGGAGACTTTATTTTTGAAATGGATGAAAATACAACAGCAGTAGCTTCCAATAATTCATATTCCTATTCAAATCCAGCCGATACTGTATTGCATGAGAAAACGTATGTAACCGATCATGCGAGTGGATCCGCGATTCATTTCAGAAATTTGAATTATTGGTCTGTTCAATCCATGGTTGGTCAAACAACGATCGAAAATGCCGGAAAGATGGATATCCAGTTAACGCTGAAGGACGGGGAAATAGAAGGGGCAATCACGAACCACTTTCCATTCAAGTTAAATGACGTGGCCATCCTGTCAGGTTCCAAGGAGATTGAGCTGGGAGATATCGAAGCAAATGGGACTTTACAAGTATCGAAAGAAATAAAAAACTCGGTGCTGCTTTCTCCTGCAATCTCCAATTATGCTTACACACAGCCTCAATCGAAAAAGGATTTAATGCCGGTACGTCTCGAAAAACTAAAATACGGGGCAATCGGTCTTTCACAGGATGAAAAGGCGCCGGTTATTGCTGCGTGGACAGATAAAGCGCTGGTTGGCATTGAATTGGATGGAAGTGCCGAAGTATCGCCATTGGCATACATTGTACAATCTTTTGACCCGACAATCGAATTAACGGGAGAATTTACACTGAATCATGAAACGTTGGAAAGTTCATTGGATCCTACATCAGGGTCAGGTTATATGGAATTGATCAATGAAGCAGCAAATGAATGGTATTTGGATAACGGAGAATATGATTTGTCCGTTTGGGTGCCCGATGAGTTGCTGGAGGATACAGCGTGGACAGAAGTATCGCTTTCAAATCGAGCTGCAAACTTCCTTGAAGTGGCGATTTGGAATTGGTCGACATCTGCCTATGAAGAGATGCAAGAATCCAGCGCAACTTATAGCGAAAACTTAAAGCAATATATCTCCCCGGAAGGCCAGTTAAAGATGCGGATCCGAAAGAAGGATGATATGGGGACGCCGGTCAAAATGCCAAATATTGAAGTGAAGGGGGTAGCAGGACCATGATGGTGGATATTCAAGGATTAACAAAAAAATATGGTTCCTTTACAGCATTGGATCATTTAGAACTTACATTGAATGAAGGGGTTGTCTTTGGATTTGTGGGAGCGAACGGAGCCGGGAAGTCTACCACTTTTTCAATCCTTGCTACCCTGCTGTCGCCTACTTCAGGGGATGCCTATATCAATGGGAAAAGCGTGGTGCGTGAGCCAAAAGAAGTGAGGAAACAGATTGGCTATATGCCGGACTTCTTCGGTGTCTATGATCAGTTAAAAGCCGATGAGTATCTGGATTTTTACGGTGCCAGCTACGGCTTGAGCGCTGCCGAGCGGAAGGTGCTGATTCCACAGTTATTGGAGCTCGTCAATTTAACGCATAAACGCTATGAATATGTTGACTTGCTATCGCGAGGGATGAAGCAGCGTCTTTGTTTAGCCCGTTCACTCATCCATGACCCAAAGGTGCTGATATTGGATGAACCTGCATCTGGGCTGGACCCGCGGGCACGGGTGGAAATGCGCGATATCTTAAAGCATTTAAAGTCGATGGGAAAAACCATCCTTATTTCTTCGCATATTTTGCCTGAGCTGGCCGAGATGTGTGACGAAATCGGCGTCATAGATAATGGAAAGTTAATTGCCCATGGAAATGTGGCTACCATCCAGGAGCAATTGCAGGGAGATAAACGCATTATCGTAAAGGTAATGAATGAGATGGAGAAGGCTCGTGCCTTCTTTGAAGAAAATCCTATGATTTCTTCAATTGAAGCCATCCCGGAAAATAATGAACTCGCTTTTAACTATCGAGGCACAACCCAGGAACAAGTGAATCTTTTGCGAGAGGCGCTGCTTTCCGGTATTCCGATTTATTCATTAACAGAAGAGGAAAAAGATTTGGAAGATGTCTTTATGGCGATTACGAAGGGAGCAGATGCAGAATGATGGAACGATTTTCAAATCCCGTTTTATCGAAGGAACTAAAACTGCGTTTCCGTGCTTTTAAAAGCTTCTCGGGGTTAATGTTTTATTTGGCTGTTTTGTGTATCTTCGTGGCAGGCTTTTTATTAATCTATACTCGTTTTTCCGGAACCGCCTTTTTCAGGCCCAGTGATAGTTTTACCATGTTTGTTGCCTTGAGTGTCATTCAAATGGGGCTGGTCATGTTTATAACGCCGGGATTGACGGCAGGCAGCATCAGTACGGAACGTGAAAAGCAAACGTTAAATATTTTGTTAACCACAACCCAAAGCTCAACACAGATTATTGGCGGGAAGCTCTTATCCTCTGTTGCTTTCTTGATTTTGATGTTGATCGCCGGATTGCCATTATATAGTCTTGTGTTTTTATTTGGTGGGGTATCGCCATCACAGCTCATTACGATTTTCTTGTTCTATTTGGTGACGCTGATTGCCATTGGAAGCATTGGAATCATGTTTTCGACGATTACGAAAAAAACGATTGTATCCATGATTGCCACTTATGGGGCGATGATTTTCTTGGGAGGCATCACGGCATTTTTCTTCTTTATAGGCATTTCAATGGAGCAAATGGCTATCCATTCGGCAACAGGGTTGGCACAAAACGCGACGCCATTTTCTCCAATAACTTATTTCTGTGCAGGCATTAATCCAGGAGCTCTGATTATCACCATTCTTTACCCTGAGATGGCATCAAGCTTGGAGTCGGCGGTAGGAATTTCAATGCCGATCTGGATTGTTTATTTGATTTTCTATACTTTATTGACGGTATTTTGTTTATTCGTTGCGATTCGTAAACTGCGTGCCAATATGAAAACGAATCGATAAGGAGGCAATGAAATGAATCGTCGTCAATTATTCAAATCGACTATTCGCCGGGCAAAAAGGAGCCTGAATATTGAACAGTCCCTGCCTAAGCTGCAGTATGGGGTACTGTTGTCACTTGTTCTATGGACGGCGATTCTCTTTGTTTCTCGTTTTTTTGTTTTTCCATATTATCGGGAGGTTGCCACTTATGTTGCCGTAGGGGCATTCATTGGCGTCCTTTTCTATATATGGTGGAAGCGAATGCGGGAGAAGGATGCGATTCATCGACTGGACTCCTTTTATCCTCATAATGAACTCATCACGGCTCTTTCTTTTAAAGAAGAAGAGAGTCCATTGGTTAATGCCCTTGTAAAGAAATGCGAAATTGAAACACAGAGTGCTTTTTTGCGGTTTAAAAATCGGAAAAAATCCTTCGTTAAGCCAAAAGCTTTGATTGGAATAGTACTTTCAGTGCTGGCTATTGGCATTCTATCGATTTTCCCTTCGGCCACACAACAAGAGGCGCATGTTTTTGAAAGGGAACAAAAAGTGGTGAAGGACTTGGAAAAAGAGGTCGCTGAATTGAAGAAAAAATCGGACGTACCCCAAATCAAGAAGCAGCTGCAAGAATTGCAGCAGAAGCTTCAAGAAATAGAGTATTCGGAAGAAGCGTTGCGAGAAGTCGTGAAAAAGCAAAAGGAATTAAAACTGCAAGAGCAAAAGTTGAAGGAAAAGGAAAAGTTGGCCCATCAAGAAAGCGATCAGGGACAAAATGGCTTAACGGCGGAAGAACAAAAGCAATTGAAAGAATTATCGGAACTACAAAAAGAACTGGCTAGTACGGCAAATGGTACCCAAAGTGCATTAAGCAAATTAGGGAAGCCGATTAGCTTTGATTTACAAAATGCCATCGCCAGTGAATTAGGCTCTGAATCGACAGAAGATTCAGGAGATGAAAACAGCAGCTCAAGTGACGAACAAAGCAACTCTGATAAAGGCAATTCCCAGCAAGGAAATACTGGCAGTCAAACGCAAGGGAACAATCCTTCAAGTCAGAAAGGGCAGGGGCAAGGGCAAGGTCAAAAAAATGGGAATGGCTCACAAGGGCAAGGCAGCGGTCCGCAGGGCAATGGTGGCGGTCAAGGGAAAGGCGGCTCCGGTGGAAAAGGGGGAAATGGTGCTGGACAAGGCCAAGGAGGACGTGACCTCCTTTCCATTCCGGAGCGAATCGAAGGAGGCAGTGAAACAACGACTGATGGAGGCCCTCTTGGCGAAGGAAAGGCTGCAGGCGAGCAAAAAGGGTCTGTCCCTGTAACGAAAGGAACCATCAAGTCCTATGAAGAAGTGATTGGCGAGTATAAAGACAGTTATATGGAAAGCTCGGAGCGCATGCAATTGCCAAAAGATTTACAGGAAATTGTGCAATCCTATTTTTCTTCAATAGAGTCGGAATGAGGAGGGCAAGGAAATGGCCTTTAGTGAACAACAGTATCTTGAAATAAGTGAACGGCTACACCAGGTGAAAGAGGAAATAGGGAAATTCATCGTGGGGCAAGAGGAAGCGATTGACTATACCCTGTACTCGATTTTGGCGGATGGGCATGCTTTGTTGGAAGGTTTGCCTGGGCTGGGAAAAACAATGTTGATCCGAACGGTTTCGGAAGTACTGGATTTATCTTTCTCTCGAATTCAATTTACGCCTGATTTAATGCCGACAGATATAACAGGAACGAATATTATTGAACGGACGGAAAATGGGAAACAGCAGTTTGTGTTCCAGCCAGGGCCAATCTTTAGCCAGATGGTGCTGGCGGACGAAATCAACCGTGCAACGCCCAAAACACAAAGCGCGTTGCTTGAAGCGATGGGGGAAAAGACCGTGACCATTTTAGGGGATACGAAAAAAATGGCGAAGCCCTTTTTTGTATTGGCTACCCAAAATCCCATTGAAATGGAAGGAACCTATCCATTGCCGGAAGCGCAAATGGACCGTTTCTTGTGCAAGATCCTCGTTCCCTATCCGTCGAAAAAAGAATTGTTGGAAATCATGAAGCGAACAACAGGTGCGGTTGATGTCAGGTTGGAAAAACGCATGGACCAGGAGTCTTTAATCGTTGCCCAGCAAATGGTCAAAGAAGTGCTGGTGGCCGAAGAAATCATGGAGTACGCGGTGAATATTGTGGTAGGAACACATCCGCAAGAATCTTTTTTACCAGAGATTCAACAATATGTACTGTATGGAAGCGGTCCGCGTGGGCTTCAAAGCATGATCAAGTTGGCAAAGGCGCGCGCTGTTATGCAAGGACGCTTCCATGTATCGATAGCGGATATAAAATCTGTTGCAAAGCCCGCTCTGCGCCATCGCATGATGCTGAATTATGAAGGAGAAGCATCCGGGAAGACGGCAGATGAACTGATTGAAACCATTTTAACAACCATTCAGCAGGGCGTGGGCTTATGAATGAGCAAAGGTTAATCTTGCCGGACGAATGGATTGCAAAGATTGGACGCTTATCCATTGCAACTTCCTCCAAATTGCGTGGACAGCATAAAGGCTCTCACCGTTCGCAGCGGTTTGGTGCTTCCCTTGATTTTTCGGACTTCCGGGAATATACAGCAGGAGACGACGTAAGGAAGGTAGACTGGAATGTCTATGCCCGAACGGAAAAGTATTTTATTAAACGCTTTTTGGATGAACAAGAAATGCGTGTTCATGTTCTATTGGATGCTTCAAAATCAATGAGCGAAGAGGAAAAATGGCGTTTTGCAAGACAAATTGCTGCTGCCATCGGCTTGATGGTCTTAAACCGGGATGATCGGTTATCCTTTTCTTTTGTGGGAGAAACATCGGCTCTGCCATTTAGGAGAAAAGGGGCATCTTACAGAAAGCCGTTTTTGCAAATCCTTTCGAATCTGGACGAAGCAAAAGGAAATGGACATTTTGCCAAAGAAGCATTGAAAGTATTGCCAAAGGACAGCACGGTTTTATTTGTGATTACAGATGGACTGGAGCCGATCGCAGAGTGGGAGCAATTTTTTAAACGGTTGCCGCGTTTTGCCGGGGATATTCGGTGCATACAAATCGTAACTGAAGAAGAGATGACCCCAACTTACATGGGAGATTTACGGTTGATTGATGCCGAAACGGCTAAAGAGGTCAATGTATCCTTTTCAAACCGTGTGCTCAATGACTACCAATTAACAAGAAAAAATCATGAAATGGCATTTGAAGCTTTGATTCATCGTTTTGGCATCCGAAAAACACAGCTGATTGTGGAGGATGGATTCCAGAATGCCATTTTCCATAAACTGCTCAAGGCACATTGGGTACAGTGAGGTGAAAAGCGTTGGGATTCAGTAACCTTCCATTGCTATGGACGGCTGTATTGCCGGTCATTGTTCTGCTGTATTACTTTTTCCGCAGAAAATATAAAGACCAGTATGTTTCTTCCACTTTGCTTTGGAATGAAGTGATGCAGGAAACGAAAGCCTCTCCTTATTTAAAGCATTTACAAAAGAATGCACTATTGTATTTGCAGTTATTGGCGCTCCTTTTATTTGTCCTGGCATTGATGAATCCGTTTGTGACAAAAACGGAAACCGCAGGAGATCAAATGCTATGGATTGTGGACACTTCTGCCACGATGCTTGCCGGAAAGGGTGGTACCACTACGTTTGATCAACATAAAGAGAAAATGATGGACTTGGCCGAGAACTTAAACGGGCGGCCAATTAGCATTATAGCTACGGGTGAAGAACCGAAAACGATTGTTCAAAAAGAAACCGATCTTTCCGCCATACATAGAGCCATTGCAAAAATGGAAGTCACTTATGAAGAAGAGCAACTGACAAAAGCAATTGATATGGCACATGCACTTATTGGAGATGAAGCAGCCTCTATTTACTTGTTCACCGATTCGGTGGAGCGCGGGGAGCTGCCAATCAAAAGCGACAACATTCAGTGGATCGTAAAAGGAACGAGCGATGAACTGGAAAACGTTGCGGTAACACGATTTGCTGCAACATCACATGAAGATAGCAGTTTAGCGCTGGTTCAATTAAAGAATCAAACAAAAAATGATAAAGCATTGACCCTTTCTATATTGAATGCTCAAAAAGAAATACTTGCTGAAGAAGAACTCTTATTAAAAGCAGGAGAGGAAGTAACAAAAACTTATAAAAATCTTCCTTCTTCCTCTATCTTAACGGCGTCCATCGACGTAGAAGATGATTATAAAGCGGATAACTCTATGGTGGCACTCATCGGCAGCGGCCCTTCCCAAATTGTTGTCGATCAACAAATGCATAGTCTTGTACAAAAAGGCTTCCAAGCTTTAAATGAAGAAGTGAAAATTGCCCCTGCCGATCAATTGCAAGATGTGGATGATGCTATTGTTGTAACGAATAGAACAGAGCTTCTCCAAGGAAGCAAATCTCCTGTTGTACTCATTGGCCGAAACGATGAAAAAGCAGAGGAAATCAATCTTCAGGTGGATGAATCAGAAGATGCTTTATTCTCTTTCAGTTCGCTGCAAGAAGTCTATGTGAGTTCCATTTATCCTCCTTTTGAGGACTTTGCAACGATTGCTACAATAGGAGGGAAACCCTTTGTCCAGCGTTCCTCCAAGGGGGATATTGTCATATTGACCGATATCCAATCGACAGACTGGCCGCTTCATCCTTCTTTTCCCCTTTTTTTATGGGGGATTCAAAATGAATTAACGCAAGGGAAGACAACGCTGGGTGCTTTCTTTCCGAATGAAAGGCGGGCTGTCTCTTTACCTTCCGGGGAGTGGACCATTTATTCAAGTGACAATGAGTATGTATCATCGCTGGATGGTGGGAGCGAGTTCAGAGCACCTATGTTGCCCGGTAGTTATACCGTTCGCTCGAATGAAGAAGAAAAGCAATTTGTTGTACAGCTTTCCAGTCAAGAACGGGAAATTGAAGAAGGAAGAAGCTTTGAATTAGGCTCTGTTAAACAGAATAGAGAGGAAGAGGCAACAAAAAAACCATTATTGCGATGGCTGCTCATTCCAATTCTGCTATTGCTGGCCATAGAATGGGAGGTGCAACGAAGACGTGGATTTGCGAATTGAAACCCCACTTGCTTTATTGCTGTTACTCCCGCTGGCGGTTTATTTTGGATGGACTCTGTGGCAGCAAAGGAATCAGTTGAAAAAGAGCCAAAGAATTGTTTTTGCGATACGTTTGGCCTCAGTGATTCTGTTGGTATTCGCTATTTGTTCTCCTTATCTGTTGTTGCCGGTGAAAGAAGAGCAGGTTGTCTTTTTGATTGACCGCTCTGCATCCGTGAAAGAGGCAGAGGATCAAGCCGTTGCTTTTATTGAAGACAGTCTGCAGTCGAAAAAAGATTCACATCTTGTCGGGATTTACTCCTTTGCAGAAACGCTTCAAACAGAATCCATTTTATCGCCCGAAACTGAGCATGTTCCGAAATTAAGTCAATTAGAAAATGCAGGTGAGACAAATATTGCGCGGGCAATACAATTGGCTACAGGCATTGTAGATTTGGACAAAGCGACAAGAGTGGTTTTATTAACTGATGGATTGGAAACAAAGGGAGATGTAAAGGAGCAGCTAACAAAGTTAACGGATTCCAGCATTTCGATTGATGTTGTTCCGTTAAGTAAAACTGTAAGCTCTGATGTTTCCATTCAAAGCTTTACTACGCCGCAAGTTGCTTACGCTGGGGAACAACAGCAGTTGACAACTGAAATTGAAGCAACCGCGGCGACAGAGGCCGAATTATTTTTATATGAAAATGATCAACTTATTCTTTCGGAAATGCTTCAGCTGCAAGAAGGATCGAATGTCTATACTTTCCGACATACCGGGAATGCGGAAGGATTAGTCAAATATGAAGCGCTTGTTCAAGTGGATGAAGATGCCATTATCGAAAATAATAAATTAACCAGTGTCACAATGGTCCATAGTTCACCGAGGCTTTTAATCGTAAGTGACCGGGAAGATGGGTCGCCCATTGCAAGTGCGATTGGATCATCCATCCAGTATGATGTAATCCCTTCAAGTGAGCTGCCAAACTCTTTATCAAGTTTTCTGAATTATAATGCCATCATTTTCGATAACATCCCGGGCCATTTAGTTGGGGAAGAGAAAATGGGGATCATTGAACAGGCGGTTAAAAACTTCGGTGTTGGCTTTATGATGGTTGGCGGCGAAAACAGCTTTGGTCTTGGTGGATATTTCAAATCGCCGATTGAAGCCATGTTGCCGGTTGAAATGGAAGTAAAGGGCAAACAGCAAATGCCTTCACTTGGGCTGGTTATTGTATTGGACCGCTCAGGCAGTATGATGGGGCCGAAAATAGAATTGGCAAAAGAAGCCGCTGCACGTTCGGTCGAGCTTCTGCGCGACGGAGATACACTTGGGTTTATCGCTTTTGATGACAGGCCATGGGAAGTCATTGAAACAATGCCTTTAAAGGATAAAGAAGAGGCGGTCGACACGATTTTATCCATTGCTCCTGGAGGGGGTACCGAAATATATGCTTCTTTAGAACTGGCCTATGAAAACTTAGCCGACCTTTCCTTGCAAAGAAAACATATTATTTTGCTCACAGACGGGCAATCGTATAGTGCGGGCAGTTATGAAGATTTGATTGGAGAAGGAAAAGAAAACAATATCACGTTATCTACGATTGCGATTGGTTCCGATGCCGATGCTGCTTTGCTGGAGGAATTAAGTGAATGGGGGAGCGGTCGTTTTTACAGCGTTCTTGATGAGACAACCATTCCCTCGATTTTATCCCGCGAAACGGCGATGATTTCCAGAACCTATATTGAAGACAATCCTTTCTACCCGACCATTTATAATGCAGAGGGATGGAATGCACTATTTGAAGAAGGTGTTCCACAAATGAACGCCTATATCGGCACAACGGCAAAACAAACGGCGACAGTTATTGCAGAAAGTGAGAAGGAGGATCCTGTCTTGGCAGAATGGCAATATGGCTTGGGACGGACAATCGCCTTTACGTCAGATTCCACTGGAGCTTGGACAGGTGACTGGGCACGCTGGGAAGAATGGCCGACCTTCTGGCAAACAGCAATTTCAAGAATGCTTCCTGCTTATAATGAGATTGCTTATGATATTCGGCTGGATGGAGAAGGTTCGTTTATCATAACCGACCCAACAAGCCAAGCTGCATTTTTGGATATTGCCGTAGTCGATGAACTCGGTGAAGAATTGGCAATCCAGGTTGAACCGATTTCCGCAAATAAAGTGCGAACTGCAGTGGAAGCCGATCCTGGCCTTGTTTTTTTCCGAATCACGAATGGGGATGGCAGCGTGTATCAGGCTGGGCAGACAATTCCTTATAGCAAAGAATATAAGTTATTGCCCCCGAATGACCCGTTATTAACGCAAATTGCGGAACGCGCAGGTGGAGCATACTTAACGCAGCCCGAAGAGGCGTTTCGGGAATTTACTGCAAAGAGTGCAGAAAGGCAAAGCATTACAATCTGGCTTGTGTTAGCAAGTATGCTTTTATTTTTTATCGATATAACAATTCGGCGGTTTGGCTGGAGCTTTCTGCAAAAAGGGAAAGGACCAAAAAAACTCGAGGATAAAAGCTCCCCCGAAGAGACAAATGTGGGGCAGCTGTTGAAGGAAATGAAGAAAAAGTAAACAACTGTTTGGGTGCAAGGTAATTTTCAAAGCTGATTTCCAATTACTAAATGAAATTTAAAGAGGAGTTGCCGGGATATCCGGACAGCTCTTTTTTTTGAACAATTAAATGGCAATTTGACCGTAAGAAAGGAAAAGGCATGCAGACCTATGCTATAATATAGGTAATAATCTGATGGAAACAGAAGGGAAGGAAAGAGTTGACGTATCAAGCATTTTATCGTGTATATAGACCCCAAAGTTTCCGGGAAATGTCCGGTCAAACGCACGTAAAAAGAACCCTTCAAAATGCACTGCTAGCAAATAAAACAACACACGCTTACCTTTTTTCCGGCCCGCGCGGTACAGGAAAAACAAGTACAGCGAAAATTTTCGCAAAAGCGTTAAATTGTGAAAAAGCACCGACGAACGAACCTTGCAATGAATGTCCAACATGTTTAAGCATCACTGAAGGTTCACATCCAGATGTCATCGAATTCGATGCTGCCTCCAATTCACGGGTGGAGGAAATGCGCGACATTATTGAAAAGGTCAGATTTGCCCCAGCAAATGCACGCTTTAAAGTGTATATTATCGATGAAGTGCATATGCTTTCAACAAGCGCTTTTAATGCGCTCTTAAAAACGTTAGAAGAACCACCGCCGCATGCGGTATTTATTTTGGCAACAACCGAACCTCATAAATTGCCTGCAACGATTATCTCACGCTGTCAACGCTTTGATTTTAAACGATTGTCCTCAAACGACATTTTGGAACGAATGAAAGTCGTCTTGGAGGATATAAACCTGCCTTATGAAGAACAAGCTTTAAAAGTCATTGCGCAAGCTGCTGCTGGCGGGATGCGCGATGCCTTAAGCTTATTGGATCAAGTGGTATCCTTCAGCGGGGAGACGCTGACATTGGAAAATGCCTTATTAGTAAGCGGGTCCATCAGCCAGGATGTTTTCTTTGAAATGGTATCTTCATTAAAAGAAAAAGATATTGCAAAAGTATTAACTTCAATAGAGGAGTTAAGTGCAGATGGAAAGGATCCTGTGAGGCTGGCGGAAGATTTAATTACGTTCTTCCGCGATTTATTGCTGCTGCAAACAAGCAGTGATCTGAATGAATTGCTGGAGCTTATTTCACCGGAGGACAAGTTTACCCAGCTTGCACATGAGTTTAGCGCCGATACACTTTACACATATATCGATATACTATCTAAAACGCAACAAGAAATGCGTTTCTCCCACCATACCAAAATCTATCTGGAAACAGCCTTGCTGAAAATGGGGCAAGTTTCGAATAGTGCGGTAAGTGCCCAAGCTGTTGGTAGTGCAGGTATAGATCCGGCTGTAAATGAAAAAGTAGCAAACCTTGAAAAAATGGTGCAACAGTTGACGATGCAGCTTGCAAACGGTGTACAGCCGCAAGGAAATGCCGCTATGCCGCAAAAAGAAGCAGCACGGCCACGGGCGAAGTCAAACAACTATAACGCCCCAGTTGGCCGAATTCGGGAAGTCTTGAAAAATGCAACAAAGCAAGATATCCACAACATTAAAAATGCATGGGCTCAAGCTTTGAGCCAGCTACAGAAATCGCAGGCAGCATTATTGGCGGAAAGCGAACCGGTTGCGGCTTCCGGTAGTGCATTTGTGGTAAAATTCAAGTATGATATTCATTGTCGAATGGTTGCCGAAAACAGAGAGTTTACAGCCGTCTTTTCTCAAGCCTTGGCCCAAATAACAGGTAATATGTATGAACTTTTATGCATTCCTGAAACCGATTGGGTGTCGTTGCGTCAGAGTTTTATAAAAGAAAATGGCTTGAACCAGAAGAAGGAAACTTCCGATGAGTCCCAAGGTTCAGGGAGTACAGATCATATTCAAGAAGATCCGTTTTTGGATGATGCACAAGAGGTTGCTTCGGAAGATCCTTTGATCACAGAAGCGGAGAAAATGTTTGGCAAAGACTTTGTAGAGGTAGTGGAAGACTAATTTAAAATCGTCTGAACGCAGTTATTCGCAAGTCCAAATGTTAAATCAACTGAAATTTCAGCAAGGCTTATATCGAAGAATATTAGGAGGAATATGACTATGCGCGGAATGGGAAATATGCAAGGCATGATGAAAAAAATGCAAAAAATGCAAAAAGAAATGATGCAAGCTCAAGAAGAATTAAATGCAAAAGAATTTGAAGGTACTGCCGGTGGTGGAATGGTATCGATTACTCTTAACGGCCAACGTGAAGTGTTAAACGTGAAATTGGATCCGTCTGTAGTCGATCCTGACGATGTAGAAATGTTAGAAGATTTAATCGTTGTAGCAACAAATGAAGCTTTAAAGAAAGTGGAAGAAACAACTTCATCAACAATGGGGAAATTCACTCAAGGATTAAACCTTCCATTCTAGGAGGAGACACACATGTATTACCCTGAACCAATATCAAAGCTCATCGATAGCTTTATGAAATTGCCAGGTATCGGTCCGAAAACTGCGGCTCGTCTGGCATTTTTCGTTTTGACAATGAAAGAGGACACGGTATCTACTTTTGCAAAGGCCTTAATTGATGCAAAAAGAAATTTAACGTACTGCTCTGTTTGTGGGCATATCACGGATGTTGATCCATGCCAGATCTGCTCCGATCAACAACGCGATGTTTCCACAATTTGCGTTGTACAAGATCCCAAAGATGTAATTGCGATGGAGAAGATGCGTGATTACCATGGGCTTTATCACGTCTTGCATGGTGCAATTTCACCAATGGACGGTGTAGGACCGGAAGATATCAATGTAGCTTCTTTAATTGCACGATTGCAAGACGAACGTGTACAGGAATTAATATTAGCGACGAACCCAACGATTGAAGGGGAAGCAACCGCTATGTATATCTCACGACTTGTAAAACCTTCAGGAATTCGTACAACACGGATTGCGCATGGTTTACCGGTTGGTGGGGATTTAGAGTATGCCGATGAAGTGACATTATCGAAAGCATTAGAAGGACGCCGAGAATTATAGTTTTAATACTTTCCAGATTATAACGTGATTAGTTGCATATGTATCACCCACTCTCCATATTAGTTGTTTATTATTATCCAATACGTTGGATGCATCACATGAAAAAGTAATGAATAAGTTTAATGAAGCGAGCAGTTATTTAGAATAAGGTGAGTGGAGTAATGTGATTTTTAGCCGTAAAAGAAAGCTCAAGAAAGAATTCGACGACAAACTAGTCAACTTGTTAAAAGAGACAAAAGATGACTGGAATAATGCAAAAATTATTGAGGATCTAGTGGATGATTATGATTTAGATGTCATTGCACAGCGTAAAATTGCCGAAAGTATTCATTTTTACTTATTTAAAGAAGCGAGAATTCGAAAAATATTAATCAAATGAACATAATAAGAGTAGCCACAAAAGCATATGCTCCTATGAATGGATTTTCGAAAGGGGATATATGAATGTCAACATACATAACTACGGGTATGATCTGTGCGCTGCTCTTTTTTGGTTTCTTAATAGGAAAAAAAGTAGGATTTGGCGCTTTTTTTGAGAAACTGGCAATCATTTGGTTCAAGCTAGCCTGCTCTTTTGCTTTGTTATACATAGCGCATATCTTAGTAGATGGATATGACATTGTAGTTCCTGTCAATTTGTTTTCGGCACTGACTATCACGATTTTGGGAATACCAGGAGTTCTTTGTATTGGAGTATTAACGATACTCCAATAATTTTTTTGCAAAAACGGTTGCCAAGAAACTGATATAGTGTTATATTATTAAACGTCGCTAATGAGACATCGAAAACTTAACAAAGCTCAAAAAAAGTTATTGACTTTGCTTTGATAAGTTGATAGTATATAAAAGCTGTCGGCAATAAGTTGATATAATACTTTTTAAAAAAGTTGTTGACTTAACGTTAGAAAGCTTGTATAATATTAAAAGTCGCCGCTAATAAGCGAGTGATGAAATGAACCTTGAAAACTG
>NZ_QWEI01000015.1 GCF_003515775.1 Ureibacillus yapensis | reverse complement strand
GTAGGACGTCGCTAGGCACAAACAAAAACCGCTGACTGTTTCAGCGGTTTTTTTCATATTTATTTGCCTCAATAATAAACCGCCTTATTTGAACCTCCAGATACATCAATGACCTCGCCGGTAATAGGAACTGACAGCGGGGAGGATAGGAAGGTAATCACATTGGCGATTTCCTCGGCTTTGACTAAGCGTCCGATTGAATTTGCTTCAGAGAAAGCATGTAAATCTCTCTCATTCGGAAATCGATCTTTCGTTGTTTCAGTTTCCGTAACACCTGGATAGACGGCATTAACCGTAATTCCATGTTTCCCTAATTCAACTGAAGAAGACTTCGTTAGATGAACCACAGATACATTGCGTGCGCCGGCACTTATACTGCCCACATTGCGGGCAGCCGTTCCACTTACATTAATAATTCGTCCCCACTTATTTTTCATCATGTATGGTGCAACTGCTCGTATACATCGAAAATAGCCCATAAACTTTTCTTCAAAGTCCTTTAAAATAAGTTCGTCTTTTATCTGGTGGAAATCTTCCGGTTCCCTCCCACTCACCCGTGCACCATTATTCACCAAGATATCAATTCCGCCCATCGTATCCGCGGCCTTTTTTACCATAGCAAAAATAGAATCAGGGTCCCCTAGATCGGCAACTATTGGGTAGATATTTCTGCCCGTCTCCTTGCTTAATTTCATGGCGGTATCTTTCAATGATGCTTCATTTCTAGAACATATTACGCATTCCACGCCTTCAAGAGCTAATTGACGAGCGATTGCTTTGCCAATTCCTCTACTGCCGCCTGTAATCAGTGCCTTTTTGCCAACCAACTGCAAATCCATGAACTTCCCTCCTATGTCAAATCGTTCGTTTCATTTATTAATCCTTTAAAAAGAACGAGGCAATTAAGCCAATCAATAGAAAACCACTTAATACACCAAAAGCTAAAAGATAGTTTCCCCCTTGTGCCAAAGATGTGGCGAGGATAGGGCCTATACTTGCACCCAGGAACAACATAAATGCATTGAAAAGCACGGCACTTCCTCTTGCTAAGCCGGAATTTTTTACTACTAACGAAACATTAATGGGGACAACATAAGCAATCCCAGCAACAAATAATAAGCTGCCTAAAATAATTAAGTTAGCGGATGTAGCAAGGCCCATGAAAAGTAATGAAAAAGAAGCCAATGCCAATGCGCTTCGCAATGATCGCTGGACACCAAACTTACTCGAAATTTTCCCAGCAAATACGGATGTCAGCATACTGATTATTGCAAGTGCACGGATGGGGAGAACATCTTTCTCCGTAAATCCATATGGGTGCAAGTAGTCGCCCAGGAAGGTATACATACCTATCAGTGAAAAATAAACCGTAAACATAATATAAAAGGATATGCAGAGTTTTAGATTCTTAAATATATCTTTCATCTGAATATATTTGCTTAGGATACTATTTTCTTTGTCCGTGGCAGAATCCTTCGGCAAATAAAAAATTACTAGCAATGCGGTAATAAAATAAACGATTCCCATGATGATAAAAATCGCTGACCATCCAAACCTTGTGCTGATCATGATACCAAAAACTTGTGCAATAATTCCCGCCATTAAAAAACCGGAAATAATATATCCCGTCACAGTTAACCGTTTATGGGGAGGGAACATATCGCTGGCATAGACGAGAGAGACCGGTGCAAATGCAGCCGAAGCAAAACCTTGCAACGCTCTCATGGCCAAAAGCAATTCAAAGTCATGGACAAAACCGGTGATAAAGGTGACCGCTGCCAACACAAGGGTACTGGCCATTAAAAAAATCTTGCGGCCGTATTTGTCGGATAGCGGTCCATAAATCAAACAACCAATTGCAAAACAGAATGAATAAATGCTGCCAATCCAGGCAGCGTCCGTTTCACTGATATGTAAATCGTGCATGAAGACGGAAGTAAGAGGGACGGTCACAAACATGCTCATTAGAATGACTAATCCGGACCAGGTTAAAATAAATGACATTAACGGATAGTTCATTTTGATTTTGGTTGTTTCATGAATAAGCATTCGATGCCCACCTTTTTGAATCTTAGAATCAATATTAAAGGCCAAAATAATGCAACATAGCTTCATATTACAATACGTTCTAAAATTTAAATACATACGGTTGATGAAAATTGAAAAAAATCCCTTCCATCTAGATGGTTTAATAACCTCTACTATGCAAGGGATTTTTATTATGAGCAAGGTTCGCTGTTATTTAACTAGCGCTTCCTCTTGATTGAAGTGTGGAAGAACTTGTGTTGCGAAACGTTCCATTGCCTTCATTGTTTCCTGGTGGGAAAGACCGCCGAAGTCGAAGTATAGGATAATTTCATCCAAGCCTGTTTTCTCGATTTCTTTTAGTTTTTCTGTAACGTATTCTGCGTTTCCAACGATAATGCTCTTATCGCTTAGCTTGTCAGTTGTCATTGATTTTAGGTTTTCAACGATTTCTGCAAAGTAGCGAATGTTTGGCGGAGCCTTTGATGGATCTTCAGGGAATGCCGGTACTAAACCAGTGAAGTATTTCAGCATACGTTGTTTTGTTGCTTCTTCTTCTTCCGGTGTTTCCGTTACATTGATAAAGTAAGAGCAGCTCGCCTTTTTGCCGCTGAACCCGTGTGCCGCCGAAGCCTCCTGGAATGCTTTGATTGCATTTTCCATTGTGCCGAATACCATGTTTGCAGCGAATGGCGCGAAGATTACGTTTTCACCCATTTCGGCAGCCTTGCGAATAGACGGTTCACTGAATGCTGCAACATAGATTGGCAGACTTTCTTGAACCGGTCTTGGTGTTAATAAAATTTCATCAAAGTTGAAGAATTCCCCTTTATGAGAGAAGTGGCCATCTTTACTGTTCCAAGCTTTTTGTACAACATCCAATGACTCGAAGAAAATTTCACGGCTCTTGTTAAAGTCGATATCGAATACATCATATTCGCGCTTATCGTAGCCACGGCCTGCAGAGAAGATTGTACGTCCACCGCTCAATACATCAAGTAGTGCCCATTCCTCCGCAACGCGTACAGGGTGTTGAGCTGGAAGCAACACTGTCGCTGGTGCCAGCTTAATGCGTTTCGTTTTCGCAGCAACACTCGCCAAGAATGTAGCAGGTGCCGGTAAAATACCTAATGCGGCAAAGTGGTGTTCAGGTACCCATACAGAGTTGAAACCTAATTCTTCAGCATAAATACATTGTTCTTCCAAGTCTAAAATCATTTGGTTTGGATCTTTACGAGTATCACCGTATTCAATCGGGTTATCAGTTAGGGTAAAATAACCGAATTTCATTTGCATGCACTTCCTTTTCTTTTTGTTAACAACAAGTTAACTGCGTTCACCAGTTGTTGTTTGTAATTCTAAATTATCAGAAATATCAGCAACATGCAAACGTTTTCTTGTAAAAATTTTCTGATTTTTATATTTTAGTAGTTTTTCATCAATTCCAAAAAGCAAAAAAACCACGTGGCAGTTAGAATTGCCAGTGGTTTTAGCGGAAAATATTCATTTATGCATTCCAACCTAATTCTTGTGAAATTTGCTCACTAAATTGTTTTAGATTGATAACAATTTCAGAATTTGGTGTGATGTCTATTGAATTTGACAGACCAACGACACTAAGGACAGCAACAATAGCGTTAGTCCTGTCAAAAATGGGAGTGGCTACTGCACTTATCCCTTCAACAATTGTACTGACTGTATAGCCATAGCCATTTTCACGAATAGTTGGAAGGATTGCTTTGAAGTCATTTATTGCCTGATCATCGACTAATTCTTTGGCAATCAATTGTTCAGTTAAATTTTCCGGCAAGTAACTAGCAAAAACCTTCCCAACAGCACTATCCGTAAAGGATACCTTGGAGCCAACCTTAATGCCAATATTAATGGGGCGGGCACTTTCCTCCCAGCTTAAAAAGAAGGGGCCATTTTCGTCAAAAAGGGAAAGGGCGCATGTTTCATTAAATTTTTCTTTCAAATTTAATAAATAGGGTTGTGCAATATCCGCTATCTTGATATCGTTTGATGCTTTTAAACCGAGTCTTAATATTTCCCTGCCAAGTACGTATTTGGAATCCGAGTTTTTGGAAAGCATGCCGGTATGTACAAAACTATTTAGGTAGCGGTATAACTTACTCTTTGATGTTTCGCATAACTTGGCTAGCTCCGTGATTGAGATCGGCCCTTCTGCAGCGGCCACCAACTGCAAGATTAAAACGCCGATTTCTATTGACTGAATCCCTTGTTTCTTATCTTCCATTCCGTCTCCTCCTGGGGTGCACTGTTCACTATTGTTGAACTCTTTTTTATTAAGATACCATATAATTGGTTATTTCATAAGAAAAAAAAGACTCTCAAGCCGAAACGACTTGAGAGTCCTTTTTTGAAATCCAAAAATTCTCCAATTGGGCTTTTACTCCACCCGGACCAAACTTAAAATTCTCTTTCTCTTTATTCAAATAACTGAAAAATTCAATGATGACTTTACGACGATTGGAAACGTTCACCATGTCTTGATCGTAGAACCATGCATCGATTATGTTATAAATGCCCCGGTTCACACCAAAGTTCTCTTCACAGTATCTCACAAAGCGTAAATCAGGCAAATGAATGAGCTGATCGATTTTTTTCTTATTATGCATGCAGTTGTCCCCCTCCTATATAAGTCGTATTTAGACGATTAGCAGTATAAAGAACATCTTTATTTAGTTGCTTTATTAAATTAGGCAATGAAGAAAACTTTTGCTCATTGCGTACAAAGAAGGCGATTTCTACTGTCAATTCTTCTCCATATAGGTTGTCGTTGAAATCTAGCACATGTACTTCATAAGTTAAGTGATTACCATCATCAAAGGAAGGCCTTTCTCCTACGTTCATCACGCCGGTATACCGGTTTTCCCTATGATTCACAAAAACTCCATAAACCCCCTTAGGCAGGTTGAATAGTCTATTGGGCTTAATATTGGCAGTTGGAAAACCAATCGTTCTGCCTAATTGTTTTCCTTGAACGACAATGCCGGTTATTAAATCATATCGGGAATTTCTAATTGAACGCAAAATAAATCAGCTCCTTTAACGTTTATTAAGTATTTTTTGTTAACGATAGTTTAACTGAGTTCACAGTAATTTTACAAATTAAGAGTAACAAAAATGAAAGCGTTTGTAAATTGACTTTTCCGAAAAAATAATTAATTCCAAAAAAATCAGTTTACAATACACATAGGGTTATATATTATTAATTAAAAATAAACATAGGGTAAACAGTGTTAACGAGTTGTGTATCCTTTGGGGGGAGATAAGCAGGTTTAAAGAGATGATTTAAAGTGAAAATCATGAGGATGTGGAGTTAAAGGCTGGTTCATGGAAACAGAAGAGTATGCATTGCAATTTTGCATGTTTGAAAAAGGGGGAGTATTATTGAAAGCAATTAATGTAGAACAAAAAATCAATGAGTCTCGTTTTAACTCATTGCATGGCATGGTATTGTTTTGGTGTGCATTTATTATTGTGTTTGACGGCTATGACTTGGTAATCTATGGATCTGCCTTATCCAGCATTTTGGCAGAATGGGGCATTACACCGAAGGAAGCCGGCTCTCTCCAAAGCTTGGCGCTTGTCGGGATGATGCTTGGCGCTCTCATATTTGGACCTTTAGCCGATAAAATAGGCCGAAAAAAAGTTATTCTATTATGTGTAGCCCTATTTAGCATATTTACCGTAGGGATTGTTTTTGTAAATAATCCAACTACTTTTGGTATTTTCCGCTTTATTGCAGGAGTTGGACTTGGCGGCGTTATGCCAAATACAGTTGCCTTAACGACTGAATATGCGCCAAAAAAATTAAAAAGCACATTGGTATCCATCATGTTCAGTGGGTATTCGGTAGGGGGAGTACTTGCAGCTGGAATCGCTATTATGGTTATTGAACCATTTGGATGGCGTGCACTGTTCTTGGTAGGCGGTCTTCCACTATTAGCACTGCCATTTATGTACAAAACCTTGCAGGAATCACCTAGATTCTTAATCGCTAATAACAAAAAAGAAGAACTAGGTAAAATTATACAAAAAATTGATTCAACTTATAAATTCGATGAGTCCCATACGTTTGTAATGGAGGCGAAAGAAGAAAAAGGCGCACCAATTATGAACCTGTTCAGAAATAATCGTGCACTCAGTACAATCGTCTTCTGGATTGCATTTTTCATGTGTTTATTAATGATCTACGGATTAAATACATGGTTGCCTCAGCTTATCAAAGGGGCTGGCGTAGAGGTAAATGGATTGGTATTCTTGTTGGTTCTAAACTTTGGGGCCATTTTCGGTGCTATTTTTGGCGGACAACTGGCGGACCGGTTCGGTTCAAAAGTCATTTTGATCGCATTTTTCCTAGGGGCCAGCACGTCATTAACTTTATTAGGTTTAGTCCACAATTTGATGGTGATGTATATTTTGGTAGCGATTGCAGGTGCAACTACAATTGGTACCCAAATTATTATGAACTCCTATATTTCGCAATATTATCCTGTGGAGATGCGTTCAAGCGGACTAGGTTGGGCATTGGGAATTGGCCGATTAGGCGCGATTGCCGGACCGATGATCGGTGGTTTGCTCATGACAATTAGTTTGCCATACTACCAAAACTTTATGGTATTTGCGATTCCGGGTGTTATCGGGTTCTTAATGGTAATTTTAGTACAACAAAAGTATTCTTCCACAACCCAAGAGCAATCTTATATCAAAAGGGAACTTGTAGAAGAGTCATAATCGAGGAGGTTCTATAAAATGACATCGACACTTACTGAAAATCAGCAGTTATTCAAACAAGCATTAGGAAACTATCCGACAGGTGTAACCATTGTCACGTCAACAGAGGAAGATGGCACACCAGTAGGGTTGACTGTTAACTCATTTGCTTCTGTATCCTTGGATCCGTTAATGGTGTTATGGTCAATCGATCATAAGGTTTCAACATTGGATACATTCTCGAATAGAGGGAAATTTGCTATTCATATTTTGGCAGGCGATCAACAGCAATTATGTTTAAACTTTGCAAGTAAAAATGTAGATCGTTTTGGCACATGCAATTGGGAGCTATCCCCGCGGGAGCTGCCGGTTATCGAAGGCGCATTTGCTGTATTGGAATGCAAAACGCATCAAGCGGTCGTAGCGGGTGACCATACCATTTTAATCGGGGAAGTTACAAACATTAAAGTGGACGAAACGAAAGAGCCGATGCTTTATCATCGCCGCCAATTCGGACCTATTCCAAGTTCGTTTTATGAATCAAAATAAACTGCCTTGCAATCTAAAGGTTTTACTCATGAAAGGGAAACTCCCTTCATGAGTTTTTTTATTATGGAACACTATCTTTTTTCTTCTATTTGATAAAAAGCAGCAGGTGGGCTTATAATTTGGAAAAGATACTTGCCGCTCCTCCTAGGTGTTGGATAAATGGGAATTCAACCAAACTTAAGAGTAGGCAAGCTTATTTATAGTAGGCTGAATAAATCATTAATGAATCATAAAAGTTTTGGCTTGGATGACGAACGGAGTGAAACAATGAAAAGGGAAAGACCGCTTGTTTCGGCACTAGTAAGATTTGCAGAAAAGGAGCCATTAAGCTGGCATGTGCCGGGACATAAAAATGGCTTAGTATCGAATCTCCCAGCGCCAATAAAATCCGCGCTTACATATGACTTAACCGAATTAACGGGATTGGACGATTATCATCATCCCGAGGAAGCAATTATGCATGCCGAAGCACTATTGGCAAAAACGTATGAAGCAAATCGAAGTTATTTCCTGGTAAATGGTTCCACGGTAGGCAACCTTGCAATGATTTACGCAACATGTAAGAAAAATGAAAAAATCATCGTACAAAGAAATGCCCATAAATCCATATTCCATGCGCTTGAATTAGTTGGGGCCAAGGCCATTTTTATATCACCGGAATGGGATGAAAAAACTGCGACTCCCGGCGTTGTCCCAACCGCTACTTTGCAGGAGGCATTGCAGCTCCATCCCGATGCCAAAGCAGTTGTCTTAACTTATCCAACCTATTATGGTGTTGCTGGAGATGAACTGAAAATCCAGATTGAGATGTGCCATAAAATGAGGGTACCCGTGCTTGTTGATGAGGCGCATGGTGCTCATTTTATTGCCAGCAGCAAATTTCCGCCTTCCGCCCTTCAATTGGGAGCAGATGTTGTCGTTCAATCCGCACATAAAACATTGCCCGCCATGACCATGGCCTCTTTTATGCATGTGAATTCCAGCTTGGTCGATGAAGAAAAGGTGAATCATTATTTAAGAATGCTGCAATCCAGCAGTCCCTCCTATTTGCTGCTCGCTTCTTTGGATGATGCAAGAGACTATCTCCAGCATTATTTGAAGAGTGATGCTTTTTATTTAATGGAGAAACGAAATCAGTGGATAGAAGCCTTGCAATCCCTTCAGCCTTTGCAAATTATTGAAGTGGACGATGCACTGAAGCTGCTTATGCGCTTGCCCGGATATACTGGTTTTCAATTGAAAGAAGCACTGGAACAGCATGGAGTGTATGTTGAGTTGGCGGATCCTTATCAGGTTTTATTCATCTTGCCGTTATTAAAACAAGGCCAGCCCTACCCTTTTGCAGAAACGCGGATTCGTATAAAAGAAGCTATTCTTTCTCTTAGATTAAAAGAGGAGAGGAAGCCCCAAATCAGTCCTTCCCTAAATGAGCGTTCAACTGTTTCCATACCCGACTATTCTTATGATGAAATGGAACAGCTGGAGAAGGAATGGGTTCCTTACATGAGAGCAATTGGACGCACTGCTGCAGGCATGTTAATTCCATATCCGCCGGGAATTCCGTTATTTCTGCCGGGCGAAAAAATAACAGTGGCAAAATTAAGCCAACTTGAAGAGCTGCTTTCAGTAGGCGCGGCTTTCCAGGGGAAACATCGTTTAGATGAAAAGCTTGTTTATGTCTTAAAATAAAGAGAAAAACGTTAAATAGTTGGAGGAGAACCAGTGGGTTATTTTATAAGTTTTGAAGGCGGGGAAGGCTCAGGCAAAAGCACCGTCCTTGGTTTGTTGGCAGATTCTTTAATGAATAAAGGCTATAAGGTGGTTACTACAAGGGAACCAGGCGGAATTGAGATTGCTGAACAAATCAGAAACGTGATATTGGATAAAAAGAACATAAAAATGGATGCCAAGACAGAGGCACTTCTCTATGCAGCAGCTAGAAGACAGCACCTGGTTGAGAAGGTGATACCGGAATTGGAAAAAGGGAGCATTGTTTTATGTGACCGGTTTATTGATAGCAGTCTAACCTATCAGGGTTATGCAAGAGGTCTTGGGATGGATGAAGTTTTTTCGATTAATGAGTTTGCGATTGATGGCTACATGCCGGATTTAACATTGTATTTTGATGTGTCTCCGGAAATTGGGCTTTCCAGAATACAAAAAGACGGGGAGCGGGAAGTGAACCGATTGGATTTGGAATCCTTGGAATTCCATTATAAAGTTCAGGAAGGATACCAAAAACTTCTCAAGCAATTCCCTCAAAGAATGAAAATCGTGAATGCTGAAAATGATATTGAAACGGTCGTTAAAGATGCATTAAGTGAAGTTTTGAGCTTTTTGGAATCATAGCAGCAGAAGGAGGTGTCTAAAGACAAGACATCTCCTTTTCTTATGCTGGCCGTTTAACAAAACAGTAATCGAGGGTATAACGAAATTACTCACCTGTCCACTTTTCAATTGGTCGATTGGGAAAAATTCACGAAGGACGAGCCAAAGCCCATCGCACCATTCACACCTTGAATAGACTTGATGTATGGGCGGCATTGCGCAAAAGGATTCTGGCAGATTTTCAAGGCGCGGCAAAGCGTTTGCCAGATAGAAATTTGATAGTGAACGGTCAAAAGCCAACAGAGAAAACAGTATAAAAAGTATGGCTTTTAAGTGCTTCGCGAGAAGAAAAGTAAATGAAGTAGGCTATCATGTATGATATAATAAATATACCAATTCAATGAATGGGAGTGAGTCGATGAAGTTAGTTGTTGCGGTCGTTCAAGACCAGGATAGTAACCGCTTATCCAGCGCGTTGACAAAACATAATTTTCGAGCGACGAAATTAGCGAGTACAGGCGGTTTTTTACGTTCAGGAAACACAACCTTTCTAATAGGAACAGACGATTCTTTAATTCCTCAATTACTTGACCTTATTCGAGATAATTGTCGTTCCCGCGAACAGATGGTGTCCCCTGTTTCGCCACTGGGTGGCAACGCTGATTCTTATATCCCTTATCCCATTGAAGTTGAAGTTGGGGGAGCTACAGTATTTGTATTGCCGATTGAACAGTTCCACCATTTCTAATCTTATAAATACGCAGCTCATTTTATAGAACAAATCTAATCTAGCGAGGCTGGAAACAGTAATCCAGATCCATCTAAGGATTAGGTGGAGGCGGAAGCAATTGAAGATAAATCAAGATTTACGTGTTGGCTTAAATACAAATCCCAATGATTTAAAACACGTAAACCAATCGGGAAATCGCTTTAACGAAGTGCTTGTGAAACAAGGTTCAAAACTTCAAACAGAGCAATTGACCAGACTGATGGGCGATATCTCCGCGGCCGGTGAGCGTGTTGCAAAATCTCGCAACTTGCGGGAGTTGACTCGTTTTAAAATGCTCGTCAAACGTTTTCTCCAAGAAGCTGTAGAATATGGCCTTGATATGAAACAATCCCATACTTGGAATCGTTTCGGTGAAGGGCGTCGTTTGAAAATCGTGGAAACCATCGATGAACGATTGGTAGAGCTTGCACAAGACATTTTGAACGAAGAAAAGAATACAATCGATTTGCTCGATAAAATTGGCGAAATCAAAGGTTTGCTAATTAATTTATATATGTAAAACCCGTGTCTATTTTCCTGTATGGGACACGGGGTTTTTTCTAAAAAAGCCGGATATGCTGTGGTTTAACAACCCAAATGTTTTTAAGAAAAAGGTGAACAAGATGGTAGGAAGCGCGGAAGAACTAAAGGCCTTGCAGCCGGTGGTGATGAAGCAGCTACAAACGATTTTCGAAAAAAATAGAACGGGTCATGCGTACATATTTGACGGAGAAAAAGGAACAGGAAAAAAAGATATCGCATTGTTCTTCATAAAACTCCTCTTATGTCTCAACCCGTCGAAAAATGTTCCATGTGAAACATGTCGAAATTGCAAACGTGTAGAAACAGGTAATCACCCGAATGTAAAACAGATCGAACCAGATGGACAAAATATAAAAATCGACCAAATTCGAGACCTTATTTCAGGAATGACGAAAACGAGTATTGAAGAAGGGCGAAAAATCTACGTCCTTCATCATGCAGATAAGCTCAATACATCTTCAGCAAATACATTACTGAAATTTTTGGAAGAGCCGGATGGCGAAGTGACTGCAATTTTGCTTACGGAAAGTTATCAATCCATCTTGCCGACCATCCAATCTCGCTGCCAGCATATTAAATTCGCCAACATTCCGAGAGAAATTTTATTAAAGCAGCTTGAGGAACAGGGAATCACGCATTCTATGGCTTCAACGGCAAGTATGTTAACAAATAATTTGGAAACAGCCGTTTCACTTGCACATGACGAGCAGTTTGGACTTGCTCGAAAAACAGTGTTAAAATTAGTGGAGACAGTCCGAAAAAATGTACATGAAGCATTGTTGGTTGTGTACGAGGATTGGCTTCCAAATTTCAAGGAAAAAGAAGAAGTCGAACGAGCGTTGGATTTACTGCTTTTTGCGTATCGTGACATTGTTGCTATAAAAGCAAATCCGCAAAGCTCTTGTACATATCCAGATATGATGCAGAGTTGGAAGGAAATCGCGCTAAATACGACTTACGATCGTCTGTCGAATCAAATGCAAGCTATTTTGCAGGCTAGGCAGAATTTAGGACGCAATATGAATCGCACGCTTTTGATGGAGCAGTTAATGCTTGATCTGCAGGAGGGGTATACATTTGTATAATGTAGTAGGAGTCCGCTTTAAAAAGGCGGGTAAGATATATTATTTCGACCCCGGTGAATTTCTACTTGAAAAAGGACAATATGTCATTGTAGAAACTGCAAGAGGGGTTGAATACGGAAAGATTGTCGTTCCGATGAAACAAGTGGGCGAAAATGATGTTGTTTTGCCTTTAAAACAAGTTTTGCGTCCCGCTGATGAACGCGATCGCATCCAAGTTGATGAAAATATCCAGGAGTCTCGGCGAGCTTTTGAACTGGCTAACATGAAAATATTGGAACACAAGCTTGAGATGAAGCTTGTGGACGTGGAATATACATTTGATCGAAATAAAATTATTTTTTATTTCACGGCGGAAGGAAGAGTGGATTTCCGGGAACTGGTTAAGGACTTGGCTTCAATCTTCCGTACACGCATCGAGCTGCGCCAAATTGGTGTACGCGACGAAGCAAAGCTGCTTGGCGGAATCGGTCCATGCGGCAGAATGTTATGCTGTTCGACATTTTTGGGGGATTTTGATCCAGTTTCGATTAAAATGGCGAAAGACCAAAATTTATCACTCAACCCAACGAAGATTTCCGGGCTTTGCGGCCGTTTAATGTGCTGCTTAAAATACGAGAATGATGATTATGAAAATGCCAAGATAGGATTGCCTGACATCGGTGATTCGGCAATGACGCCTGATGGACCCGGCAAAGTAGTGGGCATTAATGTATTGGAACGCATCATTCAGGTTTTCTTGGAGGAGCAGGTTCGTACGGTAGAATACACATTAGATGAAATTATTGAATGTGAAAAGAATTTGATATAGATATAATGGGGTGGCATTCTAGTGAAGGACCGTAATTTCTTAGATACTGTTATGGAATTCGAACAACAGCTCGAATCGCTACAGCAACAATATAATGATTTGAAAAAGTTTGTTGCACATATGGTGGAAGAACATCAAGCAATTCAAACGGAAAACCTTCACCTGCGTAGACGTCTGGAAGAGCTTTTATCTAATAATGCAACAGATGAAAGTGCAAATGAGGACAAAGCAAGCATGCTGGATATTGGAGAGGGATATGATAACTTGGCACGCCTTTACCATGAAGGGTTCCACGTTTGCCATGTTCATTTTGGCAGCTCGCGAAAAGGGGAAGATTGCTTATTTTGCTTATCATTTTTGAATAAGCAAAATGCTTAAATCTTCTATTTCCGATTTCAAAAGGTGCTTGGGTGAATGGAATGTCCCAATCGGTTTTAAGGTTGATTGATTTTAAATAAATGGTAAAAGACTGATACCACCCAAGTGGTTTTCAGTCTTTTTTTACAGAAAAGGAAAGTATAAATGAATTTCGAGCTACCTGCGCTTTTTTCTAAACTGGAGGATTTTTATGAAACAATGGTTAAAAGATGATGAACGGCTGGATTACTTGCTAGCCGAAGACTTACGAATTATTCAAAGCCCTTCTGTTTTTTCTTTTTCATTAGATGCCGTGTTATTGGCGAGATTTGTAAGTGTCCCAATCAATAAAGGGAAAATTGTGGACCTTTGTTCAGGAAACGGGGTAATTCCGTTATTTTTAAGTGCAAGGACAAAAGCGGATCTCATCGGCGTCGAAATACAGGAGCGTTTATTTGATATGGCAGTGCGCAGCATAGCGTACAATGGATTGGAAAAACAAATTAGTATGGTGTTGGGAGATGTAAAGGAAATTCCCTCGCAGATTGGAATTGAGAAATATGATGTTGTCACTTGCAATCCGCCCTATTTTTTAGCGCATGAGCTCAGTGATAAAAATCTCAGCGAGCATTATGCCATTGCCAGGCATGAATTGCATCTAACTTTGGATGAAGCCATCGAGTCAACGAGCAGGCTGCTTAAACAAGGAGGGAAAGCGGCGTTTGTTCATCGCCCAGGAAGGCTTCTGGACATTGTTACCTCCATGAGGGCCCATCGACTTGAACCGAAACGCATGCGCTTCGTCTACCCAAAATACGGGAAGGAAGCCAATACGCTGTTAATAGAAGGCATTAAAGATGGAAAACCTGATTTAAAGGTGTTGCCGCCCCTATATGTCTATGATGAGGATAATCAGTATACGGATGAAGTGAGAGAGATACTTTATGGAGACAAAAAATAATCATTATTTTTATGTGCTGGAATGTGCGGATACCTCTTTGTATGCGGGCTATACCAATAATTTGGAGAAACGAGTGGCCACGCATAACGCAGGAAAAGGCGCTAAATATACAAAAGCCCATCGACCCGTAAAATGCGTTTACTATGAAACGTTTGAAACGAAGCAAGAAGCCATGCGTGCCGAATACGCATTTAAACAATTGCAGAGAAATGAAAAACTGAAGTATATTGGAGGGCGTTAAATGATTTCGCAAAAAAGTAGCCAGCACGAGCAGGGAAGCTGCCTTTATCTAGTAGCCACACCTATTGGAAATCTTGAAGATATGACCGTTAGAGCCCTTCGGATTTTAAAAGAAGTGGACGTCATTGCGGCGGAAGACACACGCAATACAAAAAAATTGTGCAATTACTTTGAAATTCAAACACCTCTTGTAAGTTATCACGAACATAACTTGGAACAAGGAGGGGAAAAACTCTTGGGTTATTTAAGAGAAGGAAAATCGGTTGCATTGGTGAGTGATGCAGGGCTGCCATGTATATCCGACCCAGGAGCGGATATTGTCGTGAAAGCGATTGAAGAAGGGTTTGCTGTTGTGCCGATTCCTGGTGCCAATGCAGCATTAACGGCATTGATCGCTTCAGGCATCAACCCTCAGCCTTTCTATTTCTTTGGATTTTTAAATCGCCAGAAAAAAGAGAGAAGACAACAGCTTGAAAAATTGGCCAAGCGTGAAGAAACAATGATTTTTTATGAAGCTCCTCATCGATTAAAAGATACGTTGAAAGATCTTGAATTGGTGCTGGGAAACCGAAAAATTGTTTTAGCACGGGAGCTTACGAAAAAATTTGAAGAGTTTCTGCGCGGAACCATTTCGGATGCAGTAGAGTGGGCAAATGAAAATGAAATACGAGGCGAATTTTGCGTTATTCTGGAAGGCAATCAACATTTGGAGCTTGAGGAGGAAGAAGAAGCTTATTGGGCAAATCTTTCCATTGTTGAACATGTTGACTATCTAATAGAAGAAAACGGAATCACTTCGAAGGAAGCCATTAAAGAAGTTGCAAAAATTCGAGGTCTCGGCAAACGGGAAGTATATCAAGAATATCATGTCTAGTTCGACAATCAAATTGGATTAGAATGGGGTCTTTTAGTAAGCTGGAAGAAGACAAGAAGAAACTTGGTATCGGTGGCATTTTACTTGAACGTAAAAAAGAAGGTGTTATGAAACACCTTCTTTTTCTTTTAGAATCTGTTGTTTTCCGTTAAAGGAGGGGAAATAACCCAGGCAAGGTATTGAACTTCAAAATACTCGTCCAGCCCGGCTGAGGAGTTGTATGAATAACGCTGTTCCCATAAAAGCTTTGCTCTGTAGCTGACAGTCGTACTTGCCGCCTTCAATGCAATCAACAGGATTATTTTTCATGGCGAGAAGGAACCTGCATGATTCCTTTCAAGTCATTTATTTTTGAAAATATTGTTGGATTTCTTTTATTAAAATCTCTGCTCCCTCAGGGCTTAAGATTAATTTTCCTCCAGCAAGACGCAGGTTCTCGTCTGACACTTCACCTGTTACTGCACATGTCATGTTTGGCATGTATTTTTTTAGAACGATTTTATCATCATCTACATAAATTTCTAATGCATCTTTTTCTGCGATTCCCAATGTACGGCGAAGTTCGATTGGAATTACTACACGACCTAATTCATCGACTTTACGAACGATTCCTGTTGATTTCATGGTAAAGAGTACCTCCTATATTTTGTTAGTATATTATTCGTCAAATTTCGACATTATTTCCTGTCTGACTAGAATCATACCAACTAATGGCATAAACGTCAATTAATTAACATTAATGGCTTAAAATTGGTGTGAACAGCTTGTGAACTTTTTGGCTAAAGTAGGGAGGTAAAAGGTTTAAAATTAACAGAAACTACAAATTCTTAATATGAAACGTTTTCTTTAGCTGAAAAGTTCCAATAAATTTACACGTTTTACTAAAAAACATTTTTCGACAAAACACTGAATCGTATTCTTTCATTGAAACAACTTTCCTACTTCGATAAAATGAATATTATACAGTTTACAATGGAGGCCATTTTACGTGAGTGAAAAAAATACATTTTATATAACAACCCCAATTTATTATCCAAGCGGTAAATTTCATATAGGGACTGCTTACACTACGGTGGCATCGGATACAATGGCGCGTTATAAACGGTTGAGAGGGTTTGATGTCCGCTTTTTAACCGGTATGGACGAGCATGGGCAAAAAATACAGGAAAAAGCTCAGGAAGCGGGCAAGCATCCGCAGGAATATGTCAATGAAATCGCCGCTAGCGCCAAAAAACTTTGGTCTTTAATGGATATTTCATATGATGATTTTATCCAAACTACACAGGAACGACATGTAAAAGGTGTAGAGAAAATCTTCCAGCAGTTTTTGGACAATGGCGATATTTATAAAGGTGAATATGAAGGTTGGTATTGTACACCTTGTGAATCCTTTTACACGGAAAAACAGTTGGAGGATGGAAACTGTCCGGATTGCGGCAGACCTGTGCACAAAGTAAAAGAAGAATCGTATTTCTTCAATATGAAAAAATACGCAGACCGCTTGCTGCAATATTATGAAGATAATGTAGAATTTATCGAGCCTGAATCCCGCAAAAACGAAATGATCAATAATTTCATTAAGCCAGGTTTGGAAGATTTGTCCGTTTCCCGTACTTCCTTCGATTGGGGCATTAAAGTTCCTGGTGACCCTAGACATGTTATTTACGTTTGGGTAGATGCGCTATCCAACTATATTACATCGTTGGGCTATGGTTCGGACAATGAAGAATTGTTCAACAAATACTGGCCCGCAGATGTACACGTGGTCGGAAAGGATATTGTTCGATTCCATACGATTTACTGGCCGATTTTCTTGATGGCATTAGACTTGCCATTACCTAAAAAAGTATTTGCCCATGGATTTATCATGATGAAAGATGGCAAAATGTCGAAATCGAAAGGCAATGTGGTATATCCTGAAATGTTGATTGAACGCTATGGACTGGATTCGACACGTTACTTCCTGCTTCGTGAATTGCCATTTGGCGCGGATGGCGTGTTCTCGCCTGAATCTTTTGTGGAGCGAACGAATTTTGACTTGGCAAATGATTTAGGAAATTTATTAAATCGTACCGTTTCGATGATGAATAAATACTTTGATGGAATAATTCCAACAGAAGGCTTGATTGAAACAGAATTTGATGAAACATTAAAAAACCATGCAAAAGAAACGCGTTTAGTCTATGAGAAAAACATGGAAAAAATGCAATTTAGCGTAGTTTTATCAGATGTCTGGTCATTGGTATCAAGAACGAATAAATATATTGATGAAACACAGCCATGGGTATTGGCAAAAGATGAAGAAAATAAGGGGAAATTATCCTCTGTAATGGCTAATTTAGCAGAAAGTCTCCGTCATATTGCAGTTATATTACAGCCATTTATGACATCAGCACCGAAGCGAATTGTCGAACAATTAGGCTTGGATGCGACTTATCTTGCTTGGGAAACAATTGAAACATTCGGAAATATTATTCCAGCAAACATAAAAGTGGCAGAAAAAGGAGTTCCAATTTTCCCGCGTTTGGATACTGAGGTAGAAGTGGCGTATATAAGAGAACAAATGAGAGCATCCGTTAAAACTCCGCAAGAAGAAGCAAAACCAGCGGAATCAGAGGTGCCGGAAGTTCCTGAAATCTCGATTGATGATTTTATGAAGGTCGATCTTCGAGTTGCCACGGTAACTGCTTGTGAACCGATTCCGAAAGCAGATAAATTATTAAAGCTTCAAGTGGACCTGGGCTATGAACAACGCCAGGTTGTATCGGGTATTGCCCAATATTATAAACCGGAAGAGTTGGTTGGACAGAAAGTAATCGTTGTAGCCAATTTGAAACCGGTAAAACTTCGCGGGGAATTATCGCAAGGGATGATTCTGGCCGGCTCCCATGATGGAGTGCTGACACTTGCAACAGTGGATCCGAAACTTGAAAACGGTGCAAAAGTTAAATAAATGTTACATTTTAGGCCTGTTGGACAAACTTTGTCCAACAGGTTTTTCACAAGAGAAGCGGAGAACGCCCGTTTAGCTCCGCGTCGACGAAGACGCAACGGGGCAGAAGAAAGACTTAGCCCGTTCATCTCTCCTCGGCACTACGCTGTTAAAAACTTATAGCTAAAAAGCTATATTTTAATAATAAATTGGAAGAAAGAAAATGTCGAAATAGGGAATTGATACTAAATAAGGAGATGTTTTATAAGAATTATGACATAAAATTATTTCCTTGTAATATTTCTGTAACTTGATTGTCAACTAAGTAATGTTTTATTCCAATACAATAGGTGAGGAGATTCGATAATGTTTATAGATACACATGTCCATTTAAACGCAGATCAGTACGATGAAGATTTGCAGCAAGTAATCGAGAGAGCAATTGAAGCAAAGGTTGAGAAAATGGTTGTAGTTGGCTTTGATCGAAAAACAATCGAGAGAGCCATGGAACTAGCAGATGAGTACGAATTTATCTATGCAGTAATTGGATGGCATCCTGTAGATGCAATTGATTGTACACAGGATGATTTAGAGTGGATTGAACAACTTGCCGCTCATCCTAAAGTAGTCGGTATTGGCGAAACGGGTTTGGATTACTATTGGGATAAGTCACCAAGAGATATACAGCAGGAGCTTTTTCGTAAACAAATTCATCTTGCACAGAAACTAAAACTGCCAATCATCATTCATAATCGTGAAGCCACTGGCGATGTTGTCAAAATTTTACGCGAAGAAAATGCAGCCTCTGTGGGCGGTGTGATGCACTGCTTTAGCGGAAGCGTGGAAACGGCTCGTGAATGTATCGAAATGAACTTCATGATTAGTCTTGGGGGACCAGTTACTTTCAAAAATGCCCGTATGCCTAAAGAGGTAGCAAGGGAAATTCCCTTGGAGCATTTAATGATTGAAACAGATGCACCTTACCTGGCCCCGCATCCTTATCGCGGAAAGCGCAATGAACCCTCATATGTGCCGCTGGTTGCTGAGGAAATTGCACGCCAAAAAGAGCTGCCCATCGAAAAAGTTGCACAAGCGACAACCTTAAATGCTATTAAATTTTTCAATCTCGATGAATAGATTCCTAAAATGCCTCCAATACTGCGTTTAGGAAACTTCGTTTAAATGGTCTATTTTTTAATTGTCCAGCGGAAGCTGCAAGAGCCCAATAACTCATGCAGCGGCCTTTCGTCGGCTTAAAGCAAAAGCTTTGCCGGCCAGGCCCCGCAGCACAAAGGTGCAAACCGATTATACTGCTCGATGAGGCAGTTTCGGTAAGCGCCTTTTGGGGACTAAACACAGCTCGTCAAAAACTTAATTGGTTGACAGCTAAAAAAGTAGCCCGTATAATCCAACGAGTGTCAAGGAGGCGTTTTTTCATGTCAAAAATTTCCATGAAGAACTTGTTCCGAGGATCATTGAGGACTAAGCAAACAGTAGTAGGGATCATTTCCTTTATCCTGTTTGTTTCAGTAATATCGTTCGTTGCATATCAAGTAACCGAAAATTCGGTGGTTGTAAATGCAAACGGTAAAGAAGAAGAATATTCAACGCATGCAAATACAGTAGGCGATCTCCTAAAAGAACAAGGAATCGCAATTAAGAAATATGATAAAGTAACACCCTCACTGAATACAGAAATCGTTGATGGATTAACGATTGACTGGGAACAAGCAAAAGAAGTAACAATTTCGGTTGACGGAAGTCAATCAAAGGTTTGGACAACTGAAAAGAAAGTGAAGAACATTTTGGCTGAAGCTGATATCGATGTAACAAAGCATGATAAGGTTTCGCACGCTTTGGATTCTGAAGTAGGCAAGACTGGCCAAATTGATATTCAAAAAGCGTTTCAGTTAACGCTTGTCGACGGCAAAGAAGAAAGACAAGTTTGGTCCACTTCGACTACGGTCGCTAACTTTTTGAAACAACAGGGAATTCAGTTAAATGAATTTGATCGTGTAGAAAATAAAATGGAGAAAAAAATTGCTCCAGGAGATAAAATCAAGGTTGTTCGCGTAGAAAAGGTTACCGATGTAGTGGAAGAACCTGTTGATTTCGCAGTTGAAACGAAATCTGACTCTTCATTGCCAAAAGGAACTAAAAAAGTAGTAACACAAGGCCAAAAAGGGAAAGTGGCCCGTACTTTTGAAGTAACAAAGGAAAATGGCAGAGTAGTAGATAAAAGGCTAAAATCTGAAGAAGTCATTCAACAACCGAAAACAAAAGTCGTAGCCGTAGGAAATAAGGTAATTACGGCAGCAGTATCGCGTGGCAGTAAACCATCAGCCTCTTCGTCAGCCAGCAGCAACGCTGGCGGCAAAGAATTTTATGTAACGGCAACTGCCTATACGGCAAATTGCGCGGGATGTTCGGGCGTAACGGCAACGGGCATTGCGCTAAAAAACGGCATGAAAGTGATCGCTGTTGATCCAAAAGTGATTCCCCTGGGATCTAAAGTATGGGTTGAAGGATACGGAAATGCCATCGCCGGCGATAAAGGCGGTGCAATTAAAGGCAACAAAATAGATGTGTTTATAGGTTCAAAAAAACAAGCGAAAAACTGGGGGCGCAAGAAAGTCCGCGTCAAAATTTTAAAATAAATCTAGTAAGTTAACAAAAGTTATATATAAAGTTTTAAGGGAGGTGCCTCAAAAATTGGGGGCACCTCCTTTCCTGCGCTTGAAAGGGAAAATGCCAAAGCAATCACTAAGGTTTTCGTTCCTGGGAACGAAGATTCAACCGTCTTCGGAAATCCGTCTTTATTTTGTTGGAGAGGCAATCATGGTATGATATTTAGAGATTGTGTTGGAAAAGAGGTATATGTTTGGATATACAAGAAATCATCGTAGTAGAAGGAAAAGATGATACAACCGCGATTAAAAGAGCGGTGAATGCAGATACAATAGAGACAAACGGTTCGGCTATTTCCGAGGAAACAATTCGTCGCATTGCACATGCACATGCCAAGCGCGGAGTTATTGTTTTTACTGATCCCGACTACCCCGGCCGTCGCATACGCGCAATTATTGAAGAACGCGTTCCCGGCGTAAAGCATGCATTTTTGGCCAAAGAGAAAACAATCGCCAAAAACGGCAAAGGTCTTGGAATTGAGCATGCACACGATGAAGATATTCGGGAAGCTTTGGGGGCAGTGTATACCCCAAATCCGAATTTAAAGACGGAAACAGAGATTACAATGGAAGATTTACTATTGGCTCGCTTGATCGGACATCCAAAATCCAAGGATCGACGCAACCGTTTAGGCGAAATCCTGAATATCGGCATGACAAATGGTAAACAACTACATAAACGCCTTGCCATGTTCCAAATAACTGCCGTACAGTTTGGTGAAGCAGTAGCTCAACTAGATCAGGAGGATCAAAATGAATAAAGATATCGCAACGCCTATTCGGACGAAGGAGATTTTAAATAAATACGGCTTTTCGTTTAAAAAAAGTTTGGGTCAAAACTTTTTAATCGACCCAAATATTTTACGTAATATAGTAAGCCATGCGGACTTAACAGACGAAAGCGGTGCCATTGAAGTGGGTCCGGGAATCGGCGCATTAACCGAACATCTGGCTCGTGCGGCAAAGAAAGTGGTATCGTTTGAAATCGACCAACGATTATTGCCGGTTCTGGAAGATACGCTAAGTCCGTATGATAATGTGAAAATTGTGCATTCAGATATATTAAAGGCGGATGTTAAAAAAGTTATCGAAGAAGAAATGCCAGGTATAGAAGATATTATGGTTGTGGCAAACTTGCCATATTACGTGACAACTCCTATTTTGCTGAAATTGTTGAATGACCGCCTTCCTATCCGAGGATTTGTGGTAATGATGCAAAAAGAAGTGGCGGACCGCATTACGGCAAAACCAGGGACAAAAGAGTATGGATCCTTGTCCATCGCGATTCAATACTATGTCACGGCTGAAGTGGCAATGGTAGTACCGAAAACAGTCTTCATGCCGCAGCCAAATGTGGATTCAGCTGTTATTCGTTTAATCAAGCATAGTGAGCCGCCTGTGAAAGTGCTGAATGAAGATTTCTTATTTGAGGTAACAAGAGCCTCATTCGCGCAACGCAGAAAAACCATCCTAAATAACCTGCAATCCGGGCTGACATCCGGCAAAGAGAAGAAAGAGCTCATTCTGGAGGCCCTTGAAAAAGCAGGTGTGGAGCCGAGCAGAAGAGGAGAAACTCTATCCATTCAAGAATTCGGAGTGTTGGCGGATGCACTATATCCTCACTTTGGCAAAGGAAAATAATTTGAACACAAATCTATAATCTATAAAATGAATTGTTTTTTTATAGAAAATAAGTTGACAAAGATATTTGTCTGCTGATAAAATATTGTACCCTATTGACAATTATAAAAAGATGGGCTATAATTGTAATTAGTGAGGTGTATGCGAAGTGCCAAAAACGTTAGCTGACATTAAGAAGTCTCTAGATTGTAATTTGGGTAAACGTTTGCGATTAAAAGCAAACGGAGGTCGCAAGAAAACGGTTGAGTGTGATGGCGTACTAAGTGATACTTATCACGCAGTATTTGTCGTAGAGCTCGATCAGGAAGATAACGCTTGTAAACGCGTTTCTTATAGCTACACAGATATTTTAACAGAAGCAGTGGAAATTACATTTTTGGATGATGTGCAAGTTGCCATCGCGAAATAGTCACTATAAGGTTTATTAAAACACTCAATTTCTGAGTGTTTTTTATTTTTCCCGGCACATACTAAGAATGTCAACCTACTTATTTACAAGGAGGCAAAACTGCATGGCCAGAAGAAGAGGTATCATGTCGAGTCGTCTAAAAGAAGAGATTGCCAAGGAACTCGGATTTTATGATGTAGTCGAACGTGAAGGCTGGGGCGGAATTAAATCACGTGATGCAGGTAATATGGTAAAGCGCGCAATTCAAATGGCCGAAGAAGGCCTAGCACAGCAAAACCAAAACAATCTTAATAAGTAGTTGTTGACATTATGCCAATAGTTCCTTCGGGATCTATTGGCTTTTATTCTTTTACGGGGAATAACAGTGTCCAGCATATTCCGATCCCATTAAGTTTGCTTCATCTTTGTAGAGTATATGAGCTCGCGGTAGGGTTCGATGATATGGTAATATAGATGGAAGAATTAAGACCATTTTGCGATGAAGAGTGAATGGCACCTGAGGAGGACACTGTATGCTTTACGTAAAAGCACCAGCGAAGATTAATTTAACTTTGGACGTATTATATAAAAGGCCCGATCATTATCATGAAGTGGAAATGGTGATGACAACAGTCGATTTAGCGGATCGAATCGGCCTTGAATCCCGGACGGATGGGTTAATAAAAATTATTTCCACGAATGGGTTTATACCTACTGATTACCGCAATCTTGCATACCAAGCAGCTCAACTTATAAAGGATACATATGATATTTCCGAAGGCGTTACCATTTCGATTGAAAAAGAAATACCGGTAGCTGCCGGTCTTGCTGGAGGGAGCAGCGATGCGGCAGCTACATTAAAAGGGTTAAATAGATTATGGAGATTAAACCTCTCGATTGATACGATTGCGGAATTAGGTGCCAAAATTGGCTCGGATGTATCATTTTGCGTTTACGGAGGAACTGCATTGGCAACCGGCCGTGGAGAAAAGATTCAAAAACTGCCGGCTCCTCCAACGTGTTGGGTAGTACTGGCAAAACCTAAAATCGGTGTTTCAACAGCCCAAGTTTATGGGGGACTTAAGATTGATGAAATTGAACATCCTAATACACACCAAATGCTTCAGGCAATTGAGCGCAATGATTACCGCCTAATGTGCAACTCCATCGGAAATGTGCTGGAATCAGTGACTTTCAAGCTGCACCCTGAGGTAGTGATGATCAAGGAGCAAATGAAGCGATTTGGAGCCGATGCCGTCTTGATGAGCGGCAGCGGGCCGACCGTTTTTGGCCTTGTAGATAATGAATCAAGAATGGGAAGAGTATATAACGGCTTAAGAGGTTTTTGTGATGAAGTCTTCGCGGTTCGGTTGTTAGGTGAAAGTAATTCACTTGCCTAAATGCGTATATTTATGTTACTTTTTCTATAAAATATTCGTATTTAAGTTTATTCAATACACGAAGATGCACTTGATAACTAAAAACCTTGAACGTCTGCAATCAAACTTGCAGTTCATTTATAGCTTGGAGGGTAATTGATGAAATGGAAGCGTAGCGAACGCCTTGTTGATATGACTTATTATTTACTTGAGCATCCACATCAGCTAATCCCCCTAACTTATTTTTCCGAGACTTATCAATCTGCAAAATCCTCCATTAGTGAAGATTTAGCGATTGTAAAAGAAACGTTTGAAGAAAAAGGAATTGGGATGCTGATGACAGTTCCCGGTGCAGCCGGGGGAGTAAAGTATATTCCCAAAACGTCTGATCAAGAAGTAAAAGAGATTATTCAGACTTTGATTACTGAACTTAGTCAATCAGATCGACTGCTGCCAGGCGGTTATTTGTTCATGACAGATCTACTTGGAAATCCAGAATTAATGAATAGAGTCGGAAAAGTCTTTGCAAGCATCTATGCCAATCAGCAAATCGACGTCATTATGACGGTCGCAACGAAAGGGATTTCGATCGCCCATTCAATTGCCCGGCATTTAAATATTCCGGTCGTCGTAGTCCGTCGAGACAGTAAAGTAACAGAAGGTTCCACTGTAAGTATTAATTATGTTTCTGGATCTTCCCGTCGCATTCAGACAATGGTGCTTTCCAAACGAAGCATGAAGAGCGGCCAACGTGTCCTAATAACGGATGATTTTATGAAAGTTGGCGGTACGATGAATGGCATGAAAAATCTGCTTGAGGAGTTTGACTGTGAACTTGCCGGCATTGCTGTATTAGTGGAAGCCGAGCATGCGGGCGAAACGCTTGTAGATGATTATTATTCTTTAGTTAAACTTCATGCTGTCAATGAAAAAGATCGTACTATTGCTTTAAGTGAAGGAAACTATTTTCTAAAGGAGAGAACATAATATGAAAACAGTATCAACAACAAACGCACCAGCAGCAATCGGACCATATGCACAAGGAATCGTTGTTAACGGAATTTTTTACAGTTCCGGCCAAATTCCACTAACAGCTTCCGGCGAATTGGTAGAGGGCGACATCGTGGCACAAACAAACCAGGTTTTCGAAAATTTAAAAGCTGTTTTAGCCGAAGCAGGAAGTTCATTGGAAAAAGTAGTAAAAACTACTGTATTCCTTGGGGACATGAATGATTTCGGGGCTATGAATGAAGTGTATGCCAGCCATTTTGGCGACCATAAACCAGCACGCTCGGCAGTGGAAGTTGCTAGACTGCCTAAAGATGTAAAAGTAGAAATTGAAGTCATCGCAGTAGTAGAATAATGGAAAAAGACGGATGCTAATTTGCCTCCGTCTTTTTTATTTGTGAGCTAAACGGGCGTTCTCCGCTCTTCAATGTCTAGCTGCGGCGGCTAGCTCCTCGAAAACTTCAACTTCTTCCCACGCGTGCTAAGCGCATGCTTGTCAGAAGTCTCCAGTTTTTTTCGGAGCTAAACGAGCCGCCTCCGCTCTTCAATAAAAACTTTTATAATTTTTCAAATTTTTGTATAAAAAAAGAAGGATTATTGGAAACTTTGTAGAATCATATGTTTAAAGGCATCTGAGAAGAGAGGAGTGAATGAAAGAATGGAAGTTACTGACGTTAGATTAAGACGTGTTCAAACGGATGGTCGCATGCGAGCAATTGCTTCGATTACTCTAGACGATGAGTTTGTCGTTCATGATATTCGAGTAATTGATGGAAACAATGGCTTATTTGTTGCAATGCCAAGCAAGCGGACGCCAGACGGAGAATTCCGTGATATTGCGCACCCTATTAACTCTGATACGCGAAATAAACTTCAAGAGGTTGTACTTGCTGCTTATCACGCTTCTAGTGAAGAAGAAGTATTGCAACTTGAAGAAGCAAATGCATAGTTTGTAAGAAAGAATAGAGCTACTCGCTGCGAGTGGGCTCTTTTTTATTTGAGTACAAAAAGAAACTATAAAATCGCTGTCGAAGTATACTTCGTGGCTAAAAACTGTAGCAGGATGATGCTTTTAGCAAGTATTGTCATAGATTTATCAAGTCTGGAAACCTTGAAAATTCCGTGAATTTACTATATAGTCATAAGAGAATATGTACAAAATTGGAGGACTTAAGATGACGAACATTTATGCAGTAATTTTGGCTGCTGGTCAGGGAACTCGTATGAAGTCCAAATTATATAAGGTACTACACCCAGTATGCGGAAAGCCGATGGTAGAACATGTAGCCGATAACATTCACACATTGGATGTAAATCGAATTGTAACGATTGTTGGCCATGGCGCAGAAAAAGTAAAAGAACAGCTTGGCGAAAAGAGTGAATATGTCCTTCAAGAACAACAGCTTGGAACGGCTCATGCCGTGATTCAGGCGGAAAGTATTCTAGGTTCATTGGAAGGTACGACACTTGTTGTTTGTGGCGATACGCCATTAATTCGACCTGAAACAATGAAAGCGCTTTTTGAGCATCATGCAGATCAAAAAGCAAAAGCAACAATTTTAACCGCAATTGCAGACAATCCGACAGGATATGGTCGAGTAATTCGTGATCAAGATAACCAAGTTGCTCAAATTGTGGAGCAAAAAGATGCGACGGAAGAACAGAAATTAGTGAACGAGATTAACACAGGAACTTACTGCTTTGATAATAAAGCATTGTTCGAAGCGTTAAAATTGGTTAACAATGAAAATGCGCAAGGTGAATATTATCTGCCGGATGTCATTGAGATTTTACAACAACAGGGAGAAGTCGTTTCTGCCTATATTTGTGAAAACTTTGATGAAACATTAGGTGTAAATGATCGTGTTGCATTATCGCAAGCCGAAGAAATCATGCGTTCCCGCATTAACGAGATGCACATGAGAAACGGCGTCACAATCATTAATCCGTCATCTACCAACATTAGTGCAGATGCACAAATTGGCCGCGATACGGTGATTAAACCAGGTACAGTAATCGAAGGCGCTACAGTCATTGGCGAGGATTGTATTATAGGGCCAAATTCTACTATTGCAAATAGTAAAATTGGTGACCGAACAACTATACAGAATTCGGTTGTCACAAATAGTATAGTAGGAGAAGATACTGCTGTCGGTCCATTTGCTCATTTGCGCCCGGATTCACAATTAGGAAACAAAGTGAAAATCGGAAACTTCGTTGAAGTGAAGAAAAGCACTTTAGGCAATGAAACAAAGGTTTCTCATTTAAGCTACATTGGCGATGCGGAAGTTGGAAACAATGTAAATATCGGCTGTGGGTCTATTACGGTCAATTATGATGGTAAAAATAAATATCAAACCGTTATCGAAGATGATGTATTTGTAGGATGCAATTCAAATTTAGTAGCACCAGTCACGTTGGGTGAAGGTTCGTTTATTGCAGCTGGTTCAACGATTACAAATGATGTTCCGGCGGAGGCATTAGGCATCGCACGTTCACGACAAGAAAACAAACTTGATTATGTAAAGAAATTAAAATAAATTTGTATAATTATTAGGAGGCCATCATGCCGTATCAATACGCAGACTCAAAATTAAAAATTTTTTCTTTGAATTCCAATTATCCATTAGCACACGAGATTGCTGATTTAATGGGAGTAGAGCTTGGTAAATCATCTGTAAAACATTTCAGTGATGGAGAAGTTCAAATCAGCATTGAAGAAAGCATCCGTGGCTGTGACGTATTTATTGTTCAATCCACATCCGCCCCTGTTAATGAACACCTGATGGAACTACTAATCATGATTGACGCTGTAAAACGTGCCTCCGCCCGTACAATTAACGTGGTTATGCCGTATTATGGATATGCTCGTCAAGACCGTAAAGCAAAAGCCCGTGAGCCAATCACTGCAAAATTAGTGGCGAATTTACTGGAAACTGCCGGTGCTGACCGAGTAATCGTACTGGACCTGCATGCTCCACAAATCCAAGGTTTCTTCGATATTCTAATCGACCATTTACAAGCGGTTCCAATCCTATCTGAATACTTCAAATCAAAAGAGCTTCACTCTGAAGATGTTGTTGTTGTATCTCCAGACCACGGTGGTGTGACACGTGCACGTAAAATGGCAGAACGTTTAAAAGCGCCAATCGCTATTATCGATAAACGTCGTCCAAAACCAAACGTAGCGGAAGTAATGAATATCGTCGGGAATGTTGAAGGGAAAATTTGTATTTTAATTGATGATATTATTGATACGGCAGGTACGATTACAATCGGTGCCAATGCCTTGATTGAAGCGGGAGCGAAAGAAGTATACGCTTGCTGTTCTCACCCTGTATTATCTGGTCCTGCGATTGAACGAATTGAAAACTCCGCGATTAAGGAATTAGTCGTAACAAATACAATTCAACTTTCTGAAGAGAAATTATCTCCGAAAGTGAAACAACTTTCCGTAGCCAACTTAATGGCTGAAGCGATTTCTCGTGTTTACGAAAACAGATCAGTTAGTACGTTATTTGATTAATGGAAGTTTACTAAAGACAAGGCGGATTCCGCCTTGTCTTTTCATTTTATTTCCATATTTCCGTACAAACCTTCCCATTATCGCAGGATTCAATTTTTCGGCTCCTGACTGGACCTGGATCTTCTGGGTTATATCGAATATTGCGAGTAAATTAGAGCATATATGACGCGAAACATATATGCTTTTTTTCATTATCTCCATCACCATTTCGTTTCAAATAAACCTCCATTCGAACAACCTTTTTCAACTGAAAAGTTTAGCATTCTGTAAAAAAAGGAATACTTACAGAAAAGAACAGTCAATTAGGAGGAGATTTTATGGATATTATTTTGGAAGCTGAAAAAAGACAGGCGGGCGCTCGCTCAAATTTAACGACACTTCGAAACGAGGGCAAGCTCCCTGCTGTCATTTATGGTTTTAATATTGAAAATACACCTGTCATCCTTGATTATAGAGAAACAGCAAAAGTGGTACAACAGCACGGGCAAACAGCCGTATTTAAAATCCAATTGGATGGCAAGCAGGTCAATGCTGTATTAAACGAAGTTCAACGCGATGCCCTTAAAGGCACAGTAAAACATGTCGACTTTTTATCGATTGACATGTCAGAAGAACTGGAAATGGAAGTGCCAGTTACAATCGTTGGAGTATCTGCAGGCGTGAAAGAGGGCGGCGTATTAATGCAGCCGGTTCGCGACTTAAAGATTAAAGTAAAACCTACAGAAATTCCGGAAACAATCGAAGTGGATGTTTCTAGCTTGGGTATTGGCGACTCCTTGTCAGTTGCAGAAGTAAGGGACCGTATCCCGTATCAAATTGCAAGTGATGATGATGATATACTTGCTTCAGTCACGCCGCCAGTTGTTGTAAGTGATGATACAGCCGGCCAAGAGGATACGGATAATGCCGATGTGAAGGCAACGGAAGCGCCTGAATCCCAAAGTTAATAATAATCAAATCCTTTACGGACACGAAAGAAATCATCCGGAGCGCGGAAGTTAATTCCGGGCTCTTTTCTTTGGTTTGTTATCCCTTAAAAATAAAAAGGCTACATAGACGTTACTAGCTTTTCCTTTTTCAACACGCTGTATGGTAAAATATTTATGATTAGTGAAAAAAGGATGAAAAATCATGAAGTTAATTATTGGATTGGGAAATCCGGGAAAAACATACGAACATACACGCCATAATATTGGATTTGAATGCATTGATGCATTAGCGGAAAAATGGGATGCTCCTTTAACTCAGATGAAATTTAACGGGATGTTTGCAAGTGTCCATCGCCCAGAAGGAAAAGTCATTTTACTAAAGCCTTTAACATATATGAATTTATCGGGAGAAAGTGTGCGCCCCTTGATGGACTACTTTGATGTTGCCATTGAAGACATTATTGTCATATATGATGATCTGGACTTGGAAACAGGCAAATTACGTTTGCGCCAAAAGGGAAGTGCTGGTGGGCATAATGGCATTAAATCGCTTATTCAGCATTTGGGAACACAAGAATTCAATCGAATCCGAGTGGGAATCAGCCGTCCGCCTGCAGGTATGAAGGTAGCCGACTATGTCTTGTCGAAGTTTTCAAAAGAAGATGATCCAGTGATTGAACAGGCCATTGGAAAAACCGTTGCTGCTGTGGAAGCGTCATTATCCAAGAAATTTTTGGACGTAATGTCTGAATTTAATGCCACTCAGTAGAAAACATAGATTGATTTTAAGATGTTAGCGACAATCATAAATCAGCCTCGTACTATATCATTGATGCATAATTAGGCAAAAATAGGTCAATACTTTGAGTAGTAACAAGAAGCTTGTTTACATACTTAAAGGAGGACGATCTAATGCCTGTTCGTTATCGTTGTCGTCATTGTGAAACAGAAATGGGAACATTGCCCTTTGATGGGGATGATACGATTCGTAAGTTGCATTTATTCGAAGTAGGGGAAATTGACGATTATATTGAAAAAAATGAGCAAGGTGATACAACAGTGCATTCGATTTGTGAACATTGTGAAGACTCATTAAGACAGTTCCCCGACTATTATGCACTGAAAAAATGGCTTCAATAAAGAATGGAAGTCATCATGCCATGTTCATGAAATGCATAGAAAGCAAAGCCAGTTGCGAAATAGGCGAAAAAGTGGGCGGCTACAAAAATGCCACCCGCTTTTTCCGCTTTTGTCATTTCCAATAATCTATCTGGCTAAGCAGCTTGGGACTTTCTTAAAATCATTACATATAAAGACTCTGAAAGGGGGATCTAAGAATGAACGTTTTTCATCAACTATTCTCTCAAGATAAACATATAAATACATTCATTGAACAAATTGGTGAAAAAAATTATGATTCACAACTGATTACGGGTTTAACCGGAAGTGCAAGGCCTGTATTTATTCAATCCATCTTTGAGGAACTAAAGAAACCGCTTTATATTTTATCTCCGAATTTATTGCAGGCACAAAAATTGGTCGATGATTTGGCATCGCTTGTAGGCGAGGAGATGGTTCATTATTATCCTGCTGATGAGTTTATAGCGGCAGAGATAACAACTGCTTCACCTGAGTTAAAAGCAGCGCGTATTGCCGCTTTGGCACATCTTGTGAAAAAAGAAAAAGCAATTTATGTCATCCCGATTGCAGGTATGCGCAAAATCATGACTCCTCCCAAGCAGTGGGAAAATAACTTTTTGGAAGCTGCAATAGGGAAAGATATTGATATTGAAAATTGGCTGCTTCAATTAGTCGCGATGGGCTATACAAGGGGCCAAATGGTGACAACGCCAGGTGAGTTTGCATTACGTGGGGGGATATTGGATATTTACCCGCCTTATGCAGAGTCACCTATTCGTATTGAGCTTTTTGATACGGAAATTGATTCAATCCGTACATTTTCAGCCGATGACCAGCGTTCGATCGAAAAACTGGATTCGGTTGAAATCCTGCCGGCTGCCGAAGTGCTGTTGACTACCGAGCAAAGAGCGGCATTGGCAGAACGGCTTGAAAGTGCTCTAGGGAAAAGCCTGAAAAAAATCAAGAAGCAAGAAGTTCAAGAGCTTCTTTATCAAAATATCCAGTCCGACATTGAAATGCTGAAGCAAGGGAATATTCCGGACCATGTAACCAAATATGGGTCACTGCTATATGAAGATTCATCTTATTTAGGCGACTATTTTGATGACAATGGCATCGTTTTATTCGATGAATTGGGACGCATTCAGGAAGTGATGGATGCGTGGGAACGCGAAGAAGAAGACTGGTTTATTTCGTTAATCGAAGAAGGGAAAATGGTCCATGACGTGAAGCCATCATTCTCCTTTAAGGAAATAAACGCCATGCTTAAGCAGCAGAAACTTTATTTTGCTCTTTTTGCACGAACGTTTTCAGGCATACGCTTTAAAAAGACGACCAATATTTCCTGCAAGCCGATGCAGCAGTTCCACGGGCAAATTGCTCTTCTGCAAAACGAGGTAGAGCGATGGATCCAAGATAAGTTTACGGTTCTTTTTGTTGCAGATGGAAATGACCGGGTGCATAAAGTACAAAGTATGCTAGAGGAATATGGTATTCATAGTTTGCTAGGAACGCCTGCTGAAGCAGGTATTTATATTGTGGATGGTGTCCTGAATGCAGGATTTGAATTGCCTCTTCAGAAAATTGCCGTTGTAACGGATGATGAATTATTTAAACAGCAGGCAAAGCGGAAAAACCGCCGATCGCAAAAAATGTCCAATGCGGAGCGTATTAAAAGCTATACGGAAATCAAGCCAGGTGACTATGTCGTACATACGCATCATGGTATTGGGAAATATATAGGCATCGAAACGCTGGAAGTGAACGGTACGCATAAAGATTATCTTCACATCAGGTATCGGGCAGATGATAAATTATATGTTCCGGTGGATCAAATCGATTTAATCCAAAAATATGTGGCTTCTGAAGGAAAAGAGCCAAAACTTCATAAACTTGGCGGCGCGGAATGGAAAAAGGCAAAAGCGAAGGTATCTTCTGCTGTACAAGACATTGCTGATGATCTCATCAAGCTTTATGCGAAACGTGAGGCAGAGAAAGGATATGCCTTCTCTCCGGATACGGATGAACAGCGTTCTTTTGAAAATGCCTTCCCTTATGAAGAAACAGAAGACCAATTACGCTCCATTCTTGAAGTGAAACGAGATATGGAAAGGGAGCGCCCGATGGATCGCCTTGTCTGTGGGGATGTGGGTTACGGAAAAACGGAAGTGGCCATTCGTGCTGCCTTTAAGGCGATCATGGATGGTAAACAGGTTGCCTTTTTAGTGCCGACTACCATTTTGGCTCAACAGCATTTTGAAACATTCCAGGAACGTTTTGAAGATTATGCGATTAATGTTGGATTGTTAAGCCGTTTCCGTACAAAGAAACAGCAGTCTGAAACCATTAAAGGTCTAAAAGATGGAACGGTTGATCTTGTTATTGGAACGCATCGAATCTTATCAAAAGATCTTGTTTTCCGCGATTTGGGCTTGTTGATTGTGGATGAAGAACAACGGTTTGGCGTTACCCATAAGGAAAAAATCAAACAATTAAAGACAAATGTGGATGTGCTGACATTAACGGCAACGCCGATTCCTCGTACATTGCACATGTCCATGGTGGGAGTAAGGGATTTATCGGTTATTGAAACACCACCACAAAATCGTTTCCCTGTGCAAACATATGTCATGGAATACAACGGAGCGCTTGTACGCGAGGCCATCGAAAGAGAAATGGCGCGCGGAGGACAGACGTTTTACTTATATAACCGTGTAGAAGATATGGAAAGAAAAGTAGAAGAAATCCAAATGCTTGTACCGGACGCACGCGTCGGCTTTGCCCATGGGAAAATGACCGAATCCCAATTGGAATCAATTATCCTGAATTTCCTGGACGGCGAATACGATGTTCTTGTGACAACAACCATTATCGAAACAGGTGTGGACATTCCAAACGTTAATACGTTAATTGTTCATGATGCCGATCGAATGGGATTATCGCAGCTTTATCAACTTCGTGGACGGGTAGGGCGTTCCAATCGTGTTGCTTATGCCTATTTCATGTATCAGCGCGATAAAGTGCTGACGGATGTGGCGGAACAAAGGCTGCAAACGATCAAAGAATTTACGGAGTTGGGTTCAGGATTCAAAATTGCCATGCGTGATTTGTCCATTCGTGGTGCCGGCAACCTTTTAGGAGCCCAGCAGCATGGATTTATCGACTCTGTCGGCTTCGATTTATATTCGCAAATGCTTGAAGAAGCCATTGAAGAACGCCGTACAGGGGAAGTAAGGGAAGAAGAGCGCGACGTGGAAATCATCTTGCAGATTGATGCGTATATTCCCGATTCTTATATTCCTGATAGCTATCAAAAAATCCAGATGTACAAACGCATTAAAGCCATGGAGCGTATTGAAGACTTTGATGAAATCTGGGATGAATTAGTTGACCGATTCGGTGATGTGCCGGTGGAAACGGAGAAGCTGCTGCGCATTGCCCGCATGAAAGTATGGGCGCTTGAAGCCGGAATAACAGCGATTAAAGAAAAACAAAGCGTCATCTCCATTTATTTATCCGAGGAAGGTACGGCGAAAGTCGATGGCAGCGTCATTGTTTCGGAGTCCATGAAGTTCGAACGGGCCGTTGGGTTTGGAATGGATGAAGGAAAATTAATCGTTACCGTGGATCAGAAAAAATGCGGCAAGATCCCTCCTTTTGAAGTGCTGGAGAAAACGGTCGAAATTATTAAGAATGCCAAAAAAGAATAAGTTGATTTTACGGACGTTCTGCGCTTTTTATGTTGTTTATACATTTTTTGCATACATTGCCGAATTGTAAACCATACTATCACTGTACATGAAAAATTGATTCTGAAAGAGAGGCAGCTAGATGAAAGCAACAGGAATTGTCCGTAGAATTGATGATCTAGGTCGTGTTGTAATTCCCAAGGAAATTCGAAGAACGATGCGCATTCGTGAAGGAGATCCTTTAGAGATTTATACAGACCGTGAAGGCGAAGTTATCTTAAAAAAATATTCACCGATAAATGATTTAGGCGAATTTGCAAAAGAATATGTCGACTCCTTATATGAGACAATTGGAACGCCAGCGTTAATTAGCGATCGTGATGAAATGGTTGCTGTGTCTGGTTTGTCCAAAAAAGACTATTCCAATCGTCGTTTATCAACGTTTGCCGAAGAATTTATGAAGCAGCGTTCGGTTATTATGGAAAAAAATGAAACAACTATTGAACTTGTTCCTGGTCAATTCGAACAAGTAAAGTCATATTGTGTTGCTCCGATTATTACGAACGGTGATGCGATAGGTGCAGTATATCTGCTTTCGAAAGTTCACTTTATCAGCGACGTAGAACAAAAAGCAGCTGAAACAGCGGCAAATTTTCTAGCAAAACAAATGGAAAACTAAAAGCAAGTGAAAAACGTCTCTTCAGGAAGGAGGCGTTTTTTGGTGTCTCGCTGAAAATGCCGGCTCCTCCGCTTTTCTTATGTCTAGCTGCGAACGCCAGCCTCTCGACCGTTTCGGTACCTTCCCACGTGTGTTGAGCACACTCGTCAGGTCCCTCCAACGGTTATCGAGGCTAAACGGGCGTTCTCCGCTTTTCATTATGTCTAGCTGCGGCGGAAGAACCGCCCGCAAGGACAAAGAGCGTCCTTTTGTCGGTTCTTCCGCCGCACATGGATGTGCAAGTGCCGACAATGCCATAGGATGTGGCGTTGTTGTCGGCCAGCACTTTTCGGAGCTAGAGGGCGTTCTCCGCTTTTCTTTATGTCTAGCTGCGGCGGCTAGCTCCTCGACAACTTCAGAACCGCCCGCAAGGACAAAGAGCGTCCTTTTGTCGGTTCTTCCAGTTGTGTCGGAGCTGAACAAGCCGCCTCCGCTTTTCTTATCATGCATGATATAATAGTGGCTATATAATGGGGGATTAGAATAAAATGGGAAACAATTTTGGGATGAAAGGGTATATGAAGGGGGCCCTGCTTTTAACAATAGCTGCTTTGATCGTTAAAGTGTTAAGCGCGGTTTACCGGGTACCCTTTCAAAATCTAGTAGGAGATCAAGGCTTTTATATTTATCAGCAAGTATATCCTTTTATTGCATTCTTTGTTGTGTGGACTTCGGGGGGATTTGCTGTCGCTCTCTCCAAAATGCTGGCGGATGCCGAAATTTACCAAGATATAGAACAAAGGAAAAGTTTAATCTCTCGAACGGTCTTTCACTATTTAACGATTCTTTCTCTACTCTTTTTTATTGGATTATTTTTCGGTGCGGAATTCCTTTCAAAAATGATGGGCGATGAACAGCTGGCTTCTTTACTTAGGACAGGTTCCTTTGTGACGCTCTTTATGCCCATTTTGGCATTGCTGAAAGGGAGCTTTCAGGCGAAAGCGGAAATGAAACCAGTTGCTTATGCGCAAATATTTGAACAGTCGATTCGAGTAGCAGTCATTTTAATCGGCTCCGTTGTCATCATGGAGACCAACAAATCACTCTATGCAGCGGGAAATGCAGCCATTTTTGGTACAGTGGTCGGTGAAATCGCAGGAGTTATTTTATTGCTTTATTACATGAGAAAATCAAATATTCTTCCAAAGAAGGCAGCCAAAAAAGAACGAAAGTGGCCGATTCTAAAGGAAGTTACGATTTTAAGTCTCAGTGTTAGCATGAGTAGTTTGTTGTTGCTCTGTTTTCAGTTGATTGATTCTTTTACGGTATATTCCATTCTGCTGGATAACGGGCTTGGCAAGATTGAAGCAATGGAAATGAAGGGCATTTATGATCGAGGGCAGCCTCTTGTCCAGCTTGGGGTCGTGATTGCTTCTTCGCTTTCCCTCGCAATAGTCCCTTTGGTTGCCTACCAGTCAAAAAAACAAAATGGCCGTGGAGCAACACCATTTATTCAATTGACTTACCGCGTTTCTCTAATATTGGGTGTAGCTGCTTCCGTAGGGTTGGTCATTGTTATGCCATATGTGAATACCATGTTGTTTGAAACAAATGCATTATCAGAGGTATTAATGGTTTATGTATTGCAGATTATCCCGCTATCAATTATCTTAACGTTTACCGCCATGCTGCAAGGGATGAATAGATTAAAAATACCGGCATTCATCCTATTAGGAGCAATTATATTAAAAGCACTAGGCAATCACTTATTGATTTCAAAAATAAATGTATTGGGCGCATCGATTGCAAGCAATTTGGGACTATTCATCTGTGCCGGATTGTTGATTGTCTATTTAAAAAAGTTATTAACGGTAAAGCTCGCAAGTCGGGAATTCTACATAAAATTAATTATTGCCAGCGGAAGCATGATTATAGCGGTTGTTGTTCTGGAAAATCTCATGAAATTTTCCGCAAATCTTCTTTCTGGGCGAACCGGTGCAGTCATCATTGGAGGATGTTTAATAGCGGCAGGTGCATTTGTCTTTTTAACGATTGTTGCAAAATCACGAATGCTGGCAGAAAAAGAATGGTTCTTATTGCCTTTTGGGCGAAGAATGGCTGCATATCAGCTATTATTAAATAAAAAGAAGAAATAAGGTGAACATATGCATCAGTTAACGGTTATTGGCCTAGGGGCAGCAGAGCTTGATCAGCTGCAGATAGGCGTTTATAAAAAGTTGAAGTCCGCGCAAAAAATCTATGTTCGAACAATGGATCATCCGGTAATTGCTGAACTGCAAGAAGAAGGAATTCAATTTGAGAGCTTTGATAGCGTATATGAAAAACACGATACCTTTTTTCCTGTTTATGAGGAAATTGCAGAAACGCTAATTGAAGCTGCAGAAGCGGAACCGGTGATGTATGCGGTTCCGGGACATCCTTTGGTTGCCGAGCAAACGGTGCAATTATTAATCGAGGCAGAGAAACAGGGCAAGATATCCCTTAAAATAGAGGGGGGCCAAAGTTTCTTGGACCCGATTTTCGGGGCTTTGAAAATCGATCCAATCGATGGATTTCAATTGTTGGATGGGACAAGTTTTTCAATCCACGATGTAAACATGCAATCTCATGTCTTAATTGCGCAAGTCTATGACGTATTCAGCGCATCGGAGGTAAAACTTTCCTTGATGGAAAAATATCGTGATGATTATCCGGTGACAATTGTGACAGCAGCAGGTTCATCAGCAGAAAGCTTAAAGACCGTTCCTTTATATGAACTGGATCAATCAGTAGAAGTAAACAACCTGACAACTCTTTACGTTCCACCCGTTGAAGATGATTTGGAGGCACTTCGCGATTGGAGGACCTTCCGAAAAATTGTGGCAACATTGCGTGGACCAAATGGCTGTCCGTGGGATCAAAAACAAACGCATGAAAGCTTAAAAAAGTATTTGCTTGAAGAAGCGCATGAGTTTTTGCAAGCCATTGATGAAGAAGACGATTTCGGGATGGTAGAAGAACTGGGTGATGTATTGCTGCAAGTCTTTTTACATGCCCAAATTGGTGAAGATAGCGGCTACTTCAACCTGGAAGAAGTACTTGCTTCAATCAGCGAGAAAATGATTCGCAGACATCCTCATGTTTTCGGGGATGTATCGGTTCAGGATGCAGACGAAGTGGTCGCCAACTGGAATGCGATCAAAAAACAAGAAAAAGGGGAACAAACAGGTTCACTCCTAAAAGGAGAGTATCGTGCAGCTTCCTCTCTTCAAACTGCTTATAATTACCAGAAGAAAGCGGCGTCGGTCGGATTTGACTGGCCGAATGAGGATGGCGCTTGGGAGAAGTTTATCGAGGAATGGAATGAATTCAAAGAAGAAGTAACAAACGGAAACCCTGCCAGCCGTTTGGATGAACTGGGCGACGTATTATTTACGATTGTGAATATTGCCCGTTTCTATAAAATCTCTCCAGAAGAAGCAATGATTCATGCAAACGCAAAATTCGCACGAAGATTCCTCTATGTCGAAGAAAAAGTGGTTAACAGCGGAGCAGAATTCCAGGACTTCACATTAGAGCAATTAGATGCTTTTTGGCAGGAAGCAAAAGTGTTAGAAAAAAAGGAGAACCAATAAATGCGTATAGATAAATTTTTAAAAGTCTCGCGATTAATCAAAAGACGTACATTGGCTAAGGAAGTAGCGGACCAAGGAAGAATTACAATTAACGGAAAGGTAGCAAAAGCAGGTTCTGCAGTGAAAGTAGGCGACGAGCTGGCAATCCGTTTCGGCCAAAAAATTGTAACGGCACGTGTAGAAGACTTGCGGGAAAACGTCCGCAAAGAAGAAGCGGCCAAGATGTTCACAATCCTCAAAGAAGAAAGGCTTGAAAAAATCGAACCCCAATTCATTGATGATGAAGACTAGAAAAGCGGAGAACGCCCGCTCAGTATAAAAACTATTAATAAATCTCCAATAACTACCATGGGAATATATTACATTAAATAAATTTCTAGAGCATGACACTAAATTGTTGTCATGCTTCTTTTCTTTTTTGCATAAAGTGAACAGAACAATCACAAAGAAGCGAAGGAGGAACAATATGACACTACATCAAGAAAGTAATCGTTACACTATGACATCTGGTGACCATCTTGTGACAGTGCGCAATCGAAAAAGAATGGACATGACTTCCGTAAAGGAAATTGAGCGTTTTGATCAAGAAGAATTTTATATTCGGACAGCTCAAGGACATTTGCTGATTCGTGGCGAGGAGCTGCGTATTGTCCATTTAGACGTGGATAAAGGATTATTGACTTTAGAAGGAAATGTGAAACTAGTGCAGTATGATGATGAAGAAAATGGGTTATCAAAAGGCTTCCTCCATAAATTATTTGGATGACCATAAATGATCAAGTTGTAAGCATACTAATCATGGCGCTTAGTGGAGTATTGGTGGGTGCAATTATCGATTGTGTTCGCTTTACACTAGGCGCTTTAAACCCCAAATCGATTTTTAGAAAAATGGGTTATGGGGTAGAGCTTATTGTATGGGCGCTTTTAGGAGCCCTTACATTTTATATTTTATTTACAGTAAAGGGTGGAGCGTGGCGGTTAGTTGACCCATTGGCACAAATTTTAGGAATCTTTTTGTATGAATCAATTTTTCAGCCGTTTTTCCGTTTTGTAGGACGAGTCTTTATTTTCCTCATTATTAGACCTATAATTGGTATCTCAAGATTTACCTTTTTCGTGGTAAAGGGTATAATTGGACTAGCTATTCGTATAATTTTGTTTTTATTGCGTCCTTTTTACAAGATTTATATTAAATTCTTTAAAAGGCATATAGTAAATTTTAATGTAAAAATTAGAAGGACAATCTTTAAAAAAAATTGAATTAAACGTATAATAGAATGTAGAGACTTTTGGAGGTGACGAATATGGTTAAGCGTCAAAAACATCAAAATAGTAATGTTCGAACGCTTGAAAATGACTATGTTCGATCATCAGACAGCAAAGCGCAATATAAGAAGCAGAAAAAAATCCGTTATCGCAGAAGAATGCTTGCTTTTGGCGTCATTGCTGCAGCGGTGATTGTTTTCTTGGTAAGCACGTACATTACCCAGGAACGACGACTGGCTGAAAAACAGCAGCAAAAAGAAGAAGTTGCCGCTAAATTGGAAGAAATCAAAGAACAGCAGGAAATGTTGGAACTCCAAATCGCAAAACTGGAAGATGATGAATATATCGCTAAATTAGCCCGTAAAGAATACTTTTTATCAGACGATGGAGAAATAATTTTCACGATTCCCGATGATGAAAAAGACAAGAAGTCGAACTGACAGTACAAATAGTGAAAATGAAAAGCGGCAAAAAAATCGCTTTTAAACGATTATAAATGTGTATTTCGTGCGTTATAAAAAGAGTTGTCTTGTTGACACTCTTTTTTTGTTAGTTATAATAAAAGATAAACGTGATTTAATTTCGCACGTTATACTAAATTTGACAACTGGCTTTTTTAAGCCGCTTAAATTTTAAGGAGGAGCATTTTTTTTATGTCAATTGAAGTAGGCAGCAAAGTACAAGGTAAAGTAACAGGAATCACAAATTTTGGAGCATTCGTTGAGCTGCCAGATGGCAAAACAGGCCTGGTTCACATTAGTGAAGTTGCAGACAACTATGTTAAAGACATCAACGAACATCTTAAAGTCGGAGATGCAGTTGAAGTGAAAGTGATGAATGTTGAAGCGGATGGTAAAATTGGTTTATCAATCCGTAAAGCAAAACCTCAAGCGGAAAGACCAGAACGTCCTGAACGTCCTCACCGTCCACGTCGTGATAACAATCGTTCTAATGATCGCAATGGTCCAGCAAAAGAGAATTTTGAGCAAAAAATGGCACGATTCCTAAAAGATAGTGACGAACGTCTTGCAACTTTAAAACGTGCAACTGAGTCAAAACGCGGTGGCCGCGGAGCTAGAAGAGGGTAGTTTGCTGTCTGTTTTAATCGTAGAAAAAGTGTGACATAGATGTAAGACGGATTATGTGAAGTTCCCGCATAATCCGTCTTTTTTAAGTTTCACTTTAGCGTTATGCAAAATCGCACCATTCTCCCTGCTGAAAATCGCAAGGATTTTTGAGTAAGGTAAAACGACTAAAATCGAGCCTGTGAACCATAAAATCGCAAGACCCTTTTGTTATTTAACAACTTCAACGTCTCCAAATCCCCCCTTTTTTGAAAGCGCTGTATTCCATTGACCATCCGAATCTATGAAAACAGTAGCCCCCAATTGCGTTCATTCATTTTTCCGACAAGATTTAAGATTTGTTGTCTTATTGGGCATTGCGTCGAACACTTTTTTTCTATTATTTCACTACTAGACAAATTTTACAGACATTTCTTTATATAATTGGCGCTAACACTATTTATATAAAAGGGGATGTCTAAATTGGCAAATATTGAGATGATGAATGAAAAGGCGTCAGGGCTAAGTTTCTCGGAACGGTTCGCGATGAAGAAAGCTAGTTTCATGATCCATGTTTTTTTTCTCTTGTTGGCGTTTTTCCTATCACGGGCAGTAATGTTTGAAGCAGCCGTTCCATTTTTATTGCCTTTATGGGCAATTGTCAAACAAAGATATGAAAACGCGAAGTGGACGGTTGTTATAGGCGGTTTAGTTGGAGCATTTACATTAAGCATGGGACAAGCATTTATTTTATTGGTTCAACTTGTTATGTATGAATTGATTGTCCGCTTTAAGTATTGGAAACTGCCAACCGGGATTGCCGTGGGGCTAGCCATATTTTCTGGCCAATTTATATGGCAAGGCATCGTTCATGTAGGAGTTCCGCCTTTAATTGTCCAACTTTATATATACTATGAAGTCGTACTGGCCTTCATCATGACAATCTTTGTCAAACTGTTTTTTGTTCAACCGCATCGTTTTTGGGCGGCGGGTTGGAGTTATGAACGAGTAGGTGCAGGGTTGGTCATCCTTGCCATGGTGTTGACGGGGATGCAATCCATTGTGGTCTCTTATTTTGGCATGTATCCATTTTTGCTCCATTTAGCGATTTGCATCGCCGCTATTACGGGCGGCGTTCCAATAGCGGCGATGGTGGCGACCATTGTAGGAGCTTTGGTTGGCGTTGCGAAACTTTCGTTTACTGGGATGATTTCGGTTTATGCCATGACCGGCGTGGTAGCAGGCCTATTTGGCAGGGCAGGGCGGATCGGAATTGTAATGGGAAGTATTGTTCCAAGCGTATTCTTCTTCTTTTATGATGCGACACTTCCTCTCGATACGGTGTATTTTGTTTCCATCGCTATTGCAGGGATTGTATTTTTTGCACTTCCAAAGAGCATGTTTACATTTCTATATGATGCCATCCATCCCAGGCGTGACGAAGTGTTGCTTCAGCGTCAGCAGTGGTTGACGGAGCATACAACCGAAAAGATCGAATCCTTTCAAACCTTCGTTCTGTTTATGAAAGAGTTGGTGTTTGACCGTTTTACTTCAACCGAAACAGTGGATGAAGTGCGGAAAATTGAACCATGTGTCACTTGTATGAGTTGTTTTCGCTATGATAGCTGCTGGGGAACGCAAAATGCCATGGAACCCGTGATTGCTGACTGGTTTGTTGCAAGGGCCGGCATTAAAGAATCCGACCAAATCCGGGCGGAAAAGCGAATCAAGGCAAAATGCGTAAAGCCTACAAGATTATTGGAGGAGCTGGATCATCAACTTTATACAGATAAAATGAATGGACAATTTTATCACGGCAAAAAAATGATTGCCCTGCAATTAAGGGACTTAAGCAATCATCTGAATAAGTTAATGGAGGATATGAAAGATGAGACACTCTCCTTTAGAACCATTGAAGAAGAATTGGAGCAGCAGTTTAAGCGTGCGCATGTCCAATGCTTCCAAATAGATGTACTGAATAATACGATAGGGGAGCGGGTGGTCATTTGCTCTTTTGCGCAAAAGAACCACAGTCATGAAGAGCAATATTTGCTTTGTGAACGGATTGTCCTGCCTATTTTATATGATGTTTTTTCTGAACCGTTCCAAGTGGAAAAGATCACGGATCAAAAAAATCCGTTTGCCCATGTACAAATCCGTTTTCGTTCGGCAGTCCGTTATGAAATAGAGTATGATATATACAGTAGAGCAAAGAATTCCGCATGGGTATCGGGTGACACGCATGCGATTTTCCATATTCATCCGGGATTGGTCGCGGTCATGCTTTCCGACGGCATGGGCCAAAGCCGTGAAGCGCAGCGTGAAAGCAGGCGTTTAGTACGTTTAATGAGAGAGTGTTTGAGTTATAATATGAATCCGGAAACGGCCATGCACACTTTACACTATGTTATGTCGCTCAATAGAGAAGTAGACATGTATGCGACGATCGATTTTGCATTGGTCGATTTGCAAAAAGGATCCTTGTGGTCATGGAAAGCCGGCAGTATGTCGACGTATATACTGCGGGGAGAAAAACTGCTGAAAGTGGACGGAGCCGCAGCACCGGTAGGATTTATGCCTGTTTTCTCCATTGAAACGGAAAAAGTAAATTTACTTGCCGATGATTTTGTTGTCATGGTATCGGATGGTGTATTCTCTAGTGAGTACGATTGGGAAGAACAAGAGCGATATTTGGTAAATTTATTAAAAACACGCATCCAAAGTGATTTGCCAATTGAAGTAATATTATATGATGTAATGGAACAATTCGGAAATGTGTACCCTGTTGATGATGATTGCACAGTCATTATGTTTACAGTGAACCACGTAGTCCCGAAATGGGCGGTTTTTAGCCCTTTAAGTAAAGAAATTTCATGAACTTTATTCAGTGGAAGACTCCACTGAATAAAGTTCGAGCCTCCGGCGGATGCTACAGATTTTTAAAGGAAGTTTACGTTGAAGTTAGCCTAAGGTCGTCGCGTCCTGCGACAACGGCTAACTGACCTGCATCGTGCAGGCCCGAGCTCGATAAAATCTGGGCGGGCATGTTTACTGTACCGAAAGCGAAGCGACAGGTACACATGTTTTGGCTGTACCGAAAGCGAAGCGACAGGTACACATGTTTTGGCTGTACCGAAAGCGAAGCGACAGGTACAAATACGCCAAGGCGAATTTGATTAGGAGGTGAGAAGATGTGTCATTTGAACTGAAAGTCCAAAAATATATAAAAGAGCAGCAGCTGATTGATAAAGGAGACCGTCTTCTCATTGCTTGTTCAGGTGGTGTTGACTCGATGGGGTTAGTCCATTTTTTCAAGAATTTCAAACAAAATTTGGAAATAGAATTGTTTGTTGCGCATGTGGACCATATGCTGAGAGGAGAGACTTCCAGGGAAGATCGGCAGTTTGTAGAAGATTTTTGCCATCAACACGATATCCCTGTATTCAGCACGTCCATCCCCATTCCCAAATTACTTCAAGAAGAAGGAGGGAATTCACAGGCCCTTTGTCGAAGAGAACGTTATGGGTATTTTAAAGAATTGATGGAAGAATACCAAATCCAAAAACTCGTGACTGCCCACCATGCAGATGATCAGCTGGAATCCATTTTAATGGCATTAACCAAAGCAGGGACACTCAGTGGCATGAAGGGCATGTATACAAAAAGGGACTTTTCTATCGGATCAATTATTCGCCCCTTTTTATCGGTTACCAAAGAAGAAATCAGGGAATATTTAGAAGAAAATGGAGGAGGGTATCGGGAAGATGCGAGTAATGATAAAGATGACTATACGCGCAATCGTTTCCGCCATCATGTTGTTCCCCTCCTGAAAAAGGAAAATAACTTTGTTTCTTCTCATGCAGTGCAGTTTGCGCAAACCCTGCAGCAGGACGATGACTTTTTAAAAACATTGGCATGGGAGCGTTTTCCCCATATTGCCAGACAAAATGGAAGCCGGTCATTCACTGTCAAAATTCCCTTGCTTCAAAAAGAACCAGTTGCTTTACAAAGAAGAATCATTTTAATACTATTAAACTATCTTTACCAATCGAATAACAACGAAAGTTATAGGATGATTTCGTCGATTTTAAATTTATGCAGTACGGTTCATGGAAGTGCAACCCTTCATTTGCCAGAACAGATTATTGCGAAACGATTTTATGAGGAAATTGAGTTTACGGAAGACCGCAAAACTATTCATCCATCCATTGGCTTACAACAGGTCTGTCTGGACGGGTGGACGCAACTGCAGAATGGCCTTCGATTATACATAGGAGAAGCCTCTAATGTAGTCCATGCGCAAGAACACCACACAAAGAAGTTTTATTTCAATTCACAATGCATCCCAGCTCCATTCTTTATAAGAGCAAGAAGAAAGGGAGATCGCATCTCTTTAAAAGGAATGGACCAGCCAAAAAGAGTATCTCGGTTATTTATCGATGAAAAAATTCCGCTTGAACTACGGGCGAACTGGCCATTGCTTGTTGACGGAAAGGACGAAGTGGTTGCAGTGTTGGGTTTGCGGGTAAGCAACAAGCTTTCCACCCATCAACAAGATGGAGACGATTCCATTCTTCTTTTTTCGAGTAAAAATAGTTACGATTCTTCACTAAATTAAGTTATGATAGAGATAAGGAAATTTACGAAATCTTTACAAAGTAAAAAGGTTGTAATTTTTTATAAAAAGTTGAACAAACAAGATTAAAGTCTTAAACAGTTGAACACATTTTAAAAGGTATATGCATTAAGGTGTTTAAATTCAAGGAGGAACCACCATGATTCAAAATGATATTGAAAAAATCCTACTAACAGAAGAACAAATCCAAGCAAGAATTGCCGAACTTGGAGCTCAATTAACAGAAGAATATAAAGAACAGTTTCCGTTGGCGATTGGCGTTTTAAAAGGAGCTGTTCCGTTTATGACAGACTTAATGAAACGTTTTGAATCATACATTGAAATCGACTTTATGGATGTATCAAGCTATGGGAATGCAACTGTTTCATCAGGAGAAGTAAAAATCCTGAAAGATTTGAATACAAGTGTAGAAGGCCGCGACGTAATCATTATCGAGGATATTATTGATAGCGGGCTAACATTAAGTTATTTAGTAGATTTATTCAAATACCGCAAAGCAAAGACAATTAAAATCGTAACACTTTTGGATAAACCGTCGGGACGTAAAGTTGACCTTAAAGCAGATGTAGTTGGTTTTGAAGTCCCGGATGGTTTTGTGGTTGGCTATGGATTAGATTACGCAGAAAAATATCGCAACTTACCTTATATCGGAATCCTGAAAAAAGAAGTATATTCCTTCTAATATTTCAATTTTTGTGTACTTTTGGACAAAAGTTGTAATTTAATCAATTTACCGGTGCTTTTCGTTTTATGAAAAAATAATGGTATGTTAAGATTTTACTTATAGTTTTTCTGTTATGTTGTGAGGAGGCTGGGGATGAATCGAATATTTCGATACACCATATTTTATTTACTAATTTTTCTCGTGATCATCGGTATTTTTGGAACTTTTAATGGAGGAAAAGCACCTTCAAAAGAGCTGACGTACGGTGATTTCTTAAATGCATTAGAAACAGGTCAAATTGAATATGCCAATATTCAACCAGACGCCGGAGTACTTGTGGTTGAAGGAGCATTGGAAGGGTATGCGGAAGGCGAAACCTTCACTGTCAATCTCCCGCAAGATAACCAAGCATTGATGACGCAGATTAATGCGGCGGTGGATAATAATCCAGAAATCAATTGGCTTAAAGCCCCGGAAACAAGCGGGTGGGTCCAATTCTTTACCGGCATTATTCCCTTCATCATCATAATCATTTTATTCTTCTTCCTTTTGAGTCAATCTCAAGGCGGCGGCAATAAAGTGATGAACTTCGGTAAAAGCAAAGCGAAGTTATATGATTCTGAAAAGAAAAAAGTTCGATTTAACGATGTTGCCGGTGCAGATGAAGAAAAGGCTGAGCTGGTGGAAGTGGTCGACTTCTTGAAAGATCATCGCAAGTTTACAGACATGGGTGCCCGGATTCCTAAAGGTATTTTATTGGTAGGTCCTCCGGGGACAGGTAAAACATTGCTTGCCCGTGCAGTTGCTGGTGAAGCAGGCGTGCCATTCTTCTCGATTTCAGGTTCTGACTTTGTAGAGATGTTCGTCGGTGTCGGTGCCAGCCGTGTGCGAGATCTATTCGAAAATGCAAAGAAAAACGCTCCATGTATTATCTTTATTGACGAAATTGATGCAGTTGGCCGTCAACGTGGCGCCGGTTTAGGTGGGGGCCATGATGAACGTGAACAAACATTGAACCAATTGCTTGTTGAAATGGACGGTTTCGGTGCAAATGAAGGAATTATCATTATTGCCGCTACAAACCGCCCGGATATTTTAGATAAAGCGTTATTGCGTCCTGGCCGTTTTGACCGTCAAATTACGGTTGGCTATCCGGATGTGAAGGGTCGTACAGCAATCCTGAAAGTCCATGGCCGAAACAAGCCGTTATCGGAAGACGTGGATTTTGAAGCGGTTGCACAACGTACTCCAGGTTTTTCGGGGGCGGATTTGGAAAACTTGCTGAACGAAGCTGCTTTAGTTGCAACTCGTAAAGGCAAAAAGACGATCGATATGCTTGATATTGATGAAGCATCAGACCGTGTGATTGCAGGTCCTGCAAAAACAAGCCGCGCTTATACAGCCAAAGAAAAGAAATTGGTTGCTTACCATGAAGCAGGGCACGTTGTTATTGGTTTGGCACTTGACTCGGCCGAAAAAGTACACAAGGTAACGATTGTACCTCGAGGCCAGGCTGGTGGTTATGCCATTATGCTTCCAAAAGAAGAGCGTTTCTTCTCTACCACAAATGAGTTATTGGACCGTATTGCCGGTTTGCTTGGTGGGCGTGCTTCGGAAGAAATCGTATTGGGCGAGGTTTCAACGGGTGCGCACAATGACTTCCAAAAGGTAACCAATATTGCACGAAAAATGGTTACGGAATTCGGTATGAGTAAGCTCGGCCAATTGCAATTTGGTTCATCATCAGGCGGCAACGTCTTCCTGGGGCGTGACTTCAATTCCGAACAAAACTATTCAGAAGCGATTGCTTATGAAATTGATAAAGAAATGCAAACGATTGTGAACGCACAATATGAGCGTACAAAGAAAATCCTTACTGAAAAACGCGACTTGCTTGATTTAATTGCCAATACGTTGCTTGAGCATGAAACATTAAATGCAGAGCAGATTGAACATTTACGTGATTTTGGCAAGCTTCCTGAAGTGAAAGAAGAACCGGAAGTATTGAAAGTAAACGACGCGCAGCATTCAGAGGATGCAAAAAACGAACCAAATAACATAAGCATTGAAAAATCAGGTTCATCGTCTATCAACCAAGAGGTTTCCGGAGAATCCAAAAGCCCAACAGCAGAGGATTTACCGAGAGAAGACAGGGATTCAAACGATGAGTCAAATGGTTTTAGGGAAGGTAAAGGAAAGTAATTTTCCAGACCATTCCGGCTAATTTATGGCTGAATGAGTATTCTACAAAAAGAGTACTCATTCAGTTTTTTTGTTTTCTGGGAAGCCAAATTGATTGATTTAACTTTTTCGCCGCATACTGTTTATGAATCAGTGTGTAATGGAAGTAAAATATGATATTATTGCTAAAAATGGACAAATTGAGCGTGATAAAATGATTCTTGTATTGAATGTTGGGAATTCGAATATTACATTGGGTGTATACGATAACGATCAATTGAAACACCATTGGGAAATGGAAACAGATCGCCATAAAACTGTTGATGAGTATGGAATGCTGGTCAAAGCATTTTTTTCCCATGTCGAAATCGACTTTGAGGATGTAAAGGGAATGATTATCTCTTCTGTCGTACCTCCGATTATGTATGTATTAGAAGAGATGTGCAGAAAATACTTTCGTATCAAACCGCTTATTGTAGGTCCCGGTGTTAAGAACGGGTTGAACATTAAATACGAAAACCCGCGTGAAGTAGGCGCCGACCGAATCGTAAATGCGGTTGGGGCTCTTGATGAATATGGAGGCAAAGGTCCTTTAATCATTATTGATTTTGGTACAGCCATTACATATTGTTATATCAATGAAAAGGGAGATTATATGGGAGGAGCGATTGCACCAGGCATCGCAATATCCACGGAAGCCCTTTATAATCAAGCGGCTAAGTTACCGCGCATTGAAATTTCCAGACCTCCCTCCATTATTGGGAAAAACACAGTCTCTGCCATGCAGGCTGGTGTTATTTATGGATTCGTCGGGCAAGTTGAAGGCATTGTTAGCCGTATGAAAGCGAATAGTAAAGGGGAACCGCTTGTGATTGCCACAGGTCGTTTAGCAAAATTAATCGCAAATGAGACGACGTTGATCGATGTTGTCGATGAATTTTTAACATTAAAGGGTCTGTACTTGATTTATAGACGAAACCAATAAGAAAAGAGGCTAGAAAGCAGCATGAGGGATTATTTAATACGGGCAATAGCATATGATGGAAATGTCCGCGCGTTTGCAGCCAGAACGACGAACACCGTTGCGGAGGCGCAAGTAAGACATGATACTTGGCCGACAACTACAGCTGCCCTCGGTCGATCAATGACGGCTGCAGTGATGATGGGTGCCATGCTGAAAGGCGAGGACAAATTAACTGTTAAATTGGAAGGGAACGGTCCAATTGGTCCCATGATTATTGATGCCAATGGGAAAGGACACGTCCGTGGTTTTGTAACGAACGGACAAGTGCATTTTGATTTAAACGATGCGGGAAAACTGGATGTAAGCCGGGCTGTAGGAACAGAAGGGGCGCTAACTGTCGTAAAGGACCTAGGCTTGCGGGACATGTTCTCCGGGCAAATACCGATTGTTTCAGGGGAGATTGCAGAAGATTTCACCTACTACTTTGCCGTGTCTGAACAAGTGCCTTCCTCTGTTGGATTAGGTGTATTGGTCAACCCCGATAATACGGTGTTGGCAGCAGGTGGTTTTATCATTCAATTATTGCCGGGTTGTGATGAGAAAACGATTTCCGATATTGAACAGCATCTGCAAACCATTGAACCAGTATCCACAATGATTGAAAAGGGCTATACACCGGAACAAATTTTGCAGATGGCCCTTGGTGAAAATAAGGTGCAAGTGCTCAGCCAAACACCAGTTGAATTTAAATGCAGATGTTCTAGAGAGCGTTTTGGAGCGGCGATTATGAGTCTAGGTGCGCAGGAAATACAAGAAATGATTGATGAAGATGGCGGAGCGGAAGCGGAATGTCATTTCTGCTTAGAGAAATACTACTATGATCAAGAAGCACTTGAAGGTTTTATCGATGAAATCAACAAAAAATAACTATCAACCAGCCAACCAAGCACCCATTTCAAGGCGCAGACTCAAAACAAAACCAACCTTGACTCTAATCGCAATTCTCCTGATCGGCAACATTTTCTGGTTTATTCTTTGGATTTGGCCAAATGGCAATAAAGTTAGCGGTGGCGACGAAATTGTCGCTACCATTGGCAAAGAAGAAATTTCCCGCCAAGATTGGATGGCGGCCATGGAGAGCAGATACGGAAAAGAAACGCTCCAAACTTTAGTGAATGAAGCAGTGATGGAAAAAGCGGCAAAAGAATATGAAATAAAAGTAACCGATGAAGAAATCGATTTGGAAATTGCCCTCTTACGATCTGCCCAAGACACCACGGATACAACGATACAAGAGTTAACAGATCAGCAATTGCGTCAAAAAATTCGCGCCCAGCTCATTTTAGAAAAAGTGCTGACTAAAGATGTGTTAATAAATCAGGAAAAAGTAGCAGACTATTACGAGGAGAATCAATCCCTTTACAATATTCCCACTACTTATCGGACAAGCATAATCATCGTGGAATCAGAAGATGAAGCAAAAAGCGTTAAAAAGGAATTGGATGAAGGATCGGATTTCAATGTGCTCGCACGTGAACGTTCACTTGACGCAACTTCAGCGAGTCTGGGTGGGGATATTGGGTTCATTACAACATCCCAAACCAATATAGATTCAAGTATCCCAAAAGCTGTGGAGAAATTAAGTGCAGGAGAAATCAGCGAACCGTTTGCCATGAAGGACGGACGTTATGGAATTGTTTCTGTTGAAGAAGTGAATGAAGGCAAGTCGTTTACATACGAGGAAGTAAAAGAACAAATTAACCGTGTTTTAGCGTTGGAACAATTACCGGCCAGCATCACGCCGGAAACTTTCTGGAAAGAATTCGAAGCGAAATGGTTCTATGGTGAAGCATAAAACCATTATGTTAAATATTCTCAATATTTCGTGCCTTACTATTGACATAAAGTATAGGAAGTTGGTAATATATTAAGTAGGGAAAACCTATTAAAATAGTAGGTATTATGGAAAGGGATGACGAGTGTGAGTAAATTGTATAATTCAGTTACAGAAGTAATAGGGCATACACCGATTGTAAAATTGAACCGTGCAACAGGTGAAAACGAAGGCAATGTGTACGTTAAATTAGAGTTCTTTAACCCAGGCAGTTCTGTTAAAGACCGTATTGCGCTTGCAATGGTCGAAGCTGCAGAAAAAGACGGTACATTAAAACCGGGTGGAACAATTATCGAACCAACTTCAGGCAATACAGGGATTGGGTTGGCGATGGTTGCTGCTGCGAAAGGCTACCGTGCGATTTTAGTAATGCCGGAAACAATGAGTATTGAACGTCGCAAATTACTTCGCGCTTATGGTGCAGAATTAGTTTTAACACCTGGTCCAGAAGGAATGAAAGGTGCTATTGCCAAAGCAGAAAGCTTAGCAAAAGAAAACGGCTACTTCTTGCCGCAACAATTCGAAAATCCAGCAAATGCTGAAGTGCACCGCCTAACAACTGGTCCGGAAATCGTGGAAGCATTCGATGGCGTTAAGTTAGATGCTTTTGTTGCCGGAATCGGAACTGGCGGTACAATCACGGGTGCTGGTGGCGTATTGAAAGAGAAATACCCAGAAATCGAAATTATCGCAGTGGAACCAAAAGACTCTCCTGTTCTTTCAGGCGGAAACCCAGGTTCACACAAAATCCAAGGAATCGGTGCCGGCTTCGTGCCAAAAGTTTTAAACACTGAAATTTATACATCGATCTTCACGGTTGATAATGAAACTTCTTTTGAAGTAGCTCGCAAAACAGGACGCGAGGAAGGAATTCTTGTTGGTATTTCTTCTGGTGCAGCAATCCATGCAGCCATCGAAACGGCAAAACGTCTTGGCAAAGGATCAAACGTTTTAGCAATCGTTCCATCGAACGGTGAGCGTTACCTTTCAACAGCTCTTTATAATTTCGAAGACTAATCATCAAAAATTATTTTGGCATTACCTTTTCCGGGTAATGCCTTTTTTCTTTGTTTAGAGTTTTCGCATTGGAGAAAAGCTAGTCTAAGGAAGACGGAAAATAATTTTATCGAGGGATAAGCATTTGGAATATATATATAATGCAAAAATGATAAAATGAGTAGAGTTATTAGAACAAATTCCTTGGGAAATATTTTATCAAGAGAGTATTTCCTTTAACGGCATCTAAACAGTCAGAAAAGAGGGGAAGCTATGCTTTCAAAATATCCAAAACCACTTATTCTCAACAACATTGCACTTGATTATCAAAGAGAAACATTTGTGATGGGAATTTTAAATGTTACGCCGGATTCTTTTTCGGACGGCGGAAAATATGACTCCATTGAAACAGCAGTGCGGCATGCGAAGGAAATGGTGGCCAATGGAGCAAAAATTATCGATGTTGGCGGAGAGTCGACGCGTCCAGGATATACAAGAATTTCGGATGATGAAGAAATCGCACGGGTAGTTCCTGTCATAAAGGCGTTATTAAAAGAAGTTCCTGCAATCATTTCAATTGATACATATAAATCTGCAGTTGCAAAAGCGGCTGTGGAGGCTGGCGCCCATATAATCAATGATATTTGGGGAGCCAAGGCAGACCCTGTAATGGCCAAGGTAGCAGCGGAGCTGAATGTGCCCATTATTTTAATGCACAATCGAAAAGATAAAATCTACCAAAATTATTTTGAAGATTATTTAAATGATCTCAAGGAGAGTATCGATATTGCGAAAAAAGCAGGCGTACCGGATGAACATATTATTTTGGATCCGGGCATCGGCTTTGTTAAAAACCTGCAGCAAAGCATAGAAACCATGCAGCGCTTGGATGAACTGGTGGAAATCGGCTACCCGGTACTGCTTGCTACTTCCCGTAAACGCATGATTGGCACGATTTTAAACCTGCCTTTAAATGAACGCGTCGAAGGAACCTCTGCAACCTGTGCGTACGGTGCCATGAAGGGATGCCATATTGTACGCGTTCATGATGTAAAAGAAGTGGCGCGCACAGTTAAAATGATCGATGCTTTAATGGGGAAATTCGAAGTTAACGAGGAATTGCCTTCAAGACACTAAGACTACAAGGAGAAACAGGATGGATTATATCTATTTAAGGGAAATGCAATTTTTTGGCTATCACGGTGTGTTGGCTGAGGAAACCATTCTTGGACAACGGTTTAAAGCAACCGTTTCATTGGCGGTAGATATCCAAAAAGCAGGAAAGACAGATGAGCTCGGGGATACAGTCAGCTACGTCGGTGTGTATGATGTATGCAAAGAAGTGATTGAGGGGAAACCGTATAAATTGATTGAAGCCGTAGCTGAAACAATTGCAGCCAAAATATTAACTGCTTATGAAGGGCAAGTATATGGCTGCAAGGTAGAAATCATCAAGCCGGATCCCCCAATCCCTGGGCATTATAAAGAAGTGGCAGTTGAGATTGTAAGAGGCCGCTATTATGAATAAAGTGTATTTATCTTTGGGGACTAATATTGGAGACCGGGAACAAAATTTAAAAACGGCCGTTGGGATGCTGCAAGAGACACCTGGAGTGAGTGTGGTAAAAGTTTCATCAATCTATGAAACGGCACCCGTAGGATATACAGAACAGCCTTCATTTTTTAATATTGCTCTTTATGTCGAAACAACTCACGCTGCTTTGGAGATGCTGAAAATATGCCAATCTGTTGAGAACGAACTAGGCCGTGTTCGGGATATACGGTGGGGTCCGCGTATTATAGACCTTGACATTTTGCTGTTTAATAACGACAATATTAAAGTTCAGAACTTAACGGTTCCTCACCCTCGAATGTTTGAAAGAGCATTCGTACTGGTCCCGTTAATGGAAATTGCAGATAATGCCCAAACGCCGCAGCTTCAACAGGCGAAGTTTAGTCTGGAACGTATGGATCTTGCGGAGGAAGGGATTTTGAAATGGAAACTAATCCGTGATGTGTCGGATTTTGTACAGTAAGATCAATCGACTTTTATATAGAAAATAAAAAACAATTGTTTCAAGAAGGAGGAGGAAGGATTGGCTACAGAAAAAAAGCCATTTCAAATCGGCGATATTGTATTGGATAACCGTGTTGTTTTGGCGCCTATGGCCGGAGTGTGCAATTCAGCGTTTCGCCTAACCGTTAAAGAATTCGGAGCGGGTTTGGTCTATGCCGAAATGATTAGCGATAAAGGATTGGTTCAACGCAACCAAAAAACATTGGATATGCTTTATATCGATGAACGCGAAAATCCACTGTCGCTGCAAATCTTTGGTGGAGATAAAGAAACCCTGGTGGAAGCAGCAAAATATGTAGATAAAAATACGAATGCGGATATTATCGACATCAATATGGGCTGCCCGGTGAATAAAATCATAAAATGCGAAGCCGGCGCCAAGTGGCTTCTCGATCCAAATAAAATCTACGAAATGGTCTCAGCGGTAGTAGAGGCTGTCGATAAACCGGTTAGTGTAAAAATGCGCATTGGCTGGGACGACGAGCACATCTTTGCAGTGGAAAATGCCCAGGCAGCCGAGCGCGCAGGGGCATCAGCGATTGCAATGCATGGCCGAACACGTGTCCAAATGTACGAAGGAAAAGCGAACTGGGAAATCATTAAGGAAGTAAAGAAACATATCAGCATTCCATTCATCGGAAACGGCGATGTTGAAACGCCACAGGACGCAAAACGCATGTTGGATGAAACGGGTGTAGATGCTGTGATGATTGGCCGTGCTGCATTAGGGGATCCTTGGATGATTTATCGTACCGTACATTATCTGGAAACAGGCGAGTTAAAACCGGAACCATCCGTGCGAGAAAAAATGGATGTATGTTTGCTTCACTTTGAACGCTTAATGCAGCTGAAAGGTGAAGGGGTTGCAGTCCGTGAAATGCGTAAGCATGCTTCCTGGTATTTGAAAGGAATCCGCGGAAACGGCAAAATCCGCAATGCCATCAACCAAATGGAAACGGCGGCTGAATTGCGTGCTCTATTAAATGGAGTAGCAGAGGAATTAGAAGATCAACAATCTCCAGCAGAAGCAATTTAGTGGAAAAGGGCATCTTTCTATCATCTTGATATGGAGATGCTCTTTATTTTGTATTGCATAACCTATATTATTGAGAAGAGTTCAAAAACGACTTTCAGAAAAATACAACATTTAGAAAATGTGATAAAATCAATTGAAAGAGATGAAGAGTGCAAGAAAATTGTGTACAATAGGTACATTATGGATAAAATGAACGCTAATAGAACAACACTCCAATAGACGGTGATCTGTTGAAGAAAAAGAGGGGTCTATAAAGCAGGCACCCTTTCGTTGAGAACAATTGAAAAGCGCAAAATACAAGGAGTGAAATACGTGTCAAACATTGAAGAATTAAACGACCAACTTTTGGTGAGACGCCAAAAGATGACCAATATTCGCGAAAGCGGCATGGATCCATTCGGAAGCCGATTTGAACGCACACATTTATCAAACCAAGTAGTGAAAGAGTTCGATCAATATTCAAAAGAAGAATTAGAAGAGAACCTGCATGAAGTGGTAATTGCCGGACGTATCATGACAAAGCGCGGAAAAGGAAAAGCCGGCTTTGCCCATATTCAGGATTTAGCAGGACAAATTCAAATTTATGTTCGTAAAGATCATGTTGGTGATGAACAATACGAATTATTTAAACAAGCGGACTTGGGAGATATCGTAGGAGTTCGCGGGAATGTTTTCCGTACGCAAGTGGGCGAGTTATCCGTAAAAGCGGAGGAATTCATTTTCTTAACAAAATCGCTGCGTCCGATGCCGGAGAAATTCCATGGCTTGCAAGACGTAGAACAACGTTACCGCCAACGTTATTTGGACTTAATGACAAATGAAGAAAGCAAAAAGACATTCATTACACGTTCCAAGATTATCCGTGCGATTCGAAACTACTTGGATGGCCAGGGCTACTTGGAAGTGGAAACGCCAATGCTGCATACAATTGCCGGTGGTGCTGCAGCCCGTCCGTTCATCACACATCACAATGCGCTGGATATGGAATTGTATATGCGTATAGCAATTGAATTGCACCTTAAACGTTTAATCGTTGGTGGACTTGAAAAAGTATATGAAATTGGACGCGTCTTCCGTAATGAGGGTATTTCTACTCGTCACAACCCTGAGTTTACAATGATTGAATTGTACGAAGCATATGCAGACTACCGTGATATTATGGAATTGACTGAAAACCTAATTTCCCATGTAGCACAAGAAGTTTTAGGTACAACAACGGTTCAATATGGGGAAGACCAAATTAATCTCGCACCAGGCTGGAAACGACTTCATATGGTAGATGCCGTTAAAGAAGCAACAGGCGTCGACTTCTGGAAGCCGATGACGAAAGCAGAGGCACAAGCTTTGGCAAAAGAACATGGCGTCGAGATTAAAGAAGCGCATGAAGTGGGACACATTATTAATGAATTCTTTGAACAAAAAGTAGAAGAAACATTAGTGCAACCTACATTTATCTATGGCCACCCAGTGGAAATTTCGCCATTAGCGAAGAAAAATCCGGAAGACGAGCGCTTCACGGACCGCTTCGAATTGTTTATTGTACGCCGTGAACATGCAAATGCCTTTACGGAACTTAACGATCCAATCGATCAAAGAGAGCGTTTCGAAGCGCAATTGGCGGAAAAAGAAGCAGGTAATGATGAAGCGCATGAAATGGATAATGATTTCATCGAAGCTTTAGAATACGGTATGCCGCCAACAGGTGGACTGGGAATCGGCATCGACCGTTTAATCATGCTTTTAACGAACGCACAATCCATCCGTGATGTGCTGTTGTTCCCAACAATGCGTCATCGTGATTAATGGGGAAGAGATAGATAACTGATCAAATAGAAGAAGATAAGCAGGAGTCGCCGTGCGAAGAAGCACGGAACGGCTCCTGCTTTATTTCTGAAGAATCATCTTGAATAAATTGCGCAAAAGATTTGAGCGTGGCTTCACTCACGTCGGGTTAATTTCAAGTTTTTAAGTATACGGTTAATAATAAGATTTCCTCTGCCGTTTAAGAATCTACCGTAAACCTTCGTGCATAAGCAGACTGCAGTCTCTTTGATTATGTATTTATTTTTATAGAGAGTATCAAGTGTATAAAAGTTTAATAGCGTTCTCCAGGCAGCTCTATTTTCGAAGTGAGATTGTTGATAATAGATATTCATTTAGTTAAGGGTTTTTCTTTTTTGAAGTTTTTTTTATAAAACACTTGAATATATCTTTTGAAGGTGATATATTAATAAACGTCGCTGAAACGCGATGTGATTTCAAAAACATATTTTCAAAAAATATATTGACAAAGTATATTTGAAAATGGTAAAGTTAAAAAGTTGCAATTCAGAGCGACAAAATATATTATAAAAAAGTGTTGACAACGAATGAGTTAACAAGTATAATATAAGAGTTGCTGTTAGAAAGCGACGAAATGAACCTTGAAAACTGA
>NZ_QWEI01000014.1 GCF_003515775.1 Ureibacillus yapensis | reverse complement strand
GAGTAGGACGTCGCTAGGCACTTTAAAACCGCTGAACAGTCAGCGGTTTTTTTTATGTTTAAAGTAATCGCTTATTTATCAATAAGTCTCCAACTGACACAAATCAAAAGAGGATCTCGTACAGATTTTTGTTCGCTCCTAACCCAATTTGAAAATGAGTCTGTAACCTGGCTCTTTGCTTTTGGCATGTGAGGTAAATGCGCAAGTAAACCGTCATTTTTTTATGGCCTCATAGTACGATATGTAAAATCTTGAAGTAAAATAATTTTCTCTGCCATGGGTAAACTAAATTGATAGTAGAACTTGAAGCCAAAGCCGTTATCAAAGGGCGTAAACAAATGTTATGATTATTTAAGTTTTCCGCATTAAGGATATGGACTAATATCCAAAGAAAAATAGGAGTAAGAGAACTATGGTTGAATCGATTTATTGGCTCTATCCTAATTTGGCAGTGCCAACTTGGACAGACATTCTAACTACTGTAGGCATTATTATAATAGGCTGGTTATTACAGCATTATTTAATGAAATTGATTGTAAAAAAAATCGCTAATTTCTTTGAAAAGAAGTCAAAGATTATGACTGCACGGGTCATTGAGCATTTTAGCAGGGAAATCAGGCATGCCATTTTTACAGTGATTATTTTTTTATCATTGTCTTATTTAATAGAGGTATCCCTTTTTTCCAATCGAGCTGTGCGCAACGTTTTTTATTCCTTGATGGTGTTTTATTTCATCAAAGGAATGATTGATGTTTTAAATTACTATGCAAATGATCCAGAAGCTTTTCATTTAGATGTAAAGAAGTCGACGCGGCTGACTCCTTTTATGTTGCGTGTGATTAATGCATTGCTTGCGATTATTGCCATTGTATTGATTGCATCGTTATGGAACTTTAATTTAAATGGATTTTTAACAGGAATAGGGCTTACCAGTGTGGCTCTTGCCTTTGGGGTAAGGGATACTTCTTCTCATATCTTTGGCGGGCTATCAATGGCTTTTGATAAGCCTTTTAAGGTAGGCGATTATATTGTTAGCGAAGATAATAATATTGAAGGCGTGATTGAGGATATCAATCTTCGTTCCACTTTAATTTCCACGCCTGACCAAGGGACTGTCTATGTACCAAATGCTTACTTGATGAACCGGCCTATCTATAACCTTACAGCACGGGAAAAAAGGAAAATTCAATCCTACTTTTATCTTTCCACAGAGCATCCGGAAGAAGTGATCCGAAGTGCATGTAATGAAGTGAATAAACAAATCATCTTACATCCGCTCACTTCAAAAGAAGACTTGATTATGGTTTATATAGACGAGTTCCAAGCAGATTATTATCGAATGTTTGTAAGTTATTATATTCCCTCCAATGAACTTCAAGAGAGATATGAAGTGCAGCAGGATATTTTGTTTGTTATTAAACAAGTGATGGATCGGGCGGCAATAAAAATGGTGGACCCAGAATCCTTTAAATTGCCAAAATTCAATAAAGAAATAATACCAAGCTAAAGATCAAGGTGGCTCCATCATTGGAAGCCACCTTTTTTGTTCTACCTACTTTTCTTATCATTTACCTATCCTAAAATAAGGGGTAATTGAAATGGAAGATTGAATTGGCGATTTATCGAATCTTCCGAAAATAATTAAATTAGAGATTGTTGGTTGTGCTTTAACGGATAAGGAGTATAATAAGTAAAAATTTGATATGTACAGAACGATAATAGGAAGGAATTTTCAATGGGGAAAAAACAGCTTTGGTTTGAAGTAGAAGAAAACGAAACAATCGAACAATGCCTGGAGCGTATGAAACAACAAGGCTATATGGCGATGGGACGCAAAGAGGAGCCCGTTTTCCATATCGAAAATGGAGAGCCAACCTATTTACGCCAAAAAATTAAATTTAAAGGTGTTTTAATAGAAGAATAAAAATAATATGCCTAAAAACCGAACATTACCGTTTTCTGAAAATTTATTGTTCGCATTTTTTCATTGATTTTCTGTAGATAGCTTGTTAAAATGTGAACATAGCAATAAATCTTGATACAAGAAATTTTGAAATAAATCAATAGTACCTCCCACATATATGCTAGAGAATATGGCTCTAGTGTCTCTACCCAACGCCGTAAATGTTGGACTATGCGGGAAAGCAAACTTTTGGCATTAGAGAGGTGTAGACGTACGATGTTTACTACATTTCCTATAAAATTTAAGCCCTCAAGTATTCTGCTTTCTTTGCATTAGAGAAAGTGGAATATTTGTGGGCTTTTTATATGTTTATGAAGATTTTACAATAGATAGCAAGGTTGAAGGAGAGATTGAGATGAATCCAAAAGTCGGTGTCATCATGGGAAGTACCAGTGATTGGGAAACGATGAAATATGCATGCGATATTCTTGATGAATTGAAAGTGCCTTATGAAAAGCAAGTAGTCTCTGCACATCGAACGCCAGATCTTATGTTTGAATATGCGGAAAATGCACGCTCTAGAGGAATTCAAGTAATTATAGCAGGCGCAGGCGGAGCAGCCCACTTACCGGGAATGGTTGCAGCCAAAACAACTTTGCCTGTCATCGGCGTACCGGTTCAATCGAAAGCGTTAAATGGATTGGATTCATTATTGTCAATCGTTCAAATGCCTGGTGGTGTTCCTGTGGCAACAGTGGCAATCGGAAAAGCGGGGGCAACGAATGCAGGGTTATTGGCAGCTCAAATTTTATCAATTACAGATACAGAATTGGCAAATACACTTGCAAATCGACGTGAAGCCATCAAGCAGCAAGTGTTGGAAAGTTCAGGTGACTTATCATGACGAGAATGATTTTACCAGGACAAACAATTGGTATCATTGGCGGCGGACAGTTAGGACGCATGATGGCCCTCTCGGCAAAAGAAGCAGGTTTTAAGATTGCCGTCCTTGAGCCGGCGATGGATTCCCCATGCGGGCAAGTAGCGGATATTCGAATCGTCGCTTCCTACGATGATGAAGCAGCTTTGGAGGAACTGGCCGAAGTAAGTGATGTCATTACTTTCGAATTTGAAAACATCGATTATGCCGGCTTAAAGAGACTGACAGAAATTGCGTATGTTCCACAAGGTGCAGAACTGGTTCGAATCACTCAAAATCGTGTGACCGAAAAAGCTGCAATTGTTGAAGCAGGTTGCCCTGTTGCACCTTACATAGTAGCGGAAACATTCGAAGAGTTAGTCGGTCAAATTGATCAAATCGGCTATCCATGTATTGTGAAAACGGCACGTGGTGGCTATGATGGAAAAGGCCAGCAGCAATTAAATTCCAAAGAAGATTTGCCTTTAGCAAAAAACCTTTTTGGCCACTCTGTGTGTGTAGCTGAAGGATTTGTACCTTTTGAAAAAGAAATCTCTGTCATTGTTCAAAGAAATGGCAACGGTGAAACTTACTGCCTTCCGGTGGGAGAGAATATTCATGTGAATCATATTTTGCATGAAACGATTGTTCCGGCACGAATCACTGACCTTACTTATGAGCGTGCAATCGAAGCAGCGAAAAAGATTGCAAACCACTTGCAGCTGGTTGGTACATTGGCTGTTGAAATGTTTGTACTGGAGGATGGCCAGATTGTCATTAATGAACTTGCGCCAAGACCTCATAATTCAGGACATTATTCAATTGAAGCTTGCAATGTATCTCAATTCACTCAGCATATTCGGGCAGTATGCGGGTGGCCGCTTCGTGAACCGAATCTATTGCAGCCATCCATTATGGTGAACGTACTGGGGCAGCATGTTGTGCCCTTAACGAATAGCATTGCCAAACATCCTGATTGGTCGATTCATCTTTATGGCAAGACACAAGCCAAAGTAAATCGTAAAATGGGACATGTGACAATCTTGACAGATGATCTTGACAACACACTTAACAAAATCGAAGAATCCGGCATCTGGTCGGAATCAAAGGAGACGAAACAATGATTGAACGTTATACTCGTCCGGAAATGGGCGCAATCTGGACAGAAGAAAACAAATTCAAAGCTTGGTTGGAAGTTGAAATTTTGGCTTGTGAAGCTTGGGCTGAACTTGGGGAAATTCCAAAAGAGGATGTTAAATTGCTTCGCCAGAATGCCTCATTTGACATTAACCGCATTTACGAAATTGAACAAGAAACTCGCCATGACGTTGTTGCATTCACTCGTGCCGTTTCCGAAACGTGCGGAGAAGAACGCAAATGGGTCCACTATGGTTTAACTTCAACAGACGTAGTCGATACGGCGTTATCTTATTTAATCAAACAAGCAAACACGATTCTGCGCAAAGATATCGTCAATTTCATCGAGATCTTAACGGAAAAAGCGAAAGAGCATAAATACACGGTAATGATGGGACGTACACACGGGGTGCACGCGGAGCCGACAACATTCGGCTTGAAACTTGCTTTATGGCGTGAAGAAATGAAACGTAATCTGGAACGCTTTGATGCAGCTGCAGAAGTGATCGAAACAGGGAAAATGTCAGGCGCTGTAGGTACCTATGCCAATATTAATCCTTTTGTTGAACAATATGTTTGTGAAAAACTAGGCTTGGCGGCGGCTCCAATCTCCACGCAAACATTGCAGCGTGACCGTCATGCCCAATACTTCTCAACATTGGCGCTGATTGCAACTTCCATTGAAAAATTTGCAACAGAAGTGCGCGGTCTTCAAAAATCAGAAACACGCGAAGTCGAAGAAGCATTTGCCAAAGGACAAAAAGGTTCTTCTGCAATGCCGCATAAACGCAACCCAATCGGTTCCGAGAACATGACGGGCATGGCAAGATTGATGCGCGGTTATATGATGACTGCATATGAGAATGTGCCATTATGGCATGAACGCGATATCTCACATTCATCGGCAGAACGCGTCATCATCCCGGATGCAACAATTGCCCTAAATTACATGTTAAATCGTTTCGGAAACATTGTGAAAAACCTGACTGTGTTCCCTGAAAACATGAAGCGCAACATGGAGCGTACATTCGGTTTAATTTACTCGCAGCGCATTTTGCTTGCGTTAATCGATAAAGGATTATCCCGTGAAGAGGCTTATGATACAGTGCAGCCATTAACGGCACGTGCTTGGGATGAACAAACTCAGTTCCGTCCATTAGTTGAAGACAATGAGAAAATCACTTCTTACTTATCAAAAGAAGAAATTGACGATTGCTTTGACTACAATTACCACATCAAAAATGTGGACATGATCTTTGAACGTCTAGGGTTGAACTAATTCAAGCAACCTCTTGCGAAAATTGACTTTATTAAAAATGATGCCATTCATCTCTCGCCTATGATGGATTGAGAGATGGGTGGAAATGAACTGGAGGCACGCGCCATGAATAAAGGCCAGCTTTTATACGAAGGAAAAGCAAAACGTTTATATGAAACAGAACAAGAAGATATTCTGTTTGTCGAATATAAAAACAGTGCGACTGCGTTTAACGGTGAGAAGAAAGCCGAAATCGAAGGAAAAGGCATCTTGAACAACCGAATTACAACATTAATATTCGAAAAATTAAAAACTCACGGAATTGACTCACATTTTGTAGAGCGCATTTCTGAAAATGAACAACTCGTTCGCAAGGTTGATATTATTCCAATCGAGGTTGTCGTTCGTAATATCGCTGCCGGTAGTCTTGCAAAACGACTTGGATTTGAAGAAGGCACAGCTTTACCGCGAACAATTGTAGAGTTTTACTATAAAGACGACGCATTGGGCGATCCAATCATCAATAACGACCATATCGATATTTTGGGAATTGCGACAAAAGAAGAAGTAGAAACGTTATATGAGCTTGGGTTAAAGGTTAATAGTGTCCTTCAACCAATCTTTGAAGAAGTTGGCGTTATTTTAGTAGACTTTAAGCTTGAATTTGGCCGTGACAAAGATGGCAATGTGCTGTTGGCAGATGAAATCTCGCCTGATACTTGCCGCCTGTGGGATGCAGAAACAAAACAAAAGCTTGATAAAGACGTGTTCCGTCGTGATTTGGGCAGTTTAACAGATGTATATGAAATTATTCTTGCTAGACTTGGAGGAAAATAACAATGACTAAAGTTAAAATCTACGTGACATTACGTGAAAGTGTGCTTGATCCACAAGGTTCCGCTGTACAAGGTTCATTGGCGAAAATGGGCTACAACGAAGTAGAGGACGTTCGCATCGGAAAATACTTGGAAGTTGTTATTGGCGATACGGACCGTGACCTGGATGTTTTAGTAAAAGAAATGTGCGAAAAGCTTCTTGCAAACACAGTGATAGAAGATTACCGCTATGAAGTCGAGGAGGCAAACTAATCATGAAATTCGCAGTACTCGTTTTCCCTGGGTCCAATTGTGACATCGATATGTATCATGCGATTAAGGACGAACTTGGCGAAGAAGTAGAATACGTTTGGCATGATGCTACGGATTTAAGCGAATTTGATGGCATTTTGGTACCGGGCGGTTTCTCTTATGGCGACTATTTACGTTGCGGTGCGATGGCAAACCAATCCAATGTGATGGCGGAAGTGAAAAAAGCAGCCGAAGCCGGGAAACCGGTATTGGGCGTCTGCAACGGATTCCAGATTTTAACGGAGGCAGGATTGCTTCCAGGTGCATTGCTTCGAAATAAAAACCTGAAATTCATGTGCCGTACAGTACAGTTGAAAGTAGAAAACAATGACACATTGTTTACCAATCAATATGAAGCAGGGCAAATCATTAATATCCCAATTGCTCACGGAGAAGGAAACTACTTCTGTGACGACGAAACGCTAGCGAAATTAAAAGCGAACAATCAAATCGTATTTACATATTCAGGCGACAATCCGAACGGCAGTCTTGAAGATATTGCAGGCATTGTCAATGAACGCGGCAACGTGCTTGGAATGATGCCTCACCCAGAGCGTGCAGTCGATGCATTGCTTGGGAGTGACGACGGATTAAAAGTATTTAAATCAATTGTGAAAATGTGGAGGGAATCACATGTCAGCTAGTTTAGAACCAACACAAGAGCAAATCAAAGACCAAAAACTTTATGCTGGAATGGGAATGTCAGACGAAGAATTTGCAATGGTGGAAAAAATTCTGGGTCGCCTTCCAAACTGGACTGAAACAGGGTTATTCTCTGTTATGTGGTCCGAACATTGTTCTTATAAAAACTCAAAACCGGTATTGCGCAAGTTCCCGACAAAAGGACCGCAAGTATTGCAAGGACCTGGAGAAGGTGCGGGGATTGTCGATATCGGCGATGAGCAAGCGGTTGTATTTAAAATGGAGTCACATAACCATCCTTCCGCAATTGAACCTTATCAAGGGGCAGCAACAGGGGTAGGCGGCATCATCCGCGACGTATTTTCAATGGGTGCCCGTCCAATCGCTATGTTGAACTCATTGCGTTTTGGCGAATTGCAATCCGAGCGCGGAAAGTATTTATTTGAAGAAGTAGTGGCAGGGATTGCGGGTTACGGAAATTGTATCGGAATTCCAACAGTAGGCGGGGAAATCCAGTTCGATCCATGTTACGAAGGAAATCCGCTTGTAAATGCAATGTGTGTTGGATTGATCGACCACAAAGACATTCAAAAAGGAATTGCAGCTGGTACAGGAAATACAGTCATGTATGTTGGTGCAAAAACAGGACGTGATGGGATTCACGGTGCAACGTTTGCGTCGGAAGAACTGTCAGAAGCTTCTGAAGAAAAACGCCCGGCTGTTCAAGTAGGAGATCCATTCATGGAAAAACTGTTGCTTGAAGCTTGCTTGGAAGTTGTAAAATCAGATGCTTTGGTCGGTATTCAAGATATGGGAGCAGCAGGTCTTACTTCATCTTCTGCGGAGATGGCTTCAAAAGCTGGTTCCGGTGTCGAGATGAACCTGGATTTAGTTCCTCAGCGTGAAACAGGGATGACAGCTTATGAAATGATGTTGTCGGAATCTCAGGAACGTATGCTGCTTGTTGTGAAAAAAGGGCGCGAAGATGAGATTAAAGCGATTTTTGATAAATATGGCCTGGATGCTGTAGCGATTGGCCATGTGACGGATGATAAAATGCTTCGTTTAGTGCACAAAGGTGAAGTAGTAGCAGAAGTTCCAGCTGATGCACTTGCTGAGGATGCACCGGTTTACCATAAACCATCAAAAGAGCCTGCTTATTTTGCCGAGTTCCAAGCAATTGAAAACAGTGAACCGCAAGTAGCTGACTATAAAGAAACATTAAAAGCATTGCTGCAAGCACCAACAATTGCTTCAAAAGAGTGGGTGTATGACCAATACGATTACCAAGTTCGCACAAACACAGTAGTGGCACCTGGTTCGGATGCTGCGGTGTTACGCGTGCGCGGTACCAACAAAGGTCTTGCCATGACAACGGATTGCAACTCTCGCTATATCTACCTGGATCCTGAAACGGGCGGGAAAATTGCCGTAGCGGAAGCAGCGCGTAATATCGTAGCTTCAGGTGGCCGTCCACTGGCGATTACAGATTGCTTAAACTTTGGTAACCCTGAAAAACCTGAAATCTTTTGGCAAATTGAAAAATCCGCCGATGGTATTGCGGCAGCTTGTAATGCCTTAAATTCACCAGTAATCGGTGGTAACGTTTCACTTTACAACGAACGCTCGGGCGAAGCTGTATACCCAACACCGACAATCGGTATGGTTGGATTAATAGATGATTTAACGCAAGTGACGACACAACAAGTGAAACAAGCTGGAGATGTTGTTTACCTAGTAGGAGAAACGTTCACCGAGTTTGGTGGATCTGAATTGCAAAAGCTTGTTCACGGCAAGATTTTCGGCAAAGCGCCTCGCATTGATTTAGATTTAGAAGCACAACGCCAGGAAGCAATCTTAACAGCGATTAGAGAAGGTCTTCTTCAATCAGCCCATGATGTGTCGGAAGGCGGCGTAGCAGTTGCATTGGCCGAAAAAACTTTCGGTTCTGACGGTTTAGGTGTGAATGTAACATTGGAAGGCTCCGCAGTAACAGCTTTATTCAGTGAATCACAGTCTCGTTTTGTTGTAACGGTAAAAGAAGAAAACACAGCGGCATTTGAAAAAATCATTCCAGATGCAAAGAAAATAGGATTTGTTACAGATGATGCGAACCTATCAATCAACGATGAATCTGGCAATCTTGTTACAGGATCTGTCGAGGAATTCCGTTCAGCTTGGAAAGGAGCAATCCCATGCTTGGTGAAATCAGAGGCTTAAATGAGGAATGTGGCGTATTCGGGATCTGGGGACACCCGAATGCCGCCCACTTAAGTTATTACGGACTTCATGCACTTCAGCACCGTGGCCAAGAAGGAGCGGGAATTGTCGTAACAGACGGCGAAAGCTTGCGTGCGGTAAAAGGTGAAGGACTTGTCAATGATGTATTCAATGAAGAAAAATTGATAAATGCCAAGGGTGATGCAGCCATTGCGCATGTTCGCTATACAACTGCCGGTGGAGGCGGACTCGAAAATGTTCAGCCGCTTCTGTTCCGCTCATCCACTGGTTCGCTTGCTATTGCGCATAACGGAAATCTGGTCAATGCCAATCACTTAAAACAGCATCTGGAACGCTCGGGGAATATTTTTCATTCGACTTCAGACACGGAAGTGGTCGTTCATTTAATTAAGAAAAGCAAAAAACCCGGTTTCCGGGCACAAGTAAAAGAAGCGCTTTCTTTATTGAAAGGAGCGTTCTCCTTCTTGATCCTTACCAAAGAGGGCATGATGGTTGCGCGTGACCGCAATGGATTGCGTCCTTTATCGCTTGGCAAATTGGGCGATTCGTATGTTGTTGCCTCCGAAACATGTGCCTTCGATCTTATTGGCGCGGAGTTTATCCGTGATGTGGAACCAGGGGAATTATTGCTTATCACGGATCGAGGCCTTGAAGAAGACCGTTTTGTGGATATCGAAAAACGTGCCATGTGTGCAATGGAATATGTATACTTCGCACGCCCTGATTCAAACATTGATGAAATCAATATTCATACAGCACGTAAACGCATGGGAAAACAATTGGCAAAAGAATGCGCAGGTATCGAGGCGGATGTTGTAACCGGAGTTCCGGATTCATCTATCTCTGCGGCTATAGGATTTTCCGAAGAAACTGGCATTCCATACGAGCTTGGGCTGATTAAGCATAAATATACAGGACGAACTTTCATCCAACCCACACAGGAATTGCGTGAACGTGGCGTGAAAATGAAACTTTCGCCGGTTGTACAAGTGGTTAAAGGCAAACGAGTAGTCATGGTAGATGATTCGATCGTACGCGGTACAACATCGCGTAGGATTGTCACAATGCTGAAGGAAGCCGGTGCAACGGAAGTACATGTTGTCATTTCGTCACCTCCGATGAAAAATCCATGCTTTTACGGAATTGATATTTCATCGGATGAAGAGCTGATTGCAGCCGGTAAAAGCGTGGAGGAAATTTGCGAAGCAATCGGTGCCGATTCGTTAACATTCCTTTCGGCGGAAGGTCTGATTGAAGCGACTGCGCGCCCATTTGAGGATGAAAATCGCGGTCTTTGCATGGCTTGCTTTACGGGGGATTACCCAACTGAAATATTCTCGGATACAGTATTGCCGCATGTGAAGGAACTACAACGATAAGGAGAACTTAAAATCATGTCAAAAGCATATGAACAAGCAGGCGTAAATATTGAAGCTGGCTACGAAGCGGTACAACGCATGAAATCACACGTCGAACGAACAAACCGTCTCGGTGTAATGGGTACGTTTGGTGGCTTTGGAGGCATGTTTGATTTGTCTTCTTTAAACTTAAAAGAACCTGTTCTCATCTCAGGGACTGACGGTGTAGGAACAAAATTAAAGCTCGCTTTTATGGTCGATCAACATGACACGATTGGTGTGGATTGTGTAGCCATGTGCGTCAATGATATTGTTGCGCAAGGGGCAGAGCCGCTTTATTTCCTGGATTATGTAGCAGTAGGGAAGGCAGAGCCTAAAAAGATTGAACAAATCGTTAAAGGCGTGGCGGATGGCTGCGTACAAGCAGGAGCTGCCTTAATCGGCGGGGAGACAGCCGAAATGCCGGGACTTTATGAAGAAGATGAATACGATTTGGCTGGCTTTGCAGTGGGAGCTTGCGAAAAAGCAAATGTAATCACGGGTGAACGAATTGCAGAAGGTGACGTTCTTGTTGGTCTAGCTTCAAGCGGCGTACATTCAAACGGCTATTCCTTGGTTCGCAAAATTGTCTTTTCCGATCACAACTTCGCGGTGGATGAAATTGTTGAGGGCTATGAAGAGCTTGGACCGATTGGCAAGGCGTTGCTTGCTCCAACAAAAATCTATGCCAAATCTGTTTTGGAACTGCTGAAGCAAGTGGATATTCATGGCATGGCGCATGTTACCGGCGGCGGTTTCTATGAGAATTTGCCGCGTATGATGCCTGAGGGACTGGTAACGGAAATCAATTTAGGGTCTTGGCCAGTATTGCCGATTTTTGAGTTTTTGAAAGATAAAGGGGCCTTGGCTGATAAAGATTTGTATAACGTGTTCAATATGGGGATTGGGTTTGTGTTATCCGTTCCTGCTTCCGAAGCGGACAAAGTGATTGCCATTGCAGAAGAGAACGGAGAAAAAGCTTACAAAATCGGCTCTGTAGTTAAAGGGAAAGGTGTTGTATTTAACGGCGAGCATGATGGGAGCTTGGTGGAATGACGACGAAGATCGCAGTTTTTGCCTCCGGAAGCGGAAGTAATTTTCAAGCAATCCAAGAAGCAATTGACCGTGGTGAACTTGATGCGCAAATTGAAATCGTATTAACGGATAAACCGAACGCACCCATCGTAAAACGTGCGGAAAAATTCAACATCCCGGTGTTTTCATTCATTGCCAAACATTACGAATCAAAAGAAGCGTATGAAACAGAGATTGTCAACATCCTGGAAGAACATGAAGTGGAATGGGTTATACTTGCGGGTTATATGAGGCTCATTGGCAGCAAATTGCTTGCCTCATACGCCAATCGGATTGTCAATATCCACCCTTCTTTGCTTCCTTCCTTCCCAGGCAAGGATGCAATCGGGCAGGCACTGGCGCATGGCGTGAAAATTACGGGGGTAACCGTTCATTTTGTGGATGAAGGAATGGATACAGGTCCAATTCTTAGCCAAGCTGCAGTGGAAGTGGTGGAAGGAGATCGAGAAGCAACCGAAGCCCGTATCCATGCAGCGGAACATAAATTATATACAACAACATTGAAAAAATTATTTGCTGATGAAATTAATTTGATTCACTGAGCTTCTGGCGAAGAAGCTTAGTGGAAGAGTTACATATTTTTAATTTACATATTGGAGGTCTTTTTTGTGGCAAAACGTGCACTGATTAGTGTTTCAGATAAGGAAGGTATATTGGAGTTTGCGAAAGAATTAGTAGCATTGGATTATGAGATTTTATCAACTGGTGGAACGAAAAAAATGTTGCAGGAAAACAATGTGCCGGTAACAGCGGTTGATGAAGTGACAAAATTCCCGGAAATTTTGGATGGCCGTGTGAAAACATTGAATCCATTAATCCATGGAGGTCTTTTAGGTAAATTTGACGATCCTTCTCACCAAGCGCAAATGACCGAACACGGAATTGAACCGATTGAAATTGTTTGTGTAAATCTGTATCCGTTTGTAGAAACAATTTCAAAACCAGATGTGACTTGGGATGACGCGATTGAAAACATTGACATCGGTGGACCGACGATGCTTCGTTCTGCTGCAAAAAATCATCAATATGTAACGGTGATCGTGGATGCGAAAGACTATGCACACGTGTTGGAAGAATTGAAAGTGCAAGGTGCAACAACACTTGAAACGCGTAAACGTTTGGCAGCAAAAGTTTTCCGTCACACGGCAGCTTATGATTCGTATATCTCCAATTATTTAACGGAAGAAGAATTCCCTGAAAACTTAACGATGACTTATGAATTAAAGCAAACGTTGCGTTATGGCGAGAACCCCCACCAAAAAGCAGCGTTTTACCAAAAACGTTTGAGCTCTGATTTTTCATTGGCTTATGCAACGCAATTGCACGGAAAAGAGTTATCCTATAATAATATTCAAGATGGCAACGCGGCTCTTCAAATTGTAAAAGAGTTTAGCATGCCGGCTGCCGTAGCGGTAAAACATATGAATCCATGCGGAGTAGGTACTGGGGCTACTATCGAGGAAGCATTCGATAAAGCGTACGAAGCAGATCCAACTTCGATTTTTGGCGGAATTATTGCCTTGAACCGTGAAGTGGATGCGGCAACTGCAGAAAAATTAAGCGGCATTTTCCTGGAAATTATTATTGCACCATCCTTTACGGAAGAAGCTTTATCCATCTTGACGAAGAAGAAAAACATTCGATTGCTGACAATCAACTTTGCACAAGAAAAACAAGATCAGCTGAAAGTAGTTTCGGTTGAGGGCGGTCTATTGGTTCAAGAAGAGGACACTTTTGGTTTTGCGGACAGTGACATTAAAGTGGTCACAAATCGCGAGCCTTCCGAGGAAGAATGGGCAGCATTAAAACTTGGCTGGGCTGTAGTGAAACATGTAAAATCGAATGCCATCGTTGTGACAGATACGCAAATGACTTTGGGCGTTGGCGCTGGCCAGATGAACCGCGTCGGCTCGGCGAAAATTGCGTTGGAACAAGCGGGTGAAAAAGCGAAAGGTGCTGCACTGGCATCGGATGCCTTCTTCCCAATGAACGACACAGTAGAAACGGCAGCGGCAGCAGGCATCACGGCAATCATCCAGCCAGGCGGATCGATTAAAGACCAAGATAGCATCGACAAAGCCAATGAATTTGGCATTGCCATGGTATTTACAGGCGTACGTCACTTTAAACATTAATTTTGAGGTAGGAAGCGCTCATCGATCTGGTGAGCGTTTTCACCGATTGCGCGAGTGAAAGTTTGAAAATTTAAAATGAGCATGAAAATCGCAAATAGAAGTTCAATATTCGCAAATAGAGGACTCAAAATCGCAAATGGAACTATAAAATTCGCAAATAGAAACGCAAAAAACACAATATCAAAAAGGAGTCATCCCAATGAACATTCTTGTAATCGGTAGTGGTGGACGTGAACATGCCATTGCCAAGAAATTTAATCAAGCTCCTTCGGTAAATAAAGTATTCGTTGCGCCGGGCAATGATGGCATGAAACAAGATGCGGAAGTTGTGGCTCTTGATGCAATGGATTTTGCAGGACTTGCTCAATTTGCAAAAGAGCAGGCAATCGATTTAACTTTTGTAGGACCAGAGCAGCCGTTAGCAGGTGGGATTGTTGACTTCTTCCAAGAACGCGGGTTAACGATTTTTGGGCCAACAAAAGCTGCCGCGCAAATCGAAGGCAGCAAATCTTATGCCAAAGAAATTATGGAAAAATATAATATTCCAACCGCTGCATATGAAACGTTTACCGATGCAGAAAAAGCGATTGCTTATATTCAAAAGCAAGGAGCGCCTATCGTTGTAAAAGCAGATGGGCTGGCAGCAGGTAAAGGCGTAATCGTGGCAATGACAGAGCAAGAAGCTATTGATGCAGTCACTGATATGATCGGAAACCAACGCTTTGGCGAGTCTTCCTCTCGTGTAGTAATCGAGGAGTTTTTGGAAGGCGAAGAATTTTCCTTTATGTCATTTGTCCATAAAGGCCAAATTTATCCGATGGTTATCGCGCAAGACCACAAACGTGCTTTCGATGGGGATACAGGGCTGAACACCGGGGGCATGGGGGCGTATTCTCCAGTGCCTCAAATCGCTCAAGATGAGGTAGCGCGGGCATATATCGAGGTTGTGGAACCGACAGTCAAAGCAATGGAACAAGAAGGCGCCAGCTTTACCGGAATCTTGTATGCAGGCTTGATCTTAACAAAGCAGGGACCGAAAGTAATTGAATTCAATGCACGTTTTGGCGACCCGGAAACCCAGGTTGTTTTGCCGCGCATGAGTTCTGATTTTGGCTTGTTCATGAAAGCGTTAATGGAAGAAAAGTATTTCGACTTGCAATGGTCCAGCGAAGCAATGTTGGGCGTGGTCATCGCTGCCGAGGGATATCCTGGGGACGTTGAGAAAGGAAATCCACTTCCAGACTTGGCAGACTTAACGGAAAACTTTGATGTCTATCATGCCGGAACAAAACTTGAGGGCGATCACTTTGTCGGAAATGGCGGACGAGTTCTTTTAGTTGCCGCGAAAGCAGATACTTTAAAAGAAGCGCAGGAAAAAGTTTATGCCGGCATTGAACATCAACAATGGGATGGGTTTTTCTACCGCAAGGATATTGGATGGAGAACTTTTCAATCCTAAAAGAAGGCAAGAGGAGAGCGTCCTCTTGCCTTCTTTCTTTTAATGATTTTGTGTAGATTGCCCACTTTTTGAATTATTGGATTTACTTTGATTATTATTGTTGATTTGGTTTTTTTGGTTATTGGATTGATTGCTATTTGAAGCATTATTCTGGTTATTGTTTTGTGATTGATTTTGATTTTTATTCTGGTTATTTTGGTTGTTGTTTTGGTTTTGATTGTTGTTCTGGTTATTTTGATTATTGTTTTGATTATTATTTTGATTATTATTTTGCGACTGATTGTTTTGAGTGCCGGATACTGTATCAGCTACGGTTTTAGTTGCTTGTGATACAGCATTAACTACAGAGCCACTCGTAGTTGCACTCGAAACTGCTTGGGCAACTTGCGAAGCCGCTTGTGCAACATTTTGCACTGTAGCTCCAGTAGAACTTGAACCTTGTGAGCTGCTTGAAGAACCGGTACTGCCTGATGCATTCGATGAGCTACCTTTATTGCCCCATTTACCTTCGTAAAACTCATTGTAGGCCTGCATAATGCTATCGCCGCCGTCCAGGTAGTCGTTAAACGTGCTTGAAACGGCTTGCTTCACATTGGAATTGATTAAGCCCTTTGTCGGGCAATAAAGGAAAATACCTTCTGCCACTTTCATTGCGCCCGCTGCAATCAAGAAGGCGCCCATTCCGCGATTGTTAGATTCCTTTGCTAAGCATGCCGCACCGTATGCAGTCATGCCAACCCCGAGCGCCAAACGGACAAAACCGCTTCTTTCGGAAATGTTTTCTTCCATATAAAGTCACTCCTTTTTAATTTATTTCCACCTAACACTTTAATTTAGTAAAGTGCTATAATAAGATGAACACACAAAATTCATTCAGTAAGGTAATCTTGACTGAATGCGCATGCCTTTAAACGAAAGCATTCGCCAAGGCATATTGGATACTCAATAAATAATTGCACCTTTTTTGAGCAAAGTTAGTATGTGCGAATAAAAGTTAATTAAACAAAATAAATTTTATATGTAGTGGGAGGGAGTGTTTGAAATGCCAGAGTCTACTTGGAAGATCCGTGAAATTCGAAACCAAGTATCAGTCATTGATGGAAAAAGGGCGCCATCAAAGGTTTTAACCAATGTTCGTTATTTACATAGCGTGTTAAAACAATGGCTGACCGGAAATGTTTGGATTTTGGGAGACCGAATCGTTTATGTAGGTAAAGAAATGCCTGAAAATTTATCAGCTACTGAAGTGACCGACTTGGAAGGAAAAGTGGTGGTGCCTGGATATATTGAACCGCATGTGCATCCGACTTTGTTATATAATCCCCAGTCTTTCGCTGAATATGCAGCTCAAAGGGGTACAACCACATTCATAGCAGACAATATGACATTTATGCTTTCACTCCCTAACGAGAAAGCGTTTACAATACTGGATCAGTTGAAAAATCTGCCATTTTCTTTTTATTGGTGGGCACGTTTTGACTCACAATCACAGCTGGAAAATGAAGATGAACTCTTTACCAATAAATCGGTCACTGAGTGGCTCCAAAGAGAAGATGTGCTTCTTGGCGGCGAGTTAACGGGTTGGCCACGGTTAATTGATGGTGATGATTTAATGCTTCACTGGATTCAATCGGCAAAGCTTAAGGAAAAAAGAATAGAAGGCCATTTCCCGGGAGCATCGGAGAAAACGATTGCCCGTATGAAATTGTTTGGCGTGGACGGCGACCATGAAGCGATGGACGTCGAGGATGTGGAAAGAAGAGTTTTGCATGGTATGGATGTTACGTTAAGACATTCATCCATTCGTCCCGATTTACCGCATCTGCTTACAGGAATATTGGAGAAGAAATTGGCTATTTTCGATCATTTAATGATGACGACGGATGGTTCATCTCCGTCTTTCTATGAAGATGGCGTGATGGATCAATGCATTCGCATTGCTCTGCATCAAGGTGTGTCTCCAATGGATGCTTATAATATGGCGTCCTACAATATTGCGCGTTATTATAACAAAACACATTTGCACGGACTTATAGCAACCGGGCGATTTGCTACGTTAAATATTCTGAAAAATGAAATGTCGCCAACGCCAGAATCAGTTTTATCAAAGGGAGTTTGGTTAAAGCGCGAGAACCAAAAAGTTGATGTTCTTCCACCGATAGACTGGTCGGTTTTCGAAGACTATTCCATCCCTTTTGACATTTCGGATAGCGATTTTCAATTTTCGATGCCGATTGGTCTTCAATTGGTAAATGAAGTGATTACAAAGCCATATTCTATAAATTTGCAATTCAATCGAAAAGAGCTGCCAGCAGGCAATGAAGAAAGCTATTTAATGCTCATCGATCGTTATGGGAAATGGCGTGTCAACACCATGATTAAAGGGTTTGATACACATGTAAAAGGATTTGCTTCTTCATACTCCACTACCGGGGATATTATATTAATTGGTAAAAGCATAGAGGATATGAAGTGTGCATTCCACGAATTAAAAAGAATAAATGGTGGAATAGTTCTGGCAGAAAATAATGAAGTCGTTGTTTCCATCCCGCTTAAAATCAGTGGAAGATTTTATGATGGCACAATGGAAGAATTGATTGCATATGAAAAACAACTCACAAAAGCATTAAAAGAAAGGGGCTATGCTCATTCGGACGCAATTTATACTTTATTCTTCCTGCAATCCACTCATCTGCCTTATATCCGAATCACGCCAAGAGGGATTTATGATGTTATGAAGAAGAAAGTCATGTTGCCTGCCGTGATGCGCTAATAGGTGAAGTTTCATGCAATTCAATCAGTCGTTTTCTCCTGCTTTTCGGGCAAGCACACTCAAAAAAGTGCTGAAAAGCGAGCGCTTCACTTCTCTATCAGATAAAAGTGTCGTATACTTTTTATGAAACAGATAATAGTGCTAAAATAGGAAAACAGGCTATTGATACAGTAACAAAGCCAAACCTATTTACGTTAATCTGGGAATGAGCTGCGATTTATGCTTTAATAAATAAGCCTATTGCACTTTGGAATGTATGATTTTTTTAAATAACACATTTGGCCAACAAGGCATAATGATAGAAGTTCGTTGGAATGGTGTTTTAAAAGCGATTGACGAAGAAGATAGAGAACCAAAATTAGTCCGGGTAAAACCTGGGTGCATTTTGCGCCGACATTCCCAGGAAACGCGGTTTCGTTAACATATTCGCAGCAAAACGAAAGGATGATTTATTCATGCAGGTTGATAAAATTCGTGGCCATCAAACGGACCAATTATTTAAGGCTGTTTTGGAATTAAAAGATCTTGAAGAATGTTATGCGTTCTTTGATGATTTATGTACGATAAGCGAGATTCAATCGTTGGCACAACGTTTTGAAGTAGCTCATTTACTGCGCTTAAAGAAAACATATGAATCCATCAAAAAGGAAACAGGTGCTTCCACTGCCACAATTTCGCGTGTGCGCCGCTGTTTTGATTATGGAAATGATACGTATGATGAAATGTTGGGCCGTCTTTATCCAGACGAGAAACCGTTTCAAGCTTCAAAATAAGAAAACCTTATCAAAAAAAGCTGTTTAGTTAGTCAGGAATAAAGACTGCTAGATGGCTTTTTATCTTTGTTTTTGAAAGAAGCAATTTTAAAAAATGAAAACTTTTTGGCTTTAAAAGACTATACGTTATACTTGTAAACGAAACGATAAAACATTCGAATATTTGGTTAGTCAGCGATAAATTAGGTTCTTTGCCAGGCAAGGAATATTTTAATCGCTTGTATAAAAGAAGTTGATATGTGGATAGGAGGACAAGCTGGAAAATGGATTATAAAAATTGGCGGCATGTATTTAAGATTGATCCGGCGAAGGAAATTTCAGATGAAGCATTGGAACAAGTATGCGAATCGGGAACGGATGTTATTTTGGTTGGCGGGACGGATAATGTAACAATTGATAATGTGATCGATATCTTACTGAGGGTTCGACGCTTTTCCGTGCCTGTTGCATTGGAAATTTCGAATGTAGAGTCCATTTTGGCCGGATTTGATTATTACTTTATTCCAACCGTTTTAAATAGCACGGATACGAAATGGGTGAAGGATCTCCATCATGAAGCGATCAAGCAATATGGGGATGTTTTGGTCTGGGATGAACTAATTGCTGAAGGCTATTGTGTATTAAATCCGGATTGTAAAGTAGCGCAGGAAACGGGAGCAAAAACGGATTTGACGAAGGACGATGTTATTGCTTATGCACGCTTGGCGGAAAACTACTTTAAATTGCCGATTTTTTATATTGAATATAGCGGGGCGTATGGCGATCCAGAGATTGTTTCTTCCGTGAAAGAAGTATTAAGCGATACGAAGCTATTTTACGGCGGCGGCATCACAAGCCCGGAGCAGGCGGCTGAAATGGCGAAACTGGCAGACACTGTAATCGTTGGAAATATAATTTATGATGATTTAAAACAGGCATTAAAAACAGTGGATGCCGTTAAAAAATTGGTTATATGATTTAAAAATGAAAAACAATTCGTTATAATAAAAACAGAACAAACGTTTGTGTAAAGGCGGTGCATCATGGAACAGATAACGAAAAATTTGCTGAATGGCATGAACCCACAGCAAGCAGAGGCTGTGAAAGCGACGGATGGGCCATTGTTGATCATGGCAGGGGCGGGTTCCGGTAAAACGCGCGTTTTAACACACCGAATCGCCTACTTAGTAGTTGAAAAGGAAGTGTACCCATCTAAAATATTAGCCATTACCTTCACCAATAAGGCGGCGCGGGAGATGCGCGACCGAATCGATAATCTGCTCGGCAATGGAACGACTGAAAGTATGTGGGTATCTACATTCCACTCAATGTGTGTTCGTATTTTAAGACGCAATATCGACCAGATCGGGTTTTCAAAAAACTTCTCCATTCTGGATTCCAGCGATCAATTAACGGTGGTAAAAAATGTTGTGAAAGAGTTGAATATTGACCCGAAGCGTTTTGAGCCAAGAGCCATTTTAAATGCCATCAGCTCAGCTAAGAACGAATGCATCACAGCGGATATGTACAAAGCGAACAGCAACCCAAATAATCCTTATGAAAAAGTCATTTCACAAGTATATGAGGGATACGAAAAAAGACTCCGCCGAAACCAATCACTGGATTTCGACGATTTGATTATGACAACCATCACCTTATTTGAGCGTGTTCCTGAAGTACTGGAATTCTATCAAAATAAATTCCAATACATACACGTGGATGAGTATCAAGATACAAACCATTCCCAATATAAACTTGTGCAAATGCTTGCCCGTAAATTCAAGAACATCTGTGTTGTGGGAGATTCCGATCAGTCGATCTATCGTTGGCGCGGTGCTGATATCGGGAACATCTTATCCTTTGAAAAGGATTATCCGAATGCAAAAGTCATTTTGCTGGAACAAAATTACCGTTCGACGAAACGAATTCTGCAAGCGGCAAATGATGTGATTGAGCATAATGAAAGCCGCTATCCGAAAAAGCTCCGTACGGAAAATCTGGATGGCGAGAAAATCATTCTTTATAAAGCAGTCACTGAACAAGATGAAGCACAGTTTGTTGTGCAAACGATCCAAAAGTTAATGAAACAGGAAAACCGTACATTGGATGATTTTGCGATTCTCTACCGTACCAATGCCCAATCGCGTGTAATGGAGGAAGTACTCGTTAAATCGAATATGACTTACCAAATCGTGGGCGGCACAAAGTTCTATGACCGGAAAGAAATCAAGGATTTATTGGCCTACTTGCGATTGATCGCCAATAATGATGATGACCTTTCGCTGGCGCGGATTATTAATGAACCGAAACGAAGCATTGGAGCGACCTCTTTCGAAAAGATTGCTACTTATGCGATTGCGCAAGACCGTTCCATTTTTGATGCGATGAATGAAGTGTTGTTTATGGGGTTAACCGCAAAAGCGGCAAGTGCTGCTGAGAAATTCCATAAGTTAATTTCAGACTTTACGCAGATGCAGGAGTATTTGCCTGTTACCGAGCTTGTTGAGCAGGTGATTGACAAATCCGGTTATCGAACGATGCTGGAGAATGAAAAGTCGATTGAAGCAGAGAGCCGCCTGGAAAACATTGAAGAGTTTTTATCCGTTACAAAAGCGTTTGAAGAACGAAGCGAAGACAAATCCCTTATTGCATTTTTAACGGACTTGGCCTTGGTAGCCGACATTGATTCGATGGATAAAGAGGATACATCGAAGGGCAGTATTATTCTAATGACGATGCACGCTGCGAAAGGGCTTGAATTCCCGGTTGTTTTCATCATTGGAATGGAGGAAAATATCTTCCCGCATTCACGTTCCTTGGAGGATGCAGCAGAGATGGAAGAAGAACGCCGCCTTGCATATGTTGGGATTACGCGCGCCGAGCAGCGGCTTTACTTAACTTGCGCCGGCTCGCGTACGCTGTTTGGCCGTTCAAGTTATAACAGGCCTTCTCGATTTTTGCAGGAAATTTCGGAAGACATTATTGAGCAGATTTCCAAATCCGGCAGCCGATTAGATGAAGACTTGCCATTTGGCGCAAGACGCAATCAACGCGCCCAAAGCCAAAGAAGACGTTCTTTGGGCAATGTTCAAACCAAACCGCAGATTGCCAACCTCCAATCCACTGGCGGTGACCAACTTGAATGGAAAGCGGGCGATAAGGCGATTCATGGCAAGTGGGGAACCGGAACGGTGGTTAGCGTAAAAGGTGAAGGAGACGGAATGGAGCTGGATATTGCCTTCCCAAACATAGGGATTAAACGTTTGTTAGCTAAATTTGCTCCGATTACGAAAGGGTAAAGGAACTTAAACTTTGAAAGAATAATAAAGTTTAGATTCTGGAATAGTGTCCAGTGCAAGCTGCCCAGCCTGATTCTTGAGTGTGGGTTCTACCCTCGGTCGAAAGCTCAAAAAATGCTTTCGACTCAAGCAGCGTTGGGGGCTAATCAGGGCGCTTGCGCTTTTCTGATTATTTGGATGATGGAGGAAGAACATGAACGAGATTGAACAACGAATCGCCGAGTTAAATAAACTGCTTCATGAATATGGGCATGCGTACTATGTATTGGACAACCCGATTGTACCGGATGCTGTGTATGACCAATTGTTAAATGAATTGATCGCCCTCGAAAAGGAAAATCCCTCTTTAATTTACCCGGATTCTCCGACACAGCGAGTTGGGGGTACGCCGCTGCAAGGCTTTAAAAAAGTGACGCATGCCTTTCCGATGCTAAGTTTATCCAATGCATTCAATGAATTGGATTTGCGCGATTTTGACCGTAGAATTCGCCAGGCAATCGGCGATGATTTTTCATATGTCTGTGAACTGAAAATTGATGGGTTGGCCATTTCGCTGCGCTATGAAGATGGCATATTCGTTCAAGGGGCAACGCGCGGAGATGGCGTAGTTGGAGAGGAGATTACCGCGAACTTAAGAACCATTCGTTCGATTCCGCTTCGGTTGAAAGAACCGGTAACAATCGAAGTGCGCGGCGAAGCTTATATGCCGAAAAAATCCTTTGAGGCGCTTAATCAGTCACGCCAGGAAAAAGGGCTCGAGCTTTTTGCCAACCCGCGAAACGCAGCAGCGGGTTCGCTGCGCCAACTTGACCCGAAAATTGCGGCAAGCCGCAACCTTTCCACATTTATCTATGCAATCGGTGGCGACGGCGAAGCGTATGGCATTGACTCGCATGCAGAGATGCTTGATTATCTTGAAACACTCGGTTTTCCATCAAATAAAGAGCGCAAATTTTGTGAAACAATTGACGATTGTATAGCGTTTATTAATATGTGGACGGAAAATCGTCCAAATCTTGCCTATGAAATTGACGGCATTGTGATTAAAGTGAATCGCTATGCACATCAAGATGAATTGGGCTATACGGCTAAAAGCCCTAGATGGGCAATTGCCTATAAGTTCCCGGCAGAAGAAGCGATTACAACTGTTCTGGACATCGATTTAACAGTCGGTCGTACAGGTGTAATTACACCAACCGCAATTTTGGCACCGGTCGTTGTGGCTGGGTCAACTGTAGCAAGAGCATCGCTTCACAACGAAGATCTAATTCGGGAAAAAGATATCCGCATTGGGGACACCGTGATTATTCATAAGGCAGGGGATATTATTCCGGAGGTTGTGGAAGTTGTTCTGGAGCAACGTCCAGAGGATTCGGTTCCATTTGAAATGCCAACCCATTGTCCTGCCTGTGGAAGCGAGCTGGTTCGCATTGAAGGCGAGGTAGCGCTCCGATGCGTGAATCCTCAATGTCCTGCTCAAATCGCGGAAGGAATAAAGCATTTTGTTTCTCGCAATGCCATGAATATCGACGGCCTCGGAGAAAAAGTGGTAGAACAGCTGCTTCGTACAGAATATATCCGGGATGTTGCGGATCTTTATCATCTGAAAAAAGAACAGTTAGTGAAGCTTGAAAGAATGGGCGAAAAGTCTGCTGCCAATTTGGTAGAGGCCATTGACCGCTCGAAGGAAAATTCGATGGAACGCTTATTGTTCGGGTTGGGCATTCGCCATGTTGGGGAAAAAGCGGCAAAATTATTAGCCGAAGATTTTGAAACAATGGATGCCCTGATGGCAGCGAAAGAAGAAGACATTACGGCTATTCACGAAATTGGAGAAAAAATGGCCGATTCCATCGTAACTTATTTTGAAAAAGATGAAGCAAGGCTTTTAGTGGACCGCCTTAAAGAAGTTGGCGTCAATATGGCGTATAAAGGAAAGAAAGTACAAGTTGAAGTCGGGGACAATCCATTTGCCGGCAAAACAATTGTACTAACTGGGAAATTATCGCAATTGACACGGAACGAAGCAAAGGCGAAAATAGAAGAGTTGGGCGGAAAAGTCGCAGGAAGTGTGAGTAAGAAGACAGACTTGCTCATTGCAGGCGAAGATGCTGGTTCAAAGCTGACAAAAGCGACGGAACTGGGAATCGAAGTTTGGAATGAAGACCGCCTCGTAGAACAATTACAACAGTAAAGGAGTTTCTAACGATGAACCGTTTTCGCTGGATTCCGGCGATGGTCGTTGTTGCAATGTTAGCTGGCTGCGTGCCTTCATTCAAGGAAGATACAGAAGTGTTAAACGAAACCGATGAAACTGAAGCAGAAGTTGAAACGACAATCATCCCAAGTATGCAGTTAGAAGAAAGTTATTATCGAACGCTGGTCCCTTACAAAGAAAGTGCCAGCCGTGGATTAGTCGTATCAAATTTATATACCAAGTATGACATCAAAGAAGTAGAAGAAGGGTTAATGCGACTTTCACAAAATATTTATGATACAGAGAACTACTACTTCCAGGAAGGCCAGTATTTAGATGCGGACACAGTAAGCAACTGGCTTGCCAGAAGCAACCAAAATGAAGATGAACCCGAGGAACTTCGCGGACTGAATCCACCTGATGTGGATGCAAAGGGAGCTACATTAGATCCGACAGTAAGAGCAAAAGAAGCGCCGATTTATCTTGCTCATATCGTTGAACAAAACTACCTTGTCAAAACCGATGACAATAAAGTAACCCTTGGCGGAATTTCCATTGGTCTTGCATTAAACTCCATTTATTACTACCAGAAACAACAATATGGAGATACTTTTGAAGAACCAATTCCGCAGGCGGAGCTCGAAAAAAAAGGAAAAGAGATTGCGGAGGAAGTCATTTCCCGTCTGCGCCAACGACCTGAACTTCAGGATGTGCCAATTCTTATTGGTTTATTTGAGCAGCAAGCGAGAAATTCAATTGTCCCGGGGACTTATTTTTCATATAACGTATCCGAGCAAGGTGAAAATGGTTTAGGGGATTGGCAAGAGATTAACGAGGAATATGTCACTTTCCCAATGTCTTCGCCGGATGAGCTATATCGCAATGTGAATACTAGCTTCCAAAACTTTAAACAAGATATCGATGAATACTTCTCAAATCATACGAGTGTCATCGGAAGAGGATTTTATCAAAATAATACGCTCACAAAGCTATCCATCGAGATTCCGATTCAATTTTATGGAACAACCGAAATTATTGGTTTTACACAGTATTTGACAGGCGTGATGATTCAGCAGCTGCCGATGGATGTGGATATTGAAGTAAGCATTACCTCCATCAATGGTCCTGAAGCGCTTATTTTAAAAGAGCGCGGAGACGAAGAACCTTTTGTTCATATCTATGATTACTAACGGGTGACCCTAAAGGACGTGGATTGGTTCTTTGGGGTTTTTTCAGGAATTTATCATTGGAGTGTTTGAATCCATGTAATTTAAGGCGATAATAGAACTTGTTTACGAAGTGGACGAAAGAATATACAATGTATGATGAAAAGTGACAAATATTGATACGAATCTTCGTATTTTTGCCCAAATTTATGATTTATTTTAGCAAAAATGGTATCATTAATGATTATTGCCACGCATAGAATTCGGAGGTGTAAATTTATGGCGAAATTATCAAAAGAAGAAGTAAAACATGTCGCTCATCTGGCACGACTTGCTATTACGGATGAAGAAGCAGAGAAGTTTGCAGAACAATTAGGGAAAATTACGGACTTTGCACAAACATTGAATGAATTGGATACTACCAATGTAAAACCAACATCACATGTGCTTCCGATTGTAAACGTCATGCGTGAAGACGTAGCACAAAAAGGACTGGACCGTGACGTGATGATGTTAAACGTAAAAGAACAAGTGGATGGACAAGTAAAAGTACCACCAATCTTGGAAGACTAAGCAAAAGTTGAAGGAGGGTAATTCATGACGTTATTCGAACGTTCATCGAAAGAATTACAAGAAGGCTTACATAACGGCGAATTCAGTATTGCCGATTTAACGAACGAAGCGTTTGCTCGTATCGAGAACCTTGACGGCGATGTACAAGCATTCTTAGCTTTAAATAAAGATAAAGCCGCTGAACAGGCAGCTGAAATGGACAAGGTTCCATTTGAACAGCGCGGTCCTTTGTTTGGATTGCCGATTGGCGTAAAAGACAACATCGTAACGGAAGGATTGGAAACAACATGCGCTTCCAAAATCCTCGAAGGCTTTATGCCGATTTATGATGCGACAGTAGTGAAAAAACTGCGTGAAGCAGGCATGATTACTGTTGGTAAATTAAACATGGATGAATTCGCAATGGGTTCATCTAATGAAAACTCTGCTTTCAAAACAACAAAAAATCCATGGAATCTTGATCATGTACCAGGAGGATCCTCAGGTGCATCTGCAGCTTCAGTTGCAGCAGGGGAAGTACCTTTCTCTCTAGGTTCCGATACAGGTGGTTCCATCCGCCAGCCAGCAGCTTATTGTGGCGTAGTGGGTATGAAACCAACATATGGCCGCGTCTCTCGTTCCGGGTTGGTAGCGTTCGCTTCTTCATTGGACCAAATTGGGCCAATCACTCGAAATGTATATGATAATGCCCTTCTTTTGGAAGCCATTGCCGGAGTGGATCCTAACGATTCAACTTCAGCGAATGTGCCGGTACCAAACTACGTTTCCAAATTGGATGGCGATATTAAAGGCCTGCGTATTGCTGTACCGAAAGAATTCCTTGGCGAAGGTGTGGGGGATGCTGCCCGCAATGCTGTTCTAGAGGCATTGGAGGTACTGAAAGGTCTGGGTGCAACAGTTGATGAAGTATCGCTTCCTCACTCGAAATACGCTTTAGCGGCATACTATATCCTTTCATCTTCAGAAGCTTCATCCAACCTTTCACGTTTCGATGGAATTCGTTACGGTTACCGTGCTGAAGGCGTGAAAAACTTAATGGAGCTTTATAAAGAAACACGTGCACAAGGCTTTGGCGATGAAGTGAAACGCCGTATTATGCTGGGGACGTATTCATTAAGCGCAGGTACTTACGATGCATATTACAAAAAAGCGCAACAAGTCCGTACTTTAATTAAAGAAGACTACGACAAAGTTTTCGAAAACTATGATGTTATCGTTGGACCAACTGCGCCAACTGCTGCATTTAAAGTGGGAGAAAACGTAGATGATCCACTAACGATGTATGCAAACGACATTTTAACAATTCCGATTAACTTGGCGGGTGTTCCAGCCATTTCAATTCCATGCGGGTTTGACAACAACCTGCCATTAGGATTGCAAATTATCGGGAAACATTTCGATGAGGAAACAATTTATCGCACTGCATTTGCTTATGAGCAAGCGACTGAATTCCATCATCAAACTCCTCAGATCTGGGAGGGTAAATAATCATGAATTTTGAAACAGTCATTGGTTTAGAAGTACACGTAGAGTTAAAAACAGAATCAAAAATTTTCTCTCCAGCGCCAAACCACTTCGGTGCGGAGCCGAACACAAACACAACGGTTATCGATCTTGGATACCCTGGTGTGCTGCCTGTATTAAATAAAAACGTTGTTGATTATGCCATGAAAGCGGCACTTGCCCTTAACATGGACATCAACCAACATACAAAATTCGACCGCAAAAACTATTTCTATCCGGATAATCCGAAAGCCTATCAAATCTCGCAATTTGATAAACCAATCGGGGAAAATGGCTGGATTGAAATCGAAATCGAAGGAACCGACGGCCAACCGGGCTATACAAAACGAATCGGCATTACACGTCTTCACATGGAAGAAGATGCCGGTAAATTAACGCATGGCGATGGCTATTCTTTAGTGGACTTCAACCGCCAAGGTACACCGCTTGTGGAAATCGTATCTGAGCCGGACATCCGTACGCCTGCTGAAGCGTATGCTTATCTTGAGAAAATAAGAGCAATTATTCAATATACCGGGGTATCGGACGTGCGAATGGAAGAAGGGTCGCTTCGCTGTGACGCGAATATTTCAATTCGTCCTTACGGTCAAGAAGAATTCGGTACAAAAACAGAGCTGAAAAACCTGAACTCATTCAACTTCGTACGTAAAGGCCTTGAACATGAAGAGAAACGCCAAGCGGAAGTATTGCTTGCAGGTGGGGAAATCAAGCAAGAAACACGCCGTTTCGATGAGAAAACAGGCAAAACAATTTTAATGCGTGTCAAAGAAGGAACAGATGATTACCGTTACTTCCCAGAACCGGATTTAGTTGATTTACAAATCGACGATGAATGGTTGGAACGCGTTCGAGCGTCTATCCCTGAACTTCCGGATGCGCGCAAAAAACGTTATGTGGAAGCGATGGGCTTAAATGAGTATGACGCGAGAGTCCTTGTGGTAAACAAAGAGATCTCTGATTTCTTCGACTCGATGGTAGCAAACGGAGCAGACGCAAAGCTGTCGGCGAACTGGTTAATGGGTGATGTTTCAGCCTATTTGAACGCAGAGCAAAAAGAACTTGCCGATACTGCCTTAACGCCTGAAAACCTGGCTGGTATGGTGAAGTTAATTGCAGATGGAACGATTTCATCCAAAATCGCGAAGAAAGTATTCACGGAGCTAGTGAAAAACGGCGGCGATGCAAACGAAATCGTAAAAGCAAAAGGATTGGTTCAAATTTCGGATCCAGCTGTATTGCTTGGCTTCGTAACAGAAGTTTTAGACAACAATCCACAATCGATCGAAGACTTCAAAGCTGGTAAAGACCGTGCAATCGGCTTCTTGGTAGGCCAAATCATGAAAGCTTCCAAAGGCCAGGCTAATCCGCCAATGGTCAATAAAATCTTGCTGGAAGAAATCAATAAACGATAAATTTTTTAAAAGTATTTAGATTCTTAAGATGAATTGCCCCTGTAAGTCAATTGGTTGGCTTATGGGGGTTTTTGAGTGAATGGAAAAATAGAGTCTTTAAGTTTGAATAATGTCTAGCTACAGCGCCCAGCCCCTCGAGTCGCTTCAGTCCCTCGGTCGAAAGCTGAAAAGAAGCTTTCGATTCGGGCCTTCCAGCGCTTGTACCTGCCGCTACGCTTTCGGTACACAAAACATCTGTCGATGGCTAAGCGGGGCGCTTCCGCTTTTCTGTGAACAGATAAATTGTAAAACGGACAGATTCATTGCAAAATGGAATTATATAAAGAGAAGGGGGCCCCATCTATGAAAACGGAACAACAATATTTTGAAGAGTCAATGACGATGGCTGAGTATATGGAGCAAATGTCAACGAACTTAAAAGAACCAAGTTTCAAAATTTACGAAAGCTTCACTGTCAATTCGGAAGATGATGTATTTCAGCTATTAAGAGAGAAAAAACCGCACATTTTAACAATTACGGAAGACTGGTGCGGAGATGCGATGCTGAATAATCCAGTAATGCGTAAAATTGCCGAGGAAGCAAATCTCGAGATTCGTTGTGCATTCCGTGATGCGGACACAGAGTTAATCGACCGTTATCTAACAAACGGCGGCCGCGCCATTCCGATTTACTTGTTTTTAAATGAGCAAGGTGAAGTAATTGGAAAATGGGGACCACGTGCTCCTGAATTGCAGCAATTGGTCGTTGATTCACGTGCCGAACTTCCGGACAAAGATGACCCGACATTTGAAGAAAAACAAAAAGAACTGTATACTAACTTGCAGGAGAAATATGTCAAAGACCCACAATGTGCAAAGTGGGTATATGAAGACATAAAATCTGTGATTACGAAAGCGTTGTCATAATATAATGTATAAGACGGAGATGTTCTCTTCAATGATATAATTGAAGGGAACCTCTTTACACATGAAACTGTTTATACATAAAAAAGTATAGGGTGGACAAAAACGATGAAAAGAGCGCGTATCATTTATAATCCAACATCCGGAAGAGAGATTTTCCGCAGAAATTTGCCTGAAGTGTTGGAAAAATTGGAGATTGCAGGTTATGAAACGTCTTGCCATGCGACAACTGGCGAGGGAGATGCAAAAAAAGCAGCTGCTCTTGCGGTCGAACGTGGTTTTGATTTGATTATTGCTGCTGGCGGCGATGGAACATTAAACGAAGTTGTGGCGGGAATAAGTCCCTATGAAAAACGGCCGAAACTTGGCGTCGTACCAATGGGAACAACGAATGACTTTGCAAGGGCAATCCATGTTCCGCGCAAGATCGATGAAGCGATTGATATTATCGTAAAAGGCGATAGCATTCCTGTAGATGTTGGATTAATAAACGATCATCGTTACTTTATCAATATCGCTGCAGGTGGCCGTATTACCGAATTGACATACGAAGTGCCAAGCAAAATGAAAACCCTTCTTGGGCAGCTTGCCTATTACTTAAAAGGAATTGAAATGATTCCTTCGATAAAAGCTACTTCCATGCGAATCGAGTATGATGATGAAGTCTTTGAAGGGGAAGCCATGATGTTTTTATGCGGCTTAACCAACTCTGTAGGCGGATTTGAAAAAATTGCTCCGGATGCTAGTATGAACGACGGATTGTTTACGGTAATGATCCTAAAGAAATGCAGTCTTGCAGATTTTGCCCGGATAGCTTCATTGGCACTGCGCGGCGAACACTTAAATGACCCTAACCTCATTTATAAAAAAGCCAGCGTAGTCAAAGTTACCTCGATAGTGGATGACGAAACAATCCATATTAACCTGGATGGCGAATATGGCGGCGATGCACCCGTTAAATTTACAAACTTAAAACGCCATATTGAAGTATTCGTTCCAATTGAAGAGATTCGAGAGCAAGATCGAGTTTAAGGTAAGTGGACCCATATAACTTTTGGAAAACCCAAAATTATATGGGTCTTTATTTTATTATAGCGGTTTGCAGTTAAAGGAATTAGAGCTATTATGACTTTTCTTCGAATGAAGTCTATAGAAAATCATTAAGTTGAAAATAATGATGGGGAAGAAAATTGATATGGGGAGGTACTATTTAAAAAGTTAAAAAATCACCTTTAAGCATCTGCAATTATACTGTGCAGATGCATTTTTTCGTGGCTTAAAAAGGAACGACAGCAGAAAATCCATGCCAACAATTTATCCGTTCATTCAATGCGAAAATGGGCATAATGCACATGAAGGAGCGAATCTACCATGTATAAAAATCAAGAGAGATGGCTAATTTATTTAAGCTTCGGTGTGGCATGCCTCATGCTTTTATCCATGATCGGCAGATTATTTCGTTAGCGGGGAGGATTTACGTTGATTAACGAGTCAGCGGTGTTTTGGAGTCGGGTACTCACGGAAACCACTTTAACATTTCATATTATTTATGCGACGATTGGTGTCGGAATCCCCTTGATGATCATGATTGCCCAATGGGTGGGCTATAAAAATAATGATGAACATTATATTTTGCTTGCCAGACGTTGGACAAGAGGATTTGTCATTACGGTAGCAGTCGGGGTTGTTACCGGCACAGCCATTGGATTGCAGCTGTCGCTATTATGGCCCAATTTTATGCAGCTTGCAGGACAAGTCATTGCATTGCCCTTATTTATGGAAACCTTTGCCTTCTTTTTTGAGGCCATCTTTTTGGGCATCTATTTATATACTTGGGACCGATTTGATAGCCAAAAGAAACATATGCTGCTGCTGATTCCGGTAGCTATTGGTGCATCCATGTCGGCGGTTTTCATTACAATTGTCAATTCATTTATGAATGCACCCCAAGGATTTGACGTCGTGAATGGGGAACTAGTGAACATCCAGCCTTTAATTGCGATGTTTAACCCAGCCATGCCAACGAAAGTGGCTCACGTGTTGGTTTCGGCTTACATGACTTCTGCATTTATTTTGGCATCCATCGCCGCTTTTCGGCTATTGCAAGGATCGAATCATATTTATCATAAAAAAGCCTTGTTTTTATTAATGAAATTGGGCATCGTCTTTTCTTTTGCCACTGCACTCATTGGAGACTTTTCCGGAAAGTATTTAGCAGAATACCAACCTGAAAAGCTGGCTGCTGCAGAGTGGCATTTTGAAACAACGGGAGAAGCGCCGCTTGTCTTACTGGGTATTATGGACGATGGGGAAGTAAGGTATGAAATTACGGTCCCTTATGGCTTAAGCATTCTTGCACATAGCAATCCATTTGCCGAAGTTATTGGCCTGGATGAGTTTCCGCCAGATGAAATACCACCGCTTTATATCCATTATTTATTTAATATCATGGTATTTATCGGAATGTTTTTGTTTTTAGTTCCCTTAGTCTATGTAATAGGCAAGAGGCGCAGCTGGTCATTTATTAATAAAAAATGGTTCAGATGGGTCATTGTAAGCGGGGGACCCTTATCCATCATAGCTATTGAAGCAGGATGGTGGCTGGCAGAAGTCGGCAGGCAGCCATGGATTCTGAGAGGTTTGATGCGTACGGAACAGGGAGCAACAACAAGTGACCAGGTCGATTTAATGCTGCTGCTATTCTGTATTCTTTACATTGTATTAGGTATCGGCAGTATCGTTGTGCTAAGGAGAATGTTCAGAGCGAATACCATCGAAAGAGAAATTGCAGAAAGAAAATTGGAAAAGAGGTGACATGGCACAATGAACCTGGAGGTATTGGGAGTAACTGTTTTATGGACGTTTTTATTTGGGTATGTAATTGTAGCTTCCATCGACTTTGGTGCCGGTTTTTTTAATGCCTATACTTTGTTGACGAACCGCTCGCATATCCTGTCTGATATCATTAAACGTTATCTTTCCCCGGTTTGGGAAGTGACGAATGTTTTCCTAGTATTTTTCTTTGTAGGGATTGTCGGCTTTTTCCCGCTAACTGCCTTTTACTATGGAACCATTTTGCTGGTCCCTGTCAGCATTTCAATCATTTTATTGGCGGTACGGGGTTCCTACTATGCATTTGAATCCTATGGAGCGGCAGGGCATAAAGGCTATGCACTCGCATATGGACTGTCGGGTCTTTTAATACCGGCCTCTCTTTCGGTGGTCTTGACAATCTCAGAAGGCGGCTTTGTTGATATTGTTGATGGGCGGCCAGTTCTTGATTTTTGGGCGCTTTATACGAGTCCTCTTAGCTGGAGCATTGTGCTATTGAGTATTGCTGCTGTACTTTATATATCAGCTGTATTTTTAACTTGGTATGCTTGGAAAGCTAATGATCCGCAAGCGAGTGATTTAATGCGGAAGTATTCGTTGATTTGGGCGCTTCCATTAATCATTACGGCAATCGGCATCATTGTGGAAATGCGCGATCACAATGCCGTGCATTTTAACAGTATCGTTAGTCTTTGGCCGCTTTTCTTGTTGTCGGGACTATTATTTCTGGTGACAGTATGGTTTTTGTGGAAAAAACGGAACTATGGTTTAGCGGTCATTTTATTGATATTCCAATTTGCTTTTGCTTTTTTTGCATACGGAATATCCCATTACCCATATTTGTTATACCCACACCTGACGATTCACCAAGGGTTTACAAATACGGAAATGGCCATTGCCTTGGTAATTGCGTTTATTCTGGGACTTTGCTTGTTGCTGCCATCTCTGTATCTTTTGTTCAGGCTGTTCTTATTCAATAAAAAGTACGTAACGGGAGAGCGAAATGACCATGTATAGGAGAGATCAATATGAATGACTTTATGATTTTTGTGGCACCGTTTATAACGGTGATTCTTTCCATTATTTTCGCCTTCATATTAGCGCCTCTGGACAAATTGGTGAAAGAGGAGAAGGAGTAAATAATTGTTTGGGTACCTGACATACGGCAGAAATTTTTGCGCCTGTCGTTTCACTTTCGGCGCAGAAAAACAACCTAACTCAACTTACTGTTGAGTTGGGTTGTTTTTTGGTAGAATAAAAGGACTGAAATGGAGGACTCGACATGGTAGCACCAGTAAAGAAAAATGATCGTAAAACTGTTTATATAGAAGATTTGACGCATGATGGCAATGGCGTGGCTAAAATTGATGGGTATCCGCTATTTATCCAGGGGGCATTGCCCGAAGAAACGGTGGAAGTTCATGTCCTTAAGACATTAAAAAATTACGGATTCGCGAAAATCGTGGATATTATCAAGGAATCTCCTGACCGAGTAAAGGCTCCTTGTATTTACTTTGGAAAATGCGGGGGATGCCAGCTGCAGCATTTGTCTTATGAAGGGCAATTGAAGTGGAAGGAAAGCATGGTACGCAATGTCATGAAACGCATCGGGAAAATCGATGCGCCGGTGCTTCCGGTAAAAGGAATGCAAGATCCATGGAATTACCGTAACAAATCCCAAATTCCATTTTCAATGACCGAGACAGGTCCGATTGCCGGTTTTTATAAATCCAAAACCCATGAAATCGTGGATATGGAGCGTTGCTTAATTCAAGTGGGCGAAGCGGATATGATGATGGCAAACTTGAAAAAAGAACTGATGGAAATCGGACTCCAACCGTACAATGAGGCATCCCACCAAGGAATGCTGCGCCATGTAGTGGTCCGTAAAGGCCATGCAACCGGGGAAGTCATGATTGTTCTCGTCACGAATAAACACAAATTCCCTCAAAAAGAAGAAGCAATTGCGCTGATTCGAAAGCTGGTTCCGAATGTGACGTCGATTGTGCAAAACATCAACATTGAAAAAACGAATGTCATTCTTGGGAATGAAACGGTGACGCTTTGGGGCAAAGACTTTATTGTGGATACCATAGGCGACGTTCGCTTTGAAATTTCCGCGCGCTCTTTCTATCAAGTCAACCCAGTTCAAACGGAAGTGCTGTACAAGCAAGCACTGGATTATGCGCAATTGACGGGGACTGAAAGAGTCATCGATGCTTATTGCGGCATCGGGACGATTTCATTATTCCTGGCACAAAAAGCAAAGTCGGTGATGGGTGTAGAAATCGTGGAGCAAGCCATTGAGGATGCCAAGCATAACGCAGAGTTGAATGGCTTTACGAATACTTATTTTGAGGCAGGCCCGGCGGAAGAGGTCATCCCGCGCTGGTATCTGGACGGCAAAGAAGCAGATGTGCTGGTAGTGGATCCTCCGCGTAAAGGCTGCGATGAAGCACTATTAAATACAATCATCGAGCAAAAACCAAAACGCGTGGTCTATGTCTCCTGCAACCCAGCGACCTTGGCTCGCGACCTGCGAATCTTGGAAGACGGCGGATATAGAACAATGGAGATTCAGCCAGTGGACATGTTTCCGCAGACGACGCATTGTGAAGCGGTTGCTTGGTTGGAGTTATCATAGAGGAATAAAAACACTATACTAATCAAGAAACCTTAAACATAATCTTGAGACATGGTAAAGCATCGATATATCGAAAATAAATAAGCTCACCTTTTAAGGCACAACTATAATTAAAATTTATAGTTGTGTTTTTTATTGAATATTAGTGATGTATACTTAACTTAGTGTAATGGATATTTTTAGGGGGTACAAAGAGCGGTAGGATCCTCTTATTATTTTCTTTATCTATAAAAACATTTTTTATTTTTGGATTAAAAGTTATTAAAATACGTTCTAATAGTAATAGTAATAGTAATAGTAATGGGAAAGGGGCGATTCGATGGAATGGTTACTCCTGCTTGCAGTTTTTATTTGGTTTGTTTTATTTTTACGCAAAAAACGCTCATTTAAATTTGGTTTATCTCCCAAATCATTAGAGATAAAACAAATTAAAGGATTAAAAAAACTAAGTGATAACCTCGAGCAATCCATTAGTAAAAGCTATTTGAACAACGTAGAAGAGCGGGTAGGAAAAGAAAATAGGTTAAAAGAACATGAGTACGAGTGGCGTCTCATGGACTTGAAACGCTATTTTATTTTGACTTCACTTTTAAAAGAGTCACCAATGTTTAGTGAGAAAGTAGATGAACTGTGGCATCAGATGCTCATGTTTACCCGTGAGTATGATGAATTTTCAAAGAAATATCTTGGGACAACACTTCATCACAGGCCAAATGTAAATGTTGAACCCAATCCTGATTTACGCGGATTTTTTGATTGGGTGTATGCTGAGCTCTTTTTCATAAGACAGGAGAACATCCATCTTTATAATGGTTTTTTCAGAAACCCTGTACATCCCGATATTATTGATGATTTTAAAGAATTAACAGAAGTTGAACTAATAGATAACTATTTTAAGAGTGATAGCAAATATATGGCTACTGTCCTCGCGCTTATTTCATCCATGAAAAAAACCGCAAATAGAATAAAAAATTATGAAAAAAAGCAAATACGCGAAATGATGAAAAAAAGTAAATCTCAACAAAATTACAATGAAATGCTCGTTCCTTTCATGTCTGTTTCTTATTTTCACTATGATGAATTTTCAAGTTACATGAAAATAAGCAATAACAATTCATCAAGTTGTACTAGTTGCGGATCCGCAAGCGCCTGCAGCACATGCACATCCGATAGCTCTTTCTCATCCGGTAGTTCTTGCTCAAGCTGCGGTGGGGGTGGAGATTAATAAAAAAATTCACTCAGAATTTTAACTAAATGAAGAAAATAACAAGAAATAGATTCCAGGCAATTTCTAGCCTCACATAATCAACTACGTGGTGAACTGTTTACTAGGCATTCCTCAAAGCCAGCACCATGTGTTGCCACCAACACTCCGCACATCGTGAAGCGGTGGCGGGGTTAGCGTTAGTATAAAAAAGAAGAACGAATTCCTGATGGGGGACTTCGTTCTTTTTCTTTGTTAACATGAGTGTATTTTTAAAAAAACAAATTCATTAACAATAATTGTTTAACCATATTTGTTAAAGAATTATACGAGCCTTATCGATATTGGTATGCAAAGGTAATTTTATATGCAGAAGAATTTCGTAAATTAATAATTATTTATTCACGCAACATATGAAAACATATTTCCAAGTTTTTTAAGTGTCGATTTCTTTAATAACAAACCCTTTGGCAAAGGTATGAGACGATCTGTCATTTCACCGGGTGTAACATCAAAACCCTGCGCAATCCAGTCCATAATCAACCCCGCCGTACCATATGCCATATAATGCTTTTGGCAGTGATCATCAACAGAAGACACGCCGTATTGAATATCAAATTTATTTTTCAATAAATTAAATATCGCTTCAGGCAGCTGCTGGTGAATGCATGGCAAGGTATCTTCTAAAAGTATTAACGTATAGTAATCACGGTGATCGTAAATATAATACAACAAATCGAAGGAGGTTGTTGTTAACTCTTTTACTTTTACACGACTATCGCTTTGGTATTTAGACATGCTGTAATGCTGAATGGCTTCAAACATTTCATCCATTAACTCTTCAACAAGCTCATTTATGTTTTGATAATACACATAATAGGTTGTTCGATTATATTCCGCATAATCAACGATGTCTTTCACCGTAACAGCACTAAATCCCTTTTTATGTACCATTTCAATAAATGCCTTTTTTAAGAAATTCTTAGTCCGCATCGCTTGGTTGGAACTGGATTTCTTCATATTCCTCTCCTATTAGACAGATTTGATGAAAGTGTTGGTTTACTCAACATTATATCAAATATTAAGGATGGTATATAGAAAGGAAAATCTAGTAAACTATAAATATAGGTAGAATAAAAAATAAGATTTCAACAATTTGGAGGAGATAGTATGAGAGGTTGGCTATTTTCAGGTACAAATAAACCACTAGAATTGATTGAAAAAGAAGATCCAAAAGCGATTCCAGGACACGTAGTGATAGAAGTGAAAGCTGCTGGTCTATGCCATTCTGATGTTGCAGCATTACAAGATCCAGGTTGGATGCCGCTTTTCCCAAATGGTCCTGTTATTATGGGGCATGAGTTTGCCGGGGTTGTTATTGAAGTGGGTGAAGGTGTTGAAGGTATTAAAGTCGGAGACCGCGTTGGGGCTAACCCAATGGATCGAGCAACGAAAATAACTGCCGGGTACACCTATGACGGAGGATATGCAGAAAAAGTGCGTGTTCCTGCTCACCAATGTGTGATCATTCCTGAAGGCGTTTCCTTTGTAGAAGGGGCAGCTTCAACAGATGCGGGAATCACAGCGTATCGTGCTCTTTTCAGTATTGGACAAGCAAAAGAAGGTACAAAATTAGGAATTATCGGTATCGGTGGACTGGGTCAATTTGCTCTACAAATGGCATTAATTAAAGGTTGCGAAGTATACGCTACAGATGTATCTCCAGAAGCTCAAAAACTTGCTGAAGAACTAGGAGCTAATAAAGTTTACGATACTGTTCTAGATATGAAAGAAGCAGAATGCGATGTCATTGTTGACTTTGCTGGTTTTGGACAAACAACTTCTGATGCATTAGAAGCTGTAAAAGTTCAAGGAACAGTTGTTATTGTTGGTATGGGTAAATTAGAATCGAATATCAACACGTATTTAATGATTACAAAAGAAATTAAGCTTTTAGGAAGTAATGGGGGGTCAGTAGAAGACTTACAAGGTGTATATGATTGCTTCGCTACTGGAAAAATGAATCCAAATCTTATCACAATCCCGTTTGAAGAAGTCGACAAAGGTATAGAAAAACTGAAAAATCATGAAGTTAAAGGCCGTTTAGTGGCGGTATTTGAATAAATGTAAGTTTTCTTTAAAAAGTAGAGGTTGGGATAAAAAATCCTCTGAAATTAAAATGCCTGTGAAATTTTGCCTTAAAATTTCACAGGTTTTTATATTTTCAACATAAAAGTTTATAAAAATCATACTAGCAAACAAATAATGGAGAAAGGAAATTTGTGTTCACCCAATTTCTCCACTCCTTTAACTTGAAGCCAGTTATGTCCCAGTTTGATTGAAAAACAAGGTATAAACGACTTAAGATAAATTCCTATCCTATAAGAAAAGCATCTAAATAATATTTGGAAAATTGGTTCATTCTTCATTTAAGAATAGCCGTTACCAACAATAAGATTTAAAGCTGCTTATTTTCGAATGAGCAGCTTTTTATTGCCAATCTAAGTAAATTGAATCAAGGCTTTTTTATTAAATGAATAAGGGAAGAGTTTGAATATCACTTATAAAAAGAAGGAGCATAAATAACGATCCTAATTAGGTATCTTCTATTGTAATGGTTGATGATTAGTTTGTTCTTCTAAAACATTGATTAATTCGTCAACAAATTTGGAGTTTTCTTCGTAATGCGGCATATGGCCTGATTGTTCAAACCAGACTAATTTCTTTCTGGGGGCTTTTAATCGTTCAAAGTAATTCTGTGCCAATTCATTGGGTGCAGAGTAATCATGTTTTCCTAAGAAAAAATAAACAGGAATGTCTACTGAATTAACCAATTCACTTAGGTTGGTTAAAAGTAATTCTTGATGTAAATGTTTGACACTGAACAAAGAACCTTTAAAAAACTTTATTTTATCCAATAAACTGTATTCCGGTGCTGAAAAAATCCCTTTAAAGATTTCTGTCCCTTGGCTGTTGTACATTTTCCCGCCGAATTTAGCCAACCAGACGGAATATTTCCACAACCCCTTACTAAAATTATTAAATGGCGGTCTTCCGATTTGTTCTAATTCCTTTATGGCTTTTTGATTTCCAAGTTCTTTTGCCTTCTTCAAAGTCCAATCATAAGATACTGTAAGATTATCAAGTAGGCCTACCACTTGCGCTGTCCCTATATAAGCATGAAAATAATTTGGGTATTGTTTGACCATTAGCATGCCTAACAGAGTTCCAAACGAATGGCCGTGTAAATAAAACTTTTCGTTGGGTTTATTTAGCTTCTTTCTAACATATTGAATCACTTCTTCACCATCAGCAAGCAATTGGGAAATGTTCATACTCTCCGGCTGCACACTCTTGGAGTAGGATTTTGCTGCACCTCTTTGGTCCCAATTCACAATGGTGAAATACCTTTCAAGAGGCTCGTTAAGCATATGGGAAAGATAAATTTCACTTTGTCCAGGCCCCCCATGAATCATTAACAGAACAGGATTGTTCAGGTTTTCTCCTCTAATCATAATCGACTGCTTAACCCCGCCAATGTGTACACTTTCCATGCTCACAATACTATTTTCGCCAGGGATTTTCCTAGCTTTAGCAGTGATATTCATCTCAATTATCTCCCCTTATAAAGTTTGTATATCCAAATTTGGATATAAGTCTATAAAGATGAATATCCGAGAAGGGATATTCATTTGAAAATTAAATTAATGCTATTGCTCGTTCTACCGTTTTTATATCAATATCCAGGATTTCTAAACTACTTTTAAAAGACAACAACATGAGTGGATCGGATCCCTTTGATTCACTGGCAGCTTGCTTTCTTATTTCCCACTGTTCTCTGAGCTTTTTTAAGTCATTGAGATTTTCATTAAGAATAGATAGGGCTTCATCTTGATCAAGGTGGCGCATCATGGACAACGCCAACATGAAATCTGATTTTAAGGAATGTGGTTTTTCGCCAAGATTTTGTTTTATAAGCTCTAGGTGTTTTTCTTCACCAGCCTTAGTAATTTTGTAGATAACCCTTACTCTTGAGCCGGTTCGCTCCTCTTTGAAAGGTTCAATCAACTGCTCTTTCTCTAGTTTAGAGATGGAGTAATAAATCGACCCCGATAACAGATTGGCCCAGTCGTCAATTTTACTTTCTTGGATTATTGTCTGGATTTCATAGCCATGCATCGGCTTTATTTTCAATAATCCCAAAATCACCAATTCAGACATCTTATAACCTCCAAGTTTTTATATCCAACATTGGATAAATAAAGAATAAATCACCATCCAATTAATGTCAACATTATTTTGGAAATTTTTCTAAGTTTATGACTGGTAATAATCTCATAGCAAAATCAAAACAAGGAATGATAAATCATCTCAATATTAGATTATTTTCATTGAAAAACGATATTGGCGAGATTGATTGGAAGGATATAGAATAATTTCAACAAAAGAAAAATTCCAAAGGAAAGGTGCTCCCACACAAGTTCCACATTTTTTAATATTGTTCAAAGGTGAGCAGAGTGATTCGAAAATTTATGGGTAGCCATAAAATCTATAAAAAAGGTGATGTGACTTGAAAAAAATCGAAGCCATTATAAGACCTCAAAAGCTTACGGAGACCATTAAAGGGCTAAAAAGTATAGGTATTACGGGATTTACCATATCCCAAGTGGTAGGCAGGGGGAAACAGAAGGGTAGCCAAGGAGTTTATCGGGGGAAAAATTACAAAGTAACGCTTCATCCAAAAGTGAAATTGGAAATTGTCCTTTCTGATTATATGGTCGAGCAAACAATTAAGAAAATAGTTGGTTCCGCCCAAACGGGAGAAGATGGCGACGGTAAAATTTACGTTTATCCGATTCTGGAAGCCTACAACATTCGTACAGGAGAAGAAGACGATAACATTGATGATTTAGTAAATGGAAAGGACTAACCACTATGGAATTAATGTATTTAAATACGGTATGGATTGTAATAGCTGCAGCCATGGTGTTATTTATGGAAGGTGGATTTAGTTTACTGGAATCTGGTTTTGTAAGAACGAAAAATGCTGTCAATGTAACAATGAAGATTTTTGTTGATTTAACGATAGGGGCTTTAGGATTTTGGGTAGTTGGATTTGGGGTCATGTTCGGGAAAGATGCATTTGGAATCATTGGTACCAGCCTTTTTGGCAGTCCGGAAAAAATTGCGCTTTCTATTGAATTGCCTGGTGCAGCCTATGTGCTGTTTCAAATGGGATTTGCAGTGGCCTGTGTCTCGATTATTTCAGGCGCCGTAGCTGAACGTATGAATTTTAAAGCTTATATTGTAACAGTAGCTCTTATTTGTACCGTTATTTATCCACTTTCAGGTCATTGGATTTGGAACAGCGATGGATGGTTGGCGGAGTTGGGCATGAAAGATTTTGCCGGGTCGGGTGCTATTCACGCGGTTGGAGGATTTGCAGCGTTTTCAATGGCTAAACGGTTAGGAGCGAGAAGCGGTAGATTTAATTCGGATGGAAGTGCCAATGTATTTGCACCTAGTAATATACCTTTAGCTTCAGCTGGTGCTTTTATTTTATGGTTTGGGTGGTTTGCTTTTAATGCGGGAAGTACGCTAGATGCCTCAAATACAGATCTTGCATCAATTGCTCTTAATACTATGCTTGCTGGTGCAAGCGGTGGTACAGCCGCTTTATTCTTAACGATGAAAAAGTTCGGAAAAGCTGATCCCAGCATGATGATTAATGGAGTATTAGCCGGGCTGGTCGCCATCACAGCCGGATGTGCCTTTGTTTCTCAATGGAGTGCAATCTTGATTGGAGTTGCCAGCGGTATAATTGTGATTTATGCTACTTTATTTGTAGACAATTTAAAAGTAGATGACCCGGTCGGAGCTGTAGCAGTTCATGGTTTCAATGGCGTGTTTGGAACGATTGCCGTTGGATTATTTGATCAGTCACAAGGTCTGTTAACAACAGGAAATTTTTCTCTTCTAATCATACAACTAGTAGGTGCGGCGGTAGTCTTGGTTTGGGGACTTATTGGTGGAACGATAATAGGTAGGGTTTGTGAAAAGACGGTTGGCTTCCGAGTAAGCAAACGGGAGGAAGAAGAAGGTTTGGATATGTCCTACCACGGGATCCCGGCCTATAACGAAATAGAAAGATTCACGGATATTCCTACAGGTTTGTATGATTTTGAAGAAACAACAGGTATTTCTGTTGCCCGAGCTAGCAGTAAAAAAGAAAGAGTGGTTTAGTCACTCAAGAATTATTAACGCAATCGGAAGGCAGCACTGTTGCAACTGATGAAACACCCGTTCATTATCAAGCCATTGTAAGGCGGTGGGGTGATTCGAGATGGTCTAGTAAAATAAATCAGAATGACAGAATGAATAAGTGGTCATTAGGCTCTAAACTCGATTGAAGATCAGAGTCTTTTCTTGCCTCTTTTTTTGCTATTGGTTAATTTCAGAACCATTTTTAACCACGATATATTATCTGTATTATTATACAAATCTAGCTTTAATTCCAAATGTTGATGAAATAAAGTGAAAAGTTAATGGGTTTGTTTTTTGTTATTTGAAATCGCATATTTAAGAAGGATTTTTTATATAAATCTTTGATTAATATGGATTTTGGTAATATTTTATAGCTGAACCTTTAGAATTTTCTGTTGATTATAACAATTTATCCTGTTAAAATTAATTATTATTTTTAAAAAACGAATTGTTTGAATGAAAATAGTTTCATAGTTATGCATTTAATTTTAAATATATACAAAATAGGAGGTAAGGATATATGACCAAGTACAGAGATTTGAATGTTCCACTTAGAACAATAATGACGCCAGGGCCGGTAGAAGTTGATCCAAGAGTATTGAGAGCGATGGCTACTCCAATTTTAGGACAATTTGATCCTGCCTTCACGAATATCATGAATGAAACAATGGAAATGCTTCGGGCTGTATTTCAAACAGATAATCAATGGGCATTCCCGGTTGATGGAACGTCCAGAGCAGGGATTGAAGCTGTCTTGTGCAGTTTGATTGAACCGGGAGATAAGGTTTTGATACCCATATACGGTCGATTTGGGTATCTGTTAACTGAAATCTGCCAGCGTTATGGAGCAGATGTGACAACGATGGAAGTTCCTTGGGGAGAGGTTTTTGACCCGGAAGACGTCATCAATAAGATTCATGAAGTTTCCCCGAAAATTGTTGCCATTGTACATGCCGAAACATCAACTAGCTGCATGCAGCCATTAAAGGAAATTGGAGAAGCTTGCCGAAATGCAGATATTTTGTTGGTGGTCGATGCAGTAGCATCATTGGGTGGAGTCGACCTCAAGGTGGATGAACTCAAGCTTGATGCGGTAATTGGCGGTACACAAAAATGTTTGTCTGTTCCATCCGGATTAGCGCCGATTACTTTTAACGATCGCGTTGAAGCAGTGATAAACAAAAGAAAAAGTATCGAATTAGGCTTAAAAACAGCTCAGAGCGAATTCTCCAACAATCGAATTATCAGTAATTACTTTGATTTAGCGCAGCTCCAAGATTATTGGAGTCCAACCCGCTTGAATCATCATACGGAAGCGACAAGTATGCAATATGCTTTAAGAGAAGGGCTTCGTATTATTCTTGAAGAAGGGCTTGAAAACCGATTTGCTCGACATAAGTTAAACGAAAAAGCATTGGTTGCAGGAATTAAAGCGATGGGCTTGGAGTTATTTGGGGATGAAAAGCACAAACTTCCTGTTGTTACGGCAATTGAGATACCTGCTGGAATTGACGGTGAAGAGGTGCGTGCATTGATGCTGGAGGACTTTGAAGTTGAAATTGCCAGCTCTTTCGGACCGCTCCACGGAAAGATTTGGAGAATCGGAACAATGGGATATAGTTCCCGCAAGAAAAATATTCTTCATGTTCTAGCAGCATTGGAAGGAACGCTTATTCGCAAAGGCTTTAATGTGAATAGAGGCGAAAGCTTACAGGCAGCCTTAGATGTATATGATGAAATTAAAAACCTTGTAACTGTTTAAGCAGGTAAAATGTTCATTTAGAACATGTTATAAAGCTGGAAATCGGCAGAAGCTTTTTATTAAATTTGTTTAGCGATAAATTTTGAAATCCGTAGAGGTGGATTTTTAAAATTTATCGCTTTTTTGTTTTCATGTTGCTGAAGAACTTGCAGCAAGACTATTTCCATTAGAAAAGTGGCCTGGAAAAGAGTATAATTTGAAAGTTACTCCAATAATGCTAGATTCGATTTCCGAAGAATCCTATAAGTACAGATACGGGGAAAATAAGTGTTAAACTAGTGCCAAAGAATATTAGAGATAAAAAGCACAAACAATACCAGTAAATACAGCGTTCCAACAGTGTGTTTGCTGTTCTATGGGATAAATTCGCTGAGATATATTCTGTACACAATGCTAACCTGGCATGGTGGGAGTTTATTATAATGAATTAAAAATATAAAAGCAGACCGTTGAATTGGGAAATGTCCTCATTATTTTATCTGCTTATTACTTATACATGAGAGGAATGAAATCTTAAAATGAAAGAAAATTTTTGGGCTGAATTACCGAGACCATTTTTTGTTTTAGCGCCAATGGAAGATGTAACGGATGTTGTATTCCGCCATGTTGTCGCTAAAGCAGGCAGGCCGGACGTATTTTTCACGGAGTTCACAAATTCGGAGAGCTACTGTCATCCAGAAGGCATGAACAGTGTGCGTGGACGTTTGCTATTTACCGAAGATGAACAGCCCATGGTCGCGCATATTTGGGGAGACCGTCCGGAAAATTTCCGCAAAATGAGTATAGGTATGGCCGAGCTCGGCTTTAAAGGGATTGATATCAACATGGGTTGCCCCGTGCCGAATGTCGCACAAAGAGGAAAGGGTAGTGGCCTTATCCTTCGTCCAGATGTTGCAGCAGAGCTGATTGAAGCAGCAAAAGCTGGTGGGTTGCCGGTAAGCGTGAAAACTCGCCTTGGATATACGGAAGTAGATGAATGGAAGGAATGGCTGACGCACATTTTAAAACAAGATATCGCAAACCTTTCGATTCATTTACGTACGCGTAAAGAGATGAGCCAAGTAGATGCACACTGGGAGCTAATCCCGGAAATTAAGGCGCTGCGTGACGAGATCGCACCAAACACGTTACTAACAATCAACGGTGATATTTTAGATCGTCAAATGGGACTTGAACTTGTTGAAAAATATGGTGTTGATGGTGTAATGATTGGGCGGGGCATTTTCAAAAATCCGTTTGCCTTTGAAAAAGAGCCGAAAGAGCATAGTACGGAGGAATACCTGGACCTTTTAAGATTGCAATTGGATCTGCAGGATTATTATGCGCAAGAAGTACCACGTTCCATGTCAGGGCTGCACCGCTTTTTCAAAATTTATGTGAAAGGCTTCCGAGGCGCGGGTGAATTGCGAAATCAACTGATGAACACAAAATCAACAGATGAAGTACGTGCATTGCTTGATCGCTTTGAATCAAACAATGCTGATTGATAACGGGGCAGTATAATATTACTGAGAAAAGCAAGAACATAACCCGCCAGCCGTGGATAGAATTAGCGAAGAACGAATTCGATAGGGAATTCGTTCTTTTTTCTTGGCGTTTTATTATGGCAGCGGTCAATCTAGAAACTTCTGGCAAACCCTTCTCTCTTATGAAAGATTAGTTATTAACATACCTGGTAGTCCAACGAAGTACTTTTCCTTTTCTAACTATCCTGCATCTCTGTATCTCTCTGCACATCGCAAATCGGGTGGCGTGATGGCGTTCAATTTCTTCCCAAAGATGTAGTATGTTACAATAATAATAGTGTTTTGTGATTTATTATAGATTGAGGGCCTGCTTACCTTCTTCTTTTAACGGAGGACTTTTTCATGATAAAGAACAAAAAAAAGAAAATGAATTGGAAGAAAATAATGGAAGCTTTTCTTCTAATCACCCTAATCCTTTCAATTATATATATCATCTTTAAGATTATTTATGCGCCAACAGATGCAGAGAGCTCCGATACATATACAAAAGTCAAAAGCGACTATACGCTTATGCTGATTCAATGCGTCTTGGGGATTGTCATAATGAGGATTCCGGCAATCATTGAAAGAACGAAAACGATTGACATACCGGACATTATGGAGCTCCTTTATTTTGTATTCCTTTACTGTGCTATCTATTTGGGGGAGGTACAGAATTTTTATTATCTTATTCCTTTTTGGGACAATATACTGCATGCATTCAGCGGCGCGATGCTCGGGGTACTGGGCTTTATGATTGTAAACTATTTGAATGAAGCAGAAGGCTGGAAAATTGAATTAAATCCTTTTTTCGTATCATTCTTTGCTTTTTGTTTTGCTTTAACATGTGGGACTGTCTGGGAAATCTATGAATTTTTATGTGATGGACTTTTGAAAACAAATATGCAGAAATTTGCTTTAGCGGACGAGACCCTGCTGATTGGAAGAGATGCCGTTTACGATACGATGATGGATCTGATTATTGATGGTCTTAGTGCTTTCGTTATCTCCACTATTGGTTTTTTCAAACTTAGAAAAGAAGGCAAATAAATCTACTTGAGAAAAAATGATCAAATTTTTCAGAAAGTTGAAACATCTGGCTGAAGCTGAAAGGATTCAATACTTGTGAGGAAAATGGAGAAGTAATATAAGGATGTGGCAATAAATTGAATATTTTAGTAACGTTGAATTCAAACTATATCAAGCCGTTGAAGGTTATGCTCAAATCACTTTTTCTAAATAATGATAAGGAGAGCTTTACCATTTACTTAATGCATTCAAGCCTTCTTAAGGAGGAATTGAGTGAGTTGCGCGAGTTTATTGAAAATCAGGGGAACCTATTGGAGATAATCGAAATAAAGGATGACTACTTTTCGGACGCACCCATACTTCTGCATTATACAAAAGAAATGTACTATCGGTTGCTTGCGTTTAAATTCCTGCCTCAGGATTTGGATCGGATTTTATATCTTGATCCGGATATTTTAGTAATCAACTCAGTATCCGGTCTTTATAATCAGGATATTAGTGGGCATTTGTACGCTGCCGCCTACCACGATATTCTATCCATTAGAGAAATTAATAAGGTGAGATTAAATGCTTATGATATCGATGCCTACTACAATTCAGGTGTATTATTAATGAATTTGGAATTGCAGCGAAAAATTGTTGATGAGCAAGAAATCTATAATTTTGTCCAAAAAAATGGACAAAAGCTCATTATGCCTGACCAAGATATCCTAAATGCACTCTATTCCCAAAAGATTAAGAGCCTAGATGAAAGACTGTACAATTATGATACTAGGTATTATCGCTATTATAAGCTTAAAAATAACGGTATATGTGATATGGACTATATTTTTGAGAATACCGTCATCCTGCACTTCTGTGGAAAGAAAAAACCATGGAAGAAAAAATATAGCGGAAAATTTCATGCCTTATATAAGCACTATGAAAAGCTAGCTTTAAATAATCGTTGATTAAAGATAACATCACTTGCATCACCCTATTATTATTTGATAAACGCTAAAGGATCCCCATCTTCCTTGAAAAGTGGGGATTCTAAATTGTAAAGGGTGGCATGATTAGAAATTAGTTTAAAGAAATGGAACGATTTCGATGAAGGAATTTGTTCTTTTTTCTTGGCGTTTTTTCCGAGTAGTCATTGTTTGAAATACCGATCTGCCACCAGTTTCCAATCTTCCAAAAATAAAGGCCATAGGTTAGGGCGACGCCTTACTGCTAAAGGATGGTAGGCAACGGTTGTCGGGTAGCCATTTACCTCATGGATTTTCCCTCTTAACGATTTTACTTCTGCTTCGGGATTCTGAAAGAAGGATTGGACTGCTACATTTCCTAAACAAACAATCAACCTAGTCTGTTTTGAATGCAGCTGTTGTTTAAGGTGGCTCATGCAGATATCTCTAGTCTTTTCTTTATCATAGGCCCGAGTAGGTTTTCTTTTTAAGATATAAGTTACATACAAATCATCAACTGTTAAGCCAACTTCATTGGTGGCTTGCTGTAAGGTTTGCCTTGTCCCGCAGACGTATGGTTGATTGTCCCGATTCTCGCGAGCCCCGGGATTATCCAATAATATAATAATCGGTGCTTGAGGATTTCCTTCGCCCCAAACCATCCGTGAGCCATGCTGATTCAATCCGCATTCACTACAATCTAAGAGGTCTTCTGGAGTTGGATCCTCTGGCCATAATGAGGCGCTAAATTTCTGCAAACTCTTCTCCCTCCAATGAAAGATTTATTGTTAATATGCCCAATAATCCTACGAAGTACTTTATTAATTCTAAAAATAATCACGGGCATCTACATGTCGACTCCTACATTCTGCGTTTTGCGAAGGAGTGGAGTACCCTAAAATTAGCGAATGAAGAATTAACAGTTGAGGCAGTGGTATGAAACATATCGAGACATTCTAGGAAAACAGAAAGTATAGAAGAACTAAAAAAGAGGATAAAAACTTTATTCCCAAATTAAAAAATGCATTTTCAGCTGTTGAAAAACTCATTGTTGCGCAGGTTGTCTGCAGAGAGGGCGACTTTATCGAAGATTGGCTAAGTTGGTTTATGACTGCTACAAAGTCATTGAGTTCGTTTTCAATTTTGTTGTTTTGGCGTTTGGTTTCGCCAACTGTTTGCAAAATCTGTTCAAAGTCATTTTCAGTTTCTTTTAGTTGCTCATTTCCTTTGGCTACCGTTGTTGGAATGGTTCGTGATTTTATAGATATATATATAGGGTTTTCCCTATATTTTCACTTTTTCGTGGAGGAAAAAAACAGTGAGTCAAATTGGCCTCACTGTTTTACTTTTTGCCATCAATCAAAGATATAACTGATAACTTCCATTGCTTGATCCACGGTTTCCACGGTTACATTTGCTTTGTTTGAAAGCTCTTTTAATGGGTGAATTAAGGATTCGGGCCTGATGATAATCGTCGGCTTGTTCATGGCAATGGCTGTGCTTGCGTCCATCGCTGTATTCCATTGTCTATATTTATCTCCAAATAAGGCAATGACGATATCCGCTTTCTGCATTAAGACTTGCGTTCTGAAGTTATTGATATCCGATGCTGCATGATCTTTATAGAGATTGGATGGTTGCTTACCGAGAATTTCTTCGCCGATATTGTCCGAACGCTCATGGTTTGTTTGCGGAGCTACAAAATGAAGCGGAAGGTTTTTTGCCTTTGCCTTTTGTGCAACATCCTCTCGCCAATTATCGTGGATTTGACCTGCTAAATAAACAATAAGTTCCATTTTACTTCCTCCGATACCTTTATACTCATTTATATAGTATCTAATTTAGTGAAGTTTTCAAAGGAATCCTCTTACACCCGCATGGAATGTAATACCTCACCCGCAATATGTTATGGTTGTAAAGGATAGATAATAAACCATGCTATCACCATGGTTAAGGAGGTCAACGATGAATATCGGTTTAATTGGTGCGGGAGCCATTGCTAATTTTCTATTGGAAGAAATCAACCGAAAACAATGCAAACATTTACGGATTAATAGCATTTTCGTGCGAAATAAGGAAAAATATCGGTTGCTGGAATCAAACTTTGATGTGACATTGTATACGGATCTCGAAGCATTTCTTGACTCCGAAATCGATATTGTAGTGGAGGCGGCGAATATTGAAGCCGTCAAAACCTTGGTGCCATCTGTTATTAAGAGGAAGGATGCAGTATTGATTAGTGTTGGGGCACTTGCAGATGAAGAGGTGCTGACGCAACTTAATCATCTTGTTGAAGAGTACAAAAATAAGATTTATTTGCCTTCCGGTGCTATAGGGGGTTTGGATTTGCTGCAAAATGCACACGCGCTCGGCACTGTCACAAGTGTTTCGTTGACAACACGAAAACCTGCTCGCTCTCTAATCGGGGAAGAAATCGATGAAGCAAAAATTGTATTTGAGGGAAATGCCGGTGATGCCATTAAGCAATTTCCGAAAAATATTAATGTCTCCATTATCCTCTCATTGGCTGGGTATAGAGAAAACAAAAATATGCCTTGTGGCTGATCCACATATCGAGAAGAATGAGCATTATGTGGAAGTGGTTGGCGACTTTGGAGAAGCAACGTTTTCAGTCAAGAATAACCCGCTTCCGGAAAATCCAAAAACCAGCTATTTGGCCGCCATGAGTATACTGGGAACATTGAAGAGAATGGATGGGAAGCTAAGGATTGGTATGTAGGCATAAAAAGAGGACACATTGCTATGTCCTCTTTCTAAATCTGTAAAAATAGCAGATGGATTATTGAACCTCTAAAGTCACATCAATGTTATTTCTTGTGGCTTTTGAGTAGGGACAAACTTGATGTGCTTTGTGAACTAGATCTTCTAATTGGCTTTTTTCGATGTTTGTTCCTTTTACTTGCAATGTAACGGCTAATTTATATCCTTCATCTTCTGCATCTTTCAACAAACTAACATTAGCTGTTACTTCTGATTCGAGCTTTACGCGCTCTTTGCTGGCGACTGATTGCAAAGCACTGCCGAAACAAGCCGCGTAACCGGCTGCAAATAATTGTTCCGGATTAGTGGATTGGTCCAATTCTTTAGCTCTTGGACTTCCAGGCATTGCAGTTTCAAAATTAATAATGCCATCTGAAGATTCGACCTTGCCTTCTCTTCCGCCAATAGCGGTTGCAGTTGAAGTAAATAGAGTATCCGACATACTAACTCATCTCCTTAATTGAAGTTTGCTAATCATAGTACAGTACCCTTTATAAGATGAATTATTCAACAATATACGCCGTTTATGTCAGAGTGAGAGATAAATCTATTGCCATACAAGAAAATCTCCGCCGATGGAAGTTTAACTAATGAAATTTATTTCTTAACCACAGGAATCCACATCTCACCAATAACTAAACCGTCGCGCTGCCCCATCTGAACCGTTGTATTCGGACCACCTACATAGGCAAAATCGTTTGCTTCTGCCAACACTTGACCAAAGGCAATGCCAGCTAGTTGAATATTCAATTCACCGGCCGTTTTCGCTTCTCCTTTAACCACCAAGTATTGTCCTTTGGGGAATTGGATCACTCTTGAATTTTCCTCTGCTGGAATAGTTTCTTTTGTCATAACGCCTGCATAGTGCATCATTTTGTTATTCACCGCTTCGTTTACGGCAAAAATATAGTCATTTGAAGCGATGGATTTTAATTTATCAAGCGTTCCATCTTCGCTGATTTCCTGCCAGAAGTCCACTTTTTCTTTGTTTACTCCCGCAAAGTCGGTGTAATGGCTTTTAAGTTCAACGCCTAAACCGAAAACAATAAAATCGTCTTTTTCTTCCAATGTATAATTTGCCATATTCAAAACCTACCTTTTTTAATTTTATCAAGCGAATTGTCTAAAATACTCGATGGGTATATGATAACCCTAAATCATGTCAGAAAATGATACTGTTTAGGAGTCTTAATGAAAAAAGTTGAACGAATTAATATCATCATGCGGTATATCAATAACCGCGCCCGCTTTACAATTTCTGAACTCATGCAAGAATTTGGTATCTCTCGTTCGACCGCTATTCGAGATATCAAGGAAATTGAAGCAATGGGGATGCCGCTTGTTTCTGAAGTTGGAAGGGATGGGGGATATTTTGTTATGCAAAATTCCGTCTTGCCTGTTGTTCGCTTTACCGATAATGAGGTAAAAGCGCTTTTTATTGCCTTTATGGCCACGCGAAATCAACAGCTTCCCTATCTAAAAAGCCGTCAATCTTTAGCCGAGAAATTACTTGGCCTTATTTCCGAAAACCAGCAGGAGGATTTGGTTCTTTTAAATCAACTCTTGCTTTTTGAAGGGACCAACCCCAATAATCCCGATTTGCTTGAACTTTCGGACCTTCCGCATCCCACGTTGGAAAAACTCATCCAAATCCTTCTTTTAGATCGTTATTTATTGATTACCGTCGAAGAAGAGAGGATAATCAAGTCTTATTCAATTTATCTATTGCATCTTTACAATGAGAAAGGGATGTGGCTGATTGAAGGTTTTGACTTAGGGGATGAAAAGAAAAAGATTTATCCTGTCGATCAACTCATCAATGTTAAACCTTGCGAGACGAAAAAGAGTTTAAGCAGGAAACAGATATTCGAAAAACTAAGCAAACAAGAAGAGATAATCAACTTGGTTCTTGAGCTTGGTCCGAATGCGATTGCCCAGTTCAAAAAATACCATCCTTTAAAGGTTTCAATTTCTTATATGGATCCTTATCAGACAACAGCTCTTCTAAAGACTTTCATCAATGTTAATATGCCCGATGAATTGGCCGGTATTACAAATTGGCTGCTCTTTCTCGGTGGGGATATCAAAATCAGGGAAGCGCCGGAAGAAATATTAAAAGAGGTAAAAGAAAGAGTTAGCTTATATCCCCTGTAGCAGGTAATGGCATTATCAGAAAATGTGTCAATCGTTTAACAGAGGGAAATTTTGAAGTCTCCAATAAATTAAAGGCATTGTCTGCTCATTTAAACAGACAATGCCTTCATTTTTAAAACCCAACAAACCTATTGATGCTGAACTTCTTTTAACAAGCTTTTATTGGTTGCATCTTTTGAACCATTGCGGAATCGGTGTTCAATTTCCTCCAGGGTTGCACCTTTTGTTTCGGGTACGTATTTTCTGACAAAGTAAATAGCTCCTATTCCTATAATGGCAAAAGTCAGGAAAGTGCCTGACAAGCCGATTTTGGCGAGAAGACTTGGGAAAGATAAACTAATAAAGAAGTTTGCCATCCATTGGAAAAAGACACTGATTCCAATGCCAAGCCCCCTTAATCTCAATGGGAAAATTTCAGATAGCATCAGCCATGTGACCGGACTGATTGCACCTTGCTGGAAGGCCAGAAAAGTAACGGTTAAAGCAAGAACTACATATGGAAGTGCAGCAGACCCTTCGAGCAAGGATGAGCATAACGCAATCATGAAAAGGGCGGAAGTTGTCCCGATCAACCCTGTTGCCAGCATTGGCCGGTGGTTTACCTTCCCAAGGAGCCAAATCCCTACAAATGTAGCTAAAACCGAGATAACGCCATTTGCAATATTGGCAGTTAAGGCAGCCTCTGTTCCGAACCCTGCATCTCTAAGGATCTCTGTACCATAATACATGATGGAATTTACGCCGGTCACCTGTTGGCAGACGGCTAAGCCGATTCCAATCAAGATAACCCGCTTAATCCAAGGGGTGGATAAATCCTTGAAGCTTGCCCGGCCTGTGGATGTTTCTTCTGCAATTGTTATTTGAATTTCTTTTAATTCTGCTTTCGCTCTAGATTCTTCACGGATTTGTTTTAAGGTGCGCAAGGCATCTCCCAATTTTCCTTTAGAAGCAAGCCATCTCGGACTCTCAGGTACAATTAGCATACCGAACCACATGAGTACGGCCGGAAGGGTAGCCAATACCAGCATGTATCTCCAAACACTGCTGTCGCCCATCGTACTTCCAAGAACCGCATTGCTGATGTAAGCAAGCAACTGTCCTGAAACAATCATTAGTTCGTTTTGGGTAACCATTCGGCTGCGTTTTTCGACTGGGGCCATTTCTGCAAGGAATGTCGGAACCAAGGCTGAAGCACCACCGACAGCAAGGCCAAGCAAGAAACGAAAAGTGACCATTAAGGTAGTATTTGGCGCAAACGTACACCCAAGGGATGTGAAAATAAATAGAATCGCAAGATATAGAATGATTTTCCGGCGCCCGTAGCGGTCTGATAACCGTCCTCCAAATAAGGCTCCGAATGCTGCGCCTAAAACCAGTGAACTGGTAACAATCCCTTGAGCAAGGGGGGAAAGATTTAGTTGATCAGGTTGGGACATGTAGGGAAGAGCCCCGTTAATGACGCCTGTATCATATCCAAAAAGAAGCCCACCGAATGTGGCGACTAAAGTGATTAAGCGAAGAAATGCTTTGGGAGTACGTTTTCCATTATTCGAATCTTCTAAAGTACTTGATTCCGATATATGTAAGTCAGATTTTCCATGCTTATTTTTTTCCATTTCAATAACCTCTCCTATTACTGCTAATTAGATAGTATTTTTAAGACAATGTAGCCTCCTTTTAATCCATGGTTTATTCCCTTGGCTATAGATATAATTATTATGGTTATATTTTGATTTGAAGATTTTGGGAAAATAAGTAAACTAGAACTTGTAATCAACCTGGTTTATAGCTCAATTACAATATCCCCTTTCAAAAAATATAATCTTATGGAGTAAGTCATAACTCTAATGTTTATATGCCCGAAGAATTGAAGGATAAAACCATTTGACCGCTTTGTAGGTAAGGGGAATGAAGTCGGGGAGTACCTGGAATCAAATTTTCTCTTTAGTGGCTTTAGGTTGCCAATTTCATAACAAGTTTTTATAGTAATTGTAAAAATCATTTGAAATCCGGGAAAATTAAATTAAAATTACTCTATCAACGGAGAGAGAAGGATTGTAATGTGGATTTTAGCGGCAGTATTGACGATGTTTTGCTTTGGGATTAATAATATGATTTTCAAGGCTACTTCAGGAACAGCATTATCAAAGGTTCATATGCAGTTTTTCTTTTACCTTATCGCTTTTTTCATCATTTTGGGTTATGGATTAATTGAAGGATTCGCCTCATTTAATACTTTAACAATAGTGCTGGGGGCATTCATCGGGATTTTGAATGCCAACGGAAATATTCAAATGGCAAAAGCATTTGAAAAAGGGCCTGCCAGTATAACATCGCCGCTCATTAGTACGAATACGGTAATTCCGGTATTAAGCGCGGCGCTTATTTTTCAGGAGCATATTACATTGATTCAGTGGATTGGCATTTTAGTGATGCTCGCCTCTGCAGCAGTCATCCAATATGTACCGGGCAATATAATTCAAATGGATTATAAACCGTGGATGGTTCATGTTTTATTATCCATTGGATCGTTCGGAGTACTGGGGGTACTAATGAAGACGTCTTCCCACTTACATATTGATTCAGTCAATACACTCTTTTGTATGTATGCTGGCGGAGCAGCGTATTTAATCATTACCAGTATGATTACGAAGGAAAAATGGCAGCGTATTGAATTAGGATTAGGTACGATTATGGGATGTATCAATGTAATAGCGTATTGCAGCTACTTCTTTGCTCTTAATACAGGAGTGGCAAGCATCGTCTTCCCAATCGTCAGTTTAAGCTGTGTAATCGTTGTGCTCGGCAGCTGTTGGCTATACAAAGAAAGACTCAAAGCCTATCAAGTCATCGGTGTTGTATCCGCGTTGGTCGGGATTGTCATTACCAAAATATAGAAGAATGAGTGCCTGGTACATTCAAACATTATGTAGTAGTGGCATGGTTGCAGTTGATAAAAAAGAACAAATTCCTGACAGAGGAATTTGTTCTTTTATTATAAGGTAAGGATAAGAGGTTAAAAAGCTCTCTCAATAAACCAAACGAGACCAAAGGCTAAAATTGCTACGGACGCCACGGGGATTACCCATTTAGCTGGTTTAAAAGTTAATTTCTTTAGCCATAGAAGTATTGGGAATATGATCGATACAATAATCAATTGTCCAATTTCAATCCCGATATTGAAAGATAATAAAGAAGTGGCCAGGTGACTTGCATCTAATCTCATTTCAGAAAGGATTCCGGCAAAACCAAAACCGTGCACGAGACCAAAGATAAAGGCAAGCCAAGATTGATGCTTTGAGTCGGGATTGAAAATATTGATAAGTGCTATATAAATAATGCTTAAAGCGATGGCTGCTTCAACAAAACTGCTTGGCAGCTGTACAATATTCAATGTAGCCAGAACCAAGGTAATACTATGCGCAATCGTAAATGCAGTGACTAAAGAGAGAATATTTTTAATGGTTTTTGCTCCAAATAATAAACTAATAACAAATAAAATATGATCATAGCCGGTAAAGATATGCTCCAAACCGAGAAGCAGGAACTGCGTTGCGCTTTGAACGAAACTTGCTTCGCCGATTTCAAGCTCTCTGGATTCAAAAGAAAGAACCCCTTCTTGTTGTTTGCCATCCAATTTAACTGTTGCGTAATTGGCGTGGCTTGGATCGGAATCATCCAGAAACATATTATATTCCAGTGCCAGCTTTTCAGGTTGGTCATTCAACTTGTATGTTAGGTTGATCACAGCAAACTGTTTGTCATTAATCATTTCAACATCGGAACTTTCGATTGTTCCTTCTACTTTAGTGCTATCCGCATAAAGATTGATGCGGGAATTGATATAATCCTGGACGATTTCCAAATTAAATAGCTGCTCATTAGCCATTTCTTGGTTTATTGCATGTCCGAGTTCTATAAGATCTATTTTCAATTCATAATCGATATTGTGATCATTTGCCTCGATCAGTGAGTATCCTTCACTGTTGTTCGTATGGGCGTATGTAATAGGGGGATGAATGGCAGCGGGTATTGAAAGCAATAGCAAAATAAGCAAACAAAGCTTTTTCATAAAATCTTCTCCGTTAATTGATTATTTTTTAGTGTGAAAAATAGGGAAAGACGAGGATGGTTTGGATCCTCGTCTTTTTTTGGGCTGCAAATGATTACTTAGCAGTTTTGATAAATACAGGATTTGAGTAGAACCATAGATCTGTCCATGGATTTTCACCGCGTGAATCCTTTTCCGGCTCCAATTGATCCGTGTTCGTACCACGTAAACGGATATAGCTGTCTTTATCAACGTTTTCTAGAGTATAAGTGATTTCAATATATTCTCCATTTTTTGTCCAGTCTTCTTCCGTGAAGCGTTTCACAACTTTTGTAGTTGGGTTTGTCGCAGTTGAGCGATCTTCCACAGCACCCGTAACTTCACCCATGATTAAGTCAACACGTTGAACTTCCGGTTTATCTCCATTGGCATTTGCAGCGTTTGAATCTTTGATGCGAATCGTTACAGTCACATCTTTCGATTTTCCAGGTAAAGTAAGAGTTTCACCCAAAGTTGCTGAATTACCCTTAGACTTTGCAAATAGTGGGGATTTTCCGCCTGCTTGAACTTTCATCTCAAGTTCGGAAATAAGGTCGCCTGTTGTAACAAATACATTTCCGTTACGAAGGCTTTCCATGATATTGTCGTAATCTTTTTCAGCTTTTACATAAGTTTTGGAATACTCGCCCGGCCAGAAATCGCTGCCGCCTTCACGCCAGTTTACATGCGAATCGGATGTAGCAGTAATCCACCAGTGTCTTCCTTCACCAAGCATGGAATCCCATAGACCGCCAACTTTGGCAGTCATTTGATCAAATCCGCCCAATGTTGGGTAGTTGCCGTATGAACCACGAGCGCCATTATCAAGTCCGCCTTCTGGAGTTAGGGCAGCAGCTTGGTGTCCAGGAGCACCTTCCATTCCAATCGAGATATTAGGAGCTAGATCGTTCCAATTACGGAATTCCTGCGGTGTGTCTTGACCCCATTCGCCGTCGCCTTTTGCCGAGCGTGATGGATGGTGGGCGATATGGATTGGCTGCTCATCCTCATCCAACTCAGTTAACATATAATTCAGAGCATCAATCATTGTTGATTCAGTATCTCTGCTGCCATCGTTCGGATATGGATCGCGTTTGTTGAATTGACTTTCGATATCATAAAGAATTTGCGATTCATTTTCCACTTTAGGAATCATCAAAGTACTATGATCGGCAGCAGGTGTATCAAACTCCATGCCATAGAATTGAATTAGATTCGGGAATGCTTCACGGGATTTTAATAATTCCGGGTAAGCCTGCTCTAAATTCACCTTTGAATGGTTAGGGCCGCCATGATCCGTTGTCATTACCCAATCAAGTCCGTATTCCGATGCTTTTTCAGCATTTTTTACAATTGGGTAAATCGCATCTCCACCTTTAATTGGTGTGGGAGGATTTGTGGAGTTGTCCCAGCCAACGCTCCATTCGCTATGCACGTGATGATCCCCAGCAAGCCAAGTGGCATTGCTTTGTTTTACTTCTTGTTCTGTTAATTTTGTTGCTTCTGCTGTTTGGTTATCTCCATTACTAGTAATAGCTTGAGCAGTAAACGCTGTTGTTGCAAGAACGGTTGTTGCAATTAATGGAATTGCCTTTTTGGCTTTCTTTTTCATTTAAAATTTCCTCCCCGAATTAGTTTGTACCAACGTTTTGAATTATAGGGAGTAAATTTATGTAAGTGGTTAATAAAATGTAAAAACGATGTAAATGTATCGCTTTTTGACTAAAATGGTAAATACCTACCATTATCAGATAGGTCTTATCAAGTAAGATGGCTTTTTGTAAGTGAAGATATAGTAATGAGGATTAAACAGGAAATCTTCAAATCGGAATTAGAATCTGGGGAAAAACGATTAGTCAACGAAATAGTATTGAATTTTCTCCTGTAAATAACCTTCCCACTATCGCTCTACAAATATCCCAAAATATACATCTGATTCTCAAAAATATCCTGTATACTGAAAATATAATTATCGAAAAATTCTTTTTACGGGAGATTGAGATGAAATTAGATTGTTTGATTGTGGATGATGAGGTTGCTTTAGCTGAAACAACGTGTGAGTATTTTAACTTGTTCGAAGTTAAAACGGCGTTTGTCACAAGCGCGGTGGAGTGCGAACAATTTGTGCTTGAGAATGAACCAACGTTGATTCTTCTGGACATCAATCTTGGCCAGGAATCAGGTTTTGATTTATGCAAGAAATTGCGCCAAACGACGCAGATTCCGATTCTGTTTATCAGTGCGCGTTCCAGCGATGACGATGTTCTGATTGCACTTAACATCGGTGGGGATGATTATATTCAAAAACCATACACACTAAGCATCTTACTGGCTAAAGTCAAAGCCGTGCTGAAAAGGTATGGCGGTTCCGGCGACCAACAAGAAGTGTTGGAGTTTGGACAAATTCAGATTGATACAAAGCTTCATCGCGTAAGAGTGAACGAGGTCGATATTCCTTTGAAAACGATGGAATATAAACTTCTGTCTTATTTGGCGAAAAATAAAAACCGCATTATTCCAAAGGAAGAATTATTTCAAAACGTGTGGGGAGACAATTTTGTTGGCGACGGGACCTTAAATGTACATATCAGGCATTTACGCGAGAAAATAGAAAATGATCCAAAGAATCCGCAATGGATAAAAACAGCATGGGGGACGGGGTATGTCCTTGAGGATTCCACCCAATGAGAGTTCAATGGCTAGTCGCAATAGTCGTAGTTATTTTTGTTGGAGGAATTACCTTCACCTTTATCACATTAGAAAATAAAAACAGTTCAAAAGTCGATCTACCAGCCATTAATGATGTGGTGAAAACAATTGAAAAAAATTGGGGATACATCTCCGAAGACTCCTTCCGTAACAGCCAATTAAACCAATCCTTTTCAATTATAGATAATAAGGAAAGTGTGATCTTCCAAACACCGGGAGAGCCGTTTGCGGGATTATACGACTCTATAAAAAATAGAGATATCGTCATTGATGTGAAGCAAGATAACAGGATTGTAGGAAAAGTAATCTTTCATAACAGCGAACAGCAAACGATCCAAAAAATAAAAAAGGAGTTGGCAATCTCCGTAAGCTCAATATTCGCTTTATTGATGATTGTTAGCATTTTTTATATCCTCTATTTATACAAAACCATATTGAAGCCATTTCAGCAGCTTCGAATTTTCGCGGCAAATGTGGCGAGAGGCAATCTTGATGTTCCCTTGATCATGGATAAGAGCAATTCTTTTGGAGCATTCACGGAAAGCTTTGATATTATGCGTGAAGAATTGGAGGCAGCCCGACAAAGAGAGTATGAATCCAACCAAAGCAAGAAAGAGCTTGTCGCCACATTAAGCCATGATATTAAGACGCCTGTCTCTTCCATTAAAGCGGTTAGCGAGTTAATGCTCTTGCAGGCAAAAGATGAAAAAGTGATCAAGCATGTTAATACGATTTACTCCAAAGCTGAGCAAATTAACTTGCTGATCACGGATATGTTCCACGCCACTTTAGAAGAACTGCAGCAATTGAAATTGAAGGTAACCGAGGAATCGAGCGAATTGCTTGTTAGCATGATTGAGAATGTCAATTATGATGATTTAATTGACTATGATTCCGTACCGCCATGCATCATTTTAATGGATCCGGTTCGTATGCAGCAGGTGATTGATAATATTATCAGCAATTCGTACAAGTACGCAGGAACAAAAATCTTGATCCAATCCAAAGTAAGCGGAGGGTATCTTGAACTGTCTATAAAAGATTTTGGACCGGGAATCCATGAAGAAGAATTGCCCATGGTGTTCAACAAATATTATCGAGGGAAAAATGTTGCCGGCAAGAATGGTTCAGGATTGGGGCTCTATATATCGAAGTACTTTATGGAAAATATGAATGGCCAAATTGACGGGTACAACCGAGAGGACGGTTTTACGATTGTCTTGAAAATCAAGCTTGCTTGATATTTAAGAATTAATTAAGAAATGCACAAAGATTTAATAAGAATTCATTTTGTATGATAAGACTGTAATCTTCATTACGGTCTTTTTTATTTAGGTGAAAAACTAAAAACGGAAACGGGAGAGTGTCACTCAATGACGACGGCGACAATCATTCAAACAGAGAAGCTTTGCAAAACCTTTTCAAGCGGCGGAATTCAGCAGCATGTGTTGAAAAACCTGGATATTCATTTGGAAGAAGGAGATTTTACAATCATAATGGGCAGTTCGGGTTCCGGGAAGTCCACGCTGCTATACGCAATAAGCGGTATGGATAAACCGACATTGGGAGAAATCAATTTTGCCGGAAAAAACATAGCGAAACTAAACAACGACCAACTGGCGATTTTCAGAAGAAACAATTGCGGCTTTGTATTCCAGCAAATTTATTTACTGGACAATATGAGTGTACTTGATAATGTGTTGGCAAGCGGCCTGTTGGTGAATCGCAATAAGCGTGAACTTGTCAAAAAGGCAAAAGAGCTATTAATGCAAGTTGGAATCGAGGAAAGTGCATGGTCTAAGTTTCCGGCCCAGCTTTCGGGAGGGGAAGCGCAGCGTATTGGAATTGTCAGGGCTTTGATCAATAATCCGCGAATTTTATTTGCCGATGAACCCACCGGTGCTTTGAATTCTGCATCGAGCGATAGTGTTTTGGATGTATTCACGAATGTCAATCGCAGCGGACAAAGTATCGTTTTGGTGACACATGATATGAAAACGGCATTGCGAGGGAACAGAATTCTGTATTTGCGGGATGGAGTCATTTGCGGTGATTTGCAGCTAGGTGCATACAGTGAAAAAGAGAATCCGGAGCGCCATGAAAAGCTCACGCATTTCCTGGCAGAGATGGGGTGGTAGGGTGAAAATCATGAAACTGGCATTGGCCAATATTCGAAAAAGCAAATCTGCCACCGCTTCTTTATTTATCTTTATTTTAGTTGCAGCGCTGCTTCTGAATATCGGCCTAATGGTGATTACCCAAATTAATCCCTTTTTTGATAGTAAAGTGGAGCAATTGAATGATCCTCATGCAGCAATCATGATGCACCAGGAGAGCTATGACCCGACTTACTGCGACTTTATAGCAAATTACCCTGGAGTAACCGAGACCGAAGCGGAAAAAATCATTGCTATGGACATTGCGAAATTTAAATATGGCACAGGGGCGCTATCCAATAGTGCCATCATTTTTAATGCCGATGCAGAACGCAAGATTGGTCCGTTGAATTTAATTGAAAAGTTGAATGCATTGAGCAGTGAAGATATTTTCGTGCCATATAGTTTTAAAACGAGCGGAGCTTATGAATTAGGCGATCCGTTTACCATCACTTATCTAGACAAGGATTATAGTTATCGGATTGGCGGATTCTTTGAAACAACGATGATGGGGACGAACAACATGGGGGTCATGAAATTCATGTTGCCGGAAGACTCCTTTGACGAATTGGCGGAAGAATTAGATGCTTCTTCGGAGGGAATGATTCTCTCTGCAGTGTTGGAGGACCTCACGCAATCATCCCAGTTGGAAAAAGAATTTATGGAGAACTATCAACAAACAATTGAAGAAACGAGCTCTTATATTTGGGGATTGAACGTTGAATTGGTAAAAAGCGTCAACACATTGACTATCAATATAGTAGCGACACTATTAGTGGCATTTGCAATCATTATCGTGCTGGTTTCCCTCATCGTCATTAAATATCGAATCTCGAATAGTATTGAGGATGGAATGACGAATATTGGCGTATTGAAAGCAATCGGCTATACAAGCAGGCAGATCCTTTCTTCCATGATCCTTCAATTTTCATTGATTGCTCTATGCGGGAGCGTGGGAGGAATAGCCCTGTCCTATGTTCTAATGCCTTTCTTCGGAGGTATCATTTCAACTTTATCCGGGTTAATATGGGTTCAACGCTTTGACCTTCAAACCAATTTAATCTGTATTGTCATTGTTGCATTTTGCGTTTTAATCGTTGCATTGCTATCTGCCTTCCGTGTGAAGAAAATTCTGCCGGTTGCAGCGCTTCGCGGGGGCATTCAGACGCATAACTTCAAAAAAAATAATCTGCCTTTGGATAAAGCGAAAGGCGGACTTCATTTCTTGCTTGCGATTAAATCGCTTTTAGCCAATGCGAAACAAAATATGATGATTCTTTTGATTATCAGTGCATTAACTTTTGCATCGGTTTTTTCCCTGGTGCTCTATTACAACATCGCTTCGGACAAAAGCGCGTTTGTTGACTTATTTGGCGCCGAACCGGCGAATGTTTATATCGCTGTTATGCCGGATGAGGATCCATATAAACTTTTGGATGACATTGAACAAATGGACGCTGTACGAAAAGTGAATCTTTTAGATATGATCGAAACGAAAATTGATGGCCAAACCGTATATACCAACGTTGCAGATAATTATAGCCGATTAGAGAGCAATATGGTCTATGAAGGCCGTCAGCCGAAACATGACAACGAAATATCCATCTCCTGGGTGGTATCAGATCTAATCGATAAAAAAATCGGCGATACGGTAGAGGTAACGTATGGGAATGAAACAAAAAATTACTTAGTAACGGGACTTAGCCAATCAATGAGCTATTCAGGAACAATAGCTGGTTTAACCATGGAAGGAATCCGCCAATTGCAATCAGGATATAAAGGAACGACGCTTTATGTATATCTGGATGGCATCACGAACAAGGATTTTATCGAGCGTGTTCAGGATGACTATGGCAATCGTATAGTTGAAGCAATCGATATCGATGAAAATATAGAAAGCCAAACCGGCATTTATACAGCTGCAGTGTTTGCAGTTGTTATGATGGTTCTGATCATTACCGTATTGGTCGTTGCCATGATTCTGTATCTGGTAATCAAAACAATGATCATTAAGCGCAAGAAAGAGTTTGGCATCCTGAAAGCGCTGGGTTTTTCAACGGTTCAGCTAATGAACCAAATATCCATCAGTTTCCTCCCGGTAATCGTTGCAGGCGTAATCATTGGTGGATTGCTGGGACTTTACTTTACTAACCCTATGCTTTCCGTCCTGCTTTCCACTGCAGGTGTAAAAAGCTTGGAGTTTATCATTCATCCAACGATTGTTTTAATGATTTGTGCGGGAATACTAATTTTAGCGTATATTGTCTCCATGTTGGTATCCGGGAGAATTAAAAAAATTTCCGCTTACGGATTAATTACGGAATAAGAAAGTAAAGTTTTCGGGGGACCTGAACTCAAGATCAGAAGACAAAAGAGTTTATCGTCGATTAATGGGGCTGTGATTTGCTAAAATTAGTTGAACAAATTGCAAAATGAATCTTTCAAAAATAAATTGCACGAGGAGATTTAAGGATGGAACAAAACAAAATGCTAACAACAGAACAACAAGAACAATTGCTCCAAACATTGAAAGCCCGTTTCGAAAAAAACATGCAGCGTCATGAAGGTCTTGGATGGTCTGAGGTACAAGGGAAGCTGGAAGCCAATACGGAAAAATTATGGTCGCTTTATGAAATGGAAAGAACCGAGGGCGAGCCGGATGTAATCGGGTACGATGAAAACAATGATGAATATATTTTTAATGATTGTTCAGTTGAAAGTCCAAAGGGGCGCAGAAGTATTTGCTACGACCAGGAAGCGCTGGAAGCAAGGAAAAAACACAAACCCGAAAACAGCGCCATGAATATGGCAGCAGAAATGGGTATCGAGATGTTGACGGAAGAACAATATCGCGAGCTTCAAAAGCTTGGGGAGTTCGACAAGAAAACGTCCAGCTGGGTGAAGACACCCGACAATATACGCAGTCTCGGTGGAGCACTCTTTTGCGATCGCCGCTACGATACGGTCTTTACGTACCACAATGGAGCTGACTCCTACTATGCTGCCAGAGGTTTCCGCGGGTTGTTAAGAGTTTAAGGTTGCAGTAAATGCTGCTTCCTAGATATGAGAGGTTAGATTTAAAATTAAATAATATAATCATGAGGAATCGGGGGAGTTTTCCCCGATTCTTTTTTTAAAAAATCGAAAGAAAAAATATAACGAATATATGCATATATTATAAATTAATAGTAAATTCTGTAGTTAAACAAGGAGAAAAATACTATAAGAGCTATTTATAACATAACAAATTATGGTATAATAATCATAATAAAGTCAGTGGTGAGGATGGTCAAAAAGTAATGGTTACACACTTTGCTTTAGGATTCTTAATGGCACTTATAATGGTGTTGATGCCAGCGCCATTTCTTTATAAAAAGTGGCAAAAGAAAATAAAAGAACTAAAAAATTTTTCGCGTTTTGGCGATTTAGCAGAAACAACAAAAGATTCATCATATTATTATCAAGTATATCCAACCAAAAAATTCTTATATTTAAGTTCCTCAACGGACAATGTTCTAGGGAAAGGCTCTGCTCAAGAGGCTTATTTAAATCCCGAAATATGCTTTAGGGACATTCATCCGGATGATTATGAAATTTTCCATAAAAAGGTTAATGGTGAATTGGATTACACTAAAAGCATCATTCAACGCTGGAAAGATAGAAGTGGAGAATATAGATGGTTTGAGGAGTATGCAACACCGATTTATGAAAATGGAAAATTGGTTGCAATAAAAGGAGTATTACGAAATATTGATGAAAGAGTACAGATGCAAAGAGAATTGGAATATCGATACAAGCATGATGCGTTGACAGATTTATATAACCGCGCATACTTCGAGCAAAAGAATGCAGAGTACGATGAGCAATTAAATATCCCTGTAGGAATCATTATTTGTGATTTGGACGAGTTAAAATATGTGAATGACAATTTCGGCCATAAAGAAGGAGATCGATTAATTAAGGATGCAGCAGGAGTATTGAATAAATTCTCTTCGGACACAGTGATTGTAGCAAGAATCGGCGGAGACGAGTTTGCTATTATACATGCTAATTCAACAGCAAATGAAACAGAGGAATTGGTTAAAAAAATTCACCTTCAGCTTGATATGCATAGTCATAGTAGTTTAGGCAGAAAAATCAACTTATCTATCGGATTTGCAAGTAGCGACCGTTCAAAAGGAAATATGAATCGAATTTTTGCGAAAGCTGACCAAATGATGTATGAACATAAAATAAAAAGAAAGCAGTATGATCGGAACAAAGAACTACTGGGTACTATTAAGCAATAACGTAAATAATAAAAATTAAATTATACCGAAGAGGCTTTGAAACCAATAAGCTTTCTTCGTTTTTTTTTATCCAAAATATTTTAAAGATGAAAGGAGTATCGGAATCTAAAACGAACGCAATATATTTCTCAATTATCAGACTTACTTTAAAAATGAGATTGAAAATATGAAGCCTGGGTAGTAACATAAATTTTAAGATTATTAATTAAATTTTCTGAATATTAATCGGTGTAGAATTTACCTTTAAGTTTCAACATTGAGTTAGGCTGAGGCTTTGTATTCCGAATGATTTCTCACTCGTATGGTATTCAAAAATAAATTGGTTGAGAGATAGCGTTGCCATTTCTATATGAATTACGCCAAACATCTATACTGCTTTAGAATTGATAAACAAATTGAAGATTCTATTGATTAATTAATAATTTGCATATAACTCTCATAAATATAGTAACTAGATTTAAAAAAGGAGATTTGAAATATGAAATTTGTTAATTTTAAAGTAGCGGATCAAATTCGATTGGGAATCAAAACTGAGAAGGGGATTATCGATGTGAATGGAGCGGCAGCAGCGAATTCGCTAGAAGTCCCTACCACTATTGAACAAGTGATTGCCGAAGGTGAAAAGGCGTTTTTGCAATTGGCGGAATTGGCGGAAAAAGAAGTTTCGTATATTCCTGAAAATGAAATCGAGTATGCACCATGCATCACGCAGCCGGAAAAAATCGTTTGTGTTGGTTTAAACTATGCCGAACATGCTGATGAATCAAATATGAGCATTCCTGCTTTACCTGTTTTATTCAGCAAATTCAATAATGCGTTGGCTGCTCACAATCAGACCATTCCGCTCCCGAAGGTTGCTGAAAAGTTTGATTATGAAGCCGAATTGGTCCTTGTGATTGGAAAAGAAGCAAAGAATGTTTCAAAGGAAGAGGCACTTTCTTATGTGTTTGGATATGCGGTCGGCAATGATCTTTCTGCACGCGATCTTCAATTTCTGGATGGAGGACAATGGCTGTTAGGCAAGTCTCTTGATAATTTTGCACCAATTGGCCCTGAGTTGGTAACTGCCGATGAAATCGATATATCGAACTTGGCTATTCAATGCAGAGTGAATGGCGAGGTTCGTCAATCTTCCAATACAAGACATATGATATTTGATTGTGCAACGATTGTAAGCTATGTCTCCAAACATGTAACCTTAAAACCCGGAGATATTATCTTTACCGGAACACCTGATGGAGTTATTCTAGGTTATCCGGAAGAAAAGCAAAACTGGCTAAAACCTGGAGATCGAGTTGAAGTAACTATAGAAAATTTGGGTAGCCTTGTAAATGTTCTGGAATAATGGAACCAAACTGCAAAAGGCCGATCTGGAATTTTTCCGGATCGACCTTTTGCCTTTAAGGAGTTTTCTACTATAAAACCCCTCTATGAAAGATGCTTCCTTAAAAACTGAACAACATCCTTGAATGCATCTTTCACAACCTCATTTTCCCAATCTTCATCAAACACATGCTTTCCGTTTGGAATCGTGATTAATTGGTTTTCCACTCCAGCGTCAGTCAATGCTTCGCTCATGATTACGGACTGTTCGTATGGTACATCTTCATCATTTGTTCCGTGCAATAAAAGGGCTGGTGGATAATCGGAGTTAACCAAGTGTAATGGGCAAAGCGCCGACAGTTCTTTAGTGTCCATGCCGCTTATTTTGTCAATCCAAACTCCAGTTTGTCTTGCATGCATATAAATGGCATAGCGCTTTTGAATTGGTCCAACGGTAATAACATCCTTTGATACAAGCATGTCTGCAAGTTCTTTTGGAACAGGGGTCATTTTTTGATAATGGGGGCTTGGTTTCCGTGCCCAATCACCGGTAATGTCCCCATACCCATAAAATGATACAATGGCTTGCGGTTTTGTATCGAGCGTCCCGGATAAAAGGGCAAGATAACCGCCAGCCGAGCCGCCGATCACCGCTATTTTTTCTGGGTTATAGTCAAACTGTGCTGTCCCCTCAACCTTTAGCCAGGAGAGTGCATCTGCAATATCGGTTTTTATGTCCGGGAGTTTGGTTTCAGGGGCAAGTCGATAATCAATCGAAAACACATTGAACCCAGACTGCAAGTAGAATTCAACCTGTTCAGCTTTTAAATCTTCTCTGGATCCCCAAAGCAGGCCGCCGCCATGAATATAAACCAGTACAGGAGCGGATTGTACAGGGGCGGAATAGAAATCCGCCTTAATTTCGAATTGTTCGCCTTTTTTGTAAACGACAGTTGTTTTCATCTTGTTTTGACACACCTTTTTAAAATAATTAACGCTTTTATTAACGTGCAACAAATCATTAAGTTCAATTCAATGAAATCTAGTTTTATAAATTATATCATAAAAGTATAGAGCCATTGCAGAAGCGGTAAATTAGGTAAAAGGCTTCGTGAGCTGTATATATGCTCATAAAAATCGTAAAATGCTCTTTAAAGACGGATTCTGCACTTACATGGTCCTGGCCTCATTATTTAGCGTTATCAAAAAGTTAATAAATTTTATCTACTTTAACCAAAATACTACTGCTAACTTTATCTATTGTGTCTAATGAATCTGTTGTTTTCTATTTATATAATGAAAAGGTACAATTTTTTGAACTATATAGCTGTTGAAAGCGCTTGCTCGGTATTCTCGATTAAATAGAGTGGATTTTGGAAAGGATTTATTGTTATGATCCTCGATTACAAAACGATTAAGAGGTGTTTTACATGGCAAAAATTTTAGTAGCAGGGGAAATTCCGGCAAAGGGACTCGACTTGTTAACTGATCAGCATGAAGTTGAAGTATTTCCAGGCGAAAAATTAATTTCTGAAGAAGAATTAAAGGAACGCATTCAAGATAAAGATGCCCTATTGAGTTTATTATCAACTCCCGTCACAAAAGAAATTATTGATTCAGCACCGAACCTGAAGATAATTGCGAATTATGGGGCGGGCTTCAATAATGTGGATTTTGAATATGCAGCTTCGAAAGGAATCCCTGCTACCAATACTCCTATTGCCTCTACTGCGGCAACAGCGGATTTAACAATCGGTCTTTTATTAGCAGCAGCCAGAAGAATAGTTGAGGGCGATGAAGTATGCCGAACAGTCGGCTTTAATGGCTGGGCACCGCTTTATTTCCGCGGGCGTGAAGTAACGGGGAAAACGATTGGAATTGTCGGATTTGGACAAATAGGACAAGCGGTTGCAAAAAGAGCTGCAGCATTCGATATGAAAGTAATCTATTACAACCCACGCCGAAAAAGTGAGGAAATAGAGCAATCCTTAAATGCAACCTATGTACCGTTCCATGATCTATTGAAACAAGCTGATTTTATTACACTAAATTGTTCTTATGACCCGAGCATGAAACACATGTTTAGTACCGAACAATTTGAAATGATGAAAAGAACAGCCTATTTAATCAATTGTGCACGTGGCCCAATCGTGGAAGAAGCTGCTATTGTGAAAGCTTTGGAGGATAAAGTAATTGAAGGTGCGGCTCTGGATGTGTTCGAGTTTGAACCAACCATTGGAGAAGGTTTAAAGAAACTTAAAAATGTTGTTTTAACGCCTCATATTGGCAACGCAACATTTGAAGCGCGTGATGCGATGGCAGTCATGGCTGTTGAAAACATCATAAAAGTATTAAATAATGACAATCCTCTCTACGTAGTAAACGGTGTAAGCAAAAATACTTAACATTAAATTTGCAAGTAAGAATTTAATAAGAACGTTAGAGTGAGAGGGGTTACCACAAAGACATCTAAGAAAATTCATCTAGAGGGAGGCGAGTCGAGTGGAACAGATAAAGGCTCGGCCAGAGCAAGAACAAACTATAAGCAAAGATTTATTGCCAATTAAAGAAGAAGACCGAAAGTGGGGATTTGGCAACTATTTTGCCCTTTGGATGGGATCCGTTCATAACGTACCAGCCTATATAACAGTCGGAGGGTTTTTCGCGCTTGGATTATCAGTCGGCCAAGTATTTTGGGCAATTATGCTTGCAGCCATTATTTTGGGAGTGTTATTTTCTTTAGCAGGGCATTCGGGAGCTAAATATGGTATTCCCTCTACCATGCTGCTCAAAACATCATTTGGGACAAGAGGATCGATTGTTCCGGGTGTAATCCGAGGGGTCATTGCAGCGATTATGTGGTTTGGTTTCCAAACGTATACAGGCAGTCTTGCTGTAACGATTTTGATCGGGAAGCTGTGGCCAACTTACTTAACATTAGGCGGCGATTGGAACTTCTTCGGATTAAATTTACCGGGATTAATTTCATTTCTATTATTCTGGGCCGTAAATGTTCTGTTTGTTTATGGTGGAATGGGAATTATAGGGAAGTTTACAAAAATACTGTCTCCAATCATTTATCTCGTGTTTGGAGGAATGGCAATTTGGGCTATAAACTTAGCAGGGGGCATTGGTCCAATATTGGATTATGTACCGAAAGGAATTGAAGGAAATGAACTGCTCGTTTTCCTTGGCTGTATAAGTGCTCTTCTAGCCACATTCGCGGCTCCTGCTGTTAGTTTGTCGGATTTTACAAGGGAAGCAGTTTCGCAAAAAGTTCAATCTATTGGGCAAGCTTCAGGAATGGTTCTTTCATACTTGTTATTTGCCTTTGCAAGTATAGCAATTATTGTTGGTTCAGAAATTGCATTTGGCACTCCGATTTGGAATGTGCTGGATGTAGTGGAGAAGTTTGATAGCACATTTGCAATTGCAGTATCGGTATTGACAATTTGTTTAACAACATTGTCAGTGAACATTACCGGGAATATTGTTCCGGCAGGTTATCAATTAGCATCGCTGTTCCCGAAAAAGTTAACATTTAAATCGGGTGCATTTATTGCAGCGGTGGTAGGAATAATAATAATGCCATGGAAGCTCATGGAAAGTTCAACAAGTATTTTCCTCTTTTTGGGGATTATCGGTGGTTTACTGAGCCCGATACTTGGTATTATGCTTTCCCACTATTTTGTTGTTGCTAAAAAGCGCATTGATTTGGATGGCTTGTACGGTTCGAGCGGCACTTATCATTATCAAAACGGATTCAATATGCCAGCGATTATAACTCTTATCGTAGCTGGAGTGATTAGTTTAATTGGCCAATTTGTTCCTGTCTTCAAACCGCTTTATGATATGTCGTTCTTTACAGGGACAATTATCGCTTTTGCGCTATATTCATTGATCGCAAAGAAACCGGCTTCTATTCCAGTAGAGGATAAAAATCCTAATATAACTGCATCTAGGGAGGAATTATAATGACTTATGATTTAATTATCAAAAATGGAAATGTTGTATTTCGCGATGGTGTCCGTAAAGTGGATATCGGCGTGAAAGATGAAAAGATTGCTTGCATTGCTGTAAATATAACAGATGAAGCAAAAGAAGTAATCGATGCAAGCGGCCAATATGTAATGCCTGGAATGGTTGACACTCATGTTCACATTAGCGAACCTGGCCGAACGGAATGGGAAGGGTTTGAAACAGGCTCAAAAGCAATGGCAGCAGGCGGTGTGACAAGTTATGTTGAAATGCCGCTGAATGCATTGCCGGCAACGATTAATAAAGAGAACCTTGATCTGAAACTTGAAGCTGCGGTTAATCAGAACTATGTTGATTACGGTTTCTACGGTGGGCTTGTACCTGAAAATATTGATAAATTAGAAGAAATGTACGATGCAGGAGTTCTGGCATTTAAATGCTTCCTTTCCGATATTACGAGTGATATTCCAGGAGATTTCACTCATGTCGATGATTATTCGCTCTACAAAGGGATGCAGAAAATTGCAGAATTAGGCGGAATTTTATGTATCCATGCGGAAAACCCGAATGTTACCAAAAAGCTAACTGAAGAAATGATTCGTGAAGGCCGTACATCTGCAGCGGAATATGTTGATTCACGTCCAATTTTCACTGAAGTGGATGCAGTTCAAAGTGCCATTTTGTTTGCGAAAGAAACAGGCTGTAAATTGCACTTGGTTCACATTAGTTCGTCAGAAGCCATTCAAGTAATTTTAAAAGCGCGTTCTGAAGGAGTAGACGTAACGGTTGAATCTTGCCCGCATTATTTTGCGCTGACAGCCGAGCAAGTAGGGGAAATTGGCCCAAGAGCAAAATGCCAGCCGCCAATTCGAAGAGCAAAAGACCAAGAGAGATTATGGCAAGAATTATTAAATGGCAATATTGACTGGTTAACTTCCGACCATTCACCATGTACTGAAGACATGAAGCAAGGTAACATGTTTGAAGCGTGGGGCGGAATTAGCGGAGTTCAAAACAACGTCGATTTAATGTTCGACTTATCTGTAAAACAACGCGGCTTAGCAGTAGAGAAGTTTGTCGACTTAATTGCATATAACCCTTCAAAACGTTTCAACTTGCCATACAAAGGGGAAATTGCAGTAACTAAAGATGCGGACATTATTTTACTGGATCCAAATCAATCCTATGTTGTGAAAAGAGAAGATTTATACTACAAAAATAAATTTAGTGCGTATGAGGGCAGAAAAATTGATTGCCGCATCACAAAAACGATTGTGCGCGGGAATGTAGTTTTCGATCAAGAACAAGGAATTGTTGGGGAACCAATCGGAAAACTATTGCCTGCAGTAAGATAATGAATACATCCATCCGCTTGGCTTAACTTCTTCCGTGGGGCAAACCTTACTGAATGAAGCTAGGCCTCCGGTGGATGTTTTAGATTTTTAAAGGCAGTTAATAGAGGAAGTAGCCTAAGATCGTCGCGTCCTGCGACTACGGCTAAATGACCTGCATCGTGCAGGCCTTTGTTCAATAAAATCTGAACACTAATACGCCAAGGCGTATTTGATTAAAGGGAGAGCTTAACCATGACAAATTACGATTTAATTATTAGAAATGGCCACATTGTTACTTCGGAATCCATTGCCAAAGGAGATATCGCCGTTAAGGATGGCAAGATTGTTGAAGTATCAATTGATCAAAAAATTAGTGCAGCAGGTGCTAAAGAAATTGATGCTGAAGGTCTCCATGTATTCCCTGGTTTAATTGATTCCCATGTGCATTTCAATGAACCTGGCAGAACAGAGTGGGAAGGCGTTGAAACAGGCAGTAAAAGTTTGGCTGCAGGAGGAGTAACTGCTTATTTTGATATGCCATTGAACAGTACGCCGCCAACAATCAATAAAGAGAACCTGGAGTTAAAAAGAAAGCTTTCAGAAGAAAAATCGGTTGTTCACCCGTACTATTGGGGTGGTCTGGTACCAGAGAATATTGAAAATTTAAAAGAACTTCATGAGAATGGCGTCATCGGATTTAAAGCGTTTATGTCGCCAAGCGGCATCGAGGATTTCCATAATGCCGACGATGCAACACTATTTAAAGGAATGACAGAAATCGCTTCTTTAGGTTCACTTCTTGCTGTTCATGCGGAAAGTACAGTAATCTGTGAACAGCTTGCAACCAAAAAGCTGCAAGAAGGAAAAACATCGGCACGTGATTTTGTGGAATCAAGACCAATTATTTCGGAAATAGAAGCTGTTCGAAGAATTATTTCTTATGCTGAAGCAACGGGATGCAAATTGCATATCGTTCATGCCAGCAGCAGAAAAGTAGTGCAAGAAGTAGAGGAAGCAAAACGCAGAGGCGTAGATGTGACTGTTGAAACATGTGGACATTATTTATCATTAACTGTAAAAGATCTCGAAGAAAAAGGCGGTTTGGCAAAATGCGCACCTCCTTTGCGTGACGAAGATGAGCTGGAGGATTTATGGGTGGCAGTTGCCAATGGCGAAGTTGATACAATTTCCTCTGACCATTCACCGGCGCCGGCTTCAATGAAGACAATTACGGACAATTATTTTGAAGGCTGGGGCGGCATTTCTGGAGCGCAATCTACATTTAATATTATGCTCACAGAAGGATATGCAAAACGCAACCTACCTTTGGAAAAGATTGTTGAATTAATGGCAACGAATCCTGCAAAAATCTTTGGTTTATCAACGAAAGGAAATATTTCTGTTGGCTACGATGCGGATTTCGCAATCGTTAATTTAAATGAAAGCTTTAAATTGGAAAAAGAAGATTTATTCTACCGTCATCAACATTCCCCATATGTAGGTATGACGTTCCAAGGGAAAGTAAAGACAACTATTGTAAATGGCGAGGTTGTTTATGAAAACGGCCAAATTACAAAAGCCTAATCGCATCTACAATGATTAACAAATAAAACGGAAAAAGGGCCGAGGCATTTCTCTGCCCTTTTCTTCTATAGGTAAGAAGAAAAGCGCAAGCGCCCTGCTTAGCCCCGACAAGCGCTGGAAGGCCCGAATCGAAAGCGTCTTTTCAGCTTTCGACCGAGGGACTGAAGCGACCTCGAGGGGCTGGGCGCTGGAGCTAGACATTGTTGAGATTTATTGTATTGGAAAGGAGGAAAGCTGATTGGAATTTCGTGTCAAAGATGTTTTGAAATTATCCTCCCTTAAAAGTGCAAAGGTATTAAGCGGGGAGCAATTTTTGGATAAAGTGGTCAAAGGGTCGACCATTATGGAAGCGCCGGATATTACAGACTGGTTAAAAGGTGGAGAGCTGATTTTAACAAGTTTATACCCCATCCGTTTTTTTAGCGAGATGGAGCAAAAGCAGTTTATTTCGAAATTAGCCGAAATAGGCGTCAGTGCTTTAGTGATAAAAAACCATCGTTTTGTAAAAGAAATTCCCCAGTCCATAATCGATGAAGCGGAAAGATGCCAATTGCCAATTATTCAAATTCCCAGGGAAGTTCCTTATGTTGATATTTTGTATCCCGTGATGGAAGAAATTTTGAATACTCAAGTTAAAAAGCTTCAGTATTATAAAGAGATTCATGACCAGTTTACAGCTTTATCTTTGGCTGATGAAAGTGCGGAAAAAATCATTGAAACATTGGAGAAATTAATAGGAAATCCTGTTGCGTTATTTGACCGAAATTTCTTTTGTTTAGCTTCCACATCTCCTTATCTAATGAATTTTGAAATTACTGAAAAAAACTATCACTATGACAAGACAGAAGAGATGAAATTTCCGCATTACCGTCAAATCGTTAAGTATCGTGAAGAAGAAAAGATTGGACATCAAATCGTTGTTCCGATTGAAACAATTAACCATATAAAAACTTACCTATTAATTGGTGAAATCAATAAACCTTTGGCAGAACTTGATTTTATAGCAGTTGAAAATGCTGCGACTTCGCTCTCGCTTGAATTTGTGAAAAACTTTGCCGTAGCAGAGGTGGACAAGCGGTTTAAAAACGATTTACTGGAACAATTAATCGAAGGAAAAGTACCTTCGCATACACTTTACCAAGATGCCAACTTAATTGGTTGGGATATAGAAGGATCATTTGCAGTTGTTTTATTCAAAATAAGAAAAGATAATGAACTGATTTCTTCTAAACAAGTGAAACATGGAATAACCAATGGCAATGAAGAGACATTGCTTCATGAGGCGATTTATCAGTATGTGCCAAATGCGATTATTGGCAGTAAAAGCGGTTTGAAAGTAGTGCTCTGGAAAGCGGATATCGAAGATGGAGAATGGCTGCCTAGAATTGAAGAAAGAGTATCAATTATCGTGGAATTGGTGAAAAAACAAAAGGACGATATACTTATTCAAGTAGGGATTGGAACGTTATCGGAACAAATTGATCAGATTTCCGAAAGTTATAAAAAGGCTAAAGATGCCCTTGAATTTGGTGAGGTTTTAAATGGCAAAGAATCCATTACATCCTATTCTGAATTGGGAGTCTTCAGGATGCTTGGTCAATTCACTAACTCCGAGGAGCTAAAGGATTTTATTCCGCCATCTTTACAAACGCTGCTAAATTATCAACAAGCCAATAAAACAGATTTATTAACCACATTAAAAGTTTTTCTGCAGTGCAATCAAAATGCAACAAAAACATCTCAGCAACTTTTTATTCACTATAAAACAGCTGTTTATCGTATTGAACGAATCAAGGAAATTACAGGGATGAATTTTGATGATGCTGAAGAAATGTTATTAGTTCAAATTGGACTAAAGATTATTGAACTTCTTGAACGTGAAAAAATCCATAAGTAGTTAAAGTTTATTATTTGAAAAGATTAGGAGTGTCAAGTATGGCCAGGAAGACGTATCGTGCAAACAATGTATCTGCATCAGGACCTTATTCGCATGCAGTGGAAGCGGATCGATTTATTTTTCTATCCGGACAGACTGCAATGAATGCCGAGGCAGGAAAGAATCTGCAAGGAAATATAGCGGAACAAACGAAGCAATGCTTTACAAATTTAATTGAAGTATTGGAAACAGCAAATCTTACACTTGATGATGTGGTAAAGGTAAATGTATATCTGACAGACATGAATAACTTTACTGCCATGAATGAAGTATATGAAACGTTCTTTAATGAACCGTACCCGGCTAGAACTTGTGTAGCGGTTTTAGCATTGCCGCTGGGTGCGGAAGTAGAGATTGAAATGATTGCCAAGAGAAAAGGACAGTAGATTATTATGGCATGGCACTGGGAAAATACCGGTGCCTTTTTAAAAATCCCCTATTTTTGGGGAATAACGCATAGATTTGCTGTAATTTACTTTATTCCCATTATTTATAATCCTGTGGGTTGTTCAATGTGCACAAAGGCTTGTTCATAGAAGTGCGTGTTGTAGCATTTGTTATGCATTGTTGATAGTAAGTGTTTGTGCGTTTTGTTTAATAGATATAAAGACCTCCCCGAAAAAGCGATGTATAATAAAAATGTGTTCCGAATGAAAACGTTTCCGAGAAGATATTAAAGTTTGAATGATTAGCTTTAAAATATTTAATTAATAACGTGGAAGTTCCTATTGTAGCGGAAAATTACCATTCCATTCCTATTACAAACACGATATATAGGAGATTAATATATAGTAAAAGGTTAAACTTTTATTTATCGTCCAGAATCAGTGTAGCATTAAGACATCATACGATAAAACGGGGAGTGTAAATATGTCTAAAACAAACGATACAGAAATGACAAGAGTTGAACATCTCACAACGATGGATGATTCACTTCATCCGAAATCAGATCAGGAAAGAACCGTTAAGCCAAAAGACTATATCTTCATGTGGATTGGCGATGGAGTAAATATAGGGAATATGACGCTGGGAGCCAGTGTAATTGTAGCGGGAATGGCTACATTAAACATATTCCAGACCCTTCTGGCAGCTCTGCTTGCGATAGCGATCATTTCAACAATTTTTGCATTAAACGATAGATTGGGCTATAAATCAGGGGTACCATACGTTGTACAGCTTAGAATGTCTTTCGGAACAAAA
>NZ_QWEI01000013.1 GCF_003515775.1 Ureibacillus yapensis | reverse complement strand
TAACGTTTTGTTGTTCAGTTTTCAAGGTTCATTTTCATCGCTGTTTTTTTAACAGCAACTCTTATATTATATCAAGTCACCATCTCGTTGTCAACAACTTTTTATTTCAATTGTTTCAACCGAATTTGACAACTCTTATAACTTTAACATCACTTTCAAATGATGTCAACATTTTTATTTAATCGCTTGTTGCTTCAGCAGCAACGTTATCTACTATAACACCATCATAAATGCTTTGCAACATAATATTTAATATTAAATTATTCAATATAATTGAAATACTTCTGCGTTGAGCGCATTACTCAAAATAGCACTTTATCAAAAACATATTTATTGTTCTCTTCTATATTAAGAAGAACTAAAAAAGGTTGGAACAAATGTTGTCCCAACCTTTTCATCATTATAGCGTTATTAAATAAATCAAGAAGATTAAGGCAAATAGATACATAATCGGATTAACATCTTTAGCTCTTCCCTTAACAATCATTGTTAAAGGATAGAAGATAAAGCCGACCGCGATTCCTGTTGCGATAGAACTCGTCAGCGGCATCATAATCATTGTTAGGAATGCCGGTACTGCCACTTCAAATCGTTCCCAAGCAATTTGCCCTAAAGCAGCAACCATAAGTATTCCTACAACAATAAGCGCTGGTGCTGTTACCGCATTTGTAATAACAGATAAAACCGGCGAAAAGAATAGCGCTAATAGGAATAGGACACCCGTTACAATAGAAGCAAACCCTGTTCTAGCTCCTGCAGCCACACCCGATGAAGATTCTACATAGGAAGTAACTGTTGATGTACCAAAAATGGATCCTACAATTGTTGCAATAGAATCGGAAATCAACGCTTTACCCGCACGCGGCAAACGATTGTCTTTTACAAAACCGGCTTGGTTTGCAACTGCCATTAATGTACCTGCATTATCAAAAAAGTCAACAAACAAGAAAGTTAAAATAACAGATAGCATTGACAATGTATAGAATTCCGGATCAGAGAAAGCACTAAACAATGCGCCAAATGTTGGTGAGATGCTAGGTGGTGCTGAAACAACTTTTTCAGGCAGATCAACAAGTCCAAAAATCATACCCACAATTGCCGTAATGATCATTCCGTAGAATACTCCACCCTTTATTCCTCGAACCATTAAGATAACTGTAACAATAATACCGAAGATAGCAAGTAGTACTTCAGGGTCATGCAAGTTCCCAATACCGACCATCGTCGCTTCATTGCTTACAATAAGACCTGCGTTTTTAAAACCGATGAAGGCAATGAACAATCCAATACCAGCACCAACTGCCAGTTTCAGTTCCATTGGAATGGCATTGATTAATTTTTCACGTAAACCAGTTAACGTCAACAACAAGAAGAATACACCTGAGATGAATACTGCCGCTAAAGCATGTTGCCAAGGACTGCCGTTCACCAATACAACTGTGTAAGCGAAGAATGCATTTAATCCAAGACCTGGAGCAAGCCCTAATGGATATTTAGCCAATAATCCCATGACAAAACAACCTACCGCCGCCGATACTGCTGTTGCCACGAATACCGCTCCATAATCCATGCGAAGCGCTTCAGGCAGATCAGTTACATCCGCCAATGTAAGTGTTAGCGGATTTACTACCAGGATATAAGCCATCGCAAGGAATGTTGTGAAGCCACCCAGAATTTCACGACTATAATTCGTCCCTAGTTCATCAAACTGGAAATATTTTTTCATTTTTTCCTCCGAATGTATCGTCTACAATGTCAATAAATAAAAAAGACACGCACTAAACAAGAGTTGAGTTGCATGTCTACGATCAGAAAGTGAATAACTATATAAAAATAGCATTCATTCTTTTATGTTAATCGTAGTCAAGCTATTTAAGGTAGCTTGGTAGAAACTCACGAGCCATATTCTCGACATTATACGACGAAATATTTAATTTACTCATGTAATATATCATCTCGTTTTATGAATTTCAACCACTTTTACGAACGTTTTTTTGTAAAATTTAATTAAAGTTCGTGAATTGAACACTTTTATTTTTTTACTATTTATTTTTTTAGTTATTTTACAATATAAAATTGTTGCAATGAAGAAACTTCATTCGCTTATTTGAAGCATATATAGATTATGCCCAAATTTCCCTTATTCATTATATGCAAATCAGATTTTTACGTAAAAAGAGCAAACCCAATATTGGATTTGCTCTTATTTTTTAGTTCTCATCTACTCTTCCTTCTTCACTGGAAGAAGTGTCTTTTGTGTTATCCTTATCTTTTTCATCTTTTACTTTGTGGTTTAATTCTACGTTTGGGATATCATCGAAAGTAGCACTGTCTTCCAAGCGGTCAATTTTTTCCTTACCTGTTTCAGCCATCTTAATCCCTCTTTTCTGAATAATATTTATTCAATACCCATCGCACCATCAAATCGCTTTAGAACGAAAAATTAGTAGCGGTTTTCATTATTATTGAATGTGTCATCGTGTTCTATATTTGGCATACCTTCAATTTCCACTTCTTCTCGACGCACTGTATCTCTCACCGTTTCCGTATCCATTACTTTACGTTTTCCTACTACTACTTCTTCTGTCACAACGTCTTTTTTCGTTACATCGACTCGTTCTTCCGTTACTGGAATATGAATTGTTTCTCCATCATTCAACGTACCATCCGCTCGGAAATGAGTATCCCCATCCACCGCACTTTCTACATTGACTGGACGGCGTTCAACATATACTTCCTCGCGTTCTACCGGAACTTCAATGACTTGCTCGTCTTCGTGTACATTTTTATTAACTGTAACTTCACCTGTTACCACTGGTTTTTTATCTACATTTAAACGTTCTTCGTGAAGCTCAACTGTTTCTTCGTTATTTGTTAAGGCATTTGCCAGAGTTCCATTATAATAAGTGTCGTAATCTGAATCTACATATAGAAGATATTTCCCTGCACGCAAATCGCTGTAGTAGCGTTCTCTTTCTTCATCGGTAAAACCGATGCGGCGGAAGTTATCATCCATTGTGTCTTCTCCTGACATGAAGGCCTTGAATTTATCCCACCAACTGCCCTCTTTGATTTCCTCGCCATTTGTTGTGCTTCCGCGGTGCAATGTAAATTGGTTATCTCGGTGCGATACGATAAACATATCTTCGTCGCGGTAGCCTTGTAATCGCAAACGATCCATTTCGGCTTGCAATTGTGCTTCTGAATTATAAATTCCATGTAGTTTATTATCACGTAGTGCCATCTAAAATCTCCTCCTAAAAGTTTTCGATTTTTTATAGGTGTAACTATTTTTTCTATTACCTTATCTGGCACTGATGAAACTTCCAATATTTTCATCCCCTTATTTCCAGAGCGTTTAATAGACTCTTCTGAGGACGCTCTATAACGAAAAAAAACTCCCTTCCTCCACAGAGTTTTACTGTGTTGGAAGAGAGTTAATATTAATGATTAGCCATTTATTATTCCCATTCAATCGTTGCTGGTGGCTTACTCGTCACATCATACAGTACGCGGTTCACGTGTTTTACTTCGTTGACGATACGAACGGAGATTTTCTCCAGCACGTCCCAAGGGATGCGTGCCCAGTCGGAAGTCATGCCGTCGATCGATGTTACCGCACGGATGCCTACTGCGTAATCATAAGTACGTGCATCACCCATTACACCTACCGAACGGATGTCTGGAAGTACACAGAAATATTGCCAAATATCGCGGTCCAATCCCGCTTTTTTGATTTCTTCACGCAAGATATAGTCCGCTTCACGCACGATTTCCAGTTTATCTTCCGTTACTTCTCCAAGTACACGGATACCTAGGCCAGGGCCTGGGAATGGCTGGCGCCAAACGATTTCTTCCGGCAAGCCAAGCTCCAAACCTAACGCACGCACTTCGTCTTTGAATAAAGTATTTAGAGGTTCGATTAGCTCAAACTTCATATCTTCCGGCAGACCGCCTACGTTATGATGCGATTTGATTGTTTGTGCTGTAGCTGTACCAGATTCGATGATATCTGTATACAATGTTCCTTGTGCAAGGAAGTCCATGTCTTTTAATTTATTTGATTCTTCATCGAATACATAGATGAACTCGTTTCCGATAATTTTACGTTTTTTCTCAGGATCGGAAACGCCTTTCAATTTATTCATGAAGCGTTCACGCGCATCGATTTTGATGACTTTCATGTCGAAGTCTTCCGTGAAAGTCTTCATGACTTGTTCCACTTCACCTTTACGGTTCAAGTTGTGGTCCACGAACATACAAGTTAATTGGTCTCCGATTGCTTTATGGATCAATACTGCTACTACCGAAGAATCAACACCGCCCGATAATGCGCAAAGCACTTGTTTATCGCCCACTTGTTCACGGATTTTCTTCATTTCCAGCTCGATAAAGTTCGCCATCGACCAATCGCCTTTCGCGCCGCAAATATCAAATACGAATTGGCGTAAAAGATCATTTCCGTATACAGAGTGACGCACTTCTGGGTGGAATTGCACTGCATAGAAACCGCGCTCGGCATTCTGCATTGCGGAAATTGGACAAGAAGTGCTTGTCGCAATCACTTCGAACCCTTCAGGCACTTCAGTTACAAGGTCCCCGTGGCTCATCCACACGACTTGATCTTTTGGCAAGTCACCGAATAATTTATTATCTGCCGTGATATTGATTTCCGCTTTTCCATATTCACGGTGGTCCGCTGGTTCTACTTTTCCGCCCAATGCATGGGACATTAATTGCATTCCGTAGCAAATGCCCAAGATTGGCAAGCCTAATTCGAAAATCGCTTCATCAACTTTAAACGCTTTTTCATCATAGACAGAGTTAGGGCCGCCCGAGAAAATAATCCCCGTAGCGTTCATTTCTTTTATTTCTTCGGCTGTAACGGTATGGGGATGCAATTCAGAGAAAACACCAAACTCACGAATACGACGAGTAATCAATTGGTTAAATTGACTTCCGAAATCGAGTACAACAATTTTTTCCTGTTCTTTTAACAATGGAGTGGTCACGCGCTTTACACCTCTTCTATAATTTAATGGCGCCTCTATTTTTGTAAAAAAACGCGTTCAAAAAGAGATCTTTCTGACGCGTTCATTGTTTAAATCCAAGGCGGATACAGCCTTCCTGACGACAGAACTGTACCCGCCTTCATAGATAAGTTGTTTAAGGTAACTTAGTAGAAACATCCGAACCATATTATCGGACTTATATGAAGGCAGCCTAACTATATTTTTTCTAAATTTTACTCTTTGTATAAGCTAAAATCAACCGATTACCTGATTGATTAAATATTCCCAACTTTCTTTCATTAGCGCCATATCTATATTCTCGGCATTTTTTGCATAAATTACTCTCTCATAGCACTTTGTGAGCTTTGTCATGTGCACCGTCTCGAAATATCGGTCAATTTCTAGAGCGTAACTTTCGAGCGTCTGTCCTTTTTTTCGCTTGAATCCTTTAACCTCCAAAAGCTTAAGCAATCGCAGATAAGACGTTTCAAATGGCGTTTCCATAAAACTTTTTCGCTTATAAAGCATCCCATAAACGTTCGGCAACCATCTTCTTCGTGTTTTATAAAGAATTCCGCCGACAGAGGCAATCAACAATGCAACAATCAACCAAACCACTTTATTCTTTGTGAAACGTGCAAAAACATTGCCAAAGATATTGCTGTTTTGTCCTGTTGATTGAGGTCTTTTTTCATTTTCTTCAACGACCTCATCCGGTTTTGTATCTTCGTCAATCGTCAATTCGTCTTCTTCGGGAGTATCTGTCGGTAAATCATAATCAATCGCCCGGGAATTATTAAATCCGATGGTTGGTTCAAAATTCACCCAGCCAACATTCGGGATATACGCTTCTACCCATGAGTGTGCATCATTATTTGTCACTTGATACGTACTTGTCGCACCGTTATTATCTATCATATCCCCACCTGCAAAACCTTTCACCCATCTTGCAGGGATACCAATGGAACGCAGCAGGACAACCATGGAAGTTGAGAAGTTATCGCAATAACCCACTTTTGTTTCAAATAGAAACTGATCCACATAATCTTGATTTTCCGCCGGGACCGCTATGTTATCCGTATCATAACGAAATCCATTTTGCCTGAAGTACAATTCAATTGCCCTCGCCTGATCATAAGGTGTTTGCTTGTCTTCTACAATATCCGCTGCCAATTCTCTTACTCTAGCAGGCAATGTATCAGGCAATTGCAGATAACGCTCTTTGATGGCCGGATCGATTTGTTCGGTCGGATTTTTCAAAGTGCTATAAGAATATTCCGGCTTGCTGTATTCTACCTGATAATCCATCAGGAATACTTCGTTGCCATCCAGATAAGGCTTAATTTTTTCGGTACTTCCATTCATGAGGAACTGCAAATTAGAGTATTCTTCATCTAAATGATACGATTGCAAACCATAAGGCTGCACAACAAAGTCATGTTCATACAACATTTGGATGGCCGCTGTTTTAGAATTTTCTTTTGGACCTACCGGCAGTGAATGTACTATATTCTCCTCTGGCTGAATGACCATATCGCCATAATTGCCGGAATTTTCCCAGCCTTTTGAAGTATAAATATCTTTTGTTTCAATCCGCCAATATTGTTTTGACTGCACTTCCGCCAGAAAAACAACCGTATCATCCGCAACAAAAGAGCCGCCCAAACGCGTATCATTTTCGCCATAGCCTACTTTTGCTATGCCCCCTTCATCCACTTCAGCCTGGCCTTGTCCGGTTGCCGACTTAATATAAGGCATAGGGTCCGGCCACTGTGGAGCTGCTTTCGGGAGAAAGAATGCAATAACCATCACAATCACTATTAACCCGATTGAAGGCAAAATCATTTTGATGTATGTTGGCCACTTTATTTGTACGTTCGAGTGATGCACCAGCCGCTTTAAAAATAAAGAAGCAATCATCACCAATCCGAGCAGCATAATTCTTACGATTGCGAAACTTCCATCATAGTCTGTAAATGTATCCAGTGCCGCAACAAAAAAGACTGTCAACGCCAGGAAATAAAAGATGTTCATTCGAACGGTAATCCAATAATGGGTTAAATAGATTAACATCCATATTAATATGAAAAACAACAAAGTCCGAAATGGATCGGTAATTCCTATCCAGTCGCCATGCATTAATGAATACAAGTTTCTTATTAAATCATTCGCTAAAAATTGAATGCCTTCTGCCGAAAAGGCCCAGACTTGTCCATACACAAATGCGATAAACCATGCAATAAACAAGCCTTTTATTAACCAGGAAAGAATAAAATGGATGCGAAATAGACTGATAACCAAAGAAACGGCAATAAACAGCAGAATGTATTCCATATAACCGGTTCCGGTCAATTCCATAATCGGGATGAGCCACTCACGCAAAATGAAGAAAACAACTAGGTAATAAAGTGCCAATTCGGTTTTTTTAAATGAATTCTTGTTCACGGCTTTGCCACCTCCGTGAATGCTTTTTCAAATTGCCCGGCAGCAAGAGGGATTACCGTGACATTCGGCAATTTCAAGCGTCCTATTTTTTCATTTTCCCCTGTAACAACAAAACAAATAATGCCGCTCGTAAATTTTGCTTTCGTCTTAAAGAAATCCTTTAACTCCTGGGTAAGCTCTCCCGTTATAAGCAGCAGGGACGCTGTATTGATTCGCCCTAGTTCATTGACCAGAATGGATGCTAAAGATTCTTTGGCATTTGGTTCAATCTGCGCCAAATGCTGCATGACTTGCTCCAGCTTATGCTGTGTTTGGATATGAGGAAAAATCGCTCTATTCTCTCCTGTAGACAGAAAAGAAATATCGCCGCGATTTTTTACCACGCTTTGTAAAATGGAAGCAGTTAAGTCCACCGCATTTTCAAAATTTCTTTTGGAGGTTTGATCAATGACAAGAAGGATATCCTGAGTTGTCTGTTCTTCAAAATCCTTCGTACGCAAAGTTTCATTTTTGGCAAAAGACTTCCAATGAATCCAGGAAGATTTATCGCCAGATTGGTAATCTCTTATTCCAGTGACAAGCGACGTATCTTTTACCATGGAACGAGGTGAACTTACCCCGCCATGTTCAAATTGCATCTTGATCGGCTTATAGTTGATTTCGGTTCGTTTAGGGAAAATAACAGTCGATTTAGGCTGTTCCACTACCTTATGCCGAATGGTCCAACCCAAAAAATCGGTAAAGGTGAAGTGAAGCCCTTTAAAATGCAGCAACCCCCGCTCTAACCCCTTCAAATCATACGTCCATTCAAAACGGCGCTTCCATCCGACCAGGAAAATTTGATTGCTGTTTCCTTGTTGTTTAACCGGACGATCGAATCCAGTTTCACTGACTGTCATGAAAATCAGCGGAAACCATGATTTATTTTGAAAAGTCACACGCACTTTTGCAGAATCGCCGCGCTGAAGCTTGTAGGGCTTGATTTCCCGTTGAACCTCCACAATCCGAAGAGGAGCAACCCTTAATAAGAGGGAATAAATTAAAAAGGGCATTAGCGTATAAAATATAAACCAGCTAACAAAGCCTCCCTGAAACATGGCGTAACTAAACGTGGAAACAACCAGCAGAATGGTGATGATGAATCGGCCACCATCACGCAGCCTTGCTTTTAACCTCCTCATGACTCCGCATACCTTTTAATCGGGATGATCGACTTATCAATAATGCGATTCAAGATTTCTTCTGTTGTGATGCCTTCATATCTCGCTTCCGGCTTTAAAATGATTCGATGCCCAAAAACAAAAGGAGCTAAATACTGGACATCATCAGGTTTTACATAATCGCGGTCCTGCATTTTTGCATAAGCTTGCGAGGCTCTCATCAAGGCAATCGAAGCGCGCGGACTTACCCCTAAATAGACTTCACTTACGTTTCTTGTAGCCCTTGCCAGTTGGACGATATAACTTTTAACAGAATCCTCCACATAGACATTTCTCACTTCTTCTTGCAAATCCAACAATTCTTCCAATGAAATAACAGGCGACAAATCCCCCATGCGCTCCGATGAAAAAACTCTGCGCAATACTTCGACTTCATCTTGCGCCGACGGATAGCCCATTCTGATTTTTAGCAAAAAGCGGTCTAATTGCGCTTCAGGCAATGGATAGGTTCCTTCATATTCAATCGGATTTTGAGTCGCCATGACAAAAAATGGTTTCGTGATTTGCAGGGTCTCCCCTTCAATTGTCACGGTCGCTTCCTCCATACTCTCCAAAAGGGCGGACTGTGTTTTAGGTGAGGTACGGTTGATTTCATCGGCCAAGATAATATTCCCAACGATGGGGCCAGGCCGAAATTCAAATTGGAGGGTCTTCGGATTATAAATGGAAACGCCCAATACATCAGAGGGCAATAAATCCGGCGTAAACTGAATGCGTTTAAAATCGGCACTCACTGATTTCGCCAAAGCTTTTACCATCATGGTTTTTCCTACTCCCGGTACGTCTTCCAGCAATACATGCCCCTCGGCCAATAGAGCAACAATGCTTAACTCGGCTACTTCCCGTTTGCCGATCATTACTTTCTCAATATTCTCAATGATTAACGCAATCTTGTTTTGCATATAAACAGCCTCCCGATAACTCCGACAAAAGCAGAATTTACAAGCTTTTTCATTAAGCATAAACGAAAAACAACCATGAATCCAACTAAAGCAATTAAAATTCACCTAATTTTTTACAAGAGAATTCCATCCATTGTACATAATAAAAAGATGCCCTGAAAAATTTCGAGGCATCTTTTTACTTATATGGACGTTTCGTAAGCGCGAATGCTGTTCAGCATTTTTTGGGCATTCATGATTTTCTCGGAACGCTTTAAAAGGTTATTCTGCATGGCAGCCATCGTGTTTGCATCATGCTGGGTGCTTTCCATTACTAAGTTTTCTGCATTTCTTTTTAAAACTGCACTTCTTCTTCTTTCAGCTTTCTCTCTTCGTTTGCGTCTCTTTTGGCCATTCTGTTGTCCTGCAAATCCATGCTCCAATTCTTCTTGCATTAGAGAGGTGGACATCTCATTCGCTTGCCAATACTGTTTGGCATTTCGGAATATACTGCTTGTCGTTGATTCTACGCGACTTGTTATCATTCGCACTTACCTCCTTATATGTTGATCAAGTTAATCGCAAATTTTAAATATTAAGTTTTTTTGAGGTGAAAGAGTAGTGTAGATAAGCATTTTCCACCTACCTACACTTTTAGGGGATAAACTCGTTAATTCTTTATTTCCAGAAATCATCGAAAATTGTAATTGGCAAATGACGCTTATGTTGGGATCTAATATAGTGCCCTTCAATTACTTTTTTAACAGATTCCGGGACTTCTTTTCCTTCCAGGTAATCATCAATCGCCTCGTACGCCACACCAAGTGCCGTTTCATCCGGCAATGCCGGCTTATTTTCTTCCAAATCGGCCGTTGGTACTTTTAAGTACAAGTGTTCCGGGCAATTCAAGTAAGCCAGCATTTGTTTTCCTTGGCGTTTATTTAAGCGGAAAAGTGGAGATAAATCGGCTCCGCCATCCCCATATTTTGTATAAAAGCCTGTAACCGCTTCCGCTGCATGATCGGTTCCTACGACCACTCCGTTATTCATGGCAGCAATGGAATATTGTACTTTCATACGTTCCCGCGCTTTTTCATTGCCTTTTGCAAAATCACTCAGTTCAATGCCAGCCTTTTCCAGCGACTTTACACTTGCATCCACTGCATTTTTTATATTGACTGTATATATCTTTGTTGGCTGGATGAAATCAAGTGCATCTTGGCAATCTTGCTCATCGAATTGAGTGCCATATGGCAAACGAACTGAGATGTTCGCATATTTTTGTTCCCCGGCTTCTTCATTTAATTCATCGACTGCAATTTGCATCAGCTTTCCAGCCAAAGTTGAGTCTTGTCCGCCACTGATTCCAATTACAAAACTTCTTAAAAAAGAATGTTTTTTTGCATACTCCTTTAAAAAATCCACGGATTTACGCACTTCTTCTTCTGGATTGATTTCAGGCATCGCTTTTAACTCTTCAATAATCTGTTTTTGCAAATCCTGCATGAAGGAACCCCCCTTTAACCATTTTCAAGATTATGAACCATATTGCGGACTTCTTGAATATTTTTCATCTTGTTATCCCAGCATTTTTGGCTAAGGTCAACTGGATATTCTTCCGGATTTAAGGAGCGTTTATACTCATCCCACAATAACTCTAAATTGCTAAACGCATATTGCTTCATTTCTTGTACGGATGGGCTCTCATATACCAATTGCCCTTTATCGACAACTTGCACATGCAATTCATTCGCATCAAAGTTGGTTACAAATTTCGAGATGAATGTATGAACGGGGTGGAACATTTTAATTCGCTCTTCCTCTTGCGGATTTTCATCCGCCATGGCGATATAATCACCCTCCGCTTTTCCATTTTCCCTATTTATGATTCGGTAAACCTTTTTTAAGCCAGGAGTTGAAACTTTTTCTGCATTTGCCGTAATTTTGATCGTATCCTCCATCTCGCCGGCTTCATTTTCAATTGACACCAATTTATAAACAGCACCTAAAGCAGGCTGGTCATAAGCGGTAATTAGTTTTGTGCCAATTCCCCAAGAATCCACCCTTGCTCCCTGGGCTTTCAAGTTGAGGATCGTGTATTCATCCAAGTCATTGGAGACAATAATTTTCGCATCATGGAACCCTGCTTCATCTAGCATCTTTCTGGCTTCCTTGGATAAAAACGAAATATCGCCGCTGTCCAGGCGAATGCCGATAAAATTGATTTGATCGCCCAATTCTTTTGCTACTCGAATCGCGTTTGGCACGCCGGATTTTAAAGTATTATACGTATCCACCAGGAAAACGCAGTCTTTATGACGCTTCGCATAAGAATGGAAGGCCTCGTATTCATCTTTATAAGCTTGGACCATTGCGTGCGCATGTGTACCGGAAACCGGAATATTAAACAATTTACCTGCACGTACATTCGATGTAGAATCGAAGCCGCCAATGATTGCGGCTCTCGCTCCCCAAACCGCCGCATCCATTTCCTGCGCTCGGCGCGAACCAAACTCCGCTGCGCCTTCATCTTTAATAATTTGTTTGATACGGCTTGCTTTTGTTGCAATTAACGTTTGGTAATTGACAATATTAAGTAGCGCCGTCTCAATTAACTGGGCTTCTACAAGAGGAGCTTCAATTCTCATCAGCGGTTCATTGGCAAAAACAAGTTCTCCTTCTTTAACCGAATAAACAGACCCTGTAAACTTCAGGTTCTTCAAGTATTCTATGAAATCTTCTTTGTACCCCAGTTCTTGCGATAAATAAGCAATGTCGCTTTCCGAAAAACGGAAGTTCTTTAAATATTCCAGTACCCGTTCCAGTCCAGCGAATACTGCATAGCCGTTCCCGAAAGGAAGCTTTCTAAAATACAATTCAAATACAGCTTTTCGGTTATGGATGTGATCAGCCCAATAACTTTCCGCCATATTAATTTGATATAAATCCGTGTGTAAAGTTAAGCTGTCGTCAGCATAATTTGATTTCATATAATGCCCCTTCTTCCAGTTTCATCATTTGTTCTAGTATACACTATTTAATATTCAACTTGATATCGATTTCTCCCTGCTTCCTGTGTCAGCGGCATATTTACTCACACGCTTTAGGAAGTTTGCAATAAGAGATTTCTGCTACTTAAAGGAAACTTTCAGGCTAAACTATATCGTGTTTATTCTCAATTCGTGTGATTTGGTTTAATTTGAAACTATTTCCTTTATAATAATATGAAGAAATGCAGCATTCTAGGAGAAAAACAATGACACAAACAAACCAAACCGCCATCTATTTTGAAAATGTGTGCTATGAAATAGATGGAATTTCAATTCTAAATAACATTACCGGCTCCTTTTATAAAGGAAAAATTACTACTTTGGTTGGACCATCCGGAGCGGGAAAATCCACCTTATTAAAAATGTGCAACAATCTCCATTCTCCAACAAGTGGGGAAATTTTGATCGGTTCACTGCCAATCGAGTCGATTGAACCAAGTACGCTTAGAAAAAAAGTTGGAATCGCACTGCAAAACGCCCCCATTATGAAAGGAACTGTTTTTGAAAATATTGCACTTCCCTATACGCTCCAGCAGAAAAAACTTTCCGAAAAAGAAGCAATCTCGTGTTTGGAAAATGTCGGGCTCAATCCCGATTTTTTATATAGATCGGCAGAAGACTTATCGGGGGGCCAAAAACAGAAAGTTTCCATTGCCCGTTCCCTATTGAATCAGCCTGAAATTCTCTTATTGGATGAAATTACTTCAGCTCTTGATCCAACTTCTGCAAAGGAAATCGAGGAGCTTATTTTAAAAATTAACCAGCAACATGAGGTGACGATTATTTGGATTACCCATAATATTGAACAAGCCAAAAGAGTTGGCGATTACACATGGGTGCTGATCAATGGACAGTTAGCGGAAAGCGGGAATAGTACCATCCTTACTGAATCAAAAAATCAAAGAATCCAACAGTTTACTAAAGGAGTAAAAGAACAATGACGTATACTTCTTTAATGCTCACTCTAATTTTTGTATTCATTCCACTTATCCTTTCCAAGACATTAAAATTGGGGCTTGAAAAGGATACGCTTATTGCTACCGTCCGTTCCATTATTCAGCTGCTTGCGGTGGGCTACGTTTTAACTTTTGTTTTCGAGTCCCAAAGTTTCCTTTATATCTTCCTCATGGTTGCTTTAATGATTGTTGCCGCTACATTAAATGCCCGAAAAAAAGGAAAAGCAATCAAAGGAATCACTTGGAAAATTGCACTAACCCTTATTGTGGTGGAGCTGGTGACACAAGGCATTCTTTTGGGTTTTGGAATTATACCTGCCACCGCGCAGTATATTATTCCGATCAGCGGGATGCTCATCGGGAACTCCATGGTCCTTTCAATTTTATTTTTAAACCGCTTTGACTCGGAAATTGAAGCCAGCCGCGAACAAATTGAGCTTATTCTGTCACTTGGCGGCACACCGAAACAAGCTGTTCATAACCAACTCATCCAGGCAATACGAGCCAGCATGATCCCTACAATTGAAAGCCAAAAAACGATTGGACTCGTGCAATTGCCCGGAATGATGAGCGGCCAAATCATTGGAGGGGCAGACCCGATTGTAGCCGTGCAATTTCAACTGCTTATTATTTTCGCGTTACTCACTACTGCTGCTTTATCCAGTAGTTTAGTCGGATTTTTAAGTTATCCTGCTTTATTTAATGAGCGTATGCAAATGATTAAACAAAACTGGAATAAAAGATAGCCACTTTTTGGAGCATCCTGAATTTTTTTATAATTTTTGCTATGTTATAATTATTGAAAAAATAGAAATGGGGTTCCAATTATGCCAGTATTACGCGATGTTTTTATTAATTTGTCACAAAATCAATTTTTAAATAGCGCTGCTCAAAAATATGGTTTGAAATTGGGTGCTCAAAGCGTGGTTGCAGGTACCAATATACCGGAAGTCATTGCTAGTATGAAAGATTTAAACGCACAAGGGATTTCTTGTACGGTCGATTATCTAGGGGAATTTGTTTATGAAAAATTCGAAGCGACTAAAGCAAAAGAACAAATTATCGCCGTAATTGAAGCTATTCGCGAAAATGGCTTGGATGCCCATATTTCCGTGAAACCTTCTCAGCTAGGACTGGATATTGATTTTGACTTTTGCTACGAGAATTTAGTGGAAGTTGTCGAAAAAGCAGCCCAGTATAATATGCACGTGAACCTGGATATGGAAAACTATGAGCGCCTTCAACCTTCATTTGACATATTTGATAAATTATCAGCTGTTTACGATAATGTGGGAACCGTCATTCAAGCCTATTTCTTTAATTCTCAAGAATATATCGAGAAATATAAAAACTGCCGATTGCGCATTGCTAAGGGTGCTTATAAAGAAGCGGCAGATGTTGCCTATCAAGATAAACATGACATTGACCTGAATTTCATCGAGTTAATTGAATATCATTTATTGCATGGTAAATTTACCTCCATCGCAACGCACGATCATCATATTATCAATCATGTAAAGCGATTTGTAAAAGACCATAAGATTCCAAACGATAAATTCGAATTCCAGATGCTTTACGGTCTTCGAAAAGATATGCAGGTGGAATTAGCGAAAGAAGGCTACAACTTCTGTACGTATGTCCCATTCGGCGAAGATTGGTATGGTTATTTCATGAGACGATTAGCGGAACGTCCGCAGAATATAAATCTTGTGACAAAACAAGTATTTACAAAGAAAACCAACACAGTCATCGGGGTAGCGGCGGCCGCATTCCTGCTGGGCCGTTTAACCAAGAGAGGACGATAATGAACACAAGGTTTCAAGCGCATGTGCTTTGGATGCTGAAACTAGAATGTATAATCAATAAAAAATGAAGCAGCCAAATATTTCGGCTGCTTTTTTGATGATTTTCTTCTTTTCCTCGGCTTCTCTGCTTTTCTATTTTTCCTCAGCTTCCCATTTTTTTATTTTCCCGATTTCTTTTCTCCATTTGATGAATCCCTGCACGCCCAGTACAATTGATACAACTAATCCGCTCAATGTCACGAACAGTGCAATATATTCAAATACGGAATAGGATAGGAATTTTTCCAAATCAATATTTCCTTTTAAATCCTCAATAACCTGGTTCATTCCGTAGATTCCCCCTACAACCGTGTAGAGCGTAAGGATTAAAAGAAGCAAATTATTTTTTCTCGATGAAAAACTTTCTTGATATTTATAGAGGCTGTTCAATGCTTGCCGGGCATCATTATATAGGGTCTCCACCTTGAATTTGTTTCGTAAGCGCCAAAAGATTTCATGGCCCTGCGACTGGGTGGTAATTTCTATAAATAAGTAGTTGGCTGTAAACGTATTGATGAAATGAATCAGTTTTTCCACTCTTTCTTCATCCCGAACGATATTCACTTCAGAATACAGAATATCTATTTTCAGCAGAACAATCCTGTGGAATAAATTAAGAAGCAAGCCATAGTAATACTTTCCATACATTTGGCTTGCAAGCCGTGATAACATCATGCCGCTTTGGTTAGTAAGACAAGTAAGATTTTGTTTTTCTATTGTGTAATAAGTATTTGGCGCCCACTTTTCATAGCCATTTTCCTTTACGAATTGATGAATGTAGGCCGAATTGCTTGAACTAATATATGGGTTTCCTTTCCCGTCCAGTCCATCCAAGTTTCCTGCCCGATAGACATCCACTATTTCAATGCTTTCATTCGAGTCCAAGCAGAACAGGGATTGGACAAACATTCGTTTATTGTCAAAGATTGAATAGGAACGGGGACCATCCGACTCTCTTTTATCAATGAAACTGTCAACCTCGGGGAGCAAAAAATTAAAAATGAAATTCTCTACCTTACCGAAACGCAGCGTATCATGCTCAATGGTTGTCTCAACATCTTCGGACAGCCCTGGCTCCAATACTCTAAAACGTGTCCCGAATTCAATGGCGGTAGAAAAATCTATATTTGAAAAATCCGTGATTTCTGCACGTATGGTTAAGAACGCTAATTCATAGGGACAAATCACAACATCAGCAGAAAGCAAGGTAAACGGTATCGTCTTTTTATTTGCTATCAAGCTGCAAGAGAGATTGAAACTCCTCGAGTATCGTTGAAAACCAGCATCGTTTTCAGTCGGCGGAAAAAGGATTTTATTTATAAAAGGGAAAAAAGAATGTTCAATATCGGCGTGATGAATACTGAACTTACCATAATAGCCATGTTGCATTTCCGGATTATCCAGCTGAAATCGTTCAAAATTGTCATTTTTCAAAGCGGAAATGAAAGAAGGGGCTGACCCGCTTTTAATAGAGAAGGGCAAAATGAATTGAAAAGCAGAATAGTTCATTTTCTTCTCACTTATTTCGATGGAAGTTTCCATAATGGTTGATCCTTTCAGAGAATTCTTTACATGCATACAGATATATACCCTTTTCGGAAACCTGTAAGCTCTCCAATTATAACTTACAAAGGGCCCTTTTATATAGAAAGGAAAAAGGAGGAAAAAAGGCACTTTCCTTTTTAAGAAAAGTGCCCAAAACTTCTAGCTACTCCCAGATTGCTGATGCCCACTCAGGGTGATCGATGAATGGATTGCGATTGTATTGATAGTCATTGTAAATAATTTCGTTCCTAGTTCTTTCAAAAGCATCAACCGGATCCTGTTTATGCCATTGAAGTAGCACAGATAGTTTTCCATGGTAAGGATTTGAACCGTTGTTAACTTGATTATTTAATTCTAAATCCGGTTCACCGCTATCCCCTTCATAACGTACGGCCATATAAAATAACATACGGGCAACGTCACCCTTTACGCTATCTCTCGGTTCCCAGGAATCTGAGTCATAATAGTTTCCGCCTGCTTCTGAATGTTCAGTACCTCCATTATCAAAATCAAGGTTACTTCTTGAACTATTGACGCTAACGTCTGTTGGACGCAGATGATGCAGGTCTGTGCCCGCACCCATAGTTGTTCCAAAGTCTCCGTGTGATTTTGCCCAAACATGTTCCCGATTCCAATCATCAGCATATGAACCATTGGTGTATTTTCCTTGTGAACGTCCTGTATAAAGGAGAATCACATTGTTGGAGTTATTGGGATCTTCGTCCGTCACTCGAAGGGCATCCCAGACATTTGAATAGGATAGTTCTCTATGGTCATCAATGATATTATGCAAAGCTGTTTTTAACGCTTCACCTGTTTTCCCATAGGCAGGATCATAATAGCCATTACTTGATGGAATAGGATCTGGAGTTGGTTCAGGACTTGTAGTCCCACCATCTTGCAATTCAAAAGCTGTACCACTCTTTAATCCAGGATGAGAGAAATAGGCTGTTAGTGTCCCGGTTATTTTCATATTTTCCCCCATTAAGGAAGGATTAGAGCTTAAACCATAAGAGGAGCGAAATGAAGAAGGTATCTGTACATATATCATATCTGCTGTATCAGTCTCTGTCGGGCTATCCGCTAATGCTAATGCATAATCATTTGGGAAATTGCTAGTAACGACTGTACTTGTTGAGGTAGGTTGCCCCACAACATAACCTTGAACTGTTTTTATTGAGTTATTTTGGTTGTTGATGGCTTGAGATACAGAGTATGGCATAGACCACGAACCGTCTCCAGTCGCTGCATTAGTTAAAGAAGATAGAAGTGGCTGAAGTAAAATGGAAGCAATAAGTACTAAAGAAAACAACAGCCTTTTTCGGATTTTTAGCATGATTCTCCTCCTGAATTTAATTTTTTTAGGTTAAATCAGCAAAGGCTGTCCAACCTATTAAGATAATCTCATATTATTACTAATATTCAGTAAAATTTTGTTAAAAAAACTGTAAATTTTATCCGAAATTAAAATTTTGGAGGAGCTTTAAGTGGGCAAATTATATATTTGGACTAGCTGTTTTAGAGTACGCCACTAGAAATCTATAAATAAAAAGAATCCACTTTGATTAAATTTAATCAAAATGGATTCTTAAAGTTTTGGTTTTATAACTTTTTATGGAATAACTGAAATAGAGTTTAATTTCATAGCGAAATAGCCTTTTAATGCTCCCTCTGCTATGAAGCAACGCTTATTTATTCCAGCCTTTTTCCTTGAATCTTGAAATGGCTTCAATTCGGTTGCCGACACCTAGCTTATCAAGGATTGTGGAGATATAGTTTCGCACGGTGCCAGCAGATAGAAAAAGCTCTGCTGCAATTTCCTTTGTTGTTTTTCCTTCCGCAACCAATTCCAATACCTGGCTTTCTCTTTCAGTTAAAGGATTGGCACTATCATCTTCATATACGAAATCAACGAGTTCCGGTGCAAAAATGCGGCGTCCATCCATGATGACGCGAATCGAATGGACCAATTCCTCGATTGGACTATCTTTTAACAAATACCCGCGCACTCCCGCTTTTCTGGCTCTCTCAAAATAACCCGGCCGTGCGAAAGTCGTTAAAATGATGATTTTGCAATCTGCAATGTTTTGCAATGCTTCTGCTGCATCCAGTCCTGTCATAATCGGCATTTCAATATCCATAATGCAAATATCCGGCTGCTGTTCTTTTACTAATTGGAGTGCTTCTTCACCGTTTTTCGCCAGCCCCACCACTTCCATATCCTCTTCCATACTGAGCAGTGATTTCATCGCACCAAGCAACATTCCTTGATCTTCCGCAATTACAATTCGAATCATATCACTCATTCCCTTTCTGATGTGTAATAGCCAGCGGCACAATGATCATAAGTTTCGTACCCTTTTCACTTTCAATTTGAACAGAGCCATTTATAAAATCCAGGCGTTCCCTCATGCCTTTCAATCCATTCCCATAAGCTTCCGAACCTGCGTTAAATCCTTTTCCATTATCATAAACCGTTAATAACATTTCATTATCTCTTTTATCGATGGTAATTTCGCAGATTTTGGCCTGGCTATGCTTTACTACGTTATTAATGGCTTCTTTTAGACACATGCTTATTACGCTCTCGACCAGAATCGGAATATGTAGTTGTTTACTGTGCATTTTGATTTCATATTGGATTTCGGCAGCTTTTAAAATTTGTTTGACCCGTTCCAATTCTTCATTCAGCTTGACGGCACGCATATCCGATACCAGTTCTCGTACTTCTTTCAACGCTATGCTTGCAGTATGGCGAATATCCCTGATTTCCTGTATGGCAGCTTCTGGATTTCTCGAGACCAGACGACTTGCCAAATCACTTTTCAGACCAATCATCGAAAGTTTTTGTCCCAACGTATCATGCAAGTCCCGCGCAATTCGTTGACGTTCTTCATGGATAATCAGCTCCGCAATTCGTTCATTTGCCGTTTCCAACTGGCCTTCCAGCTTTTCCCGTTTGTTTCGGTTGTATAAAGAAAAGGGCAACAGCACGACACCGACCACCGTGATGATAATAAATGGGGTTTGCGATAAAAATAAGTCCAGGTCGATAAAATAGCCGGCTACAATCGACATGATGGTAAAACCGATATGTAATCCATACATAATAAAGAACCCAACTGGATTTTTAATATTCCCAATAAAAAAAGCAGTAAATAATGATAAGTATACATATCCATACAGAAGGGTCATCGCAATATGCAGGACCATCTCGAAACTGATCCACATGTAAACAAGGCCACTTTTAGAATAAAACGAAAAATAATGCGATAAAAAGTAAAGCATGATTAACACGAGACCTAGAACAATCTCAAAAAATGAAAACGATCGGATAATAAAGTAGAATGGCATGATACAAAAAATCACCCAAACATAAATACTGATCCATGGATTTTTCGGTAAAATTGTATACCAGCTTTGCATGACATTCCTCGCAGTTTTAATTTTAGTTATATTTTTTGATGTATTAATTTTTTGAACAGTGTCCAGCTGCAAACGCCAGCCCCTCGACAACTTCGAAAACCCCCGCGAGGACAAAGAGCGTCCTCTTGTGGTTTCCTCCAGTTGTTGTCGGGGCTAACGGGCGTTCTCCGCTTTTCTAACTTAGTATAACAAAATCACGGCATTACCCTAAAGGCAACACCGTGAAATAGCGTAATGTCCAGCCTTTTACGCTTGAACAGACTTATTATTTTTTAATCGTATCTTTTTTTCGACTTCTTTAAAGGATACAAATTTTTTGTTTTTTGGATCATACAATTTATATCGAATGGATTCGACACTTGTTTTTAATGTGATGGTTGTAGCCTTTTGAAGAGGCGGAATCGATTCATGCGCCGCTTCCAGGTTATAGTTTGGAACACGCGGCGATAAATGGTGAACATGGTGGAAACCAATATTCCCTGTAATCCATTGCAATATTTTTGGCAGTTTGTAATAGGAACTGCCTTCTACAGCTGCTTTTACATAATCCCAATCTGTTTCAAATTCAAAATACGAATCTTCGTACGTATGCTGGATATAGAATAGCCAAATTCCCAGCGCACCTGCTATAAATAACGTTAAGCCATGCACCAATAAGAAAGTTTGCCATCCCGTTGCCCATATTAACGCAGCACAAATAATGAGCAATACTGCATTTGTGAAATACGTGTTGAATCGTTCTTTTTTCTTAGCATCTTTGCGATTTACCCGATTTAGCACTAATACCATAAATAGTGGCCCCAAGCCGAACATGACCAATGGATTGCGATATAGGCGATAACCAAGACGGCCAAGCTTCGATTTTTGCAAGTACTCATCCACCGTCAACATATCGATGTCGCCAATCCCTCGCTTATCAAGGTTGGAACTAGTCGCATGGTGAATGGTGTGTTCTCTTTTCCATTTTTCATATGGGAATGAAGTTAAGATTCCCGTAATATTTCCGACAATGTTATTTGCTTTTTTACTTTTAAAGAATGAGCCGTGTGTACAATCGTGGAAAATGATGAAAGTACGAACGACGAACCCTGAAGCAAGAATACTACAGGCTACCGTGAACCAAGGAGAAAATTGCAGTAAATAATAACCAGCACCCCATATTGCAAGAAGTGGAAGTATCGTATTGATTATTTGAAGAATACTTGTTTTTGTTTGAGATTTTGCAAATGGAACGACTTCTTTACGTAACTGTTTCGTTTTTTCAGCATCAGTCATAGCCAAGTAAATTCCTTCTTTCTTTCTAGACTTTCTACTCTCATTTTAAAAAAAAGGAGACGTTGCTTATAGAAGTAAACGTCATGATTATTTCATTACAAATGTCATATGACGAGGTACTAATTGTTTGTATTAATTTGCTTAAGGTTGGTCTCTGACATTGTTTTCGTGAATCCATTTATCTTTACCCACTAAATAGCTTGTTGCATACATCTTTTGCCGTTCTTGATTCAACATGCCTCAAATTAGTTCTCCGTTACTAAATTTCCCGCAAAAAAAGCTATTTCAAAGGTTTTAGTCTTTGAAATAGCTTTTGAAAGTATACATTATAAATTACACATTAAAATAACGAGCATCCGGATGGGCGAAGACAATTGCCGATACACTTGCTTCCGGCTCCATCATGTAGCCTTCCGTTAGATTCACGCCAATTCTTTCCGGTTTTAATAGTTTGAACAATTTTTCCTGATCTTCAAGATTCGGACATGCCGGGTAACCAAAGGAGAAACGCTGCCCTTGATATTTCGCAGCAAATCGCTCACGCATTGTAAAATCAGTTGCATCCGGGAAGCCCCAAACATCACGAATTTCCTGATGAAGTCTTTCTGCAAATCCTTCCGCAAGCTCCAATGCTGTTGCTAAAAGAGCATGGCTTTCAAGGAATTTACCGTCTGTTTTTAGCTGTTCCGCCACTCCTTTTACTCCATGGCCGGCCGTTACAACCATCAATGCCACGTAATCCATCTCGCCGCTTTCCACTGTTTTCAGGAAGTCCGATAAGCAAAGGAACGGTGCTTCTTTTTGGCGAGGGAAATGGAATCGTTCAATCTCGGTTTTGCTATCCTCCGGGCTGTAAATGACCACATCATCCCCATGCGCTTGTGCAGGGAAGAATTGATACATACCGGAAGGGTTTAATAAATCCGATGTTAAGTATTCATTAACCAATTCATGCAGCTGTGTCGCTCTTTCATCTTTTTCAGCCAAAAGCTTTTCAACATTGCCTTTCAAGCCTAAGTGATGGCCAATTAACGTTCGCATATTCACATATGGATGCAAGTGGGCTACTGAATAATTTCGCTTAATATGCTCTGCCAAATCTTTTGGTTGATACACTGGAGCGTCTTTGACTGTTCTTGCAGGTTTTTCTGCTACAATTTTTTGGGGTCTTGCTGCACGTTTTTCATCTGCCAATAATCTCTTTTCCTGCGATTCGCGAAGCTCTTGGATCAGCACTTCACGTTCTTCCGGCTTCATCAAACGATTGGCTTGATCAAGTCCCTGCATGGCATCTTTTGAATAAATAACAGGCCCATCATATTGTGCGGCAATTTTTGTTTCCGTAAAGCGTTTCGATAATGCTGCGCCGCCTACCAAAATCGGGATATCGATTCCTGCTTCCTTGAAGTCCTGTGCCGTAATCACCATTTGCTGCGCAGATTTTACAAGAAGACCGGAAAGCCCTACAAAATCAGGCTGCTCCTTGCGAATCGCTTGAATCAACTCAGCAGGAGTTACTTTAATGCCTAAATCCACCACTTTAAAACCATTATTGCTTAAAATGATATCCACGAGATTTTTCCCAATATCATGAACGTCGCCTTTAACCGTTGCCAAGACAACTTTCCCTTTGCCCGAACTGTCTTCATTTTTTTCCATATACTGTTCAAGGTGGGCAACTGCCGCTTTCATCACGCCGGCACTTTGCAAAACTTCTGCCACGATCAGTTGGTTATCGTTAAATAGACGGCCTACTTCAGACATGCCGGCCATAAGCGGTCCATTAATAATATCCAAAGGCGAGTCAAAAAGCTTTCTAGCCTCTTCCAGATCCGGAATCAGCCCTTCTTTTGTTCCCTCTATAATATAGTAAGAAAGTCTTTCTTCAACCGTATCAGGGATATTCGCGACCGATTTTTCTTTCTTTTTATCACGGTAGAAGTCAGTAAATACAGCCAGCGTTTCATCATTGGTATTGAAGATTAAATCGTTTGCCAACTTAATTTCCTCTTCCGGAATAGAAGCATAGCGCTCCAGTTTCTCGGTATTTACAATCGCATAATCAAGCCCTGCCTGTGTACAATGATATAAATACACGGCATTTAATACTTCACGCCCTACTGGAGGCAATCCGAACGAAACGTTACTTACCCCTAATACTGTCAATACCTCCGGATATTTTTCCTTTATAAGACGAATTCCTTCGATTGTTTCTTCAGCAGCACCGATGTACTGTTCATCGCCTGTTCCAACAGGGAATACAAGCGGGTCAAAAATAATATCTTCCGGTGGGAGTCCCCATTTTTCCGTTAATAATTGATAAGAACGTTCAGCTACTTCCAGTTTTCTTTGGCGATCCACAGCCATTCCTTTTTCATCGATTGTACCCACTACAACGGATGCTCCAAATTTTTTGACAATCGGCATCACGGCATCGAAGCGCTCTTCTCCATCTTCGAGGTTGATGGAATTAATGATTGCTTTTCCTTGCGAGAATTTAAGTGCTTCTTCGATTACTTTTTCATCCGTCGAGTCAATTACAAGCGGAACTTTTACTTTTTTAACTACTTCCTTCATGAAGTTTGTCATATCTTCCAATTCATCGCGATCTGGATTCGCCAGACAAATATCGATGACATGAGCTCCATTTTTCACCTGGGCACGGGCGATTTCAGCTGCTTCTTCAAATTTCCCGTCGATAATAAGTTGTTTAAATTTGCGGGAACCGATAACATTCGTACGTTCACCAATAAATAAGGGACGCATCGAATCGTCGTATTGCAATGGCTCAATCCCCGATACGACATGACCATGCGTTTTTTCCGGAAGCGGTCTAGGTTCATAACCATCGACTGCATCCCGAATGGCCTGAATATGTGCCGGCGTTGTTCCGCAACATCCTCCCACAATGTTCAACCAACCTTTCTCGGCAAAACCTCGCAGTTTTATGGAGAGAGATTCCGGTGTTTCGTGGTAATGGCCTTCTTCATCCGGCAAACCTGCATTTGGATAGCAGCTGATAAAGCTTGTGGATAGTTCGGACAAAGATCGAATATGATCGGTCATAAACTCTGGGCCAGTTGCGCAGTTTAACCCAATTGACAACGGCTGGATATGCTCAATTGAAATATAGAACGCATCGATTGTTTGGCCTGCCAACGTTGTACCCATTGGCTCGATTGTTGCGGATAACATAATCGGGAGCTCTTTACCCGTTTCTTTAAAGGCGCGGTTTACACCAAGGGAGGCCGCTTTTACATTGAGCATATCTTGGCTTGTTTCAAGCAAAAGCAAATCCGCTCCCGCTTCAACCAATGCTTTTGCTTGTATGTAGAAGTTATCCGAAAGCTCGTCAAATGTAATTCCACCTGTTACAGATAAGGTCTTTGTTGTCGGGCCGATCGCTCCTGCCACAAAACGCGGCCACTCTTCGGTCGAATAGTCGCGCGCTGCTTCCAAAGCTAATTCCACTGCACGTTTATTGATTGCTTCCGTCTTGTCGCCAAGTCCGTATTCATTCAAAACTAAAGGCGTTCCACCAAATGTATTTGTACAAATAATATCCGCACCGGCTTCCAAATAAGCTCGGTGAATTTTCGATAGTACATCAGGACGGGTTAATACGAGGTTTTCATTGCATCCTTCCAACTCTTCGCCGCCAAAATCCTCGGCTGTTAAGTTTTCCTGCTGAAGCATCGTCCCCATTGCACCATCGATAACTAATATCCTTTTTTGCAATTGTTCTTCTATCGGATGGTTATACATTTGCTTTGACTCCTTTATTTTGCACATCAAGTTGTTTGATATATTGCATTAGTTGTATTGTTAAATCGTATCGCAAGAACGGTGTGATCAAATAAATGCCATTGAAGTATTTTGCTGCTGTGTCCAGCAATTCTTTTGCGATGGCAACTCCTTCAGCGCTCTCTTTTTGTTTGTCCCCTTCACAAGCCTGCATTCTTTCCAACGCTTCATCGGAAAGCTTGATTCCCGGTACTTCATGATGGAGGAATTCTGCACTGCGGAAGCTTGTCAATGGCATGATGCCAATATAAATCGGCGTCTCCAGATGCTTTGTAGCTTCATGAATTTCTTCTATTTTTTCTTTTGTATAAACCGGCTGCGAAATAAAATAATCCGCTCCGTGTTCAATTTTCTTCTCAAGGCGCGCCACCGCTCGATCCAGTACGCGAACATTCGGATTAAAAGCAGCTGCTACCGAGAAGTTTGCTTTCTTGCGCAGAGGCTTTCCGGAGAAAGAGATTCCTTCATTCAATTGTTTAATAAGCGAAATGAGTTCCAATGATGACACGTCGTAAACACTTGTTGCACCAGGGAAATCGCCCACTTTTGTCGGATCGCCCGTGACAGTCAAAATATCATGCAATCCCAATGCATTCAACCCCATGATGTGGGATTGCAATCCAATCAAGTTGCGATCGCGGCATGTAATATGCGGCATAACACGGATCCCGTGCTGAAGTTTTAAAATCGATCCCATCGCGACATTGCTGATTCGCGGCGAAGCCAACGAATTATCGGCCATCATAATGATGTCCGCGCCTTCGTTGTAAAGCGTTTTTGCACCCTCGACAAAGGACTCAATTTCCAGATGTCTCGGTGTATCCAGCTCTACAATGACTGAACGTTCGCGTTTTACTTTCTCATGAAGCGGTTCAATTTCTCTTGGGTCAGGCTCTTGAATTAAAATTTCTTTCGGCTGTTTTGCTTCTTTTATTTCAATTGGATTTAATTGGCCCAATAACTTTTTGGCTGCCTCAATATGTTTTGGTGTTGTACCGCAACACCCGCCAATAAGCCTCACACCTTGATTTCGCAGTTGAACGGCTGCTCTTGCAAAATAATCTACTTCCGATTCGTAAATCACGCGGCCTTCTTCGATATCCAGCAAAGAAGCATTTGGATAAGCCGATAAAAACGCTTTTTCAGGCAACTCGACTCCCTCGAATGCTTGGATTGTATGATAAGGGCCCAATCGACAGTTAACTCCCACAATATCTGCACCTATCGCTTGAAGCTGCTGCAATGCATCATTTAATTTCATTCCATTTTGCAGCACTCCCGGGTCATGCATCGACACTTGGGCGATGATTGGCAGGTTTGTTTCTGCACGGAGCATTTTAACGGTCTCTGTTAACTCCTCAAAATCAAAGTAGGTTTCCAGCAACAGCCCATCTACTCCACCTTCAATTAAAACAACGGCCTGCTCTTTTATTGCATGGAGGATTTCCTCTAACGTTGCATCGCTTTTACGAACGCCTCGAGTGCCGCCGATTGAACCCAGAATAAATTGATCACCGTTGCCGACCGCTTTTTTGGCAATGGAAACGGCCGCTTCATTGATTTCTTTTACTTTCGCTTCTAATCCATAACGAGCAAGCTTGATTGCATTTGCGCCATATGTATTCGTTTGAATGACATCGGCTCCCGCTGAAATATATTCTATATGTATTTTTTCGATTAGTTCGGGCCTTACGATATTCATTTCTTCATGGCAATATTCCAGACCATAAGCATATAATAACGTACCCATTGCGCCATCTGCTGTTAACACCTTCGACTGTAATGCTTCTAGTAATCCCATTTTCTACTCTCCTTGATTTTCTTAATTGCCAATTGAATAGTTTTAAAAATTCTGTATCTTATATTTATAAAATTAGTAGATTCTCTTTCAAGTCAATAAAATAAAAAGCCTTTCTTTTTCAAGAAGGCTTAATTAATCAATAAAGATTATGATATCCTTCTTATCTTTCCGGCATTTGCCAGCTGGATTTAGCACCTTACATTCTGTTGGTTGCTGAAGCTTCATCGGGCCAGTCCCTCTGCTTCTCTTGATAAGATTGCTATTTACTTTTTAATATGTAAACTAAATCATAGCCCTAAAAAATACCCACGTCAATATGTTTTCTGTTTTTTACAAAAATAACGGAGAAACTTGAGCCTTTTCAGGATTTTTGCCCATGAAAAAGGCTAAGTTTCTTTTTTATTCAATCTCTAAACTTTTCAGCATATCTTCAGCCGTTTTTCGGCCATTTTCGATGCATGCGCCGATGCCGACCCCAAAATAAGAACAACCTGCAATATATAAATTTGGATATTTTTCATCCAATGCCCCGACAACATTTTTCAGCGCTTCATTATGGGCCAAATCGTACTTCGGCATTGCATCAATCCATTTGTCGATATTGACAACTACAGGCTGTTCTTCAATACCCAGACTTTGCTTCACATCTTCCAACGCAACCCTTGTTAACTCTTCGTCGGACATTGCCGCCAATTTCTCATATCTCGGATTGTTGTTTTTATAGAATAGCCTAACAAGCAGATTCCCATGTGCAGATGTGTGCTTCCATTTCCGGCTTGTCCAAGTGGAGGCATTGCAAACCAAATTGCTATTATGCGATACGATAAAACCCGTTCCATCAGCAGGCAAAATGGAATCCGGAACATCGAAACCTACATACATGGTAATCGCCGAAGCATTATTAAATTTACTGAATTGCTCTTCCAGCTCTTCGTCGTTCAATATACTTCGCACCACATTGTTGGGTACTGCCAAAACAACTGCATCCGCCTTTACGGTTTCTCCATTTGACAACGCAACATCATATACAGCACCATTCTTGTTGATGCTTGTTGTTTCCACGTTTTTAAAAAACTCCACTTCCGGAAGGAGCTCTTCAAGACGGTTAATTAATGAAGAAAGGCCATTTTTAAAGGAAATGAATTTTTTATTGGCTGCCCTTTCGAATTGCTCTCGGTTCGCTTCAAACCCTTTCATGATGCTGCCATACTCGTTTTTGTAGTCAACCAGATAAGGTAAAGTGGAAGCAAGCGACAACTGATATAAATCTCCCGAATATACGCCTTGCAAAACAGGAGCGATTTGCTTTTCAACAATCTCTTTTCCCAAAAAGTATTCCAAAAAAACGCCAATGGAACTTTCCTTTGTAAAAGAAGGATTAGGAATAGCAGCATCTTTTAGAACACGTCGCTTCGCTTCTTCCGAAATCAAGGTGCTTGCATGCAACGATTCTTCGCTCATTGGAATTCCAAAAGTAGATCCTGGCGGAATGGCGTGCAGTTCATTATTCGTATAAATATAAGAAATCCCCGTTTCGTTATAGACAAGTTCCGATTCAAAATCCAGTTCCTTTACGAGGTCCAGTACAGCCGGGTGGCGTGCAACCATCGAATCCGCGCCTGTTTCCATGATAAAATCTCCTTCATGGACAGTATGCATCTTCCCGCCCAAATGAGGATTTTTTTCTATTAATATGTAACGAATCGATTGCTCCCGTGCTTGGCGTTTTAAATAATGCAAAGTACATAACCCTGTAATTCCGCCACCTACAACGACTACCGTTTTCATGAAAGACACTCCTAACCGTTCAAAATAAATCCATCTCTAGTATAAACGTTTATTCACCAAAGTACCTGCAACGACTATTACAAAATTAGTACATATCCAGAATAAAAGCGGAGAACGCCCGTCAGCCCGACAACCGCTGGAGACTCCGACAAGAAGGCGCTTTTTGCCTTCGTCGGAGGAGTCGAAACGGTCGAGGGGCTGGCGTTCGCAGCTGGACATCAGAAAAGCGGAGGAAGCCATATATCGCTCCACCCTCTCCCGCTAATCAAATTGCTGCAAATCTCGGTGTGCGGCATTACGCCATTTTACCGACTCTTTCTGGTTTTTGGGAACATCGATTCCTTGTTCATAAATGCTGGCGATATTTAATTTTGCCTGATAATCCCCCAGTAGTGCCGCACGTTTATAATAGTAAAGCGCTTTTTTGCCATTTCGGGGAACACCCAAGCCGTTTTCATATAAAAAGCCCAGATTATAAAGGGAATCAATATGGTGGGATTCGGCCGCTTGTTCAAACCATTCCAATGCTAAAGGTATATTCTTTTCTTGTTCCAGGAGACCGTCCAGATACACCGAACCGATTCGATATTGCGCCTCTTCATAGCCGCCTTGTGCTGATTGCATATAATAGCCAAAAGCCTTTTCTTCGTCCGACTCTGTCCCAATTCCTTGCTCATACATAATTCCTAATGTGAACATTGCTTCAACGACATCTTTTGAAGCCGCTATTTTGAACCAATAGAGCGCCTCTTTTTCATCCATGGCCACTCCCTGTCCATTTAAGTACATATCCGCTAGGTTGTTTGCAGCATCTGCATTGCCTTTTTCTGCTGCGTTCTTATAATAATGAAAGGCCATTTGCTCATTTTCTTCTACACCCAGGCCTTCAAAAAAACGATTTCCCAACTCATACATAGCCTGTGCACTTTCCAAAAGGGCTGCCTCTTTCAACCATTCGGCGGAATCTTGATACTTTTCGATGATCCGATAAATCTCCGCGACTTCCAGCATGGCAGCAACATCGCCTTTTACAGCGAGATGGTAAGATGCCAAGGCTTCTGTTATTTCCTCTGCATTTAAAAAATGGTTATGTTCATATAATGTTTTCTTAAACAATTCACGGTCATAAAACATATTTTTCCACCTTTTATTGAATTATTGGAACAACTTCTACTATTTTCGATCTTTAAAATACTCGACAAGGTAATCTATAAATTGGACCGCGGCAGGAGCCAAGTAACGTTCTTTCGCCCAGGAAACGCCAATTTTTCGTACACAGGTGGGTTCACTTACCCGAATTTTTTGAACATTGTACTCATTCAATCCTTTTATGCTTGGGATAAGCGAAACCCCTAATCCTGCACCCACAAATCCTGCCACCGTATGCATTTCTTCCCCGGCAAAAGTAACATTTGTTGTAATGCCTGCTTCCTTAAAGAACTTGTCCACAATTTGACGCAATGCATTTCCTCTTTTTATAGAAATAAAGGGTTCATCTTTAATTTCTTCGAGCTTTATGCTTTCCCGATTGGCAAAGCGATGGTTTTTCGGGACGATCACAAACAACTCCTCACTCCAAAGCTCGATCCATCCCACTTCAATGGTTTTTGATTCGATTCGCTGCGACAAACACATATCAATTTGGCCTTCTTCAAGCCATTGTAAAAGGTTGTAGGAGGATGCTTGCGTTAATGTGAAATTCATATTGGGATACTTTTCAGGTGTATGCGCCATTAATTCGGGTACAACCTGCATCCCAAGGCTATGGATAAAGCCCAAGGAGACTTCGCCGCATCCTGGCATTACCAAATTGCTGATTTCTGTTTTGGCTTTTTTGTACTCTTTCAAAATCGACTCAACACTTTTTAAAAAGAGACTCCCATATCGATTTATACTAATGGATCGTCCTTGCCGATCAAACAAAGGAACGCCAATTTCATTTTCTAAATTGGATATCGATTTACTCAATGCAGGCTGTGAAATATTCAACTTTTCTGCTGCATGTGTCATATGTTGCATTTCTGCGACGGTTTTAAAATATTCGAGCTGCTGGATCTCCATATCGGTACCTCTCTTGTATTGATAACTTTTTGGAATGATATTGATAAAAACAATAAATTGTACTTATGTAAAGGTTAACACTATAATAAGGCTAATTATTAAATTTGCATATCAAATTATTTTTTAAAAAACAATACTTTATTTGAAAAATTCTCGTGATTGTCACAATTATAGACCAAAGGAGTTTATTAAAAATGAAAATCATTCCACCAAAACCATTTATGATTGAGAAAGGTAAACGCGCCGTTCTTTTACTTCATGGTTTTACTGGAAACACGAACGACGTGAAACGTCTAGGCAGATACTTGGCAGAACGAAATTATACTGTTCATGCACCATTATACAAAGGTCATGGCGGCGATCCAATCACACTGATCAAAACAAGTCCCATTGAATGGTGGAACAGTGTATTGGAAGGCTATGATGAGCTTAAGCACAGAGGTTATGAAGAAATCGCCGTTGCCGGTGTTTCACTGGGAGGCATCTTCTCTTTAAAATTGGGAGAAGAACGTCCAACAAAAGCAATTGTAGCGATGTCTGCTCCAGCTTTAGCAAAAAGTACCGACAGCCTGCAAGAACGTATCATCGATTACACAATAAAGTACAAAAAGTTATCTGGCACATTTGATGAAATTGCCGATCAACCACAGGAACTTGCGAAAAGGTTCCGCATGCCATCTTTGGAATACCTGCAAGGCATGATTAATGAAACAAGCAAAAAATTAGAAACAATCAAGACGCCGGTTCACATTTTACGTGGGCTACGTGATGATGATTATTACTGCGAAAGCGCAGATCTAATATATAATTCCGTAAATTCTCGCATTAAGTCTGTTAAAAGCTTTATCAATTCGGGTCATATTTTAACACTGGACCAAGAAAAAGAGCTTGTATTCGAGGAAGTATACCGCTTCTTTGAAGGACTTAAATGGTCTGAAGAAAAAAGCAACAAAATTTCTCAAATATTATGATATAAACTTTGAGAAAACTGGTTATATTATTATTGTATCCCCTAGCAAATTTTTGTGGTATCCCAAAACCACAAATTTCCCCATTTGCTATAAAATATATGTCCATTGTGACATACATCCCTTTAAAAACAAGCTACGTTTAAGATTCCCCGTCTTAAACAAGTAGCTTGTTTTTTTATGCTTCCTTTTATTCGTTGTCCGGTACTCTTGTCTCCAGCTTACCGTAAACTCCACCGCCGCCAACCTTGATGCCCAATTTTCCCTGCCTTGCCGAATCAATAAGGGAGGCTATTTTTTCGGGTACTGCCTGCTTTAAATCTTCGAATGATGTGTGATGCAAGATGTTCATCTCTGTTCCGAAAGCATTTAAAAGCTTTTCAATTGTTTTTCGGCCAATCCCTGGGATGAAATCCAAAGGTACTTGGTGGTAATAAGGCGGTCTTTCTACTTGCAGATCAGGATTGTCGGACAATTCCCTGATTCTTTTTGAAACCCCTTTTATCAATTGTAGTTTCCCGCAGTGCGGACATCTTGTTAATCCCTCTTCCGCAACCTGCTCTCCGCAATTTGCGCAAACCGTTTCATGGTACTTGCCGAGCAGTGGGTTTAAACCATAATTTGCAAGTATGGCTCTCCCGTCCTTTTTATGAAGCGCTTTTTTCAATTCCTTGAAATTGGCCTCTTCCAGCAGCATTTTTTGATATTCGCGTGCAAGTTTTCCCAAGGAGTGCGCATCCGAATTCGTGACAAAGGAATAGGGCGCCAATTCACTGATTCCTTTTACCATATACGTGTCGGAACTTAAACCCAGCTCGATTCCATCAATCAAAGCGGGTTCGAAAACTTCAGACAAGCTGCTGATTACTCCTTTTCCATATAGGCTTTTAAAAGGCGTAAACACATGCGCCGGGATGAATAACCCGCCAAGCTCATAAACTTTATGCTGCAATGTACGAGCATCACAATAAATTCGCTGCGAACTTAAATGGATATTTTTCAATTGGGTACTCAGCCAACTTGAGAATTCCTTCATCTTTTCAAGGGTTGGAAAATAAACAAGCACATGGATGGGACCATGGCAATTTTCATCATAGATTTCGATTTCGGAACCGGGAATCAGTGTTGTCTTTTCATAGCGCAACCCACCGTACGAGAGTTCCGTTGCTTTTCCTTCTTTGATCAGTTCCTCCATCTCTTCGATTACCTCGGGTGAATGGCAATCAATAATGCCGATTAAATCCAGTCCCTTTTTCGAAGTCGCTGTTTGCAATATATTTCTTAACGTCAAGTCTTTGCTTCCAGTGATTTTTACAGCGCGGCCTTTTTGCGTTCGCCCGATATGTATATGTAAATCTGCATAGATTTCTTTTAGCATTCCATCCACTTCCTTTAAACCATTTTACAAAACGATACCCCAAAAGCGAACTATGCATCCCCAAGCATTAGTATTGTCACCTACCTCTAAATCCAAAATCACCAAAAAGTTATACTATATTTAAAATATCCTAATTCAATATAACCATTGTATAGATAATTATGGTAGATTAAGAATTGAATGTTAATTTCCAAAAATACGTTTAATATTTCAACAAGGAGTGCATCTTTTGAAAAGTATTAAAGCAAAATTAATTACCATTTTACTTTCTTTATCCATTCTCCCTTTACTACTTATCGCTACGATTATTTTCTTCGTAACAGGCAACGGATATTCCGACCTCATCGACAATCAACAGGAGAGAATGATACATAACGTTCAAAGTGAATTAGACAATGTTTCCGATAATTTGCTGAATCTTACTTCTACCTATGCCCAAAATGAGGAACTGATTGCAGACTATCAATCGGGAGACCGAGAGCAATTATTAACAACGGTTAATGAAATATTCTCCCGTTTACAGGAAGAACACGGCTTATCCGTATTTGAGTTTGGAAACCAGAATGGCGTTGTATTTTTACGAGGACATAATCCCGAAAAATTCGGAGATGACAAAAGTGACGTGCCAGCTATCCAGGCGGCTTTGGAAGGTCAGTCCATCTCTGGTTTCGAGGTCGGACAAAGCGGCCTTTCCGTCAGAGCGTTTGCACCGTTGACAGTGGATGGCGAAATTGTGGGCACGCTCCAAACGAGTGTGGAAAGTACTTTCCTGGAACAGTTAAGCCAGCAATTGGATGGCGTAGTCATTACGCTATATGATCAAGAAGGTGCTGCAATCTACTCTTCCAGTTCTCCAGAAGATTCTTCAGCATTAGATGAATCGACTCTCTCGAAAATTTCTGATGGAAAGATCGCTACATCTGAAGAAAACGGAACCTTTAAGTCCATTCTGCCAATGTATGACCCAACCGGCAGTGAAATCATTGGCGGCATCAGCCTGAAACAGGACATTTCGGTCATACAGCAGGTGCAGGATCAGTTTGTATTCACTGCAGTAATGATTATAGTTTTAACCATTCTGATTGTTTTAATAATCGCAATTTATTTTAGCCGGTCCATTTCCAAACCAATCGTCTATCTCGCCAATGCATTGGACGAACTTTCTCATGGAAATTTAACAATTGACACACAAGAAAGTACCCGGAAAGATGAAATCGGACATTTGCTAAATGCCATGCATGCGATGAAAAATAAGCTTTATACAACGATCAACAGCGTGGCAGCATCTTCCCTTCATGTGGCAGAGCAAAGTACCGAACTAAAAGAAGCAGCTGATGAAATTTTGGCAGGATCGCAACAAATTTCATCTACAATGACCGATATTGCTTCCGGTTCAGAAAATCAGGCTAGCAATCTCGGCAATCTCTCATCGAATACTGCTGATTTTTCTGTAAGCGTTCAGGAAAGCAGGCAAAAAGGACATGACCTAAGTCTTTCCACAAAAGAAATGCTTCAATTTATCTCTGAGGGAAAAGAAAAAATGCAGCTTTCAGATGGGCAAATGGTAAAAATCAATGGCGTCATGAAAGAAGCTGTGCTTAAAATGAGCAGCTTGGAGATGCAAACAAAAGAAATTTCAAAACTAGTGTCGATGATCGAAGAAATAGCCAACCAAACTAATTTACTTGCACTCAATGCTGCGATAGAAGCTGCCCGTGCCGGAGAACATGGCAAAGGTTTTGCGGTAGTGGCAGATGAAGTAAAAAAACTGGCTGAGCAGGTTTCCGATTCGGTAACGGACATTACGAAAATTGTTGCGAATGTTCAACAAGAATCAAACTTGGTGGAATCGTCTCTGAAAAACGGGTATGAGGAAGTTCAGCAAGGTTCAACCTATATTCAGTCAACCGGAGAAACGTTCAATAACATTCAGGTCTCGGTTTCTTCAATGGTTGAGAGCATTGTGGATATTACGAATTATTTGGATGATAATGTGAATCGCACCAGCCAAATGAGCGATTCGGTGGAGCAAATTGCATCGGTTTCCGAGGAGACGGCTGCAGCAGTGGAACAAACCGCGGCAACAACCGAAGAATTTAACCGTTCAATTGAAGAAATCTCGCAAAATACCGAACAGCTTGCACATCTGGCAGACGAATTAAAAGTGCTGGTTCATCAATTCAAATTATAAAAAATAACACCTTTAAAAGAGCAGAATCTTTTAAAGGTGTTTCTTTTCGATTGGTGATTTAAAATCCTGCTATAAATAAGAGAATCCAGGCAACCAAAAATAACAAGCCGCCGATTGGTGTAATGGCCCCAAGCTTTTTGACTCCCGTTACCGCGAGTATATACAAGCTGCCGGAAAAGAATACGATGCCCGCAAGCATCAAAATCCCGGCCCATAACAATAAACTCGAGCTTCCCATTAAAGCATCCATTGAAAGAATGCCTACCAAAACGATTCCCAATGCATGGTACATCTGGTATTGAACGGCCGTATTCCATATTTGCTCATAACGGGGTTCCGGAAATTTATCTTTCAATGCATGTGCTCCGAAGGCTCCCAGCGCAACCCCTATAAATGCCAAAATCGCCCCTAGCGACAATAATACGCTCATCTCAAACGCCCCTTTATGTATCTATCCCTTTAACTATATAAGTATTATCATTGTTTTGACAATAAAAAGCTGTACATGCTCCGAGTATTTTAGAACATGTACAGCAAATAATTACTTATTAGTGAATTCATATTTTTTCGTTACGCCATTAACGAATTTGACTTCCAGATCAAATTCCTTAAAGTCTTCCTTTAATCCAAATGCAGAGATTACATCGTTTAAAACTTCTTCATTGCCTGTATTCTCATCAAATGTCAACGACTCTAATTGAGGCTCAATGGCATGATATGCATCATTGCCGGATAAGTCTATATCATTTGCGTCATCTTCCAATTCCGCCGACACTTGGTTTTGGTTATTTTCGTATTCCACGTTATAGGAAACATCCTTATCATACTCAACATCCAAGTCGAAATGAGTAAAATTAAACAGTGTATCTACTTGTTGCGCCCCATTAGTTTGATCTCCTGATGCATTTTGCTCTGTCCCATTGGAACTATTATTCTGTGCTGCGTCATTCGTTGTTGCCGGTATTGTCGCTGCTTCGTCCTGTCCTGCATCATTGTTGCTGCAACCAGTCATTAAACCAAGCAATAAAGGAATCGTTATAAAGGCTTTACTGCAATTCATGTAACATCGCTCCTTTACATTTACTCCTTCATACTTTTCCCTCATCCCCCTTATTTAACCTTAAAACCTATTCTATTTTCATAAATTTAATTACGCTTCTATTTTCTCTTTCGTTTTTCGTTTTCGTGTTGTTTTCTTTTTCGGTGCAGCCGTTTTATCCAGCGAGGCCTGCAATGCTGCCATTAAATCTGTCATATCCGCCGGGATTACGGTTTCTTTTTCGCGTGCGGTCACCGTAATTTCGCCGGTTTTCTTATGTTCAATCAATTCAAGTAGCGCCGTACGATAGTCATCCTCGTACTTTTCCGGCTCAAATTTGGCTGTCAGCTGATCAATTAACATTAATGCGGTATCGAGTTCTTTTTGAACCACGTTTTCTTCGCTCGGAATATTCGGCACTTCCGCAGCATTCCGCACTTCATCGGGAAAATGAATGGTTTCCATTAATAATGTCTCACCATAAACCCGGACAATCGCCAGTTGTTCTTTCGAGCGAATCGTAATTTTCGCAACGCCAATTTTGCCGGAATCGCTTAATGCCTTGCGCAAAAGGGTATATGCCTTTCCACCGCCACTGTCAGGGGCCATAAAATAACTTCGCTCAAAATAGATGGGGTCGATTTCCTCCAGCTTGACAAACTCCATAATTTTAACCGCTTTATCTTCATTTTCTTTTCGGAGATTTTCAAGTTCTTCAGCATCCAATACGACAAATTTGTTTTTGGAATACTCATAGGCCTTTACGATTTCTTCATTTTTAATTTCTTTCTCACAAACAGGGCAAACTTTTTGGTAGTTAATCGGGCTATTGCACTCCTTATGAAGCTGGCGCAATTTTATATCCTTATTTTCCGTTGCCGTATGCAGCTTGATCGGAATATTGACAAGTCCAAAACTAATACTGCCTTTCCAAACTGTATGCAAACTTCTTCACCTACTTTTTCATTATTATGAGGATTCGAGCCAACAACTATGTATAACGAAATCAAACAGATAAAAACTAATTCAAAAAAGAGAGGTTTTCCTTATGAAACCAATGCTTCTGACCTCTTCCGAAACTATCCCTTCAAATGAAGGCTGGCTCTATGAAACGAAATATGATGGCTATCGCTGCCTTTTAAAATGGGACCTAAACAGCGTTACTTTACAAAGTCGAAACGAAAAAGAACTTAACGACTATTTTCCTGAGTTAATCCACTTTTGCCAAATCAATACCGAGAAGCTTAAAGCATTTTTGCCTTTGCTATTGGATGGGGAAATTGTTTATTTGGTAAATGATTATAAAAGCGATTTCTCAACCGTTCAGTCTCGGGGAAAAATGCGCTCCCAAAAAACGATTCTACAGGCAAGCAAAAATCTCCCTTGCAGTTTTATTGCCTTTGACTTGCTTCAATTAAAGGGTGTGGAAATAACGCAGCATTCTCTTATGGACAGAAAGAAAGAATTGGCTGATTTATTTCAATCAGCCGGGCTTCCCCTGTCGCCTTCGTTTAAAGACAAAGGCACAATTCAACTAATCACATTTTCTGATGAGAGTGATCTATTATGGGCAAGAATTCAGGAATGGAATGGAGAAGGAATCATTGCCAAGAAAAAAAACAGTCTGTGGGATAGCGGAAAACGGACAAACGGGTGGCTGAAGGTGAAAAATTGGCGGTATGTTACAGTGATTTTGACGCTTTTCGATCAAGAAAATGGCTATTTTAACGGGGCTGTTTACGTTGATGAAAAATTAGAGGAAATAACCACTTTTCGTCATGGTCTTTCTGATGAAGAAATGCAGACACTTTCCACCTTTTTTCAAACAAAAGGGACGAGAATTTCCGCAACCATTTGGACCATCCCTCCATCCATTTGTGTCGATGTGGCCTGCATTGATTTTGATGGAAAGAAATTGAGAGAACCGCGTTTTGCAGCATTTCGGTTTGACTTAAAACCAGAACATGCAACCTGGGATCATATGTTGCGACAGCTTCATCCAATCCCCCGGCACGTTGAAATAACGCATCCTGATAAACCCGTTTTTCCTGCGTTGGACTTGGTAAAGGATGATTATATCTACTACCTGCAGGAGATTGCCCCTTACCTGTTGCCTTTTTTGGAACAGCGCAATTTAACGGCTATTCGATTTCCCCATGGTGTTCCTGGCGAAAGCTTTTATCAAAAAAATGTGCCTGAGTATGCACCTGATTTCGTAAGGACAAGTTTTGACGACGAAATTGAATATATCGTTTGCAATGATTTAAAAACCCTTTTATGGTTGGGAAATCAATTAGTAATTGAATTTCATATCCCTTTTCAAACAAATGATACCCAGTGCCCCACTGAAATCGTTTTTGACCTGGATCCCCCTTCCGTAGAGGAATTTTCATTGGCTGTGGAAGCGGCCTTACAAATGAAAGCCATTTTTGATAATTTCAATTTAACTTCTTATATTAAAACATCCGGTGGCAAGGGGTTGCAGGTTTATATCCCACTGCCAAGAAATGCCTTTACTTTTGACGAGACAAGAATTTTCACAGAGTTCGTCTGCAAATTTTTGGTAGAGCAAAATCCAAAGTGGTTCACCATCGAAAGAATGAAAAAAAATCGAAACAATAAACTATATCTGGATTATGTGCAGCATGCGCATGGCAAAACGATTATCAGCCCTTATTCGCCAAGAGGCAATAACCATGGGCTAGTCGCTACACCACTGTCATGGCATGAAATCAGCCAGCAGCTGCACCCTAAATTGTTCACCATCCCTGCCGTGTTGGAACGCATAAAGGAAACGGGAGATCTTTTAAAAGACTTCTATAAAGTCGGAGAACAGCAGCCGTTCGCCCCGGTCTTAACAACATTAAAAAACTTGAGGAAGTAATGTGAGGAGTCGCGTTTGGAGCGTTAAGGTCCAGTTTTACCAGCAAGATTGAGGTGTGAGGGAATGCTCAAGGACTTGATTGAAGTAAATCAGTTGCTATGAGTCCCTGAATGAAGTTCTCGTGGACTGTGTTCATGCAATTTCACTTATCCGAGTCCGTGACTGGCCCGATCGTGGACTAAACTCCTGCAATTCAGCATATTCCGGTCCTCGAGGGAATCGCTCATGGACTCGATTCAAGTGATTTCGTCAATCCGAGTCTTCGACAGACATGCTCGTGGACTGTTCTCGTGGGATTACCCCAGAAGCAGTCCCCGACAAAACCTAAGCATACAACATGTCTTAATTGGCAACTTGGGCTGCCTTTTTCGATAACCTTCTATTGCCTTTAAAATATTGATAACAAAGAATAATGACGAGCATTAAATCCACCATGTCCCCACCGTAGTACATTAACATCCCACCAGCCTGCGCTTCTGATTCCTTCACTCCGGCTGGAGGATTTGCATAAATCCATTTGGATAGAATCCCATGTCCCGCCATCGCCATGATTAAAATGAAAGCGCGAAACTGGAATGATTTTTGGTGAGCTACAGGGTCTATGTAGAGGATCGAAAGTGTAAATAAATACCCCGCAATAAATACATGTAAATGAATGAAAAGATACAAAAGCAAGGATTCGTGCATCATTTGAAATAAATCAGTCGTATATAATAGCCATAGCCCACCAATATTCAATATGGCCGTATTCAAGGGATTCGTCACCCAACGGCCGTAGGAACTTCTCAATAATTTACTAATTGTTCGTCCGGCTTTCACTGGAACCGTTCTTAAAAGAAGCGTCACGGGCGCGGAAAGCACTAACAATAAGGGCGCGAGCATTCCCAATAATAAATGTGCCAACATATGAGCCTGGAAATTGCTATGGGCCATCTCGGCAATTGGACCTACCATCGCCAGCGCTGCCGAGCATACCCCGCCAATCCAAAAGAATACCCTTGATACAGGCCACTTCTTATATTTTTTATTCGTCATATAAACTGCCCATAAATAAAGTCCAATAGCAATCAGTGGAACAACGTAAATAATCATTTCAGCAAAGCTACCTATTATTGTTGAATTTCCGTCAGAATGATGATGCATTACGCTTCGCCCACTTTACTTTTTTGGGCCGATTTACTCTTTCTTAAAAGATTGAGGCCATTGAGTATCATGAATGCCGCCAGCACATTCCACACGATATCGTAATAGATGATTTCCACGTTATAACGAATTTGATGAAGCTTCATAAGTTTATGTTGAATGATGCCATCATAAAGTTGAAAAGTCCCACCGCCCAGCATCATTGCGCCAATCCATCTTTTTCTATCCCACACTTTCCTTTTGCGAATATCGGCCAACATAAAAAGAGAAGCGACCGTTGCAAACCAACTAAAAGCATGGAAGAGGCCATCTGAGACAAGTCCGATATCAGTCGTTGATTTATCATAAAAATGGTGCCAATGCAAAAGTTGATGAAACACTGCTTCATCGATAAAAGCAACTAACCCTAAGCCAAATAAAATACCCGACCGGAAATTAGACGAAGCATCTTGTTTATTAATCTCCAATTCATTCACCCTCAACGTTTAATTTTTGCCACCATTATTTTATCCATCAATGGCGTAAATTTATCCTCATTTCCCTTAAATTAACACAGCATTATTTCGAACATACCCTGCTCGCCTACTGCCAAAACTAAAAAAAATCTGAGCGGTCATCAACTGCCGCTCAGATTTACCAGGTTATTTAAGTTCTTTATTGCTCAATGATGGTGATGGTGGTCGTTTTCCTCATGATTTTTACAAAGGATGGAGTTCTCATGTGCATGTTTTGAATCTTCCAATTGAACCGTCATATGGCCAATTCCAAGGTGAGACAAGTCATGCTCGATGGATTTTAAAAGAAGCTGGCTTTCTTGGACGGTCATTATTCCCTCAACGACCGCATGGCAAGAAAGGGCATTTTGACCGCTTGTAATGCTCCACACGTGCAAATCATGAATATCAATGATTTCCGGTTTATTTTTAAATACTTGGATAATTTCATCCATTTGAATATTGTTTGGCGTTCCCTCCATTAATACATGAACCGAGTCCCTTGTTACTCGATACCCACTGATTATTATAAGTACCGCCACGATAATACTAGCAACCGGATCGGCCCAGTTCCAGCCAAGCAGCATAATCAATAGAGCCGCAACAATGGCACCGACCGATCCCAGCATATCTCCGATAACATGTAAAAATGCTGCCCGAATGTTTAGATTTTCCTTTGTATCACCACCGCGCATGATGATCCATGCCACAAGGATATTCACCAAGAGACCAACAATGGCAATGATCAGCATTCCCGAAGTAGCAATTTCCGGTGGATTGGCAAAGCGTTTAACCGCTTCATAGAAAATGTACAAAGCCACTAGAATAAGGGTAACCCCATTAAACACAGCAGCCAATATTTCAAAACGTTTATAGCCATAGGTTTTACTGTAATTTGCTGTTTTTTCGCCGAACTTAAATGCCAGAACTCCAATGGCCAATGAAATCGCATCGCTGAGCATGTGGCCAGCGTCGGATAATAAAGCCAAACTATTTGTATATAAACCACCAATAACTTCCACAATCATAAACAGTGCGATAATAAAAAATGAGATGGTCAATGTTTTTTTATTGGCTCCATGTGTATGATCGTGATGTGCGTGATTGTGATCGTGTCCCATGCATTTGCCCCCTATCTTAGAAGTCACTTTTCTAATATTAGTATATGTTCATATAGTAATATGGTTTATTATTTACTTTTCCTAACTATGCGAAGAATGTTCGATTGTTTGCTTTAGCATATTCATGACATGTTCATCCTCATAGGAATAATAAAGGGTCGTTCCTTCCCTCCTATATTTTACCAGCCTTAAATTTTTCAGGAATCTTAATTGATGGGAAACCGTCGACTGGCGTAAATCCAGGGATTCTGCTATTTCGTTCACTGAATGCTCCCGTTGAAACAGTAAATTTAGAATTCGAATGCGCGTTGGATCGCTTAGTGCTTTAAATGTTTGAGAAACAAGAAAAAGCGTCTCTTCGTCCAAATCATAAGGATGTCTACTATGTTGCTCTTCCAACCTAACCTCTCCCTCCCCATTTCGATATATGCTTATATATTCATATATGAATATTTTATGCGCAAAGCACCTTTTTGTCTAATTATTATATGTAAAAGTTTTAAGGCTGGCATAAGAATCTATGCCAGCCTTAAATTAATTAATAGTAATATCGATATGGATTGCCTTTTTCGTATACCTTATGTGCCAGGCGAATTGTTGACTCGGCCAAATCTGCATAGGTTACTGATTTTTTCGGATTAAACAATCCATCTTTTGCCGGGAGAATTTCCAAAGCATCCACCAATGCAGCATATCCCTTGTAAGTGATATCCTTCGCGTCTTTTGCATCAAGCTTATAAATATCCGCATGCTTTGCTGCTTGTTCCAAGCCAAGCGCCCGGATATACCAAACCGCAAGTTCTTCACGTGTAAGAGCGGCATCCGTATTGAACACGGTATTCTTTGTGTCGAGGATGCCCATGCCTGCAGCACGCTCAACTACTTGGTAATATTCATGATCCGGACCGATATTTTCAAACGTTTGATGACTTTCGCCTTGTTGCGGAAGATTTCCTTCATAGAAATAGGAAATGGATTTTAGCAGTATTTCCAAGGCTTCCCCTTTTTTGACGGCAGCATCTGCATTAAAATCGCTATTCTTTACTTCCAGGATGTTGTTTTGTATTAAATAATTTAATTCTTCTTCTGCTGTATCATGGGAAACGATTGGATATTCTTTTCCGCCAAACATGCTTGTCCATTCGCCTTTTGCTGCATCCAGCAAAGAAGATGAGTCGTGATAGAATGGTGTATATACCAATGAATAATGCTTCGAATCCTTTGAACGGTTATCTTGGACATACTGTAATTTCAAGTTGATCGCATCGCTAAATAACTTTTCCGCTTGCTGTTTTGAAATAATTCCTTCAGTCGTTGGCCATTCTTTTATTTCCGACGAGTTGACATATAAACTCATTAACGATCCATCAAAACCAACGCTTACATTAATGTCGTCCCCATTCACCGGAATACCATTTACGATTCTAGGGAACGTGAAGGAATAGGCACCGTAATTGTCATCAGAGAATGGCTCTGCTAAAGGTTTGCTATAGTTATGCAATGAGGATGGCATCCATTCTTTCAAATGCTCTACTGCTTTCGCTAGAGCTTCGCTGCTTGTTATCTTCTTGCCGCTATTCTGCTTTTCCCCAAGTTCTCTTAATAGTTCATTCTTCATATTGTGGTATTGAATGATTTCTCCGGTTGCTTTATCGATAACGAGGCTTGACCCAGATCCCCCATTATTAAATTCATACATATAAGAAATATAAATCATTTCCCGACCATCGGGATTTGTGATTTCTTCAACACTTTCCACTCTTAACTTCACTTTATCCGAATCCAATTTTAATAAATCTAAAGATAAACGTTTTGCTTCCTCTACAGTAATCGGGCCTTGTCTTGGTTTTAATGGTTGGCCCACGATTTTTTCTACTTTTGGATCTTTGGGAAGCGCAACCGCTGACCCATTTACCGTGAACCATTGTCCACTTAACGCATGGATCCCTACAAATTGATTAAGCGGCATATAGACCAATTGGACCGTGCGCTTATTTGAACGATAATCATAATTTACTTGATATTGTAATTGCAAATTTAATTTTTCTTTAATTTTAGCCAGTACTTCCTGTTCATTTTTTAAGTTGTTCGCTTCATCAAATGTGAATTTCCCTGTATTTTCTGGGTAACTGTAGTACTGTACAATTTCCCCGTTTCCAAGAACCGTCACTTCCATTCGTTGATTGGCAATTTCGATGTTATTTTCTGTACGTAGAAACGAAAAATGATAGCGCACGGGCTCTGTTAATAGTTGATTGGAATAATAGTAATTATAGGCGCTGTTTTTTTCGAGCTGATAGGTTTCACCTTCCGCAAATTTCTTCACGAAATTCTGTGCGAGCGTTTGTGCTTCCTCTTTCGATACTTTTGCAGGGAATAAGGCGTCTGATTGATTAACCGGTTCAAAGTGGAAACTTTCCAACTTTAGCTCATCGCCAGCGAACGTAACACTGCCATATAATTCTTTGCCTTGATAGTATTTGGAGAAATTCAAATTATAGCGGACTGTTTCATCCTCTGGATAATAGCGTCCTGTATTTAAGTGAAAATCATTTGTTGTAAGGAAGTCAAACTTGTTCGGAAACAACTCTCTAAACTTTTTAATTACTTCATTTTTCGTGATGACTGTTTCTGTAGAGGCGATTTCTATTTGCAGCTTTTCTGGAGAGAAAGGTGTGGGTGTTTGCGCATTAGCTACAGACATAATTCCAACTGAAATTGCCAAAGCCGTTAAAGGGATACCGATTTTATTTAACTTTTTCAAATTATACCTCCTGAATGGTTATACCAATTATTGTATATCAACTAGCCTTAATAGAACATAAGAATTTCCAATATTTTGAAAAAAGAGCAGCCAATCCGTTTAGACTGCTCTGATAGTTATTTATAAAATTAATTCAATAATGACATCTTACTAAATTACCTTTTTACCACATTGAAGTTTTCGCTGATTAATAACCAATTCTGAGGGAATGCAAAACCTAGCTTCCAATAGCTGATTCCCCGCAAGTTCAATCTTTTCATTAAATTAAATTTTGCCTGAATGGACCGCGCATCTTCAAACCATACTTTGTGGGCTTTTCCCGCATCATCCACATAATTGAAGTTCGGTGCTTGCGCCGTAGTATCATAATCGATAACGGCATTATTGGCTGCTGCGATTTCAATTGCCCTTTGTGGACTGACTGCTCTTGCATATTGGCCACCCGGCACAAATGGCAGTGTCCAATCATAACCATATAGGTTTTGGCCCATCATGATTTTTTCTGCGGGCATTTGCGTTAATGCAAATTGGATTACTTTTTCCACTTCCGTAATCGGTGACACCGCCATTGGAGGTCCAGCTGAATAGCCCCATTCATAAGTCATGAGAACAGAAAAATCAACAATTTCCCCATGAGCACGGTAGTCATGCGCTTCATACCATTGTCCAGCCTGTTCCGCGCTTGTTTTTGGAGCCAGCGCTGTGGAGACTAAAAATCCATTTTCGTGCAGGTAGTTCGTTGCTTTTCTTAAAAAGTTATTATATGCCTCGCGCTGATCAGCCGGAAGAAACTCGAAATCAAAATGAATATCCGTAACTTGGCCAATACGATTTGCTTCATCTACGATATTTTCCAATAGCACATCCTGGACAGCGGAACTTTGCAAAATCGCTCTTCCCAGCTCACCGCTAAACTGGCCGTTTTCTAAATTGCTCACCACCATCATGATTGAGGCGCCGGTCTCCCTAGCCACTTCCGGAATCCCTTCTATCGGCATTGGCTCTAGACTGCCATCTCTTCTGGCTTCATAACTAAATGCCGCCAAGTACGTTAAATATTGCCCCACGCTTCTAGCTTCGTTTAACAATGTTTCGCTGACCGATTGTCCCGTTGGCTCGATATAAATATTGACTTCCGTATTTCTTTTTTGCATCGGAGGAATATAAAGACGCGTGCCAACTTGCAATGGCGTGTTTACATCAATGCCATTGAATCGGGCTAAAGTAGCTGCATTCAGACCAAAACGCTGCGCAATGCTGGTTAGTGTATCCCCTTGCTGTACCCAGTAAAAACTGCCCGTGATTGGAATGACAAGTGCTTGCCCGACAACTAACCGCTCCGGATGTTCCAGTTGGTTTGCTTCGATGATGCTTTGGGGTGTGGTGCTATAAGCCTGCGCAATTCCAAAAAGCGATTGTCCGGGTTGAACAACATGTATTTGAATATGATTTCCTCCCTTTCATCGTTCAAAGTAATTACATCTATTAACTTTATGTTTCTATTTTGCTTTTCATAACTTATGAAGCAGACTTAAGGCAAATAAAAAATCCCTATTTAATGGCTGTATGCCTTTAAATAAGGATTTTCTATTAATTCACGATATTATGTTCGTAAAGATAATCGTAGGTAATATCCACAAATAAATATTCATGGTCATTCAAGGCCATCGAGAATGTACGTGTTAGCTCCCCTGTTTCAATATCGCTGTATATACTCGAAAGATTTCCTTTCTCGGTATTCCTTATTTTAATGATATTAAACAGAAAATACGGACGCCAGCTCCAGTTCTTCCCTACTGCACATTGTTCCACATCCCATTTCCCATTGTGGTAAACCACGTTGGGGGAAAGTTGGAATCCTTCATCGTTGCAAATATAAAAACGAAAGGCATGCTTCTCCAATTCTTTGGCTAACTGCAATAATTTTTCCACGTTTTTTCCGTCCGGTTTGATGTTATCCACGATTGTGGTAATGGTTTTTTGCAAGTTTTTCATTTCTTCAAACTTCACTTCAAGCAGCCTTTTTTCAGTAGCGATAAATTGCTTGCATTCATTGCGGAAGCGTTCTTTTAGTGTATCTTTTGGTATAAATTGACTTGTGGGCTTTTGTAAATAGCCCCCTTTAAAAAACCTTGCTCCGCTTTTCCATGCATGGTGCAGTTGATAATCCGTTCGGATATTATCAAACATTAACGTTGCACCAATCTTTATGGCCAATGTTTGGATTGTGGTAAAAACGTGGTTTTGTGCACCCCAAGCATTGTAATTGAGTTGGGATACATTGATTTTTAAAGTAGCGGGTTCAAACATCAAAATTTGATCCAGGTTGCTTTCGGAACCAATATTAGCTAATGCAATCTTGACCCCATATGTTTTTATATAGCGAATCGGATGCTGCAGTTGCTGCGTTTCCCCTTTGAACTTATGCTCCGGTATGACGAGATAGATAAAAGGCAGAAATTCTTCCCCGATTTCTTCTTTCAATAGTTTGAAATAGCTCTCGCCAAAATCCTCCATCAGCAGATTGGGATTACAGGGGAGATAAAGCCTTACCCCATTGGTCTGCACTTCTTCCCTTGCCAAGAGCAATGCTTTTTTAACTAGCGCATGCTCTACTTCATTGCGAATATCGGCTGGTATTGATTCATCATACGTAAAATCAATAACGTCCAGTGTTTCACCTTCATTTATATATTGGCCAATGACTTCATATGCGGTAATTACGTGTTCATCCGCACTGTAGATTGGTTCAAATAAAACGTTGATTTCATCTAACTTCTCCAGAAAATCAAGAACATCCATCCCAAAACCCCCAAGCGAAAATTTGCTCATTTCCTTCTTCATTATACACAAAAATACATGTTAGAAAAGATAACACGGCATCAATTTATTCATTTGTCATTCTTATATATTGTATTCCGTAAAAGTGGCTTTCAACCAAATTAAAAAATAATTGCCGGTATACCTAAAGCATCGCAATCCCCGAAAAAGGCCATTCCATCAAGGGAACGGCCTTCTTTATTTTAATACACAGTGATAGGTGCAAAGTATAAACGATGCTTATTTACTTAAGGTTGCATTTGCAGGAGTTTCCACAACTCTAGGTTGTGAAGCGTTAACCTGCTTCACATTGTCCGGGCTGACCGCGCGTTTCAGGAATAATGACAGTATGAGTGCCACAACTGTGATAATCGTTGCGACAACAAACGAGAACTGTATGCCATCCAAAAGTGCTTGCTGGCCAATTTGAGCTTTCATTGCTGCAATTTGCTCTTCCGTCATTGCTCCTGTCACTTGGCTTTTAGCCTTGGCTGCCAAATCTTCCGCAGCTGACGTTGTTCTGGCATTCATCACCGCCACCAAAATGGCAGTCCCTAGTGAACCCGCCAACTGTTGAACAGTATTGTTGGCTGCAGTACCATGCGGATTTAGGCGTCCCGGCAATGAATTCAAACCATTCGTCATGATTGGCATCATGACCAACGAAATCCCAAGCATGCGGATTGTATAGATGCTAATAATGAATGAGTAAGTTGAATCAACATCCAAAAATGACAACATATAAGTTGCAATAGCAGTAATCGTTAATCCGACTATCGCTAAAATACGGGGTCCTATTCTATCAAACAAGCGTCCTGTAATTGGCGACATGACAGCCATCACAAGAGCACCCGGCAACATCATTAATCCCGATTCAAAAGGATGGATGCCCCGTACACTTTGAACATAAGCTGGCGTTAAAATCATACCGCCCATCAATGCCATGGAAAGCACTGCGCTGATGACGGCAGACAATGCAAATAATGGCGATTTAAAAATTTCCATACTTAACACCGGTGTCTCAAGCTTCACTTGACGTACAACAAATAAAACAATACCGATAATCCCGATAATAACAGTTGCAAGTACGATTGGATCGGTCCAACCATCATTGCCAGCAGTACTTACACCGTACAACAATCCGCCAAAACCAATTGTTGAAAGTACAATCGAAAAATAGTCCAATGTAACATGTTTGTTTGGAAGTACATTTTGCAATTTCCAAATACTTAACAATAAACTGATGACCGCGATTGGCAGAATCATTTCAAATAGAACGCGCCAATCGTAATGTTCGACAATCCAGCCTGATAAAGTTGGACCAATCGCCGGTGCTGCAATCATTACCAGCCCGAACATCCCCATCGCCGCCCCACGCTTTTCAACCGGGAAACTAATTAGCATCACGTTCATCAGAAGCGGAGACATAACCGATGCCCCTACCGCTTGAACCATGCGTCCCGCTAATAATAAAGCGAAAGTAGGCGCGGTCGCAGCGAGCAATGTACCAATCGTGAAGACTGCCATTGCAAAAATAAATAATGGTCTCGTTTTAAATCGTGTAATCAAAAAGGCCGAAGCGGGCACCAATACCCCACTTACCAGCATATAGCCAGTTGCCAGCCATTGCACCGTTGCATACGTAACATCTAGATCTACCATAATGGTAGGAAGTGCAACATTGAGTAATGTATTATTTAAAAAAGCAACAAACGTTCCTACAAATAAGATGGCAATCATCAAATATGGAGGCTTTTTAGCTGTCTGTTCACTATGCATATTTATTTTCCACACTCTCTCTCTTAATTCATTTCACCCTGAAATACATTCTATACCGACAGTCTATTTTTATCAACAAAAATATATTTATAGTCTTAAACATTGAATTAAAAGCGTTTTCAAATTATACTTACGGTATAATTATCGTAAAATTACAAACAAACAGGTGAAAAGATGAATAAAAGAAAACGACAGATTATCCATGCTGCACGTCAACTCTTTTTAGACAAAGGTTTTAATGATACCTCTATTATTGACATTATTTCCGCAGCCAATGTATCAAAGGGAACATTCTATAACCACTTCGGTTCGAAAGTCCAGTGCCTGATCGCCATCTTGGACCAAGCAAGGGAAGAAATAATGAACAACCGGTATGAAGTGGCTTTCAATACAAAACCAGATGATAAAAATGTACTGCTAAAGCAAATTGCATTGGTTGCCTATATCCACCGAAAACATAATTTAATGCAAATTTTTGAAGCAGTAGGCAGCATGAAAGACGAAGAACTAAGGCAAGTGCTGGATAAGCATTTAATTGATGAAATTGAATGGCTAGCATCCAGAATGGTCGACGTCTATGGCGAACAAATGCGTGAATACTCCTATGAGTGCGCCGTACAAGCGATTGCCATGATGCAGCATTCCTATAGAGTGATTAGGATGATTACCAAACAATTGGCTACTCCTGAAGATGTGGTAAAAAACACTTTAAACCATGTGGAAGGAATATTGGCGCATCTACAGAAAACAGAAAGTGTTTTAATTACTTCGGATATTTTCCAGGCGCTTCACCATAAACGGGATGAAACGATGATCACAAGCAGCATGCTGGTTGATCAATTGCAAGGTTTTACAGAAAAACTAACACCCGATGTTGCCGAAAGCGGTGTCGAGTATGCAAATTACTTGCTCCAAGCGCTTCAAGCAGAGCATAAAAATATTTATGTATTGGAAGCGGTATTGCCTGCCTTTAACAGCTCATTTAAAGACACATCCCACGAAGCGGAAGCCCATGAAATTTCCATATTATTATGGCGATATTTGCAAATAGAAAAAGAACGAAAAAGTTCTTCCGCCAATGACTAAAACGTATGGGCAAGGCAGTAAAAGAAAGTCAGCTGGCGAGGCAACCCACTTCTACTATTGCCGAAATCACCTTTTATGGTAAGAACCACTTCTCAGTTGCGAGAAGTGGTTCTTTACAGTACGTGAAATTGCAGTGAAACAAATTATATGCCTATTTCCAACATTTTCGACGCCACTTTTTGGATTCTCTGATCAAAGTTCAGCCCGTCATACTTAGAAAGCCTCAACTCGTTCACGATTTGTCCATCTCGCATGAACAAAATCCGTTCCGTCCGCGCAGCAACTTTTGCATCGTGGGTGACAAGCAACATCGCTGTTCCCTCTGCGTTGATTTCAGTAAAAATGTCCATGATCTCATTGGCTGATTGTGAGTTGAGCGCCCCAGTCGGTTCGTCGCCGAAGAGTATTTCCGGACTGCTCATCAGCGCCCTGCAAATACCTGCTCGTTGAAGCTGGCCGCCCGATACTTGTGTAATATCCCGCGTTTCAAGTTCCGCAATGCCCACCCTCTTCATAAGCGTTCGTGCCTTTGCCACAATTTTGGCGGTGTTTTTTCTGTTGCTGCGCATCGCCGGCAAGATAATGTTGTCGAGGATATTCAGGTTTTTTAGCATGGTTGGCTGTTGAAAAACAAACCCCATTTTGGTTCTGCGTAAATCTGAAAGTTCACTCTCCGTAACGGTCGATAAATCCTTGCCGTTAAAAAGGACCTTCCCATCATCCACATGATCAATTCCGCTTAAAGCATACATCAACGTCGATTTCCCGGAGCCTGAGGGACCCATAACCGACACGAACTCGCCCTCATTTATTTCAACGGAAACTCCATTCAAAACATTGCGTTGCTCATCGCCCTCGCCAAAAGTTTTGACAATTCTATCACCGATAATAATCCTGTTCATATGACTACTCCTTTATATGTTCGGAAATTTTTATTTCCCCTGCGCGGGATGTGCCAATAATCGTTGCAATCAGTACTGCACAAACCATCAGGAGCGGGCTAAATAGATAAGCCTTGAGCGGGTTGACTTCAAAATGAAACGCCGTTGCCCCGAACGATGAGATGACCATGCCTGCAAGCATCTCTCCAAATGTGTTTGCCAAAAGCGTTCCTAGAGTAATTCCAATGAACAGAACAAATAGCGAACGTACAATATATTGCGTCGTGATATCCGAGTTTGTAAACCCAAAAACTTTCATGACAGCAATGGAATATCGATCCTTCGCAACGAGCAACTTCATAAAGAGCAGTGTCACCAACACCATAATTAACAGCGCGATGGCAACCGAAACGTAGGAGACCATCTCTATGGAATCAATTGTCGAGCCGAGGGTCTGCGAAACAAATTCATCAATGTCGGAAGTCTTCGCAAAATCAAATATGCTGGAATACTGTGAAACTTTCGAAGCAACAAGAGATTCATCCGAAAGCGCGACGCAAACGATGGTCCATATGGCATTTGCTGAATGGTCTGCGAAAACAGCCTTTGCGGTTTTTCCTCCATTGGTAACGTCAGAATAAATTCCGGTAATTGCAAGATTTTGCTCCTTCCCTTGAATTACGAGCGTAAGTACATCGCCGACCTTTTTGCCCATCTCGTCTGCATTGATTGTTGATAGCGCGATTTCATCATTTCGGCTAGGAGCTCTTCCTTCAGCATATTGAATTGGAAATGCCGTATGGTCTCCAAGTTCAACTTTTATATTTTCCTCTGACCCATTACCCGATTTGACTTTGAAAGTCTTTGTTGTCATCACGGCATAATTAACTACGTCTTCATCTCTTTCAATCGTCTTTGCGATTTCATCGGCTTTGTTGGGTTCACTTGTCTGGATGCGCAAGTCGTAATTTCCAATCCCCATGTACTGAATGAAGTTTTTGGAGGAAATCGTATTATAAAGGTTTTGCGGAACAATCATGATGAACGCCGAAATCACAAGCACTGCCAAGCTTGTAGCATAAAGCTTTTTCCTCGCAAGCACATCCTTGATGCCAAGAAAAATATTCGTGCCAAACAGACGATTGCTGCTTAGGGAGAACCCCTTAACACTCCGCTTCTTTTCCTGGGAAGCGCCAAAACGTATTGCCTCTGCAGCGGAAATCCTCCGAAATCTTCCCAGCACTCCGTTGACATAAACGATAATTGCAAAGAACACGAGCAGTATCCCGATCATTCCGAAGACATTGGCATAGGACGAATTTTCGCTTTCCCCCATATAAAGTCGTATATTTTCAAGAAGAACATCCTGGAACATCAGAGAAAGAATATAGCCAAAAATACTGCCGATTGCTGCAATGCTGGCGTATTTCACTAGATAGATTTTCTTTATATCGAATATGCGCATCCCTATTGCCTTCATAACGCCTATTTCACGGGTATCGCCCTCAATTTTGGCAAGGAGCGTAAAGCGGATGCACATAAATGCAACGGCAACGACCAACGCGCTTATTAAAAGGATAATTGCAATCATCATGCCATCCGAAACGGCATTCATCGTTTTGAAAAGTGTATAGGTCACGGTAGGTCCATTTGCTTCAAGGCCGGCGGAGGCATAAGCTGTTTCAAATTCACCGATCGCCGAGAAATCCTTTAGCCTAAATTCAATCAAATACTCGATACTGCCAAGGTTTTTTAGTTCCGCAAAATCATTGCTGCTTACGAGAAATCGCTTTGAAGCGGAGAGCGAAGAATTCATGGTCGAATCTCGCAGGAATCCGGCAACAACAAACTCCTCCCCGCTTATTACAGCCTTGTCCCCCACCTTTGCCGTGTTGTCCCTCATATAAGCAACCGGAACATAAATCTCTCCATCGGAAACTTGGATGATATTGCCGTTAAGATCAAGAAGATAATCGAATTTTTCGTTCTGTATGCTGAAGCCATTATCCTGCACGCTTCCCGCCAGCGAATGATTGCCCAAAACAATCTCCGCCCCGTCCATGCCGAGAAACTCAACAACCTGGTATTCATCTACATTAGGGTTTTGCTCAGCAAAGGCTCCAAGCCGCGCAATGTCAATATCGCCTGAATGCATTTGCATAAAGTGCGGGGTTTCGGCCTTTGTCATAAGCGTATCGAGTGCACCGGATAGGTTAACGACCAGGATTGCAGCAAGAGAAACAAGCATGGATGCTGCGGCAACGAATATCATTGTGGTAAGCGTGATTACTTTGCTCTTTAGCACGTCGTTACGGATTATTCTGAAAAACATACGTCACCTCTTCAGTTCCAAATTTTCCAATCGGCTTTCTATTAGACAAATGGCCAAAGACAACAATGTAAGCCTAGTTCCGCTTTGGTTTCATTTCTGATTTGTCCCTTTGTCGTTGTCAAACATTTGCATAGCGTTCATCAGACTTCCACTTTCTGCACCGAGAAGTTTTTCACCGTTGTATATGAGCGCTTGTATTCGTTTGGCTCGCTCATCGTCGGTCATTTCAACTAGATCATCATCGAAAACCGTATTCGCATAAGCAACGAGCATCTCCATACATTCGTACGGATACGGAGTATGAAACAGCCCATGTGCCATGCCCTCTTCGATGATTCCTGCCAATATGGGTGTCACACCGTTGACAATGACTTTTTGTATTTTTTGGTGCATCAGGGCGTTTTGCGGCTTATGAATATGTTCCATAATCTCCTGCCTGCTATCGCCGCTTAATTTCATCGAGACCACCACGCGGATAATCCGCTCGATTTCCGGAATACTTTTATTCTCTGCTATTTTCTGCGCCCGGCCCAAAAGGCGTTCACTATACCGGTTAATCAAAGCGTCCATTATATCTTCCTTGGACTTGAAATGATAATACAATGTCCCGCGCGCAATCCCGACCTTTTCCAGAATCTCGTTTGTACTGGTTCCGTCAAAACCCTTTTGAACAAAAAGTTCTTCCGCAGCATCCAGTATTTCGTTCCTGCGATCTTCTGCTTCTTTCCTCATTGGCACCCTCCTTTATAGACCGACTGCCTGTCGATTAAATTTATCATGCTATTTTTAACCATCCACCGAGATTGTGTTAAATTTTGTAAATATTTCTTAGTTTCATCATAGTTAATAGAAGTTGCCGAAAAAACCTCCCAGAGCCTAATTTCTTTCTAAGCCCTACGCCTTATTTAACCAGATAATATTCGAGGCAGAAGAAAAACGATTGCCCCATGTTGGCAATCGCTTTAAAAGAAAATGCTATATTCGATTATCTTTCCCCATCAAACACTCAACCTTTTAATCCAAATAATATGCGTAAAATACTAATCTTTCGAATCAAAAAATGATATAAAGACATAATGATAACAAAAGATACCGTCACCAGAAATATCAATTTCAGTGGGATTGACCAAGAAAAGTCACGAATCGTATAACCAACAAAAACAATAATTGGCTGATGAAGAACATAAAATGGCATGGACGCTTCACTTGTATAGTTCAGAAAATCATTCGCAAAGGCCAAATATCGGTCTGCCAAATAAAAAATAATCAATAGCCAACCCCAACAAGCCAAAACTTTTATCCCGTAAAACAAATACTCCGGCATGAAGTCAGGGTGAGGAAAACCCGCTATATAGATAATGGTTGCAATGACAGCAACCAGAATCGTGATCTTATAGATGGACCTCAATGTTGATCTAAAATTGGAAGCGGAGAAAAAATAATAGCCATATAGAAAGGTCATGAAATAAAATACTAAATCCCAACCGCCTAAAGACATGATATGAAGAATCCCCGTTAAAAATAAAACCAACGGCAACAGAATGAAATGAACTTTATTCAACTTGTCGCTGACAGGAATCCGTTTGAAAAGCGGCAATGAAATGAATGAAAAAACAAGCAAGACCAGCAAATACCAAAGATGCAATCCCGAAAATGCAAAATTCCCTTTTCCTCCTATATCCAAATACAGCCCATCAAAGTAATATGGGATAAATTCCAGAAAGGAACCCGAAAATCCCAGGTTCGTCACTCTTTCGATATACACTTGTGGAGGAGATAAGATAAAAATGCCGAATAAAAGAGGGAGTCCCAACCTCTTCAATCGTTCCTTAATAAACTGCAAAGAGCTGCGTTTCCTTAACGAATGAATGGTATTCATCCCGGAAATGGCAAAAAAAATGGGCATAATCCATATACCAACAAATAGTGAAAAAACCAATATCCAACTGGACTCGATGATATTATTTTTTACATGCCAGGGAAATGGATTGAAAAACATGGAACTGTGATATAGAAATACACCCAAGATGGCAATCACCCGTATCCAGTCCAAATCGTACTGCCGTTCATTTGACTTACTCCCCATACTGCACCCCTTATAATAGATAAATAGATACAAATATTACCATAAATAAGGATTGGATGTATATATACTCTTTCGTACTCTTAACGAAAAATTGACCGGAGAAACACTGTAAAAGATGTTTCCCTGGTCAATGGTTTACCCTATGCTTTTTCGAAGTGGCTTTTTTCTATGAATGCGGTTTCAGTTTGCTGTGTTGGTGCTTGTCGCGATAATTCTTGGAATTTATCGGTTACCGGTTTTCTCCGGGATTGATATAATTGCAGGGCTTCAGGGATGGAATCAGCCTCTTGCAAGCATTCTGCCAATACCCCGGCATCTTGTATTGCGCTGTTTGCACCCTGTCCTGTATGATGCTGCATCGCGTGTGCCGCGTCTCCAAGCAGGGCCACACAATTGGAATGCCATCGATCGATTGAATCAATATCGTAAACCGATCGGCATGTATACTCTTCTACCGTTAGAGCTGTCTTTTGGATTCCGTCTACAAAATTATCCACGAGTTTTACGATTTCTTCAGGGCTCACCACCGGCCTCCAAGATGCATCCGGTGATTGAATGGTCACATCGAAGGAAACCTGGTTTCGATGGTGCAGCGGCAAAACATAAATTTGCGCACGGCCATCTACGTAAACTTTCAATGTATTATCCGGCACCAGTTCAAACGCTTCTTTATTAGTGACCACCGCCCGGTAAGCATGGGTGCCTGAATAAATTGGTTTTGTATCGCTGAATAACTGGGAGCGAACCTCCGATCGAATGCCATCTGCCCCAATCACTAAATCAGCCTCAATCGAGCGGCCATTCTCAAAATGTACTTCAGCATAATTTCCGTGGTCAATGATTTTATCCAACCTGTGGCCTAAATGGATGGAGTCGGTTGGCAACTGGTTCAAAAATATCTCGATCAAGTCTGCCCGATGCACTAATCGCGCCCACTTTTCTTCCGGATTGTCCGTCAAAAGCGGCCATCTCTCCCTCACTAAAACATCGCCATTCGCCGCAACTACTTCCATATAGTCGCTTCTCGAACTCTTCCTTTCAATTTCGCCGTAAATTCCCCATTTTTTAAAGTAGTTGACCGTAGGAGGACGCATCCCAACACCTGCCCCAACTTCTTTAATCTCTGAAGCTTGCTCATAAAGATCTGCACGAATACCAATGCTTTTCAATGCGACTGCCGTAGCCGCACCCCCAATTCCCCCACCAATCACAGCAACTCTTAATTTAGAATTTGATTTCATCGACATATCCCCTTTGTCTTTTTTATTTTTCCAATCTTAGAGGCAGCAAGGTTGACCTAGCTCCCAATTTCCCCTCTCATGACAAACCTGGAATCCCTTTATCATGGTCTAAGCTATGTCTTTTTCCCTAAGGAGTTCTTAAATGGAATTCTATATAATAAATTTTGAAAAATCAATTATATAATTTTAATATTCTATATATTCAGAAAACGTATAAATCGCTTTTTTACTGCCTTTTTAGGCAAATCATATATAAGTTCCTTTTATAAAATAGTTCACGTTATCATTATTTTGATATACCATCTCTTGCATTCATCCTAATTAACGGCACTGAATATTTGTTCGTTGACCAAAAGATTAAAAAAAGTCTCTCGCCAGTTCGGTGAACTGATGAGAGACCTTCTTTAAATCAAAACTTTGTAAATATTTTTATTGACATAGTTTTGCGGTTTTTTTATAATTTTTACGGTAAAAGAGAATACATATCTGAAATATTTAGAGCTTAGATAGCTAAACGTCGCAGGTTTGACTCCTACATCATCGGCGACAATTTAAGCTTCAACTTCAGTAGTATCCTCTTCTTCCTCTACGACTTTCACATAGTCAATGATTACTATAGCTTCATCATCATCATGCTTAAAGGTGCAGTTGCTATACTCTTGCTTAATATCTGCTACTCGTACAGAATGGCCGATTTCGAAATCAGTGATATCAATTTCAATATAATCCGGGAGATCACTTGCTTTTGCTGTTACATCCAATTCGTGAAGAGTTTGTTTGGCAACGCCCCCAACTTTTTCGCCATTCGATGTTCCCTTTAGAACCACACTCACTTTTGCATCGATTTCAGTGTGCTGATCAACTTGAAGAAAATCTACATGAAGGATGTCCTTCGTTATACTGGTATTTTGGTAATCTCTTAACATTACATCTTTTGCTTCCCCATCAAGGTTTAAAGAGATAATCCCGTTTCTGCCAACGCCTTTCATCACTTTTAAAAAGTCTGCGTTTTTAATTGAAATAGATTTTGTATCAATATCACTTCCATAAACAACTGCTGGAATTTCCCCACTTTTCCTCAATTTTTTCAACGCTGACCTGTTCAGATCTTTTCTTTCTTCAGCTACTAGCGTATTCATTTTACTTCCACCTTTCTGATTCTATGTACATTTTTATAGAAAATGTCGAAAGACCATTAAAATAGCCTTCCTCCTCAAGTATATCTATTCCTATCTTTTATTTCACAGAAAACGCCTATCCAAATCATTTCTTCTATAGAAAAATTATAAACTGCACAAAAAAAAGACTTCCCAAAAGTTTGAGTAAACTAATTGAGAAGTCTTCTTTTTGTTTCTAGTGAACCTGGTTATCTATAGCTTAAAATGTCTTACTAATCCATTTAGTTCTTCTGCTAAATTTGCTAGATGAACCGATTTCCCGGCTACTTCTTCCATAATGCTGCTTATTTCTTGAGAAGATGCAGATGTTTGTTCAACACCAGCGGCTGATTCTTCGGAAACAGAAGCAATTTCTTGAATTGCTCCATTCATCTCCTGTGCATTTGCCGCAATTTCATCTAAGTTCTCAGCAATACTTGTAATACTATTAACCATTTCCGTTACAGCTTCACTAATGCTATGGAACGTTTCGCCAGTTGATTCAATCTGTGCTTTTCCTTGTTCCACTTCCTTATATCCACCTTGCAACGATTCCGATACAAGACCCGATTCTTTTTGAATGTTGCCTACTATATCAGTTATATTTGTTACAGAATCAGATACTTGTTCAGCAAGTTTTTTTACCTCATCTGCTACTACTGCGAAACCTTTTCCATGTTCTCCAGCCCTTGCCGCTTCGATTGCAGCATTTAAAGCTAGAAGATTGGTTTGATCGGCAACGTCCTTGATCACGGTTACCAATTTGGAAATTTCCTGTGATTGCTTATCCAGCCCTTGAATTTTATTGACGGAATCCCGAACAATTTCATCAATTTTCCCCATTTGAAGTATTGAATTTTTCATTAACTCTGACCCATCTTGCGTCATGTTTAAAATGTCTTTTGAATTTGTTTCAATACGGTTGCCATTTTCATTTGCTTCTTGAACCTTTTCTGCAAAATTATTCATGCCTGATGACAAATCACTCGCGCTATTGGCCTGAGTTTCAGAACCAGCTGCTAATTCCTGAATAGTAGAAGCTACTTGTTCCGAACCAATCTTTACTTCATTTGCGGATTGAGTCAATTCTTCACTTTGACTGCTTACAGTTTTGGAAACTCTATTGATTTGACTTACAATATCTCGCAAGTTCTTTTTCAATTGGTTTGCAGAGGTTACCAATTGCCCTATTTCATCTTTAGAGTTTGATTGCAATTCTCTTTGGCTTAGATCACCTAAAGCTAATTGCTCCATTATGTTTGTAACTTGTGGAATTTCTCTCAACATATGTTTTAACATGAAGAATACCAAGACAATAAGAATAAGACAGGCAATCGCAAAATATGTACTCATCATGTAGGTAAAAGTATTAAGACTGCTTAATGCTTCTTTTTGTGTGATAGATGTTCCGACTGACCAATTAGTTGTTGGAACTTGTGAATACCCGATATATTCTAAGCCATCATTTACTTTCGCTAATTCAAGCCCCTTTTCACCCTCAACCATTTTCTGACCCACATTTCCTATTTCACCAGAAAGCGATTGCAGTTTTTGTTCCAGTATTAACTCACTGTTTGGATGATAAAGTATGGTTCCATCGTTGGAAAGCAGGAATGAGTATCCGTTTTCACCCATTTTATAAGATTGCATCAATTCAGGCAGTTCATCTAAAAATATATCGATTGCAACGATGCCAATCGTATTGCCATCCTCTTTAATTGGTTTCATGGCACTTAAAATTATTTTTCCAAATACTTCATCCATATAGGGCTCAGTAAAATATACGTCATCTTCATTTAAGGCTGGTTCATACCAAGGTCTGCTTTTTATATCGAAGCTTGGATCCGATACAACGTTATTGCTTCCAACCAGAAAGTTGGATTTATTGCTGGCAACCCAGGCCATTGCAACAGATTCGTCTGTTTTCACAATTTCGTCAAGAGCTTCTGAAACCCCGATATAATAGGAATTTGCCGTTGCTTCATCCCTTGAATCAGCTGTATTCAAGTATTTTAGAATTTCCTGGTTTGTTGCAATTTGCCTTACAATTGTTGCTTTATTTGCAAACATACTGTTAACTTGATCAGCAATCGCGTCACTCTTTGTCGATACATTTTCTTCTACACTTTCAACTAATAAAGATTTCGTATAAGAGTTAATTAGAAACCCGGTAATTGAAAATACAACAATGATAGCTATAAAAAGAGCAAAAGCAACTTTTGTGGAAATACTTTTTCTTATCAAAGAAAACAAGTTTGACTTCATTTTATCACCTTTTTTTACCATATCTTTATTCCTTCCTATCTATATACTAAGCCCTATTTTTTATCGGCTTTCTGCATGATTTCCTTAACGCTATTTTCTATAAAAGTTTTACAGCAATAACAAATAGCACCTAATAATGTCTTCCTAGTAGGAAAAAAGGATAAAAAAGAGGCTTCCCAAGTTTTCTAACTATGAGAAGCCTCTATATAAGCAAAGATTGGCCAATTCCTGTTGTTCTTGCCGCCTATGCAATTACTCTAACATGTGGACAAAAAATCTGAGGAAATAAAAAATTTTAATTCTACACCACCATAATGTGGGTTGTCAATAAAGAATTTGCGATTTTTCTGAAAATATGTTACAATATTTTTACAATAACTTTTTAAATCGTATTTCAAATTCTTATGTATTTTTTGCAGATAGAAGAGGAATGCGTTTTTTTATTTTCTTACCCATAGAACCAACAAGAAAGATGGTGAAAACAGCAGTCTGAATTCACCAAGTTTGAGGATTATAAGGAGGAGAAAACATAATGAATCTAATTGATAAAGAAGTAACACATAAGCGTTTTGGCAAGGGCAGTGTTGTTAAACATAATGAGTCTTTCATAGAAATACATTTCGCTACGGAAAATAAAAAGTTTGTTTTTCCCGATGCATTTGAAAAACATCTAAAGCTGCACGACCAAAGTGCTGCCAATTCACTTGAGAAGGTGATACAGCAGAAGGAATTGGAACGTGAGAAGATCGAACAGGAGAAGGAAGAAGAGAAGGAACGACACCGTAAAGAACAGCAACTTCGCTTAGAACATGAAAAACTTATGAAAAATCATAAACTTCATCCTGAATCACAAATGGTTTTTTGGTGTGACGCCGAAGAACAGGGTATGGCTTTTACAGAATGGAAGGTCTTTACTGGGTTAATAAAGAGCGGCAATAACAAAGGAAAGCCAAACAAGCCTTCCCGTTTATACCAAAATAGTGTTTGCCTTTTAACAGCAAGGGATTCCGGTATGCCTGAAAAAGACAGACGGATCTTGGGTGCTTATATGGTAAACGAAGGTTTTATCGGTAAGTTTTGTGAAGATGGATATATTCCTGCCCATCCAGAATACCGACTGCAGCTTACAGAACAGGAATCGGATAAGATGCTTTTCTGGAAATATTATTTAAATGAAAAAACTCCTGGCAAAATGACTTGGAATACAGGGAAATCCCGTTATTTTGATAATGTCTGGATGGCTCAAATTTTACGTGATATCGTTTCTTTGAAGAAGGATACAGAGGAACAAGAACTGGCACATAACTTTTTTGAACATTTTTGCAAAATGAATCAAATTATGAAAGATGAGTTGCCGGAACCTAATGGCGCGTTAATGCTTCAATAGGTTTTCTTCCTGAATGATTTGAATCTCACGTGCATATTTAGAATACAATATCTACAAATCCCGACAATTTGCAGATTAAAAAGAGGTCACGAGAATTTATCCCGTGACCTTTAATGCCTTTATATCAATGTTTGGAAGCGAAGCAACGGAAAATCGGACTAAAACCGTCACATCCTTGTGGCATTTCTGCTAAGCCTAAGCCACTACATCCACGTGGAATCTTCATTAAATCATCAAAATGTCTATCTCCGCCATAACAAAAAGAAATGGAAAAAGAAGCTTCCCAAAAGTTTGCACAACTAATGAGAAGCCTCCCTCCATGATATTCCACTATGTTAGCCTATTGCTAGTCCTTCATTATATATATTATTCAGAGTCCAATGCTTTAAGAATGATTTTAATGATCTCCATTAATATTACTGCTGCTAGTGCAAGTCCACCTGCAACCAAGAAATCACCAAAACCAAATTCGGCAGGAATGCCAAAGATCTCTCGCGTAAATGGCAATACGGTAAATCCGTAAAACACAAAACCTAATAATACGGCGATGATTACCTGCTTATTGCTGAAGAAGCCAGCACCTATAGCTGTTTGTGTATTGGAGCGTGCAGCAAATGTTTGCAGGGTTCTTGATAAAATTAAAGTCGTAAAGGCCATCGCTACTCCCATTTCATTTGAATGTTCCAAACCGATATAAAAAGAAATGATGACGGCAATACCAATCAACGCACCACGAACGACAATAGCTTGTAAGGTACCACCAGCAAAAAGTCCTTCATTGGGGTCACGCGGTTTCCGCTTCATCACATTTGGTTCCTGTTTTTCCGTACCCAGTGCTATGGCAGGGATTGAGTCATTTACCAGGTTGATAAATAGCAACTGGATCGCGGTGAAAGGATTTGGCAAACTAAATAGCACTGCATAAAGAATCGCAATGATTGCACCTAAATTACCTGCAAACAAATAACCTATTGCCTTTTTAATATTATCATAGACAGTTCTGCCCACACCTACAGCCTTCACGATGGATGCGAAATTATCATCTGTTAAAATCATCGCTGCGGCATCTTTGGAAACATCCGTTCCGCTTCCCATCGCAACACCAATATCTGCTTGCTTTAATGCCGGTGCATCATTTACACCATCACCAGTCATCGCCGTAGTTTTATCTTTTCTTTGCCATGCACGGACAATGCGAATCTTATTCTCCGGTGAAACTCGGGCATAAACAGAAATATGTTCCAGCTTTTCATCCAGCTCATCATCTGTCATGGCATCTAATTCTTGCCCAGATAGAGCATAGTCCCCGTCCTCAATTATACCGATATCGCGTCCAATGGCTTGAGCGGTCGTCTTATGGTCACCGGTAATCATGACAGTCTTAATCCCGGCACTTTTTGCATCTTTAATAGCATCATAGACTTCTTCACGAGGAGGATCAATCATAGCAGTCAGACCGACTAATACAAGATGATTTTCATCATTTTCATCAATTGTTGTTTGATCTTGAGGTAATTTTCGATAGCCGTATGCCAAAACGCGTAAAGCTTGATTCGAGAAATCTTCATTTGCTTTCACAAATTGCGCCAATCTTTCTTCTGTTAGCGGCTCTTCTTTTCCGTCAATCAAAACATAATCAGCGCGGCCGAACATAACATCTGGGCCGCCTTTTGTTAACATCATCCGCTTGTTATTGATTGTATGGACAGTAGACATCAATTTCCGGTCGGAATCAAATGGCAGCTCCGCTTCACGTAAATACGTTTTACGAATTTCCTCATAATCTTTATTATTTTTGTTAGCGAATTGAATCAATGCGACTTCTGTAGGGTCGCCGATTTCTTGGCCATCGTTGTTAATATAGGAATCATTGCATAACGCTGCTACGTTTACGAGCATTTGTTGTGACAGATTCCATTGATTTGGATCCTGATCAAACGTTTTGCCAGCAGAACCCGGAATATAATAATCCGTAACGGTCATCTTGTTTTGCGTTAAGGTACCTGTTTTATCTGTCGCAATGACAGTGGCAGATCCTAAGGTTTCAACCGCAGGAAGTTTTCGGATGATCGCGTTTTGTTTTGCCATTTTGTTTGTACCTACAGATAGAACGATGGTTACAATGGCAGATAATGCTTCTGGAATTGCCGCTACAGCTACAGCTACAGCAAACATTAACGCATCGAGCATGGCTGTGCCTGTGTCTACCACATCATCTCCTAACCAAATGCGACCGGCTTGCAGCGCGAAGATGAAGACACATAGAATGAGAATAGCGATTCCTAATTTTTTACTAAATGCATCCAGTTTACGCTGCAATGGTGTTTGTTTTGCTTCTGCCGTAGCCAGCAAATCGGCAATTTTACCAATTTCGGTTTTTTCCGATGTACCGGTAACAACAAACATACCATGGCCATAAACAACAACCGAACCGCTGAATAGCATGTTCTTCCGATCCCCTAAAGCTGCCTTTTCCGGAATCGGCTTCGTATGTTTTTCAACAGACTCTGATTCCCCGGTCAACATTCCTTCGTTTACCTTTAAAGAAGCACTTTCTAGAATCCGCCCATCTGCAGGGACATAATTTCCTGCTTCTAATAGAACAATATCACCTTGAACAAGTTCTCGTGCCGGTATGGTCTGTTTCGTGCCATTTCGGATAACTATCGCTGAAGGCGCCGACATATTCTTTAATGCTTCCAATGAACCTTCCGCTTTTTTTGTTTGTACTACAGAAATAACGGCATTCAATAGTAATACAAGCAAAATGATCAACGATTCTACGACTTCACCTAGAACAACTTGTACAGCTGCAGCAATTAAAAGAACAATGACCATCGGATCTTTAAATGATTCCAGGAACAGCTTCCATGTCGGGACTTTTTCTTTATCCTTGATTTCATTATAGCCATCTTTATCTAAGCGGCTTTTGGCCTCTTCTTGCGTAAGACCATCCTTCGCAGAGTCAACTGATTCTAGTACTTCTTCTATACTCTTTTGGTAAAAGTCCATTTTATCGCTCCTCTTCAAACCTTTATAGATGGAAAGCCATAAAAAAGCGAGACCTGTTGCCTAAAAGGCAAAGGTCTCGCTTAGCAATTTCCTGCCAATAAAGCCGGTGATATGGTAGTTCACGTATTGACGACTTTATTGTAGAATAGAAAAATCCATTCCAAAGCTACTCCCCTTTGACAATGGTCAAAGATAATTCATGTAATTACTGTAACCCATTTCACTAGGTCTTAAACTTTTCATGAAAATTGATGCTGGAGATAACAAAAAAGCGCAGATATACGGATTCCCTATCTCCATCTTTTTGAGCATCTTTACAGTAGTTGACAATTATTTCTTATATCCAAGGTTTGGAATGTTGGTCCAACGATCGCTTAAATAACGTACAACCATTTTGGGTTCTCTTTCTCTAGTGAAAATGCCTTTTTTGTTCCCTTGAACACGCACAATGCCAAACTTTGTTTGGAAATCAGCAAAATTCCATAATTGCTCGCCGACAAAGTTAGGAATTTCATCAAATACTTTACTATTCAAGCGATAATAATCTTCTTGATATTCTTCAGAGAATGGTTCACCGTATGCACTATGAAATCCAGCTACCGTATCAGCACCATATTCCGTATACATAATAGGTTTATCTGGATATTTTTCTTGCCATTGTACAAGTTCTTGACGAGTCTTTTCTTCTGCCGTTTTTAAATCACCTGTTTGTACATACCAGCCATAATAGCGGTTTAAGGCAATGACATCAACTAAATCTGTACATTTGTCAGCGTTTGGCGTTGCGAACATAATATTTACATACGTGCATGGACGTTTTTGCGGATCCAGTTCACGAGTCAAACTAAATAAAGGTTCAAAATATTCATAAGAACCTTGTGCAAAAGTCGCAGCCTCATTGGCAATCGACCACATTACCACGCAGGCATGGTTTTTATCACGATCAATTAATTCGCGGATAACCTGTTGGTGAGCTTCAGTCGTGTTCATTTTTTCCCAAGTATCATCTTCTATTTGGTCACCCGTTTCTAATGCAGACACATCGAAGTTAAATGCGGCGAACAATCCAACGGCTGGTGTTTCATCAATCACGACAATTCCTTCACGGTCGCATAAACGCATCATTTCTTCTGAATATGGATAGTGAGACGTACGGAATGAGTTCGCCCCCATTTGTTTCATCAAATTGATATCGAGTACATTATAAGCTTCGTTCAAGCCACGACCGTTCACATAAGCATCTTCATGTTTACCAAAGCCTTTAAAATAGAACGGTTCACCGTTAATCAAAAATTTGCCGCTCTTTACTTCAACCTTGCGGACACCGAATGACTCTTCATAAACATCAATACTTTCCCCACTTTTCATGCCTTCCACTTTTGCTTTATAAAGGTAAGCGTTCAGTGGCTGCCACAACTGAACATTTTCAATAGCCACGTTCACATCTGTACCTGAAGTTTGAGCCACTTGCAGACCTTTTTCGTCAAAAATCGTTATGCGTACTTCATCGAAATTTCCTGTTGCTTTTACAGAAATTTGTACATTCGCCTTTTTAGACACTAAATCTACTTCAGGTACGATAACAATATCCTCGATGTAGTCACGCGGAGTAGAATAAATTTTGACTGGACGATGCAAGCCAGCATAGTTAAAGAAGTCAAAATTTTCGTCCACTTTATGAATAATGCGGCCATTTTGACCTTTCTTTTCACTATAGTTACCAACTGGTAAAGTCGTATAATCCAACAGATTGCTCAAACGAACCGTTAAACGGTTTGCACCTTCTAGTAAAAAGTCATTGATTTCTACTTCAAACGGAGTGAATCCGCCTTTATGATAAGTGATTTCTTTGCCGTTTAAGTACACCCACGCTTCATGAGTAGCAGAACCAAAACGTAAGACTAATCTTTCATTACGTAATGCTTTGGCAATACTAAATTCTCTTTCATACCAAATATAACCGCTATGCTCGCGGATATCCTTTATCACCGTCTGATCATTAAATGAAGCAGGAACAGCCATTACTTGATTCGTTGGCAGTGCTTGTGACACCTCAATTGGTTCCACTTCTTTATCAATCATAAATTTCCAAACTCCACTTAAATCTACAACAACACGGCTTTCCGTAGCAGTTGGATATAACATAAACTCTCTCCTCCATTCAAGTTGTATAGCTTATTGTCATATTAGTTGTACTTTTCATCCTACATCTCACAAATAATTATCCTTTTTAAGCTTCCATTTTCACAGGATATAATCTCCTTTTAGATTATCTAATATTCAATGAGAAAGTCTTTTAGCAGGAAAGTTCATTTTCATAAATTCTAAATGGAAGGGTTCTAAATTCATTTTGGTAAATTCTCAGCCTATTTCCTCTAGTACCCCAAAAAACGGTCATATAATATCACTAACTAAAATAACAATCGAGGAAAATAAATATATTATTGAAAACCGTTACCAATGCCAAAATAAACGGATCCATGCCATAACAAAAGGGAATCAAATAGAGGTAAATAGCTTAATAGATTCTAGGAGGTGTGGGATTAAAGGAGATTCAGCAGCGTTAAGGCATTACAGACATAAATACAATAATGAATATTTAACGCTTGGATGACCGCCAAAATGGAAGAAAAGGCCTCCCATCAGTTCATTAAACTGACGAAAGACCTTCTCTGATAAGATGGTTTTTGTGAAAAAAGTGAGCATATTTTGCTTACTGCAAAAGTATGAACATTTATCATTCTTCCACTAAAAACCCCCATATATCAAAGGATTTTAAGGAGTGGCATTTTAGGCTACCCCCTAAAAACCACCCGTCATAACTTTGTGTATCACTATTATAAACAACTTGATGAATTTTTTGCATCACTTATTGTAAAATTCAACTCCCCTAGAGGAAGAATAAAGACGCTTATTCAACAATCGCGCCCGATTGTTGAAAACTATTATTAATGAAAAGCAATTAGAAGCCTGCTGCATTTGGATACTAGTCACTAACTGCAGCAGGCAAATTAAAATTTATTGGGTTTTTCATTAACATGATGCGAGTGAGAACCTGAGTCTCACTTTAGATTACAAGTCGATTGACTCTCCACCTGTCACCCCATAAATCTGACCCGTGATATAGCTCCCTTCATCAGAGGCTAGAAGAACATACACCGGCGCAAGCTCTACTGGCTGTCCCGCACGGCCAAGAGGAGAGTTTTGGCCAAACTCAGGGATTTGTCCATCCAATTGTCCGTTATCTAACTGCAAAGGTGTCCAAATTGGTCCTGGCGCAACCCCGTTAACACGCACCCCCTTAGAAGCAAAGTATGAGGAGAGGTTGATCGTAAAGTTGCTTATTGCACCTTTTGTAGCGGCATAATCCATTAAAAATGTGGATGGATTGAAAGATTGAACCGATGTGGTAGTAATTATTGCACTTCCCGGTTCCAAATGTTCTTCGGCAGCTTTTACGGTCTCAAACATGCTAATGACATTTACTTTGAAGGTATCCTGCACTTGGTTGATTGTTAAATCACTAGGAGTCGGCTGTGCAATTTGTTGCGCAGCATTCAATACTAGCGTGTCTAAAAAGCCAAAAGCTTCCACAGTTTTTGCAACAATCTCTGTCGCTGCGCCATCTTCCCGCAAGTCATATGGCAGCAACAACGCTTTTCTGCCCGCTTTTTCAATTAGTTCTTTGACTTCGTTTGCATCTTCTTCTTCACCAGGGAAGAATTGGATAGCCACATTTGCCCCTTCCCGCGCATAGGCAATGGCGGCGGCACGCCCAATTCCAGAATCGCCACCGGTAATTAAGGCATTGCGCCCCTCCAGTCGATTGTATCCTTTATATGATTCTTCCCCGCAGTCAGGTTCAGGGTGCATTTCATTCTCTAGCGCTGGAGTGTTCTGCTCTTGATCGGGGAATTTTGCTGTATAAAATTTCTTGCGTGGATCTGTTAGATGTGGATTTCTCATCAAAATCATCTCCTATCTTATTTTTAATGCCAAAGAATAAAAAGTTAAGAAATGCTTTTTACACACTTTGTAAGCTGTCACAAATTAACCTCTGATACATTTTCCCCTTATGATGTTACTTCAAACAACATTAGATCTTTTACCCTTTTCAAAGCCATAAATATAACGAATCTAGCCCTAAAATCGAAGAAGGCACAATTCTTTTTCAAGAATTGCGCCCGATTGTTGAAGATCAAGATAGTGTTTACTACTTTTTGCTTGTTTACTAAAGCCTCATTTAGTTTAAATGTAAATCTTCACAATCTGGAAAAAATGGATGGAAAATAAAACTTAGAGTATCTCTATTTTTGTTACATTGCCAGAACCAGGCAATGAAGAATCCATTGTGTCATACCATACATTAACTTTCATACCTACTTTAAGGTCTTGACCCAGTTCTTCTTGGTTAATTGTAAACCAAGCCCCATCTTCATATTTTTTAATAATTTCTTGTGTAGTTAAATTGGTTATATCCTCCGGTGTTGCCCCAGCAACAACTAGTATTCTTGCTTCTTCCTTTGCAACTATCATTCCGATAGTTAAAGAATTGTTCTCGATGTTAGTCGATACACTGTTTTGTTGACAACTAAGTAATCCAATTGATATAAGTGTCAAAAACAAAATTAAACTAATTTTTTTCAATAACATCTCTCCTTTTATAATCAGGCAAGACAGGTATTAGGGTTGGAGAACTCGTTGCACTCAAGTGGAAAGATATTGATTTTGTGAATCAGACAATCAGTATTACAAAAACGTATTATAATCCCAACAATAATACGGTAAAATTTCTTTTAGTAACGCCTAAAACGAAAAAATCCCGACGAAAAGTTGTTGTGGATGAAGATGTGATTCAAGCTTTAAAAATGCACAATGAAGAGCAAGAGAAAATCATTCAGCAATTTGGTAATGATTACAACAATCAGGACTTCATCTTTGCAAAAACTGAACGACAGCCGGGTTATCCGATTGTTATCAAAATGGTACAACTAAGAATGGCAAGACTGCTAACACTGGCAAATTTAAACACTGAATTAACCCCACACTCTTTACGACATACACATACATCACTTCTTGCAGAAGCTGGTGTAGCACTAGAACAAATTATGGATAGACTTGGTCATTCAGATGATCAAATCACCAAGAATGTCTATCTCCACGTTACAAAAGAAATGAAAAAAGAAGCTTCCCAAAAGTTTTCACAACTCATGAGAAGCCTCTAAAATTATCCTCTATGTTAGCAAAATGTTAGCAAATCACTTTCACCTTACATACAAACCCTTATATATCAAGGGATTGACGGCTTTATTACATCATGCCGCCCATTCCGCCCATGTCAGGCATTCCGCCGCCTGCTCCAGCTGGTTCTGGGATGTCTGCTACTACTGCTTCAGTTGTTAAGAATAATGCAGCTACAGATGCAGCGTTTTGAAGTGCTGAACGCGTTACTTTCGCTGGGTCTACAACACCTGCTTCAATCATGTTTACCCATTCGCCATTTGCAGCGTTGTAACCTACGCCAATTTCTTCGCGTTTTAAACGGTCTACGATAATTGAACCTTCAAGACCAGCATTGTTAGCAATTTGACGAACTGGTTCTTCAAGAGCACGCAATACGATGCGTACACCAGTAGCTACGTCGCCTTCTACTTCTTCTAGAATTTTTTCAACTGCACCATATACGTTTAGAAGCGCCGTACCACCACCGGATACAATTCCTTCTTCAACAGCAGCGCGTGTTGAGTTCAATGCGTCTTCGATGCGAAGTTTGCGTTCTTTTAATTCAGTTTCAGTTGCAGCACCAACTTTGATTACTGCTACACCGCCTGCTAACTTCGCAAGGCGTTCTTGTAATTTTTCTTTATCAAACTCAGAAGTCGTTTCTGCAATTTGAGAACGGATTTGGTTCACGCGAACTTCGATTTCTTCGCTGTTTCCTGCACCTTCAACGATTGTCGTGTTGTCTTTTGAAACAACAACTTTACCAGCACGGCCTAATGAAGATACATCCGCTGTTTTTAATTCCAAACCAAGGTCTGAAGTAATGACTTGGCCACCAGTTAATACAGCAATATCTTCAAGCATCGCTTTACGGCGGTCACCGAAGCCTGGCGCTTTAACAGCTACAACATTGAATGTACCGCGTAATTTGTTCAAGATTAATGTTGTAAGAGCTTCCCCTTCAATATCTTCCGCAATGATTAATAGCGGACGGCTTTGTTGAACCACTTGTTCAAGCAATGGCAAGATTTCTTGAATGTTTGAAATCTTTTTATCCGTTACTAAGATATAAGGGTTGTCTAATACAGCTTCCATTTTGTCAGTATCTGTTACCATGTAGTGGGAAACATATCCACGGTCGAATTGCATACCTTCTACTACGTCCAATTCAGTAGTGAAACCTTTTGATTCTTCGATTGTGATAACACCATCAGTGCCAACGCGTTCCATAGCGTCCGCGATAAAATCGCCCACTTCTTCATCTGCAGCAGAAATAGCGGCAACTTGAGCGATTGATTCTTTGTTTTCTACCGGGCGTGAAATCGATTGTAATTCTCCCAAAGCTGCAGCTACCGCTTTGTCGATCCCTCTGCGGATTCCCACTGGGTTCGCTCCGGCAGTTACGTTTTTAAGACCTTCGCGAATCATTGCTTGTGCCAATACCGTTGCAGTTGTTGTACCATCACCAGCGATTTCGTTTGTTTTGGAAGCAACTTCTGCTACTAATTTTGCACCCATGTTTTCGTATGGGTTTTCCAATTCGATTTCTTTCGCGATTGTTACACCATCATTTGTGATTAAAGGAGAACCGAATTTTTTCTCCAATACGACGTTGCGTCCTTTTGGCCCTAATGTTACTTTTACTGCATCCGCTAATTTATCTACACCTTGAAGCATTAAAGAACGTGCTTCTTCAGAGAACTTAATATCTTTTGCCATTTTGTCTACCTCCAAATTTTTAATTCTATTCAAAATCAAAAGTAGCTAAGGGAGCGCTTAAGTTGTTATGGGCGCTCTTATTGCTTAAGATTCATTTTATGTTTAATAGGGTATTAGCCAATTACGGCTAGTACATCATTTTCGCGAAGAATTAAGTATTCTTTGCCTTCGTATTTCACTTCTGTGCCTGAGTATTTAGAGAAGATAATGCGATCTCCTTCTTTTACGTCAAGCTCGACGCGTGTGCCGTTATCTAGTACACGACCAGTTCCTACAGCAATTACATTACCTTCTGACGGCTTTTCTTTTGCTGAATCTGGAAGTACTAGTCCTGATGCTGTTTTTTCTTCCACCTCAACTAGTTCGATAATGATACGATCACCTAATGGTCTTAACAAGTGAAACAACCTCCTACAAATTGTAATTTATATAACTTTATTAGCACTCTCTCCATATGAGTGCTAACACAATTATTATAATAATGAATTGATTCTGTTTTTGCAAGTATGAAGCGCAAAAAAATTTTGTTTTCTTTCCATATTCCTCTACAATAAAAGAGAAGTGAAATTATGCACTATTTCTTCAATGCCTGTGATAGTTTAGCATCATCCGGCAGGTTTTAAACAATTCGCTTTAGAAAGAGGGATTATTTCTGAGTACGCCAACCAAAATTCAAACACAAAAAACAGCTTTCTATATTCTGCTTACCTACATAGCAGCCCAATTATCCGGGTTCCTATTATTAATTCAACCCGTGAGAGCATTCTTCCTTCAATTTTTTGAACAAGATGGAAATGAAGGCATTGCATTGGCAGGCTGGTGGTCTTCGGTCAGTTTTGCAATAGCCTTCTTAGTCTGTATATTCCTAATCTCTAAAAATAAGAACTTCTGGCATGTATTTAAGGGAGAAAAAGCATCAATTCCAGTTTCGATTGGCTGGGGGATCATCGGTTTTTTCCTTGTTTATCTTGGGCAAACAATAGGCGCTACAATTGAGTTGGCGCTTGGCATCGACTACGGTTCCGAAAACACGCAAAAAATCATGCAAGTGACTGAAATTGCGCCAATCATGATTCTGGCATCCGTTTTATTTGGACCCATTCTGGAAGAGTTCGTATTCCGTCGCGTGGTGTTTGGCTCATTAGTCCAAACGCAAAGTTTTTGGGTTTCCGCCATCATCAGCAGTATTGTCTTTGCCCTAATCCATTTAGATTTTTCACACATTATTTTATATACGATCAGCGGTTTTATTTTTGCCTTCCTTTACTACAAGACGAAAAGGTTGCTTACATCGATTATTGCACACATGATGTTAAATGGCTTCGTGACCATTATTCAAATGAATGCAGACAAGCTGCAGCAAATCACCGATCAGCTGCCGAAGTAATAAAAAAGCCTATTTTCATCGGAAAATTCCCGAATGAAAATAGGCTTTAATTTTATTTAAATTTAATTTTGCTTGGTCATTTCTTCTATTTGACGTTGTTGTTCAGCCAAAAGCTCTTCCACCTGATTTTTCTGTTCCTGTTCTTTTTCTTCTTGTATGCGAATTGCTTCGGCAGCCTGGTATTTTTTATAGCCAATCCGCGCTATGAAAATACTAATCTCATAAAGAACGAATAAAGGGATTGAAATCAGTATGTACGAAATGAGATCAGGCGGCGCCACTAAAACAGCCACTACAAAAAGAACAAAATAAGAATATTTACGGAACTTAACCATAAGACTCGGATCCAGAATTCCAATTCGAGCCAAGAAAAGCGTCACGACCGGCAATTCAAAGATTAAACCGAATGGCACGACCAGCTTAAACAAAAAGCCAAAATACTCGTTAATTCCTATCGTTTGCTGAATGTCGAGTTCGTTCGATAGATTCATCATAAAGTTCATAACATTTGGAAATAGAATATAATAGCCAAATGCCAGTCCAACAATGAACAGCACGAATGCATATGGAATGTATTTCAAAGTCGCCTTGCGTTCGGTTTCATGCAAGCCGGGCGTGATGAATGCCCAAAGCTGATACAGAATAAGCGGTGATGTAATGATAAATGCCACGATAAATGTTACTTCCAAATAGACAGTAAGCGGGTCGCCTACATTGAAAGCATTCAACGTTAATTGCTGCGCTTGTTCGCCATATTGAATATATTTAATAATCGGCTTAGCTAAATAAAAGCTCACAATTAATGCAAGAACGAAGAAGACGGCACAAAGCAGCAGTCGTTTTCTTAGTTCTTCTATATGTTCAATAACAGTGAGTTCTTTTGGATTCATAAAAAATAGACATCCTTAACTTACTTGTTTTCTTTATCTGAATCTTTTTGTTCAATGACAGAGACATTTTTCTTTTCGTCTTCTTCATCCAATAACCCACTTGTTCCTTTTTTGAACTCACGAAGAGTTGTACCCATCGCTCTTCCTAATTCAGGCAATTTCTTCGGTCCAAAAATCAATAGGGCTACTACACAAATAATAACTACGGCAAATGGTGATATTGCATTTAAATGCACAACCATTGTAGCCACCTCCTCTATTATATGTATATTTTAGCGCATCTTGTTGAAATTTGCCATTAGATAATGAAACAACTTCCTATTAATCGCTATTGCGAATTAAATAGATTAACGCTTCCAATTCAACCGATAAATCAATATTAAGAAGCTTCAGAGAATCCGGTACATTTAAGCGCACGGGTGTAAAGTTTAAAATCCCTTTTGCATCGATTGCGACCAAACGATCTGCCATGATTTGGGCCGACCGGGAAGACACCGTCAGGATTGCAAGCTCCGCATGATAGGCATGATACATTTCCTCCAGGCGGTCCGGATGATAGACAGGAATGCCGTTAATTTCGGTTCCTTCTTGCGGCGCTTTTGAGTCGAATGCTACCACAATCCGCGTGTTATGGTTTTTTTGGAAATTATATTTCAAAAATGCATTCCCCAAGTTCCCTACACCAATTAATGCAACATTCGCCCCTTCGTCTTGATCCAGTGTTTGTCTGAAAAACTCAAGCAAATATAATACATCGTATCCATATCCCTTTTTGCCCAACGCACCAAAATAGGAGAAGTCTCTTCGAATCGTGGCTGAGTCGATTTTCATCGCTTCGCTTAATTCTTGCGAGGAAATTCTCCGTTTCCCTTCATTGGCGAAGTTTTGCAAAAAGCGATAATAGAGAGGAAGTCTTTTGGTTGTTGCTTGAGGAATTTTCAAATCATGTTTCACTCATTTTCCTCCTATCTATTCCCCTCATCATTTTTTATTATTATACACTTGTATATAACCTATTTACCAAGGCATATTTGCGACAGTTACAGTTTTTTGTTCAAAAATGGCAGAAATTGTTTTCATATTACTAAACATGCTCAAATATGTAAAGCACCCTCATTGCGAAGCCATTCCTCTTCCATTAAACTAGAAATAAGTGAACTGAGGTGTAAAAATGATTGTCTTACAAGTAAATCAATTATATAAATCTTTTGTGACAGATGAAATACTCAGCGGAGTAAAGTTGGAAGTCCAGCATAGAGATCGCGTGGCATTAGTGGGCCGCAATGGTGCAGGAAAATCCACTTTGCTTAAAATTATCGCCGGCCAACTGTCGTACGATTCCGGCGAAATTATCATTCCAAAAGATGTGAAAGTCGGCTATTTGGAACAACATGCCGGACTGGAATCCTCATTATCCATCTGGGATGAAATGATGACCATTTTCGCCGAATTAAAGAATCAAGAAGCTGCGCTGCGTTCTCTTGAACAACGAATGGCCGATCCAGCTGTTTACGAAAATGCCGAAAACTACGCTCGCATCATGGCTGACTATGACCAATTGCAGCATGATTTTAAAGATGCTGGGGGCTATCAGTATGAAGCGGATACTCGTTCGGTCCTCCATGGAATGCAGTTCTTTCCGGAAGATTACGATAAACCGATTGCTTCCCTTTCCGGCGGGCAGCGCACACGCCTGGCTTTGGCTAAACTTTTATTAAGCAAACCGGATCTATTAATATTGGACGAGCCGACCAACCATTTGGATATTGAAACATTAAGCTGGCTGGAAAACTATTTGAAAGGTTATGAAGGTGCGATTCTAATCGTCTCCCACGACCGCTATTTCCTTGACCAGGTGGTTTCTACCGTTTACGAAGTTTCCAGAACGCATGTAACAAAATATGTTGGAAATTATAGTGCCTACTTAGATGAAAAAGCCAAAAACTATGAGCGCGACATGAAAATGTTTGAACGGCAGCAAGATGAAAAAGCAAAACTTGAAGCATTTATTCAAAAAAATATTGCCCGCGCATCGACAACAAAAATGGCCCAAAGCCGCAGAAAGGTTCTCGAACGCACACAATGGATGGATGCGCCCGATGGAGACGAAGCTTCAGCGAATTTCGGCTTTACCATCGAACGCCAGAGTGGAAACGATGTGCTCTCTGTTGATAACTTGAGCATCGGATATGAAGGAAAAACAATCTCTAAAAACATTCAAATGCGCATCTTCCGCGAAGACCGAATTGCCTTGGTTGGCCCGAATGGCGTCGGGAAGTCTACCTTACTAAAAACGATTATTAAAGATTTGCCGATTCAATCAGGGGATATTCGTTACGGAACAAACGTGAAAATCGGCTACTATGACCAAGAACAAGCGAAACTGACAGGCAATAAAACCATTCTGCATGAATTATGGGATGAATGGCCGCTGTTAAATGAAAAAGAGATCCGTACTGTGCTGGGGCGCTTTCTATTTAGCGGCGATGACGTTCTAAAACCGGTAAATTCATTATCGGGCGGAGAAAAAGCACGGCTTGCCCTCGCCAAGTTGATGATGCAAAAAGCCAATTTGCTCGTGCTGGATGAGCCGACGAACCACCTTGATCTGGATAGCAAGGAAGTGTTGGAAAATGCGTTGATTGATTATCCGGGAACCTTGCTGTTCGTATCGCATGACCGTTATTTTATCAACCGCATCGCAACAAAGGTGATTGAATTGTCGGAAACCGGCTCTTTTGAATATTTAGGCGACTATGATTATTACTTGGAGAAAAAGCAGGAACTCGAAGAATTGGCGCAGATGAAATTGGCAGCGCAAAAGAATGCATCGAAAACTGCTGCAGAGGCTGCTCCAATTAAAGGCTCTACTTCCCAAATCGATAAAGAGGCGAAAAAACGGGAGCGGCAAATCCGGCGAACAGTTGAAGAGCTCGAGAACAAAATGGCCAGCTTAAGTGAATCGATGGCTGTGATTGAAGCAAAGCTTTGTGAACCGGAAATCTTCAAAGATCATGAAAAAGTCGTGAGCTATCAAAGTGAATTGGATTCTTTCAAGTTAGAACATGATGAACTTGAAATGCAGTGGCTGGAACTGAATGAAGAACTGGACAATATTATTTCATCATAATAGATATGTTGTAATACCATGTGCATATGTACATGGTATTTTTATTATTCATGATTCCTTTACATATATCTTGGTCAATAGACAAATTTCGATAAAATATCTCCACAATTTTATTCACAGCAATAGTTTAGTAATATCAACATATCAACACACTTTTCCACATTATCCACAATTAAAAAAATTATTATCCACATACCTGTGTGTAAAAACTAACACAATATATAGTTTTACCACATTTTATCCACAACTTATGCACATTTTGTGCATAAGTACGAATGTTCGTATTGACATTTTGCTAAAAATATTGTTCACCTGTGGATAAGTTTTCAGAAAAATTTTACAAAAGCTAGCAAGCTACCGAACAGTAAGGATGTTATACTAGAAAACTCATCTTAACCAACCTACTTGGGGATAAATAATTATTATTTTGAGTAGAAAAAAAGCTGTTCCAAACCACTGGAAACAGCTAAAAGTTTTATATCCAACTTTTTAATTCTTTGCCCGGAAGTCCGTTCATCGCCAGATTTCCGCGCACCCCCGCATTATACATATGAGCAGCTGCAGCCCCGATCATCGCTGCATTATCTGTGCAAAGTTTTAAAGGAGGCACGGTGAAAGCAATCCCTTCTTGCTCAAACGCCTTTTCCAAACTTTCTCTTAACCCTTTGTTCGCAGATACACCGCCGGCTGCAATGACCTGTTTCACCTTGTATTCTCGGGCAGCTCTTACTGTTTTCTTCGTCAATACTTCTACCACACTATCCTGGAAACCTTTTGCGACTTTTTCAGGAATAATTTCTTCCCCACGCTGCTCCAAATTGTGTTTATAATTAATAACTGCTGATTTCAATCCGCTAAAGCTAAAATCATAGGAATCTTCTTCAAGCCAAGCACGAGGGAAATCAATGCCTTCTGTTGCTTCGTGCGCCATACGGTCAATATGCGGTCCGCCCGGGTATGGCATTTTGAGTACACGCGCTACTTTATCATAAGCCTCACCAGCTGCATCATCTCTCGTTTCGCCAATCACTTCAAAACTTCCATGTTCTTTCATGAATACTAATTCTGTATGGCCGCCTGATACAACAAGGGCCAATAACGGAAACTGCAGTGGTTCCACCAATGCATTTGCATAGATATGCCCCGCAATATGATGGACCGGAATTAAAGGCAAACCATGTACAAAGGCAAATGCTTTTGCTGCATTGATTCCGATCAATAATGCACCGACCAATCCAGGTCCTTCGGTAACAGCAACTGCCGTCAGATCAGAAGGCTGCATATTGGCGTCTTTTAATGTTTCTTCTATCACGATTGTTATTTGTTCCACATGATGGCGTGATGCAATTTCCGGCACCACTCCGCCAAATCGCTTTTGGCTTTCAATTTGGGAAGCAACTACATTTGATACGATTTCTGTTCCATTTCTGATGATTGCAGCTGCCGTTTCATCACAGCTGGTTTCAATGGCTAATATATATTGTTCATTCATTTTAAGTTCACCCACATTACAAGAGCATCCTCTTGATTATCTGTATAATAAGCTTTTCGAATTCCGCCGTCCTGGAACCCGAGCTTTCGATAAAGATTTTGTGCGACCACATTCGAAACCCGCACTTCCAGACTCATGACATCAATATCATGGTCTTTTGCGATGTTCATTGCTTCTCGCATTAGTCCTTCTCCGATTCCAAGACCACGCGCCGATTCAATTACTGCAACATTCGTAATTTGAGCTGCATCGATGACCAACCACATTCCGCAAAAACCAATAATATGGTGTTCCTCATTTTCCGCAACGAGATAGTGAGCAAATTGATTTTCCCTCATTTCATAATGAAAGGAATCCAGCGTCCAAGGCGTTGGGAAAGAAGCTAGTTCAATGGCATGGACAGCCTCGACATCCTCCGCGGTCATTCTACGATAATGTACCATTTCTATTGCCCCTTTTTCTGTTCCTTGACCCACTCTGCTTCCGCCTGTGCCAATCGGTGATATTGGGGGACAAAATGGTGGACTGCTTCTACACTTGGCAGCGGTTGTTTTTGCGCTAATTCAATTAAATGGGATGCACGTGGCAAAGCCAATGAATTGGGCGCAAAGTGTGCCCGGTCGCCTAAATGCTCGATGATAATCTCTTTGAAAATTGCTGCATCCATCCCGACAAAAAATACAGGTTCGTTTAAATGCTGCAAAGTCTCCAACAATTCTGCGATGGAATAATGGCCGTCTTTTATAACCGTCTCCAATTGGGAGCCACGGTAAGCGGCAGCATAGACATTTTGTCTTCTTGCATCAAATAGAGTACATATCACCCCGTTAAATGTAGATGCGTTTGCCGCCAACACCTGCAAGCTCGAAATCCCTACCAAAGGTTTCTTTAGGGACCATGCCAATGTTTTCGCAATGGTTACACCGATTCGAAGCCCCGTATAGGAACCTGGTCCTTCCGCGACAGCTATGGCATCTAGGTCCGCTGGTTTTAAGTTTGCTTTCTGGCAAAGCTCCTCTATTGCGGGCATTACGGTTACCGAATGGGTAAGCTTTAAGTTTTGCACTACTTCTGCTAATAGTTGTCCATCTTTCACAATTGCGATGGAAAGTGGCGAATTCGATGTTTCAATTCCTAACCAAATCATTTCAATAACTCCTCGCACAATCGTTCGTAACGCTCTCCGATTGGTTTAAATACAAATTTTCTTGCGTGATCATCCACTCTGTAAATTTCGATTGCCAGCCGTTCATCCGGTAAATCGTCCTCGATTAAATGAGCCCATTCCACCACGGTTACGGCCTCGCCATAGAAAATTTCTTCCCAGCCAAGATCCTCGTCGCTATCTTCAAGCCGATAAACATCCAGATGATTGAATGGCAGTCTTCCTTCATATTGTTTCATGATCGTAAAAGTTGGGCTGTTGACCGTTCTTGTAATGCCCAATCCTTTTGCAAGCGCTTGAGTAAATGTCGTTTTGCCGGCTCCCAGGTCCCCTTCCAGTGTAATGGTATCTTGAGGGCCTAATACTCTTGCCAGCGCAAATGCCAAGTTTTGTGTTTCCTCTAAGGATAGTACGTTTTTTTCAAATATCATGTTAACCGAATCCTCTCATCACATTACCTTAAGTTTACCCAAATATAGTTAAATGTTCAAAGTCTGTACCTTGCGTCTTCTATTTTACAGCAGAATTTATTCGGTTTGATGGTCAATGCTTTTGATTATTGCTTTCTTTTGGAGTTTTCCTTCTTGAAAGTGCATTTCATAACGTTGAGTCAAAAGGATTTCATCTTCCCATATATATACCCCTTCGGCAACTCGTTGTCCTTGTCCCTTCGCAGCTTTCGCTACATCCCAATACGACATGCCCTGTTTTACTTTGGAAAATTCGTCTTCATTCATATGCTTCTGCCAGTGAAATGCATTCAACTCTTCAAGATCATAATATTTATTTACGTTACTATCCCATTGTGCCACAAGGGCGACGCATGCAGAAAATAAAATAAATGCCCATGCCAGCAAATTTCTTCGGAACCTTTTTTCTCTCATAAAATCACCCCGGAAAAAATCCATTATTCCCAATCTATTAATGGAAGCCCGTTAACATGTGATTTTTAGATAAAAAAAAGCCCATATAAAGCAAGCTTTACATGAGCGAAGAGACTTTTATAATTTGATTCCTATGATCAAACTTTGACTTCATATGCTTTTCCCTGTTCATTTTGTTCCACTTTATTTCCTTCCGTTTCGCTGGCTTCTTTATTGAAATCGCCATATTTCAGAGGAACGAATGAGAATGCAATTGCCGCTATAATTCCCGGCACGGCAAAGGCAAAGAAATTCATTTCGACGGACAGATTAAGCTGCACTAGCAGGCCGCCAAATGTTGGCCCGATTATGGCACCAATCCTGCCGATCCCGGAAGCAAATCCGACAGCCGTAGAACGCATTAATGAAGGATAATATTGCGTTACAAACGAATAGGAGATATTTTGAGCTCCTGTTGTACAGGCTCCTGCTATGGCTACAAGCAGATATAAAACAACCATGTTCGCTTTAAATCCTAGAAGAGCCAAAGAAACGGCTGCCATGACAAACATCGGAACAAGTACCCTTTTCGCTCCGTATTTGTCGGCAAGGGACCCAAGAATCAGTGTTCCAATAATCGCCCCCACATTCAGGACAATCATAAAGCTTAAACTGGACCCAAGCTCATATCCTGCACTAAACATCAATTTTGGCAGCCAGGTATTAATCCCGTTTACCATTAACAAACACATGAAAAAGGCAATCCAGATCATTACCGTGCCAAGTGCCCGTTTATTCTTAAACAAGGCTGCAACAGGAGAGCCTGCATCCTCTTTCAGGGTGGATGTTTCAAACTTCATATCGGGCGTTAAAGACACTTTGGGATTTGCTTTTGTCAACGCGATACAAAGTTCATCCGTTTTCCCTTTTGCCAATAAAAGAGCCGGGGAATCATGCAAGAACTTATACAAGATGGGAATAAGCAAAACTGGAATGATGGAAATCCAATAGACACTTTTCCAACCCGTATGGGGAATGAAGTACATACCAGCCAGAGCTGCCAAAATTCCGCCTACGGGAAAAGAGATCATAACAATGGATACCATTTTGTTGCGAATGTCCTTTGGCGAGTAATCGGTAATCAGGGCAAGGACATTCGGCATAACGCCCCCAATCCCAATACCCGCAAGGAGTCGAAAGGCACCGAAACTGTTTGGCCCAGGAGCAAATGCACATAGAAATGTAAAAATGCTGAATAAGAATACACTGATGATCAACCCATTTTTTCGCCCAATCTTATCGGACAGAATTCCGAAAATAAAGGCTCCGACCATCATTCCGAGGGGCCCGTAACTGCCAATCGTGCCCGCTTGCACCGGTGACATGGACCATTCCTCCATCAATAGTGGGAGTACGGAACTATAGATCACAAGATCAAACATATCAAAGGTGATGATTACACAGCATGTAACCAATAAGAATAAATGAAAGCGGTTAAATTTCCCCTCATTTACTATGTCAATAATATTTGCTTTCATCAATTGCATCCCTCCATTTGTATAAATACGGCCAAAGCTTGTTTATTCTAGACATTCCAAACCGCACCCGGCAGGCTTATTTTTTAAACGAAAACAGGTGCTCGCATCGTTAGAATATTGGCAGGGTTGTGTACTAAAAGCTGTTCAATGATTCCCTCATCCACTCCTGCTTTACGAAGGTCCGGTATAAACTCCTCAAACAAATAATTAACAGAATGCCCTTCCACTCCCGGCCAGCCTAATGGCCAACAATTCGCATCCGCAGAAATGACGGCATTTTTTAAATAGCCTTTTTCAAGGAAGGACAGAAAATGCTGGATCCGTTCTTGACGGCCGCATGACCAATAAGGGGCATTTTCCAGCTCCGCATCATAGCCAATTGTATCGAATCCTACGTACCCGCCTCGCTTTGCAATCATGACATCGCGCTCTTCATCTACATCCGGTCCTATATCGGCATGCCCAATTATCGCTCGGTCTATCGAAAGCCCTTCCATTTCAAATAACTCCATTTGCCGCTCTGCGTTTGTTGATAAATGTGTGATTACGGGTACACCTGTTTTTGCAGCGGCTCTTGCAGCTGCACGATAAATGCGTTCATCCAATTCGCTTAAACCGCCACGGCTCACGCCCACTTTGACAGCCCCGGCCTTTGCGCTCGTCCCGTCAATTCCCACTGTAATTTCATGCACAAATAAATTGGTTAGATATTCAATCGATTTGTCGCGGAAATAAGGAAGTGCGGAATCACCTGCCACGAATCCCGTCACCGCAACGATATTGACGCCTGTTTTACGGGAAAGCACCTGAAAGTACGGGATATCCCGCCCGTTCCCTATGCCTGTGCAGTCAACAAAAGTTTTTCCGCCATGTTCCCGGAACCGCTGCAATTTCTGAATGGTTGTCTCAAACATTTCTTCCGCTTTGCTCCACCATTGTGTATCCAGATCACAACCCGGTAAACCAAATCCAATATGTTCATGAATCGCCGTTACTCCCAGCTCCTCCGTCGCTATTGTCCCTAAAACGGTATTAACCTTTCCCATTCCGCTTCACTCCTTGCCTTTAATTTTTGCTTGCTATTGTTTCTTTAATGGCCACTGCCACTTTGTCAACTGTCAGTACACGTAGCGGGTTTTTTGCTAATAATGAATGCACTTGTTCCTCATTCAATCCTGCTGCACGCAATAAAGGAACAAATGTGGACAGCAAATAATCGAATCCAACGCCATTAGCTTTATATCCTTTTGCCACTCCCACTGCATTGGTGGATAGCAGAACTTGATCACCCAAACCTTCTTCGAACAACTCCAAAATCAATCGAATCCGTTCCCCATCATTGACGTAACCTTCATCCTTCGTCCAACCAATATGGTCTAGGGCAACCATGGCCCCCTGTCGTGCAATGGCAATTGCTTCTTTTGCCTTAACTGCCTCAATGCGGTCAAGCCCTCCAATAATAATGCGGTTTGGAGCAAGTCCTTCATTTAGCAGGATGTTTAAATCATCCATCGCATTTGCTCCATATTGGACCGATACCGGCACCCCCGTTGCAAGAGCCGTTTGCGCGCATCCTCGGAAAAGGTTCTTCTCTATTTCCGTCAACCCATTCCGGCTGGCAATCGACGTTGCCATTCCCGCTGGACCTGAACGCTCTACTCGAGGCACAACAATCCCTTCCGTTACCTCTTTGGCGAATAAATCAGCAAATTGTTCAGCTTGCCATGGGATGGGAGGATTCTTTTGCGGCGTCAAAAAATACCCGCTCAGCAATGGTTCAGGCCCTAACCCTGTAGAGGCTACAATATTTATGCCTGTAGCTTTTGAAAGGGTTTCATAGAGCTTTACATTACGTCCATGAAACATACCGCCAGAATCCACGATCGTTTTTCCTCCCAGACGGCGAAATGCCAAAAGCTGACTTTTTAACGCTGCAAAAATCTCGCTTGTATCCATATCAACCTCTGGAGCAAGCTCTGCGCCTGGCAGCACAGATAGAAGCGACTCATGAATGAGTACAACCCCCAACTCCTGAGCAGAAATTGGACCAAGAACTGTCAAAACCACTTCTGAATCATTTTGTTCTAAATAACCCTGCATTTTATAGCCTCCAATCATATCTTTAGGATTCTGGTATACTCTTAAATTTTTCGTTTTCAATATTAAGACTGTAATAAAACAAAAAAGTGAATAAATAAAAAATAACATAATCAGAAAATTTGGAGAAATACAAAAAATGTTGCTATTCATACTTAAAAAATATAAATTATGTTAATATCCTAGAAAATAGAAATGAGGTGTCATGAAATGGAATTTAGGCGAATCAGATACTTTGCAACAATAGTAGAAGAAGGAAACATTTCTCTCGCTGCCAAAAAGCTCAATATGGCACAACCACCTTTAAGTCAGCAGTTAAAATTGCTGGAAGAAGAATTAAATATGAAACTATTGGAGCGGAATACAAGAAATTTAACTCTTACAGAAGAAGGAAAAGTGTTTTATGAAAAATCATTGGAAATTCTGGAAGTAGTGGAAAGAACGAAGCAAAGAATGAAGGAGATTTCCGAGGGCATTTCCGGAACATTGAACATCGGGATGATTCCCTCGTTGGGCGCAGAGCTATTGCCTGAAAAAATAAAAGATTTCTACCATCGATACCCGAAAGTGAAGTTTCAGATTTGGGAAGGGGATCCCAACCGGATAATGGAACTGCTTGAAAAACGGGTGATTGAAATAGGCATTGTCCGCCTCCCTATTGATTACGAACTTTTTGAAGCGATTAGCTTCCCCGAAGAACCATTCGTTGCCGTTATGAGCAAATCAATGGAAATTAATCAAGAATCGCAATCGATCAATTTGGTGGAGCTAAAGGATAAGCCGCTTATGCTTTTAAGAAGACATAAAGGAACATCGTCTTATACCGAATCAATCTACGTTGGGGATACATTAAAGAAGGCGTGCGCCAATCTTGGCTTTGAACCGAATATTATGTGTGAGAGCAGTGATTTAATGACATTGTTAACTTGGGCTAGTTATGATATCGGGATAGCGATTATTCCGAAATCGGCAGAAAAAACAATCCCGAACTCCAGTCTGCTCTTTAAACAAATCACCAATCCCGTCGTGATGGCAAGGCCGCCTGCCGTTATTTGGCTAAAAGGTCGGTATCTTTCTACCGTTGCAAAATTGTTTAAACAATATTTCGAGCACTAGTGGATTTATTACCACTCCTTAAATCGATTTATACTTTTATCATATAAGTAATAGACTAAATATATATTTCACGAATAAAAATTCTCGTGATAATATTTAGAAAAATCAATCTATTCAAGGAGATGGGATAAGATGTCTGTTTCAAGCAATGAGAAAGTTTTAAAAAATAAACCAAAATTTGATGTACCACCCCTTATTGAAAAACAAAAACCACGTTGTCCTCCGATGGTTAATATTACAAGCCCGGAACAATTGGTGCCATTTTTGGATGCCGTTGCAAAACGGCCTTATAACCATGGCTTGCATGCAGGCTGGGATCTAAAACCAGGTGAGCGCGTATTACTGCGAGTGGACAATTGGCACGACCCAATGGTAATTGAAGCGTGTAAAATGATTCTTGAGAAATATGAAACAAAATATGAAGTAATGCACGTCGATAAAGGTCCAATCGTTAAATGGAAAGGTCATAATGAAGTAGAATACTATTTGGCGAGAACAAAGGAACTTGCTGAATGGATGGATGAATGGGAAGAAATGGAGAAGGAAGGTAAATATGATAAGTTGCTATGGGGTTATGGCGGTCCGGTTTTACGCGCAAATAAAGTCCAAATTCAGCGTATGCCGTTCATCACACCAGAGTTAACTGCTTCCCCAGCCCATACGATGCCTTATGAAATAATTCAGGCGATTGATGAATGGACTTGGAAAAAAATCCGTAATGCCCGCCGTATCCGCATTGTTGATCCTGAAGGTACAGATTTAACGTATACAAATCATGATGAATATTGGGATGAAAACAGAGAATTTTATAACCCAAAATTAGTAGATACATTCTATAAAGGAAATGAAGAATTCGGAAAAACTTATTTGCCAGGCCACGTATTGGGCAGACCATGGATGTTCTTGCCAAACGAAGATGCTACTGGTGTGATTGCCGGCACAAGCAACCATATCGGTCCAGTACCATGGATTTCCATGGATGTAGTAAATGGAAAAATCACTGAAATCCACGAAGGCGGCGAATTTGGCGATAAGCTTCGTAAAGTAAAAGCAGAAACGGATCATTTACAATACCCAGGATTCCCTGACAAAGGATTATTCAGATGGTGGGAAGCATCCATCGGTACAAACCCGCACATTCATCGCCCAAGAAAAGGCTTTTTAAATGGCTGGTTAAACTGTCTGTATGAAAGAATGCGCAGTGGTGTCATCCATTTAGGTTTCGGCACAGTTATTTCAAGCTCCGCTGAACGTGAAGCCGCAAACCAGGGCTTGCCGGTAGGTCACTGGCATGTACATCTTTACTTCCCTACCGTGACTACCGAGACGCTTGATGGAGGAACGGATATGATTATCCAAGATGGACATTTACTTGCATTGGATGATCCTGAAATCCGTGCAATTGCTGCAAAATACGGCGACCCTGATTTGTTATTGGCAGAGTCTTGGATTCCAGCTGTACCTGGTCTGAACATGGGTGGCGATTATTGGGAGCATTATGCAAAAGATCCTGAGGATTGGGTATTAACAGAATTAAATATTTGCGAAAATTATCATCCATTATTCATGAGTATGGTTGGCGCAGATCCGAAATACTGCAATAATCCATTATGGAAATTGCCAAGCGAAAAAGAAAATGATAATGGAGCTTGTTCTTGTGGGGGGCACCACTAGTTCGGATTAGGAGGCGTGATGATCATGAAACTAGTTTTGCAATTCATTGTCCTGCTAATAATTGTTTTATCTACAGCCACAATTTACTTTAAGATTTTCGCATCACGGCATAAGGTATCCTGCAATACGGTCATGCTGGCAGCAATGGTGCTCAGTACAATGAGCGGCCTGATTATGGGAACGATTCTTGCTCTTACCCAGCCTTTTTCATTAAACAGTATCCTTTCCATGATTATCGCGATCAGTATCGGTCTAATTCTGGGCGCCATGTTTAACTTAATGACGACCATTGAAGGTATGGCCGGCGGAATTATGGGTGGATTAATGGGAGCCATGCTTGGAGAGATGCTTGATTCGACCTATATCTATATCCTTAGTTTGGTCTTAATCTTGCTGATGGGTGTTATGACTATCTTAATGATTAAACAAATAAAACAAGAAGGACAATCGGTAATGCCCCAAGAGCCAACTATTCAAAAGAATAGTTCTCTTAACAGACTGTCTCTAATTATTACTTGTGTTGGGCTGCTGTTATTTTCAGGAATTCTGCTGGGAACTAGTTCTCCCACTAATAGCAATATGAATCAAGATCACCATTCACATCATCAGTAGAAAAGTGAAGTGCAAGTCTCGGATAAATGCATTGACCGAGACTTGCATTTTTTTATTGTTATTAAGTGATATGTATTCGAGGAATAAAGGCGTTTCCTGTTTTGTGTGTTGGTTTAGAGAATTTGTGCTTTATGCAAAGGTGGCTAATAGAGTCTTTTTTGGAGTTGCTGAAGACACTTTTTTTAGATTACTGTTAATCAAAACATATTTTTATGAGTTTGCTTCAAATTTAACTTTAGATGTTTTCTAATCGAGTGTTTTTCTTCTGGATTGCTGAAGACACTTCATTAGATTTCTGCTAATCAAGTATTTTTACACCAGTTTGCTTCCAACGCTGCTTTAGATGCTTTCTAATCGAGTGTTTTTCTTCAGTATTGCTTCAAATGCTTCTTAAGATCACCGCTAATCAAACATTTTCCCCGAGTTTACTTCAAACGGTACTTTAGAAGCCTTCTCTTCTATTCGACTGTTTTTCCATGATCTCATTCCAAATGGGTGTTTAGAGGTTCTCTATTCTACCATTTTTGCTTAAATTAACTTTAAACCGTCTTTTAGAAGCTCTCTATTCGACCGTTTTCTCTTCTTTCGATTTCAAACCGGCTTTTTAGACGCTTTATATTTCTTATTAATAATAAAAAAACCGCTGAATATCAGCGGTTTTCATGTGCCTA
>NZ_QWEI01000012.1 GCF_003515775.1 Ureibacillus yapensis | reverse complement strand
CGCTGAGTACTCAGCGGTTTTTTTATTTATTAAATAAACGTTAGGCGGCCAACTATCAAAAATCTGGAGGATTTGGTCGGCGCGTTTCCTATGCAACGAAACATGGCTTTTTCCTTAAACTCCCCAAGTCGGGGTTTAGACACATCCTAATTGCCTGTTCCCACTAACCTAATGCGTAACCAAACTCTACAATAAAAAGGTCTATTCCCGGTTGTTCTTCACCTTAAATATTCGATTAGTGCTTATCGAAAACTAAAGGGTCCTCATAATAATGACTTGCACTCAATCTTCTGTTCTAAAACTCCAAGACACTTCGTAAGTCACCCAAATATGATTGACTGACAGGCAGCTCAACTCCATTTTTTAATTCAATTATATAATTGGAAGTTAAATCTTTCGCTATACGCTTAATAAAATAGATGTTGATGATATACGAACGATGAATTCGCAAAAAACAGGATGGAAGTTTCGTTTGCAGTTCCTTCAGAGTAATAGGTGTTTTAAATTTCTCTTCGTTGCAGTAGAACCAAGTACGTTTTTGCAGACTTTCAATATGCGAAATCTGTTCGATAGGAATGGGTGTCCAGTCATCTTCCTGTCTTCCTGTCAGGAATTTATAGGATTCCTGTATTTCTGATGAGTAGGTGGAAGGGAGGACGATAATTAAAGCAGCCTCCTCCTGATTTACACTTATAGGGTAACCTACAGCATAGTAGGGTGTTCCGAATAATGAGTCATCTGATAGTATCTCCGTTTTCTTCCGGGTACTCAAGACTCTTGCTGCTATGCTTTGCGGATGAACGGATTCTCCTATTTTTAAATGAAAATGAGCCGTACTCGGACTATAGAATACATAATTCCCTGCTATGGCAATCGCGATAGAGGCATCCTTTGGAATCCAATCCTCTAAAATCATTTTAAATTGTTCAAGTTCTTCCCTTTTGACGAGTAAATTTTCAACTTTCATATTTAGAATCCCCCTTTGTGATTTACAACAAATCTAAATACTTCATCTCGTTATATTCCCATTTCATCCCAATATTACAGTAATTCGTCAGAAAATAATGAAAAATAAATCATTCTGTTATATATTAATTTACAACAAATACCTCTGTTATGGAACAGTAATTATAAATTATTTTTGTCAGAGTGTATTTAAATAAAGGGGAAGGTGTGAATATTCATGTCAACAAGACAAGAAAAAATCGAGGCAATTAAAAAGGATTGGGCAGAAAATCCAAGATGGAAAGGGATTGAAAGAGCATACACGGCAGAGGAAGTCGTAAAATTACAAGGTTCCGTAATTGTGGAACAAACATTGGCAAAACGTGGGGCAACACGTCTTTGGAAATCCTTGCAGGAAGAAGATTTCATTAATGCGCTAGGTGCATTAACTGGAAATCAGGCAGTTCAACAGGTAAAAGCAGGTTTAAAAGCTATTTACTTATCGGGGTGGCAAGTAGCGGCTGATGCAAACCTTGCTGGTCAAATGTATCCGGACCAATCTTTATATCCTGCCAATTCAGTTCCTCAAGTTGTAAAGCGTATTAATCAAGCATTGCAACGTGCAGATCAAATTGATCATGCAGAAGGACGCAATGACGATTTTGACTGGTTTGCACCAATTGTAGCAGATGCGGAAGCTGGTTTTGGGGGACCTCTAAACGTATTTGAACTGGTAAAAGGCATGATTGAAGCAGGAGCTGCAGGGGTTCACTTGGAAGACCAATTGGCATCCGAGAAAAAATGCGGTCACTTAGGCGGGAAAGTATTGCTTCCAACACAAAATGCTGTACGCAACCTGGTTGCTGCTCGCCTGGCAATGGATGTAATGGGAGTGGATACAATTCTGATTGCACGTACTGATGCGGATGCTGCTGACATGGTAACAAGTGACATTGATCCACGCGATGCTGAGTTTATTACTGGTGAGCGTACGCCAGAAGGATTCTTCCGTACAAATGCCGGAATCAAACAAGCGATTGCACGCGGCTTGGCTTACGCACCATATGCGGATTTAATCTGGTGTGAAACATCCAATCCATCAATTGAAGAAGCACGTGAGTTTGCAGAAGGCATTCATGCAAAATTCCCTGGCAAAATGTTGGCATACAACTGTTCACCATCATTTAACTGGAAAGCAAAACTTTCCGACCAGGAGATTGCTGAATTCCAACGTGAAATTGCGAAAATGGGCTATAAATTCCAATTCGTAACACTAGCTGGTTTCCATTCATTAAATAAATCAATGTTTGAACTTGCTGTGGATTATAAAGATAACGGTATGGCAGCATACTCCAAACTTCAACAAGCTGAGTTCGACTTAGAAGAAAAAGGCTATACAGCTACGAAGCACCAACGTGAAGTTGGCACAGGCTATTTTGATGAAGTGGCTCAAGCAATTTCCGGTGGTACATCTTCTACTACAGCAATGGCGGGTTCGACTGAAACGGCTCAATTTGCTTAATTAAGGATTACACCTTGGCTAAAACTATTATTCTAGTAATAAAGAAATTAATAGTTTTAGTCAAGGTGGTTTAAAAGTGATGATATAAAGGTGGGGTTATCGAAATGGAGCAGGCTATATCACAAAGAATTAAAATTGTAGGAGAGCTTACGGAACAAGCAAAGGAAATTTTAACGCCTGAAGCATTGGACTTTATTGTCTTACTTCATGAGAGATTTAATGAACGCCGGAAAGAATTGCTTGAAAGACGGGAAGAGCGTCAAAAGCGTCTTGATGCCGGAGAGAAGCTGCAATTTCTAAAAGAGACGGAAAGCATTCGCCAGGGAGACTGGACAATTGCTCCACTTCCGCAAGATCTTCAAGACCGCCGTGTCGAAATTACCGGTCCAGCGGTAGATCGTAAAATGGTTATTAACGCTCTAAACTCGGGTGCGAAAATGTTTATGGCTTGTTTTGAAGATGCTTCCACACCTACTTGGGAGAATATGATTGCAGGCCAAATCAATATGCGTGATTCTGTAAATCGCACAATCGAATTAACACAGCAATCCAATGGCAAAACATATAAGCTGAATGACGAAACTGCTGTTCTGCTTGTTCGTCCTAGAGGGTTGCATCTACTTGAGAAAAATGTACTGGTAGATGGCGAAGTGATGTCGGGGAGTTTCTTTGACTTTGGACTTTACTTCTTCCACAATGCTAAGGAAGCACTGGCACGAGGTACAGGACCATACTTCTATCTGCCAAAGCTTGAAAGCCACTTGGAGGCACGCTTATGGAATGATGTGTTTGTCTTTGCCCAAGATTATTTAGGAATCCCTCAAGGAACGATTAAAGCAACCGTTTTAATTGAAACGATTGTTGCAGCCTTTGAGATGGATGAAATCTTGTATGAATTGCGTGATCATTCCGCAGGGTTAAACTGTGGGCGCTGGGACTATATTTTCAGCTACATTAAACGTCTTCGAAACCAGCGGGAAGTGATATTGCCGGACCGTGGCCAGGTAACGATGACTGTTCCGTTTATGAAAGCTTATACATCACTATGTATCCAAACATGCCATAAGCGAAATGCACCGGCAATGGGTGGAATGGCCGCTCAAATTCCGGTAAAAAATGACGAAGAAGCAAATAGCATTGCGTTTGCGAAAGTAGCCGAAGATAAACGCCGTGAAGCAACAGATGGCCATGATGGAACTTGGGTAGCCCATCCGGGATTGGTACCTGTCGCAATGGAACAGTTTGATGCCGTTATGAAAACGCCTAATCAGATTGATAAAAAACGTGAAGACGTAAACGTAAGTGCCGAGGATTTAGTTGAAGTTCCAGAAGGCACAATTACAGAAGAAGGTCTTCGTGTCAATTGCAGTGTAGGTGTTCAGTATATTGCATCGTGGTTACGTGGAAATGGTGCTGCACCGATCAACAATTTAATGGAAGATGCAGCAACAGCCGAGATTTCCCGTACCCAAGTATGGCAGTGGATTCGCCATCCTAAAGGAATTCTTGAAGACGGACGCAATGTGACGCTTGAGCTGACATTGGATATTTTAAATGAAGAGCTTGCGCAAATTAAAGAGGCTGTTGGGGAGCAGTTCTTTAACAGTGGCCGTTACGATGAAGCGGCAGAACTGTTTAAAGCTTTGATTGAGCAAGAAGATTTTGTAGAATTTTTAACCTTGCCGGGGTATGAAAAAATCAGCTAACCATCAAAAGGTATGAATGGATGCCTCCAATACTATTTTGATGCGCTTCAAACAGGGGATTAATTGTATATTGTTCAAATGGGGATGGATGTCTTGCTAGTTGTCATGAGCTAGTAAGACATTTTTCAATTTCCTTCCGGACCATCTCTGATTGTTTTATTAAAATTCCGTAAATGGGAGGGAAATTTCCGGCATATCAAGAATTGAATAAATAAGTATAAATATAAGCAAAGGGGACTGTTGTGTTTTGAAAAATAAAGAATTGCTTTTAGTGCCTGGACCTACACCGGTTGCAGATGAAATATATGAAGCGTTGGCCAGGGAAACAAGAGGGCATACAGATTCAAGATTTGCAGCGATTTTTAAAGAGGCCATTAAACAAACAAAGGAGCTCTTTCAAACAGACGGAGAAGTCTTTATTGTAGCAGGTTCGGGGACACTGGCCATGGAAATGGCGATTGTGAATACCGTTGGGCGAGGCGAGAAACTGCTGGTTATTAGCCATGGCTATTTCGGTGACCGCTTTACCCCACTTGCACAAGCATATGGCATTGAGGTAGAGGTGCTTCAATCAGAGTGGGGGAAACAGGTCGATCCTCTGCTTGTTCAGGAAAAATTATCGCTGGATCAATATAAAGCAGTGACGATCACGCATGCCGATACGTCTACCGGAGTAGTATCGGACCTGGAAACGCTCATTCCTATTGTGAAACAAGCGGGTGCTCTTGTGATTTTGGATGGTGTGGTAGCTACGGCTGCTTTGGATGAAAACATGAGCAAAACCTATGGACATCCAGAATATAAAATTGATGTCACATTAACAGGGTCACAAAAAGCAATTGGTATTCCACCGGGCCTTGCGATTGTGGCATTTAACCAAACTGCACTTAAGGCACGGGAAGAGTTGGGAACAATTCCTGCTTACTATTGCGATATAAATAATTGGCTTCCGATTATGAAGGACCCTTCCAAATACTTCGCAACGCCTCCGGTAAACTTAATCTATGCATACCAAACTGCCATGAGCATTGTATTGGATGAAGGGATGGAAGAACGCGAAAGACGGCATATCTCCTATGGTCGTGGTGTCCGTGCTGCCCTCCGCACGTTTGACATGAAACCGTTGGCAGCAGAAGAGGTTGCAGCACCGACGCTAAGCTGTATGCTATATCCGGAAGGTGTGGATGATGTGGCATTTCGAACGATGCTATCGCATAAAGGAGTCATCGTGGCAGGGGCTTTGGCTCATCTGGCAGGGAAGGCGTTTCGCATCGGCCATATGGGAAATACGACGGAAGAAATGCTGGAGCAGGCTATTCGGGAGATTGGAACAGTATTGCAAGAACTCGGCGTTTCAGTAAATACCGAAATAGCGATTAGTGCTTTTAAAAATGAAACAGGGCAAGTCGTGAAAGGAGCGCTTGAAACGACCTAAGCTCGGCATACATTCAATTCAATCGTACAAGCAGTGTTCATTCACCGCTTGTACGATTTCACTATAGAGGCTTAGCAGTTGTAATCAGGAAATCCGTAGAATATATTGTAAATTAAGAACAAGTGATGAAGAAGGGAATGGGCATCGTGGTCACGAACAACAAAAGCATTGAAAGATTTATTCATTTATCCCAAAACAGAATAGAAGCAGACTTTATATTGAAAAATGCCTTGGTAGCAGATGTTTTTTCTTTATGTTGGAGAAAAGCGAACATAGTAGTTGCAGACGGTAAAATTATCGCGCTAGATGAAAAAGACGAATTTACGGCAAAAGTGGTAGAGGATGCGAACGGGCGCTACGTAATTCCCGGCTTAATCGATGCCCATATTCATATTGAATCTTCTATGTTGCCTCCAACCCAGTTCAGTCAAATTCTTCTGCCCCATGGCGTTACTTCCGTTATTACCGACCCACACGAAATTGTCAATGTTTCAGGCTCAAAGGGCATGGAATTCATGCTCGATCATGCCAAAAATGCAACAATGGATATTTACTTTATGCTGCCTTCAAGTGTTCCTTGTACCTCATTTGAACATGCAGGTGCAGTGATGAAGGCAAAGGACTTGGCTCCCTTCATTCAGAATGAGCAAGTTTTGGGTCTTGCTGAAGTTATGGATTTCCCTGCGGTTCTTGGTGCAGATTCGGACATGCTTGATAAGATTGCCCTCGCACAAAACGCGAATAAGATGGTGGATGGCCATGGTGCTGGATTATCAAGGTACCAATTGCGTGGCTATCGCGCTGCTGGCATCCGAACGGATCATGAATGCGTCACTGCCGAAGAAGCACGTGAGCGTGTGAAACAAGGTTTGTATGTATTGATACGGGAAGGTTCTGCTGCAAAAAATCTGGTCGACCTATTGCCGGCTGTTACGTCAGCAAACGCTCGCAGATTCGCATTCTGTACTGATGATAAACATTTAGATGAATTAATAGAAGAAGGAAGCATTAACTATGCTGTTTCATTGGCGATCCAGCATGGAATGAACCCATTGCAGGCTATCCAACTGGCTACATTAAATGCAGCGGAATGCTATCGTTTAGTTGATAAAGGGGCAATTGCCGAAGGGTATACAGCGGACTTTATCATGCTTGAGGATTTGCATAAGATGAAAATTTCCTCCGTTTGGAAAGATGGAGTGAAGGTCAGTGAGAATGGGAAGATGCTGCAAAATGAAACAATCTCCATGAACATCGATGAGACGATTTTAAATTCAGTTCATCTCCCAAATATAACGGCTTCAGATTTGGCCATTCCGTTTAAAGAAGGCAATCGAGCAAATGTGATTGGCATCATGCCGAATCAACTGATTACAAAACATCTGATCAAGGAAGTGGATGTTAGAAACGGCGTCTTTGTTCCTTCCATTGAAGATGATTTATTAAAATTGGCCGTGGTCGAACGCCATCATTCGCGCGGAACAATCGGCTTGGGAATCGTTCACGGATTTGGTTTGAAAAAAGGAGCCGTAGCCACAACGATTGCACACGACTCGCACAATGCCATTGTGGTGGGAACCAACGATGCGGATATGATTGTTGCCTTAAATGCTTTGCAAGAGATGCAAGGAGGATTGGTGGTAGTGAATGAAGGAAAGGTGATCGGCTCTTTGGCCCTTCCGATTGCAGGAATTATGACAACACTCGATGCATCCGAAGCCGAGGAAAAGGTCAAGGAAACACACGCCGCGCTTCATAGAATTCATCCGGATTTGAACTTCCACCTATTCCTGACACTTTCCTTCCTAAGTTTACCCGTTATTCCTGAACTGAAATTAACGGATACAGGACTATTTGATGTTCAGCACTTCAAGCATCTTCCAATTGAGGCGGTAGGCAGTTCTGATTAACAAGTTTTAAATAGTAAAAGAAGGGAGGTAAAACACTGTGGCACAAGTCGCTGTCGTGATACCTGCTTTTAATCCTTTACCCTCATTTATTTATTATGTAAAAGATCTCCTGCAACTAGAAATTGAAACCGTGGTGATTGTGAATGACGGAAGTGATGAAAAATACCGCTCCCTCTTTCTTGAATTAAGAGAAATAGAGGGATGCACCGTCATTGACCACGAGGAAAACAGGGGGAAGGGGCGTGCATTAAAGAGTGGGTTTCACTATATCTTAAACCATCTAAAGAAGATCGAGTCAATTATGACGGTAGGGGCACACGGGCAACATAGAATTCCAGATGTCCAAAAGCTTTTGCATTATGCTCCGATTTTTTCCGATGGAATCATTTTGGGCGTTCGAAATTTTTATTCAAAGGAAGTTCCCTTGAAAAATATAGTCGCAAATCGCACAGCCTCTCTTTTATTCTCTCTTTTATTTCACAAACGGATATTGGATATACAAACGGGGCTTCGTTGTGTACCAAGACAAGCCCTTTCCTGGCTATTGCACGTATCAGGGGAATCCTTTGATTACGATTCGAACATGCTGGTGGAAGCGCTTCGGAGAAAGGTCCCCATTTACGAAATTGCCATTGGGCATTACCGGATCAAGAAAAATTCGCTTATGTTTTATGATGAAATTATGAATAGCAAAATCATTATTCAACAAATAATGGATACATATTTGAAAAATCATGGACATCAAGATTAAAGAAAGGTTTTGCGAATAAACTGAACAACAACCTGATTCACTTTATCGGTTTACGGGTAAAAATAGGATGCTCGAATATTTCGCTAAGAATCACAATAAAAAGTATAATAGAAGAATAAGAATCACCTTCATTTAGGTTGAATCACAAAAGAATCAGCAAACCTGGCAGTGAAAGTTTCACTTTAAGCAGTTACTTTTTTAATTAGTTGGAAAAGATAATACTAAACGTTAATTGTACAGGTTTAGAGGAGGAAGTCAGAATGAGTGAACACTTAGAATTGGAAGCAACAATTAAAGGAAAGGAAAAACATTATTCTCCTGATAAATTTATAAATAAATTAAAAAAATATGGCACAAATCTAGGCTTTAAAGTATTGCATGGCGCGGCGACTTTATATGTAGCCTTGAAAAGCCCCGATTTGCCGAAAGAACAGAAACTCATGATTCTTGGAGTGCTCGGTTATTTTATCTTGCCGATTGACTTGATCGCCGATATTTTGCCGACTGTCGGTTTAGCGGATGATATTGTCATCATTACGAAAGCGATTTCTGTTATATATGGTTCCATTACCGATGATATGAAAGAAGAAGCGCATGAAGTGTTGAAGAAAGTTTTTGGCGATAAGTATAAACCTTCGATAGAATATGAAATCTAACAGGATTTGCTCGCTTTAATATAAATTTGTATTGAATGTTTGATGGAGAGGTGGTGCATTTTGTTAAAACGGATAACGTTTTTTGTTGTAGTGCTTGTACTGGTAAAGCCGATCTACGATTACGGCTCGCAATGGCTGGATGAGGCTAAACAATTTTTGAATGCCAATGAGGTAGTTATTCAGGATGCAACTTCAGAAGTCATTTCAACTGTGAATTCGGCAAAGGATACGCTCATTCATACCACAACTGCTGCTACACAAACACCACCGGATGCGGAATTGCCTGCGAAGGTACAAACCGTCGAAGAGTTGGCGGATTCTTTTTATTATTATTTAAGTCGCTGGGAAAACAATTTTGAAATTCATTATGTCGGAAGCACGGCGGATATTGAACAGATCATTCAATCTGCTGTGGATGAGGCGTCAAATCGCAATCATTATATTCTGGGACATTTGGCTGAGCGCAAAATCGAATACGAATATAGCCGTTTCGATGCGAAAATCAGGGTGCATCAAACGTATTTGACCAACGCAGCACAAGAGGAAATCGTCAATAAAAAAGTAGCCGAACTTTTATCGACGGTCCCGGTCGAGTCGATGTCCGATTTTGAAAAAGTGAAGTTCGTCAATGATTTTATTGTGAAGAATACAGCCTACAGCACGGAATCAACTGCCAGTCCGCATAGTGCTTATGCAGTGTTGCATGAACATAAAGGTGTTTGTCAGGGCTATGCTTTGCTTGCTTTGAAAATACTCGAGGGATTGGGGATGGAAACCCAATACGTCATCGGGGAAGTCTATACAGGTGGACATGCATGGAATTTAGTAAAAGTGGATGGAGATTGGTATCACCTGGATACAACGTGGAATGATCCAACACCCGATCGGAAAAATATCGTCCGCTATGAATATTTCTTAATCGATGACGAACAAATGAAGCGCGATCATACTTGGAAGACTTCCGATTATCCGGAGGCAACGAATTTAAAATATGACTTTATGGCTCAAATTGACCACGCCTATGAACAGGACGGATTGATTTACTATAGCAATGTGAACGACAACGATATTTTATATCGAGTAGATGTGAACACTGGCGAAACCACACGTTTAACGGATAGCCGCGCACAATTTATTGTTGGCTATGGCGATTGGCTGTATTTCAGCAATTATTCAAAAGGGGCTTATCTGTCAAAAATTCGAAAGGATGGAACGGACGAGTCCATTTTATTCCGTGAAGAAGTAAACAATTTATTTGTTGAGGATGGTTATTTATACTTTTCAACAAATGACGGACTGAAAAAGATGGAGCTTTGACATAGAAAAGCGGAGAACGCCCGTAAGCTCCGCGTCGGCGAAACCGCAACGTTGTGTTGCATCGCCGACATGACTCACATCGTGTGAGCCTCAAGCGTTGGAGGTACCTGACGAGTGTGCCTACACACGTGGGAAGGTACCGAAACGCTCGAGGAGCTGGCGTTCGCAGCTGGATAATAGAAAAGCGTAGATTACTTAAAAACCCTTAAACAGCATTCACGTCAGCTGTTTAAGGGTTTTGTTTTAAAGCAAAGCACGTTTTGCAATATATTCAATAGGCCGTTCACTGCACAGGTTAAAGGAAATCTTCGGATAAGCGTTCCTTAGAAGTTCCTGCAAGCGTTCCAAAATGAAAGAGTTATGCTGCAAAATGCCGCCATTTAAGTATAGAGGGAATGGGGCCACGCCATACTCGATTTTGGAAAGCGAGGATTTAACCAACAAGGAAAGCTCCTGTGTAGCTTGCTGTGCAATCACGAGCGCTTGCTCGTCGCCAAGCATAATCGCCTCATTAAGGACCGGGCTAAGACTTGCTGTTAGGGCATTGGTATAATGCGGTTGGTAAAGCCAAGCAACGAGTTCATCGATTGAATAAATGTTTAGTTGCTGGAATGCCAGCTGTTTCAATAAAGTCGGAGGTAGTACTCCATCCTCCGATTTGAAAACCGCCTGTAAGATTTGCCGTCCAATCCAGTACCCACTGCCTTGATCACTTGCGCGGTGTCCCCATCCTCCTGAACGGACCACCTTTCCATTGCCATCCGTAGCAAACGCGATGGAGCCTGTTCCAGCAATTAGAAGGGCACCCGGTTTTCCTTCAACCAGACCTAATAGGGTAGAATGACCATCGTTTTCGATCAGGAGTTCTTCTATTATAAAGGGGGCTCTCTTTAAACTTTGTTTGACAATATGCGTGACAGCTTCCAAATCCGCCTTTGTATCGATTCCCGCAATGGCGAAAACGGCAACGTGGATCCTTTCCACTTTCGCTGAAATATATGCGTCGCAAAGGAGTTGGCCCAATACTGTTACTGCCTCAGTTTCACCGATTGTTTGATAATTGGAACCGCGGGCTGTTTTTTCAAATAAACATTTTCCGGAACTTGTTCGGACGGTTAATGTTGTTTTTGTCGCCCCGCCATCAACAGCAAGGATGATTGATTCTTCCATTATTTCACCCAGCCTTCAAGAAACTGCTGGAGTTGCACTTCGCAGTCTACGATTCTTTCATTCTTTTCCTTGACCCATTGTTCCAACAAGGTTGCAGTAGATTGTGCTTCAAGAAGTGAGTTGTGCATCGTTTCCGGCGCCGGTCCACCTTGTAATGAGCGCACTTTAACAAAGTACTCGGGCTGTAGTGCATGATCAAACTGTTCTTTTGAAATTTGCAATGCTTTTCCTGTCAATTCCTGGGTTACTTCATTCACTACTTCCCATGTTAAGCTTTGAAGAGAAGTTTTGTTTGCAGCGAGCAATTTTTTGATGCAGCTGCTTACAATGCGGTGCGATTGCCTAAAAGATATATTCTCGGAGCGTACAAGAGAATCCGCAAGTTCCGTTACATTGGCAAAACTATTTTCCGCCCGCTTCAACAGCTGTTCTTTGTTTACCTCCATCGTTACTGCCAAACTGCCAAAAAGTTGATAGATTCCACGCAGCCTTTCGATTGCACGCCATAAATACGGCTGCATATCATCCTCCGTATCGACAATGTCCCCAAAAGGTGTATTATGAATCATTTGCAGCACGGTGGAAGCATCGCCGACAACTGCAGATAACAATGAACGGGTATGTTCGATTGAAACAGGATTTCGTTTTTGCGGCATAATTGAGCTAATTTGCACGTAGGGGCTTGCCAAACTAATTGCATTAAACTCCTGTGTTGCCCATTGCAGAAAATCCTGCGATGTTCGCCCAAGGTTCAGCGCGGCAAGTTGTACGACACTGGCAGCTTCTGCAATATAATCTGCCCCTGCCACAGCATCCCATGCATTTTCAATGATTCCATCGAATGCGAGCAATTCTTTCATTCGTTGTCGATTAATGTTAAAGCCTGTTGTAGTAAGTGCCGCTGCCCCCATGCTGCTTTGATTGATGGTTGCATAGGCTGCTTGCATCCTTGTAAAATCCCTTGTTAATTGATCAATCACAGCTTTTAAATAATGTGCAAAAGTGGTCGGTTGTGCTTGCTGTGTATGTGTATAGCCAATCATGATCGTGTCCACATGCTCTTTTGCAAAGGCAATCAAGGAAGAGCGCAGAGAGAGCAATTCTTCCATCAAGGACAACAGTTTCTTCCGCAATGTCATGCGATAAATGGCAATTCCCATATCATTGCGGCTGCGGCCTATATGCAAATTGCCTGCTGCATCTCCCGCAAGTTGGATGAGTTCGTTTTCGATGCGGAAAAACAAATCTTCAAATTGAGGATTATAATCACGCTGTCCAAAATCATCCAGATCAAGCTTTGCCAGGGCTCGCCCGATTTGTTTTGCCTCCTCAGCGGCCACAAGCTGCTGCTCTTCCAACATTTTTAAATGGGCAATGTGTATGTGTACCATGGACTTTAAAAAGTGTTTCTTTGCTTCATCATATGCCGGCTGAAGCACCATTTGACGGTAACTGGAAGAAGGGAACAGGGTGCCTTCCCGTTCGATTATCTGGCTTTTAAAATCTTGAAATATCAAAATCAACGCCTCCGCAAAAACCTTTCAAATTTTAGCTAACTTTAAAAGTATTGGGTACATAAAGAATGGGTTACTACTATTAGATGTTAATAGGGTCTTTTTCTCTGGGCTAGTACAGTCGGCAAGACCATTCCAATCAGCACCAGGACAATTCCCACAACTTGCAGGAGTGTCAGTGATTCCTTTAATACCAATACCGATGCCATAATAGCAACGGGCAATTCCATAGCACTTAAGATGGAAGAAAGGGCACCGCCTACTTTTGGAACCGCGATGGAGAGCAATAAAAACGGCAGGATAATGCCGAAGACCCCTAATACTATCCCGAAAATCCACAAATCGGTTTTAAATAATGTACCATTCCAAATGATTTCTGGAGAGAGAAAGATCGATACGATAATTAATGCAACAGTAGACATTAGGAAAGTACGTGAAATTGACGATAATCCTTCTACTTTTCTGGAATTAACTTGAATGAAAATTGCAAAGCTTGTAGCTGCCAGCAAACCATAAACCCATCCTTGCCATGGAATTGCAGCAAAGCTTGTATCGAGCACTCCGGCTGCTAGAAGAGTTCCACCAAGCAGGAAAACCAGCGAAAATGCTTCATAGCGAGTCGGTAATCTTTTATGAATAATACAGTCAATCAATAAACCAATCCAAGTGAATTGGAAAAATAAAACGACCCCCATGGAGGCAGTGATATAGTTTAAGGCTAGTCCATAAACCATCCCCGTTGTAGCGGTAAAGACTCCAGCCGCTACAATTGTCAGGATGTCGGATTTACTTAATTTCGGCAAACTTCTTTGTGTGAAAAGGAACAAAATCAAAGCCATCAAAAAACCGATCAAATATTGGCTTGTTACGGCTTCATTGGTAGTGAATCCATGCCCCATAGCTACTTTGATAATGGTAGATAATAAGCCATAGCTGCTTGAGGCTATGACGATTAGTAGGGGATATAAAAGTTGTAATTTCATGATGTATTACCTGCATTTCTAGTTAATTTAATTTTTTGACCATGTGGAAAAATGGTTCATTAATGATTGTCCATGGTTCAGAAATTGTGAAACCAAGACGTTTATATAATCTTTGGGCATCCTCTTTTTGAGTTTCTACATTTAAGGAAAGCTTTGAATATCCTTGTGACAAAGCAACTTCTTCAGCATAAAGTAAAAGTTTTGTTCCTATTCCCAATCCCCGAGCATCTTGATGAACACAGATCGTATCGATGTAAAATTCGTCTGGATGCGCCTCTGCATCTATAGTTGAAATGGGAGCGTTTTTTTGCTCAAGCCATTGTTGTAAACCGGCATCTAATTTAGCGCCATCCTCACCGTTGTATAAAACAATGATGCCTAGGATGTTTTTGTTTACGTTATTTACGGCAACATAAGTATTTAAAAAAGAGTGGCGATTAGCCGTTCTTTTAAAAAGAACTTGAAGTTGTTCCAGAATTTTGGATACTTCCGATTCTCCTGTTAATCGGTTTGCAATCTCGCCAAGCGCCTCATAAATTAAAGGGGCTGCTTGATGTGCATCCTCTACTATAGCTTTTCTTATTTGTATTGTCATGGTTATTTTCAATCCTTCCTCAAAAAATTATAACAAAATATTCAAGGAAGAAATGACTTTCTGCTTATCTGAATAGTTTTAAATTTTAAGGTTTCGTAAAAATTATGTTACGCTGAAATAACTATAAAATTTCGGAGGGTTGACTACTCATGCGTGAGTCCAATAAAGAGTTCGTATTAGTTTACGGAGATGCATTCGTTGATTATATAGCCAATGATAAAACCAATACAGCGTTTACGATTTTTTGCGGGGGAGCAACAGTGAATGTTGCCGCAGGAATTAGCAGGATAGGAGCCCCATCTGCTTTAATTACCGTAACGGGCGATGATCAAACATCTGAATTTGTTCGCGCAGAGCTGGAGCGCGAGGGAGTCGGCATGGACTACGCCATCCTTGCACCAGAAAAACGTGTAAGTGGGGTATACGTTCATTTAACGGAAGATTGCGAGCGGATTTTTAAAGATTACGTTGATGAAACCCCTGATTTGCAGGTAACTCCAGAACAATTAAATCAGGAAGCATTTAAAAGAGCTTCCGTTTTTAACGTGTGTTCCGGCACGATGTTCCACCCAACTGCACTGGCAACTACCCGAAAAGGCGTAGAAATGGCCAAAGACCAAGGAGCCATTATTGCCATTGATGCGAATATCCGCCCATTGCGCTGGAGCAGTGAAGAGTTTTGCCGTGAAATCGTCACATCCTTTTTTGAAGATGCCGACATTCTGAAATTAACGGATGAAGAGTTATTTTTCCTGACAGAAACCGATAACCTGCAGGAAGGGATCGAGAGAATAAGCCAGTATTTGGTGCCGATTGTTCTTATTACGCTTGGAGCAGAAGGAACATATGCGGTTCTGAATGGCGAAGCAATGCATGTTGCTACGGAAAAAGTGCAAGCTGTTGATACAACCGGTGCGGGAGATGCCTTTATGGCCGGCGTCCTGCGTTATGTGCATTTTAATGGATTGCCAACAACTCCTGAAGAGCTAATGAAGTGTGCAGGATTTGGCAACAAACTCGGTGCCCTGGCAGCCACAAAACCAGGCGCATTAACAGCACTGCCGCATTATAATGAAGTAAAAGAGTGGATATAGTTAGACCTTAAAACAACCGGCAGTGTCGACTGCCGGTTGTTTTTGATAGATTGGCGTAGTTACAGGTGAATCTTGCGCAAACCGGTCAAATGGAAGCATCTAAACGCCCGTTTGAAGTGAACCTGTCCTAAACCGGTGAATAGGAAGCGTCTAAACGCCTGTTTGAAGTGAGCAGGGTGCGAAACGGTCGAATAGACACCACCCAACGCTCCATCCCAAGAGAAACCCTATTGCTTACAAACAGCCATAGTGAAACATAAAAGAAACTGCACCTCAAAAGTTAGTCGTTACTAACCATTGGGTGCAGTTCTTATATTTAGACACTTGTGACACCATAAATAGAATGGATTAAGTGTGGATTCGTTACAAGACCTTCCTTGATTTTAACTTCATACATTTTGCTCTCAAAGGAAAATTTAAAGACGCCATTGTCGAAGTCAGTCCCGATTTCTTTAAAGAAAATGCCTTCAATGGAAGCCTTGTTCGGGCAAGTAAAGGCAATTTTATAGGTTTCGGAGTCGCGAATCACATAAGCGCGAACACCTTTTTCAAAAGGGTTGCCTTCATCATCAACTACAGGTCGGTTGACAGCCACGATATGGAAGTCCACAAACGGAATTTCTTTCAACAAAACATTTACGAATGATCCTTTCGTGATTTCTTCCCAACGGCTTTGTGCACTTTGGCCGACAATAATTTGAGTGATATTTTTCTCGCGCGCAATATCAGCAATAACTTTTTGAATCGGACGTTTTTCGTTGTCGCGAATGATAAAATCTTCTACTTCCAGTTCTTTTGCCAACTCTGTCCATCTGTCGATATAGCCTGATTTTTCAGCATCAAATGTATCCACCGGTTTGGCATCTACTGTCAAAATGTAGAGTGGACAATCCAATAAAGTAGCAAGTTTATGTCCCCTGCGAATCAGACGTTCTCCATTAAGCCCATAATAAACACAGACTAAAATACTTTCATCTATTCTTTTTGCATGCTTCATAGATCATTTGCTCCTTTAATTCGGTTCATTATACAACTATATAAATCATTCTTAGCAAAAAAACGTATAAATAAGCAAAGTAAATGCGTATCGAATGCATGTAAATTATTCTTATTGTATACTTAGTATTGGGAAAGATAATAAAATTTTGCTTTAAATATTCAAAAATAACTATTTTGTTAAATAGTGCAAACAGATAATAAAATGTTTATCTTTATGCCACATTATTATAAGTGACTATTTATTTAAGTCAAGTGGATAAAACTATTTCCATGTTTTGTTACGAAAAAAGGAGGTATTGGCTTGTGACAATTGATTTTGCCATTATACTAATTCCGTTTATTATGGCAGCACTTATCCTGTTATTTAACAAGCAATTGCGAAAAAAGTATCTAGGTTGGATTGTACTGATCATTCCTGTTAGCTTGTTCCTTATCCTGACTACATATATCCCTCGTATTGCAAACGGTGAAACCTATACCCATACGTATGAGTGGATCCCCGCATTTAATCTTAATTTCACTACCTATATCGATGGATTAAGCTTGATATTAAGCTTATTGATCACAGGTGTGGGAAGTTTAGTGATATTGTATTCCATTTTCTATTTATCAATGAAAGAATCGCTACATCATTTTTATTGTTATTTGCTATTGTTTATGGGCGCTATGTTGGGTGTAGTGTTTTCGGATAACTTGATGGTACTGTATGCCTTTTGGGAATTAACAAGTGTTTCTTCATTCCTTTTAATCGCTTTTTGGCATCACCGGAAAGCATCACGTGCCGGGGCGAGAAAATCCATGACCATTACGGTGTCCGGCGGCGTTTCCATGCTGACAGGATTTTTAATGCTGTATGTGATGTCGGGAACATTCAGTATACGTGAAATTATTGCGAATGTAGAAAAGATCAGTGAGCATTCACTATTTATTCCTGCACTTATTTTGATTTTATTGGGAGCATTCACGAAGTCTGCCCAATTTCCATTCCATATCTGGCTTCCGGATGCAATGGAAGCGCCTACACCCGTTAGTGCGTATCTGCATTCGGCGACAATGGTTAAAGCCGGGATTTATTTGGTAGCCCGCTTTACACCGGTTTTTGGCGGGGAAATGGTTTGGTTTTGGACAGTTACGGGAGTAGGATTAATTACTCTATTCTGGGGCTCATTTAATGCGGTTCGCCAAACAGATTTAAAGGCGATTTTAGCATTCTCCACAGTCAGTCAACTAGGTTTGATCATGAGCTTGCTGGGACTAGGGTCTGTTGCTGTGCATCTCGGGTATTCAGCCGATACGGTTATTTATACCCAAGCTACGTTTGCAGCACTATTTCATTTAATTAATCACTCCACTTTCAAAGGTGCTCTCTTTATGATGGTCGGAATCGTCGACCATGAAATAGGAACACGTGATATTAGGCGCTTGGGCGGGTTGATGTCCATCATGCCGTTTACTTTTACCATTGCGGTTATCGGAAGCTTTTCAATGGCCGGGTTGCCGCCATTTAATGGGTTCTTAAGTAAGGAAATGTTCTTTGCCGCGACCGTTAAAATTCTGCAATTGGATGTATTCTCGATCGAATCGACGGGCATCTTAATTCCGCTCATCGCGTGGGTAGCCAGCATTTTAACGTTTGTTTATTGCATCATTATAGTGAACAGAACGTTCCTGGGAAAAATAAAACCGGATATTCAAGAGAAAAATCCTCATGAAGCGCCTTTGGGGATGTTGATCTCTCCATTTATTTTAATAACCCTAGTGATTGCCATTTTCTTCTTCCCGAATCTATTGGGAGAGTATATTTTAAAACCGGCAATGGCCAGCGTCTATCCGACTTTCCCGTCTGCTGCGGAAATGACGCCGCATATTTCGGCATGGCACGGGTTTAATATAGAGTTATTAATGACAATAGGCGTCATTGTGCTAGGAATTGTTTTATACCGGTTATTGAAATATTGGAAGAAGATTTATCGTATTTTCCCGCAAAATTGGACGTTGAATGCCATATATGAAAGAGTTATCACTACGAGCGAAAACGTTTCGGAAAGTATAACGAACCGATATATGAACGGGAAATTAACGCATTACTTTATTTATATATATATAAGTTTTGTCGTAATTGTTGCGGGCACCTTTGTAGCCTTGGATGCATTTTCTTGGAACCCTAGGTTGGACGCACCTGTTGAAACCTATGAATTGCTTCTCGTATTCATCATGATTTTCACGGCGATCGGGCTTGTTTTTGCTAAATCACGGATTACCTCTGTATTGCTAAACGGCGTTTTGGGTTATTCGGTTGCATTTTTCTTTGTCATTTTCAGAGCGCCCGACCTGGCATTGACGCAATTGGTCGTGGAATCTGTTACAACTGCGCTCTTTTTAATCTGTTTTAAGCATCTAGGGGCTTTAAAGCCTGAACCTTCTTCCAAACGTGTAAAAGTTTCGAACGGGGTCATTTCGATTCTTGTAGGTGCGACGGTTACATTAATCGGTTTAGCAGTCGTTAATTATGAAAAGTTCGAAACGATCTCGACGTATTTTGAAAATTCCTATGAACTGGCCGGCGGTAAAAATATCGTCAATACCATATTGGGAGATTTCCGTGCGTTCGATACAATGCTGGAGGTTGTGGTGCTCTTTATCGCAGGGCTGGGCGTATATACGCTCATTAACTTAAAAGCAGCGAAAAAGGAGGGTGCTGACATTGAAAATAAATGATGTCATTTTAAGAACCGTTGTCAAAGGCGTTATTTTCATCATTTTAACGCTCGGTGTCTACCTTTTCTTCTCAGGCCATAACGCACCAGGCGGGGGATTTATTGGCGGGCTAGTATTAGGTTCGGCGATTGTCCTTTTGTATATTACGTATGATTTGGAAACCGTTCATAAAAAAATGCCCTTTGATTTCAAAAAAGTGGCGGCGCTGGGTGTTCTATTGGCAACGGGCACAGCGGTTGGCTCCATCCTTTTCGATGCTCCGTTTCTATCTCAAACGGATGGCTACTTCAACATCCCGATTTTAGGGGAGAAACACCTGACAACCGTAACCATTTTCGAAGCAGGCGTAGCTTTAACAGTTATCGGTACGCTTGTGACCATAATTTTAAGTATAGGTGAGGATGAATAATATGGAATCGTTAATAATGATTTTAGTTGGTATTCTGGCTTCTGTTGGAACCTATTTAATCCTCTCTCGAAATATAATTCGCGTAATTTTAGGGACAGCCATCTATTCCCATGCCGTTCATTTATTGATTCTGACAATGGGAGGGCTTAAAAAAGGCGATGTCCCGATACTTAGCCAATCTGAGGGACCGTTTACCGATGCATTGCCGCAAGCACTGATTTTAACTGCCATCGTTATTAGTTTTGCGACGACGGCATTGCTGCTGGTTTTGGCATATCGGACATATAAAACGAATGGTTCGGATGATTTCCACGAATTGAGGGAGATGCCTGATGAATAATTTAATCGTTTTGCCGCTGATCATCCCCATTATTACGGCAGTTGTTCTCGTATTTTTGCGTGACCAAATTGTGCTGCAGCGGATTATTAGTTTCGTAACAATGGGGTTTGTATGCATCGTTTCATTTATTTTGTTAAATATCGTTCAAACTGAAGGAATCATCCGGTTGGATTTTAGCGGCTGGATGCCTCCTTTTGGAATTCTCTTTGTAGCGGACTCCTTTTCGCTATTGCTTGTATTGACTTCAAGCATTGTGACTTTAATTTGTCTGCTTTATGCTTTTTCAATGATGGGACAAAGATATGAAAAAATGTTCTTTTACCCGTTTGTTTTGTTTTTGGTAGCCGGTGTAAATGGTTCCTTTTTAACGGGGGATATTTTTAATCTGTTTGTTTGTTTTGAAGTAATGCTGCTCGCTTCCTATGTACTGGTCGCGTTTGGCGGCGGGAAGAGGCAGTTGCGGGAATCATTGAAATATGTATTGATTAACGTTGTTGCTTCGTGGATGTTCCTTGTTGCACTTGCCTTTTTATATGGCAGCGTCAAAACATTGAATATGGCGCATATTGCCCAGCGTGTTGCTGAGGTTGGGCAAGATCCTTTAATTACAACGGTAGCGATTTTGTTCTTAATCGTATTCAGTTTAAAAGCGGGGCTGCTATTATTCTTCTGGCTTCCAGGATCTTATAGTGTACCGCCAACAGTTGTTCAAGCGTTGTTTGCGGCTCTTTTAACAAAAGTAGGAATATATGCACTAATTCGTACTTTTACACTGATGTTCCCGCTTCAACAAGAGGTGACGCATACCATTATCGGCATCATGGCAGGCCTAACGATCATTGCAGGCTGTATGGGCGCATTAGCGGGACGGGATGTCTATACGATTGCTACATATAACGTCATTATTGGGACTGGGTTTATTTTAATTGGATTGGCAGTTGGTACGGAATCCGCCATGGCGGGGGCAATCTATTATTTAATCCACGACATCGTGGCAAAGGCATTATTATTCTTGCTCATCGGAATGATGATTTACTTAACGGGTGAGACAGTCGTAAAGAAAATGAGCGGACTGATTCAAATCTATCCTATATTTGGATGGATCTATTTCATCCTGATGCTGGCCTTGGCGGGCATTCCACCGTTTAGTGGATTTATCGGAAAGGTGTTAATTGGCCAAGGAGCGATTGAAGCTCATTCTTATATCTTGCTGGCATTAGGTTTTGCTTCGAGTATTATTGTGTTGTATTCCTTGTTAAGAATATTCCTTGCTTCTTTCTTTGGTGAAACGACAATTAGCCCGGAAGACAAAAAACCAATTCCAAAAGGCGCTTATACTTCGTTTATTTTATTGGCCATTTCTATCATTTACTTAGGTATTGGAGCAGAAAGTATCGCGGTCTATGTAAAAGATGCGGCAGAAACCTTGATGAATCCGTCCATCTATATTGATGCGATTTTAAAGGGGTGAGTTGATTGTTCGGACAGTTTTTATTAAATCTATTTATTGCTTTGTTGTGGCTATTGTTAATGGATGAGCCAATACCGCAATTAACGACATTCTTTACCGGCTTTGTGGTCGGGATTGGCATTCTGTATGTGATGCATCGATTTTTCGGCACTCAATTTTACTTGCGAAAGTTAGCCAAAATTATTTATTTAATTTTGCTTTTTATCAAGGAATTGATGACTTCCGGCTTTGTGGTTACAAGACAGGTGTTGACGCCAAATCTGCAGATTACGCCAGGCATTTTTACGTATCAAACAAGTTTAAAGGGAGAGTGGGAAGTAACAGCCTTGGCGTTGCTTTTAACACTTACCCCCGGTTCTGTTGTGATGGAAGTATCCGAGAGCGGAGATGTCTTTTATATACATGCGATGGATATAGAAGATTCGAAGGAATCGGTGATCCGTTCAATCGGGAAGTTTGAAAAAGCAATTATGGAGGTGACACGGTAGATGAAGGAAACCATTTTACTATTAGCGCTAACGTTTTTTATGATTGCGATTGGGTTGCTGCTTTACCGTTCGATCGTGGGACCTACGATGCCGGACCGGGCCATTGCATTGGATACGATTGGCGTTAATATCATCTCGGCCATTGCCATCGTCTCCATTATTTTGTCGACTACAGCCTTTCTGGAAGCCATTCTAATTTTGGGGATTTTGGCTTTTATCGGAACCATCGCCTTTTCGAAATATATCGAAAGGGGTGTTATTGTTGAACGTAAAGGAGATTCTTGAATGGATTGCCGTGCTTTCAGTTTTGCTTGCGTCCATTATTAGTATGATTAGCGCATTTGGGATGATTAGATTACCGGATGTCTATACAAGATCCCACGCTGCCACCAAAAGTTCGACAATGGCGGTACTGGCTTGTTTGTCCGGGGCATTTATCTATTTTTGGGTGCATGATGGATATGTGAGTGTTCGCTTGATTCTGGGGATTGTTTTTGTTTTCATTACTGCCCCAGTATCCGGCCACCTGGTTACACGGGCAGCGTATCGTGCACGTGTCCCGCTGGCAGAAGGCTCGGGCGATGATGCACTTAAGCCCGTATTGTTTGGTGATGAACAAACCTCGCCTACAATCACGGCGGACAATGTTGATAAACATGAATGAAAAATAAATACTTATCCACAAATAAAAAACATTCGCTTTGTATAAAAGTGAGTGTTTTTTATTTGTGGATAATTTTACGGCTATTTTAAGGCAAATATCAAAATTTCTATGGGGACAAGTCGGGAAAATGAGGATAATCCTGTGGAGAAGTGAGGTGAGTGGATAAAAATTAGGGCGATTGTGGATATATATTTTATGTCTCTTAAAACTTTAATAGGGTAAACATAGAAACTTTGTTATTTAACAGTTTGACTAGTTATAATTGTTATATATAGGAATATAAGATAAATGAAATTTCTATGAACAAGAAACATTTCCCTTTGGAAATGATTGGAACATAAAAAACATGAATTCAATGGGATGGGGATATTCGTGGAATATGATGTAATTGTCATCGGTGCCGGCCAAGCCGGGCTTTCAATGGGGTATTATTTGCAGCAAACCAATCGCTCTTTTTTAATTCTTGATAAAGGGAAGCAGATTGGGGAGGTTTGGAAAAACAGATATGATTCTCTTAAATTATTTACGCCACGCACTTACAGTTCACTGCCGGGTCTGGCGTTGGAAGGGATTCAGAGCGACTATCCAACAAAAGATCAAATTGCAGAGTATTTATCTTTATATGTTAATGCATTTAAACTTCCCGTAAAACTAGAGTACTCAGTAAAAGGATTACATAAAGCCGATAAGGGGTTTTGCATTAAAACCAATCAAGGGGAATATACTGCCAAAAATGTAGTGATTGCAACGGGAGCATTCCAAAATGCGCTCATTCCGGCATTTTCGGTAAACTTGCCGGAACAGGTTCTGCAATTGCATTCCTCTCAATACAAGAATTCCGAGCAGCTTAGAGATGGCTCCGTATTAGTGGTGGGTGGGGGCAATTCGGGATCGCAAATTGCAGTAGAGTTATCAAAAGACAGAAAAACCTACATATCAGTTAGCCAGAGCCAAAGTTTCTTCCGCAAGAAGTCATGGGAAAAAGCATCTTTTGGTGGTTAGATCAATTCGGAATATATAGAGCGAGCCTATATTCGAGGGTTGGCCAGTTCCTAAAAAAACAGCCTGATCCAATCTTTGGTTTTGAGCTTAAAGAATTGATCAAGGGCGGCAAGGTAATTGTAAAGCCCAGAACCATCTCTATAAAAAATGACTTAGTTGTTTTTGAAGATCATAGTGAAGTGCGCGTAAATAACGTAATTTGGTCAACGGGTTTCAAGTCTGATTTTCAATGGATTGCCGTCGATGGAGTGCTGGACGAGAAAGGGAGCCCCATTCACCAAAGGGGAATCACCCCAGTAGAGGGATTATACTTTTTGGGATTGCCATGGCAATATAGCAGAGGCTCGGCACTTCTTCAAGGAGTTGGCGCAGACGCAGAATATTTGATTAAAAATATACTGGAGCCTAGTAAAATCAGGAACTGGAAATAGTAGATTTGTTGCTGGATTAAAAAGCGCTAATTCATAGTTTGAACCAATTTTTGCAAAGTATTGCGATTCTATTCTTGAATGTTCCAAAGCATGTTACTATTATTGAGGATGGTAGTCCCATGTTCTACCGTTAAACTAGTAATGAATTGAGCGGGTATTTTGAAAAAGTTTATTATTTTTTGTCTACTACTAATTGGTGTTTGGCCATTTTTATATATTAATAATCATTGGATTGTAACAACTGAAAAAGTCTATGAATCAGAAAAGGTTCCCCAAAGCTTTGATGGCTTTCGGATCACGCAAGTGTCGGATTTGCATGATGCTCTTTTTGGCGAGAGGCAAGAAAAGCTAGTTAAAGAGGTTAAGGAAACCAATCCGGATATTATTTTAATCACGGGTGATGTGATTGACAGCAATCGCTATAATCTGGAACAGAGTTTAATGGCAGTGCGGCAATTTGTCGAGATGGCAGAGGTTTATTATGTGATAGGAAATCATGAAGTGGCAACGAACCAAGTGCCAGAAATCTATGAAGCATTGACTGAAATCGGTGTTCATGTAATGCCGAATACGTCGACAACAATTGAACGCGAAGGGGAGACCATTTCGATTGTCGGGATAGAAGATCCTTTGAATGGTGTCGAGACCCAGGAAATGTTAAATGAAGCGATGACGGGTGTGAACCCGGAGAATTTAACCGTTCTGTTGGCTCATCGCCCCGAGAAATTTAATACGTATGTCGCAAATGAGATGAATCTAGTCTTTTCGGGCCATGCACACGGTGGGCAAATAAGGATTCCTTTTGTTGGCGGGCTAGTTGCGCCTGGTCAAGGGGTATTGCCCAAATATACTGCGGGGATGTATGAAAAGGATCGAACAACAATGAATGTTAGCCGTGGGTTGGGCAATAGCGATTTTCCTTACCGCATCTTTAACTTGCCTGAAGTGGTTACAGTCGAGTTGAAATCAAAATAGAGAGAGTTTCCTGAAACGGGAACTTGCATGTGAAACGAATAGAATTGAACGGAAACCGGACAACTAGGGGGAAATGGCAAAGTTGTCCGAAAGTGTGGAGTTATGGGACAACATCAGATAGAAATCGGTAAAAGCTGTCCCTTAGAAGCAATCAGGAAAATGCGAAACTTACAAGATAGCTAACTGCTTGATAAAAGCAGCCGCTATCTCATGGCTAAAAAGCAGAATTGATCTATAGCACTTCAGAAGCCTGTTCGCAGGAATCACTGTAAACTCTAGTAATTGCGTGAAGCTAAACAATCGACTCCGCTTCAAAATTGATCCAGTACATACTTAATTGTGGGACTCCTTCCACCTAAATTATATAATTTTTATCATTTCTTCCAACAGCTCATGTGCAGCAAGAATCTTTTCACCGCCGCCTTGAACAAAGGCATCATTTCCGCCGCCTCTTCCATTAATCAATGGAAGAATGGCACTGGCGACCTCTTTCATGTTTTGATTCCTGTTACTTCCGCGCGCGGCGACAAATTGAAGTTTGTCTTCGTTTTCGGCGACAAGAAGGCAGATTCCCTCGCTGTGTTCGGAAACAACGGCCCGGCCAAGCTTTTGCAAATTTTGCACAGGGCGATTTTCAAATGATGCCGCAACAAGCCCATTGACGCTGCTCTCCATAAGTTCCTTTGCCTCATATTCAAGCAATTTATTTTGTGCGTCTTCCAAAGCTTTTTCCATCGCTTTTGTATCGAACAACACTTTCCGCAATGCTTCCGCCGCAGACTCTTCTGGTACACTTAGCTGTCGGGCAACATCCGACAAAACGTTTTTCCTCATATCCAGCTGATTCAATACACGATTTCCGCAGACAAACGAAACGCGAGTGTTCTCTTTCATTTTTTCAGTGCCCATAATTTTGATGCAGCTTACTTGTCCGGTTGAAGTAGGGTGAGTGCCGCCGCAGCCGTTATAATCAAAATCAGGAATGATGACAAGACGGATGTCTTCCTCTACAGCTACCTCTTTGCGAAGAGGATACTGCGATAATTCATCCTTTGTTACCCATTTCGTTTCAATTGGCCGGTTTTCTAAAATAATCTCATTTGCACGTTTTTCTGCTTGGGCAAGCTGTTCATCCGTTACGAGAGATGCAGCAAGGTCAATCGTGACAAGTTCACTCCCTAGATGAAAGCTGACCGTTGGAAGGTCGAAAAGTTCCACAAAAGAAGCGGTTAAAATATGCTGGCCACTGTGCTGCTGCATATGGTCAAATCTACGTTCCCAATCTATGATCCCTCTTACTGTCCCCTCCAAAGACTCGCCATTGCCTTCAATGTAATGGCGTATTTCTTCATCTACCTTTTCTACACCCACTACTGACACATCGTTCAATTTTCCGGTATCATGCGGTTGACCTCCGCCAGTTGGGTAAAATGCTGTATTAGAAAGTACTGCATATGGCCCCTTATCATCTACTCCCTTATGAATGACACTCGCTGAAAATTCCTTCAACATCGCGTCCTGATAAAAAAATAGCTCCTTCATCAAATCTCCTCCTTTACACTAGCTGTTCCCTTTATTGTTTCATATTTAGAAATAAGTGTCACTTTCATACTTTAGATAAAACCTGGGAAATTTTATTTTTACTATTTTCATAGGGAAAATCTTCATGTAAACTAAAGTAGCATAAAATTACTAATTTTTGTTGTTTTAGCAAAAATTGAATAATGATACAGCATTGCAACAGACATAAGTAGGAGTGAAGAAAATGAGGAAACATACATTTGTATTATTGTTGATTATTAGTATGGTAGTTCTTTCGGCATGTAATAACGTAGAAGAACAATCTAGTGATGATCAACTGAAAGTTGGAATTATGTTATCGGATAATGGCTTGGGTGATCAATCATTTTCCGATATGGGATTTGCGGGTCTTGAGAAAGCTCGTGATGAGTTGGGCATTTCCTTTGATTACCGGGAATTGCAAGATTCCGAAACCTATGAGCAAGGATTGGAGGAATTGGTGGAACAGGGAAATGACTTAATCATCGGACTTGGTTTCTCCATTCAAGAAGCATTGGAAACAGCCGCTCAAAAATATCCGGAAGTATCTTTCCTATTAATAGATTCCAAATCTGATTTGCCCAATGTATATAATATTACCTTCAAAGAAGAAGAAGGATCCTTTTTGGTTGGTGTGATTGCAGGCATGAAAACACAAAGCAATGTCGTTGGATTTGTCGGCGGGGAAGACGTTGAACTCATACATAAGTTTGAAAACGGTTTTGTTGACGGTGTAAAGGCAGTGAATCCCGATGCCAAGATCTTAACTGAATATGCTGGGACATTTGGTGATGACCAGCTGGGAAAAAAGATTGCGGGAGAAATGATTGTTTCCGGGGTGGATTATATTTATCCAGCAGCGGGCTTTACGGGGGTAGGAGTTTTACTCCAGTCACAAGAATCGGGGATTTACTCCTTTGGGGTAGATAGCGATCAATTTTATCTTGCGGAAGAAGCGATTGTCTCTTCAATGGTAAAGCAAGTGGACGTAGCGATTTTCAATACGGTAAAAGAATTAGCTGAAAAGGGCTCGATTAGTGAAAAAGATCAACAACTCGGTTTAAAAGAAAATGGGGTAGCCATTGCACCCATTCGCATCATAAGCTTATCGGCTCAAGAACAAAAAACACTGGACCAGTACATCGAAGAAATCTCCAACGGAACTGCGACAGTACGGAAATAGGGTGATGAAGGTGAAGTTAAAACATAAAATATTACTATTATCAATGATTCCCTTGCTGCTTTCGACGTGTATTATTGGCTTTAATATTAGCCAATTATTTACCTTGAAATCATCAACGGAAGCAATCGTTCAATCATTGGTTACAGTAGAAGAGTTGAACAGTTCGGCAAAAAGTCTGCAAAAGTCATTGAGCAGTTATTCATTAAATAGCTCGGAAAGCAACAAAAATGACATTAATCAAGATTTGCAATCCATTGAAACAATTTATGCAAAACTGGCACCATCCTTAACGAGCTCAAAACAGAAAGAATATGCTGATAAAATCACAAGGAAATTCAATCAAATTTCAAGTGAATCTAATCAAGCAATTGAGGATAATAGCCAATCGGAAATTAAAAGACAGTCCATTCGGACAAAAGGATTGATCAACGATGTGATCGAGTTGAAACGCAACATTACCTCACAATATAATTCGATGCAAGAAGAGCTGGAAAATAATATTCAATCGATTATTTCCCTGTCGACGATTTTGATTGCCATTCTTTTAATTGGCAGTATTACAACGGCATTCTTGTTAACAAATCGCATCGTTCGCCGTATTGGACAAGTGACTCGCAATGCTGAGGAAATCGCAAAGGGAAATCTGGCCATTGTAGTGGAGAAATCTTCAACCGCTGATGAAATTGGACAGTTGCAAAATGCCTTTCATCAAATGTCGAGAACATTGCGAGAGTTTTTATCCCATGTTCAGGGCAGTTCAAGCCAGGTTGCAGCCTCAGCAGAAGAGTTAATGGCAAGCGCCGATGAAACGATGAAGGGCGCGGAACTGATTTCCGACTCAATTCAACAAGTTGCGAGTGGAGCAGAGAAGCAAACATTCATGTCGGGTGAATCTGTTCAATCAGCGGATGAGAGCTTATCTGCGGTGAATGAAATTACAAAAAACGCAGATGTCGCACAGCAGCTGGTGGTTTCCGCAAGCGAGAAGACAAAAGAAGGGTCGAATTATGTGGAAGAAACCGTTTCGCAAATGAAGCGCATAAACGAATCAGTAGAGGAAACGGACCATGCTCTTATCGTATTAAACAATCAAACGAAGGAAATTGTAAAAGTTTTAACGCAAATTACGGAAGTGGCCGATCAGACAAACTTGCTCTCGCTAAATGCATCCATTGAGGCAGCAAGAGCTGGCGAAGCAGGAAAAGGGTTTGCCGTTGTTGCAGATGAAGTGAAAAAGCTGGCCGACCAAACGCGGAATCTGGTATCCAATATTACCGGAATTGCAAATAGAATCGAAGAAGATACAGAAAAAACGGTGAACTCCATCAATGATGTAAAACAACGGGTCAACAAAGGTTTGGAAATTGCTTCGGAGACACAAACTACCTTTAGCAACATTCAAGAATCAGTAAACCATGTCCAAGGACAGGTGCTCAATATTACAACAATTTCTCAACGAATTAATGAAGAAGTGATAAAAGTATCAACACATGCCAATGAAATGGCTCACGTTTCAAAAATTGCTTCGGAGAATTCAGCTTCCGTTGCAGCCACTTCAGAGGAGCAGTTAGCCTCGATGGAAGAAATCACGGGTGCAGCCAATTCACTGGCACACCTGGCGGAAGAATTGCAATTGCGTCTATCTAAATTTACAATTTGAGAAACAATACGTTATTATAGAACAATAGACAACAATGCTTCAAAGACGCTTTGTAAGTCAAAAGTAAGGGAGTTTGAAGAATGGAAATTACACAATTTTCAATTGAAGAAATACTGGATCCAACAAACATTATTGAAGGAAAGCGCTTTGAGTTTTTATTGGATATTGAAGTAGATGAAGAAGACGAATTATATTCGGAAGCCGGAATTGAAGTGCGTGTTCTGGTTGGACAAAAACAAGAGAATGACATTTTCATCTTAAACTATTTCCTTATTGATAAAGGGAATAATGACTATCTCGATTTCGAGCTTGAAGAAGATGAAATCAGTATGATCCTCAATTTTTGCAAGGAACAATTAACAAAAGAAAATATCGAATAAAGAGGTACCGTTCACACTCTGCCTCTTTCTTGGCCTAAAATATAATAGCCCAGCTCCGAAATGGAAGCTGGGCTATTTCACGTATAAGGGAGCCGTTGCTATTGCTAGCTAGCTCTACCCAATCATACTCGATTTATTGAAAAAAATGGGTGGTTTTACAATGTCTTAATAAAAAATTAAAAATTCAAACACAAAGGAAGTTAAATCTCTTATTATCTGAGGTTAATTATAATGTTTTCTGATTATTTAAACTATAATGACAATAAAGTGTATAAATTTCAGAAACAAACTGTTATAATACTGATTAAATATCATATTTCTGTTTTAATACAGTTTTGGGGGATACTTGTACAATTGTTTTGAAAGGGAGATGGGGAAATGACGATACTAAAGGGGTTAAAAATTCTCGACTTTTCATCTTTATTGCCGGGGGCATTCACGACAATGATGTTTGCAGACTATGGGGCGGATATAATCCATATTGAATCTTCCCGCCGAGTGGATTTGATGCGAATTATGCCGCCTTATACGGAAGATAAGGAGTCGTATATTCATCAGCATCTAAATCGTTCCAAGCGGTCGCTTACATTAAATTTAAAAACGCCCGAGGCAATTGAAATCGTAAAATCGCTGGTTCAAGAATATGACATTGTGATCGAAGGATTTAGACCGGGCGTAATGAAACGATTGGGGATCGACTATGAATCGTTAAAAGCTGTAAATCCAAAATTGATTTACTGTTCAATTAGCGGATTTGGACAAACAGGGCCGTATCAATTGCGTCCGGGTCACGATAATAACTATCTTTCGATTGCAGGCCTTCTTGATCATTCTCGATTGAAAGGAAAAAAACCGGTTGCTTTGGGCTTCCAAGTTGCCGATATTGCAGGCGGGACGTTGCATGCAGCAGTAGGGGTGCTGGCTGCCGCTTTGCATCGGGAGAAAACGGGTGAAGGCAAATGCATCGATATCTCGATGACCGATGCAGCTTTTACATTCAATGCCCTCTATGGAACGTCTTTTTTGGCAAGCGGCCATTTGCCTCAGCCGGAAGAGGAGATATTAAACGGTGGAACCTTCTATGATTATTATCAAACGAAAGATGGAAGGTATTTTTCTGTCGGAAGCTTGGAACCTCAGTTCCGCAAGCTTTTATGTGAAGCATTGGACATACCCGAATTGATTCACAGCACCTTTAACGATTCCGCCTATACGCAAAAGCGATTCAAAGAAGCGGTAAAGGATGCGTTCTTAACGAAGGATTTTGATGAGTGGCTTGATATCATTAAAGACTTGGATGCCTGCGTAGAGCCTGTTTTAACTTTCGAGGAAGCTTGCGATCATCCGCAAATCCAAGCGCGGCAAATGATCGTGGAAGTACCGGATGCCAATGGAAATAAGCAAAAGCAAATTGGGGCTGCCATTAAGTTCGATGGGGCGGAGCCAACTTATCGATTTGTTGGAGCACGATTGGGCGAGCATACGAATGAGGTCTTGAAAAATCTTGGTTATTCCGATGAACACATTCATCAGTTAAATGAACGTGGCGTTTTAGAATAAAATTTGAAGGAGCGGTTTCGATATGAAATCGCTCTTTTTTTCCGTAATACTTCCTGCAAAATGGAATAAACGTGAGTCGAAATAATTAAGGAAATCTTAATAATTTTATGAAGTGTTTCTACATATTTATTTGTTATGATATGACCTACAGTTTTGTTGTAGAGGTGGATGAGAATGACAAAGGAGATTTATATTGTTCTAACAGAAACCAATACGGTTCTTTCAAGGGGGATACGCCTTTATACACAGCATGAATTTAATCATGTATCATTGGCTTTCGATTCAAGTTTAAGGGAAATGTACAGCTTTGGCCGGAAACATGAGAACAATCCCTGGATTGGCGGTTTTGTACAGGAAAACCCGGCATCAAAGCTGCTGAGGGAGTCAAATTGCGCCATCTATGCATGCCCTGTAACGGAAGCGCAATATCAAATGCTTCAAGATAAAATAGACTATTACAAAAAACATCAAAAGAACTTTAAGTATAATTTCGTTGGATTACTGGGTGTTGCCTGTAAAGTAAAACTAAAAAGAAAGAGAGCATTTTTTTGCTCTCAATTCATTGCAACCTTATTCAAGGAAACAGGCCTTTCCTTGCATGGATTTTGCCCGTACTTCATGAAACCGAATGATTTTATAAATTTGCCTTCCATCTCTTTGATTTATAAAGGGAAGGTGGGTGACTATATCCATTATGATGCAAGCACCCAAAGCAAACGGTACGATTTCAATTCACCAATCTACTGCGTCATCAGTTCTTTACATAAGCGGAAACAAAATCTCTTAAATCGTTAAAATGGGAATCAATCTTCAAGTATTTTTTATAAACTTCCATCAACTTTTCAAAAAGCTCATAATGCTCCGTTGCAAAAAAGGCTTTCAATAAATTGCAAAGATGAGAAGAAGTCATAGAGGCAATTTCATAAAAGGCGCTTTTCTCATCATTATAGTTTTTTAGCCACTCTTCGACCGACTGCAATATATACTGAGGGGAATTATGGACAATAAAAGCAATGTCCCGCTGTACAGTGGCTTCTATTTTAAATAACGCATCCTCATTATGATGCGCATCATCAAAGTACTCATAAATGCTCATGCATGAAGCGATTTCATGCTGTTGAATGAGCTGCACCACTTCGCTGTATTTTTCATTTTGTATAAGAGCATCAATTAAAATATAAAAAATTTGCTCTAAATAGTTTTTATCATATCGCTTCACTAGACTGTCAGGTTCAGGCTTTAAATTTGGCAGCACATCACTATATTCCAAAAGCAATTCGATGGAATGGTTCGTTAGCCGGTCATTCATGATTAAATACTTCCCATACTCCATAACATCAGCGGTGATTTTGTGATGCGCAGCTGTAATGGCTTTTATATAGATTAATAAAGTAAATTCTTTCTCGGATAGCGCCCATTTTCCTGTGCCCCAATTAGCAATAATATCTTCAATAAGCGCATCGATTTTTTGGAAGTGCCTCTTGCCGCCATTAAAATGGGAGATGACATTATATAAATGAAGTTCTTTCAATTGATAGGAACGTACATTTTCTTGATCTATGTATGTGATTAGCTGGTTTGTTGTAATAACGGATTGATTTAACGTAGAGTACGTTTCGACCAAGAACCTGAATCTCTTGATTAACTCATTTGCTTGCTGAATAGAATTGAGTGGCGCTTGCATAAATAGGGAATAAATTTTTTTGGAAAACAAAGCATCCCAAAATTCAAAACGATCATTCAAAATGGCTTGCACAAAATATTTGCTCCCGACTTGGTAGAGGTGAATCTGTCTTAAACCACCGACAGACTTGAATTTTGGAAGCTTTAAATCTTTGTTCAAGACAAGTGCCATTAGATTTTCAAATTGAAGTTCGTTATGGATTGTTAAATAATCAAAAAGCGCTTTTTTTCCTTGTGGCGATGAAAAGAATGCCTCAATCCGGTCATTAGCATTTTCCAGGTCGATTGAAATTTCATGCAATGCAGCATGCAAGAATAAATCAACCTTTCCCCAGTACTTTTTGGCAATAGAAAATATAAGATTTTGTGCTCTGGTCCGGTTTACTAACAGAGAGTCTATTGGAAGCATTGCTCCAAAAATATCCTGTTGAAAATCAGGGCGATTGGAAAGTCTGAAAATGGCCTCTTCAAGCGGTTGTCCACTCTTTCCATTTGATTCTTTCAATACTTGCTCATCGACTTTTAGCATGCCGCTCTTCCTTCCAAAGAAAATCCTACTCAAAATATACCAAATATTCTAATGGCATAGTATGGAAATTTAAAAATTAACATTTAGGGGATGAAAAACGCCTGAAACAAGGAGCTTCCTTCTTTCAGACGTTCGTTTATTTTTAAGTTTTTATGGAATTTAAATAGTGTCTAGCTCCAGCGCCCAGCCCCTCGAGGTCGCTTCAGTCCCTCGGTCGAAAGCTGAAAAGATGCTTTCGATTCGGGCCTTCCAGCGCTTGTCGGGGCTAGAACGGGCGCTTACGCTTTTCTTTTAAAGACCAAGCAGCGAGGAGGGTGGCGATATAAACGACTGCCGTAAATATGACGCTTCCGATTGGCAATTCTCCTGTATTGGAATACGTTCGAATCAGGTTAATGGTAAATAGGACAGAGATGAAAAGGCAAATATAGAAATGCCTTTTAGCTTTACGATTGGTTGTATTCATGATTACCTCATTTATTTGTTATTTTCTCCTCTCATGTTACCAAAGCGCAAAGAGAGGAGGCAATTATTTCATTTTCCGATATTTCAACTATTTTAAGAAAAGAGTACAATAATAGTAATTAGTGTAAGAAGAAAGGATTCGCAGTTCATGATTTATCTATCCATGATTTTCTTCCAGATTGTCGCTCCTATCTTAATATTGTTAATCATTGGGGCATTGTTGCAGAAAAAGTTTCAGTTTAATTTAAAGGCATTGTCCCAGTTGATCACCTATTGCTTTATGCCGGGAGCAGTTTTTCTGAATATATATGAAACATCGGTTGATATGTCGGTTCTAGGACAGGTCGCATTATTTATCGTATTTTTCATAGGAAGCCAGATGCTATTAAGCCACTATATCGCCAAGTGGATGAAACTTGAGAAAAAGGAATCTGCGGTATTTAAAAATAGTGTGGTTTTGATTAATTCGGGGAATTATGGAATTCCTGTAGCTCAAATGATTTTTGCAACTCAGCCAATAGGGGTAGCCATTCAAGTCATCCTGGTTATTTTCCAGAATATGACGACTTATACATATGGTTTGTATAACCTAATTTCCGCAACAAAATCCGGACGGGAAATTATAAGGGACTTTTTGAAAATGCCGATTCTTCATGCACTCATCATCGGTGTGATCCTGAACATACTGAATGTTGAAATTCCCCAAACCATTCGAATTCCATTAGAACATATTGCCGAAGGGTTTATTGCAATCGCATTAATTACACTTGGTGCACAATTGTCTCAAATCGACTTAAAAACAATGATCAATAAAACGATTGTGATTAGCTGTTTTACAAGATTGATAGTGGGACCTGCGGTGGCCTTGTGTATTATTTATCTATTCCGTATCGATGGGGTAGTGGCGCAATCGTTGTTGATTGCCAGTTCATTTCCGACTTCCCGGAACAGTTCCAGCTTGGCGCTTGAATATGATGTAGAATCAAATACGGCAGCGCAAACCGTTTTGTTTTCCACAATCGTGAGTTGTCTAACGGTGACGGTGGTGATCTATTTATCTACGATTTTATTTGCATAATATGAAAAGAAAACCAGGTCGGTAAAAAATCGGCCTGGTTTTTTGAAATAGATATAAGAAAAGACACAACTCGATTAAAAAAGGTCGAATTGTGTCTTCATATGATTGGATATCAATAATGCTTTCGAATTGAGTTATTGACTAACTTTAGTTAAATAAGGATTTGAAAGTTCCATGCCATGCAAAGTTAAACCAAGGGCTTTTGCGACACCTTCGCCGTAAGCCGGATCTGCCAGGTAGCAGTGCAGGATATGGCGGCGTTGGATGAACTCTTCTACACCTTGCAAGTTTGCAGCTGTATTGTCGAATAGACGCTGTTGCTCTTCAGCCGTCATTAAGTTGAATAATTTGCCTGGCTGTTCGAAGTAGTTGTTATCATCTTCGCGGAAATCATAGATATCAGCCGGACCATCCAAAGCAAGAGCAGGGTCTTTGTATTGCGGTTGAGCTTGCAATGCACCGTAGCTATTTGGATAGTATGTTAAAGCGCTGCCGTTGTTGCCATCAGCACGGCCTTGGCCATCGCGGTGGTATACCATGAATGGACACCGTGGCTGGTTGACCGGAATTTGGTGGTGGTTCACACCTAAACGATAGCGAGCAGCATCTTGGTAAGCAAATAGACGCGCTTGCAGCATGCGGTCAGGCGAGAACGAAATACCAGGCACTACGTTGGATGGAGCAAATGCCGCTTGCTCAACATCAGCGAAGTAGTTTTCCGGGTTGCGGTTTAATTCGAATTCACCAACCGGGATTAATGGATATTCAGATTTGTACCATACTTTTGTTAAATCAAATGGGTTATCTTTTGAATTGCGAGCTTGCTCTTCCGTCATTACCTGGATGTACATTTTCCATTTTGGGAAATCGCCTTTTTCGATTGAGTCGAATAAGTCACGTTGTGAAGATTCGCGGTCTTGGCCGATTACTTTCGCCGCTTCTTCATCAGTTAAGTTTTTGATGCCTTGTTCTGTACGGAAGTGGAATTTCACATATACGCGCTCGTTGTCTGCATTGATCATCGAGTATGTGTGAGAACCGAATCCGTGCATGTGACGGTAACCATCGGGGATACCGCGGTCAGACATTACGATTGTCACTTGGTGTAAGCTCTCAGGCAGGCTAGTCCAGAAATCCCAGTTGCTGTTCGCATTGTGCATGTTCGTTTTAGGGTCGCGCTTAACGACGTGGTTTAAATCCGGGAAGTGCATTGGATCACGGAAGAAGAATACAGGTGTGTTGTTTCCGACTAAATCCCAGTTGCCTTCTTCAGTGTAGAATTTAAGCGAGAAACCACGGATATCACGCTCTGCATCAGCAGCACCGCGTTCCCCGGCAACTGTAGAGAAACGGGCGAACATTTCTGTTTTCTTGCCAACTTCAGAGAAGATTTTTGCTTTTGTATATTTTGTTATGTCATGAGTGACAGTGAAAGTGCCGAATGCTCCCGAACCTTTGGCATGCATACGGCGTTCCGGAATCACTTCACGGTTAAAATTAGCTAATTTCTCTATTAGGAAAACATCCTGAAGCAAAATCGGTCCACGGCGACCAGCCGTTAAAGCATCATCATGACTGACAACCGGTGCACCAGTAATAGTTGTTAAACGTTGATTATTATTTGTCATGTAGGGAACCTCCTGATTATTATTACCTCTTCAAAAAACAGTATAGCAAACCTACATCATAATTTCTACTAAATTATAATAATTCTTTTTAAGAAATGTTTATAATCTCTTTGGACAGTGAAAATATTTAGTGGAGGAATCTTGAAAGCACAGGGAACGCTGATGCAAAAGGTTCTTAAGGGTGGGATGTAGGATATTGCTCATTATATATAGTGTATTCAAGTTTGCTTTTTTCTAGAATCAGCAATAGATTAATAATGTTGATGTGTGAGAAAAATCACTCTTATTGAAAATGAGAGGGTCTAATTGAAAAAGTTATTTCTTAATATTATTGAAGTATAATAGCGTTGCTGAAAAGGAAGTGGGATTGCATTTTTATTGGAGAATGCAAAAAAACCGCACCCTTGCTAGATGCGGTTATTATTTGGAAATTTAGAAGTCGCTTCATTTTAATATTCGATTTTTTTATTAGTTAGAGTGAATTTCCTGTACTCGTCCAATCTGGCCATCTGTAAGCCTAACTTTAATGCCGTGGGGATGCGTACCTGATTTTGTGAGAATATCTTTCACGATGCCTCTAGTAAGCTTTCCTGTTTTTTGGTCTTTTTTTAGAACAATATCAACAGTGATTCCCGGTAATATATCTTTCCGATTTTGGCCGTTCATCAGACACCCATCTTTCTGCGGGTATTGCTTGTTTTTTTTGTTTGCTGGCTTTTCATTTTTTTCGTTGAAAGATCTGTTTTCATTTTACCGTTGCCAGCAGAGGCATTGTTCTTTTTGTTTTCAAGCTGCTTCTTTACTGCTTCTTGCAGGCTGATTTTCTTTTTTGGCGCTTCGGATTGATGGTTCTCGGTCATGGGAAATTCCTCCATTATACATAGTAGTGCTTCTTAGTATAATCTATTGCCGCTTATTGTGAAAGAATATAGTTGAAAGAGGAGATGAAGGCGAGAGGAAAGAGCGCTGATAATGATTAAGGAAAAATAATAATACTCTGGAGCAAGATATACCGGAACCGTAAAGGGTAAAAATGAAAGGAAACAACATATATGAATGAATTAAACCATCCATACATTCGAGAACTTGTTCATATCTATACTAAACACGCCGATGCGGAATATGCTGAGTGGTCCAAGAAATATTTGAGAAATCAATTTGACTTTTTAGGTATTCGAGCGCCTATTCGTCGAAAATTAACAAATCAGTATATAAAAGAACACGGATTGCCTTCTAATGGTGATCTAAAAGATATCATTTTTTGTCTGTGGGATTTACCGGAAAGAGAATATCAACAAGCGGCGTTGGATATTCTTGATAAAGCTAAAAAAGGCCTCACATCCAGTGAGATGCCTTGGTTATCCTCGTTGATTGTGAAAAAGTCATGGTGGGAGACGGTAGATGTACTGTCGCCTCATATCTTTGGATATATGTTTTTAAAGAATGATGAACTTGTTCCTTTATATGCAGAGAAATGGATTGAAGATGAGAATATCTGGCTGCAAAGAGCGGCAATTTTATATCAGCTCAAGTTTAAAGAAAAAACAAATGAAGAGCGCCTATTTCGATATATTTTAAGAAGAGCAAATAGTGATGAATTTTTTGTCCAAAAGGCAATCGGATGGGCATTGCGCGAATATGCTAAAACCAGCCCTGAAAATGTGAAAAACTTTGTTTCGCAACATCGATTAAAACCGCTTAGTGAGCGGGAGGCTTTAAAACATTTTTCCTAAAGATAAACGCCAACTATTGAACAAACCAACACCGGAGGGCCTTGGAAAACATAAAAAAACCGCATCTTTTCTCAAGACGCGGTTTGAGTTTTATTCACAAGAATTTTATTGCTTTGATATGTGGCATTTTCGAAGAAGCACAGCTATTTGGAGCTTGCGCTTTTTTCATTTATCTGTTCATAAATGGTTGTTCTGTTTCGGCCCGTTTGTTTAGAATGATAAAGCGCTGTATCTGCACGCTCTATGATTGTTTTTGGATGATGGTCTTCATCTCTTAAAACGGTAATTCCTAATGAAATAGTGATTGGTTCTCCTGTTGGACTGATGGTATTGGCAATTCCGGTTCTTAGTTTTTCGGCAATTTGGACTGCTTCTTCTGTTTGGATGCCTTTTAATAGGAGAATAAATTCCTCGCCGCCATAACGGAAACAGCCATCATCTTCCCGGCAATAGTCCTGCAGAATATTGGCTACATACTTCAACACATCGTCCCCAACCAAGTGGCCATACGTATCATTTACTAATTTGAATCGGTCAATATCGAACATAATGACGGCAAAAGGCGTTTTTGTTTCAACCCAATCCTTGATCTGTGAATCAAAAATTCGTCTATTCGATAAACCTGTCAATCCATCCTTTTGATTTTGATCCGTTAAGAGCTGTATATGCTCCTGTATGTCATGATAAAGCTGCCTTACTTCACTGATGGAAGATTTTAATTGGATCTGCTTATTGGTTTCGTGCACTTTTCCATTCACGATGGCATTACGGGAAAACACCGCCAATTTTGTAAGTGGGGTCGAAATCCGGCTGGAAATAATAAGTGCAGCGATTAAAATAATAATAAGCAGAGGCAGTGAATTGATAATCACTTTTTTAGTGAGCTCTTCCAGCGGGTTTTCCATGATGGAGACGGGCGTCTGTGAAACCACTACCCAGTCCGTGTTCTCCAAGTATGCATAACCCGTAAAATATTCGATATCTTCATTTCCGATGAACTTCGCTGAACCGCTTTCCTTTTTCGAAATAATGTCCATTATCGGATATTCTGCAATATTGACGTTAATATCTTTTTTATTGGTGTGGAAGATAATGGTCCCCTGGTGATCTACAATAAAACTGGATGAGTTATCCAAAATAACCTGATTCCCCAGTAAACTGTTCATTGTGTTTTCTCCATTGATATAAACCGTCCCGCCAACAGTCCCTTTATATGTACCTTGATCATCGTATACAGGATGTGAAATCAAGATAAGCAAATTCCCTGATTGAACCAAGTAGGGACTGGAAATGAATGGTCGCCTTTCTTCTAAAGCCTTATTCATTAATGGATCCCTCAATTGGGTGCCTGGGTGTACTTTATTGTTCCCTATTTTAAGAGGGCTCATCCACAATACAACCCCTTGGTCATCGGTAGAAAAAATTGAATTGAAACTGTTGCCATTAGCCAAATACCATTGATTCATCTTTTCTTGTGTAAAATTCCCGTCTGCAATGCTTTTTGAAAGATTTTCAACATTCTCTTTCATCTCTTCGATTAATACACTCGTATCCAATGCGGTTTTTTTGGCGTATTCATAATTTTTATTCAAATAATTTTCCGTTAATGTTTCATTCAACACGGCTTTCATCGAATAGCCGGTTACCAAAGTAGTCAGCAAAATTGTCAGCAGTACCAACATGCTGATAATATAACGGAGCTTCATCCCATTGTGTTTTCTCATCATACAATTTAACCCTTGTCCTATAAATTCCTTTGATAAATTTACCACTATTAACCAATAAAATATACACTTTATGAGTAAATTCCCAATTTTGTAAAATTTGTAATAACTATTATACTAGTAATTTAGGAGTTTTCACATTTTACCAAAACGATTTAGTTAATATAATCGAGTAATATAATTAGTGTCCAGTATAGTCTAATTTTCCCGGTTGCGAAAGAAAATTATATAGATGGATAGTTTACCCTTGCGAAATGAAGAGCTAATTCGGAAAGTTTATGGGTGTAACTAGCGGGAATAAGAAATTAGAGAAAGATTTCAATAATCAAAGGAGGACTGCAAAGTGGCAAATGAAATGAATAAGACGTTTGCTGAACAAGTGCCCGGCGAAGAACGTTTGAAATTGGCGGCCGTTGCAATGGCCGAAAACAAAAAGCTGCATGAAAACGGACAAGCGGAAAAAGAAACGAATAAAATTATTAATGCAGATACGGTAAAGGAAATCATCAATGATTGGCCGGCTACAGCGAAAATGGCTGCCGAAAATACGATGAAATTTTACGGGCCGCCAAACGAAGCAACACAAAGCTACCTGGTCTGGCATAATAATGGACCTTGGAAACGTACGATTGCATTCAAGGATGGCGTGCCGCATGATTTCCCGGAACCGCATACCGATGTGCTTGAACAATTCATTGATTACCATGTTCCGGCAGACAAAGTAGGACTCGTTGCGCAGCTGGAAGGCAGCCTGGTAATCGACCGCACAAAAGGGGAAGTGTCGGTTCATTGCGATAATGAAGGGGCAAACACACTTTCCATGAACATGATGCATGAAGTGGTGACAGGACAACGAACGCCTCAAGAGGCAAGGGAATTCATCAAAAAAGAAATTGTGGAATATATGATGAACCGACCGGCGCCATATGCCGAGAAGTTCCAGTTCCAATTGCTTCAAGGTGAGCATTGGGACCCGGATGTGACTGTTGTGGAAGATCAAGAACTCATGAAGGCTGTTACCCAGAAGCAAAAAGAACTTGGACTCCACTAAAGAAACTATAAATTAAAGGACGTGTCTTTGGGCTGAGACACGTCCTTTCTGCATCTAAAGGCCCTTTAATGAAATTGTCGATTTTGCCTCATACTAGGCATGAGGTGGAAAAAATGACAATTGTACGACTGGGTTATGTGGCCATGAGCATGAAGCTTAAAAATGCCTCGCCATCCCAAACGATGACGTTTGCAGCGTTCCAAAAAATTAAGGATCGTGAAGCTGCCATCCGAAAATTGGAACGGATTGCCCTCGCCAATTTAGAAAATACACATCGACTGCTGAAACATAATGCGGCAAATGAAATTCATTTTTATCGCTTAACTTCACGTCTGATTCCGCTTGCCAATCACGGAGAACTGGCGGATTGGAATTATATAAAACCACTGAAAGAAAAACTGGCGGCAATAGGGGACTTTGCATTAAAGCATGGCATCAGAATCGATTTTCATCCAGACCATTTTGTTGTGATAAACTCCCCGGATAAAGATGTACTGAAGAATTCACTAAAAACCCTAAAAATGCATTATCTTTTGCTAAAAGGAATGAAAATCGATCCTGCTCATCGATGTGTACTCCATGTAGGAGGCAATTATAAAGAAACAGAAAAGTCGCTGGAACGTTTCGTGGATAACTGGATGGATGTGCCAAGAGGCATTCAAAAGATGATTCTCCTTGAAAATGACGATACTTCTTTTACAATGCAAGATACACTGTATCTATGCGAAAAGCTGGGCATTCCTCTTGTATTTGATTATCACCATCATCTCGCTCACCACCGAAATGCGGAGTGGGAGGAAGAGTGGGAACGCATTGCGGCAACATGGAAAGATTCACCGCTTCCTATTAAAATGCATATCTCGAGCCCAAAAAGCCAGACGGAATTCCGCCATCATTCGGATTTTGTGGATGCAGAGATGTTTTTTGACTTTTTAAACGCCATTAAGGGAACCGTTCCGGAAATTCATTGCATGATTGAGGCAAAACAGAAAGATGCAGCTTTATTTGCGTTGATGGATGAAATCAAAAAAAGAAGCGATGCAGAAATAATTGATGGGTCTTCATTTTACTTAAAGTAAATCACGATTTTTAAAGACACAGTGACATCAACAGGACGCTGCGATAAGTCCTTGGTGCCGCTGTATTTTTATTTATCTTTTACATGTGAGCAGGTTGCGCCCTTCCTTACTATTAACCATTCCGATGTTGCCTGCATAATATAGAGCTCGCTACCTATTTGGGCAAAGGGTGTCTGTAATTATGTCAATTATTAGTCATGTATCAAGAATACATCTTTTTGAAGTGCATCTTCAATTGAGCGCAGGAAATTATTTCATATAATATAGACTCATGGAGGAAAGAAAACCATGACATTACGTCGAGAGCAAAGTGAGATCAATCAAAAAGAGTTAGTTGAGTTTCTATCATTATATCAATCTGAAAATGGTTTAACAGAGGACTGGGTAACCAACCGTTTAGATGAAATAGACAAAATGGGAGAGTTTATCCCAACGACCGAGGAGCTGACCTTTGGAGCGAAAGTTGCATGGAGAAATAGCAACCGTTGTATCGGGCGCTTTGTTTGGAATACCTTGCATGTATTTGACGAGCGCCATCTGGAAACCGAAGAAGAAATATTCCATGCACTTCTTCGTCATATTGAGTATGCGGGGAATGGCGGGAAAATCCGGCCAACGATTACAATTTTTAAGCCAAAAATGCTGAGAATATGGAATAACCAATTAATCCGCTATGCGGGCTATGAAACGGAATATGGCATCATAGGGGACCCAGATTCCATTAAATTTACGAAAATTTGTGAAAAGATGGGCTGGAAAGGGGAAGGAACCGCCTTTGATGTGCTGCCCCTTGTTATTCAATTAAGGGAAGAGGAGCCTGTATTTTTCGATATTCCAAAAGAATACATCTTGGAAGTGGCAATTCGCCATCCGCAATACGACCAGCTATCGCATTTGAATTTAAAATGGTATGGTGTCCCGATCGTCTCCAATATGAAGCTAAGCCTTGGCGGAATTGAATTTAATGCGGCGCCATTTAACGGCTGGTATATGGGGACGGAAATCGGTGCGCGGAATTTCGCGGACGTTAACCGCTATAATTTATTGCCTGCCGTCGCTGAACTGTTGGGCATTGATACGAAGTCCAACAGTTCACTCTGGAAGGATCGTGCGCTGGTTGAGTTAAATGTGGCGGTTCTTCATTCGTTTAAAGAAGATGGGGTAAGTATTGTCGATCACCATACTGCAGCACAGCAGTTTAAATTATTTGAGCAGCAAGAAGTTGAGGCGCAGCGTCAAGTTACCGGAAACTGGACTTGGCTCATTCCACCGGTATCCCCGGCGACAACGCATATTTTCCATAAACCGATCGAAAACTTGATAAAAAAGCCAAATTACTTTTATCAAAAGAGCCCTTTTTAACTTCCTTTGTGACGAAAACATTAGCGACAATGAACAAAGGAGGCTGCCGGAAATCGATCATTCCGGCGAGCCTCCTTATTAACGTTTTTTTAAGATAATATCGATTAATTCATCGCGATCGATAAGGTAGACATCATTTGTCTCAGCCAGTTTTTCCGCTTGTCTTGTGAAATAACTATTGGTCACAACCCAGGCTTGCGTTGCTTCATACATTTTCAATGCCCCGATGATTTCCTGGACCGCTTTGACGCCGACATTCCCGGAATAGCGTTTTGCCTGAACCGCAATAACATCTTCCCGGTCTTCCAGTATTAAATCGGCTCCGTAATCCCCGGAAGCTTTTGTGTAGGATACTTTATAGCCTCGTTTTTTAAAAAGATGCCCCAGGAATTCTTCAAACTCTTCACCTGTCATAGCATCAATTTCTTTTATGCCCGCTCTTCTCAAGCGAGCCGAGCCTCTTGTCCTCAGCCAAACCTTAAAAACAATGAATAGGATCAGGAAAATAACCACTGCACCGATCGCACCATCAGTGGTTCCCGTATAATGCCATCCGCCATAAGCAATTGCTGACAGAAAAAGGATTGGAATTAATCGAATGCGTGATGTCTTTTTTTCTTTGCGCTTTCCCAACAAGGTATACCCCTTTAACGAACGATTTTCATTAGTATAACATAAAAGGGGTACGTATGTTTGCTTTTGCTATCTTATCCTATAAGTAGCGGTCTTTGGCGCTGATAAAGGCAACAACGAATAGTGCTAATGAAGAAGCGATAAATAATGCATTCGGAATGTTCCAGCTGCCTGTGAAATCATGCAAATAACCAAATAACACCGGCCCGCCTGCGGCTAATAAATAACCGATCGATTGAGCGAATCCGGAGATTTGAGCAGCTTCATAGCCTGTTTTAGTCCGCAAAGTAAAGAACATCATGACAATCCCGAAGGAAGCCGCACTTGCCATACCAAGGCAAATCATCCACAAAATCGAGAAGTCCGTAAGCTCAAAGAATATTCCCCCAAATCCAATCAGATAAAGCACCGTAAACATATAGACGATTGACCTTTGAGAACTAAGTTTTTCGGCAATAATAGGAATCAGAAATGTCATGGGAATTTGCACAAGCTGCATGAAGGACACCAGCCAGCCGGCTTCCTCCGCCGAGTAACCCTGTGAAACCAGTATTTCAGGCAGCCATGTAGTAATACAATAATAAAGAAGTGATTGCAATCCCATCGATGCTGCAATTGCCCAAGCGAGCGGCTTTCTCCAGATTTTGATTTCAACCGTGTTGGCTTCGGCAGTTGAGAGAGTATTCAATTCAACTTTTTCTCCGCGTAAAAGAGGAATCCATGCAATCAATGTAAGGATTGCTAAAACCAAGGACATGGCTAATGCACCCTGCCATCCCCAAGATGTATTCTCTGCAACGGGATTGCTGAGGCCAAGGCCCGCCCCAGCTGAAAGATTCATGGAGACGGTATAAATTCCTGTTAATAACCCAACATGCAATGGAAATCTAAGTTTAAAAAGACTTGGAACCAACACATTGCCAAATGAAATGGCCACACCGATCAGGACAGTTCCAAAGAGCAAAAGCGAAGTTGTCCCAAGGGAACGTATAATAATCCCGATCGCTAGCAAAATAACCGAATAGAACAATGTTTTTTCCATTCCGAGTCTGCGTGCTATATTTGGTGCGAAAGGGGAAACTAACGCAAACGCAAGTAAAGGAATTGTTGTCAGGGATCCAGCAAGTACATTCGAAATTCCGAGAGAATCACGAATAGATGAAATAATGGGTCCAACTACCGTTAAAGGAGTCCTTAACGTAGATGCAAGAAAAATAATTGCAATCACAAAAGTAAGAGTTGAAGCCGTTATCTTGAACTTCTTGCTTTTAGGGTTCTGTTTTTTAGCAGTCATCAGTTTCCTCCAAAATGGTTAAGAAAATTCTACCAATTAAATAATAGAAGTTTTCATGTTAAACTTAAATACGATTCATTTCTATCTTACCCCTTAGGGGATTTTAGTTAAAGTTAAAAATACGATTTTAGATGCTGTTTTGCTATGCAAGGATCATGGAGATTCTGTATATCGGTCAGTTGTAATTAAAGGAGTTTTTTTATATGCGTGACAAACATAGAGAGAGTCAACCCCAGCTAAAAAGGACCTTGAAAAGTCGCCATATTTCCATGATTTCTCTTGGAGGAACCATTGGGACCGGCCTATTCCTGGCAAGCGGGGCTTCCATCGCACAAGCTGGCCCTGGCGGCGCACTCGTTGCTTATGCGGTGATTGGGGTCATGGTATATTTCTTAATGACAAGTCTTGGGGAAATGGCAGCCTACATGCCAACGTCAGGGTCGTTTAGTACATATGCCACAAAATTTGTCGATCCCGCCTTTGGATTTGCAATGGGGTGGAATTACTGGTACAACTGGGCAATTACCATTGCTGCCGAGATTTCCGCGGTGACCTTGATTATGAAATATTGGTTCCCTGATAGTTCTTCCGCGCTATGGACAATTTTATTTATTGCAGTGGTATTAACGTTTAATCTGTTATCTGTAAGAGCATATGGTGAAAGTGAATATTGGTTCGCAATGATTAAAGTGGTAACTGTAATTGTCTTTATCATCGTATCGTTCTTGATGATTTTCGGTATTTTAAAGGGACATGATCCTGTTGGATTTGAAAACTTCTTCGTGGGAGATGCACCGTTTAACGGAGGGTTCCTGGCCATCTTCGGAATTTTCCTGGCGGCTGGTTTCTCATTCCAAGGAACAGAGCTCCTGGGAATCACGGCAGGGGAGACGGATGATCCGGGCAAGAATATTCCCAAAGCTGTGCGTTCAGTCTTTTGGAGAATTTTATTGTTTTATATTTTATCCATTTTTGCAATTGGATTGCTGATTCCTTACACAGATCCAAGGTTATTATCCGAGGATATTGCGGTTTCTCCATTTACGTTGGTATTTGATAAATTAGGGATTGCCTTTGCAGCTTCCGTGATGAATGCCATCATTTTAACGGCCATGCTTTCAGCAGGGAATTCAGGGCTTTATGCCTCATCTCGTATGCTTTGGCAGCTGGCAATCGATGGGAAAGCCCCAAAAGTCTTCGCAAAATTATCAAAACGCGGCATTCCTGTTTATGCTTTACTTGCTACATTGGCGGTTGGATGCCTTGCATTCCTTTCTTCTTTCTTCGGAGATGGCGTCGTTTATATGTGGTTATTGAATGCATCAGGGTTGTCCGGATTTATCGCTTGGGTAGGGATTGCAATCAGCCATTATCGTTTCCGTAAAGCTTATGAGCTGCAAGGACTTGATATGCGCAAGCTTCCTTATAAAGCGAAATTATTCCCGTTTGGCCCATTATTGGCCTTGGCAATCTGTTTAATTGTTATAGCAGGCCAGAATTACACGGCCTTTACCGGCGGTGAAATCGACTGGTACGGAATTGCCGTTTCCTATATTGGCATTCCGCTATTCCTTGCATTATGGCTTGGTTATAAAATCAAACACAAAACCAAAATAGTACCTTTAGAAAAATGCGATTTAAGATCAACAAAATAAAATCTAGAGTCGGCAAATTTCATGAAAAGTGAAATTTGCCGGCTTTTTTCTATCTTAGAGAAAGCGAATGGAAATATTTAAATAATAATAGTTTAATTTTCAGGGTAAAAGAACCGATTTTCTAACAAGAAGTTGTGGAGATAAAAGATGTAGGAAATGATATAATTTTCCAAAAAGGTTAGTCTGTTTAATTTGTTATCAAAATTGACTTTTTGTTGCCATGAAAGGGTGAATGCGAATGTCGAAAAAATTGCAAGAGATCATTAATAATGTCAAAACAATTCAAAAATCTTTCACCGAGCCAACATCGATTCTCATTACTGACACTGAGCAGATTCTTGTTCAAGTGAAGGCGGAGTTTGATACGACTAATATACCTGTTGGAACATTGCTTAATACATTGCCAAATCCACTTCTAGAGGATTCACTAAAGACAGGAAGGGTAAATCGGCTGGAATTTGGTCCAGATAATGAGTTTGGCTTACCTTTTATCGTGACTTGGAATCCCATTATAGATAATCGAAAAGTTGTTGGGTTAATCATTACAACTACATCAACTGAAAAGGTAGATTTTCTGCGCAGTACAGCAAATAATTTACTCAAGACTATGGGTGAAATGACCGAAATGACTGAGCAATTAGCCAAGGTTTCTGATGTCATTTCCGTTAATATCCAAAATATTTCAAGTGATTCTGAATCTATTATTAAAATGGTTGAGGACGCATATCAAGTAATTAAATCTGTACAGGGTGTTGCGAACCAATCCAAGATATTAGGGTTAAACGCCGCTATTGAGGCTGCAAGGGCAGGGGAATATGGGAAAGGGTTTTCGGTAGTCGCAAATGAGATTAGAAGAATGGCCGATCAGAGCAAAGATTCGGCTGTTAATATTATCCGATATCTTGAAAAAGTCAATGAAGCGGTGGGTAAAAATAATACATCAATCCAGGAAATCGCTGCCATGGCAGAAGAACACTCAGCAACTCTTGAGGACTTTAGAGGCTCTTTTGACAGGATTGGCCAGGCAGCTGAAGGATTTCTGAAATCAACTCAGCTATCATAAAAGAAATAAAGATTTTAAATAAAAGAGTATTTGCAGTCGAAACCTCAGGAAGGGAAACCCTTTGTGAGGTTTCTATCGTTTTTAGGCTATAACTATAAAGGGTATAACATAGATAGAGCCTATAAAATACCTTGATTAAACCAGCACTTACTGGGAAGAGTACAAATAATCGGCGGTGTATGAAGTGAAAAGATATTCAATAGTTTGAAATTTCCTTGTTATAATAACTATAGAAATTAGTACATGAGGTAAAGGGTGTAGCAAATGACGGTATCAATGGGGTTTTTCAGAAAAATAGAGCAATGGTTAATTGATGAACAATCGGGCGAAATTTTGTTTTTGCCATTTCAGGCAGATGGAAATGCTTATAAATCAAAGGTTCTTTTAGTAGGATCACAACCAGAACCCCTGATTCAGATTGGCAATGCAGATATTCAATTCCTGGCCGATGCGTTGGTTGATCGACATCTATTTCAAGATGTTTTTCAAGAAGAAATTTCGGAGGCGTCGCGTGAATATAGAGGGGCCTTGAATTTTGCATCATGGATGAAAGAGAATTTAAAGCAGCAAGTTGTTTTTTCAAGTTTAAACTGCCTGAATGTAGAAGACGAACTCCTAAAACAGCTGAAGAAAAGCAAAGACCCGCTCTATTTGAGAGGGTTTGAAATTTTCAAGGAAGTAATCGATGAACTTGAGCCGGAATTATTAATCATCCAAGGTGCCCCAACCTTTAAACAGTTTATCGAACGCTTTAAAGAGCATTTGGCAGATTATGCAGAGGAAGATTTGCTGCAATCAGTGCAGGTCCTCGAACAAAAAGGAAGCATTGGGCAATTAAAGTTAAATAACGGTAAAAAAGCACAAATTTTGGTTTGCAGAAGTATGGGGGCTTTCGGAAAAACAGGTAAATCATTTGGAGAATTCAAATCAATATTGGAAGGAATTTTTCAGTAAAATTTAATTATTGAAAGGGAATTCAACTGCAAAAACCGAACATTATTACTAAAAAAGTTGGAAAAACGGTTAATTTCCGAATAATTAGAATCGTTTTATTATTTTTGAAGTATTGCAATCAATAAAATCCGTGTTTATAATGAGGACATTCTTTACAGAATCTTAACAAATTAATTCACTCATATAACGGCGAGAATATGGCTCGCAAGTTTCTACCGACTTACCGTAAATAAGTCGACTATGAGAGAAACCAGTTTAGATCCGAATGTTCCTTTTTTGCGGAGTATTTTTTCGGTATCTTGTATCTTTCGAATTTCCAGCTCGGAAGACTTGTTTCCCTCATGGCGGAACAAGTTTTCCGAGCTTTTTATTTGCGGATCAAAATGAAATTTGACGATTATCCACATTAAGAATAAACCCAACTCGACATATTTTGGACCGGGTTGTGATGTTCTAATCTGAACTGAAGGAGAGAAATCATCATATGGAATTGCTAAAAGAAAAAATTCTAAAAGAAGGACGCGTATTGTCGGATAGCGTTTTAAAAGTAGATTCTTTTTTAAACCATCAAATTGACCCGCTGTTAATGAAAGAGATTGGTGATGAATTTGCGAATCGTTATTCAGATGAAGTGATTACCAAAGTATTGACAATCGAGTCATCCGGAATTGCGCCAGCAACCATGTTGGGACTGACGATTGGAGCACCCGTTGTTTTTGCACGAAAGCGCAAATCGCTAACTTTGGCTGATAACCTTTATTCGGCAAGCGTGCATTCATTTACAAAAAACGAAACAAATGAGATTTCGGTTTCGAAAGATTATTTATGCGAAGACGATAATGTATTGATCGTTGATGACTTTCTGGCAAATGGTGAAGCGGTAAAAGGCTTGCTGGACATCGCAGAGCAAGCAGGTGCACATGTGATTGGCGTTGGAATCGTCATTGAAAAAGGTTTCCAGCAAGGCGGGCAACAGTTGCGCGAGCAGGGAATCCGCATCGAATCTCTGGCAAACATCAAATCTTTAACAAACGGAAAAGTAGAATTTTTTGACTAAAAAGCAGAAGCGCCCTGCTAAATTTTGCAGGGCGGCTTGCTCCCGAATAAGTAATTATACATATAAGTTAAAGGAGAGAATGTTCAAATGAACAACGTAAAAGCAACAACGCTGGGTATACAGCATTTACTTGCGATGTATGCAGGGGCGATTTTGGTGCCATTGATCATCGGCGGCGCTTTAGGGTTTAATGCAACGCAAATGACCTATTTAGTTGCAATCGACATTATGATGTGCGGGGTTGCGACATTACTGCAAGTCATGCGCGGAAAAGCATTCGGAATCGGATTGCCTGTCGTTTTGGGCTGTACGTTTACAGCGGTAAGTCCAATCATTGCAATTGGATCAGATAAGGGGCTTGGAGCAGTTTATGGTTCAATCATTGCATCCGGACTTATTATCATTTTAATTGCCGGAGTATTCGGTAAATTGGTGAAATTCTTCCCGCCAATTGTTACAGGCTCTGTCGTTACTATTATCGGAATTTCACTTATCCCGGTTGCCATCAACAACATGGGTGGCGGACAAGGGGCACCTGACTTTGGATCAGCATCCAATATTGGCTTGGCAATGGTTACATTAATCGTTATTTTATTGATCTACCGTTTTACAACAGGATTTACACGTTCTATCTCGATTCTTTTAGGGTTAGTTATGGGGACGGTTATTGCGGCTTTCTTAGGGAAAGTGAATTTCTCTCCTGTAGCAGATGCTTCCTGGTTCCATATGGTGCAGCCATTCTACTTTGGAGCGCCAACATTTGATATTGCCGCCATTCTTACAATGACATTGGTTGGTATGGTTTCCTTGGTAGAATCGTCAGGAGTGTATTTTGCATTAAGTGATATCACAAAAAAGCCGCTCTCTTCAAAGGATTTAGCTAAAGGATATCGTTCTGAAGGGCTGGCTTCCATCATCGGTGGTATTTTCAACGCTTTCCCATATACGACTTTCTCGCAAAATGTAGGATTATTAAAAATGACGGGCGTAAAAGAACGTAAAGTAATTGCAATTACAGGCGGATTATTAGTCCTGCTTGGTTTCCTTCCGAAAGTAGCAGCGTTGACAACAATTATTCCAACACCAGTTCTTGGCGGGGCAATGCTGGCGATGTTCGGTATGGTCGTGACGCAAGGGATTACAATGCTTGCACCCGAAATTGCACGTTCATCGGAAAACGCCATGATCGCAGCCACTGCTGTAGGATTAGGTGCTGGAGTTGCCTTTGTACCTAATATCTTTGCCGCGTTGCCGGAATGGTTGGCTGTATTCACTTCAAACGGGATTGTATGTGGATCTGTTACGGCTATCGTATTGAATGTTCTATTTAACATGATGGGAACGAAAAAAATAGAATCCATACAAACTCAGCCTTTAAATGAAAATAATAAGCAAACTGCATAGCCAATTGATAAGCTTTAAAAAAGGTGCCTCCTCATTTGGGAAGCACCTTTCTTTATTATTCCGCGTTTGGAGAAATCATTTTCTTCGGATCAATATATTCATCAAATTGTTCTTCAGTTAGAAGTCCCAATGATATTGCGGACTCTTTTAAAGTTGTTCCTTCTTTATGCGCTTTTTTTGCAATCTTTGCCGCATTTTCATACCCGATATAAGGATTTAATGCAGTCACAAGCATCAATGAATTTTCAAGGTTACGCTCAAGAACTTCAATGTTTGGCTCGATTCCGATTGCACAATTGTCATTAAATGATTTCATGCTGTCTGCAAGCAGGCGGGCAGATTGCAGGAAGTTGTAAATAATCACAGGCTTAAAGACATTTAATTCAAAATTCCCTTGAGATGCCGCAAAAGCAATGGTTGCATCATTTCCAACCACTTGTGTAACAACCATCGTCAAGGCTTCACTTTGTGTTGGGTTTACTTTTCCAGGCATAATGGAGCTGCCCGGCTCATTTTCCGGAATCGTAATTTCCCCAATCCCGCTTCGTGGACCACTTGCAAGCCAGCGGACATCATTGGCAATTTTCATTAAATCGACCGCAAGCGCTTTTAATGCACCGTGAGCGGAAACAATTTCATCATGGCTTGTCAAAGCATGGAATTTATTTTCGGAAGATTTAAATTCCTGTCCAGTTAAGGCACTAATTTCCGCCGCCACCATATCGCCAAATTGCGGGTGGGCATTGATGCCTGTACCAACTGCGGTACCACCAATGGCAAGGTCTTTCAGGAATTGAGTATTGACCATAATCATCTTTTCGGATTTTACCAGCATATGGTGCCAGCCGCTAATCTCTTGGCCTAGTGTAAGAGGGGTTGCGTCCTGCAGATGTGTACGGCCAATTTTAATAATATCATTGAAGTTTTCCGATTTTTCTTTTAGTGTTGCTTTTAATAATTGAAGTCTGGGCATTAAATAGTTTTCTACAATTTCCACCGCTGCAATATGCAAAGCAGTAGGGAATGTATCATTGGAGCTTTGTGATTTATTGACGTCATCGTTTGGGTGGACACGTTCAGCACTGCCTTGTTCTTCAAGCAACTGGTTTGCGCGATGGGCGATGACTTCATTCACATTCATGTTGGATTGTGTGCCACTGCCGGTTTGCCAAACGACCAGAGGAAATTGATCATTCCATTTACCTGCAAGGATTTCGTCCGCACTTGCCACAATCGCATTTGTTTTCACATCAGATAGTTTGCCTAATTTATTATTGGCAATCGCTGCCGCCTTTTTTAAGATGGCAAAAGCACGGATAATTTCAATTGGCATCTTTTCTTCGCCAATTTGGAAATTTTCTTTACTGCGCTGCGTTTGAGCACCCCAAATTTTGTCTGCCGGTACACGGATTTCACCTAAAGTATCTTTTTCAATACGATAATCCATCGATCTACACTCCTTCGTTTAAAGTAGAAATAATATTCCCAAAATTATCATAACACATTAAATGAACAACATTCTTTAACAAGGATTTTCGCCTTTATAAAAGAGGAATAACTGAATGATGATCGTAAAATTGCTGAGGATAGAAGAAAGGGGAAGAAGAATAAGATAAGGGTGGACAAAAAATTAAACACCGCTTTTACGCGAAGCTCATGGCTTTAGCAGCGGTGTTCTAGTTGGAATTCACCTTTTTGGTCACCTCAAAAAATTAAATGATTTTAACATAGAAATCTTGGCCATTGTGGAGGTAAGCAACCTTCATGTTTCTTGTGTTCTGATAATAGTTTACAATGCTTCTGGCAAGCCCTGCATGGCCATTTAAATAAGTTCCTGGGGCAATTTGTTTCCCGGGGTTGTGGAACTCGAAGTAAATTTTTGTATCAGTCGGCATGCTGTCCAAAATTTCAAGGAAGTCTTTGTACGGAATATGCACCCCACGAGTATAGCAGCACTCCCTCTTATACGTATCATGCGCTACAACAATCGGGTTTGTTTCGTTTACAATTCTAATTTGTTCCATAGCATCATCTCCTTAATCCGTTTAAACGGGTTTCATTGTATTATAACAGAAAAAATATTAAATGTCAGAAAATTTAATTAATTTTTTGTAAACATTTTATTTTCTTTACCAATTTTCTCTTTGCATTTCCTCAGCAATTGATTGTAAATCGTACGCATTGATTTCAATTATTTTATAGTTATGCTGCTCCTCGTATTTATGCGCAAGTTTTTTTACATATTTCGGTGAACCTTCATTTTCTTCATCGTATATCAGGAGCATGCCATCTGTATTTTGAATGATGAATTTATCTTTTTCGATAAATTGCCAAGGAGCTTCATAAGGACGTTTTGTCACACTGGTAGTAAAGTCCGCTCTTGCTATGATTGAATGAAATTTTTGCTGCTTGTGTTCATTCCAATTTTTTTCTTGTTCCAAAAAAGGTGTGATGACTGAGTATTTGAGATTAGAATATTCATTCTTTAGTTCGAGTATGACTTCAGCTGCCCAAGTTTCGACCCCTTGCTGTCCACTAATGACAACCCATTCAAGGCCCTCATCCAATAAAACTCTCAGTTCCTGATCCAAAGCTTTTTTAATGACCGCAATTCCCGGGTGCTTTTCATTAAAAATACCAAGTTCATGAGGACGATAGCCTGTTATATAAATTGTTTGCATTTCAAAAGCTCCTCTATCTTTTAGTACCATTCTATAATAAATTCTAAACATTTTTATTAAAAAGAGGTCATTCGAAAAGAATTCGAATAACCTCGGATGCGTTTTCTCTATTGGTATCAATGCAGTTGTATACTTCCTTAAACACTAGGCAAATGCGGATTTGATTTTTTCCAAAGCCCAGTCTATTTCTTCTTTGGTAATGATTAATGGGGGAGCAAGCCGGATGACGTACTCGTGCGTTTCCTTGCATAATAATCCTAAGCCCATTAATCTTTCGCAGTAGGAGCGAGCGGGTTCGGATAATTCAATACCGATAAATAAGCCGCTGCCACGGACATCTTTAATAGAAGGATGGTCAATGGACCGCAACTGCTCTTGGAAGTAGTTTCCCAATTCCAAAGAACGCTCTGCTAAATGTTCTTCTTCCAGTACCTCCAAAGAAGCGATCGATACGGCACAAGCAAGCGGATTGCCCCCGAAAGTTGAACCGTGGGAACCAGGGTTTAGTACACCAAGTATATCATCGTTCGCTACCACGGCAGAAATAGGGAACACGCCTCCGCCTAGTGCCTTACCAAGAATTAATAGATCTGGTGTTGCATCTTCCCATTGGTAAGCAAACATCTTCCCAGTTCGAGCAAGACCTGTTTGAATTTCATCCAGGACCAATAACACGTTATTTTCTTCGCAGATTTCCTTTGCAGCTTTTAAGAAACCTTTTGGCGGCATCACAATACCGGCTTCACCTTGGATTGGTTCAACGATAAAGGCAGCGGTATTTGGAGTGATGGCGTTTTTTAGCGCTTGGGCATCACCGTAGGGAATTAATTTGAACCCTTCCAGCATTGGTCCAAACCCGCGCTGATATGCTTTTTCGGAAGATAGGGAAACAGCCCCGATTGTTCGGCCATGGAAGTTTCCGTTGCAGCCGATAATTTCAGCTTTGTTCTCTTCAACGCCTTTTACGTCGTAGGCCCAGCGGCGAGCAACTTTAATGGCAGATTCAACTGCTTCTGCACCTGTGTTCATTGGCAATACCATATTTTTGCCGGTCATCTGTGCTACCTTTTCGTACCAAGGAGCAAGTTGGTCAGTATGGAATGCACGCGATGTTAACGTTACGCGGTTTGCCTGATCGATTAAGGCCTTAATGATTTTGGGGTGGCGGTGGCCTTGGTTAAGCGCTGAATAGGCTGATAGCATATCCAGATATTTATGGCCTTCAGGATCTTTTACCCAAACTCCTTCAGCTTCGGAAATAACGATTGGCAGTGGATGGTAGTTGCGGGCACCTAATTTTTCCGTTAACTCAATTACACTCGCTGATTTTGTCGCCATTGAAAATCCTCCTTAAAAGGTTATTTGAAAATAGGGGATACATCTGAAATTCTTTAAAAGCCTACATAAGATTATAAGCACAAAACATTACTGGCTTATTAATTGTCTTCAAATGATTGTAAAAAGAATAATAGGAAATTTAGTTTTGTTCTCATATTAATAAAAGCAAATTGCATGCCAACTTTTGATCCTATCTATCTCTGGCTCTTATAAACATTAGGCAGAAAAATTTTGCGCAAAAAAGTTGAAATGGGCTATTTTGCCAAAATATTTTGCGATATGATTAAGAAGAGGTGTTCAAATTGAAAATAAAACCATCCATGCTGCTCCAGTTATATGAAGAAATAATCGAGCGTGTTGGTGTTGGGATACACGCGGTTGACCAAGTCGGAAAGACCATTATCTATAACAAAAAAATGCGCGAAATGGAGGCAATGAATGAAGAAGATGTCCTACATAAGAATGTGCGCGATGTCTTTCGATTTCAAGATAATCAAAGCAGTACGTTATTGCATTCTTTAGAACAAGGCGAAGAAGTTGTCAATGTAAAACAGACTTACTTTAATAATCGTGGTGTTGAAATTACGACGATCAATCAAACATTTCCTTTTAAAATAAATGATGAAATTCATGCAGCCGTCGAGATGGCAACCGATGTCACGAAAATGGAACGGTTAATGCGCAGGAATCACCAGCAAACGAATACGCATTTTACATTTCATCATATTATTGGAAAGAGCGGCGAGCTGCAAGAAGTGATTAATTTAGCAAAACGGGCAACGCGTACCAATTCAAGTGTCTTGATTATTGGCGAAACCGGTACGGGCAAGGAACTTTTTGCACAAAGCATTCATTCGGAAAGCAACAGGGCCAATGCGCCATTTATCTCCCAGAACTGCGCTGCCTTGCCGGATTCTTTAATAGAAGGAATACTATTTGGTACGGCAAAAGGTGCATTTACAGGCGCAATTGACCAGCCGGGATTATTTGAACAAGCTCAGGGAGGCACGCTTTTATTAGATGAATTAAATTCCTTGAATATACCTCTCCAATCAAAATTATTGCGCGTATTGCAAGAAAGAAAGGTACGCAGAGTAGGGGGAACAAAGGAAATTCCGATTGATGTCCGAGTCATCGCAACGATGAATGAAGATCCGATTGATGCAATTGCAAATAACCGCCTGCGGAAAGATTTATATTACCGATTGGCGGTTGTCACGCTCTTTATCCCGCCATTGCGCGATCGGATTTCAGATATTTCAGTATTGCTAGAAAACTTTATAACAAAATATAACGAATTGTTTAAATTGGAAGTGAAGGGAGTTTCAAATGAAGTGCTCCATTTTTTTGAATCCCATCATTGGCCAGGGAATGTAAGAGAGCTGGAGCATGTGATCGAAGCATCATTAAACCTAATCAACCATGAGGAAACGATTGAATTTCATCATCTTCCCTATCAATACCGAAAAAGGGAAACGAAAACATCCAATCCAGCGACGAGGCTTCTACAAGCGGACAGCAATTACAATACGCATTTATCGGATCAGCTTGCGCTATTTGAAAAACGATATATCCAGCACTTTTTGCAAAAAAATAATTACCACATAACGAATACAGCCAAAGAATTGGGCATCAGCCGGCAAAGCTTGCAATATCGGATGAAACGATTAAATATGCAAATTAACTTCATTCAGTAAAAGACTTCCACTTCTATAAGTGTGAGATGAATGCAAAAGGTGAATCAATTTTGTGGGATTCATTTCTAGACTGAATGAAGTTAATTGCCTCCGGCGGATGTCACAGATTTTTAAAGGAGGTTTATCGAGCATTGCTCGATAAAATCTGGACACATATGTTTTGACTGTGACGAAAGCAAAGCGACAGTCACAAATACGCCAAGGCGTATTTGATTTTACATAGAGAAGGAGGTGTGCATAGTGGATATGTCTATGCATTTGCAGCAAAAGCTCGAAGCTAAATTGGTGTTGACGCCTCAGTTAAAGCAATCGCTGGAAGTATTGAAGCTGTCGGTGGAAGAGCTGGAAAGCTATATCCGGGAAGAAGCCAATTCGAATCCGCTTATCGAATTAAAAGAACAGATTACAACAGAGCGTACGATTGACATGGCTCGGCTGCATGATGGTGATTTTGCGCGGGGCAGCATTTCAACAGGTGAAGAACCGTTTGATGTATTCAACCAAATCGCAAGTCCCGAAGTCTCCTTGGAGCAATACTTAATGGAGCAGCTTGCAATGGAAAAAGGCCTGGCACGCAGCGAAAAGGAAGTATTGCTGTATTTTATACGAAGTTTAAATGATTCCGGCTATTTAATATGCGATGTGGAGGAAGTAGCGTTACAGTACGGGTTGGAAGTGGATGATGGGGAGAGGCTGCTTAAAATCCTGCAAAATTTCGAGCCGACGGGCATTGCGGCAAGAAGTTTAAGCGAGTGTTTGCTTATACAGATACAACATCATAAAAATGCACCGCCACTTGCGGCCGAATTTGCCGAAAAGCATTTGGAAGATTTGGCAGACCGGCAATTTCAATTGCTTGCAGACACTTATGAAATTACAACAGAAGAAGTGCAAACCATATTTTCATATATCCAGCAGCTTCATCCTCGTCCTGTAATTGAGATTGAAAATAGGCAAACAGAATATATCATTCCGGATATAATTGTCGAAATATTGAATGGAGAAATGGCTATTAGAATAAATGATGGATTTTTACCCCAGATATCGATTAACACCTATTATGAAGAGTTGCTGAGAATAAACAAGGATGCAGAAGTAAATAACTATTTAAAAACGAAACTTTCCGATGCCTTGTTATTGATGAAAGGGATTGAACAACGGCATGAAACGCTTTACAAAGTAACATCGATTGTATTGCAGCGGCAAAAAGACTTTTTGAAAGATGGAAAAAAAGCCTTGAAACCCTTGCGTTTAAAAGACGTCGCGGAACTTGTGGAACTCCATGAATCCACAATCAGCAGAGCCATCCATGATAAATGCATACAAACGCCAAAAGGCATTTTTCCGCTTAAAGCGTTCTTTGTACGAGGCATCAAAACAGAGAGTGGAGAAGCAGCATCCACCATTTTGATCAAGGAAAAAATTAAGGCGATTATTGAAGGAGAGGATTTACGAAAACCACTGTCAGACCAGAAAATCGCCAATATCTTGATGGCAGAGGGGATTCAAATTGCAAGAAGGACTGTTGCAAAATATCGGGAGGAACTGGGAATCATGCAGTCCACCAAACGATCAAGAAAAAAATAGCACTTCACTCATAAAATTGGGCTGGGTGCTATTTTTGATTTCTAAGCAAATGGCTAAGGTTGCCAATAAAGCCTAAAAGCTTGTAATGGATTTTTGCCATATCTTCTACTGTTTTTCCTTCATAATCATTAAGCCACTCCTGAATAATCCCTAAAATCGCCGACGTTAAAAACGCAAACAAATAGTTGCGGAATTCTTCGTCGTTTCCTTCATACGAAACTTCGGTTAATTGAGCGATTAAAGTATTTCCGAAGATTTGCTTGATTTTCCTCGCAAAGGAAGGGTCCCCCTGGTCACCCAAAAGTACTCTCAACTCATGGGCATAATCGTGGACGAATTGGTAAATTGCCAACAATGGTGGATAGTGCTGTCCCTCATGGATTGCTTTAAATACATCCTTTGGCGCGATCAGCTCAATTCGAGCGTGTAAATCCTTCAGTAATTCCTCTTGTATTTGCTCCATTACATCAAACTTATCGACAAAGTGTAAATAAAATGTCCCTCGATTAATCCCGGCCTGTTCGGCAATTTTTTTCACGGAAACATTTGAAAATCCTATCTCTTCCACCAGTTCAAGAAAAGCTTTTTTAATTTCCTGTTTTGTTTTTTGCGCCATCTTTTCATGGATTTCGGCCATTTCGTCACCTCTCCTTAACAATATTTGTAAAAGTGTTCATTGTAATTGGAAATAGCGTATCCTAAAATGAAATTGAAATCAACAGAGTGTTCATTGAAATTGAATAACGAGAGGGTGAGTGGGTTGCAAAATGCAATTCATATTGAAGAGCTATCAAAATCTTTTAAAAGAAAAAGAGTGATCAAGCCGCTAAGTGTTCAAATAGAAAGCCAAAAAATTTATGGGTTGCTTGGTCCATCAGGCTGCGGGAAAACCACATTAATTAAAATGATCGTCGGCATGATGAAGCCGGATGCAGGAGGAATCACGGTGCTGGGAAAACGTGTGCCCGATGCTTCATTGCTCTCGGAAATCGGGTATATGGCACAATCCGATGCCCTTTATACAGAACTGACAGGGAGGCAAAACCTGGAGTTTTTTGCAAAGCTCTATGGCATGTCCAAGAGCGAGCGGAAAATCCGTATTGACTATGCTGCGGAAATCGTTCAGCTTTCCAATGATCTGGATGTCTCTGTTTTTGCTTATTCAGGTGGAATGAAGCGCAGATTATCCTTGGCGATTGCCTTGATACAAAATCCCAAGATTTTAATATTGGATGAACCGACCGTCGGCATCGATCCCTTGCTGAAGCAATCGATTTGGAAAGAGCTGGAACGGCTCAAAGCGGAAGAAGGGAAAACAATCCTAATTACGACACATGTAATGGATGAAGCAGAACGTTGCGACAAAATCGGGATGCTGCGCGAAGGAGAGATTGTGGCGATTGGAACGCCAATGGAAATAAAAGCCCAATACCATGCTGCATCATTGGATGAGGTGTTTGTAAAAATTGGAGGTGGCCATTGATGCGCACGCTAGCATTGATAAAACGAATCATCCAGCAATTGCGAAAAGATAAACGAACACTCGCATTGCTGTTTGCTGCTCCATTACTCGTTCTAACGCTAATGTATTTTATTTTCGACTCGGAAACAAGCGACTTGAAGCTTGTGGTGACGGGGAGTAATCCTCTCGTTAATGGGGTGCTTGAGGAAAGTGATTTTGACTTGACGCTGAAAGATAAATATTCGAAGGAGAAGATGATGGAAGAAGAAGTTGATGGATGGCTCCACATTCAAGAGGGGGAAATGCATTTAACGCTGCTGAACGCCCAGCCTCAAAGAGCAAAGGCCATGCAAATTATGCTTGCTCAAAGTTTTAATGGAAACGATGTAAAGCAGTCAATGAAAGCAGACTTTGTCTATGGCGATGCAGACACGAATAGCTTTGATGTTTTTAGCCCAATGCTGGTTGGATTTTTTGTCTTCTTTTTCGTATTTTTGATTGCAGGTATTGCCCTTTTAAAAGAACGCACCAGCGGTACATTGGAGCGCCTGCTCGCAACACCGATCAAACGCCATGAAATTGTTGGGGGCTACTTGCTTGGGTACGGATTGTTTGCCTTGATTCAAACCGTCATCGTTGTGCTGTACGCTGTAAAGGTACTCGATATCGTATTGGTTGGATCCATCTGGTTGGTGCTCTTAACAAACATCCTAGTTGCTTTTGTCGCTTTGTCGCTTGGCACGCTGTTATCCAGTTTTGCCTCGTCAGAATTTCAAATGGTGCAATTTATCCCTTTGGTCATTGTGCCCCAGGTGTTTTTCACAGGCATTTTCCCGCTTGACGGGATGGCGGATTGGCTGGTGCAAATCGGCAGAATCATGCCGCTTTATTATGCCTCCGATGCGCTTAATGGCGTCATGTATAAAGGTTATGAAATAAATGATATTGCAATGGATTTATTCGTGCTATTCCTTTTTGCGATAATCTTTATTGCTTTGAATATTATCAGTTTAAAGAAGTACCGCGCTTTTTAGTGCACGTATCGGACCGTGGCTCAAAGCGGGTTTGGAAAGTCCGAACCTGCTTTTTGAGATAAGGAAGACTCCTTTTTAAAGCGAATTTATTGCATCATCACCGAGGTTCTTCTTTTAATCGCTGCTGTGCTCCCAGCAGCTGGTCTTGGATGAATAAATCAATCATGTCGATAATTTCTTCTGGTGTTTGATCCATCTCTCCCAAAAGCCAGCTTTCCACAAGGCTTCCAAGTGAAATGGTGTAAAAGTGCGTCAGAAACGCCATGTATTCCTCCGGTGCCTTTAACTTTTCGCCAAATTCATACACAACACGGCCGAAAATATTGTGAATATCTGCGTAAAAAAACCGTTTCATATGGCCACGGCCCAATGAACGCAAGGCACATAAACAAATTTCTCGATTATCACCCAAATAACGGAAAAGCTGCAATAGCCCTTCCTGCCAAACATGCGTACTTTCATGAACGGCCAAGAGCTGGATCGTCTCTTGCTGAAATGTCCACTTCAATAAGTCATATATATCTTCAAAGTGATAATAGAAAGTTTGCCGGTTGACATTTGCATGTGCAGTCAACTCACGAATCGAAATCTTTTCGAGAGGCTTGATTTTCATTAATTCCTTTAAGGATGATGCAAGCAGCCGTTTTGTTTCATCACTGTGCTTCATTTTTTCAACCCCATCTCATTCCGTTTTTTAAACAATTCAACCCTGATTGTCTATATTTTAACCTTTTTGCCCGTGATAAAGTACAAATAGAATATTTTCGCTTATAAGAACTTTATAGGCTTAGAGAAATATAGAAGAAAGGTGATTCATTTTGAAAAATTTGCTCAATGTGCGCACGGCTTCGTTCGTATTCTGGGTTGCCATATCCGTCCTCATGATTGTCACAATGCCGAATTTGGACACATTGGTGCGTGAAAAAGGACAAGTGGAAATTCCCTCTTATACACAAAGTCAAATAGCATCAAAAATACAGACCGAAATGGCAGATGAGGGAGCAGAAACCTACCAATTTATCGCGGTATTCGCAAGCGGCAATGCCGAAGCATTAACTGAGGCGCAGTTAGAAGAAATCGATCAAGCGATTTCGGCGCTAAACAGTAAGAGCAAGGAGCTCGGCATTACGGAAATGCTGGCTTATTCAGATAGTGAAGAGGCAAAAAAGCAGCTAGTATCCGAAGATGGGACCACGATTTTAACGAGAATCGATGTGGATGCCAACCAAGGAACGGTTGAAGAAGTTGCCCAAACTTTGCGTGCTGCAACAACAGTGGAATCAGTGGATTCTTATTATACGGGGACAGATATCGTGATGGATGATTTCGCAAAATCCTCTCAAGAAGGAATCAAGAAAACGGAAGTAATCGCCATCATTTTTATCTTGGTGGTATTGGTTTTGGTATTCCGTTCACCGGTTGTGCCTTTCATCTCGCTGATCACGGTGGGGGTGTCCTATATCGTATCACTCGGAATTGTCACACAGCTGGTGGATCGTTTTGATTTTCCATTTTCGAACTTTACCCAAGTATTCTTGATTGTCATTTTGTTTGGGATCGGAACGGACTATAATATCCTCCTATACACACGATTTAAAGAGGAACTTGGCAAGGGCGGCCATATTTTAAAAGCCATCACCGAGACCTACCGAACTGCGGGAAAAACAGTGATCTATAGCGGCATTGCCGTATTTATCGGCTTTATGGCCCTCTATTTGGCAGAATTCAAGCTGTATCAAGCAACCTCGGCCGTTGCGATTGGTGTTGCCGTCCTGCTGTTGGTATTGCTGACATTAAACCCATTCTTCATGGCGGTATTCGGCATTAAAATGTTCTGGCCGGCAAAGACCATAAACGGCCATAGTGAAAATAAAATATGGCTCTTCCTATCAAAGCATTCATTCTTCCGGCCAATCGCAGCATTGACTATCATTGCCGTCATTTCAATTCCATTTATGTTGAAATATACAGGTGAGCTAAATTATAACGATTTGGTGGAAATCAGTGATGACTATGAATCGAAACAAGCGATTAATGTAATTGAAGACCATTTCCCGGCAGGCTTCTCTGCACCCACAACGCTTATGGTCAAAGCGGATAAATCCCTTGCAACGCAAATTAGCCTGCAGGATATTGACCAGTTGACGGAAGTGATTTCGAATGTAGATGGCGTTTCAAAAGTGCTTTCCGTTACCCGGCCTGCCGGAGAAAAAATACAGGATTTATATATAGGAGAGCAAACGACTGTTTTAAATGAAGGCCTTGGCTCTGCCGAAGAGGGCTTAGGCACGATTAACGAAGGACTGTCCGATGCCGAAAGCCAGTTAGGGAAGGTAGATAAAAACAGCTTTGACAGTGTACAGCAGCTGATCGACGGCACATCAAGAATGGAACAAGGGGTTGGCCAGCTGGGTGATGCTTTGGATGAAGTGGCGCAAGGCTTTGGAAATGGAGCGGATGGCGCAGCTGAATTAGAGTCGGGCTTAAGCACGCTAAAACAAAGCGTAAGTTCTTTAAACAATGGTGCCGTACAGTTGCAGCAAGGCTATAAAGAACTGGAAAATGGCTTTGGTGCGTTCAGCGAATTTTTCACTACCGTGGAAAATGCAATTGCGGGGAGCATACAAGGCTACAGTGCAATTGAACAATCCATGAATGCACTAATTGAGTCGAACCCAGAGCTGGCAACCGATGCGAATGTCCAAACCGCCCTTGGTACTGCGCAGGCGACCAAGGGCCAACTTTCACAGTTAGCAGTGAAATTGCAAGAGCTGACACCGCAATACCAGGTGGCCGTCAATTCATTAAAAGATGCTAATGCTGCCTTTGCTCAAATAACAAACGGCTTGCAGCAGCTTGAAGATGGAACAGGCAAATTGCAAGCAGGGGCAAGTACATTGGCATCCGGCCTCCAATCGGGTGAAGAAGGCGTCAACACAATCAGTTCCAAAACGTCTGAGCTTGAGTCGGGGCTGGCTACTGTCAATGATGGGCAAATGCAATTGCAAGAAGGCTTGACCGAACTTCAAGATAAAATGACAACATTGCAGGATGGGTTGGCGCAAAGTACGGATGGACTGACTGAAATCAGTGATGGTCTAGTGGAAGCGCAAGATTATCTTGGAGATGTGAGCAGTTCAGATTCCAATAGCGTCTTCTATATTCCACAACAAGTACTAGATAGTGGAGACTTTGAAGAAAGTCTGAATACGTACATGTCAGAAGATCGTACAATGACGAGCATGACGATTATTTTGGATGTGAATCCATATTCTAAAGAAGCCATGTCTATTATAAAAGAGATCGATGATAGAATGCAGGCGGCAGCGAAAAGCTCGAGTCTTGCAGACGCAAAACTTGCACTGGGCGGCAAATCGGCAGCCAATGTGGACTTGCAGCAAATTTCAAGTGATGACTTTTCGCGTACAATCGTTATTATGATGCTCGGCATTGCAATTGTGCTGGTGCTTATTACGCGCTCCATCTGGCAGCCGATCGTTATTATTGCGTCTCTTATTTTAGCTTACTATACGTCCCTCGGTTTAGCCGAGCTGCTAAGTACGTCGTTGCTGGATCAAAGCATATTAAGCTGGAATGTGCCGTTCTTTAGTTTTATTATGATTGTTACGCTGGGTGTGGATTATAGTATTTTCTTAATGATGCGTTATCATGAAGTGAAAGACCAAGGAAGTGTTGGCATTATTGATGCTTCGAAGCATATAGGCGGCGTTGTGCTATCTGCAGCTTTAATCCTTGGCGGTACATTTGCAGCCTTGATTCCTTCTGGTATCGTCACATTAATGCAAGTAGCCATTTTGGTGATAATCGGTTTGGTGCTGCTAAGCTTTATGATGCTGCCAATGTTCATGCCGGCAGTGATGGGATTGACGGAAAAATTGAAAAATAGATTTGTGAAGAAAACAGAATAAGAAAAAGAATGGCTCCATACGAGTGTTACTCTTGGAGCCATTCTTTTTTTGTAGATATTTATGGCAGAAAAAGGATGCCTATTAGTTCCGAGCTAATAGGCATCAAAATGGGTGTAATTAATAGGGGTGGGGGAGAAAAAATATGCCTCATTTGAATGAGATTCAAACTTAGTAAGAGGCGTATTTGCAAGAAGGAATGGGGCCTGATAGATAACCATTTGCCATTTCCTTCTTGCACCATCATATTCAGATGATAGAAGTTATGAATGGACATTTAGCCATGCAATTTAAATTTGTATGGAAATTTACTAGAAATTCGCAAGAAAAGAGCGGTAAATCCGACTCTTTTTTAATTTGACGTTTCGCTCACTTTCAGGCGGGACTTGCGGTCGCTGTATCCTTTTCCTATCAACAATGTCGTCAAAGCTGCTGCAACGCTTACTCCGGCAAAAGTGAGAGGCGCCTTGAAACTATTAAAATAAAACTCAAACCAACTAGCCATTAAAGGCCCGATAATTTGGCCAAGTGCATAAACAGTGGTTAAAGCGGAAACCACAACGCCGCTTTGCTGCGGATATAATTCCCGTGCATAGGCAGTCGATAGAGCGACGATGCCCACAAAAGTAAAGCCAAATAAAAAAGCTGACAGCAGGACGTTCCATGCGGTTTGTGTGAAAACAGGAAGCAGAATGCCGATAATTTGCAAGATATATGCAAAAGAGAGAACTTTCACAGTCGAAAATCTTGAAATAAGCAACATCCAAATCGGTGCAGCAGGAGCGGCGGCAATTCCGGCAATCACCCAGCTGAAACTGGCGAACGGTCTTAAACTTTCAATATTATAAATAATATCTACCAAAAACGTCCCCGTAATAATATAGCCAAGCCCCTCCAAGCCATAAGCAACGATTAGCCAGGGCATAAAACCCTGCCAGATGTTTGTATCTTTTGACCTTTCAACCTTATTGCCATTTTGGATGGAAACCTTTCGCCAAAGATAGAATGTGATTGATAGAAAGAGAGCAGATATAATGCCAAGGATAATCCAAGCCCCTTCCCATGCAAACGATGGTTCAACAAAGGGAACGAGCAATCCGGAAATGGCAATGCCAAGACCGATTCCGGAGAATAAAAAGCCCGAAAAACGTGTCAACAGGTGAGAAGCCAAATAATCCATTACAATACTGGAAGTTAATACGAAAATAAAACCGCTTGTAGCACCTGCGATAAAACGAAGAATAATCCAGAGCCAAAATGAGTGCGTTACGCCCATGAAGAAAACAGAAAGTACATTGAATAGTACATTAATCAGTAAAAAGCTCTTTTTATTGCGATAAATAAACCCGGCCCCAAGAGCACCAACAAAATACCCAACATAGTTGCTGGAAGCAAGATAGCCGCCTTCATCAAAAGAAAGTCCTTCATCAAGCCGCATGAACGGCAAAATAGGAGTAAATGCAAATCGGCTGATGCCCATCGCCACCACCAACATCAATACCCCGCCAAACAAGACACCTATATGCTGTCTAGACAAGATCCCATCCCCTTAAAAGTCAATTGAGCCAAGATTCAAAAAATTTTAATCTAATTGTATCATGTTAGATTTTGGAAGGAAAGCAGCGTAAGATGAAAGGTTTTTATAGATATATAGCTGGGTGTAATTATTGATACAAACGGGAATATTTTAGGATGGAAGTTGAATTAGCAGCAAATTTCAACATAAAGCATAAAAAATAGTAAGGAGAGATAATGAAATGAATCGTTTTGAAGATAAAGTTGTCATTATTACAGGAGCAGGGTCAGGTTTGGGACAAGCAGCGGCTCTGCAAATCGCAAAAGAAGGGGCTCGAATAACATTAGTCGATTTAAATGAAACAGGATTGGAAGACACAAAATCTAAAATCCTGGAAGTAGCCCCCAATGCGGAAACGCTTCTAATTACAGCAAACGTGGCAGACGAGAATGCAGTTCAAAATTATGTGAACAAGACGGTGGAAACGTTTGGGAAAATCGATGGTTTCTTCAACAATGCGGGTATCGAAGGCAAACAAAATTTAACCGAAGACTTTGGAAGCGATGAATTCGATAAAGTACTAAGCGTCAATTTAAAAGGTGTATTCTATGGGATGAAATATGTGTTGAAGGTCATGAAAGAACAAGGCTCGGGTTCAATTGTCAACACAGCTTCCGTGGGTGGTATCCGAGGAGTAGGAAATCAATCGGGCTATGCGGCGAGTAAACATGGTGTTGTCGGTTTAACTCGCAACTCGGCAATCGAGTATGGCCAATTCGGGATTTCGATTAAAGCCATTGCACCAGGTGCGATCATGACGCCAATGGTAGAAGGTTCATTAAAACAAATGGATCCGGTAAACTGGGAAGAAGTAGGAAAGGCCTTTGTTGAGCCAAACCCTATGAAACGTTTTGGTAAACCGGAAGAAGTCGGCTACTTGGTGGCATTCTTGCTTTCCTACCAAGCCGATTTCATAAACGCAGCCGTTGTACCTATTGATGGCGGGCAATCTTATAAATATTAATGAAAGAACTTGATCAATCCCATTCCTGTTTTAGGAGTGGGATTATTTTTATTGATCGAAATGTTACTATAATAGATATACTATTTAGAAAAGAGGATGTCAGATGAAAATCAAGGAAGTGACCATCCATCATTTGAAAATGCGATTAAAAAATCCATTCTCTACTAGCTTTGGAACAATTGACAATAAAGAGTTTCTATTATTGGAAGCAAAGGATGAGCAAGGCACAGTAGGCTGGGGGGAATCGGTTGCCTTTGAGGCGCCTTGGTATACGGAAGAAACGATGAAAACAACCTGGCATATGCTGGAGGACTTTTTAATTCCGTTGGTGATCAACAAAGAACTTCAGCATCCAGACGAACTGGGGGAACTGTTTAAAGGAATCCGAAAAAATTATATGGCGAAATCCGCAATTGAAGGGGCCCTTTGGGATATTTACGCCCAACAGACAAACCAATCATTAGCCGAGGCGCTAGGCGGCAAAAAGGACAAAATCGAAGTTGGAATCAGTATCGGAATCCAAAAAACAATGGAAAAACAAATCGAAGTAGTCAATCAGGCCATTAAAGACGGCTATAAACGCATTAAACTAAAAATAAAGCCAGGCTGGGACTTTAATGTATTGCGTACTTTGAGAGAGCACTTTCCGGAAGTGCCCATGATGGCCGATGCCAATTCGGCTTATACTTTGGAAGATGTGGCCCTTCTTCAACAGCTGGATGAATTTAATTTAATGATGATTGAACAACCATTGGCCTATGATGATTTGATTGATCATGCCACTCTCCAGAAACAGCTGAAAACACCCATTTGTTTGGATGAAAGCATTTGTTCATTGGAAGATGCAAAAAAAGCCATCGAGCTGGGAAGCTGCGGTGTGATCAACATCAAAATTGGACGTGTGGGAGGTATTTCGGAAGCAGTCAAGATCCATGATTATTGCGCGGAAAAAGGCATTCCGGTTTGGTGCGGCGGCATGCTTGAAGCAGGCATCGGCCGAGCGCATAATATAGCACTCACATCGCTATCCAATTTTGTCATGCCCGGTGATACGGCAGGATCCAGCCATTATTGGGAACAAGATATCATCGAGCCTGAAGTGGTGGTGGAAGATGGATATATTAAGGTACCGAAGGAAGTTGGAATCGGTTATCAACCGAATTTGGAAGCCATTAAAAAATATACGGTCGAAAGCAAGGTCTATCGTTGATTGGGATCCCGGGAGTGAATCTTTGTGTTTGCTTTCGGGATTTTTATTAGGAGTTTATATATAGTGTACCCATCGCTTTTTGCCAAGCTTAGTAAAACTGTTTTGCAGTACACGCCGAACCGTAAATTTACTTCCTATCTGACACCAATCAACCATTTTTTTAGTTGTTAGCGGCTCTTTTGGAAATAAAAATTGAAATTCTTTTGCATTTCTTTCGATTGCCAGTTCGACTTGCTCAGCGTACCTATATTCCTTGCAAATGCATTTATATCCTTTAATGATAGTTGAAAACGAATAACAGGCAGCACAAGGAATTCCCTTGCGCAATTGTATGTAGTCATACTGAGGGATTTGTTGATAAGGGTTTTCCTTTATGTGGAAATTTATTAATTTTTCAGCTAAGCTTTTATACTGTTGTGTAAGATTCTGGTGGGTCGAATTAAGTTGAATTCGTAATTGATTGAGTTGAGGTTGAAAGATAAAAGGTTTATCTAAAGGAGCTTGATACAAAATAAAGTCAGGATTAATAAAAACTATTGAAGCATGTACAGGTATAGAAACTTTAAGATGCAGCAAAAATTGCCGAAGCAGGGATTGTGTCCGCTCCAATTGAATAAATGGATTCGAAATTTCCGTCCCATCTTTTTGAAACAAACGATTGTTTTCATAGTAATAGTTGCCGGCGTAATTTTTGATTTCATATATATGAATGACATGATTCATGATAATCAAAGAATCAATCTGGAATGTTTGGTTATTCACTTTAAGTAGTAAATCATTTAGTATGAGGCAATCTAGCTTGAGATTTTCGGTAAACTCATCAAAACGAAGCTCTCCTTCATACCCCTTTTTTAAATTATCATACAACTTTTGGTCAGTTTTGGACAAAATCATCCGTCGATGGAGAGTCTTTAAGAGAACCAATTGATAGGGCTCAACTCTCTTCTTATATATCATTCGCTTCATCCTTTCATGTATCGGTAAATTCATTGTAATAAAATTAGTGGGAAAAATTAACTCATTCTCTTAAAAATTAATTTTCGGTTACTCTTATAAAAAACTTGCTTTTTTAAGACAACCAATAGAGGGTTGATGCTAAGTTTAAAGGCAGCGCGGGGAAGATGGATTCTAAAGCTAAGATTACAGCTAGCTTAAGGGAAAGTACTCGATTAGAGATTCGTCTAAAGAAGTGTTTAAAGCTAATTTGAGGGAAAACGTCCGATTAAAGATGGTGTAAAGAAGTGTTAGAAGCTGAATCAAGGGAAAACGCTCAATTAGAGATAGTGTAAAGAAGTGTTTGCAGCTCGTCGAAGAAAACCACTCAATTACAACAACCTCCATCCCCAAATTAACTAACATTTTCCCCCACCAACACGCGTATGTATATAAAAGGTATGTCCAAATAGATAGAAATGATAATTGCCAGTTGGAAATGAGGGAATGGGTGAAAAAAAGTTTTCAAATTGGTGGCGCGTTTGTTGGATTGGTTGTGGGGGGAGGCTTTGCATCCGGCCAGGAAATTATGCAGTTTTTCACGGGTTTCGGCATTTATGGGGTGTTGGGGGCAATGGTTGCCCTGATCGGGTTTTCCTTTTTGGGGATGAATATTGCACAGCTGGGATATGAACTGCAAACCGCTTCTCACAAAGAAGTGGTTTACCATATAGCTGGACGTCCTTTTGGTGCAATCCTGGATGTCCTGATTACTTTTTTCTTGTTTGCAGTGACAGTGGCCATGTTTGCTGGGGCGGCAGCAGCATTTCATCAGTTGTTTAACATTGATCCGGTTGTCGGCAGCTTGGTAATGGCTGTACTTACAGTATTAACACTGATGTTGAATGTAAATAGCATCATTCAACTCATTGGGGTAGCTACTCCATTTTTATTGGCCATCATGGTTGCAATCGCCCTTTATTCGATATTCACGATGGATCACACCATTTCAGAGCAAAATTACTTATCGCAGCATCAGCGGGTAGCGGCGCCGAATTGGCTGCTTGGTGCATCACTTTATGTTTCTTATAACATCGCTACATGCGTAGGAATGTTGACGGTTATTGGAAGCAGCGCCACAAGCCGAAAAGTAGCCGGATTTGGCGGAGTAATCGGTGGCGTATTGTTGGGGATTTTAATTCTATTGATTAATGTCGCCATGTTCGCCAAAATGGATATTGTTATGGGCATGGACATGCCTATACTGGAAATTGCCAAAAATATGCATCCCATTATCGGGATCGTTATGGCGATAGCGTTATTGGGAATGATCTACAGTACGGCAGTAGGGTTGCTTTTTTCTTTTGTTGCCCGTTTTGTATCCCCCAAAGGGCCATTTTATAGACCCTTGGTAATCATGTTTGGTGCATTAGCGTTTATGTGCAGTTTTGTAGGGTTCACCACGTTGGTGGGGAAAGTATACGCGCTAATGGGCTATTTGGGATTTTTCATTATCATCGCTATTGTTTGGTCTTGGCTAAAGAAACGTTAAACTCCCAATACGGGGGTTTTTTTAGTTGGTACTTTTCCTTGTAGCCTGACATTTAATAAGAAAAAATAGGCTGAGGAGAATAATCATGAATCATTTTTACTGGAACAGGGTATCGGTCGCACCTAATGTTTCCGGTCAATCTATTGTTGCCAGTAAAATCGGGGATGTTACCGGGGATGGCTTTCCGGATTGGATTTTCTTAACGGGAACAAAACAACCCGACAGTCCTTATATCACCAATATTCAACTTGTTGTAAAAAATGGCCGAACACTTCAATTTCAACCTTTCCCGCTTTCGGAAAACGCAGGATATGATCCGAAAATCTGGTTAGGGGATTTAACGGGAAATGGAATAAAAGATATTTTAATCACCATTGATTCGGGTGGGAGCGGAGCCATTTTATTTGCATATGTTTATTCGTATATCAGCAACAGATTGATGAAAATTTTCGACTCCATCCAGTTTAATGAACAGCATCCTTTTGAGGTACACTATGCAAATCAATATAAAGTAACTATTTTAAGCCGTAATCCCGCAAAAAAATATATACTCGATATTCAAGATAAAGGCAAGGATTATTTAAATGAAATCTACAACCCGGATGGAACACTCAAACAGCCAATCGAGGGATGGGTGGATCCAATCAGCGCTCTTTACCCGATTCCTTTTGCGCGAAACGGCCAATATGATTTACTAGCCATGCAGCAAATTGCCGGAAGATATCATGCAGATAGCCTGGGTATTGTTGAAAATCTTTTGGCCTTTGATGGTCTTCAATTTTCTATTGTGCGCCAAATGGTTGCAATTTACGGAGAAGAATTAAAATAAAATCCAAAAGTTTAATGTATAACCTTCCTGAAACGACACATTCTAATCTCATCAACTTGAAGGAGGGTTTACTTTTGAAAAAATTATTGGCAATTCCTTTTGCTTTACTATTATCGGTTGCATTGGTTGGGTGCGGCGTGAATAATGCTGCGGATGATAATGCATATGATAATAATGATGTAAATGATAACAATGGAATGAATAATAACGGTACACGAAACAACGATAATACTGTTAACGATGACAATTTGGATTACAATAATGGTGCGGGAACAAATTACAACAACGGAACAGGCATAAATGGCACAGATGGAAATGCAACTGGAGTTCCGGGTACAAATGGCACAATGGTTGGACCGGATCATCGAATTGACGGTACAACAGACGGTAATGTTGATAACGATAATGACGGTATTATTGATAACAATAACAATGACAACAACAATGGTGTTGTGGACAGAGAGCATATTGTACGATAATTAAACGTTAAAACCGATTTCATTAATGAAGTCGGTTTTATTTTTTATTTTGCTGCTAATTAAAGGAGAACATTAATAAGTTGTAGAACATACCACTAAATTAATGAAATGGGGAATAGAATGATTCGTTATCCAGCACTGAATAAACCGGTTAAAATAGGTGTAACTGCCCCTTCTTCAGGGTTGCATCGAGAAGACCATCATTTATTGGAAGAAGCGGTTTATCGGATGGAAGAGAAAGGCTTTAGAGTGGTTGTTGGACAAACCTGCTGGACAGAGTTTAAATCGAAATCCGCCCATGCAAAGAGTAGGGCCGAGGAATTGAATCTGATGTTGCAGGATCCTTCCATCCAGTTCATTTTCCCTCCTTGGGGCGGAGAATTATTGATTGAAATCCTGGAATACATGGAATTTGATAAAATTACGCCCAAATGGATCCTGGGCTATTCGGACATAAGCACTTTGTTGTTGGCAATTACATTAAAAAGCGGTATAGCTACTGCCCATGGGACCAATTTAGTGGATTTGCGCGGACAAGTTTCGGACCCTACCACTGCCCAGTGGGAAAAGGTTCTTTTTATGAAAAAGGGGGAAGAAGTCATCCAGTATCCGTCAGAGAAGTATCAGTTAAGATGGCAGCATGATGATGTAACGGATTGGGTGTACCATTTATCCGAGCCAACCAAGTGGAAAACCATTAAAAACACGCCTCTTTATATTAAGGGCCGTTTGCTGGGAGGATGCATCGATGTCATCCGCCATTTAATCGGTACGCCTTTTGGGGATGTGCGGCATTTCCAGCAACAGTACATAAATAATGAACCGATTATCTGGTTTTTTGAAAACTGCCAACTGACGGTAACGGATTTGCGAAGAACACTCGTTCAAATGAAGTTGGCCGGCTGGTTTGACCATTGCAGCGGCATTCTATTTGGAAGAAGCGCCGCAAAGGAATCAGTTCATGACTATCACATTTTGGATGTTTATATGGAGCTTGCAGAGGAATTAACTATACCCATTGCCTATGATTTTGACTGCGGCCATATGCCGCCGCAGCTTACACTCATTAATGGGGCATATGCAGAAGTTAGAGTTTATAATAATAATGGAAATATGGTTAAACAAATTTTTAAATAAGGTTGCCACTGGAATGTGAAATTTATCAGGAATGAAAGAAGGAAGATGACATATGAGCTTGAACTTAGCCGAAAATTTACAAACAAAACTAATTGCTTATCGCAGGGAGCTGCATGAAAATCCTGAATTGGGATTTCAGGAATATGAAACAACAAACCGTATTCGCCGCTGGTTGGAAGAAGCCGGAATCACTATATTAGATTTCCCTTTGGAAACGGGTCTTGTGGCAGAAGTAAAAGGAGAGCAAGAAGGACCGACGATTGCACTAAGAGCTGATATTGATGCGCTTCCAATAGAAGAGCAGTCTGGTGTTGAATTTTCATCAAAAATAAAGGGCGTCATGCATGCTTGCGGACATGATTTCCACACTTCATCCATAATCGGAGCGGCCATTTTATTGCAAGCCCGTCGTTCAGAGCTGAAAGGAACGGTTCGTATCATCTTCCAGCCAGCAGAAGAGATTGCGCAGGGAGCGGTCTATGTAGCCGAAAAAGGGGTGCTGGAAGGAGTATCCGCAATTTTCGGCATGCATAATAAACCGGATTTGCCGGTCGGAACAATTGGCGTTCGTTCGGGAGCGCTAATGGCCAGCGTTGACCGCTTCGAACTGGATATTATCGGGGTAGGCGGACATGCAGGAATTCCGAATGATGCAATTGACCCGATTGTCATTTCAAGCCAAATCGTGACTGCGTTTCAGAGCATTGTCAGCCGCAATTTAAGCCCATTCCATAATGCGGTGGTTTCAGTAACCAAGCTGCAATCAGGGAATACATGGAACGTGATTCCTGAAAAAGCGGAATTGGAAGGAACGGTAAGAACATTCCAGGATGAAACACGAGAAGTCATCGCGGAACGAATGCGCATGCTGGCGGAGGGAATAGCGGAAAGCTATGGGGCGCGTGCTGAGTTTCGATGGTTCTCTGGTTTGCCGGTTGTCAATAATGATGAACGCTTTACGGAAATAGCAGCAAAAGCGGCCGAAATGGCAGGGTATAAATCGGTAGAAGCGAAGCCAATACCGGCGGGTGAAGACTTTGCATTCTATCAAACAAAAATTCCGGGTTACTTTGTCTGGATGGGTGTGGACGGCCCGAAAGCATGGCATCACCCAGCCTTTCAATTGAATGAAGATGCATTGGATGTAGCCGCAAATTACTTTGCGGAGCTGGCGATTCTCGCACTTGAACGTAAAGAGCTTTATGCTTAAAAGCAGATCACATAGCCGTGCGCAATCGGATTAAATAAACCGCAATGCTTTAATGGATATATTTCATATGTTTCCATAATTTTAACTATATTATTATTATTGTTAATCATGTAAACTACTTCTATTATGATAAGTTTTATAGAATAGTGGAGGAAAACTTTTGAAAGCATTATACGGTTTTTTAACTTTGATTGTTGCATTTGGATTTTTTGCTGCTTCGCCAACTTTCGCTGCAGAAAAATCCATCGATCAGTATTTTTTGGATGATGTGGATTATGAGCATTGGGCTTACAATGCATTGGAACGCTTCTTGTATGCGGATATTATAGATGGTTATGCAGAAACGGAGAAATATGAGGAAGATGGAGAAGAATATGAATATACTTATGTCTCCATTAAGCCAAATAACTCCATTACGCGTGCCGAATTCACCAAGATTTTGGTAAACGCGATGAATTTACGTGAGGATGGCAAGGGGAAAACTTTCTCTGATGTGAAACCATCCAGCTGGTATTCCGAATATGTCAACATTGCCGGCAGCCATGGCATTATCCAAGGAAAAACAGCGGATACTTTCGGTCCGAATGACAAAATTACGCGCGTGCAAATGGCAGTCATGATTTATCGTGCATTCCAGCCTACGATTGATTTTTCTGCTTCAGGAAAAGCATTCGCTGACGTACCCCAGGAACATTTCGCTTATGAAGCAGTAATCAAAACTGCTGCTAAGGGAATTATTAAAGGAAAAAGCAATGGTTTCAAGCCACGCGACAATGCAACGCGCGCGGAAGCAATTGTGATGATTGACCGTTCCCTGCATTTGGAGCCTGGAACGGGAGAAGATCAAACAGCGGCTATGCAAACAGTTGATCGCAATATTAAAGATGAAGCTGCATATTCTGTACAGGAGGATTATGAAGCTTTAAAGACCCTTTATCGTGAAACAACGACCGGATACCATTTAGCGTATTCCCTTGATAGTTTAGGCCTGTCGGATATGATTGAAGAAGATAGGGAAGTTGCTATGGAACAAATTGGGGAATATACAATCAATCCGGTATCAGTAAACAAGCAGTTTGCTGAGGTGCGTGTTGACGGCTTAGAATACAAAGTGTCCATGACAGCTCCAAAAATGTCTCTTGACATGACAGTCGATTTATCGGGAACAGCTTCCTTAAAGAAAAGTGAAGATGGCAAGTGGAAAATCTATAATGTCGTATTTGATGAGGAAGTCTATGGTGAAGATTGGACAGAAACAATCGCAACCGAGGTAAACTAAAAGCTGAAAAAAGCGGAAGGAGCAATCCTTTCCGCTTTTTTTTATCCTTGGAACCCTAAGAGCATTAATGAAGATACTGAAGAACCTTCCCGACAACCTGTTCACCGGCTTGAACCCATTTGTGTTTTTGCTGGATTTCGGCATCTTTATCGACAGGTGTTTGGAATTGGCTAAAGCCTGTTGCTTCTAAAAGAGAACCTTCATCGAAATCCAACCCATAATTGGCGATATGCTTGATGACATAAGGCGTTTTAAATTGAATAAACGCATCATCAGAATCGAGCATGCCGCTGATGACAACAAAAGGCAGCCTTAAGTATATGGTCTCCCCATTCTGCTTGGATAGGATTGTATCAAAAAAACCGCGGTCATAGTCCCAGTAACCGCCTAGGCAAAAGCCGTAATTTTTCAGTTTATCCTGCAAATAGCCAAACTGCGCATGTTTTCCGACTAATTCCGATTCAAATTGTAGCATGGTTGCTTAATTCCTCCAGGTTTTTATTCTTGCTACAAGGATAGACAAAAATGAATGTGGAAATACTCTCCATGCCTGAATTTATTAGAACTTAACAATAAGAAAAGAGGCGGAACAGAAAGTACTTTCCGTTCAACCTCTAGAAATAAAACGATTCGTGATTCTCCACATGCAACGGAAGATTCAGCAAAGCATCATGAGCGCTTGAAAAACCAGGTTGAATGAGGAGCAAGCGCTCAAGATAGTTCACCATTTCAATTGGCAGCCGTAATTCTTCTTGCCAGCTGCGTTCTTTTTTTTTCGTTGGAGAATAATTGGAATATAGCAGAAAAAGTAAAAAATGACCGATAAAATAAAGGTCGCTGCTATGGTTTTGTGCACGTTTTGGATTCACCAATTTTTCGGGCTGATTATTTTCCTTTATATAGGCTGCGAGACCAAAGTCGATAATTTTTAAGGAGTTGTTTGAAAGAAGGATATTGGGAATTCTCAGATCGCGATGGACGATGCCTTTTTTATGAAATTCCGCGACAATCTCCAAAAGTTCTTTCGTTATTTGAAGCGATTGCTCGAGAGTAAACACTGCGCCTTCTTGGAAAATCGCCTGTTCAAATGTTTTTCCGTCCACATAATCCATCATATAAAAGGGAATCTCATGCAGTTCGCCAGAAGTAATGAAAGAAGGCACATTTGGAAGCTCCAGTTCTTTTAAAATCTGGATTTCCTGCCGAAACTTTTGACGAACTGAGTTTTTATGGCGATGCTTTGTTTTCAGCCGCTTAAACACGTATTTCGAGGAAGTAATGGAATCTTCTATTAAATAGGCAACTCCGTAAGACCCAACCCCGATTTCTTCGATAAAACGATAGTTTGTTTCATATTGAATATAGTTTTTTACAAGTTGGTCATATTTCTTTTCCGAAAAATAATGAATCATCTTTTAGCTGCTGAAAAAGCTGCGGGAGCTTCTTGAACCGAAAAAGCCGGAACTGCGTTTGTACCCTTTTTTATAATGCTTATGACCGTAATAGTTTTGTTTTCTGGAATAATATCGGTCGCTGCTTGAATAACGGCGGCGCTTGCTATGACCGCCTCCCAATAAGCTTTTCAAAATTTTATCTAGCATAAAATCAATCCTTTCGAATTTGAATCTTTCAATTGGTTTATGGTGAATTTTATTGATAATTATTATACGTTCCAAAGTTGGTGAAGTTTCATTACGTTTTCATTTATCCAATTTTTCCATACCTCTAGACCTTCCTTATAAATTGGTGTACAGTATATTAGTTAGTTAGGGTAACTATATTTTGTGGAGGAGATTGTATGAGTCAAAAAGAACCGACGCTTTTTGATAGTTATAGAGAATTATACCGGCCTTATGTAAATGCAGTGAACAATCGTTTGGCGAAATATCAATTGTACACATCGCAGTGGGTTGTGTTGCGTCTGATCAGAGTCAAGGGGCCATTCACGCAAGCGGAAATTGCAAAAGAGACGCGTGTAGAAAAGCCAAGCGTGACACGCATTACCCAAAAATTAATCGATCTTGGATACGTGGAAACAAAGCAAGGCGAAGATAAAAGAGAAAAATATGTACGACTAACCGTATTAGGCGAAGAAGTCTATGAACAATTGCAGAAAGAGTTGACAGATTTCCTAAAAGATCTTACAGAGGGCATTTCCGAAGAAGATTTAAAGACGGCCAGAAATGTACTAAATCAAATTTTGCAAAATGTATTAAGGGGGTAGAGGGATTTTATGAGGTTGGAAAAAGAGCCGTTATGGACCAGAAACTTTATCATGATTTCGTTAATTAATTTTTTTGTCACCTTAATTTTTTATTTGTTAATCGTTGTAATTGCGGGATATGCAGTTGATGAATTTGATGCCTCCACAAGTACGGCGGGGTTAGTATCAAGTATCTTTATTGTCGGGTCATTATTGGGTCGATTACTGACAGGCCGCGTGATTACCTCAATCGGCAGCAAGAAAACCTTTCAAATCGGGTTAGTGGCATTCTTCCTTACAACATTCGCTTACTTTGTTGTTGTGAATCTACCTGTTTTAATTTTGATTCGTTTGTTGCATGGAGTTGCGGTAGGGATTATTGGAACGACAACCGGAACGTTGATCGCTCAAATTATTCCTGCTACAAGACGTGGGGAAGGAATCGGCTATTTTAGTATGAGTGCCGTTTTAGCAACAGCAATTGGGCCATTCATCGGAATCTTTTTGATTCAAAATACAGAAAGTTTTACATCGGTTTTTATTTTTAATGCCATTTTAGTAATTATATGCATCTTATTGTACTTCACGGTGAATTTAAGTACGATTCAAGCACCATTGAGAGCTGATGCTCCTGAACGGGAAACAGGATTTAAGATTAGCAATTATATTGAACCGAAAGCGATCCCAATTTCCATCGTTGTGTTATTTATTGGTTTTGCCTATTCGGGTGTTATGTCCTTTCTATCATTCTATGCTGAAAGTATTAACTTGGTAGAAGCAGGGAGTTTTTTCTTTCTTGTTTATGCGATTGCCATTTTATGTACACGGCCTATCACAGGTCCATTGATGGATCGCAAAGGAGCCAATATCGTGGTTTATCCGGCTTTAATCCTTTTTGCTTTAGGAATGGTGTTATTCAGCCAAGCAACAAATTCGGTGATCTTTTTGATTGCAGCCGGACTGATTGGCATTGGGTATGGCAACATGAACTCTATTGCCCAAGCGCTGGCAGTTAAATCGACGGAAGTTCACCGTTATGGCTTGGCAACATCCACTTATTTTATCTTGCTGGATCTGGGCCTTGGGGTAGGTCCCTTTATCTTGGGGCTCATTGAACCCTATACGACCTATCGGATGCTTTTCTTGTTCATGGTTCCCATTATTTTGGCAGCCTTGGTTCTATATTATTTCTTGGTAGGGAGAAAACTAAAATAAATGCCAGGTACCCAAACAAAGCTAAATCGTTTGGGTACCTGGCATTACATATTATACTTGAGAAAATATTCAGCCATTTCCTGATCTGTCAGGTTCAATTTTCGCATCATGCCTAAACAGCTTGATAGAATAATATCCGTTCCTTCAGAGTGCTCGAATTCAACTGCATACTCAGATTGCAGAAATTCGCCAAACTTCCATTTTTCTTGAGCGCGGGATTGATCTTCACTATAATAACCGTTCATTTCCTCATACAAATCCTCGAAGAATTGTTCGAATAGCTTGCTTCGTTTAACTAAATACTGATACGTCCCATTGTTTGTTGGTACCTTGGAGGCATAAATATCCTGTGCGACTACTTTTATGATATCTTCCGCATTAATAATTTCACTTGTGGTTTCTTCAATAATCCAAATGGAGGATTGAAACAAAGGATGAGATTCCAAGATTTCAACATTATCCAGTTTTTTTCGATAAAATTTCTTCAAAATGATTCCTTCAGCTGCAACATACAACACTTCATAGTGAAAGGTTGTATCAAAATCCCATGAAGTGCATTCGTCCAAAATTGCGTAACTTTCGCCATAAAGGATGTCCGTTTGCATGTGGATGGGTTCAAATTCATAATATGTCGATTCTTCCACAGCATATCCCAAGTATCTCAAGTAGACGTCTTGAACGTCCTCCTTGCCTGGGTTTACAAGACATAGACTGTAATTTTCCTTTGGTATCACAAATTGAAGAATAGCATTCAGCTCCTTCTAGGTTGTTATTCCTCAGGGAGGGGCATAAGAAAAAGCGTTCGTTAAAACATATTCTCAAAATCCCATATTATTCATTGCTGGAATGATTTCTTGCTAACCCTTTGATACGACTGCTTATATAACTCGAGAAACGATTTTAAGAGCATTGATAGGGCAGTCGTCCTGTACGGGCGCCTCCGCTTTTACATACATTAGCTGTAGTTTAAAGAAAGGTGGGGTGGGCAATGTATCCTTTTGAAGATGATGACTATTTAGTGCAATTTGATAATGAATCCCCCAACAGAGGAGGAGGTAGAGATCGTCAGCCAGTAATGCCAGGCGGATTTCCGGGAGGAATGCCAGGTGGAATGCCGGGCGGGTTCCCGAGTACTGTACCTGGGTTTCCGGGAGGAGAACCAGGCGGACCAGGAGGCTTTTCTGGAGGAAGGCCAGGCGGGTTCCCGAGTACCGCACCTGGATTTCCAGGAGGCGGACCAGGAAGACCAGGCGGGTTTCCTGGAGGTGGTCCAGGCCAGCTTCAAGCACCTACTGCACCACCGCCAAACTTTACACCACAAATGTCGACATTCGAGCAACAACAATTTTCCCGCAGAGGAGGAGTAGGCGGAATTAGACGTTGCTTTTTCCGAAATACATTTATTTGGCTGAAAAATGGCAATGCGTTCTGGTTCTTCCCTATGGTTGCCTTCAGAAATCAAATTATCGGGTTCCGTTGGAGAGGTACAAGAGGCTGGGTGTATGATTCCATTAATCGAAATAATATTTTATTCTTCCAATGCTACTAAATAAAATCGATTTGCTCATATGCATCATTCGTCTATAATCCTTTCAAAGCGAGATTTATTCTCGCTTTTTGCTTTTTCCAAAAGGTCTAAACCTCTGATTGAAAGAATATAAAGTAATAATGGTCTCTTTAGGAGGAACGGTATGGAGAACAATCGAAAAATTCGCGAAGAAATTTGGGAAAGTGTTGGCCGTTTATCAGATATCCAATTGAATGATAAACTCTTTGAAGAATCATGGAGCATAGCACAGATTCTGGAACACTTATTTCTGATGGAGGAAAACGCCATCCATCAAATAAGCGCTGCACTTAACAGCGGCACCCAATTTGGAAAGCCCTCATCATTTCCGCTCCATTTAATAGCGGATCGCAAAAAGAAAGTTAATGCTCCCAAAGATTTAATTCCTACAAACGAATATCAAACTTTGGCTAAGCTGAAAGAAAAACTGGATGCATCACGAGCTGCATTGGAGAAACTAGCTCAATTTAGCAGTGAAGAAGAGTTGAACGAAAAAACACTTATCCATCCGCGCTTTGGAATTTTAACGCTGAAACAGTGGATTAACTTGGTGGGCTATCATGAAGAACGCCATCTAGGACAAATTCGGGAAGTGAAAGAAGCTTTGAAAATTAATATTTAAGAGGATTTATAATATGAAAAAACAACACCTTCATCTTTTTGAAAGTGTTGTTTCAGAAATGGAAATTTATCGTGATGTATAACCAGCATCAACGTGGATAGTTGTCCCTGTAACATAAGAAGATAGGTCGGAAGCCAGCCATAAGCTTGCTTGGGCGATTTCCGTTGCTTGTCCGAACCGGTTTAATAGACTTAATTGAGGTGCATATTCCTCTGCATTTAAACCGAACTGTTCCAATGCCCCGCGCAGCATTGGTGTGTCAATTGCACCAGGTGCTACAGAGTTTACGCGAATGTTGTATTGGCCATTTTCCAGGGCTGCCACTTTCGTAATACCGACAACACCATGTTTTGCTGCAACATAAGCAATGTTATCTGGTTGCGGACGGAACCCGCTTACGGAAGAAATGTTAATGATTGAACCGCCGTTTCCTTGTTTTTTCAATTGCTGCAATTCATATTTTTGACATATTGCAGTCCCTTTTAAGTCAACAGACATTAAACGATCCCAGTAATTTTCATCAAATTCATCTGCTGGTTTGTCATCTGGAGTGAGAGCGGCATTATTCACTGCCACGTCTAATTTGCCATACGTATCAACCGCAAATTGTACCATTGCCTTTACTTGCTCGGAGTTTGAAATGTCAACTTTGACAAAAGCAGCTTCACCGCCGCTGGTCTTTATCTCTTCAACTACCTGACGTCCTTTTTCCTCATTGAAATCTGCAACGACGACTTTTGCTTTTGCTTCCGCAAACAGTTTTGCTGTTGCTTCGCCCATCCCCATCGCTGCTCCTGTGATAATCGCTACTTTACCTTCTAGTACTGGAAATGTCATGATAATTTCCTCCCCAACTTCGTAATGTAATCGTTTATAAATTCATTTTAAAGAAATTTTGCTAAAGAACTCAATCGACAAGCTTCTACAAAAAATGTTCGTTACTCAGCAAAAGGGGACAGTTTGCTCATTAAAAATTGTTCGAAAAAATTTCTTCATCCATACTGCAAGTAAGAAAGCTGAGGCGGGGATGAGATGAATGGAATACATAGACAAACGAATTGTACGTTCGAAAGCAGCGTCAAAAAAAGCTTGTTTGCAGCTGTTATACGAAACACCATTGAACACATCACGATTCGGAAATTGTAAAAGTTGCGAATTATAATCAAGGTACATTTTATGCAAATTTTGATTCAAAGGCAGCGTTGTTGGAAGAATTCATCCAGGATATTTGAATGGACATGATCCATGAAATAAGAAAACCGTATGCCGCTTCTACTACAGTAAACTTAAAGGAATTGAACGCCGAAGATATTACCTTGTTTCATTGCTTTAAAGAAAATGCTACACTATTTAAACTACTGTTAAGTAACCATATTCGTGTCGATTTTCGATAGTAAATGGCGGTAGCGATTGAAGAGGAATTTCCTGAATCCCCAGCAATCATGGCGGAGCAAATTGTAGAATTAATGATTGCGGGAACGGAAATTTTCCATATTAGATGTTAATCTATAGTAAGCCATCTATTTGCTCCAGAATATTGATAAGAATAGAAAATGAATTTTGGGGTAGAAGAAAACAAGAAAACATACTAATGAAAGAGGCGTTAAAATGCAAGATATACTCCTGATTCTGGCCATACAGCTCGTTTATGTGCCATTAATGACGTTGCGAACGATTTTCTTAGTCAAAAACATGAGGCTTCTTGCTTCGATTTTTGGATTTTTAGAAGTCCTTATTAATGTATTTGCTCTTTCTATCATCTTTAGTGGTGAGCAAAACTTCATAGCGATGCTGGTATATGCACTCGGATTTGGTCTTGGAATTCCATTAGGAACAATGATTGAAAATAAGCTGGCCGTTGGTTATGTCTATGTGACAATCAATACGCAGCAAAAAAATCAGCAACTGATTGATATGTTAAGAAATAACGGCTTTGCCATCACGACTTATATCGGCGAAGGGCGTGACAGCGACCGATATAAATACGAGATTTTGGCTAGACGAAATCGTGAAAGAGAATTATTTAATCTCGTTGAATCGATCGAGCCGAAAGCATTTATCATTTCCTATGAACCAAAGTCATTTAAAGGCGGCTTCTTGGTAGATCGAATGCGCAAATTTAAAATTAGACAAGAAAAATAAAGAGCTGGGGAACTTTCCCTGCTCTTTTTTTAATGGATATTAAGATTTGTTCAACTTTCGATTGTAAGCGGTTTAATTTTGAGGTTGAATGTTTCGATGAGTTGATAAAGCCGCTCGGTTTTGGCAGGGCCATTCGGGCAAGGATGGTAGAATTCATTGTTCTCCGCTTGTATGCCAAAGTGGGGGATGCCGCTATCCTCGATCAGCTGAAGCCACTCCCTTTTTTCCTCTTCATAAAACTTCCACCTTCTCCTTTTTTCAATGCCCCATCCAATGAGAATCCAGGGGTGCTGCGACATTTCAAGCAAAGAGGGGAGCGTTATAGTAGGGTACTTTCCCGTTGCTTTTAGAAGTTCGAATAATTCGATGGACTCTAAATTTGCAGAGTTTCGCACATAAAACAAATTATAGATATGAAGCCTTCCTTCTAATCTTGAATGAGTAGAATTCATAAACTGCACTAATTGCTTCATTGTATTGTCCAATGTGGTTTCATCGGTATGGGAACCATTCATTATCAGTTTTTTCCTTGCTTCTCCTTGCAGGTCACTCGAACCGGGATTCAACATCACAACGGCACCCAGAGACTCCCGAGAAGCGCCGAATTGAAGATACGTATTCGTGCGGTAGACTTCCCCGCCGATCAGCTGAAAAGTAGCAATCGCTTTCACATTCTCCAAATCCACAAAACCCCCATTAACATAGTGTTCTTCATCATATTCTTGAGGGGATGGAAATATAAGCGAAACGTTTATTTGTCTGGAAATTAGTTTTTCTGGGGGAAGGGAAAAGGGGCATCAATATGAGAAAATCCGTGGATAGGTATATACTTAGCATGTATCTCATTTTTGGGTCCATACTGGAATAGTGGGTATATCTATTATGTGGATATACCTTTTTTCTATTGTGGGACAAAAGAATTCATCTATATTTCAAGGAGACGAGGAAAGTGGCAGAAGAAATATTTTCAACCTATGCATCCATGTTTGATTGGCACATGTGGGCGCAAGTATTAACAAGCTCGGAAAGTTGGGGGCTGATTTTATCATTGGCTGTTATGGAATGTATTTTATCCGCTGATAATGCATTGGTGTTATCGGCCTTTGTAAAGCCGCTGCCAAAGGAACAGCAAAAAAAGGCGCTTGTTTATGGCTTGTGGGGGGCTTATATTTTCCGATTTATCTTTATCGGGCTAGGGACGGTTCTGATTAAATTCTGGCCGATTAAATTGATTGGTGCTCTTTATTTATTATATTTGGCATTCAAGTTCTTCCGCGATAAACGAAAGGAAAAATCGAATGAAGAGGTCAATGCCAAACCAAAAGGCTGGCTTGTAAAGATATTCGGTGTTTTTTGGGCAACAGTCATTAGTGTGGAATTGATGGACTTAGCTTTTTCGGTGGATAGCATTTTAACGGCGCTTGCCATTTCCGATGAAGTGTGGGTGGTGCTGCTTGGCGGGATGATTGGTATTTTATTAATGCGCGGCATTGCAACTTTCTTTATCAGCCTTATGAACAAAGTGCCTGAACTGGAAACGACTGCATACTTGCTGATTATTTTCATCGCTTTCAAAATGGGGCTTACTATTGTAGATATCCATATTCCGAATGTAGTGTTTATTACCGTATTAATCACAGCTTTTATTTTAACCTTCATCATTCATGGTATTCGAAGCAAAGGGGCTGTATAAAGGGAGCCAATCCAGAACAATAGCTCGAAAACGGCCAATTACAACAGGAACTGGACCAAAAGAAGCAAAAACCCCCTTCGCCTAATGCGTCGGGGATGTTGTTTTCTGCAGTTAAGAAGTACTTAACGGTATAGTTATAATGTCCGTTCATCCAAAAATCATGAATGTTATTTTAATCCATCAATGAAAGACTCGATTTCTTCTTGTGTTTTGCGATCTTTGCTTACAAAACGGCCAATTTCCTCGCCGTTTTTATAGGCAAGAAAACTAGGGATTCCGAAAATATCCAACTCCACACATAAATCAATAAACTGGTCACGGTCAACTTTTACAAATTGAAATTGTGATGCATATTTTTCTTCGATGGCAGGCATAACCGGATCAATAAAACGGCAGTCGCCGCACCAGTCAGCCGAAAACATAAAGATGGTTTGGCCGGTTGCTTTAAGCTCCTGGAATTGTTCCACGGATTGCAAATTTTCCACAAAAATTCCCCCTAATTAAATTTTCCTTATCTTATCATAATCACCGTACAATTTCCTATAGCACGACTAAGAAAGAACCATCACTTTTTTAAATAATTTCCCGCCAATTGAACAAAATATGTATCGTACGATGTTTTCGCTTAGCTGATAATGTAAAAGGAGGTTTCAATTTGGTTCGGCATTTAATCCTATGTATGATTGGAATGGTAATTTACAGTGCAACCTTTTCGGATGTGTCATCTGCAAATGAAGCTTCTTCCCAAGAAGAGTTGATGTCACAACGCATGTCTTTGTATATGCAATTCCAAAATCATATCGTGCCTTGGTATTACTTGGCTGCCATCGATCAATACGAACGAAACATTCAAGCTGTACGGCCCGATATACCGAAACGGGAAAGCACTGCTGCGATCCAGTTTTCCAAAGAAAGCTGGGCGGGGGCGTTAAATCCGCAACAAGGCGATACTTCTCCCTTTACGATTAAATATTTTGGTGGAATAGGAATGGATGGAAACGGTGATGGCATAGCAGATCCTGCCGATGATGAAGATGTTATGCTTACTATGTCCAATTATTTGAGTCAATTCGGTGCAACGGAAGAGGACTTTAAACTTTCTTTATATGAGTATTACCAAAATGAGCTAGCCGTGAACCAAATAGTATCCATTGCAAAACTTTATAAACATTACGACAAGATTGAACTGGATACGCATGTTTTTCCTGTTCCGGTACGCGGCTATAACTACAGCTACAGAGGAACATGGGGAGCCAATCGGGGCTGGGGTGGAAGACGCATCCACGAAGGAACGGATATTTTTGCAGGCTATAGTACCCCTGTGGTCTCTACCTCTTATGGAATAATTGAAATAATGGGGTGGAATGAATTTGGAGGATGGCGTGTAGGCGTTCGCGACAATCATAATACGTACCACTACTATGCACATTTGGCTTACTTTAATAAAGACCTGAAAGTTGGAGATATCGTTGAACCCGGGACACTTCTTGGAGGAGTGGGGAGCTCGGGATACGGAAAAGAAGGCACTTCGGGTAAATTTCCGCCGCATTTGCATTATGGAATGTATAAGTTTAACGGCCGGACAGAATGGGCATTTGATCCATACCCATCGCTCCGGAACTGGGAAAAATATACACGACAACAAAAGAAATGATGAAGGTTGCTCAGGCTTTTTTTGAGCAACTTTTTGTTATGAAAAATTTTTCGATACCGTTGACAAGGAAGTTTTATACATGTTATATTTATCTCGAATTAAAGATAAGTGAGTTTGAGATAATTTTTTCTGCAAATATCTCGAATTCAAAATAATAAAAATGGAGGAATATAAAATGGCACAATGGACAGTCGATCAATCACATTCAAGCGTAGGGTTTGAAGTTAAACACATGATGGTATCAAAAGTGAAAGGGGAGTTTACTTCTTATACTGCAGAAGTAGAAGCTGCGGATTTAACAGATCTTACAACTGCAACAATCGCATTCAAATTTGACGTAGCAAGCATCAACACACGTGCTGAAGACCGCGACAATCACTTGAAATCAGCTGACTTCTTCGATGCAGAAAAATTCCCTGCAATTGAATTCAAGTCTACAAACATTACAAAATTAGGAGACGACTACAAAGTCACTGGTGATTTAACAATTAAAGATGTAACAAAACCGGTAACTTTTGATGTAGAATTCGGTGGTAAAGGGACTAATCCTTGGGGTGTTGAAGTTTACGGTTTTGAAGCAGAATCAAAAATCAACCGTGAAGAATTCGGTTTAACTTGGAACGCAGCGCTTGAAACGGGCGGCGTACTTGTTGGCAAAGATATTAAAATCAAAGTTGAGATTGAGGTAAACCCGGCTGCTTAATTTTTAGTGTTGAACTTATGCCTTGATTAATTGGCATAAGTTCAACTTTCAATGAACATATATCTCGAATTCGAGGTAAATTTAAAACGGATATGAAATTTGGGCGGATTGTTGTCAATGGTTTGAAAAATGCGCTCAAACGTTATATCCCAATTTAGGGGGGAACGGGATGGATAAAATCAAAGGGCATCATCATATTTCAATGGTGACCAAAAATGCGAAAGTAAATAATGGTTTCTATAATAAGATTCTTGGTTTAAGAAGAGTAAAGAAAACCGTTAACCAGGATGATCCAAGCATGTACCATCTTTTTTATGGCGACTTGACGGGTAGCCCGGGAACAGAGTTGTCTTTTTTTGAAATACCGGTTGTCGGAAGAACGCATAGGGGAACGAACGCAATAACCAGAATTGGTTTATTGGTGCCTTCTTATGAAAGTTTGCTTTATTGGCAAGAACGTTTTTCCTTACTTGAAGTACAACATGGCGAAATTACAACGTATGCCGGAAGAGATGCACTTCATTTTGAAGATAGTGAAGGACTGCGCTTGGTGCTGATCAATAATAACGGGGAACCTGTCCCGGAACATTGGTATAAATGGGAAGGGTCGAATGTATTGGAAGAGCACAGCATTCTTGGGATGGGACCGGTTGAAATGACCGTAAAATCTTTGGATAGCTTATCAAAAACATTGGAAAACATTTTTGGGTATGAGCTTGTTTCCCGAAAAGAAAACCTGGCTGTTTACCAATCTGTAAAAGGACAAGCATTTGGTGAAATTGTCATTGTAGAACAGGATGGTCCGAAAGAAAAACCGGGTAAAGGCAGTATTCATCATTTAGCGATTCGTGTGAAAGATGGAAAAGAATTAAGAGAGTGGGAGCAGCGAATCCAAGATTTCGGCTTTAAGGTGATGAAAATAACCGACCGCTATTATTTTGAAAGCCTCTATTTCAGGGAGGAAAATGGCATACTTTTTGAACTCGCGACAGATGGACCTGGCTTTACGGTTGACGCAACCATTGAAGAATTAGGGAAAAAGCTTGATTTGCCGCCATTCCTGGAAGACAGACGGGTGGAAATTGAAGCGAACCTGGAGCCGATTGAATAGAAGGGCAGATTCTTAAGTAGATAAGGCGAGTTTTTGCGATCATGTTTAATGGGAATAGGGTAAGGATAATAAAAGAGAAAAGACTGAAGTTGCCTAATGTTAAGATTATTTATCTTATATGAAAGAGATGCTAATTTAGGAAGAATATATTGACGATAATATTTCTGCATGTTACGGTTATCTTGAATTGAAGATAATTCGATTCAAAGTAATTTTTAAGGTAAGTATAATGTTTTTGAAAATACTACAGAATAAATCTTGTAAAAAAACTTTCAACTGTTAACTCGAATTCGAGATATTGATATATGGAGGAAATCACAATGAATGAATTAAAAGGAGTTCACCACGTAACGGCAATTACCAGCAGTGCCGAGAAGATTTACGAGTTCTTTACTTATACCTTGGGCCTTCGTTTAGTAAAGAAAACAGTCAACCAAGATGATATTAAAACATACCATCTATTTTTCGCGGATGATGTAGGCAGCCCCGGTACAGATATGACTTTCTTTGATTTCCCTGGCATTCCAAAAGGGATTCATGGAACAAACGAGATTTCAAAAACCTCATTCCGTGTACCAAGTGATGCGGCATTGGATTATTGGGTAAAACGCTTTGATCGACTGGAAGTAAAACATACAGGCATTAAAGAGCAGTTTGGCAAAAAGGTATTATCTTTCGCCGACTTTGATGACCAGCAATATCAATTAATTTCAGATGAATTTAACGAAGGAATTGCTTCTGGCCAACCTTGGGAAAAAGGACCGATTCCAAATGAATTTGCGATTACAGGTTTAGGGCCGGTATTTGTTCGTACTGCATACTTCGATTATTTCAAAGAAGTTTTGGAAAAAGTATTCTTTATGAGAGAGCTGGCTCAAGAAGATTCATTCCATTTATTCGAAATGGGGGAAGGCGGAAACGGTGCTCAAGTTGTTGTTGAGTATAATACGGTGCTTCCACAAGCTCGCCAAGGTTTCGGGACAGTCCACCATACGGCATTCCGGGTAGATGAACGTGCAGATTTAGAGGCATGGCAACAACGGTTGCAAGGATTTAAACTGCCAAACTCCGGTTTCGTAGAGCGATACTTTTTCGGTTCGCTGTACTCAAATGTTGCCCCATCCATTTTGTTTGAATTAGCAACGGACGGTCCAGGGTTTATGGGGGATGAGCCGTATGAAACGCTTGGCGAGAAATTATCCTTGCCTCCATTCTTTGAGGACAAGCGCGATCAAATTGAAAAACTCGTACGGCCAATTGATACAGTTCGCAGTACGAAACACTTCGAAAAAGAATACGAATAAGGAGGTGAACTCATTCTATGGGATTTTTAGATAGATTATTCGGTAAACAACCACAAGAGGAGGAAAAAACAATGACAAAATTAAACATCGGTATTATTT
>NZ_QWEI01000011.1 GCF_003515775.1 Ureibacillus yapensis | reverse complement strand
CGAATCCCGTACGGGTCATTATTAAAACAGATTTAGATTATGATTTAAAATGTTTAAAAAGCTCCCAAGATTCTTGAAATCTTGGGAGCTTTTTTGCGTTTTCATAAGAATGGCTGATTATCAGACAACCTATATAATAATCACAACTAATTTATGTTTGAAAAAAGGAAATTAAGAGAATTTAATATATATGAAATAGGGAGGGTCTGATATGAAGCAATCACAAATGGAAGAATTGAAACATACATTAATAGAAGAGTTAAAGGACTTGAAAGAAGGTCTGCAAGTTCAGGATGATCTAGAGAGTACGGAGTTGTCAAATTATGATAATCATCCAGCAGATAATGCAACGGACTTAACCACTCAATTAACGGAGCATGCACTGGATGAGTTCAAAGAAGAGCGTATAGATAAAATCGAAGCTGCTTTATCAGCAATGGAAAAAGGAACATATGGAAAATGTGAGGTATGCCAAAAAGAAATCCCTTTTGAACGACTTGAAGCTGCACCAACTACATTAACTTGCAAGGAACATAGCGAAGAAGAAGTCGATATGGACACTCGACCGGTTGAAGAAGACATAATGGAAGAACTCAATCAACAGTCATTAAACGCAGTAGACTTTGATGATGACCCTGAGGATTTTCCTTCTTCCGATAGCCCTCAAGATGTCCCGCAAGATGCTAGTTATCAAGGTGTTGATGAAACAATGATTCGCGAAAAATTTCAATAAAGAATAGTGAAGAATCTGGAATGTATCCTTCATTTTCCGATACAATATAGATAGAGATTAAAATTGGTGGGGGATATATGAAAATTATAGATTTACATTGCGATTGTTTGGAGAAATTAACGCGTTTCGAGGATGCCGATTTTCGGGATGATGTTCGCTTGCAAGCAAGCTTGTCAAACTTAAGAGCTGGGAATGTTAAATTGCAAGTCTTTGCAATCTTTGTTCATTCCGACATTACACAGCATGAAAAGTTTCTATCGGCTGCACGTCAAATTGAGGCTTTTCATACGAAAGTATTAAATGAACCCGATATGGTGCATATTACGGACTGGACGCAATTAAATGAGCTTGAAGAAGGGCAGATCGGCGCCGTTTTAAGTTTAGAAGGATGCGACTGTATAGGCAATGATTTATTCAAACTCGAACAAATCCTAAATGCAGGAGTAAAATTGGTTGGGTTGACATGGAATCATGAAAATGAAGTTGCTTATGGGGCTTCTGAAGATCCTTCCAAGGGATTAAAACCTTTTGCAAAGGATGTTATTGCATTACTGAATGAACGTGATGTCATAATCGATGTGTCTCATTTGAATGAACAAGGTTTTTACGAATTGCTTCCATTGGCAAACCATCTAATCGCCAGCCATAGCAATGCGAGAGCGCTTTGTGACCACCCTCGCAACCTAACAGATGAACAGGTTAAGGCTCTAGTAAAACAGGGTGGAAGAATGCATGTTGTATTTTACCCGCCCTTCGTTGATAAAGAGAAGGAACATACAACAATCGACAGTTTAGTAAAACATGTTGAATATCTTGCTTCATTAGTTGGAATCCAGAATATCGGGTTTGGGTCGGACTTTGATGGGATGGATCCACTATCTATTGAAAATTTATCAACTGCTGCAGAGTATGAAAACTTCATCAAAGCTTTATTGAAGGTATTTACTTATGAAGAGGTTTTGATGATGGCCCATAAAGGGTTTGAACATTATATTCAACGAATGGCCAAGCGCAAGAGGTAACTCTTTGCGCTTTTATTCTGTTTCATTTGGATGGGCTTGCCACTGTTATCAGATTCAACAGATAGAGGAAAACATAACAATATTGGATATCCCGAAAAAGTGATATGATAGAATAGACAGTGTAAATTATAATTCCAATACGTAAACGGTCGATTAAGAGCAGAAACTAAAATTTCTGCTATTTTTCACGAATAAGAAATGACTTGGATGTTAGTGCAAGAGTTGATGGAGGGAAATTCAATGCATCAAAAGTGGTCCCATACCACTGAAGTAGAAGTGGAAACAATGAGCTCAACATACTCCTTCTATATCGAAACAATAGAAGTCAATCGATTATCTGCTTTAGCCTTTTTTGCAGCAGGCGAAAAACAGTTTGCAGGAAAGCGATTTTATTGGCAAAACCGTGAAAAGACGTTCACATTGGTTGGTTTAGGCCATGCATATAAAATTGACAATAATAGCGATGAAGATCGCTTCGATGGAATAGAAAAGCAATGGAAAGAGCTAACTAAAAATATTGTAAAAGAAGAAAGCGAACCGCAACCCATTTTATTTGGCGGATTCACGTTTGATCCGAAAAATGATAAAAAAGGGGAGTGGGATGGTTTTCCGCAAAGCTTTTTTGCGGTCGCTACGTATCAACTGGTTATTCGTGATGATAAAGCTTATGTCAGCATTCACTTAATAACGGATCGCGAAAATAGCTTGGATGAATTTGAACAGCTGCGCAAGGAACGAGACGAGTTGATTCATGCTGCACAAGTGAAAGAATTAAAAACCTATGAAAAACCTCGGATGACTAGCTATGATGAGTTGTATAAAGAAGAATATTTGCAAACTATTTCCCGAGTGACAGGGCTCATCCAGGCGAATGAAGCGGAAAAAGTAGTGATTGCACGTACTTTAAAGATGAAATTTGAAGATACGTTAACATCTCCACAGGCTTTATCCCACGCTATAAACGAGCAACCCGAAAGTTATTTGTTTGGATTGGAACGAGAGAAGATGTTCTTCTTTGGAGCGACTCCCGAGCGACTGGTGAAAGTAGAGAATGGGTTCGCTTATTCTGCATGCGTGGCCGGCTCAATCAAAAGAGGGAAAACGGCAGAAGAAGATCAAGCTCTGGGTGAAGGCTTGCTAAATGATGAAAAAAACCTGGAGGAACATCAGTATGTCGTTGAAATGATTGCAAATACTTTTGAACGAAATTGTCTTGAATATAAAGTACCAAAGCGGCCAAAACTTTTAAAAGTCCGAGATATTCAACATCTCTATACACCGGTGGAAGGGAAACTAACGTCTGGAGCAACCATTTTACAGCTGGTAAAGCATCTGCATCCGACACCCGCATTGGGAGGAGTTCCACGCAAGGAAGCTTTATCGATCATTCGAGAAAATGAAACAATGAACCGCGGTTTGTATGCTGCGCCGATCGGCTGGGTCGATGCAGAAGGCAATGGGGAATTTGCCGTGGCCATTCGATCTGCACTTTTAAAAGAAAATCAAGCCTATTTATATGCTGGCGGCGGCATTGTTGCCGATTCGGAACCTTTTTCCGAGTATGAAGAAACATTAGTGAAGTTCCGTCCGATGTTGCGGGTTTTAGGAGGACAGCTGCATGAATAACCGAGAAATATTAACAAACTATGTTTATACAATGGTTGCATCCCTAATGCAAAATGGAGTAGAAGATGTGGTAATCAGCCCAGGCTCGCGCTCGACCCCCCTGGCCTATGCCTTTGCCTCTACTAAGAATTTAACGGTTTATAGACAAGTGGATGAGCGGTCCGCTGCTTTTTTTGCTCTGGGAGTGGCAAAAGCAAAGGCGAAACCGGTAGTGCTTTTATGTACTTCCGGAACAGCTGCCGCGAACTACTATCCAGCTATTGTAGAGGCCAAATATGCCCGGGTGCCATTGATTGTTATAACGGCTGATCGTCCGCATGAATTGAGGGAAGTGGGTGCTCCACAGGCGATCAATCAAATTGCATTGTACGGTGAAAGAGTAAAGTGGAGTGCAGAGTTTCCAGTACCTGATGAGGCGAAAGGGACATTGCCGTTTATTGAACGCCATGTTGCTCGTGGTGTAAATATCGCCACAACCGCACCATTTGGTCCTGTACACTTTAATGTGCCATTTCGCGAGCCATTGCTCATCGATTTTCAAGAAGAGCTTCCTGAAGTTAGCTTTAAAAATAGTTATGTAGGACAGGTTTCGCCATCAACCGAAGCAAAGGAAATGCTTTCAGCCATAATCAACAATTCTCAAAAAGGATTTTTGATTATAGGAGAGCTTCCTTTAGGAACAGATTTACGATTAATGTGGTCCCTCATTCGAAAATTGAAATGGCCGGTGCTGGTTGAAAGTTTATCCAATTTAAGATCCAATGTGCCTGAAGATTGCAAACCATATATTATTTCTACATACGATGCTTTATTGAAAGACAATGCATTCAAACAGCGATTGGTTGCTGATACCGTGATACGTTTTGGCTCTCAGCCCGTTTCCAAGTTTTTGACTATTTTCTTAACGGAAACACTGCCTGCAAATTATATGGTAGTTGATGAAGATCCAATGTTCCGTGATTCAGCCGCAGTGTCGACCCATTTTATCCAGGGAAGCATTGGGGGATGGCTGGAAGAATTGAAAATTCAACCTGCAACGTTTGACCAGGATTATTTGCTGCAATGGCAGAAAGCAGAGGAAGTCGCGGCTAAGGCTGTAGAAGCGTATCCTCTTACAGAAAAAGATGAAGGGGCGGCAGTTCGTTACTTTTTGGAAAATATACCGGAACATAGCGATGTGTTTGTAAGCAGCAGTATGCCCATCCGGGATATGGATACCTTCTTATTGCCAACTGCAAGGGATATTCAGGTATTTGCAAACCGCGGTGCTAATGGAATCGATGGGGTAATGTCTACAGCCATTGGGTTCAGCCAGGCACGAAAAGAACGGGAAATGTATTTATTGATCGGGGATTTAGCCTTTTTGCATGATGTGAATGCGTTAATTGCAACACGTTACCAACCTTGCAAAATCAATATTGTTGTCTTCAATAATGATGGTGGAGGCATCTTCTCCTATTTGGCACAATCAACGGTAAAAGAATATTATGAGGATTTATTTGGCACGCCTACAGCATTGCAATTTGGGGAAGTGGCAAGAATGTATGGCATGGATTATGTTCAAGTGAAGGAATTTGATGAATTGGATGGCTTGTTCGTGAAGGAAAACAATCATCCTTTGCGTCTTATTGAAATTTTTACGGACCGCCAGCAAAATGTCATCAGTCATCGAAAGCTTTGGAACCAAATTCATGGGGAGCTGGAGCAATGATTATACAAGCTCGCAGCATCAGAGTAAATGTTCGAATATGGAATGATGAAATGGAGCAAACAATTGTGATGCTGCATGGATTCACGGGCAGTGTGGCAACTTGGGAAAAGGTTGCCTTCTACTTGCCGGATAAGAGGATTGTTGCCATAGACTTGGTTGGACATGGCAAAACGGAATCACCGGAAAATACGGCTAATTATACGATGGAAGAGCAAGTTTTAATACTGGAAGAGCTTTTTCAGCAATTGAATTTAAATCAGTTTATATTGCTGGGCTATTCGATGGGTGGAAGAGTTGCATTATCCTACACAGCAGCCTTTCCAAAGCGTGTTCAACAGCTTGTTCTGGAAAGCGCTTCACCGGGGTTGAAGACGGAAGACGAAAGAATTGCGAGAAGAAAGGCAGATGCAGAACTGGCGAACCGGATTGAACAACATGGAGTAGAAGCCTTCGTGAACCAATGGGAAAACATTCCTTTGTTCGCTACTCAAAAAAATCTGCCTTTGGAGACTCAACAAGCGATTCGTACGGAACGTCTTTCTCAAATTCCAACAGGATTGGCTAATAGCTTGAGAGGAATGGGTACAGGGTCTCAAAAGTCGCTCTGGCCGTCCCTGAAAGAGCTAATTGTACCTGTCACATTAATTACCGGTGAACTGGACGAGAAGTTTTGTAAAATTGCTGTAGAAATGCAAGCGCTTTTACCAATAGCGCAATATTTCTTAGTTAAAAATGTTGGACATGCAATTCATGTGGAAAATCCGCTTGAATTTGCTACAATAGTAAAGGAAGTTAGTGACAAGAATAACCCTTAGTCAGGTCTGGTTTTTGCAAAAACGGACAAGCTAAGGCCAATCTTTGTGCATTAAGAGAATAAAGGAGGTAAAAAAATGGCTCGTGAATGGACAACTTTACATACTTACGAAGATATCAAGTATGAATTCTATAACGGTATTGCAAAAATTACAATTAACCGTCCAGAAGTTCGTAATGCTTTCCGACCAAAAACGACTGAGGAAATGATCGATGCATTTTCTCGTGCACGTGATGATGAACGTGTAGGTGTCATTATCTTAACAGGGGAAGGGGACCTTGCCTTCTGTTCGGGCGGCGACCAAAAAGTACGTGGACATGGAGGTTATGTCGGCGAAGACAATATCCCGCGTTTAAATGTGCTGGATCTTCAAACTTTAATTCGCAAAATTCCAAAGCCTGTAGTGGCAATGGTAGCTGGTTACGCAATTGGAGGAGGCCACGTGCTGCATGTGGTATGTGACTTAACAATTGCAGCCGAAAATGCACGGTTTGGCCAAACAGGTCCTCGTGTAGGTTCATTTGATGGCGGATATGGTGCTGGTTACTTAGCGCGTATCATCGGCCATAAAAAAGCCCGCGAAATCTGGTTCCTATGCCGTCAATATGATGCTCAGCAAGCACTTGATATGGGATTGGTCAATACGGTAGTGCCTCTGGAGCAATTAGAAGATGAAACTGTTAAATGGTGCGAGGAAATTCTTGAATTGTCGCCAATGGCATTGCGTTTCCTAAAAGGAGCATTTAATGCTGATTCAGACGGTTTAGCAGGTATTCAACAGCTTGCCGGGGATGCAACCCTTCTTTACTATACAACAGAAGAAGCAAAAGAAGGCCGTGATGCATTTAAAGAAAAACGTAAACCGGACTTTGGTCAATTCCCAAGATTCCCTTAATAACATAAGAATAGGTTTAATTTGTAAAAAGCAAGAGACGACAAATCTCTTGCTTTTTTTATTGAAAAATTTGGAAGGTTGTCACTAGAATGAAAGGAATTTCTATGGTACCATTCAAATGATAGTAATTGAAAGCGTTTTTAATCCTTGCTGTATAAGTGTTAGGAGTGATAGTATGGTGCCTTCGCCTAACGATGAATCAACCAATATGCCAAACTTTAATTATGAAGCGCTTTTTGAATTTGCGAAAGATCCAATAATAATCATAAATCCTTTAGGCGATATCAGTCATGGCAATTCAAGGGTTGAAGAATTTAGCGGCTTCGCCATCAATGAGTTAAAAAACCGGTCGATTTTTGACTTTATTGTTAAGGAAGACTTAGAAAAAGCAAAGATATGGATAAACAACATTGAAAAGGGTATTTCCATTGAAAATAGTTTCCGCTTCGTTCAGAAAAATGGGGAAGTGATTAATTTTATAGTAAACTATATTCCAATCGATCAAGCTCATCTTGAAAAAGGGATTTTCCTAGTTTTTAAGGATATGAGATCTTATGATAGTTTAATAAATAAATATCGCCAAAGCGAATTGAATTTTAAAATTATCGCGGAAAATGTACAAGATGTGATAATTCTTATGAATGAACAAAAGGAATATTTATATGTATCACCCTCAAGTAAGACAATGTTTGCCTTCGATAATGAAATGATTGGTGAAAAACAGCATAATCCATTTTTTAATATTCATGAAGACGATGTAAAGTTGCTTCAACAGAGCTTTGAAGATGCCACAAAAACCGGAAAGCCATATCATCTGGTCATAAAAGCTTGGCATGGAGAAAAAGGCTGGGTATGGACCGAGATGGTGGGAACGCCTGTATTTGATGCAGAAAAATATTTTCGCCATATGGTCCTGGTCGCCCGGGATATTACAAGGCAAAAAGAACAACAGGAAAAACTGGAGTACTATGCCTATCATGATACGCTAACCGGTTTGCCAAATCGCCGATATTTCGAAAAAAGAGTATCTGAGGCGATCGACCGGCTAAATGAAACAGGACAATTTTTTGCGCTTATTTTATTTGATATTGATGACTTCAAAAAAATCAATGATACATGGGGCCATAATGTAGGCGATCAGGTAATCCAAGAGGTGGCAAACCGCACAAAAGAGGCAGTAGGAGAGCTAGGCATGCCGGCAAGACTTGGTGGGGATGAATTTATCGTAATGATTGACGATTATGGAACAGAAGAATCGGTCACACAATTTATCCATTCATTGCAAGAAGCGATGCGAAAAGAAATAAAAACGGAAAAAAGTACAATTTCCATCTCCACTAGCATTGGCGCAACCATTTGTACGGAAAAACATAAAGATGTTTTTTATTTTTATAAAAGGGCCGATCATGCTTTATATCATGTGAAAGAGAAAGGCAAAAATCAATATCATATAAATTGCTCCTAGATTTTAATGAAGACTGTCTGTAAAAGGACGGTCTTTTTCCTTTTTAGTTTGAAAGTTGGGCTATTCGAGTTAAAATGGTTATGCAAGAAGTGGAGGAATCAAGATGTACCCAAACTGGATATTGCAGCGTTCACATTTAACGCCAACTCGGATTGCCTTAACCTATGAACAGCAATCATGGACGTTTGAAGAATTAAAAATTATTTCCCTGGAGCGGGCTGAGCAGTTGGCCGCCTTGGGAATCGAGCCAAAAAGCCGGGTGGCCATTCTGGGTCCAAGTACACCGCGGCTCGTTATTATGATGTTTGCATGCATGCACTTGCAATGCGAAATGGTCATGCTAAATCGAAAATTAAGTAAAGTAGAGCTTCAATATCAAATCGACGATGCTGAAGTAGAAAACATTTTGGTTGATGATGAGGATGTTTCCCTTCTTCCCAATCTAAAAAAATCTCTATTATTTTCTGAAATTGAAAGTACGGATGGGCAGCCTATCAAAGTCAGCAACGAATGGACGGCGGAACAAACCGTTTCCATAATGTATACTTCCGGAACGACTGGGGTGCCAAAAGGGGTGCGCCAAACGGTAGGAAACCACCAAGCCAGCGCGGTGGCTTCCGTCCTCAACATTGGATTATCGGAAGAAGATGTATGGCTATGCGCGGTTCCGTTATTCCACATCAGCGGTTTTTCTATATTGGTTCGTTCTTTGCTATATGGCAATGAAGTAAAGCTGTATAAAAAGTTTGACGCGAACGGTGCGGTTACGGACATTGCGGATGGCCGCGTCACGCATATGTCGGCCGTGGCGGTAATGCTTCAGCGCATTTTGCAAGGTCTCGAAGATAGAGGGGAGGAAGCCTCTCCAAAGTTCAAGCTGATATTGGCTGGCGGCGGTCCTGTTCCGGTCAACTATCTGGAAAGGGCGCATCGTTTAAAATTAACCGTTTCCCAAACATACGGCATGACGGAAACTTCTTCCCAAACGGCTACTTTATCCAATAAAGATGCATTTCGGAAACTCGGATCTGCCGGAAAGCCTTTATTTTTTAATAGAATCAAAATCGCCGATGCTGCTTCACCAGGGACTAAGGGTGAGATTCTCGTTCGCGGCCCGCATGTTACACCCGGTTATATTGGCCGTTTTAGCGAAAGAAGCGCCACAATGGATGGATGGTTACATACCGGCGATATTGGTTATTTGGATGAAGAGGGCTATTTATACGTCGTCGATCGCCGTTCTGATTTGATTATTTCCGGGGGTGAAAATATCTACCCTGCGGAGATAGAAAACGTTTTATCTGGTCACCCTGCGGTACAAGAAGCAGGAGTTTGCGCGGTAGAGGATGAAACATGGGGACAAGTTCCGGCTGCGTTTATTGTGCTGAAAGCAGAGGCAACAGAGGATGAGCTGATTGATTTCTGTAAAGAACGATTAGCCAAGTACAAAGTTCCCAAATATTTTTATCTTGTAACCGAACTGCCGCGAAATGGTTCCAATAAGTTGATGCGGCGGAAATTAATTGAATTAATCTAATAAAAAGGTTCGTCCCGTTTCACATGGGACGAACCTTTTGGTCTTCTATTTTGTTAATGCTTGTTTCAATGTGGCAAGGTTTTTTTCCATCAACGAAAAATAAGTTTCTTCATTCTGAATGTCTTCTTCAGTTAAGACGCTTAGATTATGAAGTTCCAAGGCTTGTGCACCTACTTCATTTTGAATGATGGATGAAAGCTTGGAAGAGACGTTTTGTTCGAACAGGATATATGAAACTTGCAGGGCTTCTGCTTGATCTACGATTTCAGTTAATTCTTTTTGGGATGGTTCATCCTGCGAATTGATTCCGGCGATTGCGACTTGTTCCAATCCATATTCATCCGCAATATAGCCAAAAGAAGCATGGGAAACAAAGAATGTTTTTGTTGGTGCTTCAGATGCCATTTTTTCAAACTGTTGGTCCAGTGCATTTAACTCAGAAACCAATTGTTTATAGTTTTCATTGAATACTTGTTCTTGTTCGGGCAGTGCAGCAGCAAGTTCTTCTTTGATTGCAAGAGCCAAGTCTTGTGCTAGAATCGGCGATAACCAAACATGAGGGTCAATGTCGCCATGATTATGACCTTCATGGCCTTCTTCTTCAGTGTTTGTTTCGCTTTCATCCTCATGTTCTGTTGCTTCGTCTTCATGTCCATGTTCTTCTGCCGAAGCTGCTAACTGTTCATCGGAAATACGATCAGCTGTTGCTACAAGTTTTACATTCTCATTTTGCAATGTGTTTTTCGCATTTTCAACAAAGCCTTCGAGTCCAAGGCCTATATAGAAGAAAAGGTCCGCATCCGCTAACTTCATCATATCTTGTTGCGTTGGTTCAAAAGAGTGTTCGTTTGTTCCAGGCGGATAAATGGATGATACATTTACATGTTCTCCACCAATACGCTGTGCGAAGTAGCTTAAAGGATAAACGGTTGTATAGACGTCAATTTTGTTTGAATTGTCTTCAGTAGTTTCATTGTCAGGTGTTGTGCCGCTGCAAGCTGTCAACAATAAGGCCAGAGCAGCGAACAATAGGAAAAACGGGATTTTTTTCAAAAGTATCATGCCTTTCTAAATAGTAACTATTACGATTTGAAATTCAACATTCTCAATGTTACATGATGATGGGGAAAAAGACAACAAAAAAAAGACCTTCGAATTATTTTTTTTTCGAAGGCCATTGTTCTGGAACCGGGTCAACCCCCCCTGGATGGAATGGCTGGCATTTTAGAATTCTTTTTGCTGTTAAGATGAACCCTTTTATTGCACCATGTTTTTGAAATGCTTCCAGTCCATATTGCGAACAAGTGGGATAAAATCTGCAGGATGGAGGCGTCATGGGTGATATAAATTTACGATAAAAAGTGATCAACCAAATAAACGGATATTTCATTTTTCTGCTCCTGTTTTCTCTTGAATGGTTTGCTGTCGATTTTGTTGTTTTGTTCCACGCCGCGCCTTGATGATGAAGACTGCTGCTCCAATCATGATGATGAAGTACATGACTGCTACTAAAATAATGACGGCCTGTGTTGTATCCAAAAAAACACCTCTATTGAATAGTGATAAAAAGATAATTTATTATAGTAAAATTATAAGGCATTTTGGAAATGTTTTAAACTAAACAATTGGGGTTATAGTAATAATGTCATTATAAACCGGTAAGTTCAGAAATTTTTCATGCTATCTTACATATGAGACTGAATAACTGAATTTAGATGTAATGACTGTTGAAACAAAATTAATGAGGTGAACAGGATGGCAAACAAAACATTAATCGAACAATTAAATGATTTAGTGGCAACAAACTCCGTACTTTACACGAAACTTCACAATTACCACTGGTACGTAAATGGACCTTCTTTCTTTACACTACACACAAAATTTGAAGAATTTTATAATGAAGTAACATTGAACTTAGATGAAATTGCCGAACGCATTTTAACAAAAGGCGGCAAACCTGTTGCGACATTGGAAGAACACTTGAAAATGTCCCACATTAAAGAGGCGACTGGTTCCGAAACAACGGAAGAAATGGTGCAAACGACACTTAACGATTTTAAGACAATCATGGACGCTTTAAAACAAGCGATGGAACAAGCGGCTGAAGAAGGCGACGACCGTACGGAAGATATGTTGAATGCCATGGTTCAAAGCTTTGAAAAGCACTCTTGGATGCTTTCAGCGTTCCTTGGCAATAATCAATAATTTAATTTTAAAGAAACCCAAAAGTGTATAATGAATGCTTTTGGGTTTTTCTGTAGTTGGATGAATCCATTCTTGAGTAATTCAGAAAGTTAACAGGGCGCTTCCGCTTTTCTTCAGTACGCATAGTTGGACTTTATATGCTCATACTGAAGAAAAGGAGTGTTCATCATCGATACAACCATTTATGTGAATGTCGCAAATCAGTCGTATAGTTACATCCCATTAGGCGAACCGTGTGAGTTTAAATTGAAAATGGATGAGGAAAAAGCGCGTATTTTTGAATTATTGTTCTTGCAGTTGAATTCGTTGGAATTTGACAATATCGTGCGTGCACATTTGCCTTACATTCCTTATCATTTGGACGAAACCAATGATGAAATTGATACTCGCTTAAAGAAAATCTACGCACTGATCCACGAGTTTGGAGACAATCATACAAAACAATTTGTAGCACAATTACCTTATTTCCATTGAATTTAATACATCCCTCCACTAGACTTAACTTAGATTGAGAAAAATGATGCCAGAGTAAAGGGAAGTGAAGGGATGTTTGCTTTTACGGATGAAAATGGCTGTTTTGTAGAGTTGCATTTCAATAAAGGCCCTTTTGAAATACCACCCAAACATGTTTTGGTGTTTGTTTTTCATCAAGGGAAATGGCTATGCACGATCAATAAGCGTGGAGTTGAATTCCCAGGGGGCAAAGTGGAACCGGGTGAAACGCTGGAGGAAGCAGCAATTCGTGAAGTCTATGAAGAAACAGCCATACATATTTCCGATTTAGAATGGTTTGCCTATTATGTCGTTCATGATGAAAGACCATTTAGTAAAGCAGTTTTTACAGCAAAAGTGGACAAGATTGACGAGTTTGTCAATCGCCATGAAACACTGGGGCGAATCTGGCTGACTCAAGAGGAGTTGGAGGGTCATCCGAATTTGAGTTTTTACATGAAAGATGAAGGCATGAAAAAGATGTTACAGGAAGTGAAGATTAATGAAAGAGAATGGCAGTATTGAATTGATACGCAGTTATCCTTCGCCGAATCCAGCGATTGAATTAAAAGAAGTAATTTACTGGTCCCAGGGCCTTCGGGTCAAAGGGCTGATGGCAAAGCCAAAAGCGCCGGGAAAATATGATGCATTGCTCTACCTGCGAGGAGGTCTTCAATCTATCGGCATGGTGCGCCCTGCAAGAATAGCGCAATTTGCCAGCCAGGGCTTTGTTGTGTTTGCCCCTTATTATCGTGGCAATCGAGGAGGCGAGGGGCGTGATGAGATGGCGTTGAATGACCGTTATGATGCCATCAATTGCATTGACTTCCTAAAAAACTGGGCTGATGCAGACGGTGTACATTTATTTGGATTTTCCCGTGGCGGATTGATGGCACTATGGACCGCAATTCTTCGTGACGATGTAAAATCGGTTGTCACATGGGCGGGAGTCTCAAGTGTCACTTCCATGTATATGGAACGGGTGGACATGCGCAGAACGTTAAAACGGATTATTGGGGGCTCTCCTAATAAGGAACAAGAAAAGTATGATGAACGTACCCCTTTATTTAAAGTTAATATGATCAATGCGCCTGTATTGATCATTCATGGAACCGAAGATGAAAATGTGGGGATCGAACAAAGTTATGACTTGGAGCAAGCGCTGATGAAGGAAAATAAACAAGTGGAAACATGGTACTCATCAGGCTTGGCTCATCATTATCCTCCACAAGTTAACCGTCAAACCGTCAAAGCACTATGCGAGTGGATGAAGATGAAGTAACAATGTCAACCACCCGAGTTCAAGCACGTAAAAAAGGACGTTCCCGGTAGTAGGGAACGTCCTTTGGTTATTTATTAAGCGATTGGACCGCCTTTTTTCAGGATGTCTTCGGCGACGTTTGTGAATTTATTGAAGTTTTCTTTGAATAAGTTGCTTAAGAAAGCAGCTTTTTGATCATAGGCTTCTTTATCTGCCCAAGCGTCACGAGGGTTCAGAACTTCGTCTGGTACACCTTTGATGGAAGTTGGGATGTGAAGGCCAAATACGCTGTCCTGTATTGTATCCACATTAGTAAGTTTTCCATCAATCGCAGCACGAACCATAGCACGTGTGTATGAAAGCTTCATACGGTTACCAACTCCGTATTCGCCGCCAGTCCAGCCAGTGTTCACCAAGAATACTTGTGCGCCGTGCTGGTCGATTTTCTCACCTAGCATTTCAGCATAGCGAGTTGCTGGAAGAGGAAGGAACGGTGAACCGAAGCATGTTGAGAATACAGGTTCCGGGTGAGTAACGCCGCGCTCTGTTCCAGCCAATTTGGATGTGAACCCACTTAGGAAGTGGTACATCGCTTGTTCTTTCGTTAATTTACTGATTGGAGGCAATACGCCAAATGCATCTGCAGTCAAGAAAACAATTGTTTTCGGATGACCTGCAACAGAAGGAGTGACAATGTTATCGATATAATGAATTGGATACGCAGCACGCGTATTTTCCGTAAGTGTGCTATCATCATAGTCAGGCACGCGAGTTTCTGGATCGATGACAACGTTCTCCAAAACAGAACCAAAACGGATGGCATTGTAAATTTCAGGCTCTTTTTCGGCAGATAGATTAATTGTTTTTGCGTAGCATCCACCTTCAATATTAAATACGCCATTGTCTGACCAGCCATGTTCATCATCACCGATTAATTTCCGGTTGCTGTCTGCTGATAATGTTGTTTTGCCGGTACCTGAAAGGCCGAAGAATAATGCCACGTCACCGTCTTCACCAACGTTTGCTGAGCAATGCATTGATAGAATATCACGCTCAGGCAGGAGGTAATTCATAATGCCGAAGATTGATTTCTTCAGTTCGCCAGCGTATTCTGTACCGCCGATTAAGATGATTTTCTTTTCTAAAGATACTAGGATAAATGTTTCGGATTCTGTGCCATCTACAAGAGGATCTGCTTTAAAATTAGGAGCTCCGATGACAGTAAATTCTGCAACATGGGATGCTGCTTCTTCTTCAGTTGGACGGATGAATAATTGATGACAGAAAAGATTGTGCCAAGCATATTCAGTGATTACTTGAAGCGAGAGTTGGGATTCTTTGTCTGCACCCGCAAACCCTTTGAATACATATAGCTCATCTTTTTCTTTTAAATAGTTGATAACTTTCAAGTATAATTGATCAAACACTTCAGCAGAAATAGGACGGTTTACGCTGCCCCAGTCAATTTTGTCTTTTGTACTTTCTTCTTCTACGATATATTTATCTTTAGGAGAACGACCAGTGTATTTTCCTGTTTCAGCACGTAAAGCACCATCGACAGTCAAAGTTGCTTCGCCGCGTTCTGTTGCTTTTTCCACTAATTGTGGTACTGATAATTGAACTTTAATATTATCGCCGTTTAATAATTCCTTCAGTTCGTTTGAAATTTCTACTGAATTCATCGATTAAATACCATCCTTTTTATAGAATTCCCGAATTATGGGGATTTGTGTTTAATTTAATAAATAGTATAACACATTCGCTCAATTAGTCTATACTAATGAAGAAAAATATTTTTAAATTTTTAAACATTAAAAGTTTGTGTGAAAACAATTGACAAGAGAGATTTCATTACGTAAGATGGTATCTTGAACGGATACTCTTATCCCGAGTTGGTGGAGGGTCAAGGCCCTGTGAAGCCCGGCAACCTGCATGATTACAGTGCGATGGTGCCAACCTGATGCAAGGGAATACCCTTGAACGATAAGAGTGAAAGGTAATGTAATGAAACGACAATTCCTTTTACTCATGTATTAAACAATGAGTGAAGGAATTTTTTTTTTCACTTTAGAACACACTTGGGATGACTGGTAATCTTCAGTTTCTCTGTGCCTTTCTATAATCCATGTTTGAGTACGTATTCGCAAAACAATCATACCAAGTTAGCTGCTATCAGCCTAAAAAGCAGCAAAGATAAATGCATATAAAACGAAAGCGATCATACTACCTTAGAGCGGGTTTAACATGGATAATGAGTACCGTATCAACAACCGAGAAAAGAATCTCGCTATGATTTTAGGAGGAAACAAAATGACAGACCGTCGACTGTTTACATCAGAAAGTGTAACAGAAGGGCATCCTGATAAAATTTGTGACCAAATTTCCGATGCCATCTTAGATGCGATTTTAACCGAAGATCCAAATGCCCGTGTTGCTTGTGAAACAACCGTTACGACCGGGTTGGTATTAGTGGCCGGCGAAATTACAACTTCAACTTACGTGGATATCCAAAGTGTCGTACGCAACACGGTGAAAGAAATTGGATATACTCGCGGGAAATATGGCTTGGATGCTGAAAACCTGGCAGTCTTGACTGCTATTGGCGAACAATCGCCTGATATCGCGTTGGGAGTTGACCAAGCCCTGGAAGCGCGTGAAGGATCCATGTCCGATGAAGACATTGAAGCGATCGGAGCGGGCGACCAAGGATTGATGTTTGGATTTGCTTGCAACGAAACGCCTGAGTTAATGCCTTTGCCAATCAGTTTGGCGCATAGATTATCCAGACGTTTAGCGGAAGTTCGCAAATCAAAGGAAATTCCTTATTTGCGGCCGGATGGCAAAACTCAAGTAACGGTAGAATATGATGAACACAACCATCCTGTTCGAATCGATACTATTGTTATTTCTACCCAACATGACGAAGAAGTAACATTGGAAACAATCCAGGAAGATTTGAAAGAAAAAGTGATTAATCAAGTGGTTCCTATGGAGCTGATTGATGAAAAAACAAAATATTTCATCAATCCGACTGGCCGTTTTGTGATTGGCGGACCAAAAGGGGATGCAGGATTAACGGGCCGAAAAATTATTGTTGATACGTACGGTGGCTATGCACGCCATGGCGGCGGTGCCTTCTCGGGGAAAGATCCAACAAAAGTAGACCGCTCTGCAGCATACGCAGCAAGATACGTGGCGAAAAACATTGTCGCTGCAGGTTTGGCTGATCGTGCGGAAGTACAGTTGGCTTATGCGATCGGGGTTGCGCGTCCAGTTTCCATTTCCATCGATACGTTTGGCACGGGAAAAGTAAGAGAAGAGCAGCTTGTCGAGTGGGTTAGTGAATTATTTGATTTACGTCCGGCTGGCATTATCAAGATGCTTGACTTGCGTAGACCAATCTACAAACAAACTGCAGCATATGGCCATTTCGGCCGCACTGACCTGGATGTACCATGGGAAAGTACAGATATTGCACCACTTTTAAAAGAAAAAGCTGGTCTCTAATATGACCATAAAATAGCAGATTGGAGCCATTTCCAATCTGTATTTTATTTATATGGTACAATTGTTTACGGTTTTCTATTAACATGGAAATGAAATTCAACTTTATTTAGAATAGAAGGTTCACTTATGTTAAAAAAAGAAAAATTAGACCAATTGGGAATTGTACGGGCAATTGCCATTATCGGTGTACTTTTTGTGCATTCCACGTCTTTTATCACAGTGGATTTGCCGACTGTTAGCAGAAGTTATCCTTTTTATAACTTCTTGAATATTTTCTTTAAATACGGGACACCAACCTTTATTTTCTTGAGCAGCTTTGTGTTGTTTTACAATTATGCAAACCGGGAAATCACGAAAAAAATGCTGGCCCGTTTTTACAAGAAACGCTTTTTGTATATCATTATTCCGTATTTGCTCTTTTCTTTGTTTTATTTTTCATTAACTGTTTATCTTTATTACGATTATAGTTTTATGGAAGCAGTTAAAATTTTTACGAAAAAAGTATTGACTGGTAAAGCATATACCCACTTATACTTTGTATTTATCAGTATTCAATTATACTTAATCTTTCCACTTGTGCTGTATTTGGCCCAGAAATTTAAATGGTTCTCAAAATACTCCATCTTCATCGGAATATTTATTCAGTGGGCATTCGTGTTATTAAACAATCAATATTTCCAGATTTCTTTAAAAGGAAGCATCTCCCTTTCCTATATGTCTTATTATTTCCTGGGAATCTATTTGGGGATGTATTTTGATCAATACCGTGCCTTCTTGAAAACGAACAAGAGACACCTGATTACGTTGTTGTGGTTGGGTACAGGCTTTGCTTATGTCTATGTAATGTATTTGACAAGGGTAGGGCTGGGTTCATATGATTCACTGGTTTATGAGCTGCTGTGGAATGCATACACCTATTTTGCTGCATTATTCATATTTGGATTTGCTTTTATCGTTTATGATAAATTAAATGAAAAGGTAAGAAACGTCTTATTGTATCTTGGAGAAGTATCGTTCGGCGTTTATTTAATCCATCCATTTTTCTTATTGATTTATCGCATGATTCCGATGGCGCCGCAAGATCCAGGATACCACTTATTCAACCTGGGGCTATTTTTATCGGGGTTAATTTTCTCTGTGATTACCGTAGAGCTGATAACCCGTTATTTCAAATATTCATGGCTCCTTTTCGGTACAGTTCGAAAGAAAGCATAGAAAAAATGAGTTGCCTCACTTGGGCAACTCATTTTTTTGCGCAGAAAGTGAAAAGGCAGATGTTGTGCTTCTGCGTCTCTTAAGTGTACTTCTCATGGACTGGCAGAAGCGAATTTTAACCTATTAAGTCTCCGAGCATGTTTGTCGTGGACTCGGCAAACGGAATTGATGCTTTTAAGTCTACGAGAGCCCTTGTCATGGACTGGATCAAGGGGATTTGAGGTACTCGAGTCTATGAGAGCCCTTGTCATAGACTGGGTCAAGGGGATTTGAGGTTCTAGAGTCTACGAGAGCCCTTGCCATGGACTCGTCAAGCGAAGTTGATGCTCTTGAGTCTATGAGAGCCGTCTCATCGACTGGCACAAGCAGACTTCCTGCATCTGAGTCTTCGATAGCACTGCTTGTAAACTCCCTTAGCTCATTACATGTTTTTAGACTTGATGGTATTCTACTTGCAATAAGTTAATACACGAAAAAAGCGAAAAAGTACAATTCACATTCGAATTGTACTTTTTATCTCTAAAAAAATATCCCGGCAATATGTTAATCATTTTTGAAGTGATTTATAATATCGTCCTTTTTCCACATATTCATGAAGAATTCGATCCATATCTTCGCGATCTTCGGGTGTTACTTCCCGAACCACTTTTGCGGGTCTGCCCATTGCCAAGCTGTTCGGAGGGATTTTTTTGCCGGGGGGCACTAGACTGCCTGCACCAATAAATGCACCTTCCCCAACTTCGGCACCATCCAGTATAATGGAACCCATCCCGACCAGCGCATTGTTTCGAATCACACATCCATGCAAAGTCACTTGGTGGCCAATCGTTACATCGTCTTCGATAATAACGGGATTATCAGGGCTTTGATGGATGCAGCTCAAATCCTGGATGCTGCAGCGTTTGCCGATGATGGTAGGCGCCACATCCCCTCGGATAACGGTATTGAACCATATGGTAGTATCCTCGCCAATAGTGACATCGCCAGTCACGACTGCATGGTCTGCGATATAAACAGATGGGTCTATTTTCGGATTTTTATCTTTAAAAGGGTAAATCATCGAAAATCTCCTCGTTTCTAAGTAATATATATATTATTATCCTATCAAATTAAGTGTAGAATGAAAAACGATTGGTATATTTACCCACTCGCATTCAGTCAGGAGGGGCATGTATGTGGAAATGGGAAGCGGAAGGACAAGCGAAAGCAGTTGTCGTTATTATACATAGCGCATTCGAACATCATGAATGGTACGCATGGCTTATTGAAAAGCTTCGAACAGAAGGCTATACGGTCATTATGGGCGATTTGCCCGGGCATGGGAAAAACCTGAAATATGCCAAGCTTCATGATGAAGATATTGCCGAATATTTAGAGTTCATCAAGAAACTAATGCAGAATGCGTTGGTTTATCAACTGCCTGTATTTATGTTGGGACATGGTTTGGGTGCCACGTTGGCAATCCAGTTTTTAAAGAAAAATACAATGGAATGCGCGGGAGTGATTTTGACATCTCCGTGGATGAACTTGAAAAAAACGGCCAATTTATTAACCAATGCCATGACGAGTTTAGGAACGATTCCATCAGGCAAAAAAATCTCGCTGAAAATCGACAAAAAGTTATTGACGAGCAATAATGAAGGCTATCAGGAAATGTCGGATCATATCCCTTATCATTCCAATGTAACCGTGCGCTGGTATAAAGATGTGATGAACCTGATGAAGAATATTACTTCCGAAAAGGAAGGGGTTTTGTCTTTGCCGATTTTGCTCATATCAGCAAAACAAGATCAAATTACAGATCCGGCTGTGGCACGCAACTGGCTGTTTCATCAAAACTCAACGGAAATTCAATATAAAGAGTGGCAGGCTAGCTGCCATAATGTGTATCATGATAACGAACGCGAAGAAATTTTTATGTATGAAAAAGATTTTATTAACAACGTAATTCGCTCGTTGGGTTATATAATTTAATAAATTTTTTTGGACTATCTTATTTGTATCAATAAGGTAGTCCATTTTTTAATAAAAATCACCCTTTCATTATTCTGAAAATAGAAAATATTTCATATTATTTGCTAGAAACCGTCTTGCTAACTGTTTCTAGTTTAGGTAATATATAGAATATTATAATTATTAAAATTATTGAAGGGGTGGATTTATGGAGGGGATTGTAAGTTGGCTTAATGGAGTTCTTTGGAGTTCGGTTACGGTATATGGAATTTTAGCAGCCGGTTTGTTTTTTTCAATACTCACAAGATTTGTACAAGTTCGTCAAATTAAAGAAATGTTTATTTTAATGTTTAGCGGTGAAAAATCAGAAGCAGGAGTATCTTCATTCCAAGCTTTAGCTATCGCATTATCAGGACGAATTGGTACAGGAAATATTATCGGTACTGCCTCCGCAATCGCGTTTGGTGGTCCAGGTGCGGTATTTTGGATGTGGATTACGGGGATGATTGGGGCATCTTCAGCATTCGTGGAATCAACTTTGGCACAAATTTATAAAGAAAAGAAAAACGGCCAGTATCGTGGTGGTCCAGCATTTTATATTGAAAAAGGTACCGGAATTAGGGCTTTGGGAATCATCTTTGCAATTGCAGCAATCTTGGCAATGGCGATTCTGATGCCGGGTGTTCAATCGAATGCCATTGCAAGTACAATGAATGTGGCATTTGGCATTCCACCATGGGTTATGGGATTAATTACGGTGGGAATCATAGGGTTCATTATCATAGGCGGCGTAAAGCGTATTGCCAATGCAGCTGAAGTTATTGTTCCTTTTATGGCGGCAGCATATGTGTTAATGGCACTTATCATCATTATTATCAATATACAAGATGTGCCTGCCGTTTTTGTTTTAATTTTTAAAAGTGCATTTAACCTGGACGCAACATTCAGTGGAATGCTCGGTGCTGCAATTGCTTGGGGAGTAAAACGTGCCCTGTACGCCAACGAAGCAGGTCAAGGAACGGGCGCTCACCCGGCGGCGGCTGCGGAAGTTTCGCATCCTGTAAAACAAGGGTTAGTACAAACTGCTTCCATTTATATCGATACAATGTTAATTTGTACAGCAACAGCTTTAATGATTCTATTTACAGGGCAATATAATGTACAAGTCAATTCTTCCGATGGACAAATGATGGTTGAGAATGTCCCAGGAGCAACTTATTCTGACTTTACACAACTGGCTGTATCTTCAGCATTCCCATCATTGAATAATTTTGGGGCCATATTTGTTGCATTTGCCTTATTCTTCTTTGCTTTTACAACAATCATGGCTTATTACTATATCGCCGAAACCAATGTCTCCTATCTATTTGGAGGAGCAAAAGAAAAAATCGCAACCTGGGTACTGAAAATTGGATTGTTGGCTGCAATCTTCTTCGGTACTGTAAGAACATCGGATTTAGCATGGGCATTAGGGGATGTAGGTCTCGGATTAATGGTTTGGGTTAACATTGTAGCGATGTTATTTATAAGTAAACCGACGATTATAGCATTGAAAGATTATGAGAAACAAAGAAAACAAGGATTAGATCCAGTCTTTGATCCAGAAAAATTAGGGATTAAAGATGCAAATTACTGGATTGAGAGAAAATTAGAACAAGAAGCTAATAATAAAGCTTCAGCTGAGACGCCAACCTCTGAAAAAGACAAAGAATTAGTAGGGAAAAATTAATTCTAAGTTAAAAAGAAAACTGCCGATTGAATCTGGAATTACTCAGACTCAATCGGCAGTTGTTTTACTTTCTCAAGGGCGATGATAAAAGGCGGATCATTTTTTTGATTGATAAATTCATAACGAAGAACATGGACATTTTTTTGGGGAAGCGAACTGACGAATTCCAGCACTTCGTCTCGCTCCCTTTTTCCGCCTTCATGGCCGTGGTAAACAACCAAAACGATGATTCCGCCGATTTTTAATAATTGAAGCAGTTGCCCAATCGCAGTTATCGTGGTATTTCCCTTGGTCACGATTTCATGATCCGCACCGGGCAAATATCCGAGGTTAAAGATGGCACCGGCAATTTCCTGCTGGACATATTTAGAAACGTTTTCGTGTCCATCCAATATAAGAGAGACATTGTTTATATTATGTTCTGCCAGGCGATATTTTGTCGCCTCTATGGCCTGTTGCTGAATATCGAAAGCATAAACATGTCCACTTTCGCCTGCTAGCTCCGCAAGAAATAAAGTGTCATGCCCATTGCCTGCAGTCGCATCGACAGCACTTTCGCCTTTTTCGATCGCTTGGGAAAGAAGGGTTTGTGCATATTGTAAAACGCGCTGTAATTTCACCATGTATTGATTCTCCTAAGGAACTGATTGTGCTGTTTAGACGATTTTGTTTGTGGAGGGAACATACAGTTTTCCTTGCCAGCTGCCGCGGCGTTCAAGTTCAGCATCAATGCCGTTCAGTACTTCCCATTTGTTGACGCTCCACATAGGGCCGATCATTAGATCAATCGGACCGTCTCCCGTGATGCGATGCACAATCATTTCTGGCGGGATGATTTCCAGTTGGTCTGCAACAAGCTGGATATATTGGTCTTTTTCGAGAAATTCGAGCATGCCTTTTTCGTATTGTTTTACCAATGGCGTTCCTTTTAACAAATGCAGCAAGTGGATTTTGATTCCCTGAACATCCAGTTTTGCTACTTCTCTTGCTGTTTCCATCATCATATCGTAGTTTTCCAATGGCAGCCCGTTGATAATGTGGGTAACAATACGAATATTATGTTTGCGAAGCTTTTCAACGCCTTCCACGTAGGTTGCATAATCATGCGCGCGGTTAATTAGATTCGCGGTTTTTTCGTGGACCGTTTGCAAGCCCAGTTCGACCCAAAGGTACGTTCTTTCATTCAATTCCGCTAAATATTCCACAACATCATCCGGCAAGCAGTCTGGACGCGTAGCGATGCTCAGCCCCATAACTCCCTCGCATGCAAGTGCTGCTTCAAATTTTTCCTTTAAAACATGCAATGGTGCATGAGTGTTTGTATAAGCTTGGAAATAGGCCATGGTTAAGCCATCTTTCCATTTATGCTGCATTTTTTCTTTGATTTTTTCGAATTGCACCGGGATAGGATCGACGCGATTTCCCGCGAAGTCGCCGCTCCCTGCAGCGCTGCAGAATGTACAACCTCCAAAAGCGACGGTGCCATCCCGGTTGGGACAATCGAAACCTGCATCCAATGCGACTTTGTAAACCTTTTTGCCAAATTCATCGCGCAAATAGCGATTCCATGTATAGTAACGTTTCCCGTCAGAAGGAAAGGGAAATTGTTGATCATTCATTTTTGTTCACTCCTCAATGTTTCATTTTATCATGAGAATTGCCATTGTACCAACCACTTTGATGATTCAAAACCACCCTGACAATTTCGATTATTCTGAGTAGTTCCTGTGCATAAGGTCGGAATTGTTTTTGTTGAAAATTATTGAAGAACGGACTAATATTATCTATCTGTCAATAGTATTGGAACAGGTTAGTTTTTTATTGGAGGAATTATTTATGCCTAAAAGTGTATGGCTGCTAGTAATCGGTGCTTTTATCAACATTACTGGAAGCTCGTTTATCTGGCCGCTCAATACCATTTACATGCATGATCATTTAGGGCAATCCTTATCGGTAGCGGGATTTGTGTTAATGTTGAATGCCGGAGCTACTGTACTGGGAAACTTGGCAGGTGGCTATTTATTCGATAAAATGGGTGGATATCGATCCATCATGTTGGGCATTTTTATTACCGTAGTCGCGCTGATTGGCATAACCATTTGGCACGGCTGGCCGCATTATGTTTATTTTTTGGTTTTGATGGGGTTCGGCAGCGGGATAGTAATTCCTGTAATGTTTGCTCTAGTAGGGGCTGTTTGGCCTGAAGGCGGGAGAAAAGGATTCAACGCCATTTATCTTGCACAAAATTTAGGCGTAGCGGTTGGTCCTGCTCTCGGGGGGCTAATCGCTGATTTTGGTTTTGATTATTTATTTATATCCAATCTTGGATTGTATGTGGTGTTTCTATTGATTGCTGCATTCACTTACCGCAACATGGCACCTAAAATTGAAAAAATCAAGAAAGAAGAAAAGAGCAACAATGGTGCATCAAGAGTTCAACTATATGCCTTGCTTATTTTGTGCAGTGCATTTTTATTAACATGGATTGGCTATTCGCAATGGCCGTCAACACTGTCGACCTATATGCAACAGCTCGGAATAAGTTTGAAACAATATAGCTTGCTATGGACGATCAACGGCGTGTTGATCATTACACTGCAGCCATTGATCAATCCGCTTGTAAGGAAGTTCGAAAAGCAAATCAAAGGCCAATTGGTTGTTGGCATGATTATTATGATGCTTTCGTATACCGTTATTTTATTTGCAGGCGACTTTAAAATGTTTGCTATTTCGATGATGATTTTAACAGTTGGAGAAATTCTCGTTTGGCCGGCAGTCCCGACAATTGCCAATAATTTAGCGCCAATAGGCAAGGGGGGCACTTACCAGGGAATCGTGAACGGCATCGGCTCTGTAGGCCGAATGATCGGTCCTTTATTTGGGGGCATTGTTGTCGATACTTATGGGATGAATATTCTGATTTACATTTTATCGGCCATGTTGGTTATTGCGATTCTTCCCTGTATTTTCTATGATCGCCCGCTTAAAAGCCGAGAACCTTTTTAAGTACTTGTATATTTCGAATATTTCCATTAAAATGAGGAAAATAGTGATAGTACGACAATGAAAAGGAATAGTAGATTTTGAAGCTTTAAAGAGAGCTAGCGGCTGGTGTGAGCTAGTGAGTAGAGGAATTGAACTCGCCTTGGAGTCTGTTTTAGTGAAGAAAGTAACTAAAACCGTGATCCGCGTTAAGGAACTAAGCTGAGTGAAGTGTCACTAATTTGGGTGGTACCGCGGGAGTTTACGAAATTCTCTCGTCCCTTTCATAGAAGGGGACGAGTTTTTTTATTTTTTAAATATTTTGTCAACTTCCCAAAAGTTAGCTGCTTTTGTAATCATTTAAAAAACTAATTCTATACATAAAGAACGTATTGGATTAAATTTACCATAATTAGGATAATCTACTCTTGATGAGCTTTTTTACTTAACACTTTATTCCTTCGTGTCGAAAAAACAGCGTGCCTATACTATTAAGGAGGACAAGAACACATGGCTTTTAATCATCAACAAATCGAAAAAAAATGGCAACAATATTGGCAAGACCATAAAACGTTTAAAACATTAAACGACCCTTCAAAACCTAAATTTTATGCTTTGGATATGTTCCCATATCCATCCGGTGCCGGGTTGCACGTAGGTCACCCTGAAGGTTATACAGCGACGGATATTTTGTCTCGTTTCAAACGTATGCAAGGATATGACGTGCTTCATCCGATGGGATGGGATGCTTTCGGACTTCCGGCTGAGCAATATGCGCTGGATACAGGAAACGATCCGGCTGAATTTACGGCAAAGAATATTTCGACATTTAAACGCCAGATTCAAGAATTGGGCTTCTCTTATGATTGGGATCGTGAAATCAACACAACGGATCCAGAATATTACAAATGGACACAATGGATTTTTACAAAGCTTGTAGAAATGGATTTAGCTTATGTTGATGAAATTCCGGTAAACTGGTGCCCTGCGCTGGGAACGGTTCTTGCCAATGAAGAAGTAATCGATGGCAAATCCGAACGTGGCGGACATCCTGTTGAGCGTCGACCAATGCGCCAATGGGTATTGCGCATTACAAAATATGCCGATCGCTTGCTGGATGATTTGGAAGACGTTGACTGGCCGGAATCCATTAAGGATATGCAGCGCAATTGGATCGGACGCTCGGAAGGTGCACAGGTGAAGTTTAACGTTGCAGGAACTGACCAAAACTTCGAGGTGTTTACAACTCGTCCAGATACTCTATTTGGCGCAACTTATTGCGTGTTGGCGCCTGAGCATGATTTAGTAGATGAAATCACAACGGCTGAACAACGTGAAGCGGTAGAGGCTTATATTGAAAAAGTGAAAATGAAATCGGATCTTGAGCGTACAGATCTAGCAAAAGAAAAAACAGGTGTATTCACGGGTGCCTTTGCTGTCAATCCGATTAACGGCAAAGAAGTGCCAATCTGGATTGCAGACTATGTATTGGCTTCATACGGAACCGGTGCGATCATGGCCGTACCTGCTCATGATGAACGCGACTATGAATTTGCCAAAGAATTCGGTTTGGAAATTATTGCGGTCCTTGAGGGCGGAGACATTGAAAAAGAAGCGTTCACAGGTGACGGAGCCCATATCAACTCCGATTTCCTAAATGGCTTGAATAAAACCGAGGCGATTACGAAAGCGATCGAATGGCTTGAAACAAATGGTGTGGGCGAGAAGAAAATTTCCTACCGTTTACGTGACTGGCTATTCTCCCGCCAGCGTTATTGGGGAGAGCCAATCCCGGTGATTCATTGGGAAGATGGCACAATGACAACAATTCCGGAAAGTGAATTGCCATTGGAATTGCCAAAAACGTCCAATATCCGTCCTTCGGGTACTGGAGAATCACCATTGGCCAATATTGAAGAATGGGTTAATGTAGTGGATCCGGAAACTGGCAAAAAAGGCCGCCGCGAAACAAATACAATGCCTCAATGGGCAGGATCAAGCTGGTACTTCCTTCGTTACATCGATCCGAAAAATAGCGAAGCGATTGCCGACCCTGAGTTATTAAAACGCTGGTTGCCGGTGGACATTTATATCGGTGGAGCAGAGCATGCCGTACTGCACTTGCTTTACGCTCGTTTCTGGCATAAAGTGCTTTATGATTTAGGCGTTGTGCCAACAAAAGAGCCTTTCCAAAAATTATTCAACCAAGGAATGATATTGGGAGAGGGCAATGAAAAAATGTCCAAATCGAAAGGAAACGTGGTAAATCCCGACGATATCGTAAGCAGCCATGGTGCCGATACGCTTCGTTTATACGAAATGTTTATGGGACCTCTGGATGCTTCCGTCGCATGGTCAACAAATGGCCTTGATGGTGCCCGTCGTTTCCTGGATCGTATTTGGCGCCTGTATGCAACAGAGGAAGGCACGTTATCCGGCAAAATTCAAAACAGCCAGGATACAACGCTTGAGAAATCGTACCACCAAACAGTGAAAAAAGTAACGGATAACTACGAGCATTTACGTTTCAACACAGCGATCTCACAAATGATGGTATTTATCAATGATTGCTATAAAGCAGACGTTGTGCCAATGGAATATGCAGAAGGCTTTGTAAAACTGCTGGCTCCGATTGCACCACATGTTTCCGAAGAACTTTGGGAACTTCTTGGACATTCCGGTACACTAACGTATGAAGAGTGGCCTGCTTTTGATGAAGCAAAATTAGTGGATGATGAAATTGAAGTTGTTGTACAAGTGAACGGCAAATTGCGTTCCAAAGTAAAAATTGCAAAAGATGCAACAAAAGAACAACTTGAAGAGCTTGCAAAAGCAGATGAAAAAGTAAAAGAATTCACCGATGGAAAACAAATCGTGAAAGTCATTGCGGTTCCAGGGAAACTTGTAAATATTGTCGTAAAATAAAAATTCAACTGCCCAGAATGTATGAAAAATCATTTATTGGGGCAGTTTTTTTATTTTCGCGGCAAAGGTCAAAGAAATTCCTCATTTTCCTTAAAAAATAAGGAAAATGGAAAATAAGAATTTTTAGGAGACAATTAATGTTATATAATTGTTTTAGATTTTATTTTAATTGAAGATTCTCTATAGGACAGCGAAAATTCAGCCATCGAAAACACAAAATTCTTATTAGCAGCAAAGTTGGAGGATTAAATAACAGAAAAGTCGATAATTTCAAAAACATAGTTGACCAATAAGAATTGTTGTGTTTATATTAATGTATTATGGATATGCTCGGGGGGTTTGTAGTGGGGAAAGTATATATAGTTGGAGCAGGACCCGGAAGTGTCGATTTAATAACCGTCAAGGGCCTGAAATGTATTCAGCAAGCGGATGTAATATTATACGATCGTTTGGTGAACAAGGAATTATTGGAATATGCAAAGCCGAATGCAGAGCTTATTTTTGTAGGGAAATTGCCGAAATTGCATGGCGTCATCCAGGAACGCATTCATTCATTGCTCGTCCATCATGCAAGCAAAGGGAAAGTGGTAACGCGTCTTAAAGGTGGAGATCCCTTCGTTTTTGGCCGTGGTGCCGAAGAAGCTGAAGTGCTGGTTGAAGCAGGGATTCCTTTTGAAGTGGTTCCAGGAATCACCTCGGGAATCGCAGCTCCTGCCTATGCTGGGATACCAGTTACGCATCGTGATTTAGGATCAAGTTTTGCGATTGTCACTGGCCATATGCGGGAAGGGAAAGAGGACTCCATCAATTGGAAAGGGTTGGCGGAATCGGTTGATACTCTCGCAATCTATATGGGTGTTGGCAATCTGCCTTATATTACTGACCAGTTAATGAAATATAAACGCAATCCTAAAACGCCCGTAGCCTTGATTCATTGGGGTACGACAGATCATCAACAAACCATTACAGGTACATTGGATACAATTGTAGAAATTGCAAAACAGCAAAAAATTCAAAATCCAAGCATGATTCTTGTTGGTGAAGTGGTAAAAATGAGAGAAAAAATTGCATGGTTCGAGGAGTCCCAAAAAAATTTGGAGAAAATGTCCGTTTAAATTCATTCAATGAATTTGTTTAATAAAGGAGGATAGCGAATGCAAGCGGTATTATATGTAGCACATGGCAGTCGTGTAAAGGCGGGTGTTGAAGAAGCGATTTCCTTTGTCGAGTCCGTAAAACCTCATATTGCTGTTGAAATTCAAGAAATTTGTTTCCTTGAACTGGCTCAGCCATCCATATTGGAAGGGGTTGCTGCATGCGTTTCAAAAGGTGCGACTAATATAGCTGTTATTCCTATTCTTTTATTAACGGCCAATCACGCAAAGCAAGATATTCCACTGGAGATTGACCAAGCGAAAGAACTTTATCCAAACGTTGCTTTTACATTCGGGAAACCATTTGGACTCCACGAAAAATTGATTAGCAGTTTACACGACAGAGTAGAACAAAAAAGTTCCATGCTGAATAAGGAAATGGATGTTTTGTTGATTGGAAGAGGCAGCAGTGATCCAGCGGTCCAAACCGATTTTCAGGAAATTGCAGATGCTTTAAAACAACAATATCAATTTGCAAATGTAGATATTTGTTTCTTATACGGTAATGGTCCCTCATTTGACAAAACCTTAAATCAATTGAGCGAACATCAAAGAAATCCGGTTTATATCGTTCCTTATCTATTGTTTACAGGGTTATTGAAGAATGGCATTAAGCAAAAGATAGCATTACAAGGATTTTCAGAGAAGGAAGCTGTTCTATGCGATTGCTTGGGATATGATCCAAACGTGCGTGATGTGTTAAGGGAACGAGTAGAAGAAACGTTATATTCGAATACAGGGAGTGTTTCGAATGGATAAAAAACAAGAAAACTTTGAGCAGGCAGTGGAAAAATTGAAAAAACTGATCAGCACGATGGATTATGGCTCAATCACTTTGATTGTGCAGGATAATGTGGTTGTACAAATCGAAAAAAATGAGAAAATTAGAATAAAATAATCTTCCGAAGAGGTGTGTAGTCAAGTGAAGTTAGAAGTTACAAATAGCCCTTTTAGTGAACAGCAAGTAAAACAATTAAACGAAGTTTTAGCAACATTAACATTCAATCAGAAAATCTGGTTAACAGGCTACTTAACTGCAAATGCTTCCGTGCAAACTGCGGCAGTGGAACCACCGAAAGAAAATGTGGCAGTTGCCGGCAATGTTCAAGCTTTGCAAGCTCCTGCTGCCAAAGCAAAAAATATTACCATTCTTTATGGCTCTCAAACTGGAAATGCGCAAGGTTTGGCCAAAAAGTATGGCGAACAGCTGGAAAAAGCCGGTTTTGAAGTAAATGTTTCATCCATGAGCGATTTCAAAACAAATAACCTGAAAAAACTGGACCACTTACTTGTCATTGCCAGTACCCATGGTGAAGGAGAACCGCCTGATAATGCAATTTCATTCCATGGCTTCCTTTATGGAAAACGGGCTCCAAAGTTAGATCACGTTAAATTTGCAGTTCTTTCTCTTGGCGATAGTTCTTATGAATTTTTCTGCAAAACAGGGAAGGATTTCGACGAACAATTAGAAAAACTAGGTGCGCAAAGATTGGTGGAACGAGTTGATTGCGATCTTGACTATGATGAGCCGGCTGCGAAATGGTTTGATGCTGTAAAGGAGAAGCTGCAGCAAGGTGAAGTTGTTCAGCAAAATGCTCAGGAAGCAGCACCAACCGTAGTAGAACCAGCTATAGAATATTCGCGCAAAAATCCATTTAGCGCTGAGGTGCTGGAAAAAATTAATCTCAATGGCGAAGGTTCCAACAAAGAAACCATTCATTTAGAGTTATCTCTTGAAGGGTCAGGAATTACATTTGAGCCGGGAGATAGTCTTGCCATTTATCCGTTAAACAATGAAAACCTAGTGAATTCATTGATTTCAGCGCTAGGATTTGAAGCGGGGAAAACAGTTACTGTTGAGAATGAAGAGTTAACATTAAAGGATGCATTAACTTATCTATTGGAGATTACACCACTAACGAAACCTGTTATGAAGAAAATTGGCGAATATACGCTAAACGAAGAATTCCATGCAATTCTTGCGGATAGAGAATTGTTTAAAACATATACGCATGGCCGCGATTTGCTTGATGTTGTCGAAAAATTTGCACCTTTCAGCTGGAATGAACAAAGCTTTGTGGATGCATTGAGAAAATTACCACCAAGACAGTATTCCATTGCAAGCAGCTTAAGTGCATATCCGGACGAAGTGCATCTAACAATTGCTGCGGTGCGGTACGAAGTTGACGGTCGAAATCGCCTGGGTGTTTGCTCGACGTATGTTGCCGACAACCTGGAAATTGGCGATAAAGTTCGTGTCTATGTGCAAAAAAGCCCTAACTTTAAATTGCCTGCCGATGAAGCGCCAATTATTATGGTCGGTCCCGGTACCGGTATCGCACCATTCCGTTCATTTATGCAAGAACGCGAAGAGCGTGGGGCACAAGGGAAGAGCTGGCTATTCTTTGGAGATCAGCATTTTGTCACGGACTTCCTTTATCAAACGGAGTGGCAGAGCTGGCTGAAATCAGGCGTGCTGACAAAGATGGATGTTGCCTTTTCTCGCGATCAAGAAGAAAAAGTGTATGTACAACATAAAATGCAAAAACATGCAGCCGAGCTTTACGAATGGCTAGAAAATGGGGCCTACTTCTATGTCTGTGGCGATAAAGATCGTATGGCGGCGGATGTTCAAAATACATTGCTGCAAATCATCGCGGAACAAGGAAGCAAAACAGAAGAAGAAGCAAAAGCGTATCTGGATGATTTACGCAAACAAAAACGCTATCAACGAGATGTATACTAAGGGGGAAGTACCATGGTTGAGAAAATTGTATTACCACCACAAGAAGGCAAGCCAAGTGATGTAGAGGAAATTAAGGCGGAGAGCAACTATTTGCGCGGTTCACTTGTTGAATCCATGCAAGAAGAGCTGAGCGCCGGCATTTCCGACTGGGATAACCGTTTAATGAAATTCCACGGAAGTTACTTGCAAGATGACCGCGACCAACGCCTGGAACGTGAACGCAAAAAATTGGAACCGGCTTATCAATTCATGGTTCGTGTCCGTATGCCAGGCGGCGTGTTGAATCCAACGCAATGGTTGAAGATGGACGAGTTGGCGGATAAGTATGGCAATCATTCATTTAAAATCACGACACGCCAAACGATTCAATTCCACGGCATTTTAAAATGGAACATGAAAAAACATATGCAAGAGCTGAACAGCGTATTGTTTGATACCATTGCAGCGTGCGGCGACGTAAACCGTAATGTAATGTGCAACGCCAACCCATACCAGTCACATTTGCACCAGGAAATTTTTGAATTGTCATCAAAAATCAGCGATCATTTGCTGCCGCGCACAAATGCGTATTATGAGATTTGGCTGGATAAAGAAAAAGTGGTAGATACACAAGAAGAGCAAGAACCGATTTATGGTTCTCTATATTTGCCGCGTAAATTCAAAATCGGGATTGCCATTCCGCCTGCAAACGATGTGGATGTTTTCTCGCAAGATATTGGCCTGATCGCCGTTGTCGAAAATGATGAACTTATCGGCTTTAACGTTGCAATTGGCGGCGGAATGGGAATGACGCATGGAGATACAGCAACATATCCACAACTTGGGCGTTTAATTGGCTATATTGCAAAAGATAAAATTGTAGATGTATGCGAAAAAATTATGACTGTACAACGTGATTACGGCAACCGTTCCGTTCGTAAATATGCCCGCTTTAAATACACAGTGGATCGTTTAGGCCTTGAAAATGTGAAAAGTGAAATTGAAAAACGACTAGGCTATACATTTGATGAAGTGAAACCTTTCCAATTTGAACATACAGGCGATCGTTACGGCTGGGTGAAAGGGGAAGATGGGAAATATCATTTCACTTTGTTCATCCAAAATGGACGTGTGAAAGATTTTGACAACTATCCGCTAAAAACCGCTCTACGTGAAATTGCGCAAATTCATAAGGGAGATTTCCGCTTTACGGGCAACCAAAATGTAGTGATTTCAAATGTTGGTGCTCGCGCTAAAAAAGCCATCAATGAAATCATTGAAAAGTATAAGTTGACGGAAAGCGACAATTACTCGGCATTAAGACGAAATTCGATTGCTTGTGTAGCATTGCCAACTTGTGGTTTAGCAATGGCAGAGTCTGAACGATACTTGCCATCCTTGATCGAAAAAATCGAAGGACTGCTTGATGACAATGGTTTGCGTGACCAAGATATAACAATCCGCATGTCCGGCTGTCCAAATGGTTGTTCACGTGCAGCGATGGGCGAGATTGGGTTTATCGGTAAAGCACCGGGCAAATATAATCTATATTTAGGTGCAAGCCACACAGGGTCTCGTTTAAATAAAATTTTCAAAGAGAATATTGGTGAAGCCGAAATATTGGCGACACTTTCACCGATTATTGGACATTATGCAAAAGAACGTCAAGATAACGAATATTTTGGAGATTTCGTGATTCGTGCGGGATATGTGGAAGCTGTAACAGATGGACGTCATTTCCATCCTGGAACATAGTTTTTAATTTCTAATAAAGGTTGCCGAGGCAACCTTTATTTTCATGAAAGGACGCTGTAAATGTATCCAGTAATGCTAGATTTAGTCGGAAAAAAGGTAGTGGTGGTTGGCGGCGGGCGAGTTGCTGCACACAAAGTGAATAAATTATTGGGGCAAAATGCCGAAATTGTCGTTGTTAGCCCAACTTTAACGGAAACATTACATACATATGAACAAAACGGAGACATTCATTGGATTCAACGGTCTTTTGAAAATGCGGATATTGACGATGCTTTTCTCGTCATCGCAGCGACGGATGATCGTCAAGTCAATGCGCAAGTAAAAGCAAGCTGCCAGCAACATCAGCTTGTAAATGTAGCTGATTCTCCAGAAGAGAGCAATTTTTATAACATGGCTGCTTTTGAACGGGGAAAATTGAAAATAGCCATTTCAACGGAAGGGGCGAGTCCGCTTTTAGCCAAGCAACTCAAGCGGGACTTGAATGAGTTCTTTGATGATAGTTATGGGGAGTACTTATCATTTTTATTTGCTGCCAGGGAGAAAATCAAGTTGGCGGTTCATGATGAACAACTGAAACTGTTTTTACTGAAAGAGATATTGGACGATCGTTTTCGAAAAAATGAAAGGGAACGAGAACTTTTTTTATTGCATATTCAGTAGGGAAATATTAAAAAACTGCAGAAAAAATATTCCTGCAGTTTTGTTTTTTATTGGAAATATAGGTTAGTTCTTAATCATATGATGTTCAAGGATAATTTGGGCAAGGGGAGCGTATTGCCCCTTGTTTGCTAATCAACCAAAGCTGCATTCATGCCGGCAATACGGCCTGTTACCAGTGCGCTGGTAATATTGTATCCGCCTGTATAGCCATGAATATCCAATATCTCTCCGCAGAAAAACAACCCTTTTTTCAATTTCGAAGCCATCGTTTTCGGTTCAATTTCTTTTACTGAAACGCCGCCTCCCGTAACGAAGGCTTTGTCCAACGGCAATGTGCCATGGACATCCATCGTAAAGGAAATTAGTTCATGGGCAAGCTGGCGAATTTTATCTTGCGGCATTTCTGAAGCAGTTTTGGATGGATCGATTCCCGCGCGTTCCATTAAGAATAACAGCCATCTTTCTTGCGCAACAGATTTCCATACATTTTTCACCGCTTTTTTTGGTTCTTCTTTTAATAATTGATTTAAGTGCTGGAAACAACTTTCCTCGTTGAATTCCGGTAATGTTTGAATGCGAAGCTGGACGGGTGCACCCCCATTTTTCTTGCACTCTTTTACGATAAATTGACTGCAGCGCAAAATCGCGGGACCACTTACGCCAAAGTGAGTAAACAGCATGTCCATTCTATGCGTGATAATGGCTTTTCCTTTTTTGTTTAACACCGATACGGCAGCATCACGCAATGCAAGTCCCTGCAATTCACGGGATTGGATAAAAGATTCTTTTGATAGGACAGGTACTTCCGTCGGGTAAAGTTCTGTTACCTTATGGCCAGCGCGCTCTGCCCAAGGGTAACCGTCGCCTGTCGAACCGGTTTGGGGCACTGCCTTCCCTCCCACGGCAACAACCACTGCTTTTGCCAGGATTTCCGAGCCATCACTTAAGCGGACGCCAAGTATTTTATCGTCGTCCATTAATAATTTGGCAACCGCCGTATTCAATCGAATCTCTACATGTAGGCGATTCAATTCATTTATGAGAGCGTCGACCACATCCTGGGCACGGTTGGAGACAGGGAACATACGGCCGTGGTCTTCTTCTTTTAGCTGTACTCCCAATCCTTCGAAAAATTCGATAATATTATGATTGTTGTAAACGGTAAAGGGACTATATAAAAAACGTCCATTCCCCGGTATATGCTTGATAATTTCGTCGACCGACAGACGATTAGTAACATTGCATCGGCCGCCACCCGAGATGGCCAATTTTTTTCCGAGTTTATTTCCTTTCTCGATTAATACTACTTTTTTCTTTTGTTCTCCCGCAGCGATTGCTGCCATCAATCCCGAGGGACCGCCGCCAATAACGATTACATCCAGCATTTTTCTTGTCTCTCTTTCTTTATTTCCACAGGTTCCTACATAAAGCGGTAGGAAAACTCGATCGGACTTTTTCCTTTATTATAGTACGTAAAATCATTCTGTAGAAATTTATTGTTTCAACTTTAAATTATACATTTTTTGTGAAGAAACTATTTGAGTTAATCGGCGTTCACATGTAAACTTACATGTAGATTGTTTTCGAAACAATATTTGTTAGAAATCGTCGACTATTTCAGTCGGCTTTTCTTTTTCTAGAGAAAAGTAGATTTTAACGTTTCGTTTTCGCCGACGCGGAGCTAAGCAGGGCGCTTCCGCTTTTCTAATACATATCAATTATTAACAATTTCATAAAGATTGGAATGTTTTTATGTCTTCATTAATGAAAGGAACTGCGATACTAACAATAGGCTTGTTTTTGTCGAAGGTTCTGGGGTTAATTTATCTTTTCCCCTTTTATTCAATTGTTGGCGGGGAAGAAAATCTGGGTTTATATCAATATGCATATATTCCTTACAATTTGATGCTATCCGTAGCGATTTCGGGATTGCCTCTTGGGGTTTCCAAGTTTGTTTCTAAATATAATGCCATGAATGATTATCAAGCAGGAAGAAAACTTTTTAAATCGGGAATGGCGGTAATGTTCATAACCGGGGTTGGGTCATTTCTTCTTTTAAATTTGCTGGCCAACCCAATTGCAAATGTTGTTATTGAAGATGATGAACAAATCTATACTGTGGAACAAATTACTTCGGTAATCCGCTGGGTCAGCTTTGCTTTGCTTGCAGTTCCGATGATGAGTTTGATCAGGGGATTTTTCCAAGGATATGGCCATTATATGCCGACTTCCGTTTCCCAGCTGGTAGAGCAAATCGTTCGTATTATTGTGTTGCTTGGCGGTTCATATATTGTAGTCGTTGTGCTGGGCGGTACACCGGAAACCGCGATTAAGTTTGCCGTTTTTGCAGCATTCGTTGGTGCCATTGGCGGATTGGCGGTTCTTTATTTCTATTGGAGAAAATTGAAGCCCGAAATGAATGTACTGCTTGAGAATAGTGTCTCTTCAGTAGAGCTTTCCTACAAGGACATCTATAAAGAGATTATTAAATATTCCATTCCCTTTGTTTTTGTCGGGATGGCATCTTCCTTGTTCCAACTGGTTGATATGCTTACGTTCAATAGTGCGATGAATTCCATCGGATTAGCGAGTGTAACAGATGAAATCTTAACCATGCTAAATTTAACAACGCAAAAGATTGTCATTATTCCAGTGATGCTCGCTACCGGATTTTCGATGGCGCTTGTACCCATCATTACAAAGCACTATACTTTGGGCGAATTCGATATTCTTAGAAGTTCTTTGGATAAGACATACCAAATCTTATTGTTCATCACCATTCCTGCAAGTATAGGGATTTCCATACTGGCGCCGGGAATTTATCATGTTTTATATGAGCAAAGCGAGATGGGGGGGCAAGTATTGGCCCACTACGCTCCGCTGGCGATTTTCTTTGCGATGTTTTCTGTTACGGCAGCCATACTGCAAGGAATCGATTTCCAAAAGTGGATTATATTCAGTTTGTTAACAGGGTTGCTTATTAAACTGATGCTGAATACACCACTCATCAAAATGATGGAAGTGGATGGAGCCATTTTGGCGACTGCGGTTGGCTATGGTGTGACAATTACCATTAATGTTGTGGTCATTCATAAAGCCTTGCATTATCGTTCTCAGCTGGTTTTAAGACGGATTATACTAATCTGCATCTTAACGCTTGTCATGTCCATAGCGGTACTATTGGTAGATCATCTGTTAAATGTGATAGCAGAGCCTGATGGGAAAGTGCTGGAAGCAGTTTACCTGCTCATTTCCGTTGGAGTTGGAGCAGCTGTTTATGGCTTCCTTTCATTCCGTTTAAAATTGGCGCAAAAGCTCTTTGGTGAACGAATTACAAAACTTGCAAACAAACTGGGTTTTAAATAGGAGTTGATGGAAGTGCGTTTGGATAAATTGTTGGCAAATATGGGCTACGGGACGAGAAAAGAAGTAAAACAACTGTTAAAACAAAAAGGTGTAACGGTTGATGGGGAAGTGGTAAAAGATGCCTCACTGCATGTGAATCCGGATCAGCAAGATATCAGCGTTTTTGGAGAGAGGGTTCACTATACTGAATTTATCTATCTTATGATGAACAAGCCGCCTGGCGTCATTTCTGCTACGGAAGATCATTATGATCAAACCGTCATTAATTTATTGGACCCGCTTGCCCAACATTTCAGCCCGTTTCCTGTAGGGCGGTTGGACAAAGATACAGAAGGGTTGCTTTTAATCACAAACGATGGCCAGTTGGCACATAACCTGCTATCGCCCAAAAAACATGTTCCCAAAACGTATTTTGCGCTAATTAAGGGAGTTGTAACCGAGTCGGATGCAGAAGCATTCCGTAGAGGTGTGGAGTTGGAGGATGGCTACCTCACGAAACCGGGAGAACTAGCTATTCTAAAATCAGGGGAAATTTCCGAAATCGAGTTAACCATCCAGGAAGGAAAATTTCATCAAGTAAAACGGATGTTCGAGTCGGTGGATAAAAAAGTAACCTATTTGAAACGGATCTCAATGGGAAGCTTGAAGCTTGATGAGCAGCTGGATTTAGGAGAATATCGTGAATTAACCGTTGAAGAAGTGAGCCAGTTAAAGAATCCATAAGAACAAAAAAGAATGACCCCGACGAAAGGTCATTCTTTTTTGTTGTAAGTAAGTATATTGTGTATAAAAGTTTTATATGAGCAACTTTCCCAGTTACCAAAAAGGAATCGTTGCTAAATCTCTAGGATGTTAATTTAACTTTTTTCTTCGTCGTTGTCCATTTGCCTCGACTTGGGCTCTCGACCAAATCGTTAAAGGCTAACACATTCAAATCTCTTTGAATGGTGCGAGGAGTGATATTGAACTCTTCGACTAAATCCTGTGTAGATACCGTTCCTCTATCAAGGATAAACATGTACACGTCTTTAATACGATTAAGCATTCTGTCAGTAGTTGGTTTCATAAACATGAACCACTCCTTCGATCTTAATTCTCATGGCAAAGACTAGCGGACGACATATATAGAGGCTACTCTCGGGCTTTTTAAATTTCTGCCGTAGACATCCCCTTTTTGAATATTATTTGTCAAGTAAATTACTATGACAACATCATTATATCAGTATTCTATTAGTTTTTCCATAATTCTCAGTTAATTAATACAATTTTTACATCCCGTTTATAATTTGATAATACGAATAATGAGACGGTATTATGACATGTAATGTTATTTTCTTCGGTTATCTACAGGTATTTGTTTTATACCCTGAAACTGCTGAATGTACCCCTTCGGTTTGTATTTTTCCTGAAAAAGAGTAAAATTGTCGTTACTAAGTAAAGGGGTGTTGAAAATGGATTGGATCAAATTGGCGGAATCCAGAAAAGAAGAGCTGATTTCGGAATTGCAGCAATTAATTCGAATAGAAAGTGTGCTGGATGAAGCGACTTCAACTAATGATGCACCTTTTGGCGAAGGTCCATTAAAAGCATTGGAATATATGCTGTCTTTGGGGGAACAACAAGGATTCGATTGCAAAAATATCGATTCATATGCCGGCCATATTGAAATGGGCGCAGGAGAAGAGTTATTGGGCATTCTTTGTCATGTGGATGTTGTACCGGCAGGAGACGCGTGGATGCATCCTCCTTTTGAAGGCGAAATAGTTGATGGGAAGTTATATGGCCGTGGCGCCATTGATGATAAAGGTCCGACAATGGCGGCCTGGCTTGCCATGAAAATGGTAAAAGATGCAGGAATTGAACTGAACAAGCGTGTGCGCATGATTATTGGAACGGATGAAGAGACGGGGTTTAGATGTGTCGAGCACTATTTTGAAAAAGAAGAAATGCCGACAATCGGGTTTGCACCGGATGCGGATTTTCCTCTTATTAATGCCGAAAAAGGGATTGCAATCCTGAATTTTACGCAAAAAGGCAATGTGGAAGAACATGAACAAATCCTGGCGTTTAAAGCTGGCCAACGTTCCAATATGGTACCCGACACTGCCGAGGCTATTGTTCAAAATGTACTGGCGACCATCGAACAAGATTATGAACAGTTTTTAAATCAAAATCGGATGGAAGGTACATTAACGAAGCAAGAAGACCGGTATATAATATCATTGAAAGGGAAGTCGGCCCATGCCATGGAACCGGAAAAAGGAATCAATGCCAGCGTGTGGTTGGCAACATTTTTACATGGCTATACAACAACAAAAGCGAGCAAAGAATTTACTGAATTTATGGTGCATGCATTCCATGGCGACCATTATGGACATTCTATTAAACTGGGGTTTGAAGATGAGATGTCCGGATCAACGACATTGAATCCGGGAGTTGTCTTATTTCACCATAAACAGGGCGGAAATATTGGAGTCAGCATGCGCTACTCGGTTAGCTATCCATTTGAAGAGAAAATGACGGAAGCTGCCCAAATTGCATCCTCCCGAGGATTTGCTTTGGATGTTTCCTCGAATTCAAGTCCGCACTATGTGCCGGCAGAAGATGAATTTGTGAAAACTTTGCTAAATGTCTATCGAAAATATTCCAATGACAATTCAAAACCTTTATCAACGGGTGGCGGTACCTATGCCCGCACGCTGAAAAAAGGGGTTGCTTTTGGCATGCTGTTCCCGGGCGAACCGGATGTTGCCCATCAAGCAGACGAATTTGTCATCGTCGATCATTTAGTGAAAGCCGCTGCCATTTATGCGGATGCCATTGTTGAACTGGCGGGCAAAAATTAATTATAAAAAGGAAGATAGAGATGAGCTTTACATTATGGAATGATAGAATTGTCGAGGATCATTTAGTGGTAATCAACAAAGAAGACAGAGGCTATCAATTTGGAGATGGCGTTTATGAAGTAATTAAAGTATATGACGGCGAGATGTTTACCGCAGAAGAGCACATCGACCGTTTTTATGTGAGTGCCGAAAAGATCAAGTTGACTGTGCCATATACAAAACATAAACTGCATCAATTATTGCATGAACTGGTTGAAGCAAATGAAATCAATACGGGAAATCTTTATTTTCAATTAACAAGAGGAGCGGCGTCACGTATTCACCAATTTCCAGGTGTTGATGTGCTGCCTGTGTTAACCGGCAATATCAAGGAAGCTCCTCGCCCTGCTCTCAATGTACAGAACGGCGTGAAAGCGATTTTCGCGGAAGACATTCGATGGCTCCGATGTGATATTAAATCATTGAATCTACTGGGTGCGGTGTTGGCAAAACAAGAAGCATTTGAAAGAGGATGCTATGAAGCGATTTTGCATCGGGGCGAAACGATTACGGAAGGGTCTTCCACCAATGTTTTTGGTATAAAAAATGGCGTTCTTTATACACATCCTGCCGATAACTTGATTTTAAGCGGCATTACGCGCGGCGTCATTTTAACCTGTGCTAACGAAATTAACCTGCCGGTGAAGGAACAAGCGTTTACGAAAGAGCAAGCTTTACAGATGGATGAACTGTTTGTTTCTTCTACCACTTCTGAAATAACACCAGTGATTCAAGTCGACGAACAGCCGATCAACGGCAGCAAAGTTGGTGAATGGACCCGTAAATTGCAGCAACAATTTGAAACGAAGCTTCCGAAAAGCCTTATTTAACTAAATATCCTTTATGAATAGTGGGTAGGAGTAACCTATCCACTATTTTTTTTGCAAATGGTCATGTAAAATTAGTAGTGATTCAAGAAATGTCCGATTGACCCAGCATTTGGGGTATGCCAATGATGCCATATAACAGATGTACGAAAGTCTTGAACATATGGGATTGAAAGATAGGAGTGTTTTGATTGGCTCAATTAGTGAAACTTCAAGATTATATTTCTAGATATCAAATTGATTTGACCAGATATCCAACCCAATTTGTTCGTTTAAAGAAAATTCAATGGGATCGAGTGAAGCAACAATGGGAGTCTGGAATAGAGATCCCAAAATGGGAGCATTTAGAAATACCAGATGAAAAGGATCGGAAAAAGCGGTTTTCATTGTTTGAACGATTAAAGTTTAAAAAAACGCCAAAAGAAATAGAAGATATAGAAGAAGTTGAGATATCCAACGAATTAATGAATGTTGGAGAAGTGATGGATGAAGGGGAAAATACACTACATTTTGAGCCGACTATTTTATACAATCCAAATACACTGGAAGAGCTGAAGAAAATGTTTTTGGATCAATTTTTCCAATTCCAAGTAAAATGGGCAAGCTCCACTACACGGGAGAAATCGTATGTAGACCCTCGATTTATGAGGGATACACTGCTTCGAACTTTTCTCCAAAAATTGCCGGATAGCTTTTTGTTATTTTACTATCCAATTGTTAAAGTGAAAAAAGCGCCGGTTGAATTGGATATTGTTCTGTTAACACCCCGCGAGTGCATATGCATTACGGTTGTGGAGCAGGAGGAACAAGCTGTATTTATCGGCAATAGCGATCGGTTTTGGGTTAAAAAAGTCGGGAAGTCTAGTGGCAAAATGCTGAACCCTTTCATTCAAATGAACAGGATGGAAGCGATTATCGCCAAATTATTTGCGGAGCATGAAGTGAAAATGCCGATTCGAAAAGTGCTTCTTTCACGAAATGGTTACTTTGATTATCCAGGATCAGTATTTAACGTTCAATTTGTGGATAAACGGGAATTTCCAAAGTGGATGGAGCAGCTAAGACAAATTCCGTCACCAATGAAGCATATGCAAATGCGTGCGGCCAAGGTGCTTTTGCAAGCCGTTCAAACAACTTCTTTTAATCGGGATATTTGGCATGTGGAAGAAACAGAACAGGAGTAAAAATGTGAGATTGCATTTTATAATCAATGAGCGAGCGGGAAACGGAAAGGGAGCACACGTATGGAGGAAAATTCAGAATGGGTTAAACTTACCTTATCACGCTCACCTCACGAAATATAAAAATCATGGAAGGGAAATCGCCAACCTCATCTCCAAAGAGGCGGAAAACGCCAATGAACGAACATTGATCATTGCCATTGGCGGCGATGGAACCATTCATGAAGTAGTCAATGGGATAGGGTTTGCCCGAAATGTCTTGGTAGGGGCAATAAAAGCCGGTTCCGGAAATGATTTTTCAAGAGGATTTATGAGTTTTCAATCCGTGCAGGAAATTGAGGAGTTCATCCGTAAACATAAGATAGATGCCCGATTTGTTGACTGCGGCAATATTCAGTGGGGAAACGAAAAGATTCGTTTTGTGAATAATTGCGGTATTGGATTTGATGCTTCTGTTGCGTATGCTGCAAATGGATCAAAAGTAAAACAAAAACTCAATAAAATTGGATTAGGCAAGCTAAGTTATGTCTACTATGTCCTGGAAAAATTATTAACATTCGAATGTTTCGAAGTAATGGTGGAGCATAATGGGCAACAAAAACGATATAACAATGTTTGGTTTATTACGGTTTCCAATCAGCCTTATTTTGGGGGCGGCATGAAAATCTCTCCCGATTCAAAGCCGGATGATGGATTACTTGAACTTTCCATCGTTTCAAATTTGTCCAGAAGCAAGCTGGCACTCATGTTTGCTACCGTTTTTTTCGGCAGGCATACAAAATTAAAAGAGTTCTCCCAATTGCAAAACGACCGATTTACCTTATACATAAATCAAAATTTGCCTTGTCATACAGATGGTGAAATTTTGGGCTACACAAAAAGGAATAGTAAAATAGAAATATCAGTGGAAACAAAAAGCGTGAAATTAATAAACAAAAAATAGCAATTTTATGTATGGGAAAGAATTTTAAGCTATAATAACAAAAAACAATTAAACAACCAGAAATGAGGATTATGCATTGAGATTACGCAACAAACCATGGGCAGAGGAATTTTTATCACAACATCCGGAAATCGTGATACAGAATCCAGAACAATATAAAGGAAATTGGCAGAAAGCATTCGGAAACGACCATCCGCTTCATATTGAAGTAGGAACAGGGAAAGGTCAGTTTATCACGGGGATGGCATTGCAAAACCCGGATATTAATTATATTGGGATTGAGTTGTATACAAGTGTGATTGTTAGTGCTCTTGAAAAAATAATCGATTCCAATACACCGCCCAATTTACGTTTGCTGAAAGTTAATGGAGCAGATCTGGAAAAGTACTTTCAAAAAAATGATGTGAGTCGGGTTTACTTAAACTTCTCGGATCCTTGGCCAAAAACGCGCCATGCAAAACGGCGCCTTACGCATGAAGGGTTTTTGAAGCTTTACGAATCAATTTTGATTGATAATGGCGAAATACATTTTAAAACGGACAACCGTGGACTATTCGAATATTCCTTAATCAGCATGTCGGAGTACGGAATGTTATTAAAGTATGTATCACTTGATTTACATGCCAACATGCCGGAAGACAATATCATGACGGAGTATGAAGAAAAGTTTTCGGCGAAAGGCCAGCCAATCTACAGATTGGAATCGCAGTTTATCAGTGGGAAGTAACGATTGAACCAGGGCGCTTGCGCTTTTATAAAAAAGGGGGAGAAATGGATGGATCAATACAAATTTCACAATATGACATTTACATGGTTGAATGGGGGCGTGACTTCATTGGATGGCGGCGCGATGTTTGGGGTTGTGCCAAAGCCTTTATGGTCACGGAAATATCCGGTAAATGAGAAAAATCAAATTGAATGTGCTTGTGAACCGATTCTCATTCAATTTGAGGGGAAAAATTATTTAATTGATAGTGGCGTGGGATTTAACAAACTGACGGAAAAGCAGCTGCGAAACTATGGGGTTACAGAAGAATCTACCATTCTGGATAGTTTGCAGTCACTAGGTTTAACGAGTGGCGATATTGATGTCATTTTGATGACCCACCTTCATTTTGACCATGCAGGAGGCCTTACTCGCTGGGAGGGAGAACAGCTCGTTTCCACGTTCCCGAATGCCAAAATTTATACAACCAAAGTTGAGTGGGATGAAATGCGAAATCCCAATATTCGTTCAAAAAATACGTATTGGAAAGAAAACTGGGAGCCGGTACAGAACCAAGTCGTCACTTTCGAAAAGTCAATCACGATAACGCCAGGAATCGAGATGATTCATACGGGCGGCCACAGTGACGGCCATGCGATTATTAAACTGACTCAACAAGATGAAACCATTCTCCATATTGCGGATCTTATGCCGACACATGCGCATCAGAATCCATTATGGGTATTGGCTTATGATGATTATCCGATGACGAGTATTTTTGCCAAAGAAAAAATCATGAATGAGGCTTTGGCAAACCAATACAAATTCATTTTCTACCATGATGCATATTACCGCATGATTCAGTGGAGCGAGGATGGAAAAGAAGTAACAGACTTTTTAAAGCGTGGTAAAGAAGCAAGTATACAATTCTAAGAATGAAAAGCGGAGAACGCCCGTTTAGCCCCGAAAAACGTTGGAGACTCTGACAAGAAGGCGCTTTTTGCCTTCGTCGGAAGAGTCGAAACGTTCGAGGGGCTGGCGTTCGCAGCTAGACACTGTCCAAAGATGCTTACCACTCTGTCCCAATAAAAATAAGCTGTTCGATTTTTAACAATCGAGCAGCTTTTCATCTATAAAGAAGGACAGTGTCCAGCTCCAGCACCCAGCCCCTCGAGGTCGCTTCAGTCCCTCGGTCGAAAGCAGGAAAGATGCTTTCGATTCGGGCCTTCCAGCGCTTGTCGGGGCTAACCAGGGTGCTTGCGCTTTTCTTTTATGATTTTACTAATTCAACTACTACACCCGATCGTGCATCCGCTGCAAAATCAAACGTCTCCATTTCGCCGTTATTCATGCGTGTAATGCCTCCGCGATAGACCGGGATGGTCATAATGCCGTTGTGATAGTCATCCGTTTTCATATAAATCCAGGAACCATCAATTGGGCTCTCTTTCTTGAATTGGTCTTTTACATTGTCTAAGACTCTATTGGCAGGTACAAAGGGCGAAATCTTTTCAGAAGCTTCTTTAATGATGATTGCAGCGGCTAATCCAGTTGCTGCGCCTATTAAAAAATCTCTTAATTTCATTTGTCATCCTCCTTTAAACTAGATTTATTTTATCATTATTTACTTTAGAAGTCTTGTTCAATCCCTTTCAAAATATTGCTGTACTGTATAAGAATACCTGTCCTAGAAATAGACCAAGCTTAGAAAATAGCAAATATGAAGGCTTTTTTCGTAACTTATCCGTTTTTGAAAACTGGATGTCCAGGAGCGTTTTTCCAATTTCATTATGATAAAATGGAAAAGGTATCTTAAATTAGGGAGTGTTCTACATGAATACTGAAACGTTGGAATTATTTAAAACATTGACTGAATTACCGGGCGCACCGGGCAATGAACATGCCGTGCGCAAATTTATGCGCAGTGAGTTGGAGAAATATTCCGATGAAATTATCCAGGATCGTCTTGGCGGAATTTTCGGTGTAAGAAAAGCAGAGGAGGACAATGCTCCAAAAATATTGGTTGCCGGTCATATGGATGAAGTGTCGTTTATGGTAAAAAATATTACGGACAACGGCATGATTCAATTCCAGCCGCTTGGTGGCTGGTCGAATCAAGTTTTGCAAGCGCAACGGGTGACAGTCTATGCAAAAGAAAAAGAAATACCAGGCGTTATTGCTTCAATCCCTCCGCATCTATTAAAAGGGACGGATAAAAAGGGCGCTATGGACATTAAGGATATGCTGATAGATGTAGGGGCGGATAGTAAAGAGGATGCGATGGAAATGGGTATTCGCCCGGGACAATCCATTCTTCCCATTTGTCCGTTCACACCGATGGCAAACCCCAAGAAAATCATGGCAAAAGCTTGGGATAATCGATACGGATGCGGATTGGCCTTAGAATTACTAAAAGAGTTAAAAGATGAGAAGGTAGTGAATCATTTATATTCGGGTGCAAATGTAATGGAAGAAGTCGGTTTAAGAGGAGCCCAGGTTTCAGCCAATATGATTAAACCGGATATTTTCTTTGCACTGGATGCTTCGGCAGCCAATGACACAACAGGCGATAAAACTCAATTCGGCCAATTGGGAAAAGGAACGCTTTTACGAATTTATGACCCAACCATGGTCACGCATCATGGACTTCGTGATTTCATACTCGATACAGCAGAGACGAACAACATACCGTATCAATATTTTGTTTCGAATGGGGGAACGGATGCCGGAAAAGTGCACATTGCAAATGAAGGGATTCCAAGTACGGTCATTGGCATTTGTTCGCGCTATATCCATACTTCAGCTTCTATTATTCATGTTGATGATTATATGGCCGCCAAAGAACTTCTTGTAAAACTGGTAAGAACGATGGATCGAAGTACAGTCGATTCTATAATTGACAACGGATAAACGGAAATTTAAAAAAGATGCCATTTGGCATCTTTTTTAGATAAGTAGAATAGCTGGGGACTTCCGTCATTTAATAGGAACCAACAAAGCGATTACGCCCGTTCGTTTTGGCTTTATACAGGTTGATATCGGCTTTGTTCACGGTATGAAGCAAGGTGGAGGCACCTTCTAATTGGATTATGGTAAGTGCATGGAAAGTGAAGGTACTTATTTTATTGCGGCTATCCATAATCTGGCTCATTATTAAATGCAACAATAGGATTATTGCCAAATTGGAAAGGATTGATTGAATCATATGTACAACTCTCTTCTTAGGTAAGCTAATTATATTCTTTCTTACTTACTATTTCGATTTTACTAAAAATTCAAGGCGAAGTATTAGCTTTTAAGAAAATATGCTTATTTCGCCACAACTTCATATAAATTGTCCCGGGAGATGAATGAAATGATCGTAGCAATTGGAACAAAAAACAAAGCAAAAACTGCAGCCATTCAAAATGTGGTGAATCGTTATTTTGAGGATGCATCATTTGAGCAATTTGACGCTAGATCAAATGTATCAGAACAACCTTTTTCACATGAGGAAACAAGACAGGGAGCAATTAATCGGGCGGTCAATACGCTGCAGATGTCAGGAGCGGATCTGAGTTTTGGCCTTGAAGGCGGTGTTCAGGAAGTTGGAGATTCTATGTATTGCTGTAATTGGGGAGCCATTGCTTTGAAAGATGGAACAGTCCTGACCGCAGCAGGTGCCCAGTTTTTATTGCCCGAAGAGATTGCTGAGAAATTGCGGGAAGGGAAAGAGTTAGGTCCCGTCATGGATGACTATACAAAACAGCACGATACACGGTCTAATGCCGGCGCTGTAGGAGTGTTTACGGCAGGTTTAATCGATCGCACCGAAATGTTTGAACACATTGTCAAATTGCTCATTGGCCAGTACCTTTTCTTAACCAAATAGTGGTATTGTCCTAAGTAACTTGCCATACTACCTATTTATCATTTAAAATAAGTAGCTGAGTAGAAAGTGAGGAATACATATGAAACGTAAATGGTTTCAAGCCTCTGCTTGCTGCGTATTGCTATTCGCTTTAGCAGGCTGTGGAAAGACTGTTGAAGAGCAAATTGATACGGGTGTGGCAAGTGCTCAAACTGTTTTTGAAGAAACTCCTCAACATCCCAATCAAACAATTGGCAAAATTAAATTATATGTTCCTTCCGGTTTCGCAGTAGAAGAAACGGAAGATTTAAATAATTTGATTTTAAAAAAGGGAAATGAAAGTTATCTTCTTTTCGTAAATTACTATGAAATGGAAGATAGTAACTTGCATTATAAATTGCTGAAAAATAACCCATCCAGCAAGATCATCAAAGAACAAACAGTGGAATTTGATGGCGCCTTTGGGTTTACGGCAGTGACGGAATATGATGAGGAACAATTTGAGCTAATTGTAAGTAGCGGCGGGGTTAAAATGTCTACCATCTCGGAAGATCAAAATATCGACGAGAAGCTTGTAGACATGATGACGATTGTTCGTTCCGTAGACATTGTGAAAGAAAACAACTAAACGGAACAAAGTAATCGACTAAAAATAGATACTTTTGCTACAATAAGATAGATTATTTTTACGGTTCACTTTGTGTGAGCCGTTTATTTTTGCATACATCGACAGTTCTGCTATGTTCTAACAAAGGATGTGAGAAGATGAAATCAAATGAACTGGTGCAGCAGCTTAAGCAGCGATTGGGCATGGATCAGTATGAGTTTATTTTCGATAAAGAAAAAGACACACTGCGCCTTAATCATAAAACATTGAATAAGGGGATGGATATCTCCCTGCGGGAAATCCTTGCAAAATACCAAACAATTCAGGGCAAAGCAATTGACGAAGTGGTGTACACAATTGAACAAACATTCAATGCAATGGAAAAAGAGCAAAATGAAGGGTTTCATGATTTATCATTGGTTTATCCGGTCATTCGCTCGACTTCCTTCCCATTGCAGTCAAATGAAGGGTTTGCCTTTATTACCACAGATCATACAGCCGAAACCCGCATTTATTATGCGCTGGATTTAGGGACAACCTATCGATTGATCGATGAATCGATGTTGGAGAAACTTCATGTATCGGCAAATCAAATCCGGGAAGCGGCCCGTTTTTCGGTAAAAAAATTATCAACTAATGTGAAGAAAGATGAAGTTGCAGGGAATATCTTTTATTTCGTGAATGCGAATGATGGTTATGATGCAAGCCGTATTTTAAATGATTCTTTCTTGAAAGAAATGGAAGCGAAAGTCGAAGGAGACATGACGTTATCCGTTCCGCACCAAGATGTATTGATTATTGGGGACATACGCAATGAAACAGGGTATGACGTATTGGCCCAAATGACGATGCATTTCTTCTCGGTGGGTGCAGTACCGATTACTTCCTTATCATTTGTTTATGAAAAAGGCGAATTGGAACCAATCTTTATATTGGCTAAAAATAGAGTGAAAAAGGAGCAAGATGAATAATGTTAGTAGCTTATAACAAAGAGTTTGTGGGAGACGTCCTGTTGGTCCAGCTGGCTATGGAGCCGATTGTCAACACAGAGGTAGAAAAAAGCGGGGATATTGCCATTTTAAAAGAACAGGCAACAGGTGAAGTCAAAGCTTTCAACCTTTTCAATGCAAGCAAGTATCTTGAATTGGATGTACAGGGAAATGTAGAAGTGACTCCTGAACTTGTAGAAAAAATAGAAGCAGCTTTAAAAGCAAATAACGCAGAAATTTCTTTAGATGTCGATTTCTCGCCTAAATTTGTCGTTGGTTATGTAGAAGAAAAAGAAAAACATCCAAATGCGGATAAATTAAGCATTTGTAAAGTAAATGTTGGCGAAGAAGTATTGCAAATTGTTTGTGGCGCTCCTAACGTGGAAGCTGGTCAGAAAGTGGTTGTTGCAAAAATCGGCGCGGTTATGCCATCCGGGTTGGTTATTAAAGATTCGGAATTGCGTGGGGTAGCTTCAAGCGGTATGCTTTGCTCTGCCCGCGAATTGGCAATTCCAAACGCCCCTTCGGCAAAAGGGATTTTAGTGCTGGATGGCGACCACGAAGTAGGTTCACCTTTCGAAATCCCGTCAAATCTATAGTACATCGATTGAAGGCTAACTTGAAGCAACGTTCAAGTTAGCTTTTTTTATTGCCGATAATTTCCAAAAGCTTTTGAATAAGGCGTTTCTATAGCTTTTCTTCATGCAAATGTTTTAACATTGTTATCTTATTGAAATGTAATTATGGTATCATTTTGCTAAGTAAGGTAAGTTTATACTATTTAACTTCAAGCAGTGGAAATATTAGGCGAAAGAACCGCGGCAATCACGACTAGGTTGCCAGCTCAACCCGGAAATATGCCAAAGTGAATAGGTTTTATAGTAAACCAAGCTGCCAAGCTATTGATTTCTCTATTAAATGATAATCAATGGTTCAATATTGATGCCTATAAACATATAATTACTTTATAATAAAATTGCAATGTTGATAGAAAAGAGTGATTAACGATGAATTGGTTTAAAAAACAGTTTAATAAACTTTTCCATGATGAAATAGATGAAAATGAATATTACGAAGAAATCGAATACGAAGAAGAATTCTCAGCCAAAAGGGAAGTTGAAGGGGAAAATACTTCAGAGTCCCATAAAAAAAGTTTTAAATTTCCTTTAATCGCCGACGAAGAGATGGAATTGACAAGAGTAACTAAGAAGCGTTCGGATTATAGAGCGCAACAGTCAGTATCCGAAGATTTCGAACAGAAAAAAAAGGATTCCGGGCATTTTTATCAACAGAATGCCATTTCGAAAGTTTATGATGTAGAAGTATCCGGGATACACGAGCTATTGGAAAAACGGCAACGAATCAAGGGAAACAGAACTACCTTTGCCAATCGCCAAGAATCTGCGAAACTACGAAGAGCCAATGGGATAAATACCCAGAAACCAGTAAAACAAGACTTAAAAAGTTCGATCAATACCCCTTCTCCAAAGATGAAAGAAGAAGACGATTTACTCACTCCGAAAAGGAAATTCGTTCCAACACAAGTCCCTTCTCCAGTTTACGGATTCAAAAAACCGAGTAATATCGACCAGTTATTATCAAAAAAGCAGAATGAGAGGCTTCATGAGAACAGCAACGAAGAGATCGAAGAGAGCTTAATTCATCAACAAGCAGCTTCCCAACTAAAGAAAGAAAAAGTAGAGAGTGTGTACACAGAGGTCTTGAGGGTAAAAGAAGAAATTGCAAGCACCGTAGAACCCAAAAAAAGACCGGACGTTATGATTAGTGATACAAGTCAGTCTGCTGCACCGTCAAATCCGAGTTTTCTTGAAATAGAGGAAGAAACGGAGCAGAAACAAACTGAACCAGAACAAACGCCTTATGAAAGTATGGAAGAATTACCGATTTCTGCAGAAGCATCTCAAGAAAATTCAATTGCAGATGAAGCATCAACTATCAGAAAGACTTCCAATATGGAAGAAATCTCGCAACCAGTTGAACTTCCGCTTGAAAAGCAGCAAGATGAAGCGCTTCAAGATTTACAAGAGGAAGAAAAAGAGAAGTTTGATAACATAGAAATTAAGGAAGATTTAGCTCCCATTGAAAGTGTACAAGTTCAAAAGCCAGACGCTGCTGCAGTAAACGAACAAGAAATTGAAGCGGCCCTGGTAGAACAAAAGGATGAACGTGGGGAATTAACGGATTTAGCTTATGTTGACGAAAAGTTGGAGCAAGAAGAAAGCACTCAATCGATTGAACTTCCGCCTGAAGAAAAGCATAACCAAACATTTCATGATCAACAAATGGAAGAAACGGAAGCTTTTTCAAACATGGAAAATAAGGAAGATTTAGCTCCCATTGAAAGTGTACAAGTTCAAAAGCCAGACGCTGCTGCAGTAAACGAACAAGAAATTGAAGCGGCCCTGGTAGAACAAAAGGATGAACGTGGGGAATTAACGGATTTAGCTTATGTTGACGAAAAGTTGGAGCAAGAAGAAAGCACTCAATCGATTGAACTTCCGCCTGAAGAAAAGCATAACCAAACATTTCATGATCAACAAATGGAAGAAACGGAAGCTTTTTCAAACATGGAAAATAGGGAAGATTTAGCTCCCATTGAAAGTGTACAAGTTCAAAAGCCAGCAGCTGTTGCAGTAAACGAACAAGAAGAAAGTGAAGCGACCCTAGTGNAAATCTCGCAACCAGTTGAACTTCCGCTTGAAAAGCAGCAAGATGAAGCGCTTCAAGATTTACAAGAGGAAGAAAAAGAGAAGTTTGATAACATAGAAATTAAGGAAGATTTAGCTCCCATTGAAAGTGTACAAGTTCAAAAGCCAGACGCTGCTGCAGTAAACGAACAAGAAATTGAAGCGGCCCTGGTAGAACAAAAGGATGAACGTGGGGAATTAACGGATTTAGCTTATGTTGACGAAAAGTTGGAGCAAGAAGAAAGCACTCAATCGATTGAACTTCCGCCTGAAGAAAAGCATAACCAAACATTTCATGATCAACAAATGGAAGAAACGGAAGCTTTTTCAAACATGGAAAATAGGGAAGATTTAGCTCCCATTGAAAGTGTACAAGTTCAAAAGCCAGCAGCTGTTGCAGTAAACGAACAAGAAGAAAGTGAAGCGACCCTAGTGGAACAAAAGGATGAACGTGGGGAGTTAACGGATTTAGCTTCTATTGAGGAAGAGTTAAAGCATGAAGAAAGCACTCAATCGATTGAACTTCCGCCTGAAGAAAAGCATATCGAAACGCTTCATGAACAACAAATGGAAGAAAAAACAGAAGCTTTTGCACACTTAGAAAGTAAGGAAGATTTAGCTCCCATTGAAAGTCTGCAAGTCCAAAAACTAGTCGCTGTTGCATTAAGCGATCAGGAAGAAGAAGCGGCTGCAATGGAGCATGAAAGAATTGAACAAGATGCCTTGCTGGATAACCAGAAGGAAGAGTTACAGGAAGAGCCGCGAAAAAAAGGAAGTACATTGCCGTTTAATGTGTTAATGTTAAAATCCGATAAAGAAAAATATGCTGCTAAACTAGCACAAAAACAATTGCTTCAACATAATGATGGTATTAAAGAAATCACTAGGCAGTCATCCTCTGCAGAAATCTTGCCGAAAGCAAGGGAAATGCAGGAAGCACAGCAAGTTTCCGTTTCAACTGCAACGGCAGTCCTTGAACCTGCTTCAACAGAACCGATTACTCATCAAGCCGCAGCGGAAAAGGCAAAGGTGAGTGAAAGAATCGAACCAGAAAATGAACGATATGCTGCTATGGAAGAAATCAATGACGAAGTAGAAATTGAGCCTTCAATTAATGAGATTGTAGAGAAAAAGCCTATAAAAATTTATACAAAGCCTTCATTGGAATTTTTATCGCCGCCAGAGGAAAAGAAAGAAGATCGGGAATGGCTTGAATCCCAAGGCGATATTTTAGTAGAATCTTTATCGTATTTCCAAGTAACGGCACAGGTGGAATCCATTACACAAGGGCCGGCAGTAACACAATTCGAGATAACAGTCAGCCACGGGACCAAGGTGAGTAAAATCCGGAACCTTTCAGATGATCTAAAACTTGCTCTGGCTGCAAAGGATATTCGCATTCAAGCGCCGATACCGGGAAAAAGCACGATCGGCATCGAAATACCGAATCGTATCTCACGAGCTGTTCGCTTATCGGAAGTAGCTTGCAGCGACTCCTTTATAGAATCCGAATCGCCATTGGAGGCTGCATTGGGTCTCGACTTGACAGGTAAGCCTGTCACGATTGACTTGCGAAAAATGCCGCATGGTTTAATTGCAGGTGCAACAGGATCAGGAAAGTCCGTGTGCATTAATTCCATTCTGGTCAGTCTTTTATATAAAGCAGATCCGAATGAATTGAAACTCATGTTAATTGACCCTAAAATGGTCGAATTAGCCCCGTTTAACCATATTCCGCATCTAGTAAGCCCCGTTATTACAGATGTAAAGGCAGCGACCGCGGCTCTGAAATGGGCGGTTGAAGAAATGGAAAGACGTTATCAATTATTTGCCCATGCCGGGGTCCGCGATTTGCCCCGATTTAATAAATTGGCAGATTCAAAGGGCGAGTACGGACACAAATTACCTTATATCTTGATTGTCATCGATGAGCTTGCAGACTTGATGATGATGTCTCCGGCAGATGTGGAGGAAGCCATCTGCCGTATTGCCCAAAAAGCAAGAGCTTGTGGAATCCATCTAATTGTTGCAACACAACGGCCATCCGTTGATGTTATTACAGGGTTGATCAAATCCAATATCCCAACGAGAATCGCGTTTGCAGTTTCTTCACAAGTGGATTCGCGCACAATTTTGGATAACCAGGGAGCGGAACGCCTGCTTGGAAGAGGGGATATGCTATACCTGGGCAATGGGATGAGTGCACCGATTCGTCTTCAAGGGACATTTGTGACGGATGACGAGATTGAGGAAATTGTTGATCACGTGAGAGCACAAGGAGAACCTGATTATATCTTCGAGCAAGACGAGTTATTGAAGAAGACGGAAATGATTGAAGAACAAGATGAGTTGTTTGAAGAGGTATGCCGTTTTGTATTTGATCAAGGATCTGCTTCTACTTCTTCAATCCAAAGAAAGTATCATATCGGCTATAATCGAGCAGCCCGCTTGATGGATATGCTGGAAAGCAACGGCTTTATTTCCGAACAACGCGGAAGCAAGCCAAGGGAAGTCTTTATAACGGATTCCGATTTAGCGAACATGTTTGAGTAATAGCTAATATATGAGGGGAGTATTCCTCTCATTTTTTAGCAAAATAAAAATAATGAAATAATAAGTGAATGAAGCAGGAAAAATTAAACTTGCCTTTGCAATATTTTTTATGAAAATAATGCTATAATGGGGTATGTTTTTATGATTTGATACAAACTAACTTAAATTACAAACGTTCATTCATTGGGATCTAGTATCCCGGGAGGTTTAAATATGACATTTTATCATTTTACAGGAATTAAAGGTTCAGGAATGAGTTCATTGGCTCAAATCTTATTTGATTCAGGGGAGCAAGTTCAGGGATCTGATTATGAAACGTATTATTTTACGGAAAAGCCGCTAAGAGACCGCAATATAACGATTTTGCCTTTTAGCGCCGATAATATTAAAGAAGGAATGACCGTTATAGCAGGAAATGCATTTCCGGATGACCATCCGGAAATTGTTCGTGCAAAAGAAATTGGCGTCGAAGTGATTCGATATCATAAATTCCTGGGTGATTATCTTGATGCCTATACGTCCATTGCGATTACAGGTGCACATGGGAAAACTTCCACAACAGGCTTAATGAGTCATGTTGTTGGCGGATATCAGCCTACATCCTTTTTGATAGGAGATGGAACAGGCTCAGGGAAAAAAGATGCTTCGTTTTTTGTATTGGAAGCTTGTGAGTACCGCCGCCACTTTTTGGCATATCACCCTGACTACGCTGTCATGCTGAATGTCGACTTTGACCATCCAGATTATTTTACCGGAATTGACGACGTCTATTCAGCTTTCCAGGAGTTGGCGCTGCAAGTAAGCAAAGCAATTATTGCATGCGGCGATGATGAGCACCTGCAAAAAATTCAAGCCAACGTACCAGTCGTTTATTATGGTTTTGGTGCACATAATGACTTTGCCGCACGAAACATTGAAAAGTCGACGGAAGGTACAACATTCGAAGTATATGTACGCAATGAATATTATGATAAATTCTTCATTCCTTTATATGGTGACCATACTGTACTCAATGCGCTGGCTGTGATTTCGCTATGTCACTATGAAGGAATACCTGCAACATTGATTCAAGAAAGATTACACACATATGGTGGAGTAAAAAGACGTTTTACGGAAACGAAAATTGGGAATAGTGTTCTTGTAGATGATTACGCGCATCATCCAACAGAAATTAATGCAACAATACAATCAGCACGACAAAAATACCCCGATCGACAAGTCGTTGCTGTTTTCCAACCTCATACGTTTTCCCGCACAGCTGCTTTTTTACAACAATTTGCCGACAGTTTATCAAAAGCAGATGCAGTATATTTATGCGACATCTTCGGATCAGCTAGGGAAAAGCAGGGAGCTTTATCCATTCAAGATCTGCAAGCATTAATTCAGGATAGCCAAATCATTCAACTCGATAAAATTGAAAAGTTGAAAGAATATAACAACGCTGTTTTCTTGTTTATGGGTGCTGGAGATGTTAATAAGTATCAAAGTGCATTTGAGAACGTTTTAAAGAACAACGAAGAAACAGCTTAAACGCCTTAGTTTAGGCTGTTTTTTCTAAACGGGAGGATTCAGCAAAGAATTTGTCGAATATCAGGGTAGCAGGAGACATAGGAGGTTAGTTTAATGGAAATCATTTTATACATCGCAGCACTTTTGGCAGCAATCGGATTTTTGGTGTTATGCATCAGTGTTGGGATGACGTTGTTTGGGTTGAAAAATACGTTAAACAGTATTGCAGGGACGGTTGCGGGAATTGAAGGGCAAATGGATGGAATCACACGTGAGACAACCTCTCTTTTAGAAAAAACGAATACACTGGCGGCAGATATTACAGTGAAATCCGAAAAACTAAACTCAGTTGTGGATGCCGTAAAAAATATCGGAACCTCCGTTAATGGTTTAAACAATTCCATTCACCAAATTACATCATCCATTTCAACCGAAGTAAGCAAAAACGAAGAAAAAATTGCACAAGTGGTGCAATGGAGCAATGTTGCGATGGAAATAGCAGATAAATGGAAACAGCGCAAAGCCATTGACCAACATGATGTAGATGTAAAAACCACACAAATCGTAAAGAAATCTTCAAAGCTTTAGAAAATAATAAAGGGGATGAGTACTATGTTAGGGGAAAAACCGAATTATAACGAAGTTAAAAATGAATTGCCACATTTACCTCAAGTTTATACAGGAACAGATGCCATTTATGAGGAGGAGTCGGTGAATATGAAGGATTTTGTTATTGGTGCATTGGTAGGCGGAATTGTTGGAGCGGCCGCTGGTATGCTGCTTGCCCCTAAAACAGGCAGAGATTTAAGAAGCGACGTGGCCATCCAGGCAGGAAATTTAAAAGATAAAAGTGTGCACTTATCTTCCACTGCAAAAGATAAAACAGTTCAATTATCCAACCAGCTAAAAGAACAGTCCACCCAATTAGTGGATAAAGTAAAAGCAAAATCTTCCAAGGTACCTACTATCTACGACGATGGAACCGTTTCATATGAAGACGATGACCTTTTGGAAAATGAAACATACGAAGGCGTGGACATGTCTGAAGCATCAAAACCATCCTCTATTTAAATCAATTCCATTAAAAAAACGCAAGGATGTTTATTTAAACGTCCTTGCGTTTTTTGTGTTTGGGGCTGTTTACGTTAATAGAATTTCGAGCTGATCGCCGCCAAAAATTTCTTCGTCAAAGAAAGAAGGTTGGCCATTGCGGAGAATTTTAAATTGACCCTTGAAGTCCACTGGCAATTGCCAGTTCGAAAAACGGAAAACATCCTGGAAAACCCAAGGATTCGTCTCTTTTTCTATGACCGATAGAACATCGCCATTGTTAAGAGTCTCCTTGCCTTCAAGAGTGCTGCCGTTTCGCATGACTTCATGGCAAACTTTAGTTAGCTCCACTGTTTCATTTTGGAAAGTGATGACAATCCGTTCTTCCAATAATAGATTTAATTTATTGAATATCGCTTGGACCGTAGGCGATAAAGCATCCTCAATTGTTATTTTGTCCTCATTTTGAAAAGGATAATGCAATTTTCCCGGTTTCCCATTAATTGAAAGTTTTGAAGAACACTCAGGAAAGAAAACCGGTTTTCCGTCAATATGAAGCGTAAAAGGTTTCATATTATGAAGCAGGTCGTAATTTTGAGTTTGGTGAAGCAACGTCTCGATGGAGTCAATCGTTTCAATATCGATTCGATCTTTATCTTTTAATTGTTGTGCAATCGATCCGTGTTGGCCGTTAATCTTGACGATCGGTTCTATCGAATAATGTTTGCCATTAATGAAAACATTCTTAATCAAGGCATCATCCATGAGGTCCTGAATGGTTGCTTTGGCATCTTGTCCATTTCGGCCCTCGATTAAAGAAATCACGTCTCCATTTTTTATAATGGTCTTTGTAGAAGCACTTTCTCCATTCACCAAGATAGCGGCAGCAAGTCCATGTTCGCCCGGAATCAAAATGTCTTGCCCATTCACCGTGACGGCAATGCCTTGGCCGGGTTTTCCGTAGAGTTGCTGAGCTCTTATATTAGCTGCCAAAAAGGCATCCGCCACCGTCATTTCTTTCATTTCAAACAATCGTACAACTTGCTCATTCACGGTCACCGACATATATTGGATTGGCGCCTTTTTAGCTGCAATGGCAATCCCAATCGGCGTTACAAGTTCAGGTGTTGCCAGTATAGAATCCTCTTTTGTTAAGTTTTGTATGGCATCGATTCCTCGGATGGCTACGCGGTTCTCAGGCAGATTTAATATTTTGCTTATTTCTCTTGGAAGTTCCGGTGTTAAACTGCCTCCACCAACAAGCATAACTGCTTTGGGAGGCGCTTGATTATTTAATCTTAAAATTTCCTGGCCGATTGCTAGCGCTAATGTTTCAATAGATGGAAAGATTGCTTGAAGGACTGCTTCTTTTGGGATCGCTTGTTCAAAACCAAGAATATCCTGAATTGTAATGTGTTCTTGGGTAGTTAGTTCTCTTTTTGCTTTTTCTGCTACGGGAAAATCAAGCAAATAGTGATCGCTTAAGCTTTCCGTGATTTCATCGCCAGCCGTTGGAACCATGCCGTAAGCTACAATTGTCCCCTTATCCGTAATCGCAATATCCGAAGTACCTGCCCCGATATCGACTAAAGCGACATTTAAACGGCGCATGGATGGAGGAATCAGCACATTGATGGCTGCAATTGGTTCCAGGGTTAACGCTTCCATTTCAAGATCGGCTCTCTTTAATGCTGCAAGCAAAGATTCGACAACGACGCGGGGCAAGAAAGTTGCGATTACCTCAACGGTTGCTTCGTCTCCTTGTTGATCATATAGGCTTCCAATTTCTTCTCCATCAAGTTTGTAATAAAGTACAGAATAGCCAACACAATAATAGTGGCTTGTTTTTCCCTCTTCTTTGGCAGATAGCAGTTTTGCTTGGGCGCGTTGGACAGCCTGCAATTCAAGTCGGTTAATATCTTCCTCTGTAAAGATGGGGCGATTTTTTATGTTGATGGTTACGCTGGCTTGCTCTGTTTTTAAAGCGCGACCTGCAGCAGCGACACTGACTTTTGGCAATGGACCATGCTTTTCTTCCAATTCCGATTTAATTTCTTTAAGTAATTCCGCCACGTAAAGTACATTATGTATTTGGCCATCCACCATCGCTCGTTCTTTATGTTCCTTCATAAGAAGATCGATGACATGGAAATGATTGTTTTGTTCTTCCAGAATAATTCCGACAACCGAACGAGTGCCGATGTCCAAAGCAAATAACTTGGGGGTCAAAGGGAAAACACTTCCTTTCAAAACGAATATACTTTATTTCCGTTATGTAGTATGCTTGTATTAATAGTACAACTTTACACGATCCAATTTATAACTTTTTCTAAATAATTTCACTTTAGCGAGTTGAATCGCTAAATTAAATGCGTGACAATTTAGAATTTGTTGACTATAATAGGATTATTATTAAATTAAAATGTATCATACTTTTCAATGGCCTGAAAAGAGATGGTTCTAAAGGAGAGGAAAAGGGAATGAGTGAGCAGAACTTAGAAGCACTACGCAGTCAGATTGACGAACTAAACTTGGAAATTTTACGTTTAATTAATGAACGAGCAGAAATCGTTGACGAAATCGGTAAAATAAAAGAAAAACAAGGTGTTAACCGATTTGATCCTCTTCGCGAACGTCACATGCTAAATCTTTTAAAAGAACATAATAAAGGACCGTTAAACCAAATGACGGTTGATTATATATTCAAGCAAATCTTCAAGACGGCATTGAAACAGCTGGAAGCCGATAAGAAGAAAGAATTGCTTGTATCACGCAAAAAGAAATCTGAAGATACTGTCATTGAAATCAACGGAGAAAAAATCGGTGCAGGAAGCCCATCATTCGTATTTGGCCCATGTTCAGTGGAGTCATATGAGCAAGTTGCTGCTGTAGCCGCTTCTATTCAAGCGAAAGGGCAAAAATTGATTCGAGGCGGGGCATACAAACCTCGTACCTCTCCATACGATTTCCAAGGTCTGGGACTGGAAGGATTAAAAATCCTGAAACAGATTTCAAAGGAATATGGATTAGCGGTGGTTACTGAAATCGTTACGCCTGCACATATCGAAGAAGCGCTTGATTATGTAGACGTGATTCAAGTCGGTGCACGCAACATGCAAAACTTTGAATTATTGAAAGCAGTAGGGGAAACAAACAAACCTGTATTATTAAAACGCGGTTTGGCTGCAACTATCGATGAATTCATCCATGCAGCGGAATACATTATGTCCAAAGGCAACGAAAACATCATGCTTTGCGAACGCGGAATCCGTACTTATGAAAAAGCAACCCGCAATACACTTGATATTTCTGCTGTGCCTATTTTAAAACAAGAAACGCATCTGCCTGTATTTGTGGATGTAACACATTCAACGGGCCGCCGCGACTTGCTGTTGCCTTGTGCAAAAGCTGCCATCGCAATCGGTGCTGATGGAGTAATGGCGGAAGTGCATCCGGATCCATCTGTCGCTCTTTCCGATTCACAACAGCAAATGGATATCCCGCAATTTGATGCTTTCTTCAATGAAATTCAAAAATTCATGAAACAATATGAATTAAAAGCATAATAATAGAAGCCCAAAGCAAATGCTTTCGGGCTTTCTTTTTATGTGTGATTAGCATATTTCTATTTTCTAAAAACGAACAAATAGTTAATCTTTATGAAGTTTGTATGCTTTATATTGAAAAAGAATTATAAATTGAAGTATGATGAACATAATATTATTTAAAAGGAGGCGTATCCTTTGACTGTAACGATTTATGATGTTGCACGTGAAGCGAACGTTTCAATGGCAACGGTGTCACGCGTAGTTAACGGAAACCAAAATGTAAAGCCCGCTACAAGAAAAAAAGTATTGGAAGTTATTGAACGTCTAGAATATCGTCCAAATGCGGTTGCACGTGGGTTGGCAAGCAAAAAAACAACAACTGTGGGCGTAATCATACCGGATATATCCAATAATATATACGCAGAAGCAGCTCGGGGAATTGAAGATATCGCAACGATGTATCGCTATAATATTATTCTGGCAAATTCCGACCAAAACGAAGAGAAAGAATTGATTCTGCTGGACACAATGCTAGGAAAGCAAGTGGACGGAATAGTAATGATGAGTGATGCTGTTACGCCAAAGCTTCATCAGTCAATGGATCACTCGCCGGTTCCGATTGTACTTGCGGGTTCAGTTGATGAATCCAATACTTTTGCGTCAGTAAATATTGATTATTTCCAGGCAACGAAAGATGCTGTCCAAATGCTGATTGATAATGGGCATAAAAGAATTGCCTTTGTTTCAGGTCCGCTGTCTTACACGATTAACTCCCACTATAAACTTGAAGCTTATAAAACGGTGTTGAACGAGGCAAATATCGAGGTAGATGAACAATTGATTATTGCGGATGATGGCACATATGATAGTGCTCTGGAGGCATTTGAAGCCTTAGCCAAGATTGAAAACCCGCCAACCGCATTTTTTGCGGGAAGTGATGAACTGGCAATCGGGTTAATCCATGGGGCACAAGATAATGGGAAAAAGGTCCCGGAAGACATTGAAATCATCAGTTTCGAGAATTCAAAGCTTGCCCGTATGGTACGCCCTCAATTGACAAGTGTGGTTTTGCCGCTTTATGATATCGGCGCTGTTGCGATGCGATTGCTGACAAAATTAATGAATAAAGAAAGCATTGAAGACCACTCCGTCATCATCCCTCACCGAATTGAAAAACGCAACTCCGTAAAATAGACGAAAAGGCAGCTCATTCAAAAACTATAGCTGCCTTTGTTTTATTTTGGGGAGAAAAATGCCTTTTCGGTAAAACGCCAATAATTTCTATACTACTATGCTGTTTAGGTTATTTCTTTTCATTCCGAATTAAATAAAGTGCTTTTTTAAGCATTTGTGCGTTCTTCTCTTCTATTTCCAGTTTCCGGGGGATTGGTTCGTACAAAGGATGAGGATCTTCCCATGTTGGAATAAGTGGAACAGGCGATTCTTTTTGCCATCGATCAAGCCATTCTTTTGGAAGATTTCCTGATGGCAAAGCCAGATCGTTCATTTCTGTCCAAATAAAGGACCACGCTCTTGGCACTACCCGCCAAATATCATAGCCACCTCCGCCAACCGCAATCCACTTGCCGCCGCAATAGTCATGTGCCAATTTATGAGCCAACCTTGGAATTTCTTGATAGATTCGCATTGTTCCGTAAAGGTGGGTAAGCGGGTCAAAGTAATGAGCGTCAGCACCGTTTTGCGTTAGAACAACATCCGGTTTGAAAAATTCAAATATTTCCCTGACTGCTTGTTCATATATAGTTAAATAGCTTTCATCTTCTGTAAAAGCATCAATGGGAAAGTTGAACGATGTACCATATCCCTGTCCATTTCCGCGCTCTGTCACATTCCCCGTACCCGGGAAAAGGTAGCGTCCTGTTTCATGAATGGACAATGTGCAAACATTGGGATCATCGTAAAATGCCCATTGAACGCCATCTCCGTGATGGGCATCGGTATCGATATACAAAACACGCGCATTGTATTTTTCCTGCATATACCGAATGGCTACGGTACTGTCATTATAGATGCAAAAACCCGAAGCCCGGCCGTGAAAACCGTGGTGGAGTCCGCCACCCAAATTTAGTGCATGCTGGCTTTTGCCCTGCATTACATAATCGACTGCTTGCAACGTACTTCCTACCAATAAGGCACTTGCTTCATGCATATTCTTGAATATGGGTGTGTCTTCTGTGCCGATTCCATAATTTCCGCATTGTTCAGCAGTGATAAGGCCATGACCGGCTTTTTTCACAGTATCAATATACTTTTGGTCGTGTCCAAGGGCAATTTCCTCATCAGTGGCTATTCTTGCCGGCACAATATCATCGTCCGACAGCGCGGAAATCTGCCGTAATAAATCCATCGTTAAAAGCAGGCGTTTATGATTAAAAGGGTGTGAATCAGAAAATTTGTATTCCAGTTGTTCCGGTGAATAAATAAAAACGGACTTTCTCATCATCGCTCCACCCCAGGCAAATTCGGCCATAATACATTAAAAGATTCTTTTCTCAAGTCTTCAATGATCGGCAGCGGGTTCATAATTTGCACGCGCACACTGATAATTTTGGTGTCGTTATTTTGGACACTTGGATAAACAAGTACACTTAAAACATTCGCATGGTGATTTTTGAAAATCTCCATTACATCCGATAAAATCCCTGGCTTGTCCGACACACGGATGTCAATTTTGGATGAAGGCTTATTGGCGCCGGTTAACTCAATGTATGTATAAAGCAAATCCGTGGAAGTGACAATGCCAACCAATTTTCCACCTGAGACAATCGGCATACAGCTAATTTTTGATTCGTACAGAGTAAGGGCAATTTCTTCGATAAAATCCAATGGATGGCCAATCAACGGATCCTTCACCATAATCTTTTCAAGCGGCGTATCATAGGTTGTTAAGTTTATATCTTTATTCAGGCTGGATGGCAGGATATTTTTCAGGTCATGGGCCGTAATAATTCCCACAACTTTCTCATTATCATCCACAATGGGCAAATGCCTGATTTTTTTCTCCCGCATTACCTCCAATGCATCTTTTACCGTATTGGTGGGGGCTAAAAAGAAGACATCAGTCTGCATAATCTCTTCAATAATCATCAATTTTTTTACCGCCTTTCAAGTGGTTTAGGTGCGAACGCCAGCTCCTCCGACGCACATGGATGTGCTAGTGCCGACAAAGCTACACGACGCGGCGTTTTTGTCGGCCAGTTGTTGTCGGCTAATCAGGCGTTCTCCGCTTTTCTTAATGTCTGGCTGCGAACGCCAGCTCCTCGACAACTTCGGTGTTGCCAATAAGGGCAAATAGCGCCCTTTTGTCAGCCCCTCCGACGCACATGGATGTGCTAGTGCCGACAAAGCCACACGACGTGGCGTTTTTGTCGGCCAGTTGTTGTCGGAGCTAAACGGGCGTTCTCCGCTTTTCTTAATACATAAAACGATTTCGAAAGCGCAATCGATCGAAGCGTTCGATCGTGTCGTTGTTTACATATTTCCCCATTCGGGCCATAAGGCAATTGGCCGGATGGGAAGTAATTTCGGGGTCATCGGTTGCGTAATATTCAAATCCAACGACATTCATTAGTCGTTCCATCATTTTGCGATAGTCCCAAACATTCAAGCCTGTCCCTTTTAAATCCCAATGCCAATAGTATTCTGTCGTAATGACCAAATATTTCTCCATTTCCTCATCCATAAAGGAAACTTGCAATAATTTTTTTCCTGCTCCGGAGCCCCGATAGGAAGGAATCACTTCGATGGCGCCCAGCTCAATCATATTTTCAATACGATCCTCTGCCCATCTTTCCAACGGATCCGGATAAAGAAATGTAACGTACCCGACGACTGTATTACCGTTTCGTATTACGGTAATTCGTCCCTCTTCCAATTGAGCGATGCCGATTAACGCTTCGTGCTGCTGTTTGGGTGGCCTGAAAGCGACCAAATCTTCATGGAAATGATAGCTTTCCAATTGTTCGGGAAGAACGGGGCCTTCAATTTGAACAATTCCATGCCTGGTATTAAAATCTATGGAATAAAAATTTTTAATATGATTCATTTTAATTCTCTCCACAAGTGTTTGATAAATTCATTATATGATAAAATATGCACAAAATCGCTGGTTTTTGTGAAAAATGCAGTAATGTTCATAAAATTTAAAATATTCAACTCAAAATGTTCGGATTATTGTAAAATAAATAATGTAAAATCTATTAATTTCAAATAATAATTGTCTATTGGGTTTTTTCTAGTAATATACTCTGATAACGATTATTATTAATCTTTGTAAGATGAAATTGATTTGAAAGGGGTAATTTTTATGGGGATAAAAATTACGGACAAATTGGCAGTAATTCAAGGGGAACATCATTTGCAGAATTACGAGGAAACTGTTTCTTCCTTTGACTGGAAAGAAACAGAGCAAGCTTTTAGCTGGCATACAACGGGGAAATTGAATGCCGCTTACGAAGCAATCGATCGACATGCCGACAGCGATCGAAAAGACAAAGTAGCTTTGTTTTTTGATGACGGCATTCGAAAAGAAAGTTATACATTTTATGATATGAAACAGAATTCCAACAAAGCGGCCAATGTGTTCAGACAGCATTCTACGTTGGAAAAGGGTGATCGGTTGTTTATTTTTATGCCGCGTTCACCTGAGCTGTACTTCTCGTTATTAGGCGCGATAAAAATGGGGGTTATTGTAGGACCGCTATTTGAAGCGTTTATGGAGGGAGCGGTTTATGATCGCCTGGCTGATAGCAAAGCGAAAGCAATTGTAACAACGCCAAATCTATTAAACCGAGTGCCGGTAGAGAAACTTCCACATTTGGAAAAAATCTTCATTGTTGGGGAACGTGTTGAAGAAAATGAAAAAATTGTGGACTTGAATCGGGAAATGAAAGAAGCTTCAAGTTTATTCGATATAGAGTGGGTTGATCGTGAAGACGGGATGCTGCTTCATTATACTTCCGGTTCCACGGGTGCCCCAAAAGGTGTGCTTCACGTTCATAATGCTATGATCCAACACTACCAAACAGCAAAATGGGTACTGGATCTGCAAGAAGAGGATGTTTATTGGTGTACGGCTGACCCTGGTTGGGTAACAGGTACGGCTTACGGGGTATTTGGCCCTTGGTTGAACGGGACAACAAACTTGATCGTAGGTGGACGTTTTAGTCCCCAAAGTTGGTATGGAGCAATCGAACATTACGGCGTTACGGTTTGGTATAGCGCCCCGACAGCTTTCAGGATGTTGATGGGAGCTGGTTCAAGCCTATTGGAACAATACGACTTATCCTCGCTTCGACATGTTCTTTCTGTAGGGGAACCATTAAATCCGGAAGTTGTCCGATGGGGCATGGATGAACTGGGTCACCGCATCCATGATACGTGGTGGATGACGGAAACCGGGGGACATATTATTTGCAACTATCCTTCCATGGAAATTAAACCTGGCTCGATGGGAAAACCGGTGCCGGGAATTTATGCAACAATTGTCGATGACGAAGGAAATGAAGTGCCTCCATATACAATGGGGAATTTAGCAATCCGAAAAGGCTGGCCTTCCATGATGCGGGAGATTTGGGGAAATCCAGAACGTTTTCAATCTTATTTCCTGAAAAATGAGTGGTATGTTTCCGGAGATTCAGCATATATGGATGAAGAAGGCTACTTCTGGTTCCAAGGCCGGATTGATGACGTAATCATGACCTCCGGGGAGCGTGTGGGTCCATTTGAAGTGGAAAGCAAGCTTCTTGAGCATCCGGATGTTGTAGAAGCCGGCGTCATTGGAAAACCGGACCCTGTACGGGGCGAAATCATCAAAGCGTTTATTGCGTTGAGAGAAGGTATCGAACCGAGCGATGAGTTGGCAGAGAATATTCGAAGCTTTGTTAAAACAGGTTTGGCTGCCCACGCGGCACCTCGTGAAATTGAATTTAAGGATAAACTGCCAAAAACACGAAGCGGCAAAATTATGCGTCGCGTTTTAAAAGCTTGGGAGTTAAATTTACCAACAGGCGATTTGTCCACAATGGAAGATTAAATCTTAAAAATTTACACATTAAAACTGAACCATGAATCATTCAATGAATTGTTAATTATTTACAAATAATTAATACTATATTAATATTTATTCAACTACTTTAAGGGATACTTCATTATAACTATAATAAAGTATCCCTTTTTCTATCTTTAAGAATAATTAAATGTTATATAAAAATACAGTTGACTAAATATTTATACACAATTATACTATCTTTATCTTGGCAGATTCATAGCAGCAACATACGCATCTGCAAAACTTAGGGGTGAATGAAGTGAAAGTTGGAATAATAGGGGCAACTGGGTATGGCGGATTGGAACTTATACGGTTTTTGCATAACCATCCAGAAGTAAAGGAAATTGATTTGTTTACTTCTTCTGAGGAAGGAACAATTTTTTCTTCCAAATTTGGACATTTGTTATCCATCCACGATGCGCCGTTGAATAAAATTGAAGAAGAGAAGCTGTCAGGCTTTGACGTAGTCTTTACAAGTACTCCATCCGGGGTGACAAGTAAACTATTGCCTCCATTAGTTGGAGTAGGGCCAAAGTTAATTGATCTTTCGGGCGATTATCGTCTTAAAGATTTAGCATCCTATGAAAAATGGTATAAAAAAACGCCTGCACCACATTCAATTGTCCAGGAGAGTGTTTATGGCTTGACGGAGTGGAATGAGAAAAACATTCAATCCGCCGGTCTTATTGCCAATCCTGGTTGTTATCCAACCGCAGTTTTACTTTCAGTACTTCCTTTAATTAAAGAGCGATTAATCGATCCGAATTACCTGATTATCGATGCAAAAAGCGGTGTTTCGGGCGCAGGGAATAAACCTTCCCAAACAACGCATTACAGTGAAATGAATGAAAACTTTTCAATTTATAAAGTAAATGAGCATCAACATATTCCTGAAATCGAACAGGCAATTAAGATGTTCGCAAATACTGAAACAACGATTACTTTTAATACGCATCTGGTACCAATGACGCGTGGAATATTGGCTACTTCCTATGCACCGGTTTTACCCGGGGTTACAAACAAGCAATTGAATGATTGTTTAGAAGAAACCTATAAAAACCATCCATTTGTGCGGCTTGTACAAGATGTTTCATCAATCGGCACAAACCGTGTCAAAGGTTCAAACTATTGCGATATTTACGTAAAAGTAGATGAGCGCACTAACCGGGCCACCATTGTTGGGGTGATCGACAATTTGGTTAAAGGGGCAGCAGGGCAGGCAATTCAAAATATGAACGTTCAATTCTCACTACCGCAAACGCTAGGTCTTGATGTAGTGCCACTATTCATATAAAGGGGAGTAAACACAGTGAATTCATTATTTGAGTTTAGAAAATTATCAAGCAAAAATATCGTATCGCCGAAAGGGTTCTCCGCAGCGGGAATGCATTGCGGCATTAAACATAAGAAAAAGGATTTAGCGTTGCTTGTAAGTGAAGTTCCAGCAAGTGTAGCGGGCGTATTTACAACAAATGCCGTACAGGCTGCACCATTAAAAATAACAAAAGAAGTCGTTTACAATACAGGGAAAATGCAAGCCTTGATCGTCAATTCGGGAAATGCCAATGCCTGCACAGGTAAACAAGGGATTGCCGACGCATATGAAATGCAAGCCCTGGCAGCCAAAAAACTGGGAATTGATCCAAGTTTGGTTGGGGTAGCTTCAACAGGCGTAATTGGCCAAATTATGAATCTGGAACCAATTCGCAAAGGTGTTGGACAATTGCAATTAGGCAATACGCTGGAGCATGGAATTGATTTTGCCCAAGCCATTTTAACGACAGATACCGTAATGAAAAATACTACGTATAGCACGTTAATTGATGGGAAAGAGGTTGTCATTTCAGGTACGGCGAAAGGTTCTGGGATGATTGAGCCGAATATGGCAACAATGCTTGGTTTTATCACTACAGATGCAAATATTGAATCCGCAGAGTTGCAGAAGGCATTATCGGAAATTACAGATTTAACGTTTAACTCCATTACTGTGGACGGTGATACTTCAACGAATGATACGGTTGTCATTATGGCAAATGGTTTGGCGGGCAATAATCCGCTGTCGCCATCACACCCGGACTGGGATAATTTTTATAGTACATTGCAAATTGTTGCCGAAGATTTAGCAAAAGCAATTGCCCGTGACGGAGAAGGGGCAACGAAATTAATTGAAGTAGAAGTTGCCGGTGCCGTTTCTGATGAAGAAGCACGTAAAATTGCAAAAACGGTAGTTGGTTCTCCTTTAGTGAAAACGGCTGTATTCGGGAATGATGCAAACTGGGGCCGTATTATTGCAGCAGTAGGCTATAGCGGTGCAACTGTTGATCCAGAAAAGGTCTCCATTAAAATCGGTCATGCACTAATGGTTGAAAATGGTGAACCGGTTCCGTTTTCTGAAGAAGAATTGATTACTATTTTAAAAGCAAACGAAGTGAAAATATACGTGTCCCTAGGTCAAGGAGAAGGATGCGGATTAGCATGGGGGTGCGATTTAACTTATGATTACGTCCAAATCAACGCTTCCTACCGTTCGTAAAAAAATCGTCATCAAACTTGGCGGAAGTACATTGGAAGGCTTAAATAAAGCCTTCTTTTCCAATTTTAAAAATCTGCAGCAAGAAGGTTTCGACATCATTATCACGCACGGCGGAGGTCCTGCCATTAATCGGGAACTGGAAAAACAAGGCATAACCTCTCCCGTCTTAAATGGCATTCGGGTAACAAATGAAGATGCGATTAATATTGTCCAATCAACTTTAATCGGAAAAGTCAATCCAGCTCTAGTTGGTGAGTTAAATAAGGCGGGCATTATGGCAATCGGGCTGAATGGATTTGACGGACTATTATTGCAGAGTGAGTTTTTGGAAAAAGAGACGTATGGGTATGTTGGAAAAGTGACAGCTGTAAACACGCAGCTGCTTAATCGTCTATGCAAACAACAAATTGTGCCGGTCATTGCTTGTATTGGTGCAACCATTGATGGTCAAGCATTAAACATCAATGGGGATACTGTAGCAAGTGAAGTGGCTTTAGCCGTAGAAGCCGAGAGTTTGTTGCTGGTTACGGATGTTTCTGGAATTCGCATTGAAGGAGAGTATCAGGACAAAGCAACACCGGCTCTCATTGATCAATGGATTGAAGAAGGACATATCTATGGGGGAATGATCCCGAAAGTACAAGGAGCAGTACAGGTGCTGGATGCGGGTGTTCCTTCCGTACAAATTGTGGATGATCGTTTAACAGGAACAATGATTGTTCCATCTTCCGAAAAGAATGTTGCAGTTCGTTCTTAGAGCTTAGCTTATAAACCAATGAATAAGGAGATCGTCAAATGAATGCATTATTTAATAACTATTCCAGAAGACCAATTAGTATTGTGGAAGGAAAAGGGACGATTGTAAAAGATAGCACCGGAAAACAATACCTTGATTTTACAAGCGGGATTGCGGTTTGCTGTTTAGGGCATACTCACCCGGCATTGGTAAAAACGATAAAAGAACAAAGCGAAAAAATTTGGCATACCAGCAATCTATTTGAAAGCCCGGGACAAGTGCAATTGGCTGAAAAGTTGGTAAAAGATAATCATTTGTCCCATGCGTTGTTTTGCAATAGCGGAGCCGAAGCAAATGAAGCGGCTATTAAACTAGCCAGAAAGCACACAGGGAAACACCATATTATTACGTTCGAGAACTCTTTCCATGGGCGTACTTTCGGAGCAATGTCCGCAACTGGCCAAGAAAAGATTCAAAAGGGATTTGGACCAATGCTCGACCAGTTTACGTATCTTCCATTTAATGATGCGGATGCTCTGAAAAATACGGTCGATGAATCGGTAGCTGCAATTATGCTTGAAGTTATTCAAGGTGAAGGCGGCATCCACGAAGTGACCGAAGAGTTTGCAAAAGCAATTAACGAACTTTGCGAAAAGCATAATATTTTATTAATTATAGATGAGGTGCAAACAGGGATTGGCCGTACAGGCACTCGCTTTGCCTTTGAACAAACGTCCTTGAAACCGGATATTGTCTCAATGGCTAAAGGATTGGGTGGAGGATTCCCTATAGGGGGAATCTTGGCAACGGCGGAATTATATGAAACGTTTGGCCCAGGTTCACATGGAACGACATACGGAGGAAATCCGTTGGGAGTAGCTGTTGCGCAAACGGTAATTGATCTTGTTTTTGACGACCGTTTCCTGGAAGAAGTAAGGGAAAAATCGCAATACTTAATCTCTAAACTAGAAGAGGTGCTTCCACAAGACCAATTTGAGATTCGCGGCAAGGGTTTATTGATTGGTATTGATTGTCATAAAGAGGTTGCTTCCATCGTTGGAAAAGCAGAAGAGGCAGGATTATTGCTTGTTGCAGCAGGAGCGCAAGTACTGCGTTTGCTTCCGCCGTTAACCGTAACCTTCGATGAGATAGATGAAGCTGTTGCCATTTTGAAAACTATATTAACGGAAGAAAAAAGCGTAGTCTCTTAAGACTACGCTTTTTTTCATCTGTTTAATTCTCTTCGGATTCGGTTGGAGGGGACTGTTCATCTCCCTTTTCTTTATCTTTTCCTTTATCCTCGGAATCCTTATCTTTATCTTTATCTTTATCTTTATCTTTGTCTTTACCTTCTTGATTTCCATCCGAGCCGTCCGGAGAATCATTATTATCCCCGTCATTTTGCTTTTCTTGGTCCTCATTGGAAGAAGAATCCGCCTCCACAACAGGTTGTTTTGTATCCGCAGCTTCCGCAGAAGTTGAAGTAACTGTGTTTGATTGAGCCGATTCATATCCGGTAATATCCACGGCAACTACAATATACGATTTGCCGTTTGGAATACTTGCAGACCGGCTGCTTTCACCTCTAATTGAGGAGACCAGGGAACGGCCGCCGTTTGTCACATCATAAACCCGGTACCCAACTACATCATTTGAGGCGGATTTTGACCATTTGATTGTGTTTCCTTGCAATGTAGCGCCAACAGCTTGCGGCGGATTGCCATCTGCCTTAAACGTAGCTGTCGAAGCGATGCTGCCTGTACCTGAAGGCCAAAGTTTGGATGGATCTCCTCCAAGTCTGCCGAGCATTCTTTTTGCAAATTCAGGGTTAAGGCCTGCTCCACCACCGGAAACTACAAACTCACGTGGTGTTGAATCAAGTGCAAGATATGACTTGCCACCAATAATGACGGTTGCCGAGGAAGAAGCGATCAAACTATCATCCACTTTGCTTGGCAAGAATACATTGCGGTTAAACAAATCTGAACGAACCAAGCCTGCTTGAGAACATGCGTTGGATGGTGCATCCCCAGATAGTGCACAGAAAGATGCATTGACCACGTTGGCAGGACGCTCAAATTGCGCTTTGGCAGTAACCAATTCAGGGTTCGCATCATATAGCGAATTCATCAAGTTTGCCCATAATAAGTTAACGCGTGTATTGGGCTGGCCATACAGATTGTTGAACTGAGAAAGGGACTTATTCTGTTGTTCATAGCCCATCCATACACCTAAAGTTATGTTTGGATTATAGCCAACCAGCCAAGAATCTTTATATTCATTTGATGTACCCGTTTTTCCTGCGAAATCCGATGAGAACTTAAGTGCGCTTCTTGCTCTAGTTGCAGTACCTGATGTTAAAACATCCCTCATCATATCTGTAATAATGTAGGAAGTTTCTGGAGAGAAGGCTTGCACTGGCTCGGCTTTGTGTTCATAAAGGAGATTGCCATCCAAATCTTCTATACGGTCAATCATATAAGCATCAATAAACTGTCCGCCGTTGGCAAAAGTGGCAAAAGCATTTGTATTTTCTTCCACTGTTGTACCATATGTTAAACCGCCAATGGCAGTTGCCAAGTGTACATAATCGCCTTCCGTTAATCTGTTAAAGCCCATTGCTTCCAGAAATTTTGCAGGATTGCGATCCAGGATTCTGTCATACAAACGTAACGCAGCCAGGTTTTGTGACTGTGCCAAAGCTTCCCTTGCAGGAATAATGCCCAATTCCTGGTTTTCAAAATAGTTGGTTGGGCTGTAGCCGTCAGCACGAGTAAATTTGACATCGACTACCGGACTACCTGCTCCGATTACACCATATTCAATTGCAGGTGCATATACTAATAATGGTTTCATGGTAGAACCATTTGATCGGAAAGCTTGTGTAGCATAATTAAATTGCTGGTCTAGGTTGAATTCTCGGCCGCCGACGAACCCAAGAATTTTCCCGGTACTGTTTTCAATGGCAACACTGCCAACTTGAACAGGTTCTTCGATTACGATTTCTTCGCCGGTTTCTGGATCTCTTTCCGTTCTTGTGAAAGTATGTCCGTAATACTGGAAGCGATCAGCCGATTCCTGCATTGCATCATACATTTTTTTATCGATTGTAGAATAAATTCGATATCCTCCTGAACGAACATCTCGATCGGCAAGTATCATGTACTTTTCCAATAAGTTTTCTTCTTCGTCCAGACGTTCTGGATCGATGCCATCTTTTTCAGCTAAAATACGGGCAATAATCTGTTTTGCTCGATTTTCCAGCTCATAGGTCAGCCAAGGGTATTTATCGGCCGCTTCAGGTTCCGGTTCACGGAAATCCTGCGTAATGTCATAATTAACAGCTTCTGCAAATTCCTCTTCCGTTATAAAACCAACCGTCAACATGCGATTAAGAACGACTTTCATTCGGTCTATACCTGGTTTTAGACCCGCTGCATCTTTTACTTCACCTGTATTAGTAAAAGGTGTATATGCAAAAGGCGCTTGAGGAATACCGGCAATATAAGCAGCCTGAGGCAGTGTTAACTCGGAAGCGGAAACTCCAAAAATACCTTGCGCAGCTGTTTCGATTCCGGCGATGTTTTTCCCCGAGGCATTACGGCCGTATGGAATAATATTCAAGTAGGCCTCGATAATTTCTTCCTTCGACATGAATTTTTCCAAGCGTAGAGCCAGCAGGATTTCCCTCGCTTTACGTTCATAGGAAACTTCATTTGTCAGGATTTGGTTTTTAATTAATTGCTGTGTTAAGGTGGATCCGCCAGTTTGAGTGGAGGAGTTGGTTACATCCTGCAATAGTCCGCGTAAAACAGCTTTCGGCACAATTCCATTATGCTCTCTGAAGTATTCGTCTTCAGTTGCCAACACAGCATTGATTAAAGTTGGAGAAACCTGATCAAGAGACGTTTCTCTTCTTTCTAGGTCTGTCCGAAGTTTACCTATGTAAATGTCACCGGCAAAATAGATTTCACTCGTTTCTTCATAATTATAGATTTGCTCCTTCATTTCTTCCTTTGAAAGGAGAGGGTCATCTTTAACGAGTGATGCAAAGTATCCTAAACCTAATCCGCCAACAAAAATAAAAGCAGCCGTCAAAAAGATGAAAGATAGAAGGATTAGATTCCATAAAATCCCGCCCGTTATTCGAACTTTGCTCATTTTTTCCGATGTTGCTAATTGATCGACTTTTTCATTTAACTCTTTTATGCGATTTACTAATTGATTGATCCATTCTTTCAGCATATTCACCCCCTAAAATCTTGTCTATTATAGCATATTTCGATAAACGCGGAATATAGTTATTGACAATTTGATTTTAAAACGAGTAGAATTATCAGTATAATTTTTCAAGTGTTGATAAGTTTGCAGTAGTGTTTTCATTCCCTGTATTAGAGAGCTAGCGGTTGGTGAAAGCTAGACACAGTGTAAACACGAATTACGTTCTTGGAGCTTGAACGTCCACGTTGCGATGAAACGTTTAAAAGAGGAAGAAGTAGTTGCAAAAATGCTTCTTCAAGCCGGGTGGTACCGCGTTAAACAGACATTAACGTCCCAGCATGCAATGAAAGTTGTGTGCTGGGACTTTTTTATTGCAGCAAGAAACTGTTCAATGCAAAACATTTTGGCTGTAGGTCAAAAACTTTAAATTGAGTGAACGGAGGAAAAGAAAATGGCAAATCCATTAATAGAAGACTTGCAATGGCGCGGTTTGTTATACCAACAAACGGACGCGGAAGGAATGGAACAATTATTAAATTCAGAAAAAGTTTCTCTTTATGTTGGTGTTGATCCAACTGCCGATTCCATGCATATCGGCCATATTGTTCCCTTGCTAACGTTGAGAAGATTCCAGCAGGCAGGACATCGCCCGGTGTTGTTGGTTGGCGGAGCAACAGGCATGATTGGAGATCCATCAGGCCGTTCAACGGAGCGCAACTTATTAACGGAAGAGCAAATTGCACATAATGTTGCGGGCTTGAAGGCGCAAATGGAACGAATTTTCGACTTTGGGAAAGATGGCAATGGAGCGATTCTTGTAAATAACCATGACTGGGTTGGGAAATTAAGTGTTATCGACTTCCTGAGAGACTACGGGAAATTAGTCAATGTCAATTACCTGCTGGCAAAAGATACAATTGCAAGCCGTTTGGAAACGGGCATTTCCTTTACTGAATTTACCTATACAATACTTCAAGGCCTTGATTTCAACTACTTATACGATCATCATAATGTGAAAATCCAGGTTGGAGGCTCCGATCAATGGGGCAATATTACAACAGGTCTGGAAGTTATCCGCAAAACGCATGAAGAAGAGACAAATGCTTTCGGTATTACAATTCCATTAGTTACGAAAGCGGATGGCACGAAATTCGGCAAAACAGCAGGTGGAGCAGTATGGCTTGACCCTGAAAAAACCTCTCCTTACGAGTTTTATCAGTTCTGGGTAAATGCGGCAGATGCGGATGTTGTGAAATATTTGAAAATCTTCACTTTCCTGTCCCGTGAGGAAATTGAGGCTTTGGAAACAGCGGTAGAGGAAGAACCGCATTTGCGTAAAGCCCAAAAAACATTGGCATCTGAAATGACAAAGCTTATTCATGGGGAAGAAGGGCTTGAGCAGGCAGAAAAAATTACGGCTGCTTTATTCTCGGGAGATTTAAAAGCTTTATCAGTGGAAGAAATGAAAGTGGCATTTGCCGGTGTTCCTTCTATTGAATTGCCAAAAGAAGACAAAAATATTGTTGAACTTCTTGTAGAAGCAAACATCTCATCTTCAAAACGCCAAGCACGGGAAGATGTAACGAACGGCGCGATTTCTGTAAATGGGGAAAAGGTGACAGATCTGGAGTATACAATTGATGCCAAAGACCGGCTGGAAGATGCTTTCGCAATCATCCGTCGAGGAAAGAAAAAATATCACATGTTAAAATTCATTTAAGCAGTGGGGACGTATGAACATCCCCCCGAAACCCAAAAGGAGTGCTCTCATTACGAGAACACTCCTTTTCTGCAGTGAAAAAAGCGATAGGCATCATGGATATAATAGTTTATTATTTTTACATACGAAGACGATGAATGCTGAATTCTACATCTTTTTGCAGATGTTCAATCATTAACTTTTCGGCCAAATTGCCGTCGTGTGAGACAATGGCTTCAAGGATGGCAGCATGCTCTTCAATTAAATGAGGTCTTTTTTGCAGTACAACCGTTTTTCGAAGCAAATAAATAATCGATTGCATCCGATCGATAATATGAACAATTTCTAGGTTTTTAGTTTCTTCTACAATTATTTGGTGAAAAAGGAAGTTTGCCTCCATAATATCCTCTGTGGTTCCTGTGTGTCCTATTTTCACACATTCTTTCAAGCGTGCGATACCATCCTCACTAATATAATCCGCACAATATCTAGCTGCAAACCCTTCCAACAACATTCGAACTTGAAATATATGACGGATATCTGTTTGCGTGGGTATAAAAATGCGCTTATTTTTTATGAGGCCTTCTTGTTCCAATTTGGCAATAGCAGAACGAACGGGTGTGCGGCTAATGCCGAGATGCTCCGCCAATTTTTCTTCCGTAAGCTTCGTATTAGGATCGATTTTGCCGGATAAAATTTGATCTCTGATTTGTTCGTATGCGTACGTATAGTTATGTACTTCTTTTTTCTTCAAGTTAGTTCGACTCCTAATGTTGTATTCGCAAAAGTATTCTATTCTTCTAGATTATAAAGCATTTTTTTACATTTTGATAATGTGTTAATTATATTGTACACAACAGTACGAAAAGGTGTACATATAAATAAAAATGTGTACAATGTTATAAAATAGTATACAAAATTATAAAAATTAGTGTACTATTTTTTTTAGCGGTATGAAAGCGCTTTTTTTTACAATAGATTGAATGGATAAGATATTTAATCATCAAAGGGGCGAATGAAATTGATTAAAAAAATTGGATTTGTTGGATTAGGAATTATGGGAAAACCGATGTCTTTGAATTTATTAAAAGCTGGTTTTGAAGTAATGGTTTTCGATATTAATCAAGAAGCAGTCGATGCACTGGTCGAAGATGGGGCAAAAGCGGGTTCAGTTATGGAAATGGGAAAAGAATGTGATTGTATCATCACAATGCTGCCTGCTGCGTCGCATGTAAAATCAACGGTTCTTGGAGAATCCGGGATTTTAAAAACAGCTAAAGAAGGCCTTGTTATTATTGATATGAGTTCAATTTCTCCTGTCGATTCCATTGAAATTGCCAAAGAAGCTGCCAAAAAGGGAGTTCATCTGATTGATGCCCCTGTAAGCGGAGGAGAACCAAGAGCAATTGATGGTACATTATCCATTATGGCTGGCGGTAAAGAAGAAGTCTTCAATTCAGTAAAAGATGTATTTGAAGCAGTGGGAGAAGATATTGTTTTAGTTGGGGACAACGGAAGTGGCGTAACAGCAAAACTGGCAAACCAAATCATCGTAAACTTGAATATTGCAGCAATGTCGGAAGCACTGGTATTAGCTGCTAAAGCAGGAATCGATATCGATAAAATGTATCAAGCAATACGCGGCGGTTTGGCGGGAAGTGCCGTTCTAGATGCGAAGTTGCCATTAATTTTGGACCGCAACTTTAAACCAGGCGGAACGATTGCCATTAATATGAAAGATTTAACGAATGTTATGGATACAGCCCACAGTATGGATGTGCCGCTTCCGTTATCAAGCCATTTATTGGAGATTTTCCATGCGCTCAAAGCAGACGGAAAAGTGATGGATGACCACGGTGGAATTGTTCAATATTATGAAAAATTGGCGAATGTCGAAGTAAAGCGAGTGTAAGTGAAATGACTAATTTAAATGTGAAAGAAACGTTCGAAAAGATTCCAACTTTGCCTGATGCAGAAAAAGTTAACCAGTTGCTGGCAGCAGAACTTGCCCAGTTAAATAAAAAAATTATTGTTTTGGATGATGATCCTACTGGTGTTCAAACTGTACATAATATTTCAGTTTATACAGATTGGACAAAAGGCAGCATTGAAGCCGGCTTTGCCGAAGATAATGCCATGTTCTTTATCCTTACGAATTCCCGTGGCTTTACTGCCCAAGAAACAGAAAAAGCGCATATGGAAATTGCGTCCATTGTGCTGGAAACGGCAAAAAAGTTCAATAAAGATTTTATACTAATTAGCCGTGGCGACTCTACTCTGCGCGGGCATTACCCTCTGGAAACAGAGGTGCTGAAAGAAACGGTTGAAAAGCAATCATCCATTCAGTTTGATGGAGAAGTGATACTTCCATTCTTCCAGGAGGGTGGACGTTTTACAATCAATAATATTCATTACGTTCAATACGACGAAGAATTGGTTCCTGCCGGAGAAACCGAGTTTGCAAAGGACCGTACGTTTGGCTATCGTTCATCGAATTTGGCGGAATGGGCTGAGGAAAAATCCGAGGGCCGTTATAAAGCGGCTGACGCAACATCTATTGCGCTTGAAGATTTGCGAGCTTTAAATATTGAAACGATTTCAGGTCAATTAATGGCTGTAAAAGATTTTAATAAAATTATCGTCAATGCGGTTGATTATATCGATGTGAAAGTGTTTGTCATTGCGTTGGTTCGTGCGATGCAGGGTGGAAAACAATTTATGTTCCGAAGTGCCGCTGCATTAACAAAAGTAATTGGCGGAGTAAGCGACCGTCCGCTTCTTACACGTGAAGAGCTTGTAAAGGATTCCCAAAATGGCGGATTAATCATGATTGGTTCCCATGTAAAGAAAACAACGGAACAATTTGAAGAACTGAAAAAATGCGATTTCATTCATTTTATTGAATTTGATGTTCACTTGGTCTTAGATGAAAAAGCCTTTCAGGCGGAGGAAGATCGCATTGTTGAATTAACAAACGACCTCATAGCAAAAGGGCAAACTGTTTCCGTTTATACTAGACGTGAACGACTGGATCTTGGTGAAGATAAAAAAGAAGAAGAATTGAAGCTCTCTGTGAGAATTTCAAATGCTGTAACAAATATTGTCAAACGATTGCAAGTGCGGCCAAGCTATATTATTGCCAAAGGCGGCATAACATCAAGCGATATTGGCACAAATGGCCTTGGCGTTAAACATGCCATAGTTGCTGGACAAGTGAAGCCTGGCATTCCTGTCTGGTATACAGGAGACGATTCAAAATTCCCGGTATTGCCTTATGTTATCTTCCCTGGTAATGTTGGAACGAAAACTACATTAAAAGAAGTGGCTGAACTGCTGCAAGGGTAAGACGAGGGGTTTACCAGTTAAGTTAAAACTTTGAAAGCAACAGCTTCCGTTTCCGTTATCATTCATTGGCAGCAACACGCCATCTTGATGAAATATTAAAAAATGAAAACTGAAAGGATGCACACTTATCGACGATTATGGCAGAAATGCAAGATCGATGGAGCCGGTAATGGCCAAATTTGTATGCTTATTAATGAACAAATAAATAATTCAAAAGAAGAATGAGTTGAGTAAACTAGCGCATTCTTCTGAAAAGAAAGAGGAATGTTATGCCGATAATTTCAATTGTTATAGGAGTAGTGCTTTTACTAATTCTGATGATGGCATTAAAGTTAAACGCCTTCATCTCTTTAATTATTGCATCGTTAGTCGTAGCTGTGTTGGAAGGAATGACGCCAACCGAAGCCATGGCATCCGTACAAACCGGATTGGGGAATTCCCTTGGCAGTTTAACGATGATCATTATTTTCGGGGCCGTATTAGGAAAGCTGATGACTGACTCCGGTGGGGCGCAGCGTATTGCCACTACGATGTTGAATGCTTTTGGAACAAAACGTGTTCAGTTGGCATCAGTAGTTACTGCCAGTGTAGTAGGGATTGCTTTATTCTTTGAAACAGGGGTTGTTGTACTCATTCCATTAATCTTTACGATTGCAACAGCAGCAGGTGTACCGCTTCTATATATCGGGCTGCCGGTAATTGCGGCTTTAATCACTATGCATGGATTTGTTCCTCCACATCCCGGCCCGACAGCGATTGCGGAAATCTTCGGCGCCAATATTGGGGAAACCATCCTTTGGGGAATACTGATCGCCATCCCGGCTATTATTGTAGCAGGTCCATTGTTTACGAAAGTCTTCAAAAAAGAAGATTTAGAGGTTGAAATTCCAAAAGGATTATTTACGCCTAAAACTTTTGAAGACCATGAAATGCCAGGATTTGCGACAAGTATGCTAACTGCTCTTTTACCGGTAATCCTAATCGGGATCAAGACAGTCGTCGAAATTTTTGCACCCGAATCTGCTATCCGTCCATTCACGGATTTTATAGGTACAGCTAGTACAGCGTTATTAATCTCCGTAATTGTGGCAATGTTCACATTCGGTCTTAACCGTGGCAAGAATATGAAAAAAATCATGAATACATTTGCCGAAGCAACAGCAGGAATCGCGTTGATTCTATTAATCATTGCGGGCGGCGGTGCGTTCAAGCAAGTATTGCTTGATAGCGGAATCGATCAATACATTGCAGGATTAATGGAAGGTACGACTCTTTCCCCCATCATTTTGGTGTGGGTAATCGGAGCGGTTTTGCGTGTTGCCTTAGGTTCGGCAACCGTTGCGGGGATGACGGCAGCAGGAATAGCGGCGCCGATCGTTGCAGTAACAGGTGCCAGTCCAGAGTTAATGACATTGGCTGCGGGTGCAGGCAGTGTTGGCTTCTCTCATGTAAACGATGCCGGTTTCTGGATCGTGAAGGAATATTTCAATATGTCGATGGGGAAAACATTTAAAACATGGACAGTTCTAACGTCTATTATTTCTGTAATTGGTTTAATAGCCGTATTAATTTTAGATATGTTTATATAGTTATAAGGCGAACGTATGGAAAACTGCGTTCGCCTTTTTTGCTGGGAACATGGAATTTCATGTTCTTTTTTATTTTTAAAAAACTTAACACGATTGTAATAAATAAGTTTTAGGATACTGGGGTCCCTATTTTATTGATAATTTCAATACTTAAAATATGACATAAAAGCAAATAGAAGAAATAAATGGGTTGAATGGGTAATAATTTCTTGTTTAATCACCCGTCTACAAGGCTATTACAAATTATACCGAAAAATATCATCTAGTATTATATCTAGAAAAAAGTTGGGAGGAGACAAAGACATGAGCATTCAAAAAAGTACTGATAGTTCCAGTCTTGCTGAAGTAATCGATCGCATTCTCGACAAGGGAATTGTGATTGATGCGTTTGTTAGAGTCTCTTTGGTTGGGATTGAAATTCTTACAGTCGAGGCCCGAGTCGTCATAGCTAGTGTGGATACTTGGCTTCGCTATGCGGAGGCTGTCGGATTGTTGGCTGATGAAGCACAAGAAGAAAATCGTTTGAATGGAAGTCCGCAATTGGGTTTCTAGCTAAAAATGATAAATAAAGGATGAGGTGTTTTACATGAATAAGGACGAAACGACTAACCAGATTTCCCCAGAAGAAAGCAATAGTGAGGAAAAGGTAGAAAAACAACAAATGCAAAACGAGGGGCAAAATGAACCCCAAGTTGAACCCCAAAGTGAAACACAAAATGAGAAACAAAACGAATCACAAAATGAGAAAGGCCAAGGAGCCAATTACTCCCTCAACCTTGCCGTGCTGGGCGGCTTGATAGGAGCGGGAATCGGATTGCTGGCCACTCCCGAAAACGGCAAGAAAGCAGTGAGAAATTTAGGGGAATCTGAATTTGTAAAGGCTGCAGGCAAGGAATTTAAGAAAACGGCACAGGAACTGCTGGCCGATCAGGCACAAAGCAGCTTCAAACAGTTGGCGATGGGCTACATCAATAAAGTGGAAAACGGAATATTATCTCCTGGAAAGGGAAAAGAATCCGGGGCATCGGCACCGAACACGGCTACAGAAGGCCAATCTTCCGAATATGAGGACATCAAGGAAGAAAATAAACATTTAAATGAACGGCTTGAAAAAATAGAAAAGATGTTAGGTGAACTGGTGGAGTCCAAATAAGGAGGATGCCTTTATGGACAAAGAGCTTAAAAAAACAGTAGGCAAAGTTGTGAAAAACGTTGTGGAACATACCCCGGAACCCATCAAAGAAAAAGTAAAAGAAACAGTCATTGAAAATGGTAAAGAAATGGTAAAGGACCATATACAAGATAAGGCCAACCAACTAACCGGGAAAATGGAACATGCAAGAGACAATTTTGCCGATGAAGTCCAAGATAAAGCTCAAGGAGCCAAAGAGAAAACCCAGGAGGTTCTGCTTGCGGCGCAAGAAAAGTTGGGCAAAGCGGTAGAAGCCGGGAAGCAGTTTCAAGATAAAATCTCTTCGGCGAATAATCAGGACAAAGATCGAACAATCAAAAGCGTCAACAGTATTAAAACTTCAAAAGATATCAAAAGTGCTACCAAGATTAAAAGTGCAAGGGATATCAAATCCTCGAATGATATAAAAACAATCGTTTCCTAAAATACCATGCAAGAAAGGAGAATGAATAAAATGGCACTTCAAAAAAGTACGGATAGTTCAAGTCTGGCAGAGGTTATTGACCGAATATTGGACAAAGGAATTGTCATAGATGCATTTGTAAGAGTATCGGTGGTCGGCATCGAAATATTAACCGTTGAAGCTCGAGTCGTAATTGCGAGTGTAGATACATGGCTGCGTTATGCCGAGGCCGTTGGGTTACTGCAAGATGAGTACAGCGAAAACAGGCTTGCCGAGGGGGCAAGTGAAGGAAGTGCTCGTTTCAGTATCTAGGAGAAGATGCTAGCCGGGGCGAAACTAGCCCTGGCCTGCTTTACGCTTAGGAGGCAGAAATGGAAATTAGAGAAATCATCGGAAATGTTACGGAATTCTTCAATGAATTCGTTGCACCTGTTCATAAAATAACAGCTGTGGAAAAAAATGGAGATCATGGCTGGAAATTGACGGTGGAAGTCATTGAAGAAAAGGAATATATGAAAAAGTATGCCAAGGATGAAATGCTTGGAATTTATGATGTTTTGTTAAATGAGGACAAAGAAATTACTTCCTACAAAAGAAGGGACATTCGTTATAGAAGCTCCATTAAACAAGAATAGCAGATGTGGAAGCAGGTGCAAAAACAGTGACAGTCTTAAGGACGAAAATCAACAAAAATAGAAGCGGGATTATACAAGACGAAATAACGGAAGACTTGCTATCCCGTTCGCTGCAATACTTGAAAGCCGGTTATCCGGTTCATTTTACGGGACCGTCCGGAACGGGGAAAACTTCTCTGGCACTCGCTCTTGCAAAAAAAAGAAAAAGACCCATCATGCTAATCCACGGTAACCATGAGTTGAATAATAAAGATCTAATTGGTGATTTTACGGGATATTCAAGCAAAAAAGTGGTAGATAACTATATTCGTTCCGTTTACAAAAGAGAAGAGAATGTAACGGAAACATGGCAGGACGGAAGATTATTGGAAGCGGTCAAGAAGGGATACACTCTCGTTTATGATGAATTTACACGTTCCCAGCCAAGCACGAATAATATCTTTCTTTCTATTTTGGAAGAAGGAGTTTTGCCATTATACGGCACGAAGCTAACGGAATCATTTGTCCGGGTGCATCCCGATTTTTCAGTGATTTTCACGAGCAATCCCGAAGAATATGCCGGTGTCTATCAAACGCAAGATGCATTGCTTGATCGTCTTATAACGATTTTTATTGACCATAAAGAAAATCATAGGGAAGCAGCGATACTTTGTAAGAAGTTTGATATTGAAAAAAGAGAAGCAGAAGCGATTACTGCCCTTGTAGCCGAATTGCGCAAAGCATGCAAGGATAGCGGGCCAAGTCTTCGGGCATCGTTAATGATTGCCAAATTGGCGGTACAAGAAGGGATACCGATTGATGGGACAAATACGAGTTTTCAGCGTTTATGCGTTGATATTGTAGGTCACCAGTTAAGCCGTTGTTTAGAAACGGAAGAACCAATAAAAAAAGCGGAAGAAATGATTATTGATGCATGCCATAACTTGGATGCTAACGAGAAATAAAAGGAGTGTCCGACGATGAATCAAGAAGAACAATTGGGCGTTTATATTTTTTGCGGAATCCAAATTGAAGAGGATGTGGATTTTGGCGAGATTGAAATAGAAGGCGAAAGCAAACAGCTGTTCACCATTCCATACAAAGATGCTGGAATTGTGGCTGCCGAAGCGCCATTGAAAATTTACCACCCCAATAAAGAAAACTTAATGATGCACCAACAAGCCATTTCGAAGATTATGGAAAAAAATCAGACTGTGATTCCCGTAAGTTTCGGCAATGTCTTTCATTCAAAAGCGGATGTCGGTGTGCTGCTTGAGAATCTTTATCCCCAATTTGAAAAATTGTTCCCGGAGATTAAAGGCAAAATTGAACTTGGATTAAAGGTAATTGGAAAAAAAGAATGGCTTCATTCCCAAGTACATGGCAATGCCAAGATTGAGAAGATGGCGCAAGCCGTTCAGGGAAAATCGGAGGCAGCCAGCTATTATGAGAGGATTCAACTTGGAAACGAAGCGCAAAAAATTGTCGCTTCCCTGCAAAATGAGATGAAGCAGGAAGTGCTGAACCCATTAAAGGAATTAGCTGAAGCTTCAAAAGTGAATGATCCGATAGGAGAAAAAATGCTCTTAAATGCTTCATTTCTTGTGGATAGAGACAAAGAAGAAGAGTTTGATTTAAAGGTAAATGAAATCTACGAGAAGTGGAAAGACAAGGTTGATTTCAGCTATAGCGGTCCTTGGCCAGCCTATAACTTTGTCAATATCCGATTAAAAGTAGAAGATGCCGGATGATTCATAAACTAGCATCCGCCCCGATTAACCTTGTCATTAAAATAGCGGAAAAGGTAAAAGAAGAGGCTGATCGAGAGTTTTATGACCTGCCTACCATCCAGCAGAAGCTGATTCAACTTCAAATGATGTATGAACTTGGCGACATTCCGGAAAAGGTATTTAAACAACAGGAGGAGGAGTTGATTATCCGCTATGAAACTGCAAAACGGCTGGAAATGGAGCAGTGGGAAGAGATGGCAAAGAGGAGAGACTAGTGAATGGGAAATTTGCTTTATTTATATGGATTAATTCCATCAAAGGAAGCCGAACAGTCATTGCCGGCTTTAAAAGACTTTGACGGAAATGGTGACATTTACATGATCCCGGTAGGAAAGATTACTGCTATTGTTTGTAATCTTGATGCAGAAAACTATTCGGAAGAAATGTTGAAAGAACGCATTAATAATGATATGGAATGGCTCCAGGAAAAAGCTTTTCACCATCATGAGACAGTGCTGAAGCTAGCGAACTTGTATACAATTGTTCCCTTGAAATTTTGCACATTATATAAAAATCAAGACAGCCTGGAGAATGCTGTCATCGAAAATGAAGCCAAATTGCTTGATACTTTTGGGTTGATCAAGGGCAATGAAGAATGGAATCTGAAAATTTACTGCGATGATCATTTGCTCAAAAAACAAGTAGGCGAAAACAATCCAACAATTGAAGCCAAAAAAGAGGAAATCAGCCAGTTATCAAAAGGGAAGCAATTTTTTGAAAAGAAAAAGCTAGACAAATTGATTGAATCCGAGCTGGAAGCTGAAAAAAACAAAACGAGTGAAAAAATACATTTACAGCTGAAAGGGCTAGCCCTTCGAGGAGATGTCAAAAAAGCGTGGAGCAATGACGTGACAGGGCGAAAAGAGGACATGACCTGGAATAGTGTATACCTGATTCCCAAAACGAAGGTTGAATCCTTTTTGGAAGAAGTCCGACGATATGAAAAGGACATGAAGGAAAAAGGATGGAAATTTGAAGCAACCGGTCCATGGCCCGCTTACCATTTTACCAGCTTTTAATTTCATTCAGGGCTGAAATTCGCCAAGGGAATTTGATGGAACTGAGGGTGAGAAGATGTACTCAACAAGAGAGACCATGGCAAATAAAGAAATTGGCTTGATCGATATTTTGGATGTAATTCTGGATAAGGGTGTAGCGTTAAAGGCGGATCTGGTTATTTCTATTGCAGGAGTTGACCTGGTTTATCTGGATTTGCGATTACTCATTGCTTCCGTGGAATCCCTTGTACAGAGCAAAATGGAAGGACGTAAAACCATATCATCGGAAGAATTTGATTTAGAGAAGGAGGCCTTGATCGATGCAACCGGTCAACCAGACAAATGGAAAAATTAATCTAGATCCAGACAACGCGGAGCATGGGTTGGCTCAGTTGGTTTTAACCATTATTGAACTGCTAAGGCAAATAGTCGAAAGGCATGCGCTTCGCCGTGTGGAAGGCGGCACACTGACCGACGAACAAATTGAAAACCTTGGTGAGGCATTAATGAATCTAGAGGAAAAGATGGAGGAATTAAAAGAGATTTTCGGTCTTGATGATGAAGATTTAAATATAGACCTTGGTCCTTTAGGAAGCTTGCTTTGATAAATAGATGAGGAGGACTGTCAAATGGAACATTCAATGCAATCCAGCACGATTGTGGATGTCCTTGAGAAAATATTGGATAAGGGTGTAGTCATTGCAGGGGATATTTCGGTAGGGATTGCGGATGTTGAACTGTTAACCATCAAAATACGATTGATTGTTGCTTCCATTGATAAAGCAAAGGAAATTGGCATGGACTGGTGGGAAACAGATCCTTACCTTACATCGAAGGCAACGGAGAATACCAAAGCATTGGAAGAAGAGAATAGAAGACTCTTGGAAAGACTTGAAACCCTTGAAAAGAGGCTGCCTGCAAAAACATTGGATTCTAACATAATAGAATCTTGATTTTAATACTTATTACAATTTGGAGGTTTTCATATGACAGAAACAAAATTAGAACAAACACAAACAGAGGAAACTAAAGGAAATAATTTAAATAGCAGCAATCTTAAACGGTCCATTACCGGGGGATTGATCGGAGCTACCGTCGGATATTTATCTGATCCTGAAAATGGCAAAAAACTGATGGAAACAGGATCAGGTCTAGGACAAAAAGTAAAAGAAAATTCAAAGAAAGCCGTTGATTCCATTTTGAATTCGCCTTCTAAACTATTCAATAAAGCAGATGATGATAGTCAAGAGAATCAATCTGATAAGAACGAAACGGAAAATGAAACAAGCCTATCTGCAGGTATAAACCAAACCGAGAGCCAAAATGAAGATAGTAAAACAAATCAGGATTTTAATAGTCGCTTGGACCGATTGGAAGAAATGTTGGCGAATCTAATTCAATCAAAAAACGGTGAAACACCAGAGAATCAAGAGAAGGAACAATCGAATGGAAAAGCTCAAATGAGTGGGCAACCGCAATCAAACAATAAAGTAGAAGGCCAAGGAAGTTCACAAAACCAAAACGATGACAATCAAGAGCAGACGGAATTGCAAAACCAACATGACAGCAGCGATTCGGATTCTTATTTACAAAATCAATTGAATGGTGAAACGAAATCCGCAGAAAAAGAAAGTCATCCTAAAGCAGAATCACAAAAAGAGGATGAAAAAAATGCTGCAAATGCAGATGCTAAAAATGGCAGCCCTCATGCTGAATCACAAGCTCAAAGCAAACAGAAGCAGAATGAAGAAAGTGAATCAAAAGAGACAGAAAACGCAAATAGCAATGACAAGAGTCAATCTGGCTTAAATGAAATGGCGATGAGTGAAAGTCATGAATCATTAAAAAAAGAGACACAAAATCTTGAAAATCGTTTAGGGAAAATCGAAGAGCTGCTGACAAAGATGCTTGAAGGCAAAAATGGTTCAAACCGGGAGTCGGATTCTGGTCAAGATGACAGCAAATCAGTGAACGAATCGAAAACTTCGGAAAATAAAGAAGCTGATCAGAAAGAAACTGGAGAGCAAAATAAAGATAAAGAAAAAGCACAGCAAAATCGTGAGAGCAAAAATAAAGATAAAGAAGGTAAGGAACAGCAGAATCAAGAGAATCGAAGCCAGGATAATGTGAAAGAAGAAAAGGCTGGTAAAGAACAATCGAAAAACCGAGACCAACAGAAGGAAGAGGAAGGCGACGATTCTGAAAAAAAGAGCGCGAAGGAGGAGCCGAATAACAAACAATCCAAAAATAATGGAAATGGCGATTCCGAGCAAAAAGAAATGAACTTGCAAGGATCAATCAAGGAACAACCCTTTAATGTTCTCTCCGATGATGAAACCTATCTGATCCTGGATGGATTAAGAAAGGAGATGTAAAAATGAGCGGTAGTTCTGGCGGAACAAAGGATAATATCCTTGAATTTTTTGTTCAAGCAGCAAATCAACATGATTTCACTTTAGATATTACGTTAAACGTGAAAGGTTCCGTTATTACGGGAACATTGATATCTGCCAACGAATATTTCAATACGTTAAGTGAAACATTCGAAGAAGGAAATGAAATTGCCCAGTTTCTTAGTGAGCAGCTGGCAGAGGCGGGACAAGCCGCTCAAAATAATAATAGCTCGGAAGCTTACTTTATTCATATGAAGGAAACGAAAGTCTATTGCGGGGACAGCAAACCTACGCCGTCAAAAGGAGAATTCCTATGGCGCGGAAAGTTGGCTGAGATTGATGGTTTCTTCTTGGGGAAAATCTTCGAAGGCAATCAAAAAGAAGTTTGAGCAAAATAAAGCTGAAAACCCTAGGAATGCTGAAAGCTCAGCAATCCTAGGGTTTTTATTAGTGCTATTTAAGAAGCGCTTATTATTAACGAGAGTAGAACTCAACGATTAATGATTCTTGGATTTCAGCAGATAATTCAGAACGCTCTGGAAGACGTACAAAAGTACCTTCTTTTTTGTCTGCATCAAATGATAAGTAATCCGGTACGAAGTTATTTACTTCGATTGCTTCTTGAACTACAGCAAGGCTTTGAGATTTTTCGCGAAGAGAAATCACTTGACCTGGTTGTACGCTGTAAGAAGGAATGTCAACGCGTTTGCCATCAACTAAAATGTGGCCGTGGTTAACTAATTGGCGAGCTCCGCGACGAGTGCGAGCTAAACCTAAACGGTAAACTAGGTTGTCAAGGCGAGTTTCAAGAAGGATCATGAAGTTTTCACCTACAACACCTTTCATTTTAGAAGCTTTAGTGAATAAGTTATTGAATTGGCGCTCAGTCATACCATACATATGACGAAGTTTTTGTTTTTCTTGCAATTGCAAACCGTATTCAGATAATTTTTTGCGTTGGTTTGGACCGTGTTGGCCTGGTGCATAAGGGCGTTTTTCTAATTCTTTACCTGTGCCGCTTAATGAAATACCAAGACGACGTGACAATTTCCAAGATGGACCTGTATAACGAGACATAATGTTGTCTCCTCCTTTTAATTTGGTTTTTTGTATAAAACAAAACCAGTTGTACCCGACACTAGCTGAATTTTATTTTCTTGCATCTTCGCCCATGCAGCCGAATGGGTTACACAATACACCATCTAACAGACATAGAGGAATAAAATTCAGGCACAGCTTATACAACTGCTGCATTTATTTTACACGAGGTATATTGTATAATTTTTAAATAAGAACGTCAAGAAATATAATTGTTAATTCAATATGTAAATAAATAGACTTATGATTTAAAGGAATTGTTAAAGTTATCATTAAGTAGTACTATAGAGAATATAGTTATTGAATAAAAATTCCTACAAATTCAAAAAGTGGTAGTCAAAATGTCACGAAAAGTGTACAATTTAACCTAAAATAAAGTAAAGATTTGGTACTGCAATGTTCAATTACAAAGTGATTGATATGAGAAAAGGTGAGTTAATGAGAGAGCATCTTGAGAGTTTAACAAAGATTAAATCAGATCTGCTAAGTCTGTATATCGACTCTATGCATGGCAAAAATGAATATGATCTTTATATCCAATTATTAATGGATAGTTTAAAACAATATTTTGACATTGAGCAATGCTGTTTTCTTTTGTACGAAAGTGATTCAACCAAACCGGTTGATATCAAACCTTCCATTTCACTTAAACTAAATGAATTGCCTTTAAATGATTTCACTGCACATTTCTCCGATCAAGGTTTTGTTTCCATGCCATCAAGTCTTTGCGAAAAAATTGGATATGATGATTTTACCCAGTTGATATTACTGAAAAATGAACAGCTTGGTTTATACAATATTATGCTTCTGAAAGCTACAACGAAATGGGAAAGTTTCGCTAAAAGTGAACTTTTCAGTGACTTTGTAGATATTATAACGAAAGTTTTCGGTAAATTGCTGAAAAATAAAGATATTGCCCTAAATGAAAGTCAATATCGTAAATTATACAACATGACAAGCTTATTTCATTCTTCGATGGACATTGATTTGATACTGGAAAATGTATTGGTTGCCATTCAGGAGAATTTTCCTGACCTGAATGTGGAGTTGGTATTATCAAATGACCAAGATCGCCAAACAAGGGTCAAGATAAAGCCGTTTGATTACCTTTCGGAAAGGCCGTCCTCTATTGAAGCATTTGTATCGGGGACCGTTACAATTGAACGGGCGCATGATTTGAATCGTTGTATATTGCATGCTCCTATTAAAGGAAGACAGGCGATTTATGGAATATTGCAAGTTAGCGCCCCAATTTCGTATGTTTTCACAAAAAATCAAGAAGAGTTCATTAATATGCTTGCCCATACTTCAGGAAATGCGCTTGAAAATGCAAAGCTTTATCACCAATCCTATCGATTAATCGGTGATCTTCAACTTATAAATGAAACCTCGCATCGTTTGAATATGAAATTAGATAGTGATGAAATGTTTGCTTTTTTACATAAGCAATTGAAAAAAGCGTTTAAGCCTATGGAAATTGGCTTCGTTCTAAAGAATCAAGAAGAGTTGAAAATGACACTCGGTTCAACCGATTTGTTCCATACCGATGAGGGAATGCTATATATTCAGCATGTGGCCAAGCACTTTGAAAAAAATCAAGAGGCCTTGTTCATAGCAGATTTGAGCCGCAACAAAGGAAAACAATTGAAATATAATTCAATGATGGCCATTCCGATGCTGATTGAGCAAAATATTTACGGCTTTAGTCTTGTATTGCATCGCGAGTCTTACTTTTTCTCTTTTGATAGTTTCAAATTAATGCAATCGCTGATTCATCATTCGTCCTTGGCGATTGCGAACTCAATTTTGAGAAATCAGTTGCAGGAGATGGTTGATTATGACCATCTTACAAAATTGCATGCACGCAGATACTTGGAAAAGACGGTGGAAGCTTCATTGAGCGATGACAGTTCAGGGATGTTTTTGCTTATTGATATTGATAATTTCAAAAAAGTGAATGATACATTTGGACACCTTGTGGGGGATCAGGTGCTTCTTCAGATTAGCAGCCTTTTGAAGAATGTAATCGGGACCCGTGGAGTTTGCGCACGCTGGGGTGGAGAAGAGCTGGCGGTGTATGTTCCCAATATTCTGGCAGACGAAGCCATCAAATTGGCAAATGAAATTATTGCGTCAGTTCCCGGGGAGACGAATCCCACTGTAACCGTTTCGGCAGGTCTGCTTATATGGAATGCCGAACAAGCGGTTGAATATCGGTCCATCTTTTTACATGCCGATACTGCACTTTACCACGCAAAATCGAATGGCAAAAACAGAGTTTCTCTTTTTACTCAATCGATGCTGCTGCAATCATAAAAAAATTACTGCCAATATAATTCGAAAGTGGGGTTCACTTCGTTTATACGGCAGTAATTTTTGTTGTTTTTAAGAGCGCCAATTTGCCGGCCATTTTCTAGGCTAGCGGGCTGCACTATTCTATAAAGAGTTCATTAAAGTGTGAACAAATAATTCCAAGCCATGTTGGTCATCAAGGGTAAAGCGTGCTTTTAGGGGACTATCGATATCCAGTACGCCGATTACTTCATCATTCTTGATTAAAGGGATGACGATTTCCGAATTGGATGCTGCGTCGCATGCAATATGTCCAGGGAATGCATGAACATCCTCGACAAGCATCGTTTCCCCCTTGGAGACAGCTGTTCCGCAAACACCCCGTCCAACCGCAATTCGCACGCAGGCAGGCAAACCTTGGAACGGTCCCAGAACAAGTTCGCCATCCTTCATTAGGTAAAAACCAACCCAGTTGATATTGTCCAGAAATTGGTTCAATAATGCGGAGGCATTGCTTAGATTGGCAATTAAATCGTTTTCTCCTTCCAGTAATGCATCCAATTGTTTTGATAAAGTTTCATATTGCTTCGAAACATTGCCTTCATAATTTATTTTAGTAAACATAACTAGACCTCCAAAATTATTTAAAAATAGATTCATAGTGCTGGTGCAAATCTTTGACGCTATGCGCATCTGAACCGAAAACCATAGGCAGTGAAATGGAACGGGCAAACTCGATCATATTCATTGGCGGATAGGGTTCCTTGCAATGGCTTTTGCTTAAGCCGGCACTGTTGACATCCAACTCATAGCCGTTTTCTTTCATTTTTGTCAATAGCTCACTGATGCGATGCGCATCATCGATTTTTTCTCCATGTGCAAGCTGGAATTTATGTACAAGTGTGGGATGTCCGATTCTTCGAGGTTTATATCTTCCCAGCTTTGCCTCGATGGATTTTAAAACAGTATCATAATACAGCTCGTAAAGCGATTCAACTCCACCGACTTTCTCGGCAAAATCAAGGTACACTTCGTGTGAAAAGTCGATGCATACATAAGTATCTTGATGTTTTAGAAAATGTACTGATAAAATTGCATCATCCAGCAAAGGGCCCGTTATATCAAGCAGCGCTTGTGTTTCGGTCTCATACCCAACAATATAGTCAACTTCCAATCCAGTTTTTATGAGAATCCGGTCGCGGTATTTGTGCTTCAATTGTTGCAAAGTCTCCAGATACTTTGTTAGATGGGCCGGATTCATGCCGCTATCTCGATCCGGTGTAGGATCTGTGAAATTCGTTGGCAGCGGAGCATGTTCAGTAAAGGTAATTTCCGCGAAATTTGAAGCGATTGCTTTTTCTATGTATTGTTCAAATGAATCCTCCGTACCATGTGGACAAAAAGGCGAGTGGATATGGCCGTCTCGTTTCATCAACATAACCTCCAATTTGAAAATGTACATAATTATTAACTTATTGATTGATAACAAAACTTATACAAAGGGTAATACAATTTATGCTAATTTAAATGATTATTTCACTTTCATTATTGACGGTAGAAATGCTTCATTTATTTCAAATTTTTGTTAACAATCGTATACTTCGGTTATCTAATATAGTGAATTACAATTAACTTTAGCAAAATCCTGTATTTTTTTAAACAAATGAAAAAAAACATGGTATATTATAGTTACAAATGGTAGCAGGCACTGTGATTTTGGAATAGGGGGCTTATGATGCAGTATATCATCATTGTCGTCATCGTACTATTAGCATTATTTATCGGCGGTCTATTTGTCCGTCGCAAACATAATGTTGTTATACAGCGACTTGAACAAGAAAAAATGCAAATTCAGCATTATCCTATATTTGAGGAGCTTACTAAAGTAAAAGCGTTAAATATGAATGGACAAACAGAAGAAATGTTTGAACATTGGCGTAATATCTGGACAGAAGTCATGGATGTTCACATAACCAAGATTGATTCTATGCTTTTTGATGCGGAAGAATACATAGATCGGTTTAAATTCAAGAAAGCTTCGAATGTAGAACGTGAAATCGAAGAATATATTGCGGAGTGCGAAAAAAGCAAAAACCAGATTATTGGCGAACTGGATGAGTTGATTGGCAGTGAAGAAAAGAACCGTATCGAAATTGAACAAATAAAAGAAAATTACCGTTCCGCAAGAAAAACTTTGCTTGCCCATCAGTATTCTTTCGGACCGGCTTTACCGGCTTTGGAAAAAAGGCTCGAGCAATTCATCCCGAAATTTGAAGAATTCGATTCACTGACGGTGGAAGGGAACTACTTGCAGGCAAGGGAAATTGTTCTGGCACTAAATAGTGAAGCTCAAGAGATCAATGATTTATTGATGGAAGTCCCGACGCTGCTCTCGGAAATCCAAACAAAAATTCCTTCAACGATTCACGACCTCCGCAATGGGCAACGTGAAATGGAAGATCAATCTTATTACCTCAATCATTTGGAGCTGAACCTATACTTGGACGAACTTGAAGCCGAGCTTGATTTATTGAAAGGCAAATTGGCGGAATTGGATGTATCGGCTGTTGCGCCGAGACTCCAGGAAATTAATGATGACCTGGAAAATTATTATGATCTATTGGAAAAAGAAGTGCTGGCAAGAAACTTTGTGGACAGAAACTGTGATCCTACCCTGGATACGTTAAATGAGGTCGTACAGGCAACAAGGGATATTAGCCACGAAACAGTATTTGTGCAAAGCAGCTATCATCTATCGGAAAAAGAAGCGGAAGTTCCTAAGATGGGGCTTAAACAACTTGAAATCATTCAAAAACGATTTGAATTGCTTCTTATGCGTGTAAGGGAAGAAAAATCCGCTTATTCAAGTCTGCAAGAGGAGCTAATGCAAATCAGCGAAGAAATCGAACGAATAAAAGATGAACAAGAGCAGTTTTCAAATCGCTTGAAAAACTTGCGCATAGACGAAAATAAAGCGCGCAAAAAACTCGATTCTTTAAAACGGCTATTGCACGAAACGGACCGGCAGTTAAGCAGAGCCAATATACCCGGCATTCCGGAAGAAATGGATGCTCGCTTGGAAGAAGCGGAAGAGCAAATATTCATCGTGATGCAAAGTTTGCAGGAAATCCCTCTCAATATGAACCATGTGAATGCAAACTTGGATAACGCCGAAAAATGTATTCAAGAAGTAAGTGAACACGCGCAGGAAATGATCGAGAATGTCATGCTGATCGAGAGAATGATTCAGTACGGCAACCGATACCGTGCTGCAAATGAACGGGTAAACGAACTATTGCTTGATGCAGAACATGCATTCAATCAATACCGTTACATAAAAGCGTTAGAAGATGCAGCAGCGGCGGTTGAGTTGGCAGAGCCCGGTTCCATTAAACGTATTGAAGAAATTGTACAGGATGAGTTATACGAAAAAGTTGAGAAATGAGGCATACTTGACAGCTGCGTTATAATTAAAGGGATAAGCCACCGCACTTTTGTGTTGGTGGCTTTCTTTACTGACTAAAGAGATTCCAATTTTTAAATGTAAGTTAGAAAGTGGGAAATACAATGATATATCTAGACAACAGTGCTACAACTAAACCGTTAAAAGAGGTTTTAAATACATTTGTGCAAGTGAATGAATCTTTCTATGCCAACCCATCTTCCATTCATGGAGCGGGTGTGGAAGCAAATACTTTATTGGATCGTGCAAGAAGCCAGCTGGCGGAGATTCTTCATACAGAAGATCGTTTCGTATTGTTCACGGCCGGTGGAACCGAGTCCAATAATTTTGCAATCCTTGGTGTAGCAAAAGCAAATACACATAAAGGAAAACATATAATTACAACAAAAATTGAACATCCTTCTATTTTAGAGGCTGTAAAATCATTGCAGCACGAAGGCTATGAAGTAGACTATCTGGATGTTGATGAAGCAGGCGTGATTTCATTGAAAGAACTTGATGAAAAGCTTCGTAAAGATACCGTTCTTGTCAGCATTATGCATGTAAATAATGAAATGGGCGCCATCCAACCGATTAAAGAGGCAGCAAAGCTTATTCATGAAAAATCCCGCGCTGCTTTTCATGTAGATGCCGTTCAAAGCTTTGGAAAGTTGCCGGTTTTCTTTAATGGCGAGGAAGGGCCGGATCTCATTTCACTATCCGGTCATAAAATCCATGGACTCAAAGGTTCAGGGATTATTGCATTTCGCAAAAAGATGAATATCGTTCCCCTTTTGCTGGGTGGAGGACAGGAACTCGGGCTTCGAAGCGGAACTGTGGCAGTTCCTCAAGCAGTCGCCCTTGCGAAAGCGGCACGCATTGCGATTGAAAAGATGGATGAAAATCGCCTTAAATACCGAAAATGGCATGAAGAGTTAATGGTATTTTTGGCGGACTTCGGTGAACATATTCATATACTCTCGACGAAATCAGGTGCACCCCACATTTTATCGTTTAGTGTAAAGGATTTAAAAGGGGAAATATTAATTAATGCCCTTCAAGCAAGGGACATACTTGTTTCCACATCGAGTGCATGTTCTTCAAAGCAAAAGAAAACGAGCCATGTAGTAGAAGCGTTAAATATTGTTCCGAATTATAAAAAAGGCGTTATTCGACTAAGCTTCGGGGCATTGAATACAGATCAGGACATTGTAGAATTTAAAAAAGCATTTACAGAAGTTATGAAGGAACTAAAAGGAGAACTAAAAAATGATTTGGAAAGAAATTTTAATTAGATATGGTGAGTTATCAACAAAAGGAAGAAATAAAAAAGATTTCATAAGCCGTCTTCGCACAAATATTCGCCATACATTCTCAAACATAGCGCCATTGGACATCCTTTCGGAACGCGACCGAATGCATATTCGGATTGAAAACGAAGAGCAATTCGAAGTGCTGATGGAAAAACTGCCAAAAGTTTTCGGTATCCAATCTTTCAGCCCTGTCGCGGTTTGTGCGAAAGACTTGGAAGAGATGAAGAAATTGTCTCTACTTATAATGGAGCAATATAAAAATCAAGATATTACCTTTAAAGTGGAAGTTCGCCGTTCAGATAAATCATTTCCTCTGGAATCTCACGAATTGCAGCGTGAAATTGGGGGGCATGTATTAAGAAACAATCCGAATCTTTCCGTTAAGGTAAAACACCCTGACGTGGAACTGCGAATTGAAGTTCGCAAAGATGCAATCTACATGATGGCGCAAATTGTGCAAGGTGCCGGTGGTATGCCAGTTGGTTCAAATGGAAAATCGCTTTTGATGCTTTCAGGAGGGATTGATAGCCCTGTTGCAGGCTATTTGTTGATGAAGCGCGGTGTTCGGTTGGAGGCGATTCATTTCTTTAGCCCGCCTTATACAAGTGAAAATTCGTTAACAAAGGTAAAAGAATTGGCAAACGAATTAACGAAATTCGGTGCAAATATTCGTTTGCATGTGATTCCTTTTACCGAGATCCAGGTTTTGATAAAAGAAAGTGTTCCTAGCAATACCAGCATGACGACGACTCGCAGATTGATGATGCGTATTGCTGATAAAGTCCGTGAAGAAATTGGTGCTCTGGGAATTGTGACAGGGGAAAGTTTAGGGCAAGTAGCAAGTCAAACGCTGGAAAGTTTAACAGCGATTAATGATGTAACACATACACCCATTTTCCGCCCGTTAATTGCGTTCGATAAACTTGAAATTATCCAGATCGCTGAAAAAATCGGCACGTACGAAACATCCATACAGCCTTATGAGGATTGCTGTACAATCTTTACGCCTGCCAACCCAAAAACGAAACCGAAAGTGGAGAAAATCAATTATTATGAAAGCTTTACGGAATTCGATGAGTTGATTGAACGTGCGGTCCGAAACCGGGAAGTCTACAAATTCCCTGAAACAAATAAAGTAAAAGATAAATTTGAGGGATTATTATAGAAGCCCATTAGTCTGTTTGTTTTGAATTTTATAGGAAATAGTTACCTTTAATTGTGTGTGTATGAAAAAAAGATTTTCGCACAATCTATATGCACAAGGAGGTGAGAGAAATGTCAAACAACAGCGGAGGCCGTAACAAGCTTGTCGTACAAGGTGCAGAACAAGCTTTAGATCAAA
>NZ_QWEI01000010.1 GCF_003515775.1 Ureibacillus yapensis | reverse complement strand
CAACAGCGGAGGCCGTAACAAACTACTTGTACAAGGTTCAGAACAAGCTTTAGATCAAATGAAGTACGAAATCGCACAAGAGTTTGGTGTTCAACTCGGACCTGAAGCGTCTGCTCGTGCAAACGGATCAGTTGGAGGAGAAATCACTAAACGTCTTGTATCAATGGCTGAGTCACAATTACGTGGCAGATCTAGCCAATAATAATAGAGGGCTGGCAGCATAAAAAGCTGCCGGCCTTTTCTTTTTTAAAAAATAGTACCTACTACTAAAACCTTGGTATATAATGAGGTTATAGAAATTATTCAAAAGAATAGCGATACGGATGTGCGCCGCTGAATTTTTTCTAGTAAATAAAAATTTTTTTATTCTTTTATGTTCTATTTTTAAAAAGTTCATCATAAGAAGAAAGTCTAGACGCTATATTTTAAAGGGGGATTTTCGATGAAAAGAGAAGATTTATTAGCACCAAGTATATATAACATTGTTGATGAAATTGAAAAATATGCAAAAACAAGTTCCAAAATTGCCTTAATGATTCATGAAGGAAACGGTCAAATCAAAAAAGTATCCTATGCAAACCTTATCAAGAAAGCGAATAAAGTAGCCAATTTATTAAAAAGCTCCGGACTGAACAAAGGAGATGTTGTTTTAGTCATGGTCCCTCGTTCGGAGGAGGCTTATATTACATACATCGGGGCGCTGAAAGCTGGGTTGACAATTATTCCAAGCTCGGAAATGCTGCGTGCCAAAGATATCGACTACCGAATTATCCATTCTGGAGCAAAGGCGATTGTCGCTTTTGAAAATGAAATTTCGCAATTTGAAGAAGTGCAACATTTAGATGGTCTAAAATTATTTGTTTTCGGACAATCCCGCGAACCGTGGATTTCCATTGAAGATCACTTGGAAACTCAGCCTGAAGTATTCGAAGGCGTCCAAACAGAGGATTCCGATATCGCCTTTTTATCTTATACAAGCGGAACAACAGGCAATCCTAAAGGAGTTGTCCATTCCCATGGTTGGGGATATGCACATTTAAGAACGACGGCAGCTCAGTGGCTGGGCGTAGAAGAAGATGATTTAGTATGGGCAACAGCGGCACCTGGCTGGCAAAAATGGATTTGGAGCCCATTCCTTGCTACTTTGGGAAGTGGGGCAACAGCGTTTATCCATGTGGGCAGATTCGATCCGCAAGAATATTTGCAAATGCTTCAGGATTACAAAATCAATGTTTTATGCTGTACACCAACCGAATATCGTTTAATGGCAAAGGTCAATCAGCTGGAGAACTATGATTTATCAAACATTAAAAGTGCAGTTTCGGCAGGTGAGCCATTAAATAGTGAAGTTATCAACAAATTCCTGGAAGTATTCTCTCTTCAAGTTCGTGATGGGTATGGACAAACGGAGAATACACTATTAGTTGGAACTTTGCTTGGAATGCCGGCGAAACCTGGTTCAATGGGTAAACCGACTCCGGGGAACCTTGTTGAAATAATCGATGACTTTGGCGAACCTGCGAAAGCCGGGGAAGTCGGGGATATTGCAGTTCATTCTTCGACACCGGCCCTGTTTAAAGGTTATTTAAATGAACCGGAAAGAACAAAAATGCAATATCGCGGAGAGTGGTTCTTGACTGGAGATCGCGCCTACAAAGATGAAGATGGCTATTTTTGGTTTGAAGGGCGCGGAGATGATATTATCGTTTCTTCCGGTTATACAATCGGACCGTTCGAGGTAGAGGACGCACTTGTAAAGCACCCTGCGGTAAAAGAATGCGCGGTTGTTGGCAGCCCCGATGAAATTCGAGGAAATATTGTGAAGGCATTTGTTGTGTTGCGCGATTCAGAGTTGAAAGATAGTCCAACAATCATCAAGGAATTGCAGGACCATGTAAAAGAGATTACAGCACCTTACAAATATCCAAGAGCAATTGAATTTATAGAAGAATTGCCGAAAACTTCTTCAGGTAAAATTAGACGTATAGAGCTTCGTCAAATTGAACAAAACAAAACGAAATGAAACTACAGTAATTCATAAACACTTATTTCCTAGGGAATAGTGTCGAATACAAGAAGGAGGTTTTAAAGCCGGAAAAACGGCTTTGGAATCTCCTTTCTAATTTTTGCCATTTCGTAGTATGATAAATGTGATTCGATATAAGGAGTTGATTCTATGATTCATTCCGGGAAATATCCGAAGAAACGATTAAACTTCACCCTTGCACTCGGTTTATTGGCAAGTGGTTTGGCTGTTACTGGCCTACCTTTAGCGAGCAATGCAGCAGAAGCAATAAAAATAGCGACTTCCTCTCCAATAAAAGAAAAGAAAACTTCTTTTTTTCAAACAACCGGCGAACTGAATTTGCGAAAAGGACCGGGTGCAAAACATTCCGTAATTCTAACGATTCCAAAGGGAGGCAATGTTGCGTATATTTCCAAAACAGGCAACTGGGTTCAAGTTGAATATAGCGGCAAGATGGGTTTTGTTCACTCCAAGTATCTAAAATCCATAATTAGTCCGGTTGTATTGGATGTACCATTCGTTTCCCAACTAACTCCCACGTATACGCCGCTTGGTTGCGAGGGAGCGAGTTTGCTGATGGCTTTAAAATACAAAGGATATACGGACATATCGTTAAAGGCATTTTTAGACAATATGCCCAAAAGCAAAAAGAATCCTTATACGGGCTATTCCAGTACACCTTATAAAGCAGTAAAGGAAGTGTATCAATCCATTTTTCCGAAACCTTTGGCTGCATATGGGAGATCCTATAATGCTCAAGTGAAAGATGCAACAGGATACTCGACAAAACAATTAAAAGCAGAAATTGATTCAGGTCATCCCATTGTTGTCTATGTTTCCAACAAATTCGCTGCACCGAAATGGGGAACCTACAATATGGGCAGTGCAGGAAATGTAAAAGCAATGGAAAACATGCACGTAGTAACCTTGATCGGCTATGACAAGGAAACCGGGGATTATCTTGTTAACGATCCCAATTCGAAAAAGGAAAGCCAATTTTGGGTAAAGAAAGCGGCGTTTGAAAAAAGTTATAATTCTTTGAAATATGCAGTTGTCGTCCGCTAGTAACATTGGGGTCCACAACTTCGCCATGTAGCTAATTTCCTTTTTGATTGCGTGAAGTGTTAAAATAATATCTGGAAAATGTTGAAACAATTAAGCGAGTTATTCGTATGTATGATTGAAGGAGGAGTTGAATAAATGAATACCAAAAGATGGCTTGCTTTGGGAGCCGCAGTCGTGCTTCTAGTTTTTTCAATCGGTTTAAATACGGTCATTTCCATTTTTAAAACCGACTTTTTTTCCGGATTTGAGAGTCTGACAACAACCGAGCAGACATTAGTGGAAAATGTTGTGGAAGATGGGGACTTCGATCAGCGGATTGCTTTATTATCGGTAGATGGGGTAATTCAGGATGTAGGTTCGAGTACGCCATTTACACCAGTTTCGTACGATCATCAAAATTTCTTGTCGCAGCTTGACAACATTTTAAATGATGAATCCATTAAAGGTGTCGTACTTTATGTAAACTCACCAGGTGGCGGCGTTATTGAGTCTGCTGACATTCATGAAAAAATAGTGGAAATCAAGGAACAAAGAAATATTCCGATTTATGTTTCAATGGGCTCCTATGCCGCGTCCGGAGGTTATTATATTTCTGCACCGGCAGACAAGATTTTTGCCCATAATGAAACAATTACGGGTTCCATTGGAGTAATTATGCAAAGCTATAATTTTTCCGAGCTTGCGGATAATATCGGAATCAAGTTTGAAACGGTGAAATCTGGCGAACATAAAGATATGTTTGGCGGCACTAGACCAACAACCGCTGAAGAAAGAGCAATGGTTCAAGAAATGATCGATGACTCCTATGAAACGTTTGTTGACGTAATTGAACAAGGAAGAGGAATGACTGAAGCTCAAGTGAAGAAAGTTGCGGATGGTCGTATTTTGGGTGGAGCACAGGCGAAGAAGGCAGGGTTTGTCGACGAACTTGGCGGTCTGGATGATACGATTGCTTCCATCAGACAAGACCATAACTTGGAAAATGCACAAGTATTCGAATATGAATCGAGTTTTGGAGACTTAACATCCTTATTGGGTGTTAAAATCAGTTCATTCTTTGGACCATCCATGGACCAGCAATTCCTTACAAAAGTAATGTCTTCAAATAGCGGACCACGTATGATGTATTTATACGGTGAGTTTTAAGGAGGGAATCTAGATGTCTGAAATGGAAAATCATGACTCGAATGTCTCTCTTCCTAATGATGAAGCGGAACATGCCTCAGCGAATCAGCAAATTCAAATTATTGAGCAAATTGAAGAGAAAACAGCAGGCTTCTGGATGCGTTTTTGGGCTTTTATTGTAGACACTTTAATTGTGGCTGCCATTGTAGGCATCATTGTTAATCCTATATTCCATCTATTTGGATGGAGCCTTGCTGAAACAAAGTGGTATTCGCCCATGACCATTGTATCGGCAGTATTTTATTATGCTTATTTCGTTCTAACCACAAAGTTTTGGCAACAAACTCTTGGAAAGATGATTTTCGGCCTGAAAGTGAAGCATAAAAATGCTGATCGACTAGACTGGGCAACGGTTCTATTTAGAGAAATTATAGGTCGTTTCATTAGCAACAAACTCCCATTCCTATACTTGCTGGTGGCATTCATGCCGAAAAACCATGGTTTGAATGATATTATTGCAGACACAGTCGTCGTTCAGGAAAAAGTATTTATCAAACGAAAGAAAGAAATTGTGGTGGACCATTCTCGCGATGAAGATTATGAAAGCCATCAGACAATTTCACCTACAATCTAGTTTGAAATGGAAACGTAAAAATATGTAAGCGTACTTATTTGCAAAATAGGAATTAACTTTAGTAAGATTAATTACGTAAACAAAAGGAGGGTTCCCATTTGGCACAAGTAACTTTTAAAAACAGCCCAGTAACATTGGTAGGAAATGAAGTAAAGGTAGGAGATCAAGCTCCTGACTTCACAGTGCTTGCAAATGATTTATCGCCTGTATCGTTAAAAGATTCACAAGGAAAAGTACGCTTATTCTCTGTTGTACCATCATTGGATACAGGTGTTTGTGATGCACAAACTCGCCGTTTTAATGAAGAAGTAGCAGGTTTGGGGAATGATGTGGCATTCTATACGGTATCGGTGGATTTACCATTTGCTCAAAAACGTTGGTGTGCAGCTGCCGGTTTGGAAGGTGTACAAACTGTTTCAGACCATAGAGATTTATCTTTCGGCGAAGCATACGGTGTTTATATGAAAGAGCTGCGGTTGCTTGCTCGATCCGTGTTTGTCATTGACAAAGAAGGTACCGTGACATATGTTGAATATGTACCAGAAGGAACTAGCCATCCGAATTATGAAGCAGCAATCGAAGCTGTAAAAGCGTTAATTTAATTAATAGTTTGATAGAATGAACAAGCACCCACTCAAGTTCTTGAGTGGGTGATTTACTTCATTGAAGTCAATTTATTTGCGCGAAAGCTGCGACAGGTTTAATACGCCAAGGTGTATTTGATTTTATATAAAAGGAGTTACCTATGGAAAAGTTTGAACAAATATTTTCTTTTATCAATGAAAAAGCGGAGAAATACGAGTCAAGTGGCGAATATACATTTTTGGAAGGCGTATTGCAATCACTGGAAGAAATTTTGGACAATCAAACGCAGTGGATTGGCCATGATGCGTCGAAGGAAGAAATTCGAAAAGCCATACAGATCGCCATCTTAAAGGGAATGCGAAAAAATTCACAGCCCAACCATCAAATGACTCCTGATACGCTCGGGCTTTTGGTTGGCTATTTTGTCCAACAATTTTTTGCAGAAGACATTAAAAATAGACAAATTTCATTATTGGACGTTGCAGCCGGAACTGGAAATCTGCTTTTTACCGTCATGAATTTATTAGATGGCAAAACTTCGGCTACTGGCGTAGAAGTCGATGAATTATTAATTCGACTTGCAGCAGATACAGCCGAATTGATTGAACAGCCAGTACTGCTCTATCATCAGGATGCATTGCAAAAGCTCCTGGTCGATCCAGTCGATGCGGTTGTTTGCGACTTGCCTGTTGGCTATTATCCAAATGAAGAGACAGCGGTAGAATATGAACTTTGTGCCCATGAAGGAATGAGCTATTCCCACCACCTCCTCATCGAACAGTCAATCAATCATACAAAAGAAGGCGGCTATTTGTTTTTCCTAATTCCAGCGAACTTGTTTGAATCTGAGCAATCGAAAGATTTACATAAGTATTTAAAAAAGAATGCTTGGATTCAAGCGGTCATCCAGCTGCCGGAAAATCTATTCGCATCCAAGGCTCACGAAAAAAGCCTGTTAATATTGCAAAAGCAAAGTACGGCGGCTCGAGCGCCACGGGAAGTATTATTGGCAAAAGTGCCCAATATGTCCAACAAAGAAGCATTATCGCTGTTTTTTGAAAAAGTTCAAATGTGGAAAGAAAATAAATAGCATGAATCCTCAATCAGCGAAGGGCCGTCTGAAAAGTATTTTCAGGACACCCTTCGCTGATTTTTTCTTTGAATGCAAATTAAATAAAAAACCCTTTACAGTGATTAACTGCAAAAGGGCTTGAGATAAGCGAAATAATTGCGATTTATTCTGGAGTTCTAACAACCAAAACATCACATTTAGAAGAACGTACAATTGCTTCGGAAACAGAACCGATCAGGAATCTTTCAACGGCATTTAAACCTGTGGCGCCACAGATGATTAAATCTGCGTCTACTACATTTGAAAGTTCTTTTGTAATGATTGTTTTAGGAGAACCATATTCAATAATATTGTTTACTTTATGAACGCCGGCAGCTTCTGCTTGTTGTTTATAGCCATTTAACAAGTCTTCGGAAAAGCTTTGCGCACGTTCTGCAATGGAGCGGTCGTAGGCTTCAATAGCTGCAAAGGAACGAGTATCAATTACATTCACTAAGTTTAGTGTTGCTTCAGGGTTTCTTTTTGCAATTTCAATTGATTTTTTGAAAGCATATTCTGCTTCTTTGGAACCATCTACAGCGACTACGATATTTTTATATTGAGTCATAAAAATTCCTCCTTTTTTATAATTCTATTATATCAAATAAATAGACGAAATAATGTAAAATCAAACATAAATGAAAACGTTCACAATCTTTACTAATAATATCCACTTAATTGTCATTTTTTACAAATAACAATCTATGAAACTGCTTTTTAAATTTTTCAAATTTTAAGTCTATTGATTTACAAGTGAGGAAATAAGTTGTTATTATAAAATTGTATCATACATATTTCTATATGGGGGAGAGGGACTCGGGATGAAAATTGGCGTGCCAAAAGAAATAAAAAATAATGAAAATCGTGTAGCAATGACACCAGCTGGCGTAGTAACCTTGACAAGTGCCGGGCATGAAGTGTTTATAGAAACGGGCGCGGGGGTAGGTTCTTCATTTTCGGATGAGGATTATTCAGCAGCAGGTGCAACAATTGTGGGGACAGCAAAAGAAGCTTGGTCGCAAGAAATGGTCATGAAAGTAAAAGAACCGATTCCAAGCGAATATCAATTTTTCCGTGAAGACTTAATCTTGTTTACTTATTTGCATTTGGCTCCGGAGCTGGAGTTAACGCAAAGCTTACTGGATCACAAAGTGGTAGGCATTGCATATGAAACGGTTCAATTGCCTAACCGTTCATTGCCGTTGCTAACGCCAATGAGTGAAGTGGCAGGCAAAATGTCCGTGCAAGTTGGAGCTCAATATTTGGAAAAAGTGAATGGAGGAACAGGGATTCTTCTGGGCGGAGTGTCCGGCGTCCCGCGCGGCAAGGTAACCGTGATTGGGGGTGGCATGGCAGGAACAAATGCAGCCCGGATTGCGGTTGGGATGGGAGCGGAAGTAACCATATTGGATTTAAATCCGGAGCGCCTTCGACAAATCGAAGATATTTTTGGTTCCTCGGTTCAGACGTTAATCTCAAACCCTTACAATATTGCAGAATCGGTAAAAAATTCTGATTTGGTAATCGGCTCTGTATTAATTCCCGGCGCCAAAGCACCGAAACTGGTAACGGAAGAAATGGTCAAAACAATGCGCCCTGGCTCAGTAATTGTTGATATCGCCATTGACCAAGGAGGCAGTTTTGAAACAACCGACCGGGTGACGACCCATGACAACCCTACTTACGTTAAACACGGTGTCGTTCACTATGCAGTAGCCAATATGCCGGGAGCGGTACCGCGTACTGCTACCATTGCGCTGACGAACAACACAGTTCCATATGCGCTGCAAATTGCCAATAAAGGCTACAAGCAAGCCTGCCTTGATAATGAAGCATTGCGAAAAGGAATTAATACTTTAAAAGGACATGTTGTCTATAAAGCGGTTGCGGAAGATCAAGGGCGAGAATACGTGCCGGTAGATTCTCTTTTATAATTAAATTAACTATCTCTTATAACTACTTGTTAGAAATTAATCTAACAGGTAGTTTTTTATTTAAAATAGTTCAGAAAATACTAATTATTTGGAATTTTTATTTACTTTTCTTATGAAATATAATTTAATTATAGAAGTAATTTACAAAAATAGTAGTATGAGGGGGAATAAGGATGAAGGTTTTACGGAAAGCATCATTGTTTTTTTCGGTATTAATGCTGCTTCTGCTTACTGCATGTAGTGGGGAAAGTACAGGAAATGAGGGTTCAACTACTGAACAAACGGATGAAAAGATCAGTGCAAAATTTGGAGTGATCTCTTATTTAACTGGGGCAGGTGCTGCTTATGGGGAAGCAATCACACAGGGGTTAAAATTAGCGCAAAGCGAGATTAATGAAAATGGTGAGGTTAATATTGAATTGGTAATAGAAGATTCTGCAGGTGAAGCAGAGCAAGCACTTTCGGCATCACAAAAATTAATGAGTGACGATAGCACACTTGCCATTATTGGACCGACATTGAGTACTGAATTTTTTGCAGTTGCTCCGGAAGCAGACTTAAATGGAATAACAATTATGGGAACTTCAACAACAGCTGAAGGAATCCCTGAAATTGGTGACTATGTATTCAGAAATGCGATTCCTGAGGCATTGGCAATTCCAACTGCAATGGAAAAAGCTATCGAAAGAACGGGAGCTAAAAAAGTAGCAATGATTTATGGGAATGATGATGTATTAACGCAATCCGGTTTCGATACAATGAAAAAAACAGCGGAAGAGATGGGATTAGAAATTTTAACAATTGAAACCTTCCAAAAAGGACAAAGTGATTATAATGCACAGTTAACAAAAATCAAAAATACGAATCCAGATTTAATTTTAGCATCAGCTTTATATAATGAAGGTGCAGTAATCATGGACCAAGCTCGTAAAATGGGTATTGAAGTGCCATTCGTTGGAGGTAATGGTTTCAACTCACCACAAGTAATTGAAATAGCTGGAGATGCAGCGAATGGTTTAATTGTAGCTACCCCATGGTTTGGAGAATCTGATGAGCAAAAAGTGGTTGAATTCAATGAAAAATATGAAGCTGCGTATGGTAAACGTCCAGACCAATTTGCAGCTCAAGCTTATGACGCATTATACATTTATGCAGATGCTTTAAAAAGAGCAGGAGAAGCAGATCGTGAATTATTCCATGAAGCTTTAGCAGAAACAAAAGATTTTGAAGGCTTGCTTGGCAACTTCTCTTTTGACGAAATAGGCGATGTTGTAATGGATGTTAAAGTTGTAGAAATAAAAGACGGAAAATTCATAGAGTTCGAATAATCATTTAGAATGCGAGGAACTGAATATAAATATGATTCTATAAAATGGACTAAGTGATTTCATTTTTGCAAAAAGCAGATTGACAAAAATGATATTAAAGGATGATTAAATTTGCTATTAGAACAATTAATTAATGGATTAACTCTGGGCAGCATTTATGCAATTGTTGCCCTGGGTTTTACCCTGGTCTTTGGTGTCTTAGGCATTATAAATATGGCACATGGTGAAATTTTCATGGTTGGAGCCTTTGTAGGAGTAATGACGACAGGCGTACTTGGTTGGCCATTATGGCTTGCCTTTATAGCTTCTATTGTAGTGACAGGCATTTTAGGCTACTTGTTGGAACGAATGACGCTGCGTCCTTTAAGAGGGAAGAAGGGTGTATCTCATTTAGCGCCATTGATTAGTACGATAGGTGTCTCCATCCTGCTTGAAAATCTATCTCACCATATTTTTGGGGCAGGCAATAAACCGTTTCGTACAGAATTTGCGGAAATTAGTATTGAAATTGGATCAGTCTCAATTTATATCGTACAAATCGTTATTTTTGTTATTTCCATCGTTTTAATGATCGGCCTTTCAGTTTGGCTGTCGAAAACCAAAGCAGGAAAAGCTTTGCGTGCCACTGCTGAAAATTTAGAAACGGCTAGTATTCTAGGAGTAAATACGAAAAAAATTATAACATTAACAGTCATCATTGCTTCTGCAATGGGAGGCATTGCAGGAATTTTAGTTGGGATGGCCTTTAACTCAGTAAGTCCCCAAATGGGATTGGCAATTGGTCTAAAGGGTCTTGCAATTATTATTTTAGGTGGCATGGGCAATGTCAAAGGAGCAATGGTTGGTGGTTTGATTTTAGGATTATCTGAAACCTTCCTTGTTGCATATGGTGATTCTGGCTATCGAGACGCCATTGCATTTATTATGATTATTTTTATTCTTTTATTAAGACCCCAAGGAATCTTTGGCTCAAAGATAGCAGAAGGCAGGTGATTGTGTGCTAGATTTTATCAATCCATATTATTTGCAAATCGGTTCGTTCATATTAATTAATATTCTACTGGCGGTCAGTGTTTATGTGCCTTTATCGTCAGGACAGTTATCTTTGGGAAGTGCGGGGTTTATGGGGGTTGGTGCTTATACTTCTGCATTATTAACAATTAATTTTGATTTGCCGATTATGGTCGGTGTGGTAGGAGGAGCTTGTGTTGCCGGTATATTGGGTATTATTATCGGCATTCCATCTTTGCGATTAACAGGAGTTTACCTGGCGATTGCCACTTTAGGTCTTGGGGAAGTTATCCGTGTTATCTTCGTAAATTGGGATTCGGTTACAAAGGGATCAATCGGTCTTACTGGCATCCCGCAAATTGGTAGAGAACTATTAAATTTAGTACGTGGATTTGGGTTTGAACCGTCAATGATTGGGTTGAAAAATAATCAGTTTGTTTTTTTAATGGTTTTCCTATTGTTATTTATAATCGTCATGGCCACAATCTGGTTTGTTGTCAGACAGCAAAATTCGAGGGTGGGAAGATCATTTTCATCGATTCAAATGGATGAAAAAGCGGCAGAATCGATGGGGATCAATATTACGTATTTCAAAGTTCTTTCCTTTGCACAAGGAGCATTTTTAGCAGGGTTGGCAGGATCATTGTTTGCTCACGTAATGGGCTATATATCACCTTCGGATTTTTCATACCACCGAGCTGTTGAGATTTTGATTTTCACTGTTTTCGGTGGAAGTGAAGTTATTATCGGTTCTATATTCGGCGCCATTTTCTTAACCTTAATACCTGAAGTATTACGTTTTGTAAGTGAGTACCGTTATATTATTTACGGAATCATGCTCGTCATTCTTATGGCAGTTCGGCCGCAGGGAATACTTGATATCCATTTATTAAGTAGAGTTAAAGGATTAAAACGTTCAAAAGGGGGCATGCGCTAGTGGTTCTTGAAATTAAAAATGTCTCAAAAAACTTCGGTGGCATTCATGCCCTAAGAAATGTTTCTTTTTCTATCAAGCAAGGAGAAATCTACGGATTGATCGGACCAAATGGTGCAGGAAAAACAACCATGTTTAATTTAATTACGAATATTTTCGAGCCTTCCTCTGGAGAAATCGTTTTTAATGATGAAAACATTACCGGCCTCAAATCTCATAAAATTACGGAAAAAGGTATTTGTCGAACTTACCAAAATATTCGTCTTTTTTCCCAAATGTCTGCCTTGAAAAATGTAATGGTTGGTGGTCATAGCCGGAGTTCTTCTGGTGTATTTAGCAGTGTGTTTCGAACAAAAGCTCAACGAAAAGAGGAGCAAGAACTCGAAAAAAATGCGGAAGAGCTTTTAAAGTTAGTAGGGCTTTTTGAAAATAAAGATCTCTTGGCAGAAAATCTAGCTTATGGACAGCAAAGGAGATTAGAAATTGCTAGAGCGCTGGCTAGTAAACCGAAACTATTATTATTGGACGAACCTGCTGCGGGCATGAATGAAAAAGAAACAGATAGTTTGTATGATTTAATCAAGATCATTCAATCAAAAGGGATTACCGTCTTAATAATCGAGCACGATATGCCGCTTGTTATGAAACTTTGTGACCGTATTGCCGTATTGAACTTCGGTGAAAAACTTGCTGAAGGTACACCATATGAAATACAAAATAACGAAGCGGTAATTGAAGCCTACCTCGGTAAAGAGGAGGAAGAGGAAATTGCTTAAATTATCAAATGTTGAAACGTATTATGGCCAAATCCAAGCGTTAAAGGGAATTGACATGGAAGTACAAGAAGGCAAGATTATTACGCTGCTTGGTGCGAATGGCGCTGGAAAATCTACAACGATGAAAACAATTGCAGGATTATTGAACCCTAAAAAGGGGACAGTTGAATTTTTAGGAGAAAAAGTAACAGCTTTACGTCCAGATCAGTTGCTGAGAAAAGGCATTGCTTTAGTGCCGGAAGGTCGTGCCATATTATCCAGCATGACAGTGTTGGAGAATTTGGAAATGGGTGCTTATCATCGTAAAGATAAAGCTGTAAAAGCAGAAATAGAAGAGGTAATGCAACGTTTTCCCATTTTAAAAGAAAGACAGTCCCAAATGGCAGGAACTTTGTCCGGGGGGCAGCAGCAAATGCTGGCAATCGCTCGAGCGTTATTATCGAAACCGAAACTGCTGTTATTGGACGAGCCTTCAATGGGACTTGCTCCCTTAATCGTAGCAGACATTTTCAATATTATAAAAGAAATAAATAGTGCTGGCACAACAGTTCTGTTAGTTGAACAAAATGCCAAACAGGCATTGAAAATTGCAGATTATGGTTATGTCATGGAAACAGGCAAAATAATCGTTGAAGGAAATGCTGCGGATTTATTGACGGACCCTCGTATTGTGGAAGCCTATTTAGGCAGGAAGTCAACAAGTGAACAAGAATTAGTAAAAGAGGGAAATTAAAAGGTGACGCGAAGTATGGATCTTCGCGTCATTTTTATTAGGAGAGAACAATCAATTCTTTCGTGAATTTCGTTAATACTTCAACGCCATCATCTGTCACGACTACGTCATCTTCAATACGGACACCTGTCACATCGGACTTATAGATTCCCGGTTCAATGGTAAAGACCATTCCTGGTTCCAGCACCATTTCATTTGTTCCGGTAACAGAAGGATATTCATGGACGGAGATACCGAGACCATGTCCGAGGCGGTGTGTAAAATATTCACCAAACCCTGCATCTGTAATCGTGTCACGGGCAATTTTGTCCAAATCCATGGCGCGTACACCCGGTTTTACAGCGGCAATTGCCTTTTCATTGGCCTGATGGACGGCATGGTAAATTTCTCTTTGCGCTTCCGATACTTCGCCGAATGCCACTGTTCGAGTAATGTCAGAGCAGTACCCCTCAAAAATGACCCCCAAATCAAATAAAACCATATCGCCCTTTTGAATTTTTCGGTCTCCCGGCGTTCCATGAGGAGAGGCAGATTTCGGTCCCGACAGAACCATCGTTTCAAAAGACATTGTACAACCTTTTGCTTTGATGGCATTTTCGATCGCTGTCAAAATCTCCATTTCGGTTTTTCCTTCTGCTATTTCCTGGCAGCCTACTTCAATCGCGTAATCCGCAAGTTGCGCTGCTTTTCGCATTTTCTCGATTTCAGTTTCATCTTTAATCACACGCATTCCATTAATCTGTTCATCCAGTCTAACAATTTCGGTTTTGGGGTAAAGACCTTGTAGAGCTTCCAATCGCTCAACGGTTAGATGCGATTTTTCGATGGCCATCGAAGAAATTGTAAGACCGCGCGAATCAATCGCTTGTGCAATTAATTGCCATGGATTGTCTGTATCCAGGTGGCCGATGATTTCTTGAGTCCAGCCGGCGTTTTTCGCATCAAGTGTTTCCATTTTTGGAAGAATCAAAAACGGTTCGGCATCCTTGAAAACCATAATACCCAATAAGCGTTCATGGGGATTGCTTTTAAAATTGGAGAAATAAAAAACATTATCAGGAGTTGTAATAAATGCAGCATCATAATGATTTTCTTTTAAGTAACTTTGAAGTTGTAGTAATTTATCCATAACATCCTCCTAAAGAGTATTAAAAATTTGTGAAGATACTTTATAGTATATCAAAAGAAGGGAAAAGACGAATAAAATCGAATACTATACAATTGAACACAATTTGAAGGAGGATAAATCATGGAATTATCTTATCATGGACATTCAATTGTAAAAATTAAAACGAATAACACAACCATCTTAATTGATCCTTTTATTAACGGTAATGAATTAACGGATTTGAGAGTAGAGAATGAGAAACCGGATGTTATATTACTGACCCATGGACACAATGATCATGTGGGGGACACGCTTGCGCTTGCCAAATCCAATAATGCGCTTGTTGTCGCGCCAAACGAACTTGCAGTTTATCTTGGAAAGCAAGGGTTGAATGTGCATCCGATGGGCATTGGCGGTTCTTATGAATTTCCATTTGGGAAGGTAAAGTATACGCTGGCTTTCCATGGCTCGGTTTATGAAACGGAAAACGAAGTCATCAACGCTGGAAACCCTGGTGGGATTTTATTTTACGCGGAAGGAAAAACAATCTACCATGCAGGCGATACGGCGTTATTCGGGGATATGAAATTAATAGGGGACCGGAATGAAATTGATGTAGCCTTCCTGCCAATCGGTGATAATTTTACAATGGGACCGGATGATGCAGCGTTTGCGGTTGAATTATTGAAACCGAAAATTGCAGTGCCAATTCACTACAATACATTCCCGGTAATCAAACAAGACCCGAATGTTTTTGCAGAGCTTGTGAAAGGCAGCAAAGTGCAAATTGCCAAGCCTGGCGAAAAAATAGAGCTTTAATCAGATGAGTAGCAGCGAAAATTTAAGTTGAATCAAAGTTGTTCAATGGATCTATACTTTCGCTGCTCTTTTTTAAGGATAGTAAAATTAGAATTCATAGAAATCCGCATAACGAAAACATCAGCTCGGCCCATTTTGGTCGGGCTGCGTTTTTCTAATAGTGTCCAGCGCAAGCCTCCCAGCCCCTTGAGGCGCGGTCTGCTGCTGTCGCTACGCTTTCGCGCAAAAAAATCTGTCCTCGGTCGAAAACGTGAAAAGCTTCGCGATTCGGGCCCTCCGCCGCACATGGATGTCCAAGTGCCGACAATGTACCTGTCGCTTCGCTTTCGGTCCTCAAAACATCTGTATCTGACGCTTCGCTTTCGATACATAAAACACTTGTCGATGGCAAAACGGGGCGCTTGCGCTTTTCTTATATACATAAAAGAAAATGTGTTACAATGGCAACAAGGAAAGATAGATGGGAATAGGTGATAGTAGTGTCAACAAAACATGAGAGAATATTGCAATATATAGAATCACTACCTGTAGGAGATAAAATCTCTGTACGACAAATTGCAAAGGAAATGCAAGTGAGTGAAGGAACTGCTTACCGTGCAATTAAAGAAGCAGAGAATCGCCGCCTAGTTAGTTCCATTGAACGAGTTGGAACAATCCGAATAGAAAAAAAGAAAAAAGAAAACATTGAACGCTTAACATTTGCTGAAATCGTTAACATCGTCGATGGACAAGTGTTGGGCGGAAAAGATGGTTTGCATAAGACATTAAGTAAATTCGTCATTGGCGCCATGCAGCTGGAAGACATGATGCGCTATACAGATGCAGGAAGTCTGTTGATCGTTGGAAATCGATTTAAAGCCCATGAAAATGCTTTAAAAGAAGGGGCTGCGGTTTTAATCACGGGCGGATTTGATACAACGGAGGAAAACAAGAAATTGGCGGATGAACTGGAACTTCCGATTATTTCTTCGAGCTATGATTCATTTACCGTTGCGACGATGATCAACCGTGCAATTTATGACCAATTAATTAAAAAAGATATTTTATTAATTGAAGATATCTATGTTCCGATTGAAGAAACGGCTACACTCAAAACTACTGCCACGATTGCTGATTTCCATCGATTAAACCTGCAAACGACGCACGGTGCCTTTCCGGTTGTGACAACGTCAAACAAATTGGTAGGCATGGTTTCCGCCAAGGACGTAATCGGAAAAGAAGATAGCGAAACAGTTGATCGAGTGATGACGAAAAATCCGATTTCAGGGTCGATGAAAACTTCGGTTGCTTCTGCCGGACACCGCATGATCTGGGAAGGTATCGACTTATTGCCGATTGTAAACGAAGATAACGTTTTGCAGGGGGTCATTAGCCGACAAGACGTGCTAAAAGCATTGCAGCATGCACAGCGTCAACCGCAGCATGGGGAAACAATTGATGATCTTGTCAAAAGTGAAATGAAAGTCATGGGAGAAGAAGATGTCGTGGTTGAATTTACGGTAACTCCTCAAATGACGAACCAATATGGCGCCATTTCCTATGGGGCATTTACAACACTGCTTGCCGAAGTGGGGTCTTTTGCATTGAAACGGAGAAAACGCGGAGATGCAGTAGCAGAAAATATGACAATCTATTTTATAAAACCAATACAGATGGAAAGCGTCTTAACCGTTGTCCCTCATATTCTGGATATGAGTCGAAAGTTCGTTAAAATGGATTTTGACGTGTTCCATGAAACTACTCTAGTCGGTAAAGCCATGATGATGTTCCAACTATTGGAACGATAAAAAAAGCAATATACATATTTTTTTGTATATTGCCTATTTATTTTTATTTAGTGGGCTATAACCCACTAAATAAAAATAAGCCTCCGGCGGATGCCACAGATTTTCAATGGTTATTTTTCGAGCTTGCTCGAAAAAATCTGGGCTCCAAATATGCCAAGGCATATTTGATTAACAATTTCTATTTAGCTCGTATTCTTCTTTCACGAATTTACCTTCGTGGCGAACTTGTTTATAGCTTGAGAAGGATTTCATGAAGCCGATAATAACAAAGGCGGCTGCAATCAAAAATCCGACAAGTGTAGGGTAGACAATGGACGTATTGAGACCGAATACAATGACGAAAATACCCAGAGCTACTCCTGCTTTTGCTTTATACCACTTCTTTTGGATGGGCAATGTAGAACGAAATTCCTTCGTTTTATAGTAGAAATAAGCTACAAACGTGACGATAATAAAAAATACAAAAATTAAGTTTGCCAATTCTTTTACCTCCCGGAAGGTGAAATACCTAGAATTATGTATAACGTGCTTTCATTATTTTAACGATTTTTTAGCCGATAGGAAAGTAAAAGATAGTATAATAATTCTGTAAAGTCAGACAGAGACTTCAAGACCACAGGGGGAATTTCATTTGAAACGACAAATCATCGACAAAATCGAACAGTACGACACAATTATCATTCACCGTCATGTGCGGCCGGATCCTGATGCATACGGTTCTCAATTTGGCCTAAAACGTTTGTTGGAAGCAAACTATCCCGATAAAACGATATATGCAGTTGGAGAGCCGGATCCTTCGCTGGCTTTCTTGGAAACGCCTCAAGTTATTCAGGATGAGGTCTATGCCGATAGTTTAATTTTTGTAACGGATACTGCCAATACTGATCGTATTGATGATACGCGTTACAATACCGGTTCTTTTTTAATTAAGATTGATCATCATCCAAATGATGATGCCTATGGTGATCTGCTTTGGGTAGATACAAGCGCCAGCTCATGCAGCGAATTGATTTACGAATTATTTTTGGAAGGACAAGAGTATAAAAATTGGAAATTGTCCGATGCGAGTGCACGCCTTCTATTTGCCGGAATTGTGGGGGATACTGGACGTTTCTTATATCCAAGCGCCACGGTTAAAACGTTTGAAATTGCTGGTCAACTAATTAAATACAACTTTGACCGCAATGAATTGTTTAATGGAATGTATGAAAAAGAAGCCAACCTTCTCCATCTGCAAGGCTATATTTACGAAAACTTTAAACTTGATGAAAATGGAGCTTGTTATATTAAATTAACAAGGGAAATATTGGAAAAATTCCAGGTAACAGCTTCGGACACTTCCTTGTTGGTAGGTTCTTTAAGCGATGTAAAAGGAATCAAGGCTTGGGTAATTTTTGTCGAAGAATCCAACCAGATTCGCGTTCGTTTACGCTCAAAAGGACCAATTATTAATGGTCTTGCGAAGAAATATCATGGCGGCGGCCATCCGCTGGCTTCGGGGGCAACTGTTTACTCTTGGGAAGAAGCTGACCGGGCGATAGAAGATTTAAAAGAAGTTTGTCGTACTTTTAACTTTATTCAGTAAAAATCACCTACTACTTAAACGGATAGATCTGTACAATAAAGTAAACATTTCGGTAGGGTTTAGATCCTCTACTGAATAAAGTTAGCCTCCGGCGGATGCCACAGATTTTATAGGAAATTTAAGAGGAAGTTAGCCTAAGATCGTCGCGTCCTGCGACCACGGCTAACTGACCTGCATCGTACAGGCCTGAGCTTGCTCGAAAAAATCTGGGCAAACAAATACGCCAAGGCGCATTTGAACTTATCATAGGAGGGATGTTGTGTGACAGTTGTATATCCACAAATACGAACGAGTGCGGATTTGTTGAAAAGTACGATTCGTATAGAAGAGCTCATCCCTTTTTTACAATCACAAAAGGCAAAAAGTTGTGCAATGGTCAATTCGAAATTGTACGGACTTTTGCCTTTTTGGCTTGCACTAAAAAAAAGCGGCATTCATCCTGTAGTAGGTTTGGCCGTTGAGATTGAAATGACAGATGAAATGATCATCCCACTAGTCATTTACGCGAGAAATAACGAGGGATATCAAAATCTGCTGAAACTTAGCAGCAGTGCTTCCATTCGCGATGATGAGACAATACCTTTTCGTTGGTTGGCGGCCTATTCAAAAGGTTGTGCAGCAGTTCTGCCAACCTATAAAGAATCCTGGACGGATCATGGTCACCTTCCTTATTTAAAGCAGCTGGCGGATACTTTCCATCCTCATTTTTATATGGGCATCTCCCGAAGCGGCGGCATTATTTCACCATTTGAGAATGCTGCTGTGCAATTAAGCAACATGCTCGAAATTAAATGTGCGGCAATTCATGAATCGCTATTTTTGAATCGCGAAGATTATTTTGCCTATAAAGTAGCGAAAGCAATTGAATCAGGCGTGAAACTTAGCGAAGGCGTACAAAATGAAGAACAAAACCAGTATATTCCCACAGCAAGAGAATGGCATGATTGGTATCATGATCAGCCCCAGATGCTCGCAGAAAGTGAAAAATTACTGCTGGGTTGCAACGTTGATTTAACTTTCAATGAACACTTTATGCCGAAATTTCCGCTGGAAAATGGACAAACCGCAGAAAAACTTTTATATGAAATGGCGTTGAACGGCCTAAATGAACGATTGCAAACCACTGCTCCAGATGAAGCCTATCTCAATCGCTTGCATTATGAGCTGGAAGTGATTACTTCTATGGGGTATGCAGATTATTTTTTAATCGTTAGTGATTTTATGCATTATGCCAAAAATGCCAACATCTTAACCGGTCCAGGCCGTGGGTCGTCTGCCAGTTCCTTGGTGGCATATTGTTTATACATTACGCAAGTTGATCCTCTGAAATATGGCTTATTGTTCGAGCGTTTTTTGAATCCCGAGCGAATAACGTTACCGGATATCGATATCGACTTTGTAGATACCAAACGCCAGGAAGTCATACAATATGTTGCCAACAAATACGGCAAGCAGCATGTTGCACAAATTATCACATTCGGCACGTTATCCGCTAAAGCAGTTGCGCGGGATGTGGCAAGAATGTTTAATTTTGAAAGTGAAACCATTGCACTCATCTCTAAACTCATCCCAAACAAACTTGGAATTACCTTGCAAGAAGCTTATGCCGGTTCGGAAGCTCTTCGCAATTGGGTAGAAGCTGAACAAATACGGAAAAGCTGGTTTGAGGTGGCAAAAAAATTGGAAGGATTGCCCCGAAATGCATCTACGCATGCAGCAGGCGTTGTTCTTAGTCCAATGCCATTGGTCGAGGTGGTTCCGATTGAAAAAGGGCATGATGACATTTATTTAACGCAATGGCCCATGCAGGAAGTTGAAAGAATCGGCCTATTAAAAATGGATTTTCTGGGACTTCGAAATCTAACAATACTGGAAAGTATTCGTCAATCCATCTACTTTACACATAAAAAATGGCTGGATTTTAATGCAATCCCTTTTAATGATGAAAAGACATTCGAGCTTTTAAGGCAAGGTGATACAGCAGGTATTTTCCAGCTGGAATCAGATGGCATGAAAAATGCATTGAAAGAAATAGCGCCCACCCATTTTCTTGATATCGTGGCAGTGAATGCGCTTTATCGTCCAGGTCCAATGGAATTTATTCCGGTTTATGCGAGAAGGAAAAGAAAGATGGAGCCGGTTGTTATGCCGCATCCCGTTCTCCAGCCTATTTTAGCCGAAACTTATGGAGTCATCGTTTACCAAGAGCAAATTATGCAAATTGCCCATACTTTTGCCGGGTTTACGATTGGACAAGCAGATTTGCTGCGCAGAGCGGTGAGCAAAAAGAAAAAGGAAGTGCTGGAACAGCAGCAACAATCCTTTGTTTCAGGTGCAGTCTCGAAAGGCTATTCTGAACAGATTGCAATTGAAATATACGAACTAATCGTTCGATTTGCAGATTATGGTTTCCCCAAAAGCCATGCCGTTGCATATAGCATCATTTCCTACCAAATGGCTTATCTCAAGGCAAATTTCCCTGCTAACTTCTATGCGGCGCTCATGACGAATGCTACAGGAAATCACGAAAAGCTATTTCAGCTCATATTGGAAGCACGCAATAAAGGTATTGGCATACTTAAACCATCTATTCAAATAAGCCAAAGATTTTTCACCGTAGAAAATGGGAACATTCGCTTTAGTTTATCGGCGATTAAAGGGGTCCCCCATCCATTTTTGGAGAAAATAACGAGCGTTCGAAAAGCAAAAAATCAACCTTTCGAAGATCTATTTGACTTGGCGGTAAGTTTAAGTGCCCATCATTTTACTCGTAAAGTCATGGAACCATTGATAAAATCAGGAGCACTCGATGATTTTGGAAAAGATCGGGCAATCCTGCTGGCATCAATTGAGGCAGCGGAGAAGCATGCTTCACTGGTCCGGCCAAATGAAGGGGACCAAGATCTATTTTCAGGAGATGGTTTGTTGTTTGGCAAACCAAAATATGTAGAAGTTCCACCAATTCCGGATAAAATGAAGCTCCAATTTGAAAAAGAAGTATTAGGATTCTATCTATCCGAACATCCGGTAATGCTGGAAAGAGCAAAAATGCAGGACATTCATTTAACGATAAAAGAGCTCGCTCATTTGAAACCTCATTCGTTCGTTAAAATCGTAGCCATGGTAGAAAGCATTCGCCAAATTCGAACAAAAAAAGGGGAATTAATGGCTTTTGTACAAGTCCAGGATGAATTTGGAACAATTTCGGCAACACTTTTCCCCCAAACTTATAATGAAGTGAGGGCCTGGATCAGAGAGGATTGTATGGTGCTGGTGGAAGGTGCATTGGAATATAGGAATGGAAGTGCACAAATAAAGGTAAAATCCATGAAAATAAAACAATAACGAGCTAAAAATGGAAAGAAATACAAAAACTGCGCGAAAATGTGCAGTTTTTTCTTTACAAATGAATTAACATTATGTATTCTTATAAAAAGTGGTCAGACCACTTTTCTTTTTTGCTGATTATTTGATATCAGCAGCTAAATATGTTTGTTATGTGATTTTAAAATTGAACGGTTAAATTTATGTCTTTTTTTACGTTTAGCGCGGGCTGCGTGAGATTTCAAAAGATCCACAGCTTTAATCGGTTCAGAGTTTGAACGATCAAAGCTGCGGACACGGGATTTGAACGACACGCGGCCAGGGACGTTTGCGCTTTTCTAAGGTATCGTCTTGCGAGGTGCTTATGGATAAAAAACAGGAAAACAAAAAAGTATTTTTAGAGATTGTTAAACAATTAAGGGCGTTAATCAAGGATGAGGGGATTCAACCGGGAGAAAAATTGCCTTCTGAACGTGTATTATCGGAAAGATTAAATGTAGGCCGGTCTTCGGTAAGAGAAGCATTAAGAAGTCTGGAACTGCTTGGGCTTATTGAAACAAGACATGGCGGGGGGACATTTTTATCTTCCGGACAATCTCACCAATTGGTTGAAATACTGGCTTCCTTCATTTTACAGGAGAATAAATCGATTGATGATGTACATACAACGAGAAGAATGCATGAAAAAGAAGCCATTCGCGTTATTTGTTCAAATCGATCTTTAAGAAGTTTACCTGTTTGGGAAAGCTTATTCATGAAGCTGGAACTGGAAGACGGCATCATAAGGGATCTTTTATTAAGAGAATTAATCATCGCTTCCGGCAATCGGCTAGCTTTAAAAATATGGATACAGCTCGCAGCATATAGTGCAGTACCATTAAAAAAATACTCAACAAAAGAAGAAAAACCGATGCTTCAAATGTTGCTGAAATCAATGCAACTAGGATATGAGGAAGAAGCATTAAGGGCCTATGAAAATTGGATTCGATATATAAATAATTCATCATCATAAAATGTAAGGGGGAAAACCAGTGGCAATTAGAAGTTTATTATCGATTAACAAAAAGAAACAAAAAGGCGTCAATGTAGATCGAAATAAAGAAGACTCCTTTCCGGCAGATTTAATGACGAAATGTACCGAATGCAAAAAAATCTATTTAACAAAAGAACTTGAAAATAATTTGAAAGTATGTCCACACTGCGATGCTCATTTCAAAATGACGGCATGGGAACGCGTTTCCATCTTTCTTGATGAAGGCACATTCGAATCATTTGATGAGAACTTGCGCACTTCCAATCCATTAAAATTCCCTTCCTATTTGGAGAAGGTTGAAATCGATTCATTTAAAACGGGGTTAAATGAAGCGGTTTTAACTGGAATGGGAAGCTTAAAAGGAGAACAAGTTGTTGTTGCCATCATGGATTCGCATTTCCGTATGGGATCGATGGGATCTGTTGTTGGCGAAAAAATCACTCGAGCGATTGAAAAGGCAACGGAATATGAGCTTCCATTTATCATTTTCACGGCAAGTGGTGGCGCACGTATGCAAGAAGGGGTTATTTCGCTCATGCAAATGGCTAAAACGAGTGTGGCATTAAAACGTCACAGCGATCACGGTTTGCTGTTTATCTCAATCTTGACACACCCGACAACCGGTGGGGTTTCAGCAAGTTTTGCATCATTGGGGGATATCAATATTGCTGAACCGCAGGCATTGATTGGATTTGCCGGAAGACGTGTTATCGAACAAACGGTACGCGAGAAATTGCCGGATGATTTCCAAACGGCGGAATTTTTACTTTCTCATGGGCAATTGGATGCCATTTTCCACCGCAAGGATATGCGGGATAAGGTCGGTACTTTGGTAAAACTGCACAGTAGAGGAGGGGTTTCAAATGACTAAACCGATGAACTTTGAAGAACCTGTCGTAAAGCTGCGCGAAAAAATCGAAGAATTGAAAGAAGTTGCGAAAACCGCGAATGTTGATATGTCAGGAGAAATCTCAACGCTCGAATCAAGACTGCAGCAGCTGGAGACGAAAATTTATACAAACATGGAGCCTTGGGACCGTGTGCAAGTGGCAAGACATGCGCAAAGACCAACGACTTTGGATTATATAGAGCAAATCTTTTCGGATTTCATCGAATTGCATGGGGATCGTTCATTTGGGGATGACGAGGCAATTATTGGGGGAATAGCGAGTTTCGATGGACAACCGATCACGATTATCGGTCATCAAAGGGGAAAAACAACGAAAGAAAATATCCGACGCAATTTTGGTATGCCGCACCCGGAAGGATATCGAAAAGCATTGCGTTTAATGAAGCAAGCGGAAAAGTTCAACAGACCAATTATTTGTTTCATTGATACAAAGGGGGCCTACCCTGGGAAAGCGGCAGAAGAACGCGGACAAAGTGAAGCCATTGCCAGAAACCTGTTTGAAATGGCAGGACTTAAAGTACCGGTCATAAGTGTTGTCATTGGCGAAGGCGGCAGTGGGGGAGCGTTAGCATTAGGGGTTGCAAATAAATTGTATATGCTGGAAAATTCAACGTACTCCGTAATCTCACCAGAAGGAGCAGCATCTATTTTGTGGAAGGACGCATCCTTGGCAAAACAAGCCGCTGAAGCGATGAAAATTACGGCGTTGGATTTGAAAGAAATGGACATCATTGACGGCATTATTACAGAGGTTGCCGGTGGGGCGCATCGTGATGTACAAGCACAGGCAAATTATTTAAAAGATTGCCTACACAAGTCCTTATCTGAATTAAACACATTATCAGAGCAAGAATTAATCGAAAGCCGCTATGATAAATTCAGAAAAATTGGCGAGTTTATTGAATTGGAATCTTGATGTAAAAAAACAAAATCCACTCCGGGTTTTGTTTTTTTTTTTAGCCAATGATTTAATCACCAAGCTCCACAGACCAAAAGCGATGTCGTCTTTGGCTTTTCTTCGCATTAGGGATTGTGAAACTCGAGTTTTTTTTCAATTAAGAGTAAAATAAAAGTTACGATCGCATATCCTCATTTATAAAAATTTGAATGGGTGTTTATGTAAAATTATTGTTATAACATGTTGGAAATAATACCATTAACTCACTTTTATGCTAATGTGTTTATGAGAAGAGTTTAGGAGGTTCACATACTGGATGAAGAGAATTGCTGTATTGACAAGTGGAGGAGATTCGCCGGGAATGAATGCCGCCATTCGTGCTGTTGTACGGAAAGCAAATTTCCATGGTGTGGAAGTGATGGGGATTTACCATGGATATGAAGGCCTTATTGAAGGCAGGATGGAATTGATGGATTTAGGTTCCGTCGGCGGCATTATTCAACGTGGCGGCACTAAATTATTTTCTTCTCGCTGCCCGCGATTCAAGGAAGATGTCTATCAATTCCGGGCGATCGAAATTATGAAAGAGCGCGGAGTTGAAGGCCTTGTTGTAATCGGGGGAGATGGCACATACCGGGGAGCAGTGGGACTTACTAAGAAAGGATTTCCCTGTGTAGGGATTCCGGGCACCATTGATAATGATATTCCGGGTACTGAATATACGATTGGTTTTGATACAGCACTGAATACGGTAATTGAATCGATTGATAAAATTCGCGATACAGCCACTTCCCATGAAAATTCCTTTATTGTTGAGGTGATGGGAAGAGATGCAGGCGACATTGCATTATGGGCCGGACTTGCTGCAGGTGCTGAATCCATTTTAATTCCTGAAGAACAGTACGATATTGACGACATACTATCGCGCATTGAGCATGGGGTTTCCCGTGGCAAAAAACATAGTATCATCATTGTTGCCGAGGGCGTAATGCCCGCAAGCGAACTCGCGAAAATCCTGAAAGAAAAGGCAAATATTACGACAAGGGTATCTGTACTGGGGCATATTCAACGCGGCGGTTCGCCTTCTGCAAGAGACCGTGTACTGGCAGGGCGTCTAGGCGCAAAAGCGGTAGAAGTTTTGTTGGAGGGCAAGGGTGGACGAGCTGTTGGGATAAAAAACCATCAAATTTATGATTATGATTTTGAAGTGGCTTTTACGACCAAACATAAGGCGGATTTAAGTTTATATTCACTATCGAAAGAACTATCAATTTAACTAAAGTAAATGGAGCGAAGAAAATGAGAAAAACAAAAATCGTATGTACAATTGGACCAGCAAGTGAATCACCGGAGGTACTCTCAGCTCTGATTGAAGCTGGAATGAATGTGGCAAGATTAAACTTTTCCCATGGAAATCATGAAGAGCATGCCATTCGAATTGCGACAATTCGTGAAGTTGCAAAAAGCTTGAATAAAACAGTCGGAATCCTGCTTGATACAAAGGGGCCCGAAATACGTACCCACACGATGGAAAATGGCGAAATCCACCTGGCGCAAGGACAAGTAATTGATATTTCCATGACGGAAGTTGTTGGTACTGCAGAGCGATTCTCTGTTTCGTATGAAAACTTAATTCACGATGTGGACCAAAACGACCGCATTTTACTGGATGATGGATTAATTGAACTTCGTGTTTTGGCGAAGGATCTGGAAAAGGGCTTGATTCATACAATCGTTGAAAATGCAGGAGTCCTGAAAAATAAAAAAGGTGTAAACGTTCCGGGTGTATCAGTGAAACTTCCCGGAATTACCGAAAAAGATGCACAGGATATTTTATTTGGAATTGAGCAAGGCGTTGATTTTATTGCTGCTTCCTTCGTTCGTACAGCAAGTGATGTACTTGAAATCCGTGAATTGCTGGAACAAAATAATGGCAGCCATATCTCGATTATTCCCAAGATTGAAAACCAGGAAGGTGTCGATAACATCGAAGAAATCATCGAAGTATCCGATGGTTTGATGGTGGCGCGCGGAGATCTGGGAGTGGAGATTCCGGCAGAAGAAGTACCGCTTGTGCAAAAAAACTTAATCAAAAAATGCAACCAAGTAGGGAAACCGGTTATTACCGCTACGCAAATGCTGGACTCCATGCAACGCAATCCTCGTCCAACACGGGCAGAAGCGAGTGATGTGGCGAATGCGATTATCGATGGTACAGATGCCATCATGCTTTCGGGAGAAACGGCTGCAGGTCAATATCCAGTAGAATCCGTACGAACGATGAATAAAATTGCCGAATATACAGAGAACTCATTGGACTATCGCTCCATTGTTGCAACACGCAGCAAAGAAAAAGGGACAACTATGACTGAAGCGATTTCCCAAGCGGTTTCCTATACTTCAATCAACTTGGGAGTGAAAGCTGTACTTGCCCCGACAGCAAGCGGCACAACGGCAAAAATGATTGCCAAATATCGCCCAGGTGTACCGATTATTGCAATCACAAATGTCCAATCAACGGCTCAGATGCTGACGTTATCATGGGGTGTTACGCCAATTGTTACACCGAAAGTAACAACAACCGATGAGATTTTGGAATTATCCGTGGATGAGTCATTAAAACATGGGTATGTTGATTATGGAGATGTGGTGATTATTACAGCCGGTGTACCAGTGGGCGAGGCTGGAACAACTAACCTGATGAAAGTTCATGTCATCGGCGATTTGATTGCTAAAGGGCAAGGTGTCGGAAAACTTTCCGTGGTGGGCAATGCAATTGTCGTGAAAAATGCAGAAGAAGCAAAACGCTACGATGCAGAAGGCGCTATTTTAGTAACAGTAGGCACAGACCGTGAAATGATGCCCGTTATAAAAAAATGCGCAGGCATTATCACGGAAGAGGGCGGATTGACAAGCCATGCGGCAGTGGTAGGGTTAAGCCTTGGAATCCCGGTGATCGTCGGTGTAAACAAAGCAACCGAGGTCATTCGCCACGGACAGGAAATTACAATGGATGCGGAAACAGGCGTTATTTATAAAGGTCATGCAAGTGTTCTTTAAGAAAAGTAATTCAGTATAAATAAAAAAAGCGGGTTGACTTGGAATTTTAAGTCAGCCCTTTTGCTATATAAATAAAATTTTCAATGAAACTTTCCGCCTAGTTATTCGTAAATAATATAGAAGTCATTTTAATTATATGGAGGTTACTCTTTGAGAAAAATATTTGGTCTCTTGTTCGCAACAGTATTGGCGGAAATTGCCGTTTTTATTATAGTCGGAAAAATGATCGGTGTATTTAACACGTTGCTCCTTATTCTTCTAACAAGTGTAATCGGCGCAATTGTCGCCAAAAAACAAGGCATGCAGTCATTGCACAATATGCGTGATAACATGTCAGCTCGGATATTGCCGGGCGTAGCACTGATTGATACATTCCTTATCTTTTTGGGCGGAATTCTTTTGGTAACTCCCGGATTTATAACAGATTTTGCAGGTTTCGCCCTCATTATTCCGTTTACTAGAAAACTGGCGAAACCTGCCATTTATACTTGGTTAAGAAAGAAAATGAAAAATGGACAACTGTTCATGATTCATCGATAGATTTTTGCTTGATTTTCACGGCAATGAGAAAAAGAAACGGGCTCAGCAAAATTCCATAAAACCCGAACAGCAAAATCGATGCAGCACTTATAAAAAAAGTATGAACCGTACGCAAATGAAAAGTGGATGCCCATAACAACGACTCTGCGATTTGTCTTGTCAGCTGGATGAAAATATAAAGAACGATCAATGCAAAACAGAGAAATTTTTCTCCAATGGTAAAGAAATAAATCGCAATCGGAATCAGGAACAATCCTATACCGAAAAACGGGAGGGCATCTGCTAACGATATTAAAAAAGACTTATTAATCGGATGTTCAAAATGTAAAATTGCTAGTCCCAAACTTAACAAGAAAAAAGTAATGATAAACAATTGAAACTCAACATAGATGAAGTAGCCAAACAAACTTGTTGCTTTTATATAATACCCTTTCCATTCTTCACGATATTGTTTCGGAACGTAGATAAAGAACCAATATCGATTTTTGCGCGATTCAAAAATGGAGAAAAAGAAAGCCACGATAAAGATAAATAATTCAATAATATAAGACAATAAATCTTGCAATACATTGGCAATTCCAATAATGGCGCTATCAACATAGGAAAGAGATTTATTGAAAATCGTCTCCAGCAGAATATGGTCACCGGAGTTTAGTATGTCCAAATTTTCAACTTGAACTTTTAATTCCGGATAAATCGAGATCACGCTTTGCACTGTTATATAAAAGAAAGTATAAGCAGAAAAAAAGATGGCGGCGGAAATAAGAATTGCACTTAATATAAAAGGCATTTTTAAATGTTTAGTACATAGGTGGATGAGGGGATATAGAAAATAGGCACAAAAGATTCCGAGAGAAACGGGCAAGATGAGCCAAAGAATTACAAAATATAGGAGAAGCATCAAATACTTCAGGTTATTTTTGTAGGGTAAAACATTGAATTTATTCGATTGCAAAGTTACCACCTCTATTTTATGTAATTCAACTCTCGTTAAAATCTGAATATTCTCTTTTAAACATTTTTTCCATTATCTATTCGAGTTTTTCTTAAATTATTTCAATTTCATTCACAAAGCCGTCAAAATTTATTATAATAGCAATGTAAGCGATTTACTTATAGGTTCATATGAGCAGAACTTTAGTGCTACATGTAAAAGAAAGCACTTACAAGTAAAATATTTTAAGAGGGAGCGATTTTTTATGACAGCAACACGCGGTTTAGAAGGTATCGTAGCTGCAGAAACAAAAATCAGTTCAATTATCGACGACACACTTACATACGTTGGTTATGATATTGATGATTTAACTGAGAACGCTACATTTGAAGAGGTAGTGTATTTACTTTGGCACACTCGTTTACCTAAAGCGGACGAGCTAGCTGAGTTAACGAAACAATTAGCAGAGAATGCCGAAGTACCTCAAGCGATCTTTGACCAATTTAAATCATACCCGCTGCAAACAGTACATCCAATGGCTGCATTACGCTCGGCGATTTCAACTCTAGGTGTATTTGATGAAGAAGCAGATGATATGTCTCCAGAAGCGAACTATCGCAAAGCAATTCGTCTGCAAGCAAAAATTTCCACAATCGTAACTGGTTTCTCTCGTATCCGTAAAGGATTGGAACCAATTGCACCAAAACCTGAATTAGGATATGCTGCAAACTTCTTATATATGTTACATGGCAAAGAACCAGCTGAAATTGAAATCGAAGCATTCAACAAAGCATTGGTACTGCATGCCGACCATGAGCTAAATGCATCAACATTTACTGCTCGCGTTTGTGTAGCTACATTATCAGATATGTATTCTGGTGTTACTGCAGCGATCGGCGCATTAAAAGGTCCTCTACACGGTGGAGCCAACGAGCAAGTAATGAAAATGTTGTCTGAAATCGGTTCAATCGACAATGTTGAATCTTATATTCAAACGAAATTAGATAACAAAGAAAAAATCATGGGCTTCGGACACCGTGTTTACCGCAAAGGTGATCCACGTGCAAAACACTTGCGTGTAATGAGCGAAAAATTAACTAAATTAACTGGCAAACCAGAATTATACGAAATGTCCGTGAAAATTCATGACATGATTGTTGGGCAAAAAAATCTACCGGCAAACGTAGATTTCTTCTCGGCATCAGTTTATGATTCGCTTGGAATCGAACATGACCTGTTCACACCAATCTTCGCTGTGTCTCGTACTTCTGGCTGGATTGCACATATCCTTGAACAATATGCTAATAACCGCTTAATTCGTCCTCGTGCAGAATATGTAGGACCTGGAATGCAAAAATATGTTCCAATTGAAGAGCGCTAATTTTTAGATAATATGTTAAAATTGTCTAGGACTGTGAAAACCCACAGTCCTTGACTTATGAATATAGGGAGGCATCATTCATGACTAACGGTAAAATCGTAGTAGAAAACGGCGTACTAAACGTACCAAACAATCCAACAATTCCTTTCATCGAGGGTGACGGAATTGGTCCAGATATCTGGGCTGCAGCATCTCGAGTAATCGATGCAGCTGTTGAAAAAGCTTACAATGGCGAAAAGAAAATTGAATGGTTGGAAGTTCTTGCTGGAGAAAAAGCATTTAACCAAACTGGTGAATGGTTACCACAAGAAACTTTAGATAAAATCAACGAATATCTAATCGCTATTAAAGGACCTCTTACAACTCCAATCGGTGGAGGAATCCGTTCATTGAACGTAGCATTGCGTCAACAACTTGACTTATACGTATGCTTGCGTCCAGTACGTCACTTCGAAGGTGTTCCTTCCCCAGTTAAACACCCAGAAGATGTTGATATGGTCATCTTCCGTGAAAATACAGAAGATATCTACGCTGGTATTGAATATGCTCAAGGTTCTGAAGAAGTGAAAAAAGTGATCAACTTCTTGAAAGAAGAAATGGGCGTTAACAAAATTCGTTTCCCAGAAACTTCAGGTATCGGTATTAAACCAGTATCAGTAGAAGGTACAGAGCGTCTAGTACGTGCAGCAATCGAATACGCGATTAAACATAACCGCCCATCTGTTACTTTGGTACACAAAGGGAACATCATGAAATTCACTGAAGGTGGATTCAAGCAATGGGGCTATGATTTAGCTGAACGCGAATACGGCGATCAAGTATTCACTTGGGGCCAATACGATAAAATCAAAGAAGAACAAGGTACAGAAGCTGCCAACAAAGCACAAGACGAAGCAGTGGCTGCTGGTAAAATCATCGTAAAAGATTCAATCGCCGATATCTTCTTGCAACAAATCTTAACTCGTCCGAAAGAGTTCGATGTAGTAGCTACAATGAACTTGAACGGTGACTATATTTCCGACGCATTGGCTGCACAAGTTGGTGGGATCGGTATCGCTCCAGGAGCTAACATCAACTATGTAACTGGACATGCGATCTTCGAAGCTACTCACGGTACAGCACCAAAATATGCTGGACAAGACAAAGTAAACCCATCTTCTGTATTGCTTTCAGGCGTATTAATGCTTGAACACTTAGGATGGCAAGAAGCGGCAGATTTAGTAACTGCATCTGTTGAAAAAACAATCGCTTCCAAAGTTGTTACTTATGACTTCGCTCGTTTAATGGATGGCGCAACAGAAGTGAAATGTTCTGAATTCGCTAACGAGTTAATCAAAAACCTTTAATCTATAATTTAAATACGCATCTTTGACTAAAAGGGCAGCTTTTATGAATGAAGTAACCATACTTTATGATTGAAAGCTGCCCTTGTTTAGTTATTTCCATAGCAAGAGTACTATTTTAATAGAGCAATTTTGCCAAATAGCGAAATAAAGGGGCGTTATACATGTCGTTAAAGCGTAAAAAAATATCCGTAATCGGTGCTGGTTTTACAGGTGCAACAGCAGCATTTCTTGCAGCCCAAAAAGAACTTGGAGACGTAGTGTTGGTTGATATCCCGCAAGCAGAAAACCCAACAAAGGGAAAGGCGCTGGATATGTGGGAAGCGGCTCCTGTTCAAGGCTTTGATTCCTATGTAAAAGGGACATCCGACTATGTGCATACAGCAGACTCGGATGTCGTGATCATTACAGCCGGCGTTGCGCGAAAACCGGGGATGAGCCGTGATGATTTGGTGCAAATCAACCAAAAAGTAATGAAAAGCGTGGCAACAGAAATCGCAAAATACTCGCCAAATGCAATCATCCTGGTTTTAACAAATCCGGTAGATGCCATGACTTATACGGTCTTTAAAGAAACAGGATTTCCTAAAAGCCGTGTAATCGGCCAATCCGGCATCCTGGATACTGCGCGCTTTTGTGCCTTTGTTGCTGAAGAATTAAACGTCTCCGTAAAGGATATTAAAGGCTTTGTATTGGGAGGGCACGGGGACACAATGGTTCCATTAACTCGTTATTCTTATGCAGGCGGCATACCTTTAGAGATGTTGATTTCACCGGAACGACTCCAGGAAATCGTACAACGTACACGCGTTGGCGGTGGAGAAATCGTTAATTTGCTGGGGAATGGTTCGGCATATTATGCACCGGCAGCCGCCCTAATCGAGATGGCTGAAGCGATTATTAAAGACCAAAAACGAATCTTGCCTTCTGTAGCTTTTCTAGAAGGCGAGTACGGCTATGAAGGAATTTACCTAGGGGTTCCAACACTCCTTGGTGCTGACGGAATCGAGAAAATATTCGAACTCGAGTTAACGGAAAGTGAAAAAGCGGCGTTGGATGTTTCCGCGCAAGGTGTTAGAGATGTTATGGCTATTTTGGAATAGTGAAATGGAGGATGGAATCGGGTGGTAAATCCACCCGATTTTTTTATATCGGCTGATAGCGTTTGACAACCAACCAACCACCCATTAAAATCCCCGGATTCCAAGGGATGGAAGTTTATTGTAAAGGCCTTAAGTGTGTCTAGACGTTGTTATTTTCAGAAATAATTGATACTATGAAGATAGCTCTAACTAGCTCAGATATGCCTAGGCGTAAGTGATTGGGGTGCTGCAAAAAAGCAGCTACATAAAGGTTATAAAGACCGCCTGCTAGAGATGTTCTTTACTGATTTGAAATGGGGGTTTCAGATCATCATTGGAGGTAGTTTATGTCGAAAACAATTTTAGTCGTAGAAGATGAAGTATCAATTGCTACTTTATTAAAGTACAATTTAGAACGCGCAGGTTATGAAGTTTTGCTTGCACATGATGGGAAAGAAGGCTTTGACCTGGCAATTGAACATACCCCTGACTTATTATTATTGGATTTAATGTTGCCAACGATGGATGGTATGGAGGTCTGCAAAGAATTGCGCAGCCAGAAACGCAATATTCCTATCATAATGCTAACTGCACGTGATGACGAGTTCGATAAAGTGTTGGGCTTGGAACTGGGTGCAGATGACTATATGACAAAACCTTTTAGTCCTCGTGAAGTCATTGCTCGGGTAAAAGCGGTACTTCGGCGTTTCAACCCGGCTCCGCAGCAAGAATTTGAGGAATCCGAAAATACAGTCTATCAATTTGGCAAACTGCAAGTATATCCAAACCGTTTCGAAGCTTTCCTCGATGAAGATACAATTGAATTCACACCAAAAGAATTCGAATTGCTTGTTTATTTATTGGAAAACAAAAATCGTGTATTGACGCGCGATCAACTTTTAAGTGCGGTATGGAATTATGACTTTGCAGGCGATACGCGAATTGTGGATGTACATATCAGTCATTTGCGGGATAAAATTGAAGAAAATAGCCGTAAGCCGAAGTTTATCAAAACAATAAGAGGAATTGGCTATAAATTCGAGGAGCCAAAAAGCCTATGAAGGCATACCATAACCGATTATTTGTTGCCTTCATCCTATTAACCGGATGTATTTTCGCTGTCCTTGGCTTTGTCTTGGGTCAGCTTTTTCCTTATTTTATCGAAAACTTCCTCGAAAAAAATAATCTGGCAATCAATGCAGAAAAAATAGAACAAATCGATAAACAATTTACCTTTATCCTTATTTTTTTAATGGCCTTATCCTATGCATTGGTCGGTTTTGCAGCACATCATTTAATTCGTAATTTGCTGGATCCCATCGAAAATATCACCCTTACCGCGAAAGAGCTAACAAAAGGCAATTACCGCGCAAGGGCTTATGCGGTAGGACCGGCAAGCATTATCGAGCTTAGAAATTCGGTTAATGTTTTGGCTAGGAACCTACAAGAAATGGGGAAAATTCGGGAAATCGAAGAAGAACGTTTAAAAACGTTAATCGAAAATATGGGCAGTGCGCTGATCATGATTGATCGTGAAGCTACTGTTTCCATCGTGAACCGCCAATTTTTGGAGGGCTTCGAATTGTCCATCGATGAGGTGAAAGGCCGTAATTTCTTGACAATCGGATTGCCCAATGAAATCGAAAAATTTATCGATCATGTTTTTTTGACCGAGCAGCCTTATCGGAAGCAAATCGAAGTGGAAATCCATCAGGAAATCCAATATAAACAAGTGTACGGCGCCCCAGTCATGGGAGATCATGGCCGTTGGTTGGGTGTCGTCATCGTCATGCATGATATTTCCGAGTTGATTCGTCTGGAACAAATCCGCAAAGATTTTGTAGCAAATGTGTCTCATGAATTAAGAACGCCAATCACTTCCATTAAAGGTTTTTCCGAAACATTATTGGATGGCGCTTTTAAAGATGAAAAAATGCTTATTTCATTTTTGGATATTATCTATCAAGAAAGCTATCGCCTGCAAATGCTGATTCAGGATCTGCTCGAATTATCGAAGATTGAACAACATGGTTTCTCAGTCACCATTATGCCTTCCAGCCTGCAGGAAGTACTGATCCGTGCAGTGGAATTAACAAGCCCTAGACTGGATGAAAAAAACATGCAGTTTAACGTGGATATTAAGCGGGACGTAACTGTGATGGGCGACTTTAATCGACTGATCCAGATTTTTACCAATCTTATTGCCAATGCGATTACGTATTCTCCGGAAGATACAACGGTCACATTGCGTATAAAAGAAAATGATGAGTATGGAATCATTGAAGTAGAGGACCAAGGAATTGGTATTGAAAAAAGTGAGATTGCCCGCATTTTTGAGAGATTTTACCGGGTGGATAGAGCCCGCAGCCGAAATTCAGGCGGAACAGGACTGGGTCTCGCCATTGTTAAGCACTTGATCGAGGCGCATCAAGGAAAAATCAATGTAGAAAGTACCGTGGGGAAAGGGACTTGCATCAAGGTATTTATTCCATTGAAAAAATGAAATTAACAATATATTTACAATGTTGTTATGAAGTATTCATACTTCTACCATATGATTGTATATAGAAACCCCCCTGTTTCAGATTTAGTAATTAGGAAAACATAAATTAAAAAAATGTCCCCGTATGGGGCATTTTTTTTTGCTTACTTAGAAAAAAGCTGGTTTATTAATTGTCATAATTTCAAATAAATGGGTAAAAAGGCGCATAATTTACTACTTCCTATTAATAAATTTCTTGTTATAATAGTTACTTAGAAAGAGGAAAAGAGAAAGAGGGAATGAGTGTTGTTCAAACTTAATAAATTAATTCAAAATGTTCTCCTTGCATTTGTCATGGCCTGTTCGATTACTTCTATCTTTAAAGCAACTCCGTATTCTTGGTTAACTATTGACGTTTTACATATTCCGGTGATATTTATTGTTTTCTTGGTACTTACATATTTTATAGCAGAAGATGTTCGTGATACTTTTAAGAAGGTATTTCGATTCCAGCAAAGAAAAGACAAGCGCCCGATTTGGCAAGTTGGAGTGGGGATGATTTTCTACTTCTCCCAAGTTGGATTCGTGGAAGTGTTTGTACGGAATTTGATGGTATTTGATCTTGGGGGCATGCCAATGTATCTGGTATTTTCCTTCATGAATGCATTTTTGATGACAGTTATTTATGAAGAAATTTTCTATCCGAAGTTATCCAAAAACCAAACACCTAAATTGCATAACTAATCTATACCTTATATATAGCACGTATCGGTCGTTTTCAAACCGGTACGTGTTTTATAATGGAAAAAAGACGGGTGAAGAGATAAAGTTAGAAGAGAAAGTACATTCATCCAATCGACTAAGTGTGCGAAGAAGGAGAACAATTAATGGGTAAAGAGAAGGTATTATTGTTAGATGGAAATAGTTTGGCATATCGGGCATTCTTTGCATTGCCATTGCTGACAAATGAAAGCGGGATTCATACAAATGCAGTATATGGTTTCACGACAATGCTTCAAAAAATTTTGGAAGAAGAAAAACCAACAAAAATTCTTGTGGCCTTTGATGCCGGGAAAACAACATTTCGCCATGAGTCTTATGGCGAATATAAAGGTGGACGGCAAAAGACACCGCCCGAACTTTCGGAACAATTTCCTTACTTGCGAAAATTGATTGATGCATACCAAATCAAGCGATATGAAAAAGAGCTGTATGAAGCAGATGATATTATCGGTACTCTCGCGAAACAAGCGGAAACGGAAGATATGGACGTCATTATTGTTTCCGGGGATAAAGATTTAACCCAGTTGGCAACAGATCAAGTGACTGTATACATCACTAGAAAAGGCATGACGGACATAGAAAAATATACGCCATCCCATATTGAGGAGAAATACGGGCTATCGCCTCAGCAAATTATCGATATGAAGGGGCTGATGGGGGATACCTCCGATAATATTCCGGGTGTGCCGGGTGTGGGCGAAAAAACGGCCATTAAATTATTGAAAGAATATGGTTCTGTAGAAGCCTTATATGAACAAATCGACAACATGAAAAAATCAAAAATGAAAGACAAGTTAATCGAAAATGAAGAACAAGCCAAAATGTCCAAAAAGCTTGCCACGATTTTCACTGAAGCGCCAATTGATCTCAAATTGGAGGATATTGAATATCCAGGACCAAATGAAGAAGAGGTGCTGAATGTTTGGCAGGAGCTTTCCTTTAAGTCATTGATCGACAAAAGCGATTATAAAGTTGAAGAAAAAGAAACGGCGGAGATATCATTCGAAATCGTGAAAGACGTACCTGACGACATGTTGAAAGACGTGATGGCCGTGCATGTAGAAATGGAAAACGAACATTATCATACCTGCCTCATTCTTGGATTCTCTTTTACGGATGGCGAACGAACGTTTTATATAACGTTTGAAGACATGCAGCAAAGCGAGGCTATTAAGAATTGGCTGGAAGATGAGTCGAAGAAAAAATACATGTCAGATAGCAAAGCGGCGCAAGCCATATTAAAACGCGCCGGGATTGAGCTGCGCGGTGTGGAATTTGATTTGCTTCTTGCTAGCTATATCGTGAATCCGGCAATTTCAGGCGATGATGTAGCGACGCTTGCAAAAGAATTTGGCTACACGGATATACAAGCGAACGAAACCATATACGGTAAAGGTTCGAAATGGTCGGTTCCAAATGAGAGCACTTTAGCTGAGCATGTTAGCCGCAAAGCGTTTGCCATTTGGTCATTGCAGCCGATTATCGAAGAAAAATTGAAGGAAAATGAACAATTCGATCTGTATTACGATCTGGAGCTTCCGCTTGCATCCATCCTTGGCGCGATGGAAAGCGAAGGTATTAAAGTGGATATATCCACACTCGAGAAAATGGGTGGGGAGCTGGAAAAAAAAATTTCCGCCTTGGAAACAGAAATTCATGAATTGGCCGGGGAGAAATTTAATATTAATTCACCAAAACAATTAGGGGTTATTCTGTTCGAGAAGCTGGGACTTCCGGTCGTGAAGAAAACAAAGACAGGTTATTCAACGGCCGCCGATGTATTGGAAAAGCTGCAATCCGAGCATAAAATTGTGCAATATATCTTGGATTATCGACAACTGGCAAAACTCCAATCCACCTATATTGAAGGGCTGATCAAAGAAGTCCACCCTGAAGATAGCAAGGTGCATACGCGATTCCAGCAAGCCCTGACATCAACAGGCCGCTTGAGTTCAACCGACCCGAACCTGCAAAATATTCCGATTCGCCTGGAAGAGGGGCGTAAGATTCGCCAGGCTTTTGTGCCTTCTCAAGAAGGTTGGGTTTTATTTGCTGCAGACTATTCGCAAATTGAATTGCGTGTTTTGGCTCATATGTCCAACGATGAGGCATTGGTTGAAGCATTCAATGTGGGGATGGACATTCATACACGTACAGCCATGGATGTATTCCATGTGGAAGCCGATGAGGTAACTTCCAATATGCGACGTGCGGCTAAAGCCGTAAACTTCGGAATTGTATATGGAATAAGCGACTATGGGCTGTCGCAAAGCTTGAACATTACCCGCAAGGAAGCAGCACAATTTATTGATAAGTATTTGCATAGCTTCCCGGGCGTAAAAGAGTATATGGAAACGATTGTGCAAGAAGCGAAATTAAAAGGATTTGTAACTACGATTTTAAATCGCCGACGCTATTTGCCGGATATTACGAGCCGAAACTTCAATCTGCGCAGTTTTGCGGAACGTACGGCCATGAATACGCCAATCCAGGGCAGCGCGGCTGATATTATTAAAAAAGCCATGATCGACATGGATGCCCGCTTAAAAGAAGAAGGCCTTCAAACGAAACTATTGCTGCAGGTGCACGATGAATTGATTTTTGAAGCGCCAAAAGAGGAAATTGAACGATTGGAAAAAATCGTACCGGAAGTAATGGAGAATGCAATTCAGTTGTCAGTTCCATTGAAGGTGGATTTTGATTATGGCCAAACTTGGTACGATGCGAAATAAGGAAGTGGAAAAATGCCTGAATTACCGGAAGTAGAAGGAGTCGTTCGGGCACTCGCGCCAAAAGTTGAAGGGGATACAATTGTAAAAGTGGAACTTTCCAGCACGATTTATAACTCTTGCAGGGAAGGAAAGCAGTGTATTGTAAAAAATATAGAACCGCATCTTTTCGAAGAAGTAATGCAAGGGATGACAATCGAGAAAGTGGTCCGTCGTTCCAAATATATTTATTTCCATTTGCAAAAGGTCGAAGAAAAGTTCCTATTTGTCAATCATTTGGGGATGACGGGTGCTTGGTTTGTTGTACAAACTTTGGATGAAATCAGGGAAGAAAAGTTTCGGAAACATGTACATGCCATTTTTACACTCCATACTGGAGAGCTGCTTGTATATGCGGATATTCGGCGTTTTGGGGAGATGCGCTTTATAAAAAAAATTGAAGAGCATCCGCCTCTACTTTTAATGGCCCCTGAACCTTTTGACGAGCACGCGTGTGAATTCTTTTTGCAAAAGTGTGAGTTGCCAAAATATCAAAACAAGCCGATTAAAGAAGTAATCATGGATGGACAAGTGATTTCTGGCTGCGGAAATATTTATGCAACCGAAGCTTTATTTAAGATGGGAATTCACCCTGCCCGAAAAGCAAATCGTATAAGCAAAATGAGAAAAGCAGAATTGTTTAACACAATCCGCACGATTTTGCAGGAAAGTATCGAAATGGGCGGGTCTACCATCTCGGATTATCGCAATATCAACGGTGAAGCGGGAGGTATGCAGCATCGTTTGAAAATGTATGGAAAGAAAGTTTGCCCAACATGCGAAAGTGCCACAAAGTCATTGATCATCGGTGGGCGAACTTCGGTTTATTGTCCAAAATGTCAACATTAAAGGTGTGTGTAGTATGATTATTGGTTTAACCGGCAGTATTGCGAGCGGTAAAAGTACGGTCGCAAAACAGTTAAAGGAATATGGGCTGCCAATTGTCGATGCGGATGAAATCGCCCGACTTGTCGTGGAGCCGGGAACACCAACCTTGCATAAAATTGCCGAGGTGTTTGGTGAAGAAGCTCTAACCCAGGATGGACGGATGGATCGCCAAAAAATCGGCTCGATTATTTTCCATGATGAGGAAAAACGAAAAGCTTTAAACAGCATTATTCATCCTGCTATTCGGCAGGAAATGCTTCGTCAGCGGGATGAATATCTCGATGCCGGTGCCAAAACAGTGGTGATGGATATTCCGCTGCTGTTTGAAAGTAAATTGCAGCATTATGTCGAGAAAATTCTGGTCGTTTCTGTATCGGAAGAAACGCAGTTGAAACGGTTGATGGCACGAAATGGGCTAAGTCAAGAAGATGCAAACGCACGCATTCATTCACAGCTTCCAATGTCGGTGAAGGAGCAGGGAGCGGATGCCGTAATTGATAATAACGGAACAATAGAAGAAACCCTGCAGCAATTGGAAAATATTCTTCGCGGTTGGAACGTTTTGTAACACATTGTGTTTTACTAATTGACGAACTATCGGTTCAAATAGGCTATACCAATTAAACGGCTTAATAAAAGCCGTTTTTTTGTGCACCAAAAACTATAAAATCCGCCATCATCCGAATAAACTAGCATAATAGAATGTTTTTATTGGTTTAAGCGACTAAAAAAGCGGGTAAATGTTTTTTGAAAATAAAAACTTTTCAAATGTGTTTAAATTATGTTCACCTTTTCTTTTAATGTGTTATACTATTTAAGAGAATAAGTATAACAATCTTAACTGCGCATACGGGAGGATAATTATAATGACAGTTTCTATTGCTATTAACGGATTTGGTCGTATCGGACGAATGGTGTTCCGTCAAGCAATTCTTCAGGATGATTTAAATATTGTGGCGATCAATGCAAGCTATCCAGCGGAAACATTGGCACATCTAATTAAATATGACACAAATCACGGAAAATTCGATGGTACAGTGGACACACTGGAGGACGCTTTAATCGTCAACGGAAAGCGTGTTCAGCTGATTAATGAACGTGATCCTTTAAAATTGCCTTGGAAAGCATTGGGTGTAGATCTCGTTATTGAAGCAACTGGTAAATTTAATGAGCGCGACAAAGCGGCAATGCACCTCGAAGCAGGCGCTAAAAAAGTAATTCTAACGGCACCGGGCAAAAACGAAGATATTACGGTTGTAATGGGTGTGAATGACGAATTGCTGGATATTGATCAGCATGATGTGATTTCCAATGCCTCTTGTACAACAAACTGTCTGGCTCCGGTAGCAAAAGTTTTAAATGATACATTTGGTATTGAAAGTGGTTTAATGACGACAGTTCATGCCTATACGAATGACCAAAAAAATATTGATAATCCACATAAAGATTTACGCCGTGCCCGTGCATGTGCAGAAAGCATTATTCCAACTTCCACTGGAGCAGCAAAAGCATTAGCCCTTGTACTTCCTGAGTTAAAAGGAAAATTGCATGGCATGGCTTTGCGTGTACCTACTTCCAACGTTTCGCTTGTTGACTTGGTAGTAGACCTGAAGAAGGATGTAACGGCAGAAGAAGTAAACGAAGCGTTCAAAACGGCAAGCCAAGGTCCACTAAAAGGGATTCTAAACTTTACAACGGAACCATTAGTTTCGACTGACTATAATACAACTACGTATTCCTCCACTATTGATGGTCCGCTCACAATGGTGATGGGTACTCGTAAAGTGAAAGTGCTTGCTTGGTATGACAATGAGTGGGGCTACTCGGCGCGTGTAGTAGACTTAACAAAGAAAATCGTTCGTGCTTTAGAAGCGGTTGTTGCATAATACCCCGTAGTAAATTGAACAAGTATTTAAGATAGGATAGGAGTTAACTCTCTTATCCTATTTTTATATTTAAATCTATCTTGTCGTATTTATATATTGGACAGCTTTCCGCTTGACTCTCGCGAAACTGTCCCATAACTCTTGCTTATGGGACGACTTGTAGCTGCTCTTTCTCCACAAAAAAATTATTGCCACAGGACATTGCCTTCTTATCTCAATTTCTTGGTTTCAATAGGTGGTTCAAACCCCTGATGAATGAAATTTGATAAAAAAGATTTTTTTCTCTTGAGAAATATATTAAAATAGTATATTGCATATATAAATTGAATCCGATTTTTCTATAGAAAGAAGATTTGTTATAATATTAGTAGTAGATTGGGTGATTGCGTTTCTATTAGCGATCTGCCCAAGTTAGCACTTGTGCAAGACTAGGAGCCAAAATGGTTTCCGCCAGTCTAAATTGAGTGAGACGGGAGAAAAAATATGAGATGTCCAGCTTGTCAATATAATGGAACACGTGTTGTGGATTCGAGACCTGTTGATGATAACAAGGAAATTCGACGCCGCCGGGAATGCGAGTCATGCGGGTTTCGATTTACAACATTTGAAAAAATAGAAGAAACACCCTTGATCGTTGTTAAAAAAGATGGTTCCAGGGAAGAATTTAGTCGAGAAAAAGTATTGCGTGGACTTATTCGCGCGTGCGAAAAACGTCCAGTGTCGTTGGAAACATTGGAAGGAATCGCTTTATCCGTTGAAAAAGACCTTCGCAGAATCGGAAATCCCGAAGTGCGTTCCGAAGATGTGGGCGAAATGGTCATGAATTTACTGGCAAATGAAGATGAAGTGGCCTATGTGCGTTTTGCATCGGTATACCGCCAATTCAAGGATATCAACGTTTTCTTCTCGGAATTAAAAGAATTGCTTCATCGCCAGACAGACTTGAAAAAGTAATCAAAAAGGGAGGGAATTAATTGGTTCATTTGTATAAAGAAGTACAGCCAGCGGATCATTTTGAAATTAGTCTCCCTCATTTTCTTTCAACGAACGAACGTCAATTATTGACGCTATTTTATCAACCTCTTACAGGACCGGAACCAATTAGTCTTTATCTGACTTTATGGGCTGAAGGGGAAGATTTACACACTCAACCCATGACGCATTATTATTTGATGAATGTGTTGAATATGCCGATCGGGAAAATATTTGAAGCGCGAATTGCCTTGGAGGCGATTGGCTTGCTTCGAACATGGAGAAAAGATGATGAAGATAGCCGCCGATTTATTTATGAACTAACTCGACCGCTTGATGCCCATTCTTTTTTCCAGGATCCCTTGTTATCAATGTTTTTATTTTCCAAGATAGGGGAACAGGCCTATCGAAAATTACGCAGGCGGTTTACGAGGGCGATCAATAAGGAATCGTTCAAAGAGGTCTCCCGTTCGTTCATGGATGTGTATAAACCTGTACATACAAACGTACCGCAGGATTTTGGTGCCATAGATAAACATCAATCCATACAGAATTACCCTTTTTATTATGAACAATTCAATTTTAATTTGTTCATGTCCGGCTTATCAGAAAACTTGATTCCGGCTAGCAGCATCACAACGGAAGTGAAAGAAGTGATTGCCAAGCTTGCTTTTCTTTACAATTTAACGCCGATTGATATGCAGAAAGTTGTTATTTTGGCACTGGATGACAACATGCAGATTTCCACGGACCGTTTGAAGAAAGCTTGCGCGGATTATTATAAATTAACCGTTTCCAAGGATGCTCCAAAACTGGAAAAGACCTTTGTTCCGGAAAACGCCCAGATTCCACAAAAGGCATCCAAGGAGCAAGAACTTCAGAACTATTTGGAAACAACGCCACCGCTTCAAGTATTGCGTGACATTAATAATGGTAAAGAGCCGTTGCCTTCTTCGGTAGAGTTAGCAGAGGATTTGATCATGAAACATGGAATGCCGGTTGGCGTTGTCAATGTCCTGCTTGAATACGTCATGCTTACAACCGATATGAAACTTCCACGCAAATATGTGGAAAGAATTGCGGACCATTGGATGAGGAAAAATCTAAAAAGCGCCAAAGAAGCCATGGAGCTTGCTCGCACTGAGCGTGATCAGTACACAAAATGGAAACAAGAAAATGATAGTAAGCAGCAACCGGCCAAATCAAACAATTATAAGCAGCCTCGTGGTAGTAAGGAAATTATCCCGGAATGGTTTTATAAACGAAATGAAAAAGAAGAAACAGAAAAGCCGGACGCTAACAAGCAAAAAGAATTTGAGGAACGCCGCAAAAAAATCCTGGAGGCGCTCGGACAAACGGAAGGAGAGGTGAAGTAAAATCGAACCGATCAACAAAGCATTGGATAGGGTATTAAAAATCCCATCCTTTCAAGAACGATACGATAAAATGAGACGCGAAATATTGGAAAACGAACAAGTTCAACGGTTTTTGCAGGACAATGACCATGTTGTCAATAGAGAGATGGTCGAACGCGGGCTGCCCACTTTGTACGAATTTATTAGCCAAAATTCTACTTGCTGTGGATGTGACAACACGGATCATTGCACAAATTATTTAAATGGATTTGTCCCGAAATTGTCCATTGTCCGAAACAGCATCGAAATCGAATATTCAAAATGTGAGCAAAAGCTGATTGAAGATGAAAGACGTGAATCAGCAAACATGATTTCAAGTATGTTTATGCCAAAAGATGTGTTAAGAGCAAGGATTAAAGATTTGGCAATGGATAATGATTCGCGCATCGAGATTGCCGAGTATGCGGCGAAATTCATCCAAACCGTAAAGGGAACGGGGAACTTGCCGGCAAAAGGGCTTTATGTTTATGGGAAATTTGGTGTAGGTAAATCCTTTGTGCTAGGTGCCATCGCGAACGAGTTGGCAAGCTTGAAAATCCGCTCCGTTGTTGTATATGTACCTGAATTCTTAAGTGAAATGAAACAAGCGATTTCAGATAACACACTTCAAGAGAAAATCGAGTTTGTCAAAAAAGCGCCGGTTTTAATGCTGGATGATTTAGGTGCCGAGACATTATCTGCTTGGACGCGGGATGAAATATTAGGAACAATCCTGCATTACCGGATGGCTGAAGAACTGCCAACGTTTATTACATCCAATTTTGATTATGATGGTTTGGAAAATCATTTGGCCAACTCCCAAAAGGGTGGGGTGGAAGTAGTCAAGGCTGCTCGTATTATGGAACGCATTAAAGCAATTACGCTTCCGCTTCAAATGGAAGGGTCGAATCGAAGAAATTAAAATTTCTTGATGTTGTTTGTTGCAATTTTCCATGTTCGGGCGTATACTTTCATTGTAAATAAACATGATACAGCTTTGATAAGGACAACAAGTTTGTGTGACGGCCTTATAGAGAGGGAAGCCATGGCTGGAAGCTTCCTAGTAACGGCACAATCTTTACTACCTTGGAGCTTTAGCGGGGAATATCCGCTAACGTCAATCGGTACGTTAACCGACCTGGAGCTTCGTCTGATACCAAGTATCGGAAGGAAGAAGGGTGGAACCACGAGCATACGCGTCGTCCCTTTCATTAGGGACGGCGCTTTTTTGTGTGGAAAAGCGGAGGCACTCAATGCCTCAAATAAAAGAATACGAAAAGGAGAATCAACATGTCAGAAGTAATCAAATTAACTTTCCCAGATGGCGCCGTAAAGGAATTTGAGCGCGGAACAACAACAGCCGATGTTGCAGGTTCAATTAGTCCTGGGCTAAAAAAACAAGCATTGGCAGGCAAATTAAATGGGGAATTGATCGACTTGAAAACGCCGATTGAAGAAGATGGTGCGATTGAAATTATTACGCCAAAATCGGAAGAAGCACTGGAAATTTTACGCCACTCGACTGCCCATTTAACTGCCCAAGCGTTAAAACGTCTATACCCGGGAATCAAATTAGGGATTGGACCAGTAATCGAAGGTGGATATTATTATGACGTTGATTCGCCGGAACCAATCTCTACAGAAGATTTCCCGAAAATCGAAAAAGAAATGAAAAAAATCATTTCTGAAAACCTTGAAATCGAACGCAAAAATGTTTCACGAGATGAAGCGCAAAAGATTTACGAGGAAGTTGGAGACGAATATAAATTGGAGCTCCTTGAAGCAATCCCTACGGATGAACAAGTTTCGATTTACTATCAAGGCGAATTTTTTGACCTTTGCCGTGGAATCCATGTTCCATCAACAGGAAAGTTGAAAGAGTTCAAATTATTGTCATTGGCCGGTGCTTATTGGAGAGGGAATTCCGATAACAAAATGCTTCAACGCATTTACGGTACAGCTTTCTTTAACAAAGAAGATTTAAAACATCATCTTCAAATGCTGGAAGAAGCAAAAGAGCGTGATCACCGCAAAATCGGAAAAGAATTGGAATTGTTTACTTTATCCCAAACGGTTGGTCAAGGGTTGCCGCTTTGGTTGCCAAATGGTGCAACAATTCGCCGTACTATTGAGCGATACATCGTTGATAAGGAGTTGCGATTAGGCTACCAACACGTTTATACACCGGTTCTGGGTTCAAAACGTTTATACGAAACATCAGGTCACTGGGAGCATTATCAAGAAGATATGTTCCCGCCGATGGAAATGGATAACGAAACATTGGTGCTTCGTCCAATGAACTGCCCGCACCATATGATGGTTTATGCAAGCAGCATGCACTCCTATCGTGAACTGCCAATTCGCATTGCGGAACTTGGTACAATGCATCGCTACGAATCTTCAGGCGGTTTATCAGGGTTGCAGCGTGTTCGCGGGATGACTTTAAATGATGCACACGTATTTGTCCGTCCAGATCAAATCAAAGACGAATTCAAGCGAACTGTTCAATTAATCCTGGATGTTTATAAAGATTTCGATTTAACAGATTATAAATTCCGTCTTTCATACCGCGATCCCCAAGATACTGAAAAATACTTCGATGACGATGCAATGTGGGAAAAAGCGCAAAGCATGTTGAAAGAAGCAATGGATGATCTTGGTCTGGAATACTTCGAAGCTGAAGGTGAAGCTGCATTCTATGGTCCGAAATTGGACGTTCAAGTCAAAACAGCCATTGGTAAAGAAGAAACGCTATCGACTGTTCAACTTGATTTCCTATTGCCGGAACGCTTTGATTTAACGTATATCGGAGAAGACGGCAAACATCACCGACCTGTTGTTATCCACCGTGGTGTTGTTTCAACAATGGAACGCTTTGTTGCGTTCTTGATTGAAGAATACAAAGGGGCATTCCCGACATGGCTGGCGCCTGTTCAAGTGGAAATTATCCCTGTATCGAACGAAGTTCACGTTGATTATGCAAAACAAGTGGAAGAAAAGCTTGTAAGTGCCGGCATCCGGGTGGAAGTGGATTATCGTGAAGAAAAACTTGGCTATAAAATCCGCGAAGCACAAATGAAGAAAATTCCTTATATGCTTGTATTGGGAGACAAAGAAATGGAAGCTGGCGATGTTAATATTCGCCGCTATGGCTCAAAAGATTCCGAAACGGTTTCTCTTGAAAGCTTTGTACAATCAATTTCTGCTGAAGCACATAAATAATCAAAAAAGCTTGGATGTATTTTTCATCCAAGCTTTTTTGGCGTTTGGCGCAAGAGCTTTTCTTGCGGCTAGCTCCTTGAAAACTTCAAAACCCCAATAAGGACAAGAGCATCCTCATTGGGGTTTCTCCAGTTGCTTTTGGAACTGGGAGAGCCGTTGCAACTTTTCTGATCAGTAAGTGGATTGGTAGAAATAACTCCATCCTTCTTGAATGCCTGACGCGAATGATTCGTTGGCCAAATAGACATTGGGCAAATAACTATAGCGCCTTAATTCATTTTGGCTGTTGCCGACGATTACGGATGGCAACCCTAATTTCATCATGTCGACATCATTGCCGGAATCCCCAGCAATCAAGATGTTGGGGTTCTCCGGTGCATATTTTTCAAGCACATATTTCAGTGCAGCGCCTTTATTCGTATGGGAAGGCAGAATATCAACATCTTTGTTGGAACTATAAATAAGATGGAAAGCTAAAGAATATAGGTTAAGCGTTTCTTCTACTTCTTTTACGCAGCCGGGATTATTTAAAACCGTGAATGATAGACGATAATCATTCGGCAATGGCTGACGCTCAAATGCTTCATATTGATTGGTAACCCGCAAAATAAGATCCGGATTCCAATCTGCCGAGGTGATAATTCGCCACTGATCATCTTCCTTCAAATCTGGTCCAATATAAATAGTTGCTCCGACATCGCATACTAGAATATTAGGCTTAGGCAAATTCTGCTGTTCAATCAGGTCCATGGCGGAAGAAAAATGTCTTCCTGTTATATAAATCAAAGAAATATCTATATTCTGACTTTGGAAGTAAGTCCATAGCTGTTCCAATTTTTCATTATGGCCCACTAAAGTATTATCTAAATCAGTGGCAAGTATTTCGTTACCTAATAGTTTCATACAGCGACTCCTCGTAAAGATTATCAATTTTTTTTGCGATATTTTGCCATTTAAACTCGCGACCGGCGAATTTGCGGGCATTAGTTTTTAATTCTTTCAATAATTGAGGTTTGCGCAACAAGTCATACATAGATTCCGCGAGCTTGGAAATGTTTCCTTTTGCTACATGCAACCCTGTTTTATAAGGGATTACAATGTCTTGCAATCCGCCTACTTTTGATGCAATAACCGGACAACCGCAAGCCTGCGCTTCCGCTGCCACCATGCCGAATGATTCGTAGTATGAAGGAACAACTGTAGCTACCGCATTTTTAAATAATTCTGCCAGCTCGTTTTCATTTTTAGGTCCCAAGAATTTAATGCGATCTTCTAAGCCGACAATTGCTTGTTGTAATTTGGGGTTATTTGGATAGAACTTTTTAACATTGACATCTGTTTCGCTACCACCGGCAATAAGCAGCTTGATCTGCTTAGGAATCTTCTTTTGCTCAACAAGTTCTCGGAAGGAGTTGAGTAAAACATAAATCCCTTTTGATTCTTCCAGTCGGCCAACAAATAAGAAGTAGTTGCCGAATTCATATGGTTTCTTATAAAGACGGTGGTAAGTATCTGCAACGCCAATTGGTACAATGTGAACTGGCGCAGGTGATGCAACAGTGTCCAGGATTAATTTCTTTTCATTTGGTGTTGTAGCAATAATTTGGTCAACTTCAGTCAAAATTCTTTCTTCATAATAAAGGCGGCGTTTATCTTTCATGCCGGTTCCTAGTTGCTTTGCAATTCCTAACGAGTGATTTGTATGGAACCAAGGCAAACCGAATTCTTTTTTAATTTGCAGCCCGAGTACACCTGATAACCAGTAGTGGGTATGGAGCAGCTCGTATTCCGATAAATCGATTGTATTTTTCATTTCTATATAAAAGCGCGGAAGCAATGTGAATAATTCGTTTTTGTCGACAAAACCTTTTTTACCTGCCGCTATGCGGATGACGCGGCTGGATTTTCCGAAGCTTTCGATTTGTGGAGCCTCATCTAAACACCAATGCGTTACGACATCCACTGAATAGCCTTCTTCTTCCAAAGATAGAGCGAGATGATGTACGTAATTATTTTGTCCGCCTGCTTGTTTACTTCCAAGTGGTGCTAGGGGATCTCCGTGATCCGAGATAAATAGTACTTTTCTTTGAATCATACTTATACCTCCATTTTGTTTTCTGGCTTGTTTTTGGATCTTAGTTTTTTAAATCTCCCTAACAAATAAAATCTTTTAATAGAAAATTATTAGGCGATATTTTGTTTTTCTAAGATCTCGATTTCCTGACGGCACCTGTTTAAAATAGGTGTGGTATAGATTTTCTACCCTTCTAAATTTTTGTTGAAACATTTTTAGACAAAGTTAGTGAAGAAACTTTGTTGTTTAACCCTAAACTGGTTGGTCTGTTGATGAATGGTGTTTTTTATGAGAGAATATGTAGGTTCTGTCGCTGCGCTTTCGATACATAAAACACATGTCGATGGCTAACCAGGGCGCTTGCGCTTTTCTTATTTAAAATAAAAAAGTTGACATAACAAACATTGGATGATATTATGAGTAAGGTTATGAATACAGTTTGTGGTTGAAGTAGAGGCTGCCCGCTTCTCACCTGAATGACGCTTTTGCAGTTGACAGGTATAGACACGTTGAATTTATTGCGCTGACTATGAGCGTATGTAATATATAGCGGGCGGACATCTTCTGAAATGTCCGCCTTTTTTTTATGGACATACTTAGGAAGTGTACCGTTCAACCGGGCATATTTGCTCTTAACTCATGTATTCCCGACACAATCTTGGAGGTGGATTCGTATTAGCAAAGACATGTATGTAAACGAAGGCATCCGCGCACGTGAACTTCGTCTAATCGATCATAATGGTGATCAGCTTGGAGTGAAATCTCGTAACGAAGCGCTAGAAATCGCCGCTCGTGTAAACTTGGATCTTGTCCTTGTGGCCCCTCAAGCTAAGCCACCAGTCGCTCGTATTATGGACTATGGTAAGTTTAAGTTTGAACAGCAAAAGAAAGATCGTGAAGTTCGGAAAAATCAAAAAATCATCAATATCAAGGAAGTTCGTTTAAGTCCAACTATTGATGAACATGATTTCCAAACGAAATTACGTAATGCGATCAAATTCCTTGAAAAAGGCGACAAAGTGAAATGTTCTATACGTTTTAAAGGTCGTGCGATTACGCATAAGGAAATTGGTCAACGTGTATTAGATCGCTTTGCTGAAGCTTGCGCCGAAGTTGCAACGGTTGAACAAAGACCGAAGATGGAAGGCAGAAGCATGTTCTTAGTTCTTCAACCAAAGAACGAGAAATAGTATATTGACGAATAGTTTAGGAGGAAATTCGAAATGCCAAAAATGAAAACTCACCGTGGCGCTGCTAAGCGTTTCAAGAAAACGGGCAAAGGAAAATTAAAATTTGACCGCGCTTACGGAAGCCACTTGTTCGCTAACAAATCAACAAAACAAAAACGTCACCTGCGTAAAGCAAAAGTTGCGTCATCTGGTGATTTCAAACGTATCAGATCTTTATTGACTTACATGAAATAATTGAACGTAAATAATATTAAACATTCGGAAGAATTAGCAGGAGGTAATTAGTATGCCACGCGTAAAAGGCGGAACAGTAACGCGCAAGCGTCGTAAAAAAGTTTTAAAATTAGCAAAAGGTTATTATGGTTCAAAACATACATTATACAAAGTTGCTAACCAAGCAGTAATGAAATCAGGTCAATATGCATATCGTGACCGTCGTCAAAAGAAACGTGATTTCCGTAAATTATGGATCACGCGCATCAACGCAGCTGCTCGCATCAACGGTCTTTCTTACAGCCGTTTAATGCACGGATTAAAAGTAGCTGGTATCGAAGTTAACCGTAAAATGTTAGCTGACTTAGCTGTAACAGACAGCGCTGCATTCGCACAATTAGCTGAAGAGGCTAAAAAAGCAGTCGCGAAATAATTTTGCTATAACGAAAGGCTGGTAGGACATCCTATCAGCCTTTTTCTATATGTATATAGAAAGAAGGGATTCTATGGCATTAGCATTTCTGGCCTATATCGCAGTTATGTCGATTGTTCTTTGTGCTTTCATGTACATTGATAAGTCACGGGCAAAAAAACACGAATGGCGTATATCGGAAAAATCACTTTTTACATTAGCCATTCTTGGAGGAGCTTGCGGGGGGGTATTGGGGATGTATTTATTCCGCCACAAAACAAAACATAACTCTTTTGCTTTTGGATTTCCCATCATCGCAGCAATCCAGATTTTTATCGTTGTAAGGTTTTTTACTATTTTTTAAAATAACAGAGGATTGTCTATAACCATGCCAGACAATCCTTTTATTATTTATGGAAAAGTGCGCGGCCAATTTTGAATAACAGCGGTATAAGTGTCAGCAGCAATATCCCAACGATTAATGTTGGGAATAGCAACTCGTTCCAAACAATCAATTTTCCTTCAAACATTTGATAAAGTATCAATGAATTGATTGGAATGTTAAGCAATAAGCCTGTCAGAAGTCCAGGGGCATACTTTTTCATCAAGACGGTTGCCAGAAGGTGGGGAACAATAGCATTCACGATCATTGAACCTAAAAAGCCAAGGAATACCCATTTTGCAAGATGGGATTCAGGTTTAAATAAATAGCTGAATGCAGATACATAAGCTAGAGCGGTGATAATTACAACTGCAAAAAGAAACTCCCTGGAAGTCACGGGCTTTTGAAATTTTGAAGAATGCTGGGACCACTTCGGCAACAGAATCGCTTCCTCAATATTATGCAGCGTAATCGCTATACAAAAAAATATGGCGAGGTATTCCATTTCCCCTCCTCCTCTTAAAGGGAGATTATCATTGCTTCATTATCTTACTGTTCTTTCATTAACCGCTCAATCGGATTTTTCCAATTAATTTCGGCATTGGGATAGTTCATAAGAATTTCATTTTCCAAATAGCGAAAATCTTCCTTTGTCAGTCCTTGAAGCTTCATCGGATCGTGTACCCAAACGAAAATCGATACTACCTCGAATGCATTTTCGGTTGTCCCCAAATATTTCTCTCCTTCAAAAAGAGCACCTTTATAAGAAATAAAAAAGTTTTTTCGAACATTTTTTACATCATCATAAAAATAATATTCTTCATTTTCAAAAGCCACATCGAACTTGCGCTTTGGATTTGTAAAATATTGTACACCTTTATAAATGATATAAATAATCGTGGCAATAATAAATAATCGGAAAAGAAGAAGAGCCAAATTAAGTTCCCCCTTGTAAACACTTAGTCGTTTCATTTACGATTAAGTAAGGAATAGGTTTCATTTTATTTAGAAATTGAGGGATTGAATGATGGAATTTAAAGAATTATTTGAAATGCAGCGTGAATTGGATGCTTTTATCGAAGAAACGCAGAATATCGAGCGTGATGTATTTAAGGAAAAAGGGCTTGCCTTAATGGTAGAGTTGGCGGAATTGGCGAATGAAACAAGATGTTTTAAATTCTGGAGTACAAAAGGACCTTCCGAGCGTAAAGTCATTTTGGAAGAATTCGTTGATTCCATACACTTTCTTTTATCCTTGGGCAATGTAAGGGAATTATCGCTTGATGCATGGCCGGAGGTAAAAAGGAAAGAAGATTTGACGCATTGTTTTTTGAGTACGCAGGAAGCGATTTTAACGTTTATTCAACAGCCTGACGAGAATACATATCGAACTGTATGGCAATATTATGGTATGTTAGCTTTCAATCTGGACTTTACTCTTGAGGATATTATGGAAGCTTATTTAGCGAAAAATGAAAAAAACTATGAACGCCAAAGAAATGGATATTAAATTTTGCTATTTTCAGGTTGAATATTTCTATAACCGAAATATTAAAAGTATAATAAAGGTGAATTGACCAAGGAGGGCAAAAAATGGCTGAATTAGACAATACATTGAAGATGCTGAAAGAATTAACGGATGCAAATGGGATTGCCGGTAATGAAAGGGCACCCCGTGAAGTAATGCGAAAGTATATTGCGCCGTATGCTGATGAAATGGAACAAGACAATTTGGGGAGCTTGATTGCCAAAAAAGTGGGGGACGAAAACGGCCCGAAAATTATGGTAGCCGGACATCTGGATGAAGTCGGTTTTATGGTTTCCCAAATTGACGACAAAGGCTTTGTTAAATTCCAGACAGTGGGTGGCTGGTGGAGCCATGTTATGCTTTCCCAGCGAGTAACCATTACTACCCGCAAAGGTGAAGAAATCATCGGGGTGATTGGGTCGAAGCCTCCTCATATTCTCCCTGTTGATCAACGTAAAAAAGTAGTGGAACTCAAAGAGTTATTTATTGATATTGGTGCGTCTTCAAGGGAAGAAGTGCAAGAGTGGGGAATCCGTCCCGGCGACATGATTACACCATATTTTGAGTTTAATGTAATGAAAAATGAAAAAATGCTGCTAGCCAAGGCATGGGATAACCGAATTGGCTGTGCGATTGCCATTGATGTTTTAAAAGCATTGAAAGACATCAATCATCCGAATATTGTATATGGTGTAGGAAACGTGCAAGAGGAAGTAGGTCTTCGCGGCGCAAAAACTTCTACATTCAAGATTAAGCCGGATATCGGTTTTGCGGTGGACGTTGGAGTTGCAGGAGATACACCAGGCATTTCACCGAAAGAGTCAACGTCGAAATTAGGGGACGGTCCTCAAATTATAATTTTCGATGCATCCATGGTTGGCCATAAAGGGCTTCGTGATTTTGTTGTCGATGTGGCGGAAGAAAACAATATTCCATATCAATTTGATTCAACACCTGGCGGAGGAACAGACGCTGGTTCCATCCATATTACGGCGAATGGCGTTCCTGCTATGGCAATTGGCATCGCAACACGCTATATCCATTCCCATGCAGCAATTTTACACCGTGACGACTATGAAAACACGGTAAAACTGATTGTGGAACTTGTTAAGAAGTTAGATCGCGAGACAGTGAATAAAATTATTTTTGATTAAAGTTCCCCAGCTCCTATTTTTGAGGGTTGTTTCTATTTAAGAAACAGCTCTTTTTTTATGTGTCTAAATTCAAGGTTTGTGAATATACATATAAAGGGTAAAGAGGGGATATAAGGAGTTATGAATAATTATTAATTAAACAGCCGTTTTGCTTATGTAATATGTTTTTTTATTCTATAACAATGTATAAAATATTAAGAAGAAAAATATGTATAATTATAAAAATACACTTGATTTTATAATTATGCATATGTATAATAAATTCAACATCAATCGGAAGTTAGGGGCGAAGTATTATGAAATTGTTGGAAGAGTTGCAGCTTAAATTAGTGTCGAGCTTAAAAGGGAAAGACCTATTAACGCTGTTGGATTATACAAGTGAAGAAGTACAGGATTTAATCACATTAGCTACACAGCTTAAAAAAATTACGAAGGACGGAAAATGTCCAAAATTACTCGAAGGCAAAACTTTGGGTATGATTTTTGAGAAACATTCAACACGTACGCGTATTTCCTTCGAGGTGGGAATGAACCAACTTGGCGGTAAGGCGATGTATATGCACTCACGTGATCTGCAGATCGGACGTGGTGAACCGATTTCTGATACTGGCCATGTTTTATCTGGTTACCTGGATGCAATTATGATTCGCGCAAATTCGCACGAGATGGTAAAAGAACTGGCAGAACATGCAACAATACCGGTAATCAATGGTTTAACAGATTTATACCACCCATGCCAAGCGTTGGCGGACCTTGAGACAATCGCAGAAAATAAAGGCAGCTTGAAAGGTCTTAAAATTGCTTATGTGAGCGATGGCAATAATGTAGCGCATTCTTTGGTCGTTGCTTCAGCCCACGTAGGAATGGATATTGTCGTGGCAACTCCTAAAGGCTATGAACCAAATGCTGAAATCATTGCAAAAGCGCAGGAAATTGCCAAAGCCAATGGAAGTATTGTAACGGTTACAAATGATCCTGTTGCAGCAGTGAAGAATGCGGATGCGGTTTATGCGGACGTCTGGACTAGTATGGGGCAAGAGGAGGAGTCTTCACAACGATTACTGGATTTTAAAGAGTACCAAGTTAATGATAAATTAGTGGCACATGCAAAGCCGGATTACATGTTCTTGCACTGTTTGCCTGCACACCGTGAAGAAGAAGTAGCCACTTCCGTAATCGACGGACCAAATTCATATATCTTTGAGCAGGCAGAAAATAGACTGCATGCGCAAAAGGCAGTATTGGTATCCCTTTTAGTTTAACAAAGTGAACAAGTAAAAATCATACAGGTGGTATATTTTTACTTCATTATAAAAGAAATCTTTCTATGGGGGACTCGCTGTAGAGATTTCGAGTGATGTCGATTTCAAGGTGGAAAGACGCATCAAACCATAGGAAAAGCAACCTCAGGAGACGCTGGGTTGCTTTTTATTTTTGAGATATATATTTATAATGGGAGATCATCCATTTACAGCGATTGCTTCTTGATTAATCCCCAATAATTGAGCGACTTTTTCGGAAATTTTTTCGGACGTTGTATTTAACGTTAGAGCAAGCTCTGCAAATAAAATACTCTGTATCGAGGACAGCAGTTTACGGTCTTGTTGTGGGAATTTCTTTTCGTTCAATTCAAATTCATGTTGTTTAACGAGCAATGTATTTATAATTTTGGCAATCTCTTTACGATTTCCTTTTTTTGTGATTTGGGAATAAAATTGTACACGCTGATTTCCTTTTTCAATCCATTCGATTCCTGGTTGAGTAAATAGATTAAGAATCTCTTCCGCCTCCGCCTTATCCATTAGGGATGAGATTGATTGATGATCAACAGGTGTGCTAATCTCCAGTTTTTCATTGTTTAATGGATGCAAGACATAATAAGTTTTCGTCACACCAGATATCGTTTTTTCACTAATTCCATCAATTTGGCATAAACCATGAGCCGAATAGATAATAGTATCTCCAATATTAAACATGCTTTTTGCCCCCTATACCCTATTGTCAACTCGGTTGACTTATTAATTTTATTATAAGTGAAATAGTGGAAATTGTCAACTTAGTTGACACAGAGTGCAGGATTCAGTATAGTATTTGACGAAATAGGGAAAAAGGATGATAAAAGTGGAACAGTTAGACTTATTTGATTTAATAAGCGAAAGACATAATAAAGTACGAAGGTTGCTTGAAGAGAAATGGAACGAATCGAGTGATATCACAATTTCAAACTCCGAATGGTTTATATTGGCGAAAATAAGCGGCGGCACCCATCCAACAATAGCCTCGTTAGCAAAAGAAGTCCAAATCTCCCGCCAGGCAACCCATAAGTTTATTAAAAAGCTGGAAACAAAAGGGATTGTCGAAATGTTTTATAAACATAATAATCGGGATAAATTTATTCAATTAACGGAGCTCGGAGAAATGTGTGTGAATAAATACTTACTTTTAAAAAAGGAAGTAGAGGAAGGAATTTCTGAAAGGGTTGGAAAGGAACAATTAACTCAATTAAAGAACCTTTTAAAAAGTGACTGGGGATTATAAAAAATAAAAGGCTGAAAGGATTGAAAGCGCCAATCAGCCTTGACTTGCATTAATGTTGAAAAGCTTTTGAAAGTTTTTCCGTAAATTCTTCTTGTTCTTCCGGTGAAGATGTGTTCCACCATTTTTCTAAAAACACACCTAGACCAGGCAGCAAATGTTCATCGCCACGTGCAATCGCATCTTCAACCGTATCACGAAATTCGGCTGCACTATCACCTTGCACATTGGATGTAATGGCTTGTCTAATTTGAAAATTCATTACAATCGCCTCCTCTATGACTAGTCTGCATCGGCACATGAAAACTATACATAGAAAATAAAGTAATTCCTATGATTCGGTCTACACTAGTTGAGAAACTTTTTTATTCCTTTTGTTCGGTAGCGATTAAGTACTTGGAGTCAGGTAAATATTTTATTAGATACTTTTTGTCTATGTATAAATCGGCTCAAAATTCGTATTGGTCCACAGTTTCTCACCATTATTTGCATGTATATAAATAATTTCCAATTTTTCCGTGTATCTTTTGGAATGGATATCACGCAAGAAGAGATTGAGAAGCTAGGGAATCGGCTAAAAAAAATCTCCAAAGAGGCTGGAGATTAAATTTTTTCATCGAAAATAGAACTTTTTTTACACTGCCCGACTTTTCATGTAAGATAAGGAAATAGAATTGAAGGAAAAGGCGGTAACTGTACAATTATGAAAAGGATAGAATCTCCACAAAATGCACTGGTGAAGCATTGGAAAAAACTTGTGACGAATAGAAAAGAACGCGATAAATCAGGCGAATATATTATAGAGGGCTTCCATTTGGTGGAAGAGGCGCTGAAAAATAAAGAGCAAATTGTTCAAATAATCGTTCGTGAAGGTGTTGATCTGCCGCTGCTTTGGGATATTGATGAAGTGACGCTGGTAGAAGTGACACAACCCATTGCGAAGGAACTTGCGGAAACGGAAACCTCGCAGGGGATTTTCGCGCATTGCAAGCAATACCAAGTGGAAGATGCAGACAAGCTAAAGTGGAAGAAATTTTTATTGGTGGATGCTGTACAAGACCCAGGAAATATTGGAACCATGATTCGTACTGCAGATGCGGCAGGCTTGGATGCAGTTGTCTTGGGAAAAGGATGCGCGGATGCTTATAATCCGAAAACGCTGCGCTCAGCACAAGGATCTCATTTCCATATTCCCGTGGTTCGCGGGGAATTGGCTGAATGGATAGAGGATTTAAAGGAAAATGGTGTGAAGGTATATGGTACGGCATTGCAGGAAGCTGTCGAATATACAGCCGTTGAGACCGGCAACAGCTTTGCCTTGATTGTTGGCAATGAAGGAAGCGGCATTCACCCGCAACTGCTTGGCAAAACTGATCAGAATGTTATCATTCCTATCTTCGGACAAGCAGAGTCATTGAATGTAGCGGTTGCAACAGGAATACTCCTATACCAATTTGTAAAGTAAGTATGCTGAAACGGTTCATTTCTCGTGAACCGTTTTTTTAATGAAAGGCAATGGAAAGAAATCTCAATTCATGATAAAATCCATACATATGCATGCTTTGAAAATAGTTGAAATCATCCTCCCATTGATGGAAAGTTCAAAATAATATTCGGAGGTTTACGATGGCTAAAGAAAAGAACGGCAAAAAATTCGCTATTTTTATGGGAATAGGTCTCTGTGCAGCTGCTTTAGCAGTGGTGATTGCCATTTTGGCATTTTACAATGCATACGATCCCAACAAATATGGAAGATCGAATGGTGGAGTCGATACAGAGAACGTAGGAATCCCGAAAGAAGCACAGGAACAACGCGAGAAAGTTGGCAGTCCTGGATCTTCTGAATAAGCACTGGTCCACATCGTACATATTGGAAAGTTTAAAGTTAATTTTATTTGACTATAATGAAATTTGCGGAAAGAGCTATTTCTTCTTGTTAGCAATACTTGAAACGTTTCCCGTTATCTATTAAAATGATGAAGTATTAATAAATCATACGAATAAAAAATGCGTTAGTAGTGGGAAGAGTAAATAGTTGAGCGACTTTCCAGGGAACATAGGCCGTAGATTGAAAGCTTATGTATTGTCGAAATTATTGAAGTTCACCCCACAAGCAGCTTCCGGGATCAGTAAATTGTGAAAGGAAAGCCGGCCAATCGAGTCGTTATGTCAATGAAGTGATTGCAAATCTAAGCAATAACTAGGGTGGTACCGCGAACTTAGTCCTCGTCCCTTTTTTGGGGGCGAGGCTTTTTTGTGTTTTGGATAATTTTTGAAACGTGAGCCATTCACAATAGAGTTCCGAGAATCGCAAGGAAAAAAGCGATCTTTTCAAATTTGAAACATTAACAATCAGCCATCTTCAGACGAAATCATTACAAACCAAAGTCACTTAAGGAGGTTATACACGTGGAGCAACAATTAAAGCAATTAGAACAAGAAGCATTAGCGAAGATACAAGCCGCGTCAAACTTAAAAGAATTAAATGATGTTCGTGTTGCGTATTTAGGAAAAAAAGGTCCAATCACGGATTTATTAAAGGGTATGGGAAAATTATCCCCTGAAGAGCGCCCGAAAATGGGGGCGCTTGTGAATGCAGTACGCGAAAATGTAACAGCACAGTTGGAAGAAAAAGCCGCTGTTTTGGAAGAGCAAGCAATCCAGGAGCAGCTTGAAAAAGAATCAATTGATGTTACGTTGCCAGGACGCAAAGTGCGCCAAGGGAACCGTCATCCTCTAACACGCGTAATCGAAGAAATTGAAGATTTATTTATTTCAATGGGCTACGAGATTGCCGAAGGACCGGAAGTTGAAAAAGATTACTACAACTTCGAGGCGCTGAATTTGCCAAAAGGCCATCCTGCACGTGATATGCAAGATACTTTCTATATAACGGAAGAAATTCTGCTTCGTACTCATACATCGCCTGTGCAAGCGCGTACGATGCTTGCGAAAAAGGGAGAACCTTTCCGCATCATTTGCCCAGGAAAAGTATTCCGCCGCGACAATGATGACGCCACACATTCACATCAATTTATGCAAATTGAAGGTTTGGTTGTCGGGGAAGATATTCGCATGAGCGATTTGAAAGGTACGCTTGACGCCTTGGCGAAAAAAATGTTTGGTGCAGAGCGCGAAATTCGCCTTCGCCCAAGTTTCTTCCCATTCACGGAACCATCCGTTGAAGTAGACGTGTCTTGCCATAAATGCGGCGGCTCTGGGTGTAATGTATGTAAACACACGGGCTGGATTGAAATTTTAGGTGGCGGAATGGTTCACCCGAACGTATTGGAAATGGGTGGATACGATTCGAAAAAATTCTCCGGTTTTGCATTCGGCATCGGAGCAGAACGTATTGCCATGTTGAAATACGGAGTGGACGACATTCGACATTTCTATACAAACGACAATCGATTCCTGGCACAATTCCATAGAACAGAGGGGGTATAAGACATGTTGGTTTCATTGAATTGGTTAAAACAATATGTTGATATAGATCATTTAGCACCACAGGATTTAGCTGAAAAAATTACACGTTCAGGCATTGAAGTTGATGCTGTCATCGATCGTTCGCAAGGTATGACAAATGTGGTGGTCGGGTATGTGGTTTCAAAAGAAAAACACCCTGACGCGGATAAATTAAATGTGTGCCAAGTTGAGGTAGGCGAAGGTGATGTGCGCCAGATTATTTGCGGTGCGCCAAACGTTGCTGCGGGGCAAAAAGTAATTGTGGCATTACCTGGAGCGCGTCTTCCGGGTGGTGTGAAAATCAAGAAAGCCAAAATGCGCGGGCAGGAATCGAACGGAATGATCTGTTCCCTGCAAGAACTTGGAATCGAAGGCCGTGTTGTACCAAAAGATTATGCTGATGGAATTTATGTATTGCCGGAAGATGCTGTTCCAGGCAGTGATGCACTTGAGTTAATTGGCTTGCGGGATACTGTTTTGGAACTCGGATTGACACCGAACCGTTCCGATGCGTTGTCGATGCTTGGGGTTGCATATGAAGTTGCAGCGATTTTATCACAAGAAGTAAACTTACCGGAAATACAATACAATACAACTTCCGAAAAAGCGGAAGATTATATCCAGGTGCGCGTGGAGGCAAAAGAAAATCCGTTATATGCTGCGAAAGTCGTAAAAAATGTAAAAATCGCGCAATCGCCTCTATGGCTGCAGCATTATTTAATGGCGGCTGGCGTACGTCCGCACAACAATGTTGTCGATATTACCAACTACATCCTAATGGAGTATGGCCAACCGCTTCATGCTTTCGACTATGATGCCTTAAAAACAAATGAAATCGTTGTACGATTGGCAAAAGAAGGCGAAAAAATCATCACATTGGATGATCAGGAACGTACATTAAAAGCTCATAACTTGGTTATTACAAACGGCGAAGAACCGGTTGCCATTGCCGGGGTTATGGGTGGAGCCAATTCGGAAGTAACAAGCGACACAACTACTGTTGTCATTGAAGCTGCGTACTTTGAAGGATTTTCGGTTCGACGCACATCAAAAGAATTAGGTTTGCGTTCGGATTCTTCTGCACGATTCGAAAAAGGCGTGGATCCAAACCGTGTACTTTTGGCAGCTGAACGAGCTGCGCAGCTATTGCAAGAGCTTGCCGGCGGGGAAGTGCTGGAAGGGACAGTAGCGGTGGATGATCTCGATAAAACACCTGCACGAGTTGTTGTGTCTCCAGACTTTATCAATGCCCGTCTTGGCATGAAAATCTCCTTGGAGGATATGCTGGAAATTTTAAATCGTTTAAAATTTGATGTGGAAGCGGCCAACGGATTTTTAATCATCGATGTACCGACACGTCGGCAGGATATTAAAATCGAAGAAGATATTGTCGAAGAAATCGCCCGTCTTTATGGTTATGACGAGATTCCAATGACATTGCCGGTAAATTATGAACAAGTAGGCGGATTAACTTCTTACCAAGCCAAACGCCGCATAGCACGGAATGTCATGGAAGGCGCAGGTCTTTACCAAGCGGTGACATATTCATTAACTTCCGAGGAGCTTGCTCAAAAGTTTGCATTCAAAGCGGAAGCAACGACAAAACTTTTGATGCCGATGAGTGAAGAGCGTTCGATTTTACGCCAAAGTCTGATTCCGCATTTAGTGGAAACGGCAAGCTATAATGTCGCTCGTAAAGCGGATTCGGTGGCTTTGTATGAGGTCGGTTCTGTATTCCTTGGCCAAACGGCAGAAGAGCTTCCTTATGAAGAAGAACACATTGCCCTTGTAATTTCAGGAAAATGGGTGGACAATGCATGGCAAGGTGAAAAGCTAACAGTTGATTTCTTTGTTGCAAAAGGAATTGTTGAAAGCCTATTTGAAAAACTAGGGTTAACTGAGCGTGTTACTTATGAAAAAGCTACGGTGGAAGGTCTTCATCCAGGCCAGACAGCTGCAATCCTTCTTGATGGAGAAAAAGTAGGGTTAATCGGCGGACTTCATCCAGCAGAGCGAAAAAAATACGACTTAAAAGAAACATTTGTAGCGGAAATCAACCTGCAAGCTATTCTTGAGGCTGAAGTTGAGGAAATCGTTTATAAACCGATTCCACGCTTCCCGGCCATTACTCGCGATATTGCATTGGTGCTTGACCGTTCTACACCTGCTGGAGAGATTAGCGAAATCATTCGCAAAGCGGGAACAAAGTTATTAAAAGATGTAAAAGTGTTCGACGTTTATGAAGGAGATAAAATGGAAGCTGACAAAAAATCAGTTGCCTTCTCTTTAACTTACTTCAATCCTGAACGTACTTTAACGGACGAAGAAGTAGTTAATGCCCACGAGAAAGTATTAAAAGCATTGGCTGAAGCCGGTGCGGAAGTAAGATAATAAAGTTCAATGGTGGTGAAAAGCTATTTGCTGATCACCACCATTATTATTTGCTATTTGTTACTCGGAAAAGCGAATGATAGATTATTGTTTTCACTAGGTGCAATCCAACGCTCTGAAATCATTTTTGATTTTGTATAGAAACGTACTTGATCTGGTCCAAACATTTGACCGTCTCCAAATCTTGAATCTTTAAAACCTGCAAAGTTATGATAGCCTACTGGAATTGGAATCGGGACATTTACACCGACCATCCCGACATCGATTTCTGTTGTGAATTTCCGTGCAGCTAAACCGTCATTCGTAAATATTGTTACGCCATTACCAAGTTCATGTTGATTGATTAAATGAATTGCTTCTTCTAATGTCTCTACACGTACCACATTTCGTACAGGCCCAAAAATCTCTTGTTCATAGATTTCCATACCGGGTTTTACATGATCAAATAAAGTTGGTGCAAGGAAAAATCCTTTACTGTTATTTGTTATTTCCTCGTTTCGCCCATCAATAACCAACTTTGCGCCTTCTGCTTCACCTTTTTCTATTGAATTTAGAATGCTTTGTTTAGCTTGTAAAGAAATAACAGGTCCGAAGTCTGCTCCATCTTGAAAATGACCAACCTTCAATGCACTGATTTTTTCTTTTAAGATTGGAATTAGTCTTTCGGCAGTTTCCGAACCTACTGTCATAAGGGTGGAAATTGCCATACAACGTTGTGATGCCGCACCATAACCAGCACTTATAAAAGCGTTTACTACTTGTTCTAAATCAGCGTCGGGCATTACTACCATGTTATTTTTACCCCCACCTAAGGCTACAACGCGTTTACCATGTTTTGCACTAGTTTCGTAAATATATCGAGCTACAGGTGTTGAACCAACAAATGATATTGCTTCAACCGCTGGATTTTGAAGCAGTTCATTAACGGCATCTTTATCGCCATTTACAACTGACCAAATTCCATCCGGCAATCCAGCTTGTTTCCAAAGTTCACTTATATATAATGCTGTCATAGGTACACGCTCGGAAGCTTTTAATATCACGGCATTTCCAACTGCAACTGCCATACTTGTTTGCGCAAGAGGTACCATGATTGGAAAATTAAAGGGTGCAATTGCAGCAACAACGCCTAATGGATATTTTGCGGAGTATGCATTTATTCCACCACCAACATTTACAGAATATTCACCTTTCATTAGATGTGGTACACCGATAGCAAGGTCAACGGATTCTAGACCACGCGTAATTTCACCTAATGCATCTTCTCTCGTTTTGCCGCTTTCAGTACAAATTAATTCCACTACTTTTTCGGTATTTGCCGATAATAGATTGCGAAATTTTAATACGATATCAGCTCGCTTTGAAACACTTAGATCTCTCCATGCAGGAAAAGCTTCTTTTGCTTTCTGAATTGCATTCTGCACCTCGGCAACTGAAGCTAAAGGTACTCTTCCAATTACTTCGCCCGATGCCGGATTGTATACATCAGAAAAGCGACCACTTGTACCAGGTACTTGTTCACCACCAATAAAATGAGTTAATTCCTTCACAGTAGTATAGTTCGCCATTAATTTATCCCCCTTAAAATTAAATCATTACTTCATTAGTAATTTGTTGATAGGCTTTATAAGAAAGGTTATGTGCTTTCGCTACGTTGTGATATGTTACATATCCTTTATATGTGTTTAGACCCTTGGATAAGGCTTCGTTTTGTGATAAAGCTTTCTCTACTCCTAAATTAGCAATCTGTAAAGAATATGGTAATGTTACATTTGTGAGAGCGATAGTTGATGTTTTCGCTACTGCACCTGGCATGTTTCCTACTGCATAATGGATTACTCCATGCTTTGTATAAGTTGGGTTTTCATGTGTTGTTACATGGTCTGCTGTTTCAACAATGCCTCCCTGATCAATTGCTACATCGATAATAACCGAACCAGGCTCCATTTTTTTGACCATTTCTTCCGTTACAAGTGTGGGCGCTTTTGTACCAGGAATCAGGACAGCCCCTATAACAAGATCGGCTTTTGAAACCTCTTCATTTATTGAATATGGGTTTGATATTAATGTTGTTAAGCTATTTCCAAAAATATTATTTAATTCTCGAAGTCTAGCTGGGTTGACATCCAATATTGAAACTTCAGCTCCTAGACCAACAGCTATAATGGCAGCATTCATACCTACAACGCCGCCTCCAATTATAGTTACACGACCACGTTTTACTCCTGGTACTCCAGCAAGCAGTAAACCTTTACCGCCATTTGAGTTAGATAAATAATGAGCACCAATTTGGGTTGCCATGCGTCCTGCAACTTCGCTCATAGGCGTGAGAAGCGGAAGTGAATTGTCTGCTAATTGAACAGTTTCATAGGCTAGCGCAGTTACTTTACTTTCCAATAAGTGGTGTGTTAACTCAGGTTCAGCAGCTAAATGCAAGTAAGTAAATAGAATTAAATTTTCACGGAAATACTTGTATTCTTGTTCAATTGGTTCCTTAACCTTCATTACCATTTCACAATCCCAAGCTTCTTTTGCGGTTTGGACAATTTGTGCACCAACTGCTTTGTACTCTTCGTCTGAAAAACCTGATCCGATACCGGCATTTGTTTCAATCAGGACTTGGTGACCATTATTGACCAGACTAAGTACCCCGGATGGAGTCATAGCTACTCGCTGTTCAAATACTTTGATTTCTTTTGGAATGCCAATTCTCATCTTACTGTCCCCCTAGAATTGATTTTATAGCTTGAATTAGGTTGGTGATTATAAAATCTTTTTCTTCAATGGTAATATTAAGTGGCGGAGATAATGTTATTACATTGTTGTAACCAGCTACTGTTACTCCATTTTTACCTATAATGAGACCGTTATTTTTACAATGAGCGATAATATCGTTAATTATTGACACATCAATGGGCTGTTTCGTTTCTAGGTTCGATACAAGTTCAATCCCGATTAATAATCCCTTGCCTCGAATATCCCCAATGTTGGGGTAATTTTTCAACTTATGTTGCAATTCTTTTAGCAAGATTGCACCCATCTCTTCCGAGCGAGTATATAAATCTTCATTTTCCATTATTTCCAGGTTTTTCAAGGAAACTGCACAAGCAGCAGGGGAGCCGCCGAAAGTATTAACATGACGGAAGAAATCATAATTTCCTTGATTCATGAAAGCTTCATAAATTTCGCGACGGACAGCTGTTGCAGAAAGTGGCATATATGCACTTGTTAAACCTTTTGCCATTGTTACAATATCAGGCTTAATTCCATAATTTTGATGTCCAAATGCTTTACCGGTACGTCCGAATCCACATATTACCTCATCAACAATGAGCAGTGCACCGTGATGTTTACAAATTTGTTCTACACCTTGCAAATAGTTATCTGGAGGCATGATCACTCCACCACCTGTAATGATAGGTTCCAGAATTACCGCTGCGATTGTTTCAGGATGTTCCCAAGTCATTACTTCATCGATCGCTTTCACAGATGGCAGGTCAATAGGATTCTGACTATCCTCAGGATAACGATATTGATCTGGTGCCTTTACATGCAAGAAACCGGGTGCTAATGGCTCATATCTATATTTACGATCTGCTTGACCAGTTGCAGCTAGCGCTCCCATCGAATTGCCATGATATGCCCGGTATCGGGAGATAAATTTATAGCGATTGCTTTCGCCCTTTTGTTGAAAGTATTGGCGCGCAATTTTAAAAGCAGTTTCATTAGCTTCGGAACCACTATTCGAAAAGAATACGACATAGTCATCGCCTAATAAGTTGCTGATTTTCTCAGATAATAAAATAGCTGAAGGGTGACTCATCGAAAGAGGAGTATAATTATTATTAATTAATTGATTATAGGCAGCTTTTGCAATTTCCTCACGTCCATAACCAACGTTAACACACCAAAGCCCAGACATTGCATCCAAATAACGTTTTCCATTAATGTCTGTCAACCAAGAGCCATCAGCTTTTTCGATAATCATCGTTGAATCAGGATTATAAGGCTTCATGGAATGCCATAAGTACTTTTCATCTTTTTGCTCTAGACTCAGGCCAATTTTTGTTTTCATTGTTCAACCACTCCCTTTGTTGAAATGCTGTTTTCTAATTCTATTGTGCCTTGATGATATGAAACTAGCATCTTACATTTCGTAAAAAATCTTGGGAGTCCGATTTCACATATTGCATATTAAATTGAATTTTCAGCTGTGGAAGGTGACGGTTTGTATAGTGTTCATACCTTTTTAAATCATCATTTAAATGGCCCGTATTTCATTTTCCTGGAAGTTATATTGTGTAGTTAGCAGCATTATTTCAAGAGCAAGGCGTTTTTGCGGTAAGAGGTAATCACTACCGAGTAGCGACTCAATTTTATCTAGTCGATGATATAAAGTTTGCCGTACAATGAAAAGCTTTTCCGCAGTTTCTTGCTTCATGCAATTGCATTGTAAATAAATTTGCAGCGTTTCAACGAGCTGGCTCTTGTGCTTTAAATCGTAATCATAAAGGGGCTTTAGAAAATCTCTGGCCATTTCTAAAATGGAAGTATTTTTTTGAATTTGCAGAACAATTTGGTATATAAACAGATCCTCATAAAAATAGGATAAATGTTGGGAGTTCATTCGGATTAAAAGTGTATCTTTTGCCGTTTCGAAACTATTGGAAACAAATTGATAATCGTTGACAATTTGTCCAACAGCAGTAGTCATTTTTAATTGTGTATAATAATTATTGCGTTTGAATACTCTTAGTTTTTCAATACAACCTACTATACGTTTTTTTAGATCTTGTTGGGTTAGATCCGCAATTATATATATAAGTTGATTAGGCAATTCGACTAAGAATATAGCAAAGCCGTTTTTTTCAAAAATGCTTCGTGAATAAAGTTTATAATAGGTTAAATCGAAGTTTTGTTTAGACCTTTGGAATTTTTGTATGAGTACAAAATATCTACAATTAAGTAATTTATAATTATTTTGTTCATTTAAAAAAGAATTTAACTCCATTAAGTTAACTGAGCCATCCAACCATGAGTGCAAGAATGTGCGTGACTCCAAATTTTGTTTTTCTTCAGTGTATAAACTGCGCAATAGAAATTGGGAGAGTGCTATAACGGTACGATCCAAAACAAGAGAGTCAAATTCAGTAATTTCACGTTCCTCACTAAAAATACATACTTCTCCATAGCTCTCTTCCAATATATTTACGTCACACTTGGCAAAATAGGGTGACGTTTCATTTGCATTAAATTCTTTCCGCAATCTCTCATAGACGGACTGTCCAATATTGGGTATAAATTGTGATTGCTGTCCAAAAATATTAAACACAACATTTAGACCTAGAAATTTATATAGTCTCATCAGAATTTGCTCATAATGATTAATTTTCAATGTTAGTTTATTAATTTCTTGGGCGTAGTCATCTAGTCTTCGCATTAGGTTATATTGTTCATTAATTATGAGTGCGTGGATGTCTTGTGTAATTTCTATAAAAGGGATAATCTCTTCAAAAAAAGAATGGGGAATTGATATTTATTAGCTAATTTTACGACAGAATCAGGAACCTTACGGATATTTTCACAACATTCTATACAAAGGGCAGGGACTTGTTTTTTTATTAACTGCTTCACAAATTCCAGAAAATCACTTTCATTTTTTAAATAAATGCCTGTTGTTAAAATGAGCTCGTTTCCCTTAATGAGTTCACCAAAATTGGTTGTCTCTAAAATGTGAATCCATTTCAAATTTTTTTTGAGTCCTTGGTGTCCAGCAATAACTTTGGCTTTAGGAAAATGACTTTGATTAAGTAATTCCTTAACAGTTAATGAATAAGACATTAAAATTCCTCCCTTGAATAAGGTAACAGCAATTTAATACTCGAAGTTTAGACTGGTTGTTTAGATTTAGAAGTAGTGTTTTAGAAGAAATAACACTTTTTTAGAGAAAGTAATTCCTTATTTAGAAAAATATAACATAAAGTAAAATGGAAAAGTGAGATTTTTTACTTTTTGTAAATATCAGTATGTAAAACAGCTATGGTATATTTTCAGTTATAGAGAAAAAAGTAAAAAGGGAGGGGTTAATATAAGAAAGTTAGCGTTTATTAATGGTGAAGTAATTACTGTGAATCCACAAGGTGATGTTTTTGAGGCATGTTTAGTTGAAGGTAACCGTATAAGTAAAGTTGGAACGACAGAAGAGATTAAAAAACTGCTAAACATTAAAACAGAGATTATTGACTTAAAAGGGAAGACAGTTTTACCCGGATTAATAGATGCGCATATGCATCTTTATTTGTATGGAATATCATTATTAAATTTGAACTGTAAAAATCCTGGTATCACATCTGTAAAAGAGTTACTAGGGGAAATAAAAAAAGTAGTTTCAGAGAAAGCAAAAGGCGAAGTTATTCGTGTATTTGGATTTAATGAACTAATGGTAAAGGAACAGAGATACCCAACGATACAAGAACTTGACGAATTGACAACGGAGCACACAATAATTATTACTCGAACATGTGGACATATAGGGGTCGTTAATACTGCAGCCTTACAACTGGCTGGTATAAACCATGACACAATTGATCCTCATGGAGGGACAATTGAAAAAGATGGCTATGGACGTTTGACAGGCCGATTGATTGAAAATGCTTTTTTAGAGTTTAACCAGTATGTACCATACAGTGAAGAAGAATTATATAATGCATTGGAAAAAGCCCAGGAACAATTATTGTCTTATGGTATAACAAGTGTCCATGATGCAGGAGGATTTGATGAGAATAGTTTCCGTGTTATGCAACAGGCTTCACAGGCGGACCAATTAAAGCTGCGCGTTTATGCAATGATTGGTTCATTAAATAATTGTGAAACATTTACTAAGAATATGATTGCTTCAGGAATTGTTACTAATACAGGAAATGATTCATTCAAGATTGGCCCTGCAAAATTGTTTACTGATGGAAGTAGTACAGGACCTACCATCGCAACACGTGAACCATATACGAGTGATTCAGAAAACTACGGTTATTTGCAATATTCCGAGGATGAATTGTACAAAATTTTCTCTCCGGCCCATAAAAAAGGTTACCAATTAACAGTCCATGCACAGGGGGATAAAGCGATTGAGCAGTATTTAAATGTCATAGAGCGACTGCAGGAATTGCATCCACGTCAAGATCACCGTCATCGTGTAGAACATTTGGGAGTTTGTCCACCAGACTTACAACAGCGAGTACGTGATTTAGGATTAATTCCGGTTCTTAACCCACCATTCCCTTTTGAATTTGGTGAAAGTTATCTTCGCAATTACGGCGGACGTACAGACTACATGTATGCAGCAAAGCAATTGATTGATTTGGGGGTAGTTGTAACAGCAGGTTCAGACGCTCCTATTACAACTGCGAATCCATTTGTCGGTATGTTTATGGCGGTTGAACGAATTACGAAAGGCGGAACACCATTCGGACAGGTACAACGTGTAACACTTCTGGATGTTATTCGTATGTACACTATAAATGCAGCCTATGCAAGTCGAGATGAAAAAATAAAGGGAAGTATCGAAGTTGGAAAGTTGGCAGATTTGGCGATTTTAAATAAATCAATCTTAAACTGTCCAACTGAGGAACTGCTGGATGTTGAAGTGGAGATGACTGTTCTTAATGGAGAATTTGTTTATTCTAAACATTCTTGCGAGGTGAATATATGAGAAAGTATTCGCAGTTTTTACTGATTATACCCTTTATAGGGATGTGTTTACTGTTGCCATGGGCAAATCGCATAGAAGTATTCGTATTTGGCTTGCCGTTTTTACTCTTTTGGATTGCTTTATGGATGCTCCTTTCTTCACTGATTTTATATATCGTATATAAACTAGATCCTGAAAATGAAGGAAGTGAAACCGAATGAATGCTGCGTTAATCATTATTTTCTTGTTTGCTGCAATCGCACTTTATTTAGGCATAAGAGCCACACGTGGGAAAGAAATGAATGTTGATGAATTTGCAGTTGGAAATAAAGGGTTCGGCACATTATTTATATTTCTACTAATTGCAGGGGAAGTTTATACTACATTTACCTTCTTGGGGGGAAGCGGCTGGGCATACTCAAATGGTTCAGCAGCTTACTATGTACCAGCGTACATTTGTTTGGCGTACGTATTATCATATTGGATTATCCCGAAAATATGGCGGTTTGCGAAAAAGAACAATGTTATTTCACAACCGCAATATTTTATGAAGGCTTACAATAGTAAAGGACTTGGAATGGTCGTAGCCTTTATTGGTTTAATCGCTTTAATTCCCTATATTGTAATCCAACTTAAAGGATTGGGCATTATTGTTTCGGAAGCGTCATATGGTGCGATAACACCTGTTATGGCATCGACCATTGGCGCAGTTATTGTTACGATATATGTCGTTATTTCCGGAATTCATGGATCTGCATGGACTGCAGTATTGAAAGATATCATGATTTTGTTTGTAATTGTATTTCTTGGTATTTATATACCTTATCATTATTTTGGTGGCATTCAACCAATGTTTGAAGCGGTACAAGCAGTTAAACCGGAAGCGCTATCATTAGCTCCGGAAGGGTATAGCGTTTCTTGGTTTATTTCTACGATTGTATTAAATGCGTTTGGCTTTTACTTATTACCTCAATCTTTTAGTGTTATTTTATCAGCAAAAAGCCAGCGTGCATTAAAGAAAAATGCTGTAACATTACCGTTATATACATTATTAATATTATTTGCCTTCTTTATTGGATTTGCTGCAATTGTACAAGTACCCGGCCTTCAAGGAGCGGAGGGCGATTTATCGTTATTACGCCTGGTCATGCAAACCTTTGATCCATGGTTTGTGGGGATAGTTGGAGGAGCAGGACTTTTAACGGCACTCGTACCTGTCTCTGTTATGATTATGTCTGGGGCTATTGGATTAATGACAGGTTTCTACAAATTAATCAGGCCTCAATCAACAGATCGACAACAGCTAACGATTTCCAAGGTATTTGTTGTATTGATAATTATCGTAGCTTATCTGTTTACAATTAAGGGCGGTAATGCTTTGGCAATTTTGAACATTATGTCGTATGGATTAATCACGCAACTAGTACCAGCAATAATTTTTAGCTTCTTTAATTCCAAATTAATGAACAAATATGGCGCTATAGCTGGAATTCTTACAGGGGTATCGATCGTGTTGTTTAACGCAGTAACAGCATTTAAGTTAAAAGTAATTTTCCCTGAGATTCCAAGTATTATTAATGATATTAATATTGGATTTGTCGCGATTATTGTTAACATTTTCATCGGTATAATCGTAAGTTTAGCAACAAATTCGTTAGTCCAAAGGCAAAAAGAAGCTAAGATGACAGAGGAGATAGTAACCAATTAAAGGAGGCATTCATTAGTGCAAACTTGTAATTCGGAACGACTTCAATCGTTAATTGAGCATTTTAGTCAGTTTGGAAAAACTGACAATAACGGTGTCACACGCCTTGCATTATCTAGAGAAGATATACAAGCTCGTCAGCTTTTACAAACAATATTTGAAGACTTATCTATGACAGTAAAGTACGATGATATGGCAAATATGTATGCTACACTACCTGGTAAAAAAGACTTGCCACCAATAGTTCTGGGTTCACATATGGATTCGGTTGTGAAAGGTGGTCGCTTTGATGGAATATTAGGAGTATTAACTGCTCTTGAAGTGGTTTATTCATTAAAAGAAAAAAATATAGAACTGGACCATCCAATCACAATAGTGAATTTTACGAATGAGGAAGGGGCTCGTTTCGAACCATCACTAATGGCATCAGGGGTACTATCTGGTAAATTTAATAAAGATAAAATGCTAGCATCTAAAGATCGGAATGGTATTACGTTTGCTGAAGCTTTAGAACAAAGCGGTTTTAAAGGAGAATTGGAAAATCGATTAGTAGAAGCACAAGCTTTTATAGAACTTCATATAGAACAAGGGCCTGTATTAGAACATCATGGCTTAGATATCGGTATTGTTGAAGGTGTCCTTGGCATGGTTTGTTACGAAATTACAGTTCATGGTGAGTCAAATCATGCCGGAACTACTCCGATTGCTATGCGTAAAGACCCAATGTTTACAGCCGCTAATTTAATTGTAGATATACAAAAACAATTGCAACAATTAGATGATTCACTTGTGTATACAATAGGACGTATGAATGCTTACCCAAATATTCACACTGTAATACCTTCACATGTTGTATTCACCCTGGAAGCGAGACATCAGGAGGCAAATGTAATTAATCAAGTTACACACATTATTGAGGAATTACAAAAAAATACGGCTCTTTGCACTGTTACAACTAGTCGGTTATGGGATCGCGACACTGTTGTATTTGATAATAAGGTTGTTGAAGCTGTTGAGAAGGCAAGCCTGAATCTTGGTTATAAAGGTCATCGTATGTATAGCGGGGCTGGACATGATGCTCAATTTATTGCATCACTAGTACCTTCTGCCATGATATTTGTACCAAGCAAAAAAGGTTATAGTCACCGGGAAGATGAATATACTTCTTATGAAGAGTGTGCAAAAGGTGCAGATGTTCTATTAAATGCAGTATTACTTCTATCTAATAAAGAAGTGGCAATAAGTTGAAAAATTTTTTCGTGGGCTAACTTAATATGATACTAGAGATAAAACACCTCCAAATGAGGTGTTTTTCATGTTATTTAATAAAGGTTTATTTTAGTAGTATTAGGTTTAGAACTCTAGTTTCCTAAACCTCAAGGGACATTCCATACTCGGTTAATAGTTGAATGAAGTTGCGGCTTTCTGGATTACATTGATGTGCCGATACTCCCAAAGGTTTTCTCATTTCGGAAGTATAAGTCCATTATAAAGTAAATTTTGACAAAGTAACCGCAGCTTCTTCGATGGGAAGAATAGTGGAAATTTCTTTCACCATGATTGGTTTTACCACACTAATGAGCATTTTTTCTTGAAGAAGCGTATTTTCCGTAGTGAAAATGCCTACCTTTTGGCCGAGGAGAATGATTGGGAACGAGTGTTCCAACATCCATTTTAAATAACTTAAATTCACTGGGATTCCTTTTTTTATTCTTTAGAACACTAAAAATACCGCCCATCAGTCCGCTAATGGAATGTATGAACGCAAATGTATAAAAATTAAAGAAAATTGTATATGTAAACTCATTTAACATTGGAAGGTTATAAAAAGTGGAATTTAACTCCATGGTTGGGCCATCTAGAATGATGCCATTTTTATAATCCATGATGAAATAAAATAGTACACCGATCAACAGTAAACCCAAAACAAAAGATAAAACTTTCAATAATCGATTCTTTGCCATTCCAGCTAAAATAAAGAAAAAACGAAATGTAGTAAACAAACTCAGAAATAAAAATGGGCAAACCAGAATAATTCCAATGAATCCTAAATTGGTATTTTCAAGAGTATCTTCCGGTTGAATGGTGAAAAATTGGCCAATTATTAAAAACCCGAGCAATGAAATTCCAAGACTAATCAACCAGCTTAATCTTAGCAAAAAGCATCATCCTTTCTGTTAAATACTATACAGGTCGCATATTTTCGATTCAAGCTATGGCAAAAACTATCTATATATTAAGGTTTTTAATATAATTTACCAGAGGACCAATATTTCTAAAACTTAGGGGGATGTTTATGCTTCAAAAAGATGAAACCTTGCTCGTACTTATTGATATTCAAGGTAAACTGGCGGAAATTGTCCATGATAGCGAGAGCGTGATTGATCACATTGCGAAGGTAGCGGAAGGGGTACAGATACTTGGATTACCTGTGTTATGGCTGGAACAGTATCCAAAAGGGCTCGGACCAACTGTGGAAAAAATTGCGAACGTTTTGCCGAATCAAAAGCCAATTGAAAAAATTACATTCAGCGCCTATGATACGCCTGAATTTGTTGAACAGCTGGAAGCTACGGGGCGCAAAAAGGTATTGCTTGCGGGAATTGAAACACACATCTGTGTTTACCAAACAGCGGCACAGTTGATTCAAAATGGCTTTGAAGTGGAAGTATTGGCGGATTGTACTTCCTCCCGCACTCAAAAAAGCCACGACATTGGATTGCAAAAAATGATGCAGCTTGGGGTAAAACTCACGACTGTTGAAATGGCGCTGTTTGAAATGCTTCAGATTGCCAAAGGAGACCACTTTAAGGCAATAAGCAAATTAGTGAAATAGGTTCATAGGTTCCTCTAATGACAAAAGAGAGAAACGGCTAGTTGAATTAGCGTTTCTCTTTTTTCATGAAGAAGCCTATCTTTTTTTGGCCACTAACTTTCTCGCTTTTTCGGTATTGGCAAAATGCCATTTTGATATGGATTTCAAAGTTTCCTCGCCATGCTTCAGCCATATGCGCGCGGCCATTTCATCCACCTTGCTGCTTGCCCCCTTTTGAAGATTGACTCCTGCAATTTCTGATAAACGATCCATTTCCTTCAAAAATGCATAGCGGGCAAGAATAGAAGCAGCGGCCACCGCTACATGAAGCTGTTCGGCTTTTGTTGAGAACAAGACATTTTCACGTATAATTTCTTTTTCATTTTTTATATGATTATAATAAATTCCCCGTTCCGCGAACTGATCGATTAAAATGTACTCCGGTTTTTCCGGCTCAATTTTCGCTAATACATGCTTGATCGCCTGATTATGGAGCAATGCTTTCATTTTCCCTTGGGAGTACCCTTTGGATTGGAAGGTGTTATATTTTTCATTGCGCAGCGTTAGGATGCTGTGAGGGCAGACAGCCATAATATCCGGTGCGATTTTTCGCATAATCTGGTCATTCAGCATTTTTGAATCTTTTACGCCAAGCTCGTGAATCAGCTCGATTTTTTCTTTTGGTACATAAACGGCAGCCACTGTCACCGGGCCAAAATAATCACCGGTTCCCGTTTCATCCGAACCAATAACGGAAGCCTCGGCAAATTTTTCGGGGAGTTTGTCGCCTTTTGTTTGAATGGTAAGGTTGCTATTTGTTACTGTAGTCGAATGGGAAGGGTTTGATTTTGCTTCGCCCCATCTGCTTGCTTCCCTGAAAGCCCCGCTGCCCTGGAACATGACTTTTCCGGATTTGTAAACGGTAATGGCTGTATCGGGAAGCTTGGCTGCAAAAATAACGCCAGGTGCGTTTCGTTCTATAATAGATGAAGCGTAATAAGCTTTCACCTTATTTTGGATTTCAGTGGAAAGCTGCAAGACAATATTTGACATAAGTTCGTTCCTTTCTTGGTTACAGGTTCACATCAAAAACAGTTTCATGGTATGATATGTATTATAAATTTGCAAAGTAAATACGAATCAAGGTATAAAGTCTATAATTCATAAGCTAAACTCACTGATATGAAAGATTTGAACGATAATGATCATACTGGTTTTTTGCTTACGTTTTAGGAGGTATTGCATTGGCGGAACAAGAAAAAAATCGTATATCTGTAGAAATTTACGGTCACGCCTATAAAATGGTGGGTCCGGAATCTACGGGACATATGCGATTAGTTGCTTCTATAGTAGATGATAAAATGCGAGAAATACGTGTACATAATCCTTCATTAGATAGTGCGAAGCTTGCCGTTCTAACAGCTGTCAATACCGTACATGAATTATTGAAATTAAAAGAACAAGTTGAAATGCTTGAAGAAGAATTGAAAAAGTTAAAGGGTTGAATTTCATGCTAGACATACTTTTATTAATCTGTTTTGCTGCTAGTATTCTACTAGGGCTTAAACGAGGCTTTATTGTGCAAGCGATTCATCTTGTCAGCATTTTCGTTGCACTGATTGTAGCTTATATCTATTATAAACCACTTGCAGACAAGTTTGTATTGTGGATTCCCTATCCAGGTGTTTCGGAAGATTCGTCCATGATGCTCATGCTTGATGCGCTGAATGTGGACCAGACATTTTATCGAATCATCGCATTTGCCGTGATCTTCTTTGCTGTCAAACTAGCATTGCAAATACTCGGTTCGATTTTCGATTTCCTGACATATTTGCCTGTATTGAATTCAGTGAACCGCTTGCTTGGTGCTGTACTTGCATTCATTGAGTTTTATCTCATTTTATTTATTATACTTTATGTCTTGGCATTGCTCCCGATCGATTCAATGCAAAATCTGATGGGAAATTCCATTATAGCCAATCTCATGTTGGAACATACACCAATTTTTACTAACATGGTTCAAGATTGGTGGTATATCTATAAAGAAGGATAGTTTAAATTACAACTTATAATGTGAGGAAGCTTTCGAGAGTCATCCATAAGCAAGGCACATTAATAGTGATCAATTTTATAGTTGTCTGTCGTTTGACTATCAATGTAAAGGAAATGTCCCAAAGCGACTTTTGGGGCATTTCCTTTTTCCGCGAACGGGAATGTACAATGTATGAGGAGGTACAACATGAACAAAAAAATCGTTATTAAAACACTAGAAAAAATTGCATTGCTGCTTGAGCTCCAAGGCGAGAATCCTTTTAAAGTATCCGCTTTCCGCAAAGCAGCCAATGCACTCGAATTGGACGAACGCAGTCTCAATGAAATAGAAGATATAACAAAGCTAAAAGGAATCGGAAAGGGAACAGCTGCCGTGATTCATGATTTAATCGAAACCGGGCAGTCTTCCCAGCTGAAAGAATTGGAAGACGCCGTTCCTAAAGGATTAATTCCGCTTCTGAAACTGCCTGGCCTGGGTGGGAAAAAACTAGCGAAGCTTTATAGCGAATTGGGAGTCGACAGTGCAGAAAGCTTGAAAGCTGCATGTGAGGCTCATCAAGTTCAAAAGCTCTCGGGCTTTGGGGCAAAGACCGAAGAAAAGATTATGAAAGAACTGGAGCATTTTGGAGAACGCAGTGAGCGTTTGCCAATTTGGTACTTGCAGCAAATCGTGGCTGAGGTGAACGAACTACTGAATCGTATACCGGAAATTCAAAAGTTTTCTGTTGCGGGCAGTTTCCGACGAGTCAGTGAAATGAGCAAAGATATTGATTTTATCGTTGCGACAGAACAGCCAAGCGAAGTAAAAGACCAATTATTGAAACAGCTCGTAATTAAAGAAGTGGTAGCTGCCGGAGATACAAAGGTTTCTGTCGTTCTGGATGCAGAGGATCCGGTAAGTGTTGATTTTCGGCTGGTAGCATTACATGAATATGCAACAGCGCTGCATCATTTTACAGGTTCCAAGGATCATAATGTACGCATGCGCCAGCTTGCAAAAGAACAAGGCAAAAAAATTAGCGAATACGGTGTTGAACAACCGGATGGATCGATCCACACATTTGAGTCGGAAGAGGAGTTTTTTGCGCATTTTGATTTGCCATTCATTCCGCCGACCGTTCGCGAATCAGGTAAAGAACTAGAGCGTTTAGACGAGCTGGAAGAACTTGTTTCACTTGATCAAATTGTTGCCGATTTGCATATGCATACAACTTGGTCCGATGGTGCCCATACGGTAAAAGAGATGGGAGAAGCGTTGATTCAGCGCGGCTACACACATGGTGTCATCACAGACCATTCCCAGTATTTAAAAGTGGCCAATGGATTAACGCCTGAACGCTTGCAAAAACAGCGCATCGAAATCTACGAATTCAATGAAGCGCATCCGGAATTCCGTCTTTTTGCGGGAACCGAGATGGATATTTTGCCGAATGGTACATTGGACTTTGAAAATGAAGTATTAAAAGAGTTGGACTTTGTGATTGCATCCATCCATTCAAGTTTTTCGCAGCCGCAAGAGACCATCATGGAGCGGTTGCATACAGCCGCCCAAAATCCTTATGTGCATATGATTGCCCATCCAACGGGCCGTATTATTGGGCAGCGGGAAGGTTATAATCCAGATATGCCTCAATTGATCAAATGGGCAGCAGAGTTTGGAAAGATATTGGAACTCAATGCGAGTCCGTACCGGCTTGATTTATGCATCGAACATTTAATGATGGCGATGGAATGGAATGTACCAATCGCCATTAATACCGATGCGCATGCCATTGAACAGTTGGATGTTATGGAAATTGGAACAAAGTATGCCCAGAAAGCATGGTTGAAAAAAGAATTAATCGTAAATACATGGAGTTTGGATAAATTTGAAACTTTTATTAAGAAAAACAAGTAAATAACAATGAGTTTAAGTAGGAGGTGTTCGGGAGTGATTGCAGAACGCGCATTGAAAACATTGGAGTTTGGGAAAGTACGTGAACGAGTAGCAAGTTATTGCACTTCTTCATTAGGAAAAAACCAGATTGAACAGCTAATTCCCGAAACTGATTTTGATAAAGTAGTCGAACTTTTGGAAGAGATGGATGAAGGGCTTTCCATTTTGCGAGTAAAAGGAAATGTCCCGATGGGTGGAATCTTTGATGTGCGTCCACATGCAAAGCGGGCACAAATCGGCGGCATGTTAAGCCCTATGGAATTAATGGAAATTGCAAGCACAATCCGTGCAAGCCGCATACTGCGAAATTTTATCGAGGATATTGAGCAAGAAGGCAACATCAGCATTCCTCATTTTATCGAAAGAAGAGAGCAAATGCCGATTCTGACGGCATTGCAGCATGAAATCAATGATTGTATTGATGATAACGGGGCAGTGCTGGACTCCGCGAGCGTTACATTACGATCGATCCGACAATCCCTTCGAGCAGAAGAGGCGAAAGTGCGTCAAAAATTAGAAAGTTTAACCCGTGGATCGAATGCCACAAAAATGCTTTCAGACGCAATTGTTACCATCCGAAATGATCGTTTTGTCATTCCGGTTAAACAAGAATATCGTGGTCATTATGGCGGGATTGTTCATGATCAATCTTCCTCCGGCCAAACGCTTTTCATAGAACCGGAGTCAGTTGTACAAGCAAATAACGAAATTCAACGGTTAAAAGTGAAGGAAAAAGCGGAAATCGAACGTATTCTGTTGGAATTATCCGCAAAAGTGCAGGAAGTGGCACACGATTTATTTGTGCTCGTGCAAATCCTTGGAGATATCGATGTGATTATGGCAAAGGGGAAGTACGGGCAAGCCAATAAATGTACAAAACCGAAAATGAATCAAAAAGGTTATATTCGCTTGGTTCGTGCAAGGCACCCGCTTATTTCAATTGAGGAAGCAGTACCGAATACGATTGAATTTGGGGATGATATTACGGCCATCGTCATTACAGGTCCAAATACAGGAGGTAAAACGGTAACATTAAAAACCGTTGGGCTATGCACGTTAATGGCCCAAGCAGGCTTGCCGGTACCTGCCCTGGATGGTTCTGAGCTGGCTGTATTCCAGCAATTATTTGCGGATATTGGGGATGAGCAATCCATTGAGCAGTCCTTATCAACGTTTTCTTCCCATATGGTGAATATCGTGGACATTTTAGGCAAGTTTGACGACCAATCTCTTGTGATATTTGACGAGCTGGGAGCGGGTACAGATCCACAGGAAGGGGCAGCATTGGCCATTTCCATTTTGGATGAAGTTGTTGGCCGTGGAGCACGCGTGATGGCCACAACCCATTATCCCGAGTTAAAAGCATATGGCTACAACCGACCAGGCGTTGTCAATGCAAGCGTGGAATTCGATGTCGAGACGTTAAGCCCAACTTATCGATTATTAATTGGGGTGCCAGGACGGTCAAATGCCTTTGAAATTTCCAAACGACTTGGTCTAAGCGATTCGATCATCAATCAGGCTAAGTCATTTACAGGTACAGATCGCCATGAAGTGGAATCAATGATTGCTTCTCTGGAGGAAAGCAGACGCCGCTCTGAACGCGAAGCAGAAGAAGCGCACGCATTGCTGGGAGAAGCTCAAAACCTGCATGAACAACTGGAAGAGCGCCTTCGTACGTATGAAGAGAAAAAAGAAGCATTAGAGAAAAAAGCAAAAGAAAAAGCTCGTAAAATTGTGGATGAAGCAAAGAGCGAATCCGAAAAGGTCATTGCTGAATTGCGCGAACTCCGCGAGAATGCAAGCAAGGCGGTAAAAGACCATGAGCTGATTGAAGCCAGAAAAAAATTGGAAGGAATTGTTCCGGAAGACAATCCCGTCCTGAAAAAACAGGCTCAAATAAGAGAACGCGCCCAAAATTTAAAAGTGGGCGACGAAGTAAAAGTCCTCAGCTATGGCCAAAAAGGTACGCTGGTTGAAAAAGCATCCAAAAATGAATGGGTTGTCCAAATCGGTATTCTAAAAATGAAACTGGAGGAGTCTGATTTGGAGTATGTAAAACCTGAAAAAGGAAAGCAAACTGCAGTGATGACCAATGTTCGAAATCGCAATAATCATGTCAAGCTGGAATTGGATTTGCGCGGCGAGCGTTATGAGGATGCCATTTTGCGAACAGAGAAATATATTGATGATGCACTTTTGGCAAATTATTCTAGGGTATCGATTATTCATGGAAAAGGTACAGGTGCTTTGAGACAAGGAATCCAGAACTATCTGAAAGGCCATAAGCGTGTAAAGTCATTCCGATATGGTGAGGCTGGCGAAGGTGGATTTGGCGTTACGGTTGTAGAACTAAAATAATCCTAATTCAGCACAGTTTCACCTATACGAAAAGCTCAGGTAAGGAGCGTATTAATTTTTAGCAAAGGGGATGGCTTTCATGCTGGAAACAAGTTTTTGGCAACACCCTTTAGTACAAACGGCAGGTTACTTCAGTGTTGTGGTACTTTGTTTACTCGTTTCAATGGTCATCTTTGAATTGGTGACAAAATATAAAAATTGGGAAGAAATAAAGAACGGGAATGTTGCCGTTGCCCTTTCAACAGGCGGTAAAATACTGGGTGTATGCAATATTTTCAGATATTCCATAGGTCGTCATTCTACGTTGCTGGAAATGATGGGATGGGGCTTATTTGGTTTTACGTTACTGATTTTTGCTTATGTACTATTCGAATTTTTGACGCCTCGTTTTAATGTAGATGATGAAATTGCAAACGATAATCGATCGGTAGGGTTTATATCGTTCACAATTTCGCTTGGATTATCCTTCGTCATTGGTGCAAGCATTTAATGGCAAGAAGGTACATAACGATAGGCGCATTCTATTAGGAGCACAATTATGGAGAAATTAGCGAAAGTACTGATTGTTGTCTGTTTAATATTTATTATTGTGGGCATTTATTATTTGTCCACTCTTTAGCTTAATCAACCGGGATCTATCTTCCGATTAAAAGAGGTTAAAGAAGGGAGCTGTCTTGAGAAAATTCGAGGCAGTTCTTTTTTTATCCTTAAAAATACGAACTAAATAGAAAATAAATGTAATTTCTAGCATAAAATAGATTATTTTGCAAAAATGGTTTGAAAGCCTTATGATTTTCCATTATAATAAATTGTAAGAAAATTTAAAACATTGAACGAGGGGAGTTGTTGAATGGATGTCCGAGAAAGTCTGGCTTTCACAATATCCAAAAGAAATACCTCACAGCTTGACTTATGAAAATGAACCGGTTCAAAGTTTTTTAACAAGGAGTTTTGAGAAGTTTCCAAATAAAACGGCGATTCATTTTTTGGGAAGGGAAGTCACTTACAAAGAACTCTATGAATCTTCCTTAAAGTTTGCGAATTACTTGAAGCGATTGGGCGTTGAACGGGGAGACCGCGTTGCCATTATGCTTCCGAATTGTCCACAGTCGGTGATTGCCTATTATGGCACATTATATGCTGGCGGTATTGTCGTGCAAACAAATCCTCTCTATACAGAACGCGAACTTCAGTATCAAATGGCCGACTCTGGAGCAAAGGTGATTTTAGCTCTGGATATTTTGTATCCGCGCATCATGAAAGTATTAAAAGCAACACAAATTGAAAACGTTATCATAACAGGCATAAAAGATTATTTGCCTTTCCCCAAAAATTTAGTTTACCCTTTCATCCAGAAAAAACAATATGGCTTTACCGTGAAGGTCGAGCATAAAGGATTGACCCACTTATTTACTGAAATCATGCATCTAAGCGAACCCACACCGGTTAAGCAAGACAAGATTGAAATCGAGGAAGAAATTGCGCTTCTTCAATATACAGGCGGCACGACAGGTTCCCCAAAAGGAGTCATGCTTACACACAAAAATCTAATTGCCAATACGAAAATGTGCGACGCATGGCTGTATCGCTGCAAACCCGGGGAAGAAGTCATCCTTGGCGTACTGCCATTTTTCCACGTATATGGCATGACAACGGTACTTCTTTTATCGGTTTTAAATGGAAACAAAATGGTGTTATTGCCGAAATTCGATGTAGAACAAACGCTTAAAACAATTGAAAAACAAAAACCAACTTTATTCCCTGGTGCCCCAACCATGTATATTGGGCTGTTAAATCATCCGGATATCGGGAAATATAATCTTTCCTCAATTACAGCGTGCTTAAGCGGTTCGGCCCCTTTACCGCTTGAAGTTCAGGAGAAATTTGAAAAGATTACCGGAGGCAAGCTGGTTGAAGGATACGGACTAACCGAGACTTCTCCAGTAACCCATGTAAACTTTATCTGGGATCAACGGGTTAAAGGCTCCATCGGGGTACCTTGGCCGGATACAGAAGCGGTGATCTTGAAATCCACTGAGGGAGAAGTATTGGCAGCCGGGGAAATTGGCGAAATTGCCATTAAAGGGCCTCAAGTAATGAAAGGGTATTATAATCGCCCTGAAGAAACCGCAATGTCTTTTGTTGATGGTTGGTTCCTGACAGGTGACCTGGGTTATATGGATGATGCGGGATATTTCTATGTTGTCGATCGCAAGAAAGATATGATTATAGCAGGAGGCTTTAATATTTACCCTCGGGAAGTCGAAGAAGTTTTATATGAACATGAAGCAGTTCAAGAATGTGTTGTGGCAGGTATCCCTGATTCTTATCGAGGAGAAACGGTAAAAGCATATATTGTATTAAAAGAAGGAAAGACAGCAACCGAAGAAGAATTGAATGCACATTGCCGACAAAACCTGGCTGCCTATAAAGTGCCACGGCAGTATGAATTCAGAAAAGAGCTTCCAAAGACAGCGGTAGGTAAAATCTTGAGGCGATCTTTAGTAGAAGAGGAAAAGCAAAAATTAACCGAACTGCAAGCTTAAATTAGTAGATGAAAATATTGACAGAAATAGAAATTGTGGATAATATGAAAATATGAATGAATAGTCATTCATATTTTCTTTTTTATTTCTTTTTCTTTAAAAGGAATAAAACAATCCAATTCGGCATAAATGCCAATATGGCTTTATCGCGAATAGGCTTATAGACAAGCCAAAGTAATCAACTGGTGGTGACAGCATGAAACGGGATAAACCAAAATATAAACAAATTGTTGATGCAGCCGTTATCGTCATTGCAGAAAACGGCTACCATCAAGCGCAAGTTTCCAAGATTGCCAAACAAGCAGGCGTTGCTGACGGAACGATTTATCTTTATTTCAAAAATAAAGAAGACATTCTAATTTCTGTCTTTCAAGAAAAAATGACCGTCTTTGTGGAATCTTTGCAGGACATTATCCAAAATGGAAATTCTTCAAGCGAGAAGTTATCTCGGATGATTGATAATCATTTTAATGTACTTGCACAAGATCGCCACCTCGCAACAGTAACGCAATTAGAGTTAAGGCAGTCAAACAAGGAAATCAGGCTGAAAATCAACGCCATTCTAAAAGAATATTTGAAGCTGCTTGATGAGATCCTGATCGAAGGAATGTTAAAAGGGGAGTTCAATCCGGCAATGGATGTTCGGATTGCACGGCAAATGGTATTTGGAACAATTGATGAAAGCATTACGACATGGGTCATGAATGAATTTCGGTATGATTTGTTAGCAACGGCACCAAAAGTACGTTATCTGCTGTTAAATGGATTAACGGGTACACCTGTACTTTAAGGAGAAGTTCAGGGCTTGTTCTACACTGAAAGAACATGAGGTTGGGAGAGTGGGAGAATGGAATTTTTAAGTTGGAAAGTTGACAAAGGGGTAGCAATTGCAACAATTCAACGACCGCCTGCAAATGCATTATCGCGAGATTTAATAAGAGAAGTAGATGAAATGCTGGATTCTGTTCAAGATGATGACGCTATTCGTGTCATTGTACTCCACGGAGAAGGGAGATTCTTCTCTGCTGGGGCAGACATCAAGGAATTTACCGAAGTGTCTTCCGGTGAAGAATTTGCTGAATTTGCTTCCTATGGCCAGCAAGTGCTTGAACGGTTGGAAACGTTCCCAAAACCGGTGATTGCGGCCATTCATGGCGCTGCTCTAGGCGGAGGCCTGGAACTTGCGATGGCATGCCATATCCGCTATGTCGCAGAAGATGCAAAGCTTGGTTTGCCTGAACTGCAGCTTGGTTTAATTCCAGGATTTGCAGGAACACAGCGATTGCCGCGATATGTTGGGGTAGCAAAAGCAGCTGAAATGCTCTTTACGAGCGAACCGATTTCAGGGGTGGAAGCGGTTCAGGCTGGACTAGCCAATAAAGCATTTCCCGCTGATGAAGTATTATCGACAACAGTGGAAATCGCCCAAAAGATTGCACTTAAGAGTCCAATTACCCTGAAAGCGGCAATCGAGATGCTGCATTATAGTAAACATCAAAACTATTTTGATGGCTTAAAAGCAGAGGCAAACACTTTTGGCACTGTATTTGAATCACAAGATGCAAAAGAGGGCATTGAAGCATTTATTGAAAAGCGCAAGCCTGTTTTTACCGGGAAATAAATGGCAGTTTCATCGCCTGTTTATTGAATAGCTCTTATAAATTCAAGAAATGTATTCTGGGAGGTTAGTGGAAATGAACATTTTTGTATTAGTAAAACGTACATTTGACACAGAAGAGAAAATTGTCATTGCAAATGGCAAAATTCAAGAAGATGGTGCAGAGTTTATCATTAATCCTTATGACGAATATGCAATCGAAGAAGCAATACAAGTGCGCGATGAAAAAGGCGGAAAAGTTACGGTTGTAACAATCGGTGGCGAAGAAGCTGAAAAGCAGCTAAGAACAGCGTTGGCAATGGGTGCCGATGAGGCAGTCCTAATTAATACGGAAGATGATCTGGATGAATTGGATCAATATTCGACAGCTGTAATTCTAGCAGAATATTTAATAGATAAAGAGGCGGATTTAATTTTAGCCGGCAATGTAGCAATCGACGGAGGAACAGGACAAGTTGGACCTCGTGTTGCGGATTTGCTGGGCATTAACTATGTAACGACCATTACGGATTTGCAAATTGACGGAACAAATGTAAAGATTGTTCGCGATATTGAAGGGGATTCCGAAATTATTGAAACTTCTTTGCCATTACTGGTCACAGCTCAACAAGGACTGAATGAACCTCGATACCCGTCCTTGCCGGGCATCATGAAGGCGAAGAAAAAGCCGTTAGCGAAGCTGGAGCTGGATGATTTAGACATTGATGAAGAGGATGTGGAAGTCAAAGTTGACACGATCGATATTTACTTGCCTCCTCAAAAAGCGGCTGGCCGTGTATTGCAAGGGGAACTTGCGGACCAAGCGAAAGAACTTGTCAACCTGCTTCATTCAGAGGCAAAAGTAGTCTAAGTAGTCTAATAGGAAGAATGCAAGCGCCCTTTAGATGCCCCGACGGCAATAACGCAACGTGACTCGTAGGGCTGGTCGCTGAAACTGGACAATTACAAAGATGGTGCGGAGGGATGATCATATGTCAAACAAAGTATTGGTGTTAGGGGAAGTTCGTGATGGGGTTTTACGTAATGTTACATTTGAAGCAATCGCTGCGGCAAAACAAATTTCCGATGGCGGGGAAATTGTAGGTGTATTACTTGGTGAGGGCGTCTCGCAGCTGGCCAGTGAACTGATTGCTTATGGTGCTGACCGCGTGGTGATCGTGGAGCATCCACATTTAAAAACATATACTTCTGATGGCTTCGCGCAAGCATTGCTGGCTGTAAATGATCAAGAAAAACCAGAAGCCATTGTTATTGGACATACTTCTTTAGGTAAAGATTTGTCGCCAAAAATTGCTTCACGTCTGCAATCCGGCTTAATTTCCGATGTAACGGAAATCGAAGGCAAAGGCGAGGATGCTGTATTTATCAGGCCGATTTACTCAGGAAAAGCATTCGAGAAAGTGAAAATCAAGGAAGGAGTTGTGTTTGTCACAATACGTCCAAACAATATAGCTCCTTTGGAAAAAAACACGACTCGAACAGGCGATGTACTTTCGCTTTCCGTAGATATCCAAAATTTGCGTACCATTATTAAAGAAGTTGTACGCAAAACCTCAACAGGGGTGGATTTGTCTGAAGCAAAGGTAGTAGTGGCGGGAGGCCGTGGAGTGAAATCCGAGGAAGGTTTTGAACCATTGAAACAACTGGCCGATCTACTGGGCGGTGCAGTCGGCGCTTCCCGCGGGGCGTGTGATGCCGAATACTGTGATTACTCGCTGCAAATCGGACAAACAGGAAAAGTAGTGACACCGGACCTTTACATTGCTGCAGGAATCTCGGGTGCAATCCAGCATTTAGCCGGTATGTCAAACTCTAAAGTCATTGTAGCAATCAACAAAGATCCGGAAGCCAACATTTTCAAAGTGGCGGATTATGGAATTGTCGGCGACTTATTCGAAGTGATTCCACTATTAATCGAAGAATTCAAAGCTTTAAAAGTAAATTCCTAAGGCAATAACTCAGGAGCTGTTCTGAAAATTCAACTTTCAGGACAGTTCTTTTTTAGTACTATATCAAATGCTATCCCGAACGTTTGTTAAAAATATAGAATCCTTGTAAATTATATGTGTTGGTTTCAAATCAATTTACTGTCTCAATTTTTTCTAACATGATATACTACTTTCAGATGTTAGATTTAAGGAGGCTATATTAATGGCAATTGTTCATGTAACAGATCAAAACTTTTCGGAAGAAATCGCATCAGGCGTTGTATTAGTTGACTTTTGGGCTACTTGGTGTGGACCATGCAAAATGATCGCTCCAGTATTGGAAGAAATTGATGCTGAAATCGGCGACCAAGTAAAAATCGCAAAATTAGATGTTGATAATAACCAAGGAACAGCTGCAGAATACCAAGTAATGTCGATTCCAACATTAATGTTATTCAAAGACGGTGAATTAAAGGCAAAAACAGTTGGATTCCAACCAAAAGAAGCTTTAATCGAGTTCATTAACGACAACAATTAATATCTAGTCCCAAAAGTACTGTGCTTTTGGGATATTTTTTGCGATCCGATCAATGGAAGTTTGGGAGTGTCTTATAACAAGACTCTCCTTTTTCTTCTATAATGGTCTGTTATATATTTTTTGATAACCATGTATTAATAGCCAATCGTCTCATTTAACATGTAAAAATAGCACTATAGGGTGATATCGATGAATGAAACCATTCAAAATAAATTAGCCATCTTGCCGGATGAACCAGGTTGCTATTTGATGAAAGACCGTCAAGGAACAATCATCTATGTCGGGAAAGCAAAAGTGCTTAAAAACCGGGTTCGTTCCTACTTTAATAGTTCGCATGATGGAAAAACACAGCGTCTAGTCAGTGAAATTGAAGACTTTGAATATATTGTCACTTCGAGTGACTTGGAAGCATTAATCTTGGAATTGAATTTAATCAAGCTGCATGACCCGAAATATAATGTCATGCTAAAAGACGATAAAACCTATCCCTATATTAAGATTACAAATGAAAAATATCCACGAATCTTAACAACGCGGAAGGTTAAAAAAGATAAAGCAAAATATTTCGGTCCCTATCCAAACGCCTTTGCTGCCAACGAGACGAGAAAGCTTCTGGATCGATTATATCCTTTGAGAAAATGCATTCGTCTCCCGGACCGAGTTTGCTTGTATTATCATATGGGACAATGTTTGGCGCCTTGCGTAAAAGAGATTGACCAAAAAGTTTATGATGAAATGATCGAGGAGATTTCAAAGTTTTTAAATGGCGGCTTTGAGGATGTAAAAAATGATATTGAGAAGAAAATGCTTGAAGCAGCTGAAAAACTTGAGTTTGAACGGGCGAAAGAATATCGGGATCAAATAGCTCATATAGAAACAGTTATGCAAAAGCAAAAGATGGTAACGGGAGATTTATCGAACCGTGATGTTTTTGGCTATGCAGTGGAAAAAGGCTGGATGTGCGTCCAGGTGTTTTTTGTAAGGCAAGGTAAACTGATTGAACGCGATGTCTCCATCTTCCCGTTATACCGTGACCCAGAAGAGGAGTTCCTGACATTTATCGGACGATTTTATGATATTCCCGAGCATATCAAACCAAAGGAAATCTTCATTCCATCCGAAATTGATAAAGCGCTTCTTGAAAAATACCTTGAAGTAAAAGTCATTATTCCAAAACGCGGTTCAAAAAAGGAACTTGTCGATTTGGCCATGAAAAATGCCCAAATTGCAATCCATGAGAAGTTCCAGCTTATTGAACGGCAGGAAGAACGAACAATCGGTGCGTGCGAAGAGCTGGGAGATGCCATGAATATTGCGGCGCCTTTGCGAATTGAAGCGTTTGACAACAGCCATATGCATGGAACGGATGCGGTATCTGCCATGGTTGTCTTCATCGATGGAAAGCCGGCCAAAAAGGAATATCGAAAATACAAATTGCGCGAAACGGCTCGGCATGACGATTATGGCGCAATGCAGGAAGTAATCCGCCGCCGTTATACAAGAGTATTGAAAGACAACTTGCCGTTGCCCGATTTAATTATCATAGACGGCGGAAAAGGACAGATGGAAGTAGCGAGGGAAGTAATCGAAGATGAACTGGGCTTATACATTCCAATTGCCGGTTTGGCAAAAGATGAAAAGCATAATACATCTCAATTATTATTTGGAGACCCGCCTGCTCCAATAGATTTGAAACGTACAAGTGACGGCTTCTACTTGCTGCAGCGGATTCAGGATGAGGTTCACCGTTTTGCGATCACGTTTTTGCGCCAACAGCATCAAACGCATGCAATCCAGTCAGTACTGGACAATATCGAAGGGGTAGGACCAAAGCGAAAGCAGCAATTACTGAAACATTTTGGATCGGTCAAAAAAATAAAACAGTCTTCAATCGAAGAATTAATGGCGGCACATATCCCACACTCGACAGCAACTGCCATATACAATCATTTCCATAAAGACACATTGTCAAAGGAATAATTGTGTGATAATGTGAAACATAAGAAAATAGGTTGATAGAGGCGCAAGTTAAAAGAGTAGACTTTCCGGAGGAGAGACAATTCTGATGATGGATCGTGAAAGGGTAACTTGCCGAAGCAATAAATTCATTGTCTGAATTTATTTGCTGGTTTTGCATTGAATAAGTGTAAAATTGTCAGAATCAAAGGGTTCTGGAGGGCTATCTCGCAAGCGTTCTGCCATTTTGGCATTAGTCTCGGGACAGTTTTTCACGCTCTGTGAAAAGCTGTCTTTTTCAATACGCGCGTTGTGGAAGGCTTATAGCAAGCCAAATTTTTTGAATAATGTAAATAAAATTGCAATAACAAGCCGTGAAGGGAGAATTCGGATATGCCAAGCATTGTAGTGAAAATCGACAGTTCAACATTTACCTCGCCTGAAAAAATCGAACAAATTGCCGATCGCTTGATTGAACAAAAAAATTCAGGTGTCCAAGTAATAGCAGTGGTACCTGGATTGGAGAATTTCGATGATTTTTTATTCCCTTTTTCTCCTATTCTTTCAGACAACCCTTCATCAAGAGAGTCACATGTACTGGAAGCCATCAATGCACAGATCGGGAGCAGTCTATTGGTCATTGCCATCAATAAGAAAGGCGGACAGGCAGTTTCGCTTCATGGATGGCAAGCAGGTATTGAGGCAGTGGAGACCGATGGAAATGTACTTATCGGCAGTATCCATCATGAACGGGTTACGGAGCATTTGGATAACGGGAAAATCGTAATCATTGCAGGTTCACAAGGCATTAATCACCAAAATGATACGCTGGTTTTTGGGGATGGCGGCACAGAAACAACGGCGGTTGCTATTGGGGCAGCGGTCGGCGCGCAGCATGTTGAATTTTTAACAGTTCAAGCTGGCGTTTACACGGCAGATCCAACAGGGGTGGAACGTGCAAGGCTGCTTCATCAAATCACCTATGATGAAATGCTTGAACTTGCTCATTTAGGGTCAACGTTTATCCATCCGCGTGCGGTAGAACTAGCTAAAATTTACGAAATGCCATTAATCATGCGTTCAGGTACTGAAAATGGGGAAGGTACGTTAATAAAGGGAGAGGTTGACATGGAGAAAAATTTAATTGTTCGTGGTATTGCATACGAAGCAGACATTATTCGATTGACGGTAGGGTATGATTCCTATGAGCAATCATCTCTTTCGGCTATATTTACAAAGCTGTCGGAAAACGGCATTAATGTTGATATTATTGTTCAAGCCGTGATTGATGGGGTGAAGCCAACTGTTTCTTTCTCGATTGCCAAAGAAGATTTTGCCGAAAGCATTAAGGTGCTTGAAAAAAGCAAACCGGAACTTGGATTCAGTTTCGCTGATTTTGAGGTGGGTCTGGCAAAGGTTTCAATCGTGGGCGCGGGCATGGTTTCCAACCCGGGAGTTGCTGCGCGAATGTTCGACCGGCTGCGCAAAGAAAATATCCAGGTCAAAATGGTCAGCACTTCAGAAATAAAAGTCTCGGTAGTTGTCCCGCAAGAAGACATGATGCGGGCAGCCAACTCATTGCATGACGAATTTAATCTAGCCGAAGAACTGATCAATAAATAAAAAAAGCCAATCTTGTCTGATACAGGAATTGGCTTGCAAAAGGCAGATTGGTTATTTTTTTTCTTTGCTGTCCCATTTAACGGTAAATTCGACTCTTTCGTGTTTTTCGTCTTTTTCTTCATAGCATTCAGTCAAATAACCATTGTTTGATTCCAGTTGCTGTGCGATAAAGCCGGCTTCTAACCGAAAGGATCGTTCAGCTAATTTTAATAAATCGACGTCGTTTACAAGGTGGAATATACAGCCGTCTTTCTCTTCTTTTTCCAAAGTTAGTTTGCCCCATCCGGCATCTTCAAAAAAGGAAGCGATAAGTTGGATATCGGTGCATGGAAACTTTCTGGCCAAGTCTTTGCCTGCCCAATAGAGAACATCTTTTTCATGTTTTCCTAGAATGATAGGCAATAAATAATCCCGAATAATCTCATACCCAAAGACTGGAACCGTTTTATTCTCATTGGATGTCATTAAAAAACCTCTTTCTTAATTTTCTTATTTTGCATAATTGTATAATTTGATAAAAAAAATACATTAAGGAGAAAAAAGGGGTGGAAAAAAGAAAAAAGCTACTCTAAATAGGTGTATAATAAACCTCGAGCTAGCTTGACGCTTGCAATACTTGAGAGTACAATGGACATGTCATAATATTGTACCATTGTGAAATACACAGTCAATGCCGGAACTTTTACAAAATGGTGACGATATTGTATGCGTATTTAAATGTACTGAGGGGGGTAATTAGTCTTGTCAAAGAATCATGAGTTTTACTGGAGACGCTTACATTCGCTATTGGGAATTATTCCTGTAGGTTTGTTCTTGGTTTTCCACTTATCACTGAACTTCACTGCTACCGGCGGGGAAGATGTTTACAACAATTCGGTTGGAGTAATGGATTTAGTTCCACACTGGCTATTGCTAATTGTTGAATGGGTTGTAATCTACATACCAATTTTGTTCCACGGATTGTACGGTTTGTATATTGCTTTTACTGCTAAACCAAACCTTAACGAATTTGGTACTTTCCGTAACTGGATGTTCATGCTGCAACGTATTACTGGGGTATTCCTTGTAATTTTCATTGCTTGGCACATCTTCCAAACGCGTATCCAGAAAGCACTTGGTGCTGATGTGAACTTTAACATGATGGAAGAAATTGTTAATAATCCATTCATGTTAGTCTTCTACATTGTTGGTATCTTGGCTGCAACATTCCATTTGGCGAACGGTATCTGGTCATTCCTAGTGAGCTGGGGAATTACACAATCTGCAAGCTCTCAAAGAGTTGCAACTTACGTAACAATGATCTTCTTCGTTCTTTTAAGCATCATTGGTGTTGCCGCAATTCTAGCATTCGTATAATACAATAGTAGAAAGTCAGATTTGGTTCTAGCAAAATTAAGGAGTGAAGAGTAATCATGGCGAAAGCAAAAATCATCGTCGTAGGTGGCGGTTTAGCCGGATTGATGGCTACGATGAAAGCTGCCGAAGAAGGCGCTGAAGTTGAATTATTCTCATTAGTTCCCGTAAAACGTTCACACTCCGTATGTGCGCAAGGCGGAATTAATGGAGCTGTAAATACAAAAGGTGAAGGGGATTCTCCTTGGATCCACTTTGATGATACTGTTTATGGTGGGGACTTCCTGGCGAACCAACCACCTGTTAAAGCAATGTGTGATGCCGCTCCTGGTATCATTCACTTATTTGACCGTATGGGTGTTATGTTCAACCGTACGCCAGAAGGACTTTTAGACTTCCGTCGTTTCGGTGGTACACTAATGCACCGTACTGCATTCTCTGGTGCAACTACTGGCCAGCAATTACTTTACGCGTTGGACGAGCAAGTTCGTCGTTACGAAGTAGATGGCTTGGTAACGAAATACGAACATTGGGAATTCCTTGGCGCTGTTCTGGATGATGAAGGACATTGCCGCGGTATCGTAGCACAAGACATGAAAACAGAAGAAATCCAATCGTTCCGTGCTGACGCTGTCATCATGGCAACAGGCGGTCCTGGCATTATCTTCGGTAAATCCACAAACTCAATCATTAACACTGGTTCTGCTGCTTCTATTGTGTACCAACAAGGTGCAACTTATTCAAACGGTGAAATGATACAAATTCACCCAACAGCGATTCCTGGGGACGACAAAAACCGTCTGATGTCTGAATCCGCTCGTGGTGAAGGTGGACGTATTTGGACTTATAAAGACGGTAAACCTTGGTACTTCCTGGAAGAAAAATACCCTGCTTACGGTAACTTGGTACCTCGTGATATCGCAACCCGCGAAATCTTCGATGTATGTGTAAACCAAAAATTGGGTGTTAACGGTGAAAACGTTGTATACCTTGATTTATCTCATAAAGATCCACATGAGTTGGATGTTAAGCTTGGCGGTATCATTGAAATCTATGAAAAATTCGTAGGAGATGACCCACGCAAATTACCGATGAAAATCTTCCCTGCAGTTCACTATTCAATGGGCGGCTTATGGGTAGATTACGATCAAATGACTGAAATTCCTGGTCTTTTTGCTGCTGGTGAATGTGATTATTCACAACATGGCGCGAACCGTCTAGGAGCAAACTCATTACTTTCAGCGATTTACGGTGGTAGCGTAGCTGGCCCGAACGCTGTGAAATACGTTAAAGGCTTGAAAAAACATGCGGAAGATCTTCCACAATCCATTTATGATGTTCGTGTACAAGAAGAGCAAGCTAAATGGGAAGCAATCCTTAAAATGGACGGAACTGAAAACGCATACTTAATTCACAAAGAACTTGGTGAATTAATGACTGATAACGTAACGGTTGTACGTTACAATGATCGATTGGAAGCAACATACAACAAATTAACTGAATTACTGCAACGTTGGGAAAAGATTAATATCAACGATACGCAAAAATGGAGTAACCAAGGGGCTCACTTCACTCGTCAGTTGAAAAATATGTTATTCCTTGCACGTGTTATTACTAAAGGAGCACTTTTACGAAACGAATCACGTGGAGCGCACTACAAACCTGACTTCCCGGAACGTGATGATGAAAACTTCTTAAAAACAACGATGGCGAAGTTCAATCCACAAACTGGCGAGCCAGAAATCAGCTACCAAGAAGTAGACGTTTCCCTAATTCCACCACGTAAACGTGACTATTCTTCATAAACTTAAGGGGGGTCATAAATCATGACAACAGCAGTACAAACTGGTAGAACTGTTAAATTGGAAATCCTTCGTCAAGACACTGAAGGTGGCGCAACTCGTTGGGAAAAATTCGAAGTACCTTATCGTCCTGGTATGAACGTAATCTCTGCCTTAATGGCAATTCAACAAAACCCTGTGACAGTTGATGGAAAAGAAACATCTCCTGTAACTTGGGATATGAACTGTCTTGAAGAAGTATGTGGGGCATGTTCAATGGTGATCAATGGTCGTCCACGTCAATCTTGTTCAGCATTGATTGACCAACTGGAACAACCTATTAAACTAGAACCAATGAGCACTTTCCCGGTTGTACGTGACTTGCAAGTTGACCGCAGCCGCATGTTCAATGCACTTAAAAAAGTAAAAGCGTGGGTTCCAATCGATGGAAGCTATGACTTAGGCGAAGGTCCTCGTATGCCGGAACGTAAACGTCAATGGGCTTATGAATTATCTAAATGTATGACTTGTGGTGTATGTATGGAAGCATGTCCAAACGTGTCCGAAAAAGCTTCATTTATTGGACCAGCTCCATTGTCCCAAGTACGTCTATTCAACGCCCACCCAACAGGTGCGATGAATAAAGACGAGCGTTTAGCTGAAATCATGGGTGATGGTGGCCTTGCAAACTGCGGTAACTCACAAAACTGTGTTGCTGCTTGTCCAAAAGGGATTCCATTAACAACATCCATTGCAGCGCTTAACCGTGCAACAACAGTACAAATGTTCCGCAACTTCTTCGGATCAGACCATATGGTTGATTAATATACTATTTTACTAAAGTAGCTAAAGTAGAATCGTTTAATCGATTCATATTTAAAAAGGGTATCTAAGGTCATTTTATGACTTTTAGATACCCTTTTATTATGGATTGCATAATATAAACTGACATTCCTGCTTCATGCGCAAATTCGTTCGGTGAATAATTTCTTCTTTTTCAAATCCCCATGTTCCACATACTCTTTAGATGAAGGAGCAATTTCATCTAAAATGATAGTCTTGAAAAAACGGGTAAGAGTATCCTCTATATTTAATTCGTTCAAATCTGATATAATTATATGAACTATCATTCAGTAGAAACATTCAAAACAAATGAGTTGAGGAGAAAAGGGTAACAAAAGGGAGAGGTTGGCATGAAAGCAAATTATGTGGAAGATCCGCAGCTATGGATAGCTGAGTTTGAGTTTTCTGTGGAGGTAAAGGTCCGATTTTCTGAAACGGATATGTATGGCCATTTAAACAATACGGTTCCATTTATTTATTTTGAGTATGCCCGTATTGAATACTTAAAACATCTTGGCTTTCCATCGTTTTCAAATACAAACTCAGGTAAAATTCCGGTGGCAGCGGATTTGCAGTGTGATTTTTTAAAGCAAGTCTATTTTGATGAAACGCTTCAAATCTATGTAAAGATAGCCAGAATCGGAAATTCTTCCATTGATCTACATTATCTAGCGAAAAATGAAAAAGACGAACCATGCTTCATCGGTCGGGGGGCCATTGTACAAATCGATAAACCTTCCGGTAAAGCCGTTCCATGGAGCGAAAAAGAAAAATTAATATTACACGGAAAATAATGAAAATGCCCTCACAGCCTTGGAACTCTTATCATACTTTACATAGAAGAGGAGATAGGAGGGTGTTGCCTTATGAATAGCCCGCAGCATCGTTCGCTTTTGACGAAAAGAGAACGGGAAATTTTCCAGTTGCTTATCTTGGATTATTCTACGAAAGATATTTCGCAAAAGTTGGGCATTAGCGAAAAAACGGTGCGTAATCATATTTCAAACACGATTCAGAAGTTGGGTGTTTCCAGCAGATCACAAGCATTAATTGAATTGCTGAGGCTTGAGGAATTATCACTACACTGATTGGATACTTGCTATTTCGTCAAAAACACTTCAAAATAGAATGGAAATATGTCTGGCACATATACTGCTTAAAAGTTGTATAATCGAACTTCAAAGATGTAAAAGACAGATTGAATTCTTGAGGAGTGACTGCACTAAATGAGGAATGACGAAACGCACAGCCAAGAAACGGTAGCGCTTTTAGAAAAGGAACTTCGCTTTATTTCACATTTGATTAAACAAAAAGGCAGAGAGATTTTAAACAACTATACGATAACTCCTCCACAGTTTGTAGCGCTCCAATGGCTGCATGAATTGGGCGATATGACAATTGGCGAATTATCGAATAAAATGTATTTGGCTTTTAGTACGACAACGGATTTAGTTGATCGTATGGAAAAAAATGAATTAGTAGTGCGTGTTCGTGATGAGCAAGACCGCCGAGTTGTACACATTCATTTACTTAAAGAAGGCGAACGAATCATAGAAGAAGTAATTATGAAAAGACAAAGCTACTTGCGAGAGTTGTTAGTCGATTTTCATCAAGAAGAAGTCGAATCCTTATCAAGATTACTTCATAAATTACATCAACAAAAGGAATAGGATTGAGGCGGTTTTTGTGAATGCCCCGATAGGCGTTATTGATTCAGGTGTTGGCGGCTTAACGGTTGCCAAACAAATAATGAAATTATTACCAAATGAAACGATTTATTATATTGGCGATACAGCAAGGTGTCCATATGGACCGCGAAACAGACGAGAAGTATTGCAGTTTACGTGGCAAATGGCGAAAGCCTTGGTCAAGATGAATATTAAAATGCTAGTGGTTGCGTGCAATACAGCGACTGCCGTGGCATTGGATAGTCTGCAAAAACATTTGCCGATCCCGGTTGTGGGCGTCATTAATGCAGGCGCACGCGCTGCGGAAAAGCAAACGAAACGCAATGAAATTGCCGTACTTGCAACAGAAGGGACCATAAAAAGCGGTGCATATGAAAATGCTCTTTTTTCCCTGAACTCCAAGGCGAAAGTAATCCCTCTTGCGTGTCCAACATTTGTTCCGCTTGTAGAAAGCGGCGAATATGAAGGACAGTTTGCCTACGATTTAGTGGCAAAAGGCTTAAAACCGCTTGCCGATCAAAAGTTCGATACAGTCATTTTAGGATGTACACATTATCCAATTATTCAGCATCATATCGAAAAGGCACTAGGATCCCATGTGGCAGTCCTCTCTTCAGCAGAGGAAACGGCAAAAGAAGTGAAAGATCTATTGGAATATAATCATACACTTTCCGATTCCGGGAAAAAGCCTCACCATATTTTCTTTGCTACAGGTTCAGTACCGATTTTTCGAACGATTGCAAACAACTGGCTGGAGTCAAAAGAATTGGATATACGGCGCATTAAATTATAAGCTTAGGTATATCCGAGCGATTGTCAACTTTAGGTTGGCAACTTATACGATGCTCACGGGTAGGCATTCTACTTGTGGGCATTTTTTTGCATCAATAACGAAACTCGAAATGTATGAGAAATTATGGTACCATGAATACCGCGAACAACGAGGAGGATAAAGTATATATGACAAGACATGATGGACGAGCTGTAGATCAATTGCGCCCAGTCACAATCGAACCAAATTATTTAATGCACCCGGAAGGCTCTGTTTTGATCCAGGTGGGCAATACAAAGGTCATTTGTACGGCGACAATCGATGATCGGGTTCCCGGCTTCCTGCGTGGGCAGGGAAAAGGATGGATCACAGCAGAATATTCTATGCTTCCAAGAGCAACAGCAGAACGGACACAGCGTGATTCTTCTCGTGGAAAAGTAAATGGGCGTACGATGGAAATTCAGCGTCTAATCGGACGAGCGCTGCGAGCTGTCGTTGATTTAGAGGCATTGGGCGAAAAAACGATATGGATCGACTGCGACGTGATTCAAGCAGATGGCGGAACACGTACAGCTTCAATCACAGGTGCATTTGTTGCCTTAACACTGGCTCTTGCGAAAATTCATGAAACAAAACCATTCAGGAAGTTTCCAATTGTCGACTTTTTGGCGGCAACAAGTGTAGGCTTTGTCGCTGAAAACGGGGCTGTTTTAGACTTGGACTATCCAGAAGATTCAGCAGCGGCTGTCGATATGAACCTGGTGATGACAGGCAGTGGTCGCTTTGTTGAAATTCAGGGAACGGGGGAAGAAGCTACATTCTCACGTGCCGAATTGAATGAATTATTGGATTTAGGCGAAAAGGGGATCTCATCATTGATTGAAATCCAAAAAACCGTGCTGGGTGATGCGGCAAACTTAGTGGGCATGACAAAGGAGGAAGTATAATGAAAAGAGTAGTAATCGCAACAAAAAATAAAGGCAAAGCAAAAGATTTTGAAGCTTTATTTAATCCTTTAGGTTTTGAAGTGGTGACAATGTTTGAAGTTGCACCGGATATGGAAATAGAAGAAACAGGCAAGACATTTGAAGAGAATGCCATTTTAAAGGCGGAAACCCTATCACGGGCGCTTGGGACGCTTGTCATTGCGGATGACAGCGGTTTAGCGGTAGATGCTTTGAATGGTGAACCAGGCGTGTATTCTGCGCGCTATGCAGGCGACCATGATGATGAAGCAAACATCGTAAAGGTATTGGAGAATTTGAAGGGTGTAGCGGAAGAGAAGCGTACAGCCCGTTTTTGCTGTGCTTTGGCAATTGCCGGGCCTGAATTGGAGACCTATACAGTGTTTGGTACATGTGAAGGTGTTATCCTAAATGAGAAACGAGGAACAAATGGATTTGGCTATGATCCGATTTTCTTTGTTCCCGAACTGGACCGTACAATGGCACAACTGACGCCTGAAGAAAAAGGAGCCATTTCACATCGCGGTAACGCAATCCGCAAATTAGCAGAAGAGCTGCCAAGTTTAATCAAATAAGCACAGCGATTCGAATGAGAGTGGTGTTTTGCCCGGCATCTTTAAAGAATATTTTTCATATAAATTAGTATCCAATAAAGATGCCGGCAATCTTTTGATTGGAGGGATAAAGGTGAAATTATTAATCATGAGCGATACACACGGGGATGCGGAAGTCATTAATCGCGCCCGTGATGCCCATACTGATGTAGATGTAGTCATCCACTGTGGGGACAGTGAACTGCCGTTTGATCATCCGTATTTAGAGGGAGTAAAAAAGGTACGCGGAAATTGCGATGCCGACGCTCGTTTTCCGGATGAAGTGATATTTGAAACGGATGGGGTAAAAGGATTCGTGGCGCATGGTCATTTATTGAATGTGAAGTCGACAATCATGAATTTGCTATACCGTTCAAAAGAAGTGGGTGCAAATATAGCCTGTTTCGGTCATTCCCATCTACTGGGCGTTGAACTGGTGGATGATATTTTGCTCGTGAATCCCGGAAGCTTGTTAAAGCCGCGCGGAATAAAAGACAAAAGTTATGTAGTTGCTGAGTGGAAGGACGAAACTTGGACAGTCACTGCGTTTACAGATCGCGAGGAAGTAATCTTTACAAATGTATTCGAACTATCATAATCCTCAACTTTCAAAAAAAAAATCATAAAATGTATTGACATTTTATCAATTTAGCTATAGAATAAATATTGTCTTTAATGGTTGTTGCCATTAAGATCAAATGTCTCAGTAGCTCAGCCGGATAGAGCATACGCCTTCTAAGCGTACGGTCGGGGGTTCGAATCCCTCCTGGGACGTCATTTTTTACAACGTTATACTTAGAGAAATAAGCACTTTCGCTTATGATTCAGTTTTACAGTACTCGGTCAGTCGAGTTTCTGTACTAACGAATTATAAACGGAGGTGCTTTTTCTTTTGACTAAAAAGAAAGGAATATTTGATATACAGATTGAACAACCGTTAATTCAAGTTAGAAAACGTCAAGAAAAGCGTAATGAAATTACAATTGAACAAGCATTGTGGGTAATTCTGAAGCAGCTTGAAGTTAGTGGTTGTCGTGAAAGAACGCTTTATGATTACAGTACAATTGTTCATTATTTTATCAGGGATACTAAAGTTGAGTATCTGATAGATATAACCAGTGATATTATTTATTCTTGGCTGGCACAGATGAACGTTAAAAATACTACTAAATTAACACGTTTAAAATGTTTTAAAGCTTTTTTAGGACGTTGCTTTGATAATGGGTGGTTTGCAAATAAGTTTTGGCGGTCTGTAAATATAAAAGTAGATACAGAAATTAAAGAAGGGGCAACTGATGAAGATGTGAACTTTCTTTTATCTGTTCTTGATTATACAAAGTTTATTGATTTAAGAAATGCTACTGCAATCCTTTTGATGTATCGTTGTGGGTTAAGAATAGGGACTATCGCACGTATGAGAGAAAAACATGTTGATTTAATTGGACGAAAACTACAGCTTGATGGAGATGTAATGAAAAATCATAAAGGTTTAATTTTACCGTTAGATGAACAAACAACTTATTTACTAGAGGTTTTAATAAAGCAAAATAGATTAATTCGAGAAGAATATAAAGAAAGTAATGATAATTTGTTTATCACAGTTAAAGGAAAACCAACAACAAACGCAATTACGTCCAATTCAATCCAAAAGCAGCTTAGAAAATATACATTGAACTATGGAATCAATAATATAAATCCTCATGCCCTAAGACGTGGTTTTGCAAAAAACTTGTATACAAAATCTAATGATTTATTGTTAGTGTCGAAAGCACTTGGACATAATGACTTGTCTGTAACTACAAAATATTTGCATACCGAATTAACGGATATTGCTGATAAGCTTAAAGATTATTTATAAGTAAGGAAATCAAGGAGTGTTTTCAATGGTAAATTGTTTTAAACTCTATGAAATTGATGGAAAGCGCTGGTTTATTGAAGCACAACATCATTATACGAAGTTGTCAGAAAGTAAAGAAGTTTATTTGAATTCAGAGAGTACACCAGATCAAAAGGATGATTCTATTTTATTAGGAATAGGAGACAGTGAAAAACAACTTCTTTTTACTTGTGGCGTGGAAGAAATTGAAAGGTTTGCGATAACATTATTAAACCTTTGCCATGACATTAAATACTGATGTAGAGATTGTAAATAGAAAAAAGCTACCTACTGCGAATAGGTAGCCACATTTAGTAAATCGAACCACAGTTCACCTAAATAAACCCAATACGATATACCTTATAACTTGCCTTAATTTTATCGAAAAAAATTGAGATTTGCAAGGCATTATTAAATGCACCCTTTTTTAGGTATATCCAACGTGGAAACCTAGTAACACGTTGTTAAAATAAACTTGACCGGTTATGACTTAGCCGATGCAATAACTAAGTCTAGGACACAAGAAATAGTATCCTTGTTTGCTATTGTGTCTGAATGGTGCTGACAGAAGTAGATTAGTAGGTGTATTGTTCGAGAGAACGCATTTAACAAGGTCATACATAAACGGATACCTCAAATGACGGATTCATGTAAAAATAAACAAGATGCAAATCACTGTCTATGTCTCAGATTATTAACTTTCAGAAATGTAGGCAGTCATTTTGCGCCAAGCCGTTGTCCTCAACTCTGGCTTTATGATAAATTGGTTTCATAAAAATATGCAAGTAAAAGTAAAAAAGAAACTACCAAAGGCAGTTTCTCAATTACTCTATGAAAAACTGTGCATCAGGTTGATGTCTTTCCGCCGGAAACTCATGAAGAATCGCAGTGATATATAACATTAATGCAACTTCAGTATCTTCATCAATACAAAATTGTAATTTTAATAATTCTAATGCGGAGTTATATTTTGACTTTATAATGTCGCAATATTCGTAAACATGGTTACGGTTAAGATCACGTAGACGAAGAACTTCTCTAGCAGTTATTCAAATAACGCTATCAAAAGCGATTTGTTGTAATAAATTTTCGTGTTCATCAAGTTGTAAATCTAATTCTTTTAGCATTTTATGTTTCCACCTTTTTGTTAGTTTTTCTTAATAGCTGAAAGGAACATTTTTATTAGTCCTTTCTCATTAATAACGATAAGATAATTCATTTCAGACATTTCGAGTTGAACAACAGTTTTCTAATTAGAAAATGATATATCGAGGCAAAACTATTAATTTATGAATCTTAGTTTATCTAGTCCTTGATACAGAAGGTTTACAACTACTAAAACTGTTGTTATTTAGACTGTATTACTTACGTTTCATATTCGACTTCCGGTATGTTTGTTTTCTAGATTTTCTACAAAAAGCACTGCAATACCGGTTACTCTTGAAGTAGGTTTAAATTGCTTTTCACAGCGTTTACAAGGTTTGTAGCTGAAATGCGTAACAGGAACTTCATAACAATCTTCATTTTCCCTGTAACTGATTCCATGCAGATGTTCATAAGCTGTTTGAAGTTCTGGATCGTTAGGTAGAACAGCTTCTTCAAACCAATCACAAGAAATACAGTTACCGTATTTTGTGAAGTAGTCACATTCACTCTCAGTTAAAAGACAATTACCATCTATGTAATTCGCACATTTATTTTTACACAATCTTTTAACTTTAGTTAGTGTCCTATTATCGAGTAGCATAAATATCCCTCCCTATTTTATTTTTAATAAACAAAAAAATTCTCCTTCCCTTACCAGATAGAGAATCAAAATCTTCTCTACACTTGATAACGGAAGGAGAATAAATTTCAGACATGCAACTTACAAAACTTTTTTATTAGCAAATTTATTAAGATAGTCCACATCATCCTCTGTATATTGTCCGGTTATAAGTCGTTTAATTTCACCTAATGAAAGCTGAAGATAAACACCGTTATACTGATTTTTGTAAGTTGGATTAAAAGGGGATTTAATTTCTAAGGTAGGATAAATATTCTTCTGACGGCCAGCATTAATCAGAACCTGTTGAAGTTGTGAATCAATATTACCTAGTTCACGTAAATATTCAGATTGCTTCAGTATTTCATCAACATACAGCTTCTTAAAATGCATCATGTTGGCGTAGCACTTATCTTCAATTATCTTCCTATCTTCAGCGAATAGCTTTTGGATTTCAACCGCCTTGTCACCAATCTAGTACGTGTATTGTTGAAAGGCATTAGAAAAAATCAATCTTTCTTCTTGTTTTTCGGCCAACTCATTCTGGTATTAATTTCAAAAGTAATTTAATTTTTGAAAACCTATGTATGCATTGTTTTTTGCATATTTATTAGAACGATTTTGTACGTCAGTTATGTTCACACTCCGTTACCAGTTCCGAATCATGTCCAGGCATCCTAATAATAAGGTTTTAATCACTGGTAAAAAGTACATGTGTGGAGATTTTAGTAAAAAAGATAAATTTGTCTCCTTCAAAAAGTCTTCTAATATTCCAACGTATAGGGTTCCGATAATTTACTTCACTGCGTGATTGATTGTTTCTGAAAATGTATATTTTCCAATGTCAATTGGTACTAAGGAAAACATGATGTTATCTTCCTTCTGAATATAGCTGATATTAAAACTGGGGAATATTTGGTCAAACGAGCAACATTTGATATACTTGATTTTAGGGAAAAAGGAGGATGTTTTTATATTTAAAAGAACTAAAGTCATATAAAAATAATTATTAAACTTAATAATTATTACAAGACAAATGCTTGGATTTATTCGAAGTGGAATTTGGATCTAACATATAAGGGTGAATTAAATGAAAATACATAATTGCAATGGTGACTGACGATAGATTGCGTAATAGAGTTGTATATTCTAAAAACGCCTATACAGAATGTATATATTGCGGAGAAGAGTCAGGAACAAGGGACCATGTTCCTTCAAAGGTTTTTCTGAATAAGCCTTTTCCAGAGAATCTTCCAACGTTACCAGCCTGCATAAAATGTAATAATTCTTATTCAAATGATGAATTAGTAGTTTCACTTCTGGTTCAATTATTAAAGCAAAAACACTATGGATCAGAATACTCTTTTTCTGAAGAAATAATGTCAAGGATAGAGAACGAGAGAAATGTTGATATAGTAAATAACATTAGAGATAGTATAAGTTCAGGTCAAGTAAGTAAATTTCATAATCAAATTTTAAATGTATTGGCCAAATTAGCTATTGGGCATTTAGTATGGGAAATATCTGAAGGATATTATGTTGATGAGGAAAGTACTTCATGTTCAGTTAGTCTAAGCTATTCTTTTCTTAATGACATGCATAAACAAGAGATAAATGAATTCTCGAGCTACTTCATTATCACAAATGAAACATTACCTGAACTTGGGAGTAGAGCTTATGATGAAAGAATTTTAGTTTTTGAAAGTGATGGGGTGGAACCACAACTATTATTAGATTGGGTAGAAGTACAACCATTAGAGTATAAGTACACTTGTTATAAGTTTGTTAATGAAATTGTTGTAAAAATGGTAATAAATAACTTACTATTTGCAGAAGTAACCTTAAAAAACGCTTATTCTTAATTACAATAACAAAAGGAAAGTTTCAAAAGAGGGGAAACTATATCCTATAGGACAAGATTGATAAGGGTGCTATAACTAAGGAGGAGGATGATTTTTAAGGTGAATTAATATACAAAACGTGGAATGAGAAACATGTCAGGAATTCGACCATTAAAATTTGTTAATAGATTCACGGGTATGCCTACCTAATTTTAGTAAAAGTAATACATCTCCCTAAGGGGGAAATCCTTGGAATGACATAATAGACTTTTCTTCGTTATTGGGGGGATGCAAAGTATAATAAAGTAAAGAAATTTTATGATTGTGAAGGAATCAAATATTAGATCTTATAAATCATTCTGTATTAGAGGGGAACTATGGTGTTTTACCCCCAATCCTTCATTTCTCTAAGCCACCTAAAGGTATAGTAAGTTTTAATGGCTTATGTATTTTGAAAAGTTAGAACTTACATGGTTTGTAGATAAAGAGACTGGTTTACCTATAAAAAATTATAGATGCCACCTTACAATTCTTGGATAATGATGAAGTAAATATTTCAAGGCTACATAGTAGAGCAAGAAGTCAAAAATTTGAACAGGTAGAACAGTTAGATAAGATGTCCCCTCTTGCCTGGAGGAGTTATAAACTTGGAAAAGTAGATAAGCTACGAGTATAGGAGAGTCATATAAGGAGTAAGGGTTAGGGGTTGCCAGTAAAAGGATCTGAGGATGAAAAAATCTTAGAACAATTGATCTCATTAAAATCCTATGAATTTGAAGCAGTTACTGTAGCACTTTTTAAACAGTTAAAAGATGTTACGCATTCAATAACTCAAACAAGACTATCAAAAGATGGTGGATTTGATTTTAGGGGGCATTTTACTTTACCCTAACCTTTATTATACGATATCCAATTTAAAGGGAGACGGTTACCCAATTAAGGTTAGATATAGTATTACTGCTTAAAGAATTAAGATTAGTTCATAATGATTCAATAGATAATAACTGGTTACAAACAGTATTAAATAATAAATAACTAACTGATGATATTTTGATAATATTATTAACGTGAGAAATGCCATAAATTTTATTGATTGGGGATATAATAGGTGTCAATTCAAAAGAGAATGGAAACATATACCGCTGAACAAATTGCAATGCTCAATTTAGAAAAAAAGTATTTCAATTTTCTATGGGAGATTTTTTCTTCAGAGGAATTCGAGAAGAGTTTAAAAGATTCTGAAGCATACATAATTAAAAATTATGAAGTATTACATAGGAAGTGGGATAATAATAAATTTAAAGTACCATTTGAAAGGATTATGCGTCACCTTCTATATAAGAAGTTAATAGAAAATGACTTAATTGTTGATATATATCCATCACCAGTAAGTGGTGATATGGGAATAGTAACGAAGGATGCAATAATTAATATAGATGCAAAAACAATAAATGCAAAAACTAATAGTGGAGATATAAAATGGTTACAGTATTTGCCTAACCAAACAAGTTTTAGGCATGTAAGGATTTTACACGAGGAATATGGTTTAGAGGTTGAGAGTAATTTGCCAGAATACGACACTTACAATAACGGCTCATTACCTGTATTATCATACTTTCTAAAAGCTATTTACTATGATGATAATAAATCCTTTAGTTTGGATAGGAATGAATTTAGAGACTCACTTAGTCTAGTATGCTTTCCTAATGGGGTTTTAAGTCCTTTATTTGAAAATGAATTAATTTCAGGGCAAAAAACATATCTTTATTATAAACTACGAGATGGTAAATACTACAAGCCAAAACTAATAGGCTCAAAAGAAGTAGTAGATAACTGGATTGAAACTGGAACCTTTTTTGCAGAAGTAAAGAAAATAATTCCAGACACTTTGAAGTGGGAAGAGGTTGAAAGAGAAACAGCTCGTATAAAATATAGTTATTACGACATAGAAAATAATACTTTATGGATAGTAGTTAGGAGAGGAACCGCAGGAAATTTTATTTATAATCTTGAAGCGGTAGTGGGAGTTGATACTCCTAGAGTTGATCTATTAGATTTAAAGGATCGATTTGATGGAGAAAATAAGCACTGGTTAGGTTATAAGAGTAAAAAGTTTACCTTATAATAAAATTCACCTTATTTTAAACTGGCTTATATAAAATTTTAGTAATTCATTATATATATACTAGTTCTTGTTAAAGAAATAGGAATAGAACATATATTAATAAATCACCGTAAAACAAATTAATGGTTGCTATAGTCACCTGTTTTTGGGTAGAGTTCTTCTTTTCTTTGTACTAGCTATTAATAAAATATTAAAACTAAATAATATTTTGAAACCTTCAAATTCAGTATGAATATAATGTAGGTTATGTTTTTTCTAATAGTAGAAAGCATAGTAATTGAAGTAAATGTTAATCGCGTACTGTATAACATTATGACTACCCTCGCAACGATTAAGTGAATAAAATATAAGTAGCATTGATCTGTTTAAGTGAATTTAATTATATTCAGCTTGTTGAGTAAGCACGAAATATAATATAATATAATATAATATATCTAACTCGGTCAGAGTTCGAGAACTGTAATACTGAATTATATTTAAATATAACGTTTGTCGACATATATTTTAACTAGGTCGGGGGTTCGAATCCCTCCTGGGACGTCATAGAAATTTAGAAAAAGGAAGTCAACGTTATTACTCGTTGACTTCCTTTTTTTATTGAGAATAAATTCTAAAAAGGCTGGAGATTTCAACGAGACTTTTTGCGCTGAATCGAGATGAGGGAAAAAGGGATGAAAGATATCCGTTTAAAAGTTTGTAGACTCAATAGATTGATAAACGTTATGCTATTTGACCTTTTTTTGGCTCAAATAGCATCTTTTTTATCTTCTTAATCTAATGGAATCGACAATTCAGCTTGCATGCAAAGCATGGTGTAGGATGCTCTGATTTTATTGGAATGGATTTACTGCTTTGGTTCGAGAACTGTGATCGTACCGAATTATTTTCCCTGTGTAAACAAAGTGAGAGTTCCAAATGAGTTTCCCCCCCGAAGTTCCTTAAAAATTATCTTTATGAAACTTATAGTAATAAGATTCTTCACGGATAAACAAGTTTCAGCTTGTTGTTAACTAGTTAAACAAAGAACATTAAGTACTGAAACTTACTAATTCCTTTATAATCGTCAAATTTCTATAAAATAAAAAATAATTATTATTTTGTTGCGTATAGAAGAACAATGATGTTGTACATGAAATAATGTGATGATATCTTAATTTTTAGAAAAGTTTGAAAAATCAAAACGATGAAGGGGTCTTGTTATAGAGGAAAAAAAGAATTCAGGAATTTAACTGTCGTCCGGTAGAGAGTATGGAAGAAAAATACCTTGGTGGAGTTGAGGGAATTAGCAATTTTCAATAGGGCTTAGTAGTTTTATTTGGAGTTATTTTAGGTGAGAATGGCAATTTATTATTTAACTTTAAACAGCATATATTTGATAAAAGCGTCTGCGGATCGTATATGTTTTGACTGCGACGAAGCTTGCTAATAGGCATTTGATTTTTTCATAAAAATAAAATTGGAGATAGGGGATATGTAACGATGAGTATTTCAAAAGAGACGATTAATCATGAACAATCACTTTTAGAAAAACTGGAAAAACAAATGACAAGTGTTGCCCATCTTGGTCACGTAGAAATTGGAGTGACGAATTTAGAAAAATCATTGTGGTTTTTTACAGAAGTGATGGGTCTTTATGTATCAGCCAATGAGGGGGACAAAGTCTATTTAAGAGCTTGGCAAGATTTTGATCACCATACGTTGGTTCTTAATAAATCGGATGTCTCTTGTGTTAAGCAGATTGCTTGGCGGGTAAGTTCACCTGAATCCTTGAAAGCTTTTGAAAGACAGTTCAAGGACATGAACATGGAGTTCAAATGGATTGAAGGCGGGACTAAAAAAGGACAAGGTGACACACTCCAATTTAGATCACCTGCCGGATTACCGATTGAATTATATTGGGAGAAGGAATTGTTTGTGAACACTGATCCTGCTACAGCCTCAAAACTTCCTAGTCATCCTAGTAAATACACAGGTAAGGGAGTATCTCCCCGACGCTTTGATCACGTGAATATATTAGTCAATGATGTGGCGAAGGAGCAACAATGGTGGACAAATTTGTTAGGCGTTCACCACCGCTATTACATTCAAAATGATGAAAATGTTCGTTTGGGTTCATGGCTGAGCCGTACGAATATTGCACATGAAATTGCTTTGATGCGTAACTCGAATCAGAATGGCGCACTATTCCATCACTTGGCATACTATTTAGATTCACCGGATGAATTGATTAGAGCCGCTAACTTAATGGCCGAAAATGATATTAAAATCGAATGGGGTCCTGGAAAACATGGAACGAGCGGTGCACAATTTATTTATGTCTTTGAACCATCCGGACATAGGGTTGAAATCTGGACGGGAGGATTCTTGATCTTTGCTCCGGATTGGAAACCGATTGAGTGGGGACCTGAGGCTGGCCCACTGGGTCTTGATATGTGGGGGAGTAAAGCACCGGAGTCTTACTTTGCTTACGGAACAAAATTCCTGTAATTCATTTTAGTCACCAAAAACAGTCTATTAAATGAGATGGATTTAGAATTCTATCTATCTCATTTCACCTATACAACAAGATGAGTAAATGCCTCTTGATTTTAAAATGGTAATCAGAGTATGCAAGTATTTAAGGGAAAGGAGATGTTTTTGTTGTCAGAAAAAAAATTACGCGTTGATTTTCATACGCATATTATACCAGAAGACTTTCCAGATTTGGCGGCAAAGTATGGAGATGAGCGTTTTCCGACGATGATCAAAACATGCGATTGCGGCGCCGAGATTATGGTAAAAGGGAAGACATTTCGAAAAATTACCGATCAAGCGTGGGATGCGGAGAAACGAATTGCCGATATGGATAAAGAAGGAATTGATATTCAAGTGTTATCGCCTATCCCGGTGACAATTTCATACTGGGCAAATCCTGAAGCTGGTTTAGAACTCGCAAAAGTTCAAAATGATTTTATTGCTTCTGTAGTGCAGGAATTTCCAAATCGATTTATTGGTTTGGGAACAGTTCCATTGCAAAGTGTAGAAATCGCTATTCAAGAAATGGATAGAGCGGTTCATCAATTGGGATTAAAAGGTCTTCAAATAGGTTCAAATGTCGATGGCCTTAATCTGGATGACAGCTCTTTGTTTCCATTTTTTGAAGCTGCGGAAAAATGGAATGTGCCGCTTTTTGTACATCCCTGGGCAACGTTGGGCGGAGAAAGAATGCCTAGACATAACTTTATGTATATGATTGGAATGCCTTCTGAGACGGCACTTGCAGCAGGAAGCATTATTATGAGCGGAATGCTGGATAAACTTCCAAATCTTAAACTTTGCTTTGCTCACGGCGGCGGTTCCTTACCATATCTTCTGCCGAGAATGGATAAAGGTTGGGAAGTGTGGCCGGACATTAGACAAACGGAAAAACCACCAAGTTATTATGCGAAGAAACTATATTATGATTCGCTTGTTTATGACCCTGTAAATCTTCAATATATGATTGAAAGATTCGGTACTAAACAAATTATCGCAGGATCAGATTATCCATTTTTACTAAGGGAAGTGCCTTCTGGGAAAGTAGTAGATGATTTGGAAGCGCTATCAGAAGAGGATGCGAAGTTAATACTTGGTCAAAATGCAATAAGATTTTTGGGTTTACACGAGCTGGCCAAATTATGGTGAAACGCAAAGGCTTATGAACTGAGTTGCGAGAATGAGCTGCTGTCTGGGACTTCAACTAAAAATTCTACTAAAATCGGCAAGAATGTAAAAACTACACAACCCTAAAAAACTTAAAGATAACCTGCTCTATAATAAGCCAGTAATTGTTTCCCTTGGGTTAACGGAAATTATTATGAAGGCTTTAATTTATCGTGCAAACCAAACTTATGGCACAGCATACTCCACAATTTAGACAGGAGAATGCTTAAGAGAACTAGGACAATGATGAAATGATTCAACAACGAATTACCTCATAACTGAAAGTAGGAAGTAATACAGATTACTTTAATAGTAATGAACGCTATTGCTTATAAAAATTGAAGGGGTGTTCATAGATGCAGGTAACTAATGCTGGGGAAATCATTGAAAGCTCAAAGTTCAATAAGTTTCATGGTATGCTGCTCTTTTGGGGCGCATTAATAATGGTTTTTGATGGTTATGATTTAACGATTTATGGAGCTGTTGTGCCCAGCATCATGAAAGAATGGGGTATAACTCCAGTTGAGACAGGGATGATTGGTAGTTATGCTTTAATGGGAATGATGCTAGGAGCACTAATTTTTGGAACAATTGCAGATAGAATCGGTAGAAAAAAAGTCATATTGATTTGCACTTTTATATTTAGTCTCTTTATGCTCCTTGCTGGTTTTGCTGCACTTGCTAAAAGCCCTGAACTATTTGGACTTTGTAGATTTATAACGGGGTTGGGATTAGGGGGAGTTATGCCTAATGTAATCGGTCTGATCAGTGACTTTTCTTCTAAAAGAACACGCAGCCGTATGATTGCTACAATAATGGCTGGTTTTTCAATAGGAGGAGTTCTGGCTGCTACTCTTAGTATCGTAATTATCCCGAATTTTGGATGGCATTCTGTATTTTTCTTTGGAGCTTTACCTTTATTACTTCTCCCTCTTTTGGCACGTACGCTGCCTGATTCGGTGGGAACTTATTTAGTAAAAAAAGATTATAAACAGCTGAAAGAATTGCTTGTGAAAGTAAATCCATTATACAAACCATCGGAAAATGAACAATTCATTTTGAATGGGATTGAAAAGTCTACTTCGACAGTTACATCTTTATTCTCTAACCGTAGGGCATTTTCAACGGTTATGTTTTGGTTAGCCTATTTCATGTCACTTCTTATGATTTATGGATTAAACACTTGGTTGCCAAAATTAATGAATGAGGCAGGATTTCCACTTGGATCGAGTTTAAGTTTTCTCCTCGCATTAAATGTTGGAGCAACAGTCGGCGCCATTCTTATGGGGTGGGTAGCGGATCGCTTTGGAGTTAAAAGAATGCTTATTATGTTCTATATTGTTGCAGCGATTACAATATTGAGCTTGGGGTTTGCGACGAATATGTTCCTTTTATACTTATTGGTGGCCATCGCTGGAGCAACAACAATAGGTTCTCAAAACCTTTCCAATTCTTATGTTTCTCAATTCTATCCTGTCTCTATGCGTTCTACGGGTTTAGGTTGGGCATTAGGAATTGGGCGTATTGGGGGAATTGTAGGTCCTATGCTAGGAGGGTATCTACTAGCTTCAACACTAACTTTACAAACTAATTTTTTGGTATTTGCTTTGCCAGGCGTTATTGCAGCGTTAGCCATCTTCTTTACTGATAGGAAATCAAAAAAGGCAGAAGCAACCGTTTCCGATTCCGAAGAGCAGATAACTTCGATAACTTAATCCTCAAAGCACTTTGCCAAGTATGTAGGCGATGAATGGTTAGCGGTGTTATGTTACATGTGGAAGAATAGCCATTATATTGAGCTGTACTTCTATTTATTTATAATGGTACGTTATAACTATTTTTCAAGATTAGTTCAAAATTACGGTTTTATACTAATTAATAAAATTAAAGCTAAAACAATAATAAGTCCCTGTCCAAGAAGTTATCATAACTTTTCGGACACGGACTTGTTGTTTTATACGTATTGTCTCATCCAATCCTGGAAGTTCGCAATAACGCCGTCTAAGAATGCAATTGTTGCTTCATCTACCAAGTTTCCGTTTTCGTCGAATTTTTGGTGTACAGCCCCCACATATACTTCATTTCCACGAAGCACTGGAGAATTCAGTCCGCTGGCAAAAAGAATATCGCGTAAGTGCATTTGTGCTTTTACTGACCCTAAATTACCCATTGAAGAGCCCATAATAATGGATGGCTTGCCAATCATCACTTTATCCACGCGGCTTAACCAGTCGATCGCATTCCCCAATACTCCCGGAATGGAAGCGTTGTATTCAGGTGTTACCCACAGAACTGCATCAGCTTCTTTTACTTTCTCTTTGAAATCAAGAACTTCTTGAGGTGGATCTAATTCGATATCCTGGTTGTACATTGGAAGGGGAGTTAAATCCAAAATCTCAACGTCAAATTGATCCGCGTAACGCGCTTGAATATGTTTTGCAAGTTTCAAATTATATGAATCCTGACGAATGCTTCCTACGATTGCTGCTACTTTCATTTTCTTGACCTCCGATTGTTGTTGGATGTTTGCGAGAGTTTCAATCGCAATTTATTACCGTGGTCTCCCACCAGGTAAGACCACGTATATTATAACAAAAATGAAAAAGGTTTCAAAAGTAAATAGAGTTTCTTGACAAAATGAAATTACATAAATAAACTTAGTTACATAAAGTAAGTAAAGTGCTGTTGAATAAAATGAGGAACAGAAAGTTATTTTTAATTTAGAAGGAACACAATCGTTGTGTTTGTTCCGGATAGGAGGAAAGGATGAAGCAGGACAATAAGGGGCACTTTGAAATCGGCATATATACATTGGCGGATCTTGGACCGGATCCACTAACAGGATTTACGGTTAGTCCTAAACAAAGAATGGATGAAATAATGAAGGCAGCTCAGCTTGCGGACAAAGCGGGGTTGGATGTATTTGGTGTCGGTGAGCATCATCGGCTAGATTATGCCGTATCCTCTCCGGCGGTTGTGTTGGCAGCGATTGCAAGGGAAACGCAACATATTAAGCTAACAAGCACCACAAGTGTATTAAGTACACTTGACCCGGTACGGTTATTTGAGGATTTTGCAACACTGGATTTGCTTTCGGACGGGCGTGCGGAAATTCTGGCGGGGCGTGGGGCATTTATCGAATCTTTCCCTCTATTTGGGTATAGTACAAACGATTACGATGAATTGTTTACCGAGCATATGGAATTACTTTTGAAATTAAATGAAAATGAGCGGGTCTCTTGGTCGGGAAAATTCCGTTCATCCTTACATGAAGCCGAGATTTCACCACGTCCTATACAACCGCGTCTTCCGATTTGGATTGGGGTTGGGGGAACGCCTGAGAGTGCCGTACGTGCCGGAAAGTTTGGTGTGGGAATGGCTTTGGCAATCTTGGGCGGTGATCCCAAACGTTTCAAACCGCTTGTCGATCTTTACCGTCAAGCAGGCATAGAAGCTGGGCATTTGCCGGACACATTGAATGTTGGTGTAACAGGACATACTTATATCGCCGAAACGACACAGCAAGCGAAGGATGAGTTTTACCCGTATTATTCGAATTACTGGTACTATGTAAATCGTCAGCGCGGATACGGCACAAGAATGTCAAGAGGCGAGTTTGAACAGATGGCTGCTCCAAATACAGCGTTGTTTGTAGGAAGCCCCCAACAGATTGTTGAAAAAATTCATCGTCAATACGAGTTGTTCGGCCATACACGCTTTTTGGCACAGGTAGATATTGGTGGATTGCCATTTGAGAAAGTAGTTAAAAATATTGAACTATTGGCAACAGAGGTAGTTCCTGCTGTTCGTAAAATAATAGGAAGCAATTAAATCTAAACTGACGGAGGCAATGTAAATGAAAATTGGAATTATTGGAGCAAGTGGTAAAGTAGGAAACCTCGTATTGAAAGAAGCTGTTAGCCGTGGACATGATGTAACAGCGATTGTAAGGGATGCATCAAAATTAACGGATCACAATACAGCAATTATTGAAAAAAATGTTTTTGATTTGAAAACAGAAGATCTATTGCAATTTGATGTAGTTGTAAATGCTTTTGGTGCGCCGCTTGGAGAAGAACAAGCACACGTAGATGCCGGCCATACTTTGATTAAAGCGCTTAAGGGAACGAAAACACGGCTAATTGTTGTAGGGGGCGCCGGTAGCCTATATGTTGATGAAAACAAAACTGTTCGTTTAATTGACACACCGGAGTTTCCGGATTTCGTCAAACCAACAGCCAAAGGACAGGGGCGAAACTTGGAAGAATTGCTTCAGACAACCGATTTAACATGGACATTTATTAGCCCAGCAGCCATTTTTGATGCGGAAGGAAAAAGAACAGGCTCTTATCAAGAAGGTGAGGATCACCTTCTTGTAAATTCAAAGGGTGAAAGTTACATCAGTTATGCTGATTACGCGATTGCATTAGTGGATGAAATCGAAAATGCCAAACATTTGAATAAGCGATTTACTGTCGCAGGGGAAGCGGAATAACCTCGATTTTATTGCCACTAGTTGAATCATCAATAAAAAGACATTACATTTTTGAACGTAAAAAATGTAATGTCTTAATTTTATTATTCATTTTTTCTATAGCTTGAAATGCTTGATCAGCTCTTTTAAATCAACTGATTTAGTGGCCAAATCTACGGCTACTTCATTCACGGCAGCCATGGTTGCAACTTGCTCTTCTACGGATGCAGCAATGGTTTCGGTATGTTGCGCGGAGTTGGCGGCGTTATTGGAAATCTCCCCAACGGATGCTGCCACTTCTTCTGCGCTTGCGGAGATTTGCTGGGAAGCTGCCGAGATTTCGCTGATTTGGTCATTAATTGTGTAGATGGCTTGTTGTATTGATTGGAATGCTTCGCCGGATTCAGCAATAATTTGAACCCCTTCTTCAACGGAAAGCAGGGAATTGTTGGCTGCTTTTTGTACATTATTTGTATCTTCCTTGATTGCTTCAACCAGCTCTACAATCTTGGAAGCCGAATGTTTGGATTCTTCTGCAAGTTTTCTGACTTCATCTGCCACAACCGCAAAGCCTTTTCCATGCTCACCGGCTCTAGCCGCTTCAATTGCCGCATTCAGGGCCAACAAGTTAGTTTGCTCGGTAATGTCTGTAATCACTTTTGTAATGTTTCCTATTTCATCAGATTGTTTGCTCAACTTTTCAATTAATTCATTGACGAAACTGGTTGATTCTTTGATGGTATCCATTTGCTGTTGGGCATGCTCAACAGTTTTGCTGCCGGAGATTGCAGTTTCCGATGCATCTATTGCTTGATGATTCAGGACTTGGGCAGATTCAGCGATTTTTTGGATTCCCGCTGCCGTTTCATCCATAGCCTGAGAACTCTCCGAAGAAGAAATTGCGGAACTTTGAGCGAGCTTCGATGTCTGCGTAATACGACCTGCGATGTCCTCTGTTGTTGCTGTTGTTTCTTCCGTGCTTGCTGTTAGCTCCTCGGCTGCATTTGTTAAATGTTCTGTGTTTGTCTGAATTCTTTGAACGATGAATTGTAAATTAGCTTTCATTTTATTGAAGGCGATTGCAAGCTGGCCAATTTCATCTTTTCCTTGATAAAGAAGGTTTTCTTTTGTTAAATCACCCTCGGCAATCGTCTGAACGGCATCGACCAGTGTAGCCAGCGGTTTTGTAATGGAACGGCGGACAAAAACCCAAACCAGAATTCCAACCAAAATACCGATGAGAATTGCAGCCATTGTGATACTGGTAGCCATCGCAGCAGTTTTTTTTGCTTCTTCGGTTAATTTATCAAGTTTGCTGGTCTGAACCATTTTAACTTTTTCTGCATTTTCCAATATCCCTTTATTGGCGGTGACGATGTCAGACATAATCACTTCGTTTGCTTTTTCCAAGTTGCCAGCTTGATACAGCTTTTCCATTTCCTCTAAACCTTGATTGAATTGTTCAAAGTGGGAGTTAATCGCATCGTTGTATTCTTTTAATTCTCCCGTAGGTGCTGTTTTATTTAATTCCATTATGTAAGTAGATAAAAGATCGTGATACGTTTGAAGATTTTCTTGAACTTCCGGTTTGCCGATCACAACCAGTTCCCGTAAAGAAATGCCTTGCATGGCAATGCTGAATTTAATATCATCTGCCAACATCACTTGCTTCACTTGTTCTTCCAATGCCTGTTCGACTTGCTTGTTTGTCTTCTTTAACTCTGCGAGAACAACCCCCATTGAAACAATCATAATTAATAGTATCGTCATAAAACCAATTAATATTTTCTTTCCAATTGACATAATTACCCTCCACAAATTTAAGAAATTTCGCCGTTATAGTACTTACTAACCATTACTTTATTCTTAATGGGTGGTGTGGTCAAGAATAAATTTACCAATTAATTCAAATTTCTATAAAGGCAGGCATTCTATTAGAGTTTCCTCTACAACTTCTTACGGCTTTAATTCATGTAAGATAACTCCTTGATGATTAGTCAGGTGACTAATCATCAAGGAGTTTAGGGAAAAAGATGAGCACATTAACATCAACCTTAACGCCATCTCAAGGAAATTACCATTTCTGCACCTTTTGACCGTAGCTGTATTCGAATGTTATCAGGGTTATAAGACACTTTTATCTCTGAGGTTAGACCGAGGGATTTTATCAAACGGGAAACCTGCGCGTTTTCAGAACGTTGGGCATGGTCCATTAATTGCCTGCCGAAACTTTTGGATGTTGATAATTGATCAAGAAGAATGCTGGCATCTTTCATTAATTGGTTTGAGTCATTCGCTGATTGGTGCAGCATGTCCGGATTGACTGGTGGAAACACAGGCGGATTAACTGCAAATTCCAAATAATCGGGATATCCAACAGGCTTTGGAAGCGGGCGATGTGCCGTATAATCAAATGGAAACTGGACTTGGCGGGGCTGATTGGAAAAATACATATAAGGAACCTCCACTTGTAAATATTTATAAAATCACCATTTATAGCTTATGTTCCCAGCTAAGAAAGGAATAGGTAATCAAACCATTCCAATCAGCGAAAATATTAGAGATTTGCCAACATAAAAAAACAGCAGGGAAGCCCCGCTGTTTGAATATTGCTTTATTCTACAGAAACTGTTGGCCGAAACTTTCCAACAATGGCGCCAACAATAATTCCAATCACAGCGGGGACAACCCAGCCGACACCTTGCGCGTAGAGTGGAATCACGGTTAATTCATTTGATATAGCCCCGTTCAGCAAAGCAGTGTTAATTGCATCAATAATACTGAAAACAGCTGTAAATAATATGCCGTAAAAATAAATGGAATGGTTTGCAAAACGATTGAATAATCCCAGCAAAATCAAGACGATTGCCATTGGATAAATGGCGCCTAGTATTGGAACTGAAATGGCTAAAATCTGATTTAAACCGAGGTTGGCAATCGTGAAGCTAATAACCGCCACGATGGCAGCCCAAACCTTATAGGATAAAAATGGCATTAGTCTGGAGAAATATTCACCGCATGAAATGATTAAACTGATGGAAACGCATAAACAGGCAACGGTGAACAATGCACCCAACAGCACGATGCCCGCTTGTCCAAACAATTCGTTCATCACCAGCGTCAGCACTTCTGCACCATTGTCCAATTGATGAATGGAAGAAACCGATGCACCCAAATAAGCCAAAATACTGTAGATTAGTGCCAGTAAAATGCCGGCTCCAATGCCGGCAACCAGCATATATCTTGAAAGGGAAGCATTATCCTGTATTCCTTTTGCCCGAATGGTATTCACGACGACAATGCCATATACAAGCGCCGCCAAAGCGTCCATCGTTAAATAACCGTCCAAAAAACCTTTAAAGAAGGAGCTGGTTGCATAAGTTTCCGTTGGGGATGAGTATGTACCCGCTGGAGTTAAAATAGCCTTGATAAAAATAATTGCTATTAATATCAATAGGGTCGGTGTTAATAATTTTCCGAAACGATCCACAAGTTTGGACGGAGAAAGACTTAACCAAAGGACGATGGCGAAGAAAAGGAATGTATAGACGAAAAGCGTCATAGCATGGTTAGATAAGTAGCCTGAAAGAAAAGGGGCGGCGCTCATTTCATAAGCAACTGTAGCAGCTCGTGGAATGGCTAATCCCGGTCCGATGGATAAATAAATAAGCAAAGGGAAAATCAAAGCAAATAATGGGTGCACACGTGTAGACAAAGTATTTAAACTTCCTGCTTTTCCTACCGCGATTACGCCCAGGATGGGAAGCCCTACCGCTGTTATAATAAATCCGCCAAGTGGAATCCACATTTCCGTTCCGGCAGCATTGCCCAGAAAGGCAGGGAAAATAAGGTTTCCGGCTCCGAAGAACATAGAAAACAACATAAAAATGATAAACAGTAATTCTTTAGATGAAAGTGTACTCATAGTTGACTGACTCCTTTGGTTAACAATTCTCTGCATTATAACAACAAAACAAGACGGAGACCATCACAATTGGAATAGTAGTAATATTAAGTGTATTTTGAAATCTACAAGCAAGTAATTGCGGGGTATAAAGTAGTATGGCAAAAATAATCGCGTTTTACTGTTAGGTTTGAAAAATTGATAAGGTTAAACTTTTTATAAAACATTGGTCTTTCATTATGATTGGTAGTTTGCAAAGAGGCATAATAAAAAATCGTCCATTGAAAAATGAGGACGATTTTTCAGTGAATAATAACTAATCAGATTACGAATTGGTCACAGTTTGAAAAAGTAAATTTTGCATCTAGGCACAAGCAGCTTTCATTTTTTAAAATATCAGCCTATTAAGTAGTTTTTCAGCTGAATTATACGTGTGAATAATCGTGCATCTCTCCCAATTTTATTAGGATGATTAGTATAAGGAGCGAGACATTGGTAAAAGAGGTTGTCGCAATATCTTCGGTAACTTTTATCTTTATTATAGAAATAGCATTCATCATGCGCTTTACAGCAAGCGTCTACTTGATTAGTAGGTGAGCCCGGACCAGAACATCCGGGACCGCAATATCGGTAGCCAGGAGCACAATAACCGATTCTTCTATGTCTCATAATTACATCCTCTCTTCTAAATGCTAGTTTTATTCTATTTTATTGCAGGGTGAAATTCTCATAAGGGCGAGTCGATTATGATTTTATTAAGAAAAAACACGTTGACTTCCCATGATATAGAAAGTCAACGTGTTATTTTTTTATCAGCGGATTGAAATTTAATCGCCACCGCTGCCACCGCCACAATCGCCGCCACCGCCGTCAGCACTGCCGCCGCTGTCAAAACTCCACCATCCATCTCCGGAGCTTGAGCTGTACTTTCTTTTTCTGTTTCTTTTTTCATAAGCCCGCTCAGCCGGAGACATCTTACGCCATTTAAAGAAATAACGGATTCCCGAAACAATCTGTACGATCATAAAAATGGCAAAATATATGACCGTAATAAAAGCTGCCGTACCTATGATTATGCCTAAAATATCAACGATTGTATCCCACATACTCATCACCGTTATACCAATTGCTTGATGACCTTCACCAATGAAGAATTGCTTAAAAATTATTGGTAGAAAATGTCTATTCGCAAGTCTGTATTTTATTTTCAAGTAAAGGAATAAAAAAAGTAGAGCACGAATGCTCTACTTTTTACTAACGACGATGTTCTACCAGGTCGATTGCACCTAATACGATATGTGCCAGTCCGAATCCCACAATGGTATTGGCCAGCATTTGGTTAGAACTTCTTTGTTTTAACGCATATCCCGCAGCGGTTACAGCCGAACCCAGTACAGTAGGAATTAAACCTTCGCGAATAGTATTCATCCAAATTCCTCCCCATCGATGTTAGTAGGCGAAAAATCACCACTCCTATTATTGCTTAATGTGCTGCAGGCTATTCGGTTCAGTAAAGAACAATTGGTAAATTTTCGAAAGAATGATTCTAAAAGTCGATTGCCTTCTTTTAGTTTTGCCGCGATTGGTTAGGGGAAGAGAAAACGAGTGAAATAAATGAAAATATCCGAATTGTCTCTTGAGCAAGTAGAGCTGGATGAGTTGAATAGATATTTTCTTTAAATAATAATGTTCTATTAACGTTTAATATAGGAGTGGAGCAAATTGAAAATTCCTAAATCATTAAAACCTGGAGATACAATCGGGCTGATCGGGGCTTCGGGTGCAACACCTCCGGAGGCTTTGACTAAGGCTGTTGAAGCTGTTGAAAAAATGGGATTTAAGGTAATAGTGGGGGATTCTTGTTTTAAAAGGCATGGCTATCTATCAGGCAGTGATGCAGTAAGGGCAAACGATGTAAATGGTATGTTCAAAAATCCGCGAATTAACGGGATTTTTTGTATTCGTGGGGGCTATGGAGCTACAAGGATTTTGCCAATGCTTGATTTTGAAGCAATCTCACAAAATCCTAAAGTATTTGCTGGCTATAGTGATATCACAGCTTTGCATATTGCCATCAATCAATTATGCGAGCTGGTGACATATCATACCCCTATGCCTTCAACAGAACTGATCAAGTCCGAAATGGATGAATATACATTGTCTTCATTTATGGAAACAATCATGGAAACGGAAGCCGAAAATTATTATTTAGCCAATCCTCCAACTCAAGAAATGAAAACGCTTATTTCAGGAGAGGCAACAGGCCAGCTTGTAGGCGGGAATTTAACGTTGGTTGCTGCATCGTTGGGTACGCCCTATGAAATTGACGTGAAGGGCAAAATTCTTTTTCTGGAAGAAGTTGATGAGTATGAAAGAAGCATCGACCGTATGCTGACTCAGTTAAAGTTATCAGGTAAATTGGATGAGGCGGAAGGTATTTTATTGGGTGCCTGGACGAATTGCGGTCCGCAAAATCCTCAACACCCGGAACATAGTTTACGCCTGCAGACCATCTTTGAAGAAATATTGGTGCCATTGAATAAACCAATTTTGATGGATATTGCTTGTGGCCATTGTTTGCCAACCATGTCATTGCCGCTTGGTAGAACAATTACATTTGACTCTCAGGAACAAACCATTGAAGTGATCGGCTAAGAGAATAAAACAGCATAAAACCTTCGCTCCTGCGTAGATGAAAAGCAATATTTTCCTATTAATCGACTAATTTTTAATTATTTAGTTTATTTACAACACATAGCTTTGTTATTATTAAGCTAATGAAAACAGGGGGTTGATGAAATGATAAATAACTATAGAAGAATTGCAGTGGCAGTTGATTTTTCAGATCAGTCTTTAAAAGCTTTGGAACGAGCGAAAAATGTTGCGCTCACTAACAAGGCAACATTATTGTTGGTGAATGTAGTGGATACAAAGTCATTTGGTTCGGTTGCAGCGTACGACTTAAAGTATGCGGAAAAATTAAAACAACAAAGCGAAGAAAAAATTTATGAATTAAAAAGTAGATTGCAGGCTGAAGGAGTACCAACCATTGAAACGATGATCGAAGAAGGTTCTCCAAAACAAGTATTGACTGGGTTAACGAATGTTGACTTAATAATTTGCGGTGCAACAGGTCTCAACAAACTTGAAAAAATGGTAATCGGTTCAGTTGCTGAGCGCATTGTCAGATATTCTCCTTACGATGTTTTGATTGTTAGATAAATGTGAAAAACATCTTTCGATCTATTTCGAAAGGTGTTTTTCACATTATTGATAAAAAAATATACTAATTAATATTTTTGTAGATTAATGAATAAAAGAAATTGAACACTCGGCAAAATAAATATTTCGTTTTCTTAATATATTTAATGTGTATTATGGTATAGACTATGGGAAATTTTTGTTTTCCCTGGAAATTACCGGACAATAACCGAAATGAATAAAATGATATAACTTTTTAGCTGTTATATTGTTCTTAAATTCTATTTAAATTCCTTTTTTTCTAAAACTCGTTACAAGTTTTAATGAGGAGCGAAAAGGTTTTATTCGAAATGTTTACTGTTTTACAACAGTGAAAACTATTCTGTTTTTTAGTTATATTAGAAAAGTTGTTTTTACGTTTCATGATGAAGGATATATATCGTTTAGATTATTTTTTTCTGCTTATTGCAGGAATAATCTCTTTTGCTCAAATAATTTTTTTGTAAAAACTATTGCATTTCATATTTTGTTGATGTTATCTTGGTATAAAGAAGTTGTTCACAGCTTTTTCACATTTACAAAGAAAGGGGCTAAAAGAGAATTATGAAGAAAAATCGATGGTTAATTGCTCTTTCTGCCATAGCAATCCATCTATCAATTGGTGGAGCTTATGCTTATAGTGTTTACAAGATTCCGATCGTATCGGAAATGGGTTGGACTGAAACAAATGTTACTGTAGCGTTTACAATTATGATGGGGCTAGCTGGTTTTGCAGCTGCATTATTTGGTAGTTTAGTAGAAAAAATGGGACCAAGAAAATCGGCAATGGTTGCAGCTGTATTATTTGGTGCAGGACAAGCTGGTGCCGGCGTAGCCATAGCAATGGACTCTGTCATTCTATACTGGTTAACTTACGGACTATTAAGTGGATTGGGAATGGGGATTGGCTATATTGCGCCCGTTTCAACTTTGGTGAAATGGTTCCCTGATCGCCGCGGCTTGGCAACGGGAATGGCGGTATTAGGGTTCGGATCCGGTGCATTACTTACAGCACCAGTAGCGGCAAACTTAATGCAAAGTGTAGGCATTTCAACTACATACTATATTTTGGGGGCAAGCTATTTCGTTTTAATGCTCTTGGGAGCTTCTTATATCGCACCGCCGGAAAAAGGATATATGCCTGAAGGAATGAAAAAGGCAGCTCAATCTGGTGAGAAGAAAATCAAATTGGATTTAGCTCAGATGACGGCAAAAGAAGCCGTAAAAACAAGAAGATTCTGGATGCTTTGGGCAATGCATTTAGTCAATGTTACTGCAGGAATCATGATGATTTCCGTTGCTTCGCCGATGGCTCAGGAAATTGTTGGATTATCGGTAGCAGGCGCAGCAGCTATGGTAGGTATCATGGGATTATTCAATGGTGGAGGACGTTTGATTTGGGCGGCAATTTCAGACTATATTGGTCGACCAAATATTTTCGTTATCTTCTTCACGATTCAAGTAATCACGTTTGCAGTGTTGCCGTTTACAACGAATGTATTGCTTTTCCAAATATTGATCTTCTTGGTAGTAAGCTGCTACGGTGGAGGATTCTCCAACTTGCCAGCTTATGCAAGTGATATGTTTGGTACAAAACAGCTTGGAGTAATCCACGGCTATTTATTGACAACATGGTCTTTAGGCGGTATCTTTGGACCAATTATTGTAAGTACGGTTAAAAATTCATTTGGATCTTATATTCCTGTTTTCTATCTCTTTACTGGTTTAATTGCAATTTCTCTGTTAATCGCTTTATTGCTTCGAGCGGATGTGAATAAAGAGAAGAAATTGATTGAACAAAAGAAAAGAGAAAAAGTTGGAGATCTCTCTACTAATCTTTAAGAAATAAAGTTTAAAGTTTACAAATACCGGATATTGGACATATAGAATGTGTCCGTATTCGGTTTTTTATTTTAAATAACTGTAAATTACTTTTTATACTCCGTCTACTTGATTGACATTTTTATTGAATAAAAACGCCTAAATGAGCATTTTATGCATTGTTTTTATTGGATATATTTTCTAATCGGGTTTTTTGCCTGTCAATATGTGACAACTATCATTTTAAATTGATTACATCTGATTCTTTTAAATAAGTTACTATCGTAGGACAATGTTAAGCAAGAGGTGAAGAAAATGACGCAAGTTATTATAGCTGAGAGCGGTTATAGCAAGAAAGAGGAATTCTGGAACGCAACGACTCATGGAATAGGTGCATTGTCGGCAATCCCCGCTACGTTGCTCCTTGTGCATAAAGCCCAAGCATCAAATTCTACAATCGAACTCATGAGCTACATCATCTTTGGCATTTCCATGTTTTGTTTATATTTTGCATCTACGTTATATCATTCATGGCCAAAGCATAAAACTTTATTGAAAAAGCTTGATCATTGTTCCATTTTTCTTTTAATAGCAGGGACATACACACCTGTTGCACTTATTGCAATCGGAGGGAAGGTTGGCTGGATACTATTCAGCATTGAGTGGGGGCTTGCGCTCATGGGAATACTTTTCAAAATGTATTTTGTTCACCGTTTTAAGCGTTTGTCTCTTTTCGTTTATATAGGAATGGGATGGCTTGCAATTGTATTTTATGAACCGCTTCTCAATCACATTTCGATAAATGGTTTTCTTCTCCTTATGGCAGGGGGATTGAGTTATACAATTGGCACCATTTTTTATAAAAATAAAAAAATCCCTTACAATCATGCAATATGGCATCTTTTCGTTCTAGCCGGAAGCTTTTTCATGTATTTGACGATTTATCTTTATTTATAAATTCAACCTGTACGCCTTTGCCTTAAAAGATGTACAGGTTTTTATTTATTGCTCGAATTCAACTCCATTAATTTGGGCTAAATCGATTACGACCATGTTGTTTTTGGGAGTAAGAAAAGTTGCGGATCTTCTATGTTCATCTAAATCCAGCAACGAACAAACAGCAATTGGCTGGCCGCTCACGTAAACTGCTTTCAAGGTATTTGAATGTGAAGTATTTCTAAGCTTTTTTATTAGCTCTCCATTATGCGCAGAAGCATTGCTCTCCCTATTAATGGCATGCTGGAGCATTTTTAGGTGGCCGCTTAAGATGTTGGTGGCGGATTTTGAATTGAGCATAAGATGAGTGATTACTTGATGAAATTTGATAAGTGAATGTTCAATGCGAAGCTGCTTATCTAATAATTCTTTTAATTGTTCACCAATCTTTTCTTCCTTATCTGAAGAAAAATACGAGTCTTGATTTGCCAAGTTTTCTATGTGTCGGTTAAGAAAAACTTTTGGGTTGCTATCATTGATTTCCGGAGAATCCATCTTAGGCACTCCTTTGCGTGTAGATGAGCATGTTGTAATATATGCTTCAGTTTAGAGAATGTTATTGGCCCCTTGAAGTATGAGATGGCATTGCGCTTAAAAAAACAAGCAGTTGCCCCAATAAATGCCGGGCAACTGCTTGTTTGGAATTATCATGATCTTTCATTCTGCGGAGCAACATGAAGCGGCGGGGGAACCAACCAACCCTTGCTTTTGTTTAAACGCAACAATTTTGCTCCCAGTTGAGCTTTCGCCATATGAAACTGGCCATACATAAAGGCGATGTCTTCTCGTGTGCACATACCCATCGTTGTGCTGCAGGAAACCAATCCGGCAGCTGCGTTTCCTGAAAGAATGGCGCTGATTTCAGGGTCGTTATATCTCGCCCCTACCGGTATGTCTTCGAGTCTTGCATTTGGGCGTTCCGGTGGTGCGGGAGGCAGCCCAACCCCATTCACTTTCAGGATTTCTTTCAACTGTTTATTTTCTTCTTCCATTTCGGAAATGGCTTCCTCCACCAACTTTGCCAAATCGCGGTCGCCAGTATGATTGTATAATGTTTGATACATGGCAATCATCCCGTTATTAGTTAAAATGTTGGACCACATCGCAAAAATTTCTCCATAATGCAGCGGTTCTTCCTTGGGGTTTCTGCTCATAATTCCCATCCTTGTCACTCCTTTTCAAATGTTCCTTCAAACCTAGAGTAGACAAGTTGAAAAATATTATTCAAAAAGAATGTGCTTGAGTGGATTGGATTAAAATGAAACCAAACAGTGAATACTTGTATCACTTGAAATGATCGTGTTTTGTTGATCGGCATGTTTTATATTGTTCGCACGGATTATTAAATGGTAAAATAACCTGGATGATTGGTAATTTTCCTAGTGGAGATCAGGGAGTGAGACGATTTGAAGAAAAAGCAAAAAAAATATACAACATTCGAGAATGTCGTCATATTTCCTGGTACAGTTGAAAAATTAATATCCGATGCGCATAAATATGTCGAAAATTATCAATATGATTCTGCAAATAAACTCTTTGAAGAAGCGTTGAAATATACAGAAGGGGACGAGGCGGTCCTTAGCGTCTATGCTTATTCATTATATGAAGCAAAATCATTCGAAAAAGCTAAAGAAGTTTGTGAGCAATTATTAAGTATTGGTCCGGTTCTTTATCTGGAAGTAATGGAATTGTATCTAACCATCCTGATGCAGCTTAAGCAAAACAAACAGGTGGAACAAATTATTTCTTCTTTGCTGGAAGAGGGGGCGATTCCACCGGAACAAGTTGATAAATTTGAACGATTAAAGGAACTGAATGCCAATATTGCCCATCACGCGATTCGGCAAGAAGACTTTGTATCCGGGGCAAGTGAAATCGATCAAGAAATATTTCAGCTTGAAAAGTTTCTTTCTTTTCCAACCAGCAAACAGCTAAACTTGATTCATGGACTGACGACAAGAAATATACGCTCAATCGTCAACCATTTAAAGGCAATTATCGAAACTGAAGACACACATCCCTTTATAAAAAGTATTGTTCTCGTGTTGCTTGTCGAACAGCAAGTAAACATTTCGATCAAAATTTCTAAGTTCAATTTAGAAAAGGAAGTAAATCCAGCAACACTGGAATTGCCGACAAAATTGCCGCAGTTCTTGGCGTTATCCAAAATGATGATGGAAAAGCTGGAAAAAGAGCCGTCCACGCTGGAAATGGTAGAATACTTGCTTTCGAAGCATGCAATCGTCACCTATCCTTTAGAATGGCTGGATTATGACACGGATGATGTGGCCCAAGGTTATATAGATTTGGTGAGAACGATGTTTGGCGGAGTACAGGAAATGGATGTTGAACTGGTTGAGTTTTTGCAGAAGCTTGAAAAGTTAGCAGAACTGCAATAAGTATGAAAAAAGTTGAAACTAACAGCAACTATGTTATACTAAAATGGTTGTCAAAATCGTATAAACGAATGGTTGTCTAACAATTGTAATTTAATTTTGGAGGTATTATATATGTCAGCAAAATGGGAAAAACAAGAAGGAAATATCGGTACATTAACAATTGAAGTGCCGGCTGAAGAAGTTAATAAAGCTTTGGATAAAGCATTTGCCAAAGTCGTAAAACAAATTAACGTACCAGGTTTCCGTAAAGGGAAAATGCCGCGTCCAATGTTCGAAAAACGTTTTGGTGTAGAAGCGTTATACCAAGATGCATTGGAAATTTTGGTGCCGGATGCATACTCAAATGCAATCGATGAAACTGGCATTACACCAGTAGATTATCCGGAAATCGATGGAACTGAAAACTTCGCTAAAGGGCAAGGTTTTACTTTCACTGCAAAAGTTACAGTAAAACCAGAACCAAAACTTGGTGAATACAAAGGTCTTGAAGTAACGAAAGCATCTGCTGAAGTAACGGATGAAGAAGTGGAAGCGCAAATTGAAGAGCAATTGGCTCGTAAAGCGGAATTGGAACTTAAAGAAGATGAAGCAATCGTTGAAGGCGACACTGCTGTAATCGACTTTGAAGGTTTCTTGGGCGAAGAAGCATTTGAAGGCGGAAAAGGTGAAGACTATCCATTGGAAATCGGTTCTGGCTCATTCATTCCAGGATTTGAAGAACAATTGGTTGGCTTGAAAGCCGGAGAATCAAAAGATGTAGCAGTGACATTCCCGGAAGAGTACCATGCTGAAGAATTAGCTGGTAAAGAAGCAACATTCAAAGTAACGGTAAAAGAAGTTAAAACAAAAGTACTTCCAGAATTAAATGACGAGTTTGCAAAAGAAATCGATCCTGAAGTTGAATCTTTGGACGCATTGCGTGCCAAACTTAAAGAACAAGCTGCTGAGCAAAAGAAAGCTGATGCTGAAAGCGCGCTGCGTGATGAATTAGTAGAAAAAGCTGCTGAAAATGCAGAAGTTGAGATTCCTGAAAGCATGACTCACAACGAAATTCACCGCATGATCGAAGAATTTGGCCAACGCCTGCAAATGCAAGGCATGAATTTAGACCTTTACTATCAGTTCTCAGGTCAAGACGAGAATGCTTTACATGAGCAAATGCGTCCTGAAGCTGAAAAACGCGTACTTGTTTCTTTGGTATTGGAAGCAATCGCAAAAGCTGAAAACATCGAGGTAACTGAAGAAGATGTAAATGCTGAATTGGAAAAAATGTCTGCTCAATTCGGTATGACGACTGATCAAATCTTAACAGCTTTAGGCGGAACGAAAGAAATCCTTGAAAACGACATCCGTACTCAAAAAACGGTTGAATTCTTGGTGGAAAACGCTAAAATTACTGAATAATATCCAATTTTTTGGTACAATGCAATGACTAGCAAATTGAAATATTAGCTTAATATTAAATGCTTACAAGGTACGGCGAATTATAACCGTACCTTGTTTTACAACTCAAAAAGGCCAATGAATAAATTTTACTGCTTGGATGAAACCTTGGAGTGGAGTTTATAGCTCCAATCTGACATACTGAATAATACATAAACAAAAACTGCTTATAATAAATCTACTTATAAGAGGATGCAAAACAACTTATTTGATAATATTGACAGAATCTTGTAAGATTGTTGCTTGAATAGGGGTGAAGCAAATTGTTCAAATTTAATGATGAAAAAGGCAATTTAAAGTGCTCATTCTGTGGGAAGCCACAGGAACAAGTACGAAAACTAGTAGCCGGGCCTGGCGTTTACATTTGTGACGAATGTATCGAACTATGTTCCGAAATCGTTGTAGAAGAACTTGGGGTAGAAGAGGAAATCGATTTCCAGGAAATTCCGAAACCTAAAGAAATACTATCGATTTTAGATGAATATGTAATCGGACAAGAGCGCGCCAAAAAAGCCCTAGCTGTTGCTGTGTATAATCACTATAAACGCATAAATTCCAACAGTAAAATTGATGATGTTGAATTATCAAAATCCAATATTGTATTAATTGGACCAACTGGTAGTGGGAAAACACTCCTTGCTCAAACTTTAGCGCGCATTTTAAATGTGCCATTTGCTATTGCAGATGCAACTTCCCTGACAGAAGCGGGTTATGTTGGCGAGGATGTTGAGAATATCCTGCTCAAATTAATACAAGCAGCTGATTATGATATTGAACGTGCAGAAAAAGGAATTATTTATATAGATGAAATCGACAAAGTAGCTCGCAAGTCTGAAAATCCTTCCATTACACGTGATGTATCAGGTGAAGGTGTACAACAGGCGCTGCTTAAAATTCTGGAAGGTACTGTTGCAAGTGTACCTCCTCAAGGTGGAAGAAAACATCCACACCAAGAGTTCCTGCAAATCGATACAACAAATATCCTGTTTATCGTAGGCGGAGCTTTTGATGGCATTGAGCAAATTATTAAACGCCGCCAAGGACGCAAGGTAATTGGATTTGGTTCAGATCCAAGGAAAGTGGAAGAAGACAGTGCATCACTGCTTTCACAACTCATTCCGGAAGATTTGTTGAAATTTGGTTTAATTCCTGAATTTATTGGACGTTTACCAGTTTTGGCATCTTTGGAACAATTGGATGAAAATGCACTTGTTCAAATTTTAACAGAACCTAAAAATGCTCTGGTCAAGCAATATCAAAAAATGTTTGAACTGGATAAAGTTGAGTTGGAATTTGAAGAAGAAGCGCTAAAAGCGATTGCCGAAGAAGCAATCGAACGCAAAACGGGTGCACGTGGATTGCGTTCGATTATCGAGTCGACGATGTTGGAAATGATGTTTGAACTTCCTTCTCGAGAAGACATCGTAAAGTGCGTAATCACGAAAGAAACAATTACAGACAAAAAAACGCCGAAGTTGATTCTTGAGGATGGCACTGAATTAAAAAATGATAAGAAAACTTCTGCCTAAGTAGTTAAAGTTAAAGAATGAAGAGCTGGCTTTGAACTTGCATTGTGCAAGGCGAAAGTCAGCTCTTTGTTCCAAAAAATAAGATAAGATTTATACATAGAAGCGAGTTTGAGCATTATTCTACATAATATGTGGTATATAGGATAAAATGAAAAAATAAGTTGAAATAAGAATAGTAAATATTGCTAGGAATTATGCAAGTGAAATGTTGTGTTTTTAAGGCATACTATACAAGCGGGTTGTAACGGAAAATGTGGATGGAGGTGAATACCCGCATGAGTAAAACAATCGAAAATATTCCACTATTACCACTACGAGGTTTATTGGTTTACCCTTCAATGGTGTTACATATTGATGTTGGTAGAGCTCGTTCTGTAGCAGCTTTGGAGCATGCGATGTTAAATGATAACAAGATTTTTTTGGCAACACAAAAAGATCTGCGGGTGGAACAACCGGAAGAAGATGAACTATATTCAATTGGTACATTGGTCAATGTGAAGCAAATGCTGAAACTTCCAAACGGTACACTGCGTATTTTGGTGGAAGGAATCAGCCGGGCAACAATGTCAAACTTCCAGGAACAAAAGGATTTTACAGCAGTAGACCTGGAAATTCAAGAAGATGAAGATGAAAAAGATGCCGAAATAGAGGCATTAATGCGTACGTTGGTCAATTACTTTGAAAAATATGCCAAATCGTCCAATAAAATTACGACTGAAACAATCGATTCGATTTTGGATATCGATGAGCCTGGGCGACTGGCCGATATTGTTGCATCTCATTTACCATTTAAAATTGCGGAAAAACAAGAAGTGTTAAGTATATTCAATGTAAAAAAACGTCTTGACCACTTAATCATTCGTTTGCATGATGAGCAAGAAGTTCTGAATCTTGAAAAGAAAATCAATTCAAAAGTCAAGCAAGCAATGGAGCGTACGCAAAAAGAGTATTATTTGCGTGAGCAGATGAAAGCAATCCAATCGGAGCTTGGCGACCGGGAAGGCAAAACAGGCGAAGTAGCAGAGTTGCGTAAACGAGTCGAAAGTGCCGGTATGCCGGAATCCACACAAAAAGTGGCATTAAAGGAATTGGACCGCTATGAAAAATTGCCTGCAGCCAGCGCTGAAAGTGGAGTAATACGTACCTATATTGAATGGCTAGTAACAATTCCATGGAAAGAAAGTACGGAAGACCGTCTTGATATCAATCGTGCTGAGGAAATCCTGAATCGGGATCATGATGGTTTGGAAAAAGTGAAGGAACGAATCCTGGAGTATTTATCCGTACGCCAATTGATGAACTCGGTGCGAGGACCAATTCTCTGCTTGGTAGGACCTCCGGGAGTAGGGAAAACGTCTTTGGCACGGTCGGTCGCTGAAAGCTTAAACCGTAATTTTGTGCGTGCTTCACTGGGAGGAGTCCGTGATGAATCCGAAATTCGCGGTCATCGCAGAACCTACGTAGGCGCCATGCCGGGACGAATTATTCAAGGGATGAAGAAGGCAGGTTCCATAAATCCAGTCTTTTTGCTTGATGAAATTGATAAAATGTCGAACGATTTCCGGGGTGATCCTTCAGCAGCCATGCTTGAGGTTCTGGACCCTGAACAAAATAGTACATTCAGCGATCATTACATTGAAGAACCGTATGATTTGTCACAGGTTATGTTCATCGCAACAGCGAATGATTTAAGTACCATTCCTGGACCGTTGCTTGACCGTATGGAAGTCATTTCTATTGCCGGCTATACGGAAATTGAAAAAACCTTAATTACGAAAAATCATTTAATTCCAAGGCAAATTAATGATAATGGCTTGAAAAAAACACAGCTCGTCATTAAAGACGAGGCAATCATCGATTTAATCCGTTATTATACTCGTGAAGCAGGTGTGCGTAATCTTCAAAGACAAATCGCTGCCATTTGCCGTAAAGCGGCGAAAATGATTGTGTCAGGCGAGAAAAAACGGGTAACGGTGAGTTCAAAAGTGTTGGTAGAAATGCTTGGGAAACATCGCTATCATTACGGGCAAGCAGAAACAGAAAACCAAGTTGGCGTTTCAACGGGCTTAGCCTATACAACAGTTGGAGGAGATACGCTTCAAATCGAAGTATCCTTAACTGCTGGGAAAGGGCGGTTGATTTTAACGGGTAAACTTGGAGACGTCATGAAAGAGTCTGCTCAAACAGCACTTTCGTATGTTCGCTCTTTATCCGAAAAGCTCCAGCTGGATGCAGACTATTTCGATCACAAGGACATTCATATTCATGTCCCTGAGGGTGCTGTGCCAAAAGATGGTCCTTCAGCAGGGATTACGATGGCCACTGCATTGGTATCGGCGATTTCCAATAAACCGATTAAACGTGAAATTGGGATGACCGGTGAAATTACTTTGCGCGGTCGCGTGCTTCCGATTGGAGGCCTAAAAGAAAAATCCTTGGGCGCCCACCGTGCAGGATTAACAACAATCATTATTCCTAAGGATAATGAAAAAGATATTGATGATATTCCGGAGAGCATACGCAAACAGCTTACGTTCAAGCCGGTATCATCAGCAGAAGAAGTGCTGAACATAGCGCTTGTTGGAGGTTTTAAATAATGAAAGTCCATAATGTAGAGATGGTCATCAGTGCGGTTAAACCCGAACAATATCCTGAAGATGGACTTCCCGAATTTGCATTGGCTGGCCGATCGAATGTGGGTAAATCATCTTTTATCAATAAAATGATTGGCAGAAAAGCCATGGCCCGCATTTCTTCAAAGCCGGGGAAAACCCAAACACTGAACTTCTATAAAATTGAAGAAGAATTGTTTTTTGTGGACGTGCCTGGATATGGCTATGCAAAAGTTTCAAAAACAGACCGAGAAGCATGGGGCAAAATGATTGAACGATATATAACAGCGCGTAAAGAATTGCGTGCTGTTATATTAATCGTCGATCTGCGACATCCTCCTACAAACGATGATGTAATGATGTACGATTTTCTCAAATATTACAATATTCCAGCCGTCGTCATTGCAACGAAGGCCGATAAAATTCCAAAAGGAAAATGGGATAAGCATAAGAAAATTGTAAGAGAAACGTTGGAAATGGATAAACAAGATCCATTAGTTGTATTCTCATCGGAAACAGGTTTGGGCTTTGATACAGCGTGGGAAGAAATTGAAAAACGTATGTGATTGATTTCTACATAGAAAGATTAAATTGATGGTTTATTAAAATCGAGACTAGTTCGATTTTAGTAAACCATCTTTTTTTGTATTTTAGTATGAAATTCCTATTTAAACCTTTATTTAAGAGAAATATATCCGATATAACCTTTAGGAAGTGCAGCACTGTCGAATGTGTGAGCATGGCAAAATAAAAATAAAACGAAGGTAGGCGAAAATAGTGGGGAAACTCACATACATGCTTCTTGGATTTGTACTTTTGGTTTCAATCATTATACCAGCCAGAAGCGTTGATGCAGCATCAACATTTAAAGGGACATTTGTAAGTGTTACTTATAATGAGATTCAACTTAAAGACGGCAGTGTCGAAAAAAAACTTAGCAAGATTACACTCAAAAATAGTTCGGGGAAAACTACAACACTCAATATCGACAACAATACAGCACTTTATATAAATAATACTCCTACTACAATGGAAGGTTTTAAAAAAGGAATGGAAGTTGAAGCCACTGTCAATTTGCGGAAGGTAAAAAAACTAAAAGGCCTTTCCAACGTTAAACAAGGAGCTATAGTTCAAAACAGCAAACAACGTACAGGTGTTGTAACAAAAATTGACCCCAATGGGCTTTTCATTACTGTAAAAATTGATGGGAGTAAAGAGAATACATATTATATCAACCGAAATACGGATTTTTTTAAAGGCTCTTCATCGGCTGATTTAAGTTATTTGTATGAGGGTGACCGAGTTAAAATCAAGTTTTCTGCTGCCAATACAGATACTATTTCGGAAGTCGAGATTATTTCAACGGGAATCGAGATTGCCAATTTATATAAGGGTGCACTTCAAGCTGTTAATACTTCTTCAAATAAGTTAACAGTTAAAAATGCCCAGGTTTTTCAAAACTGGCTTTTTGGAGCAAGAAATAATACAAAACTATCTACTTATTCCTTCAAAAACACTACACCAATTTATGTCGGAAATGAAAAGATCACTCGAAACAAATTAAGAGATTATAAAAATAGCGAAGTATATTTTGTTACTAAAAAAGAATTCAGCAATGAAGTCATACAAAAAATCATCGTTCTCGACAACAATGAAAGAACTTATTACGAACCTATGACGGCAGTAAATACCACCTACGAATTCATAAACTTGAAAAGAGCAGGACGTTTATATTTCCATGAAGGGACAATCTTGGTTCGCAATGGACGCTTGGTGGAACCTTCAACCCTGACTGCATATGGAACTGCCTATGTAGTTACGGACGGAGCAACAAGGGACAACTTTGCACATGTTATTAATATTACAAACGATTCGCTTAATTCACCTAATTTTTCTACCCATGATTTGTATTTTGGCAGAATCTCTAGAGTTGATGATTATCGAGTAACACTGGATCGTTTGGTGAAACAAGATAATAATTATTGGAAAGCTCAACCTAGTAAGATTTTTTCCATTAGTAATAATACAAATGCAGAAATAAATTATAATCCGGGGACATTCAAAATCATCCCGGATATGGACTTGATTTTCTATGAGACTTATTATGGGTATTTTTATGTGAAAGATGGCCATATTCAAGCAGCTCATATACTCCAGCCTACCGAAGTGATAGTGTCATTGGTTTTGACGGGCAACATTCAACAAGTCAATCTGAAAAATGGAAGAATCACTGTGAATAATGTAAGTCAATGGGTAAATGGTTCTTGGCTGGATTCCGGATTCGTAAAGGATGCCGATATGAGCCAGGCGCTGATTATAAAAGACGGTAAGGTAATAGAACCGGATGAATTAAAAGCTTCAGATCGAGTTGTATTGTATACAGATGATAACTTTGATATCGATGTTTTAGTAGTAAACTAGAGTACACAGGTATGTGGAGAGTTCCACATACCATCTCTAGTTTTGTAAAAGAGAGGGGTTAAAGGATGACAAATCTACGATCAGGGATAAAAGTGTTTTTAATGTACTTCGCCGTACTATTTATTTTGGTACTCATTCCTTACAATGTTAAAGCAGAAATTGTTGATGTGAACGGCGGAATTAAAAATGAATATACATATGAAGAGGTTGTCTTTATAACAGGCAGACCCATTATTTTTACAGGCACAAGCAAAAATGTAAAGGTTGAAGAAAAAGAGAGCAAAGGGAAGTTGACTGAAACAATCAAGCTGACATTAATTGGTCCGAGCAATGAAAAATTGACTCGAAGTTTTACTTATGTTTCCGAAGTGACGAATTATGATGGAATAGGCCAAAGTACCGCAAATGGGGAAGTCACAAAATATAGTGAGAAAATAGTGATGGGTGGGGTTACATATACCTTATCGGATTATCAACTTTCAAAGGGAAATGTTACGGATAAGCGCCCAGCTTCCGATTATTTCTCCGGTAATGCTTTGTCCAGAAAAACTTTTACGACAACTGCCACAAAAACACAACCTAGTCAAACGATTGTTGTGAATATTGACAGCAGGAATGTGGGTTACCAAAACTTCTGGGGAGGTACGGAAACTAGAATATCCGAATATGAGTACATTTACCCAAACGGTACTATTGGAACTGTTAAAAATAGAGCCTCCGCTACAAAATCCCGTACTCTGAATTATGAAGAAAATGCAGCTTCATTAGGCAGCTTCGATGGGGGTTATGCCGTTATAAGCACTGCCAATGCAATTTCGGAATATACATATGATTTGCCATCCAAGTCAGGTTCCATTGATTTAAAAAGCGAATATATGCCAAGAGTTGAACGCTTAATTGTTCCGAAATTCAGAGACTTATCTGCACATTGGGCAAAAGATGAAATTGAAAAATTATATTCCCTTGGGATACTGGATGATCCATCCAACTTTTTCTCACCTAATACACCAATGAGACGTTATGATTTCGCAGTCGCCCTAGGTAAAGCGGTCGACTTGCGAGTTCTGGAAGATACTAAAAAGAAATCCACTACCAGTATTTTTAAAGATGTAAAGAGGACAGCGAAAGATTACAACTATTTGGTTTCTGCTGTTGAAAAAGGAGTTATAAACGGGACAGCTCCTAAAACCTTCAATCCCCAAGGTTCTTTAACAAGAGAACAAGCGGCAACGATACTAATACGTGCACTGGGACTTGAAAATAAAGCGCCAGACCCTGGTTATAAAACACGCTATAAAGATGACGCAAAAATTTCCGACTATGCAAGGGATGCAATCTATGTTGCAGGTGAATTGGGATTAATGACCGGTGATGCAGCGGGCAAGTTTAATCCTAAAGCGCATCTAAGTCGCTCACAAGCTTCCGCAATATTGGTGCGCTTCTTGGAGTACCTGGAAAATGATTTAAAACAAAACTATCGTGATGACATACTCTTTTTTGAATAGAGGAATCTAAAAAATGAACATTGTAAAAAAAATAGCTGTTATTTTAATGTGCATATTTGTGACAATTGCGCCTATCAGTTCGATCAATGCAAAAGCGGCAACCATTACAGACGTCAAACAAAGCAATCCCAAATACGGAGCGATTAAATGGGCAATAGATAATGATTTGATGCATCCCTACAAGGGAAAGTTTCAACCCTCCGCTCCTGTTACGGAACTGCAATTAATGAAAATGATTGCCAAGTTGGATAAAAATTACTCGCACAGTTTCACGAGTGATCGGATTTATGATTATTACAGTGGCTTGAATATTCCTTTGTACGGTGACAGTATGAGAGCGAAACGCAATGCGAATGTCGCCCGGGGACTCTTTGCCCGTATTTATGCTTCCTTGAACGGAATGGATTTATCTGAGGCTCAAGCCATTCAATATCTGTATATGAAAGAAATTACGAAAGGTACTACCGGCAAAAAAACATACAACGATTTTACCCCCCGAAAAAATATTACAAGAGGAGACTTGGCGGTTTTCTTGTATCGAATTGCCAAAAAAGGTTATTTGAATTTTGAGGGGCTAACTAGTACTGCAACGGGAAAAGATAATAGTAAAATAACACTGCCGATAGACTTTTTATCTCGGGGAGCAACTGTCCAATTAAAAGCACCTTCCGGCAGCAATAAAAACGATTCATCAAATTACCCGAATGTAAAGAATGAAGTGCAAAACATATCAGTTTCCACTGAAGAGTTAATTGCAAATGGAAAAGATTCATCATTGATTACGATTGAGCTAAAGGATAGCTACGGAAGGGAAATTGAACAAGATACCTCCCTTCAATTTAAGGTGACATCTCAACTGGGCGCAAAATTCTCGGCAACCAAAAAGAGTTCTTATTCCGATATCGTTGAAACGGATGGCGGCGAGCTTAGTGTTTATGTAACGGCGCCGAGTCTTGTAGAATCGCGCAACGATACGATAAAATTCGAGTTGATTAATAATACAGATCCAAAGTTCTCAAGTTATAAATATAAAAATATAGAAGTAGGCCTGCATTATGTGGCCAAGCCGGAATTGCAAATTTCTTATGAAGTTTATGATCCCGATCAACAAGAATGGATAGAAAACCCTGATAATCAAGGAGTAAAAATGTCGCCGCTGCCACTGCTTGATCAAGGTACGATTCGGCTTACAGATTTAAGTGCCTGGAACAAAACGTTCAGTGCCTATTTAGTAAATCCAACCCCAACGTCTACTAAAGTTGAGGATAATGCAGTAAGTTATGAATTTGCTAATTTAACAGTGGCTAATCAAAAAATCTCCAATTGGCTATTTGAACAAATTATGTATAAGCAGCTACGTAATTATATTGGTGCTGAAATAGAGTTTCCAACGAAAGATTCTTTTCTAAATGAAACTGCAATTGAAACTTCATTTGAAAATACAACTGTTATGGAATATTCAAACGTAAATGGACAACCCAACTATAATTACCTGCCACCAGAATTGACGGATTATGTTTATTTGAAATACAGTTTCAATTCTTCTTCTCTTTCGGCAGCTTTTTATTATTTGATTGGTTTTATCCCTAACAATCAAAATCAACTGTCTATGGTTCACTATGATAGTGTAAAGGCAATCAAAGCCATTTATGACAGTTTAAGCGGTGCCGAAAAGGAATTTTTGGCTAAAAATTATAGCAAAGAAGTTGCGAAACTTAATAGTTCCAATACGTTCGTGGATACATTAAAAGCAAATGAAAAGATAGCTGCTCAACCTAATGGCATGGAAAAATACACGAAAATTATTGTTTCATTGGTAGCACCTGGCGGAAGAGTCATTACGGATTATAAAGGTACCGTGAACATTACCTATAATGGAATAAGCCGCGATGTACCGTTTACTACCAATACTGCAAATTATACTAAAGGCACCGGTCATGCAGGGGCTGCAGTTCTTTATACAGACAGTGTGATCGAAGGAAAATCCGATGTTACAGTAAACCTTTCCCCTTCATCCCTGGATCCAAGGTACACGGCAATTTTCGGTGAATTATTTGGAAAAGAAATAACGGAAACGATTTTTGTAAATCCTAAATTTAGTGAGAATAAATGCACCCGGGATATTGAAGTGGCATATGTAGTTGATCAGTCAGGATCTATGAAGAAAAATGATCCCAATAACTATGCGTCACTTAAAACCAAACAATTGATTCATCAGCTTGATGCAGTGCATAATATTGCGGTTCGCTTTAATTCAAATGCCTACCTTGAGGCAGAAGGAACTACAGAAGAAGTCCTAGCTAAAACGAATTTGTTTGACGCCAATAACATTAAAGGCGGGACAAATATCGCGAAGGGTTTAAATCTGGCGCTAGATCACTTTATTGCTAGTGATTCAACTTCAAAATCAATTATTTTAGTATCTGACGGAAAGACAACGAATAAACAAATCGATCAAGTAATTCAAAGGGCGAGCGGAAAGGTTAAAATATATGCAGTGGCAGTGGGCGAACAAAAAAATACGGATTTGACTGTTTTGAAAGAATTGGCTGATAAGACTGGCGGCCAATTCTACCACATTAGCGAAATTGAAAAAATGCATGGCGCTTATCAAGCGATTATCGATGCAATCCTTTGTCAAACCGTTGTTCCAGACAATAGCTGTTTGGCAGGAGATTCAATTTATACGGATGCCAATGTTGAGATTAGCCGCTCAAATGTCATCATGACAGCCATTTTAGATTGCGGGAAAGTGGAAAAAGTTCGTGTGCGCTTCAACTCTAAAGAGGGAGAATATCATTTTGATTTAGTATATCGAGGGCAAAATGTCTTTAGAGCAGTACATAATATTGACCGATTCCAAAATTTTTATCTCTACAAAGAAGTTGAATTTATTGCATATGATGAGGACGGAAATATACTGGGTACGAAAAACTTTAAAATGGAGTAAGCAGTAAATGCTAGCGACAATATTTGCTAGCATTTTAATAAAATATTAAGAGCATGGCGATCGGTGATTAGTCAATATTCCTGGAATGTTGCACTTTTTTAATGGTTTGTTGCCGAATCCAGAATCCAACTATATGTAAATACATTGTTTCGACATTATTGATGGAAAGTAAATTGTATCCATTGAAACCCAATGTAATTTTTGTTACACTTAATTATAATAATTCTAATTTAATAAAAGGGGCATAAATTTCATAGCATGTTCACAATAAATCTGTGGATAACGCTCTCTTTATGTTAGAATAGAATCTATGAAATAGATCTGTGAGGTGTAAAGTTCATGCATACACTGGTAGTAGGCTTGAATTATAAAACTGCGCCGGTCGAAATCCGGGAGAAGTTGTCGTTTATTGAAAGTGAACTTCCGAAGGCGATGGCGGCACTGAAAAAAGAAAAGAGCATATTAGAGGACGTTATTGTTTCTACTTGTAATCGAACTGAAATATATGCAGTTGTAGATCAATTGCATACGGGTCGTTATTATATAAAGCAATTTTTGGCTAAATGGTTTGATATTCCTGTCGAACAATTTGATGCGCATCTTTATATCCGTGAAGATGACGATTCGCTACACCATCTTTTCCGTGTCACTACAGGAATCGATTCAATGGTGCTTGGTGAAACTCAAATTCTTGGACAAGTGAAAAAAAGCTTCTTGGAAGCGCAAGAAGTTGGTACAACGGGTACAATCTACAATCAGCTATTTAAACAGGCCGTCACTTTTGCGAAACGAGCACATAACGAAACAACGATTAATGAAAATGCAGTCTCGGTTTCTTATGCAGCGGTTGAACTTGCCAAAAAGATCTTCGGCTCGTTAAAGAACAAACATGTTGCCATCCTGGGTGCGGGCAAAATGGGTGAGCTCGCCATCCAAAACCTTTATGGCAGCGGTGTCGGCGATATAACTGTTGTGAACCGTACTTTTGAAAAGGCGGAAAAGCTTGCCTCGAAGTTTAACGGGGATGCTAAATCAATGCAAGAATTACAATGTGTATTATTGGAAGCCGATATTTTGATCAGTTCTACCGGCTCATCGGAATATGTGATTGATTTCGAATTAATGCAATTTGTGGAACGTCTGCGTAAAGGGAAACCTTTGTTTATGGTTGATATTGCCGTACCGCGCGATTTGGATCCGCGCATTGGTGATTTGTCGAATGTTTTCCTATATGACATTGATGATTTGCAGGGAATTGTTGAAGCCAATTTGGCAGAACGCGAGCAGGCAGCAAGAGAAATTACGAATATGATTGGTCAAGAAGTCATCCAATTTAAAGATTGGTTTGCCACTCTTGGGGTAGTTCCCGTAATTTCAGCATTGCGTAAAAAAGCGAATCGCATTCAGCAGGAAACAATGGCAAGCATTGAAAATAAAATGCCGGATTTAACTGAGCGTGAACGCAAAATTTTAAATAAACATACGAAATCCATTATTAATCAATTATTAAAAGAACCTATTTTGCAAGCAAAGGAATTGGCAAACTCTCCAAAAGCAAATCAGCAGCTTCAATTGTTCCAACAAATTTTTGGCATTGAAGATGAAGTCATGGAAGAAGTAAACACGCAACAACAAAAAGAATTGGACTTTAAGAAAAGTCTGCAAAACCAAGCTGTTTTAGATGGGAAACTATCCTATTAAAAAGTTTTCTTTCCATTGACATGAATTTGTAACAACGATTAGAGTCGATGCAGAATAGCGGTGTTGAAAACGAGGCGTTTTCGTATCTTTATGATAAACTTAAAGATACGGGAACGCTTATTTTTGCAGACAAGCATTAGCTCCAGGCAAAGATGTTAAAAATGAAGAAGGGTAGCGAAATGACACAATTAGCGATGTCGAGGCTTTACGAACTCATGGTTGTTCTATATGCAACCGGGATCGTTTTCTATTTCATCGATTTTTTCTATAAACGTGTGAAAGTGCGGCGAATTGGATTTTGGCTTATTTCAATCGTTTGGGTCTTGCAAACCGTTTTCTTGCTGCTTTATATGTTTGAAATAAAGAGATTTCCAATCTTGTCTTTAACCGAGGGAATCTATTTCTATGCATGGTTGCTCGTCACCTTGTCGATTTTCCTGCATTGCATAGCCAAAGTAGATTTGCCAGTTTTTTTTATCAATGTTTTGGGATTCATCTTTATAACCATTCATTTGTTCGCACCGGAGCAAGTAGAAAACCCATTAATAAAATCACTGGAATCTGAAATGTTGTTTATTCATATATCATTTGCAATTTTATCATATGCAGCATTTTCATTAGCCTTTGTTTTTTCGGTATTATACTTAATTTTATATAACTTGTTAAAAAAGAAAAAATACACAAAGCTTTGGTCCAGATTGCCTGATTTGCACCAAACAAGCAGGTGGATGTTCTATTCCATTTTAATCGGGGTTCCCCTAATATTCATAAGTTTGCTTTTAGGGCTTGAATGGGCTTTCTTAAAACTAGAAGGATTATCGATTCTGGATGTAAAAATTGTCGGCTCATTTGTTATTACAGTCCTTTATTTATTAATCTTGGTGCTTCACCATACCGGGAAATTGACAGGCTTGAATTTTGCATGGGCACAAATTTATATATTTTTGCTTGTTGTCATAAATTTCTTCCTGGGAAGTAAATTATCAAACTTCCATATATGGTATTAACAGAAAGGTAGGCTCATCATGAGAAAAATTATTGTTGGTTCAAGAAAGAGTAAGTTGGCTTTAACTCAAACAAACTGGTTCATCAACGAACTTAAAAATGCGGGGGCGACTTTTGAGTTTGAAGTTAAGGAAATCGTGACAAAAGGTGACCGTATCCTTGATGTCCAATTATCAAAAGTCGGGGGAAAAGGCTTATTTGTAAAAGAAATTGAACAAGCTCTTTATGATAAAGAAATCGATTTTGCCGTACACTCCATGAAGGACATGCCTGCTGTTTTGCCGGAAGGATTGGTGATTGGCTGCATTCCTCCGCGTGAAGATGCAAGGGATGTGTTTATTTCAAATAATCATGTAAAATTTGCCGACTTGCCGAAAGGGGCCATCGTCGGAACAAGTTCATTGCGTCGCAGTGCGCAGCTTTTGCAAGCAAGACCGGACCTTGAGATTAAATGGATTCGCGGAAATGTAGATACACGCCTGGCAAAATTGCAAAATGAAGACTTCGATGCCATTATTTTGGCAGCTGCCGGACTTAAACGTCTTGGTTGGAACGATGAAGTGGTGACGGAATATTTGGATACAGATATTTGTTTGCCTGCCGTAGCACAGGGAACATTAGGGATAGAATGTCGTGCCGATGATCAAGAACTCTTGGATGAATTGGCAAAATTAACGGATACCATTACATGGCAAGAAGCACATGCTGAACGCGCTTTTCTTGCTGCGATGGATGGCGGCTGCCAGGTACCGATCGCAGGGTATGCAACAACTGATGGAGAAATGATTACGATGACTGGCTTAGTAGCAGCTCCGGATGCATCCGTGATTTTTAAAGAGACTTTACAAGGTACAAATGCGGAAGAACTAGGGAAAGAAATAGCCAAAAAGTTAACGGAACAAGGAGCTTATGACCTTATTCAAAAAGTAAAGGCTGAGTTGGATGCCTAAACCGCTCGAGGGAAAAACAGTGGTTGTCACAGGGTCTTCCAAGACATCGGCTGTTCTTTCCAGAATCGAACAATTAGGGGGAGAAGCTTTCTTTCTCCCGCTTATTGAAACCAGAGAAATCATTGAAGAGCATGATTTCGAGAAGCTGAAACAAGCATTTGCATTTGACTGGCTCATTTTTACCAGCCAAAATGCAGTAGAAGCATTCTTTGAAAAAATAAAACGCCATCGAGTAAATCCTGCTCGATTTATCGGCAAAATTGCCGCAGTGGGTTCGAAAACGGCAAAACTACTTGAAAACAATGGCTTTCATGTTAGCTTTGTGCCATCTATTTTTAGTGCGGATGTATTTGTCAAAGAGTTTCCGAAAGTAGCCGACAACTCGCCTGAATGCTTGTTTTTAAGAGGCGGCAAAGCGAAGGATACAATAAAAAAAGGTTTGCCTTTTCGAGTGGCGGAATGGACTGTATATGACACTTATACAAAACCATCCAACATTGAACCGCTCACTGAGTTGATAAAGGTTAAAGAACGACCGATTATCATATTTGCAAGTCCCTCCGCAGTAGAAATGTTTGCAGAAAATATTGCTCCGGTTGTTGGATGGCAAAAACCACAGTTTGCAAGCATTGGCCATATCACGACAGCTAAATTGGAGCATTATGGAGCTTCTGTTACTTATCAGCCGAGTCGCTACACGATGTTGGCGGTAATAGAAGAAATAAGGTTAAGAGAGGAAAATAATCATGACAGAACTTAATTTCAGAAGACACCGCCGTCTTCGTTCATCCAAAGCAATGCGCTCAATGGTAAAGGAAACTTACTTGCACAAAGAAGACTTAATTTATCCAATCTTTGTGATGGAAGGCGAAAATATTAAAAATCCGGTCAGTTCGATGCCAGGTGTTTTTCAATTTTCGCTGGATATGCTAAATGCTGAAGTGGACGAAGTAGTGGATCTTGGTATTCCGGCAATCATTATTTTTGGCTTGCCCGCAGAAAAAGATGCAGTTGGTACAGGGGCTTTCCATGACCATGGAATTGTTCAAAAAGCAACTCGACAAATTAAGGAACGTCATCCCGAATTAATGGTCATTGCCGATACTTGTCTATGTGAATTCACTGATCATGGCCATTGCGGCGTGGTGGAAGGCGAAAAAATCTTAAACGACCCTTCGTTGGATGTTTTGGCCCGCACGGCTGTTTCCCAGGCGCAAGCTGGAGCTGATATTATTGCACCATCAAATATGATGGATGGTTTTGTTGCCGCGATTCGTGCAGCTTTGGATGAAGCAGGCTTTGAAGAAATTCCAATCATGTCTTATGCCGTGAAATATGCATCGAGCTATTACGGGCCATTCCGTGAGGCTGCAGATGGCGCACCGCAGTTTGGAGACCGCAAAACTTATCAAATGGACCCGGCAAACCGATTGGAAGCATTCCGTGAAGCAGAGTCGGATATTGAAGAAGGAGCAGACTTTTTAATCATCAAACCTGCTCTATCCTATTTGGATATTATTCGGGATATCCGCAACAACTACACGTTGCCAATTGTTGCGTACAATGTATCAGGCGAGTATGCCATGGTTAAAGCAGCTGCCCAAAATGGCTGGATTGAAGAAAAACCCGTAGTTATGGAAACATTGTTGGGGATGAAACGTGCAGGCGCGGATATGATTCTGACTTATCATGCAAAAGACGTGGCTCGTTGGTTGGAGGAGAAATAAAACATGACTTATGAAAAATCGATTCAAGCATTTAAAGAAGCAGTTAATTTAATGCCAGGAGGCGTAAATAGTCCGGTTCGTGCATTTAAATCGGTTAATACCGATCCTATTTTTATGGAATCCGGTGAAGGCGCCATCATTAAAGATATCGATGGAAATGAATATATTGACTATGTATTAAGCTGGGGACCGCTCATTTTGGGCCATTCTCATCCGGAAGTCGTAAAAGCGATTCAGGAACAAGTTGCTAAAGGTGCTTCATTTGGTGCACCGACCCTATTGGAAAATAAATTGGCGCAAATCATTATTGATCGCGTGCCTTCAGTAGAACTGGTTCGTTTCGTGTCATCCGGAACGGAAGCGACAATGGCCGCTTTGCGTCTCGCGCGCGGCTACACTGGAAGAGATATAATATTAAAATTTGAAGGCTCTTACCATGGCCATGGGGATTCTTTGTTAATCAAAGCTGGTTCCGGTGTTGCTACACTTGGTTTGCCGGACAGCCCAGGCGTACCGGCTGATATTGCCAAAAATACACTAACTGCTGCTTATAATGACTTGGAAGCCGTTCAAACTGTATTTGAAAAGTTTGGTAAACAAATTGCGGCAGTAATTGTTGAACCTGTTGCCGGCAACATGGGGGTTGTGCCTCCAAAACCAGGCTTCTTGGAAGGGTTGCGCAAAGTGACGGAAGATCATGGTGCACTTTTAATCTTTGATGAAGTAATGACTGGTTTCCGTGTGGATTACCATTGTGCGCAAGGCTATTTTGGCATTAACCCGGATTTAACTTGTTTAGGAAAAGTGGTGGGTGGGGGCCTCCCTGTTGGAGCGTTTGCAGGCAAACGTGAGATCATGGAACACATTGCTCCTGCTGGGCCTGTTTATCAAGCAGGTACTTTGTCAGGGAACCCGCTGGCTATGACGGCTGGGATTGAGACTTTATCCCGCCTGACTCCAGAATCCTACGAGTATTTCAAAAAGCTTGGGGACAAGCTGGAAGCCGGAATCCGTGAAGCCGCAACAAAATATATTATTCCCCATACAATTAACCGCGCTGGCTCGATGATTGGTCTTTTCCTGACAAATGAGGAAGTGGTGGACTTTGCGTCTGCAAAAACTTCGGATTTGGAGTTATTTGCCGAGTACTTTAAGTTAATGGCTGAAGAAGGGGTTTATTTACCGCCTTCACAATTTGAAGGATTATTTATTTCGACGGCTCACACGGAAGAGCATATTGAAAAAACCGTTGGAGCATTCCATAAAGTTTTTGCTAAACTAGCAAGATAATCAACCGACTTCAAGTGCCTTTTTCCTTTATTGGAAAAGGCGCTTTTTTTATCTGCTCAATTGCGCTTTCTCGTCTGTGTAGTTCCCGCGGGCTTTTGGTGCGAAAAACATTTACTGGATGCTAAGCATACTTGCAATCTTTCAGCATAATGTAGTTACGGGAGGGATTGCCATATGCAAAAAATTAATTGGGAAATGATGACGCAATTCGTTTTTCCAGAACAGTTAGGTACAGTTGAAGAAGTGGTCTCCGTTGATATTAAACCCATTTGGCAGCAGATTGAAACGGAAGATTCTGTTCGGTTAGTCGGGATTTATCATATTGCCGCAGTTGCACGCTTTAATCCATATGAATTGCCGGAGTACAGTGACGGAACGTTTATTGAAGAGCTTGAATTTGACGGGAATAATGGATATTTTGAATATGCATTGCCTTTGGAGGTTGACTTGCCGCGTGAAAAAGTTGCCTATGAATGCCAGCCGCAAGTCAGCATTGATGATCTTTCCTTTTTTGTATATGATGGATCGAATTGTACATTTAAATGGGAAGTAGGCTGTCAATTTGACGAAACGGTGGAAGGTGCATTATTCCAATATCAACAAGCACCAGCTGGATTCACAGAGCCTCCATTGCCAGTTAAACCAGAGCTGCCTGAAACGTTCACGTTGCTGCAACCGCAAGCACCTGCTGCCGATGAACCTGAGTTAAAAGTGGCGGCACCGGAAATCCCGGAACCTGTAAAAGCCGCTGTTGAATTAGAGGAACAAGCAGAAGAAATATCGGAATCGTCTCCACTAACTGAACCGGAGCCGGATTTGCAGGCGGCATCAGTAAACGAAGAAGAATCGCACAGAATTCCCGAAGTACCCGAATATCGTCTGCAAGAACCGCCCGCTACGGAAGTCGCACAAACAATTGAAGAAATTGAACAAGTAAGTGAAAATACGCAGACAGAAGATAGCACTTATTTAGAGCAAGCGGATGCAGAACAGGAAGAATCTCAAGAAATCCTGGAAGTGCAGAAAGAAGAACCAGCGGACGATTCCAAGATAGCCAAAGGACAACCGTCGTCAGAAACTTATCCTCTTGAAGAACAACAGGAGGAACAAGTTTACGATAGTACCAGTATAAGAATGGCATCGCAATTTACGGTAAGTAATGAGGCTGTTGCAGAAAATACCGAGCCCATTTCGAATGAAGAAACGGAGTCCGAGACTGAGGAAGAAACAAAAGAGAAAATTCTTCAGTCGAAAATTCAATTTTTGCCAACGGATACGGATGATTTTTATAGTGAATTAACGGAGTCTTATACGTTGTTCAACATTCCAGGTAGAGCGTATCGCGGATAACGGGCGATTATTGCTTTTTTTTCAAGATTTAACTTCCTTTCATCAAAATAAGTTGTCACTTGAAAACTGTTGATGGTATATTATATTGTATGAACAGTTATACTTCATTTATAATCTGCTTAAGTATTACGAGGGATTATTGCGGAATACAAGTAAATAATGAATGATGCGATGAGAAGGAAGAGTAAAATAACCTGACTTGCCCCAGAGAGGAAACAGCAGCTGAAAAGTTTCCGCATGTCACTATTTGAAAGTAGCCTTTGAGCAGCTTTTGTGAACTCACAGTAGCAAAATGCCGGGTAAACCCCGTTACAGAATTGAGAGCCGAGAACTTGTTGCTGCTATACTAGTAAACAATCTCGGAATTAAAGGTGGCACCGCGAAATTAATAGTCAAAACTCCTTCGTCCTTTTACCGGGATGGAGGAGTTTTTTTATTGAACTAATTTAGGTGACCTTTGATTGCGCTATCTTAAAAGGAGGAGTCAATATGACAGAACAACAAAATTCATCCATGCCAACCAAATACGACCCGCAAGGCATTGAAGCGGGACGCTATGAATGGTGGCTGCAAGGCAAATTTTTCGAAGCACAACCTGAAAGTGGGAAACAACCATATTCCATCGTAATTCCCCCTCCAAACGTGACAGGTAAACTGCATTTAGGGCATGCATGGGACACAACACTGCAAGATATTCTGATCCGCATGAAACGCATGCAGGGATACGATGCTCTATGGCTGCCGGGAATGGACCATGCGGGAATTGCAACCCAAGCAAAAGTAGAAGCAAAACTTCGTGAAGAAGGAGTTTCACGCTATGATCTAGGACGTGAAAAATTCCTCGAAAAAACGTGGGAATGGAAAGAAGAATACGCTGGGCACATTCGTGAGCAATGGGCAAAACTTGGGTTGGCGCTGGATTATACACGGGAACGTTTTACGCTGGATAAAGGCTTATCCGATGCGGTAAAAGAAGTATTCGTCAAGTTATATGAAAAAGGGTTAATCTACCGTGGTGAACGTATTATTAACTGGGACCCTGCAGCAAAAACTGCTTTATCGGACATCGAAGTTATCCATAAAGAAGTAGAGGGCGCTTTCTACCATATGGAATATCCATTGGCAGATGGCTCGGGTAAACTACGTGTGGCAACAACACGTCCTGAAACAATGCTGGGAGACTCTGGTGTGGCTGTTCACCCGGAAGATGAACGCTATAAGCATTTAATCGGCAAAACGGTGATCCTTCCGATTGTTGGCCGCGAAATTCCGATTGTTGGCGATACTTACGTTGACATGGAATTTGGAACAGGGGTGGTAAAAATGACGCCTGCCCACGACCCAAATGACTTTGAGGTAGGAAACCGCCATAATCTTGAACGTATTCTCGTGATGAACGAAGACGGGACGATGAATGACCTGGCAGGCAAATATGCCGGAATGGACCGCTTTGAATGCCGTAAACAAATTGTTGCGGATTTACAAGAAGCAGGCGTGCTGGTGGAAATTGAGCCTCATACACACCAAGTAGGACACTCGGAACGTTCAGGCGCTGTCGTGGAACCGTATCTTTCGGCACAATGGTTCGTTAAAATGGGACCACTGGCTGAGCAGGCATTGGAAATGCAAAAATCCGAGGCCGAAAAAGTGAACTTTGTACCAAACCGTTTTGAAAATACGTATAATCGCTGGATGGAAAATATTCACGATTGGTGTATTTCCCGCCAATTATGGTGGGGCCACCAAATTCCGGCTTGGTACCATAACGAAACCGGTGAGATCTATGTAGGGAAAGATGCACCTGCCGACGCTGAAAACTGGACGCAAGACGAAGATGTATTGGACACTTGGTTCTCTTCGGCATTATGGCCATTTTCAACTATGGGTTGGCCTGACACGGAAAACGAAGAGTTCAAGCGCTACTATCCAACAAATACGTTGGTAACAGGTTACGACATTATCTTCTTCTGGGTAAGCCGCATGATCTTCCAAGGGAAAGAATTCACTGGTGAACGTCCATTCAAGGATGTCCTGATTCACGGCCTTGTACGTGATGGGGAAGGACGCAAGATGAGTAAATCCCTCGGCAATGGAGTGGACCCGATGGATGTAATCGACCAATATGGCGCAGATTCGCTTCGCTACTTCCTGGCAACGGGTTCATCGCCTGGCCAAGATTTGCGCTATACAACCGAGAAAGTGGAATCCGTTTGGAACTTTGCCAATAAAATCTGGAATGCCTCCCGATTTGCACTTATGAATATGGAAGGCATGACTTATGATCAAATCGATTTAGCGGGCAATTTAAACGTTGCCGATAAATGGATTTTAACTCGTCTGAATGAAACGATTGAACGCGTGACAACATTATCCGACAAATATGAGTTTGGTGAAGTTGGCCGTGAGCTTTACAACTTCATTTGGGACGACTTCTGTTCTTGGTATATTGAGATGGCGAAATTGCCGCTATACGGAGAAGATGAGGCTGCCAAGAAAACAACTCGCTCGGTGCTTGCGTATGTGCTGGACAATACAATGCGTCTGCTTCACCCAATGATGCCATTTATCACGGAAGAAATTTGGCAGCATCTTCCACACGAAGGAGACTCTATTACAGTGGCGGCTTGGCCAACAGTGAAAGAAGAATTTAACTTTGCGCAAGATGCAGAAAGCATGAAGCTTCTTACTGAGATTATTCGTTCCGTACGCAATATCCGTGCCGAAGTAAATACGCCAATGAGCAAAAAAGTGCCTTTAACCATTTCTGCGAGTGATGAAGCAACAGCGAAAATCCTTGAAATCAACAAAGGCTATATCGAGAAATTCTGTAATCCGGAAGAGCTGACAATCGGCGTGTCCATGGAAGCGCCGGCTCAATCAATGACTGCAGTAGTTTCGGGTGCGGAAATTTACTTGCCGCTTGCAGGATTGATTAATCTGGAAGAAGAAATTGCCCGTCTGGAAAAAGAGCTTGAAAAATGGGCAAAAGAAGTGAAATTAGTGAACGGAAAGCTTTCAAACGAAAAATTCGTATCAAAAGCACCGGAAGCACTTGTTGCAAAAGAACGCGAAAAACTTGCGGATTATCAAGAAAAATATGAAGCGGTTGAAAAACGTTTAGCAGAACTTAAAAATCTATAATATGATGGAGGTGTCCCAGTTTCCTGGGACGCCTTTTCCTAATAGTGCAGAAATAAAACAACATATAGAGAAAGTCAGGAGAAATGCATGTTCAAAACAATGGAAGAATGCACCGATTTTATCTTCGGTTTAAGGGCAAGTACATATAAGGGAGAGCCGCTGGAAGCGGTTCGTGCAATTTTAGATGAGTTGGACAATCCGGAACGGCAAGTTAAATTTATTCATTTTGCCGGTTCCAATGGCAAGGGGTCCACACTGAATGCAACAAGGGCGATTTTGATGGAACAAGGATATCGTGTCGGGGCTTTTATTTCTCCACATTTGGAGCGGGTGAACGAACGAATTACCATCAATCATGAACAAATATCGGATGAAGACTTCTTGATTTGTGCAAACAAGGTTAATGAGGCGATTAAAACGAAGCTAAATGGACAATATCCAAGCTTTTTTGAAATCATGACGGTGATTGCTTGTCTTTATTTTGCCAAACAAGGGGTCGATCTTGCATTGATGGAAACGGGGATTGGCGGCCGCATTGATTCAACAAATGTCATCGTTCCGGAAGTGTCAGTGATTACAACCATCTCCTTGGAGCATACTGAAATATTGGGCGATACAATCGAGAAAATTGCCTTTGAAAAAGCAGGAATTATTAAAAAGCACAAACCGGTTGTTGTGGGCGTAAAACAGCAGGAAGCGGTAAATGTTATAAAGCAAAAAGCGAGTGAGTCCTGCTCGGAAAGCTATTTCCTAGGCAAGGAAATCATGATTGAAAATACAAGGAGCGGGTTTCCGCAAGTCTTTGATTATTTCTTAGGAAATCACGAGATAGATAAAATCCCGTTAGCCATGCAAGGTGCCCATCAAATTGACAATGCAGCGCTTGCGATTACAGCTAGTTTATTATTTGATCCCGATATCGATGCGGCGACAATCCGCGAGGCATTAGGCAGAGCAATGTGGGCGGGGCGATTTGAGCAATTAGATTATAAAATCATATTGGATGGCGCCCATAATTCAGAGGGGACCAAAGCATTGATCGATACTTTAAAAAATGTTTATCCAAACAAACATTATAAGTTTATCTATGCTGCCCTGCAGGATAAAGATCATGAAATTAGCATAGGGATGATGGATGAGGTGGCGAGTTCAATGGGCTTTACCCAAATCAATTTGCCGCGCGCAGCGAAAGCGGAAGTTTTGGCGTTGCAATCCAAGCATGAGAATGTCCGTCATGATGAAAACTGGCAGCGAATGCTTCAGAAGGAAATCGATATTATCCAACCGGACGAATTGCTGGTGATTACGGGTTCTTTATATTTTATTGCAGAGGCGAGAAAATTTTTAATTTCAAGATGAGAGAAGAGGTAAGATGAGAATACCGAAATTAGATGAATATAAGAAAAAGTGGAATATTGAAAGTGAGCAGTCGATCCAACTTGGCCTTGAATCCATGGTTCAAGCCTTGGAGATGCTAGAGCATCCCGAAAAAGAATTGAATGTTGTCCATGTAGCAGGCACCAACGGAAAAGGGTCAACCATTGCTTTTTTGGAACAGCTGGCAATTGCCCATGGATTGACAGTAGGGAAATTTATGTCTCCTTGCATTGTCGATGTGCATGATCAGATTCAAATCGACGGAAAACCGATTTCTGAGAAGGAATTAGATTATATTTTTGCTATCATGAGTCGCGCGGGACTAAGCGGAAAGTTAACCGATTTTGAATTGTTAACTTGTGCCGCCTTCCTTTATTTTGCACAGAACAACTTGGATGTGGTGTTAATAGAAGCAGGAATGGGTGGACGGGAAGATAGCACCAATGTCGTGGATCCAATTGTTTCAATCATAACGAGCATCGCTTTGGAACATACAAAATTCCTCGGGTCCACCATTGAAAGCATTGCTTCACATAAGGCGGGAATTATAAAACAGCAAAAGCCGGTGGTGATTGGAAGGCTGCCCCAACAATCTGTTCATGTCATCGAACAAGAGGCTTTTGAGAAAGAGTCACCCCTTATCGCTCTTGGCGACCATTTTGATTTTATTGAAGAAGACAAAATTTATACAAACGATGAAAGAGGGCTCTCCATTCAACGGTTGCAAGGGGGATTGCCGGGGAAACATCAAGGGGATAATATGGCGTTGGCGATTACCGCATTTTTTGAATTAGCCGATTTTTTAACTATTGCTGCAGATATTGAAAAAATTCGTGAGGCAGTCAAAAAAGCAAAATTGCCAGGACGGTTTGAACAAGTATTGCCTAATGTCTATTTTGATGGGGCGCATAATCCCCAGAGCGCGGAAATGCTAATCCAAACCATTCAACAGCAATTTCCCAATGAACCGATTCGATTTGTTGTCGGCATGTTGGCAGATAAAGATGTAAAAACAGTCTTGGGAATCTTGGAAACGGTAAGCGATGAATTTTATTTTATCGACTTTTCGAATGACAGAGCAATGCCGGCATCCGAGATGATGTGCTTATCGTCTGCATCAATAAAAGCGATTTTGTCAGACAATCAAGCCTTTTTCCGACAAGCATCGACATTTAATGGGAAAATATTTGTTACGGGTTCTTTATATTTATTGACCGAATTAAGGGGACAATTAAAAAATTTTAAGGAAGATTGTGGGTTATTGTAATTAATTCAAACAAATAATGTGGAAAAGTATCGTTTGAACGATATTTTTGCGAAAAATTTTTTAAGTGAGGCGACAGCAACCTCGCTTTTTTTTATTCTATATTTGTTACGGTAGCTGTGAGGTGATACGTATGAAATTTCCAAACGTCATAGGAAGGCGCGAACTGATCAATGCAGCCGTAATTGGTTCGGTAGCTGGGCTTGCAGGAGTTCTATTTTTTGTGCTTTTGCTTAGTTCCATGAATCCAGCCACGGATACACAACAAGCAAATTCAACACCGGAACAAGAAATGATTCCAGTACAATCATCTGAAGGGGCCATTGACGATGCATCTTCCGTCGGGTTTTTCGCAAATCAATATGGTGTCTTTACAAGTTATGAATCTGCAACGGATTTTATTTCTGAATATCCTTCATTAAATACAAGCGCCATAATAGAAGTTAATGGAAATTTCTATGTTTGGTCCGCAGTTTCGCCAATTCGGGAAGAGTTGATCTTATCGAGTAATCCAACTTCTTTTGCAAAGTCGTTCACATTTTCGGCTGCCGCCTGTTCAAAAGAAGTCCAAAAGGGCATTCCTTCGATTTTAGAAAGCAATGATCCATCAAAATTTTATTTTCAGGATGGCAATGTTCCGGAAAACTTTCCACAAGATTGGCAGTCCGTCACTTCAGCCATTGCAAGCTTTTCACGGGATTTAAGCATTGCCAGAGTGCAGCTGATCGCCCATTATTTTGGCAAAAATGAATGCATGAAAATTGAATTTTAACGAGAAAAAGTGGACGAAATTCAATTTTAAAAAAACCGGAAATTGTTTTTCAAAATGCCATTCCTCGGCTATCATAAAGGTAGGAGGAATGGATATGAATTTACTTACTGAACACAAACTGGTCTTGGCTTCCGCATCGCCAAGACGAAAGGAACTATTTTCAAAACTTGGTGTTCCCTTTGAAGTGGTAACAAGTGATGTCGAAGAAACAGCTGTACAAGCCGAAAGCATGGAAGGCTACGTGCGGGACGTTGCATTATTGAAGGCGCGCGCTGTTGCCAAAAAAGAAAAGGGAAAAACAATTATTGGCGCGGATACGATTGTGGTTTTTAAAGGAGAATTGCTGCATAAACCGAAAAATGAAGAACAGGCATTTTCCCATTTAACAAAATTATCAGATGGATATCATCAAGTGATGACAGCGGTAGCCATTATTCAACCGAATGGACAGGAAGAAACTTTTGTCCAAGAAACGAAAGTCTATTTTAAAAAGTTATCACAAGCATTGATGGAAGCCTATATTGAAACAGGCGACCCTTTTGATAAAGCAGGAGGGTATGGCATTCAAACGGATGGCGCACTGTTGGTAGACCGTATTGAGGGTGACTATAACAATGTTGTGGGATTGCCGATATCCACCTTATTTGAGAAACTGATTGCATTAAATATCATAAAAATATAGGAAGTGAAATATGAATGACGATTGCCCCGTTTGCAGAGCTTAAGATACGCGATGTCCATGTAGAAGATCGGCCAAGGGAAAGGCTGATGCGGCAAGGAGCACAAAGTTTATCCAATCAAGAATTAATAGCGATTCTACTACGGACAGGTACAAAGCAGGAATCTGTCTTGACTTTAGCCAATCGAGTTTTAAATTATTTTGAAAAACTTCATGAACTGAAACATGCAACCATTGAAGAAATTGTGTCAATTAAAGGAATCGGCGAAGCAAAAGCGGTTCAGCTTCTGGCAGCAATCGAATTAGGCAGGAGACTGTCGCAAAAGCAAGTAGATTCACGTTTTACGATTCGGTCGCCCCAAGATGCGGCAACATTTTTAATGCCGGAAATGTCTTCGCTGCAGCAAGAGCATTTCGTTGTTGTATAATTCACA
>NZ_QWEI01000001.1 GCF_003515775.1 Ureibacillus yapensis | reverse complement strand
TTTAAAAACAATTCGATAATTAACCGGAGGCTATCCAGAGTGATAGCCTCTTTTAATACATATTTTTAATTGGGATTATGTGGGGCCATTTACAAGGGGGTATTGGTAGTAAAATAGTTTTATATAGGAAAAAAGGAGATTATGGTTATGCATTTCGAAGAATTAGTAAAGGCCCGTCACTCTGCGGTGAATTTCATTAATGATGAAAAATTGAGCGAAGAAGATTTCAAGAAAATATTTGAATTAACGAAGCTTGCACCAAGTGCTTACAACTTGCAATTTACGAATTATTTGGTCATCACGGATGAAGAGAAAAAAGAACGAGTAAAAGAATTAAGTTATCATCAGTACAAAATACATACTGCAAGTGCTGTAGTGATTGTAATGGGAAATAGAAACAGCATAGAATCCGGTGAAGTTGAAAAAATCTATAGCCCGATGAAAATGCTGAAAATGATGGACGAAGTAGACTATGAAATGACATTGAAAACCATTAAAGATTATAGCGATCGTTTAAAGGAAGAGCCCAGCCAATTGGATTTGGAATTAGTACGCAACGCAGGAATCCATGCAATGTTATTTATGCTAAGCGCCAAACATTATGGTTTTGATACGTGTCCGATGCACGTTCATAATGTACCGGAACTTAGAAAAGAGTTTAATATTCCAGAACACCTGGAACCTGTCATGATGATTACGATTGGGAAAAGTGTCGATAAAACGCGCCCACGAGGGTATCGCAAACCGGTAGGAGAGTTTGTTGCGTTTAACGGTTATAAGTAGGTTTTTTCACCCTGCGAAAACAGATATGGAGACACAGGAGGCAAGCGATTACTGAAAAAAGTAATCGCTTTTTTAATCCAGTAAAATCCTCATGCTCAAAAGAAGCATTTATTTTAATGTATTAATGTGCCGCACTTGAAATTGCTTTGTCAAAGTTATTGATAGCAATAAAATGAATTCCAAACTATTCATGATAGGGAAATCCTTAATCCATGCTTGCAACGTACTGCCGAGGAATACGGCCAAGGTACCCCAAAATAGCCAAGGAAAGCGCCATTTCTTCATTATGATAAACCCGGCCGCCAACAAAACGACTGACACAACAATCACCATGAGGGGAATGCCGGATTCTGCAATTTTGTATGTTAAAAGGCCATTTTCCATCATAGGCTGCAATTGAAGATTCCACACAGAGGCAAGCAGTTCAAAACCAATTAACGCAATCGTTAAGAGACTCATGAAGAACTTCCAAAATGTTTTCTTCGCCCAAGATAGGTTCAATTTAGCACTAATATTCCACGCAAATATCACTAAAGCCGGAGTAAAGAGGGCATGCAGCAGATAGCGAAAGAAGCTTAACGTTTCAAGCAAGCGGCCTTCACCTATATATTTTCCAAGCGCAATAATGGAATTGTCATAAATAAGGCCCACAATAACAAGCAGATACACGTTGGATATGTCCCATAAGCCGTTTCTATTAGAAAGCGAAATGCCCCATATGAGAAGTGCAAGGTATGCGGCACCAAGAATAAAGTAAACGGCAGTATTCAAAAAATCACTTCCTTTTTTCCCTACTATTCCCTCAGTCCCTGAAGTTACTCTTTTTGGGCAAAAAGAAATTAACGCTTGTTCAGTTTCTGCTATAATAAGTGAGGCTAAAAACCAATCAGGATATCCTGCAAATATAAATGATAGGTGGAACCAACATGAATTACCGAGTTTTATTGTATTATCATTACACATCGATTGAAGATCCGGTACAGTTTGCCGAAGAGCATCTGCAGGCTTGCAATGAGCTGAATTTAATGGGACGTGTGCTCGTTGCCAAAGAGGGCATCAACGGCACGGTATCCGGTACAATAGAAGATACCAATGCCTATATTGACATGATGGAGAATCATCCATTATTCCAGGGCATTGTTTTCAAAATAGATGAAGCCGATGGGCATGCATTTAAAAGAATGCGCGTTCGCCCAAGACGGGAACTTGTAAATTTAAGCCTGGAAGAGGACATTAATCCACATGAGATAACAGGCCGTTATTTATCGCCCGTTGAATTTATGGAAGAAATGCAGCAGGAAGATACGGTCGTTTTGGATGTGCGCAATACCTACGAATATGATGTGGGGCATTTCCGAGGCGCCATTCGCCCGGACGTGGAAAACTTCCGCGATACCCCGGAATGGGTTCAGGAGAATCGTGAATTGTTCGAAGGAAAACGGGTTCTGACTTACTGTACGGGCGGTATTCGCTGCGAGAAATTCTCCGGCTGGCTAAAACGCGAAGGAATTGGGGAAGATGTCGGCCAATTGCATGGCGGCATTGCAACCTACAGTAAAGACCCTGTAGCAAAGGGCCAGCTTTGGGATGGAAAAATGTATGTATTCGACGAGCGCATCACTGTGCCAATTAACAGAGTGGAGCATGTGGTGGTAGGGAAAGACCATTATGATGGCTCTCCTTGCGAGCGTTATGTGAAATGCTCAAATCCCGAATGCAATAAGCATCTGTTGGCTTCCGAAGAAAATGAAGCCAAGCATCTCGGCGGCTGCTGTCTTGAATGTACAAAGCATCCGCGCAACCGCTATGTAGAAAGGCACCAGTTACCGGAGAGCCAGGTACAAGCTGTCATTTCGGAATTAGAAAAAGTATGGGGATAAGTGAAGCTTAGGTTTTGCTTCCAGTAATAGTTGCTTGACTTTTTTCTTGCAAAATACTTACTTGTACAGATAAGCACTGTGATGNATTGATACTTCGGTGTAATATAATATTAAAGCTGCGTTGTACGTAGAATATTAAGTTTTAACCTTTAAGCTGTAAAAGGGAGTTTTAGATCGAAGAGGGAATGGCGGGCGTCACACTTTTGTGGATGACGATAAACAGGAAATCTTCTGCGAACACCCACTTTGAGGAGTGGTGGTTTAAAACTTTCTATAATATTACGGCAAGGCGGCTTTGCCTTATTTCATTCAGCAGACGACTGAATGAAATAAATGCCACCGGCGGAAGTCACAGATTTTTAAAGGTAGATTATCGAGCGAGCTCGATAAAATCTGGACGCATATGTTTTGGCTGTACCGAAAGCGAAGCGACAGGTACATATGTTTTGACTGTGACGAAAGCAAAGCGACAGTCACATATGTTTTGACTGTGACGAAAGCAAAGCGACAGTCACATATGTTTTGACTGTGACGAAAGCAAAGCGACAGTCACAAATACGCCAAGGCGAATTTGATTAATTAACATAACATTGACTTTTAAGCACTCTCACCGAAGAGTGCTTTTTTCATACCATAAAAAGCCATCGAGAATTCAATTTCACGATGGCTTCAATGCATTATTCTGTTGGTTGATTCTTGCCTTTTGACAAGAACCAGCCGGCTGCTGCGATCAGAATCAATACGCCATAGAAGAACAGTTTCCATCCTGTGGAATGGGCGAACTCATAGGAAAGGACGCCAATTTCAGGGTGTGATAAAGTCAAGACTAACAGCTTAACGCCTACCCAGCCAACAATGGCAAAGGCAGCAATTTCAAGTCCCGGTCTTTGTTGCAGCAATTTGACAAACAGGTTTGCTGCAAAACGCATAATGACTAATCCGATTAAACCACCCAAGAAGATGACGATGAATTTTCCTCCATCCAATCCACCGATTGCCGGTAGCGGTGTGTCGGGCAATGTCATTGCCAAGGCAACGGCAGCAAGAATTGAGTCAATCGCAAAAGCGATATCTGCTAGCTCCACCTTAATAACTGTTCCCCAAAAGCCTGATTTCTTCTTTTCTTTTTCTTCGGATTCCTCTTTATTCTTTTTAAAGACAACCTTCCGAACGATATGATTAATTGAAATGAATAGAAGGTAAAGTGCACCCAATGCTTGAATTTGCCATACATCCACAAGGAATGAAATGATAAATAATGAAGCAAAACGGAAAACAAAGGCTCCTGCCAATCCATAAAAGAGCGCCTTTTTTCGTTCTTTATCCGGAAGGTGTTTCACCATAATCGCCAATACGAGCGCATTATCCGCTGCAAGAAGCCCTTCCAGGGCAACTAAAAGCAGCAATACCCAACCATATTCCAATAACAATGATATATCCAATGATTATTCCTCCTCATGTTAAATTGATCTAGCATCAAACTGTTTATGTCTGGTGTAATGTGATTTGGATGAGTTAATGAACATTGATCAACTCCATTCAATATCAAATAGATTTCTCAATTTTTGCCGTTCATATAAGTCTAAAAAGACCTTTAAGAAAAGAAAAAACCTTTACCAGAAATGGTAAAGGTTAAAAAACACAAAAGACCTTTACCATTTTAGGTAAAGGTCTTGCTAACAGCGTATTGCTGCCAATAAAGCCGGGAAGGCAATCTTCCGAAATGACGACTTTGTTGTAAAAGCTACTCCCCTTTAGGAGAACGATTCAATTAAGTTAGTTCAACTATATGAAGAATTCTCTTTTTTGTCAACCTGTTTTTTGGTTAGATTTCATATCTTAAAAGCTGCTGAGTTTCTTAGCCTGTTTTTTCTTCAAGCCTCTTCTTTGCATTTCGAGCTTGACTAAATCCAGGCATTTTTTGCATTCGAAAAAATGATTTAAATCGTATATAGAAACTCTTTGCCTTTTTTTATAATATTTCTTTTGCTTCTTATATTTAACATACAATGTGGCAAGTTCTTTATTCGTTAGTTCCATCGTTATTCACCCAGCATTATTTTATTTAACCAACTGCTTAAAAAATTGAACAGAATAGCTAGAACATTCAAAATTAGAAGAAATAGCGGCTTTTAATAAAAATATTATAGCGCTAACATAGTTAAGTTTAAAGAAAGAAATTATTGGTATTTATCGTCAATTGACAAAAAATTGAACAATTGTACTTTAATAAAAAATCGTTATGTTTTTAAGGTTACCCGATTGGGCTTTTTTGAAACTTATTAACATAATTTTATGTATATGTAAAAAGGAGGCGTTGGGTATGAGTCGGTTTTCAATCAATGAATTTATTAAAAATACTGAGCAAATCGATAAAGGGGAAGGGTTTTTTGAATTAGAAACGCCGCGTATTTTAGAGGTGAATCTTGAACAAATGGTTTGGGCAAAAGCCGGTTCCATGATTGCCTATAACGGTAAAATCAAATTTGAACGAGAAGGGCTCTTGGAGCATGGCATTGGCACAATGTTCAAAAAGGCCTTTACCGGCGAGGGAACGTCACTTATGAAAGCAACCGGGCAGGGGAAATTGTATCTGGCGGACAAAGGAAAGAAAATTATCATTCTTCATTTACAAAATGAGGCCATTTATGTGAACGGAAATGATCTTCTTGCCTTTGAGCCTTCCATTCAACATGATATTAAATTGATGAGGAAAATCGCTGGAATGATGGCGGGGGGATTATTTAATGTTCGCTGTGAAGGAACAGGGCTGGTGGCCATTACGTCCCATTACGAACCGCTTACATTACGGGTTTCACCAGGCAAGCCAATCATCACAGACCCTAATGCTACAATTGCATGGTCTGGAAATTTGACGCCTGAGTTTCAGACAGACATTTCATTTAAGACTTTCCTTGGAAGGGGAAGCGGCGAATCCATTCAAATGAGATTTGAAGGAGACGGTTTTGTAATTGTTCAGCCATTTGAAGAGGTATATATGCAGGTTCAAACGACATAATGTTTTCGTGCTCTTCTTGTAAGGAATGAAAGGCAAAAAGTCTGAGCACCAACCGAAAAGAGCCGTTCAACGCCGAAATGAAAGCTAACTATATCGAATATGAGCCGAATTTGTGAAAAACGAAAGAAAAGTGTCCCTCACCCTGTGTGAAGGACACTTTCATCATTTCGAAGGTCACACTTGGCTTGCCGCTTAAATTGTCCATGCTCCAATCATTTAACATCGAATAAATTATTAAATACTTCACTCATTGTAGGGTGGGTATATACTTGGTCTCGTAAATGGGTGAAGGGGACTTTTGCATCCATCGCAAGCTTGATCATATTCACCAGTTCAGGGGATTGGGCTCCGAATAAAGAAGCGCCGAGGATTTGCTTATTTTCAGCATTGACTACCACTTTAAATAGTCCCCTCAAATCATCCGTGACGTGATTATAGGGATGCGTTTTCAAGTCGACCTTGCCTTCTAGAACACTCAATCCCTTTTCCTGTGCCTGTTTCATGGTAAGTCCAATCCGGGCAAATGGAGGGTCGATAAATAAAGAATAGGGAACTTCCCCGCGAGAAGCCGATGTGTATGAACCTTCTTCAAAGAGTTTGCTTTTCACAATGCGGAAATCATCCAACGATGTATACGTAAATTGGAAGTCGCCGCGAACATCTCCCAATGCAAAGGTATTCGGCACTGTAGTTTGTAAATGTTCATCTACCACAATGGCACCATCTTTGACTTCAATTGATGTATTTTCCAACCCCAGTTTTTTGATATTAGGCTTTCGGCCAGTTGCAATCAGTACTGCCTCTGCCTCCACTTTTTCTCCATTTGAACAATGGACAATCAAGCCTTCTTCGATTTTTTCGGCATGGGCATTATTGACAAATTGAATGCCTTGATTTTGCATTTCCTTTATTGCAGCCTCGCGAATTTCTTCATCCTCGTGAAGCAATACGGATTCGCCTGAAACAATGACCGTGACAATTGCTCCGAAACGACGATAAATGCTGGCATATTCCAAACCAATATAGCCGCCGCCAATTATGGCAAGCGATTTTGGAAGCTGCTGTTCATCCAATAATGTGGTGCTTGTATAAACGCCAGGCAAATCGACACCTTCAATTGGTGGAACAGCCGTCTGTGAGCCGGTATTGATAAATATATGGTCGGATGTTATTTCAATGGTTTTATCCTCTAATTCCACCGCCAGCACATGGTCTTTTACAAAAGAAGCGAATCCATTAAAAACCGTTACTTGATCAAGATTATTCAAGTTATTAAAGTTGTTGTCACGGAGCTTTTCAACGACATTTGTTTTCCGTTCGATGGAGTCAGTGTAGGGTTTGCCGTTCAGCGCATCATGGCGAATGGTTTTTGTCGGGATACATGCGATGTTAATGCAAGTACCTCCATACATTGCTGCATCTTTTTCTATAAGCGCCACTTTCCAATTCTTTTTTGCTAAAAACCCGGCAAGTGTTTTACCGGCTTTGCCGAATCCAATGATAATGGCATCAAACTTTTCCATAAGATCACTCCTTATCTATACACACCTAACTATTCCCGCTCCAAAGGAATTCAATCGTTTTTCATTAAAAATGCAACGAGTAGGGGAGGCTAAAATAAAAACACACATTAATGAGCGGAAAGCCTCCCATAAATGTGCGTTATATGTTCTTTGACTATAAAAGAGCAGCCTGTTTTTCAGCAAGCTCGATTTCAAAACCTAAATCTCTTAACATCGTATAATCTTGATTTTCTTCTTGCCCGGCTGTTGTTAAATAATCGCCGACGAAAATACTGTTGGCTGCATACAAACCTAGCGGCTGTAAAGAGCCAAGGTTTATTTCACGGCCACCTGCGATTCGAATCTCTTTTGTCGGGTTGATATAGCGGAATAAAGCTAACACCTTTAAGCAATAGCGAGGGTTCAACTCTTTAGTGCCTTCCAATTTTGTTCCATCGATGGCATTCAAGAAGTTAACCGGAATCGAATCTGCATCAAGCGCATGTAATGCACGGGCAATATCGATCACATCCTCTTTTGTTTCTTTCATGCCGATAATCGCGCCGGAACAAGGGGATAGGCCGTGTTTTTTCGCAATTTCCACCGTGTTTACACGATCTTCGTACGTATGGGATGTTGTAATATAATCATGGTGGCGGGATGATGTGTTCAAGTTATGGTTGTAGCGGTCCACACCGGATTCTTTTAGCTGCTCTGCTTGTTCATCTTTTAATAATCCCAAGCATGCGCATACTTTCAATCCGTATTTATCTTTGATTTCTTTGACAGCTTCACTCACGACATTCACATCTTTGCGTGTTGGGCCCCGGCCGCTGGCAACGATACAAAATGTACCGATTTTATTCTCAAAAGCTTGCTTGGCACCGGCTAGAATTTCTTCTTTCGTAATAAATGGATATTTTTCGATTGGTGCGGTAGAGATGGATGATTGCGAGCAATAGCCGCAGTTTTCCGGGCAGTAGCCACTTTTTGCATTCATGATCATATTCAGCTTTACTTTTTTGCCATAATAATGTTTTCGAATGGTAAAGGCACCTTGCATAAGCGGCAATAATTCATCATCATCCGCTTGTAAAATGGCCATTGCCTCTTCGTCGTTCAAGATTTTTCCTTCAATAACTTCCTGAGCAAGTGTAATCCAGTTCATACTATGACCCCTTTACTTTATTGGCAAGATTTTTAAGGCTTTTTGAAGACGGTAAGCAAGTATGCCAGCAAAAATGGCAAGCACAATATCCTTTGGCATTGGCGGAATCATCCATAACCAAGCCATGCTGTATGAAAATCCTTCCGGTGCTGCAAACCAATTTTTGTAAGCAAAATACATCCAGTTTGTACCAAATAGGTAGTTGATGATAGTTGCAACCAGAGCTGCAATAATATAAAATTTTCGCGTTTTGAACCGCTCTACGATTAATCCTGCGACAAAAGCACAGAGTATAAACGAAACGATAAATCCGAATGTTGGGGCTAAAATCATTGAAAATCCACCTTTAAACCCTGCAAAAACCGGCGCGCCCGCTAATCCAATCAGCATATACACCGTACAGGCAATGGCGCCTTTTTTGCTGCCTAAAATCAGCCCGGCAAGGATTGCAAAAAATGTTTGCAATGTGATCGGTACACCGCCGACTGTAAGAAATGGTGCGAAAGCTGTAATATTTGCACCAATCATCATCAAGGTCGCAAATATAGCGCTATATACCATGTCGACTGTACGCCATGATTGAGCTTTAGATACTGTTTCCATAATGGCCTCCTCTTTTTGTTAACCAAATTCTAATAGTCTGTTAACGTAAAATATAAATAAAAAACCAATTTGTGTCAACTTGTTTTTTGATAAGTTAACATACTACTTGCCAATTTAGTAGAGTGTATGCATTTAAAAATTAAAAACAGGTACTTTGCAAATGACAAAGTACCTGCTCCTATCGTTATGGTTTTAATACCACTTTAATGCAATCTTCTTGTTTGGTGTCAAAAACTTCATAACCGTGTTTTGCTTTATCCAACGGTAGAACATGAGTGATAATATCGCTTGGATCCACTTTTCCTTCCGCGATTAAGTTATAAAGGAAGGGCATATAGTGAATGACCGGGGCTTGTCCGGTTTTAAGCGTAACATTTCGCTGGAATATGTCGCCCATAGGAAATGCATTATAACGGCCGCCGTATACACCCGTCACCTGAATCGTTCCGCCTTTTCTTACTGCCTGGGTTGCCGTGACAAGGGCACCCATCGCACCGCTTTGCAGCTTTATCCCGCTTGCCAGGAACTCGAGAGGAGTCATCTTGCCGCTCATTCCCACACAGTCGATGACAACGTCCGCTCCGCCTTTTGTTATTTCTTTTAAATATTCGCCACAGTTTTGGTGGTCCTCGAAGTTAACAATTTCCACATTGTTGGTCCGCTTCGCATGTTTTAAACGATAGCCGATATAGTCCACAGCGATGACCCGTTCCGCCCCTTTTAGCCAGGCGAATTTTTGTGCGAGCAACCCAACCGGACCGCAACCCAGAATTACCACTGTATCGCCGGGCTTAACTCCCGCATTATCTACGCTCCAGTAAGCCGTAGCTGCGGCATCGGCGAGCAGCACCAGACTTTCATCTTTCACTTCACTATTGTCCGGTATTTTAAAGGGCGTGAAATTGGCATAGGGGACGCGCATATATTCGGCTTGGCCTCCCGGAAATCCGCCGGTTGTATCGGAATAGCCAAAATATGCGCCCATCTCGCCATTAAGATTGGAATTATCACACTGGCTCTCCAAGTGGTTATTGCAATACCAGCACTCCCCGCATGCAACGTTAAATGGGATAATGACGCGGTCTCCTTTTTTAAGCTTCGTCACACCTTTTCCAACCTCTTCAACAATTCCCATGGGCTCATGCCCAATAATATAATCTTCGCCGAGATTCGGAATCATCCCGTGAATCAAATGCAAATCCGATCCACAAATGGCGGTAGTCGTTAATTTAACAATAATATCATCTTCTTTTGTAATCTTCGGATCCTTTACTTCCTTTACTTCTACGTTTTTTATGCCTTGATACGTAACAGCTTTCATTTTAAAAACTCCTCTTAACTATATTGTTATTTTTGCGGTGGAGTAGGGAACATGCCTTTTCGGTTCATATTTTCAGGGAATAGATCGAGTTGGGCGATGTCAATCGCATTTTGGGCAGAGCGTATATCAAGTTCTTTTTGTTTGTCCAGATCAAACGGCTTCAACCATTCTTTTTTCATCATCAGTTCCGAAGTTTCGGAATACAAATCAATCATTGCATCCAGCTGGGTTTTAATGATTTTTCGCAAGGAAGGGGATGCCGTTTCGGTTAAGGCAATGGAGAGCGTGCGTACGCCTGTTTTCAGGGATAATAATAATTCCAAAGCAACCCCGGCATCCGTAAGTTCCGGCATTCCAACCGAGTGGTGGGGATCTAAGTAGTCCTTCATATCATTACCTCCAATTATTCGATTTCCGAGTTGGAATAAAGTTTGAGCATGGCGGTTAGGGCAGGTGTTGTCAGTTTTACGTTTTTGTCCAATAATGCCCGTAAATCCTGGTCGAATACGACACCTTGGCTTAGCTTTGATTTCAGTAAACTAGTGGTCATAAGGTTGATCACTTCATGAAATTCCATCGTTTCATGAAGGGCTAATTTTTTTTCGAACATGCGCGTCCCTCCTGGTTTTTCTTCTGAAAGGTTACCCTGTAGAACATAGATTTATTCTTTAATGGGTGATTCATCACTTTTTTAATAAAAAACTACTTATTGCTCTTGACTTCATCCTGACTTTTGCCAGATATGGATTGTAAGCGCTTTTGAGAAGCTGATAAAGCAATAATAAAGCAAACGGATTTTATATAAATACATCCAAAAATGTGTCTGAAGTGTGAACGTTGGTACTATATTACACTACAAAAAATCCTTACATTAACAAAAATTTATTTGCTATAGTTACAAACAGACCAGTTGGTTTGGTAGGAGGTTAACAATGGTTAATGAAACGAAAGCGCTGATTATTGAGGTCGCCACAACCCTTTTTCAGCAAAAGGGTTATATGGGCGTGGGATTGAACGAGATCTTAAAAACATGCAATATTTCAAAAGGCGCATTGTATCATCACTTTCCCCAGGGAAAAGAGGAATTGCTTATTGCTTGTTTGAAGTCCTTGAATGAAGCAATCACGACAGATATTGAACAGATTTTCGCCCAGTATCCAACTACCAGGGAAGCAGCCACTGCAATGATTGAAAAAATGATCGTCAACTTTGAAAAAGAAGGGACACTGACCGGATATACATTCAGCAGTATCGTAAGCGAAATGGCCTCCTTAAGTGAACCGGTCCGTCATGCATGTGCAGAGCTTTATGAAAAAATACAATATATTTATGTCAAAAAGCTCGTGGATGATGGTTTTTCAAGTGACATGGCAAATTCAATTTCATTGCTGATGACCGCTTCGATTGAAGGTGGGATGATGCTTTGTTTAACGAAGAATACAAGCGAGCCTCTTCAACGCATTAATCAAGTGTTGCCTCACACCATCTCGAAATGAAGAGGAGATTTTTATGGAAGCACAAATAAAAGTAAGAAGCCCTAAATTGATGGCCTTCGTTCTCATGGCCGGTGCATTTATCGGGTTATTCAGCGAAACTGCATTGAACATGGCACTAACAAATATTATGGATGAATTTTCGGTAACCGCGCCAATTGCTCAATGGTTGACGACAGGTTACTTATTGGTATTGGCAATTTTAGTTCCAATTTCGGCATTTTTGGTACGCTGGTTCACAACGAGACAGTTAGTGGTGGCAGGCTTGATTTTGTCATTAATCGGTGCATTGCTTGCTGCTCTATCGCCAAACTTTACAATATTGCTGCTTGGACGGATTGTACAGGCAATCGGCACCGGTATTATAATTCCCGTCATGAATATCGTTGTTTTAATGATTTTCCCGGTGAACAAACGCGGTGTTGTTATGGGTGTTATGGGGCTGGTTATTACGACTGCTCCAGCGATTGGTCCAACAATCGCCGGGTTCATTATTTCAGCGCTTAGCTGGAACTGGATTTTCTGGATTGTTGCTTTATTTTACGTTGTGTTATTGGTATTTGGTTCTTCCAAAATGGACAATACATCAGAAATCACGAAACCAGGAATTGATATTTTATCCATTCTATTATCTACTATCGGATTCGGCGGTGTGATTTATGCATTAAGCATGATGGCTGAAAATGCGCTAACATCTGCAGTGGTATGGGTACCGGCTGTCGTTGGTATTGTTGCATTAATTTTATTCTCAGTCCGTCAGATGAAAATGGAACAACCAATGATCAACTTGCGCGTATTTAAAATTCCAATGTTTACATTGGGAACGATTATAATGTTCTTGGGAATTTTAACAATTTTGGCGGCGGGAATCCTGTTGCCGATTTACCTAAAAGGTGCATTATTGGTTACTGCCGCTGTTGCAGGCTTAATTTTATTGCCAGGTAATGCAGTAAACGTTATTTTAGCTCCGATTGTAGGTGGATTGTTTGATAAATCCGGCGGCCGTGCAAAAGGTTTGGTTATGTTTGGTGCAATCTTTGTCGTCATTGGCGCATTGATCTTTGCCTTAACGTTATCTGCCACAACACCGAAATGGCTGGTTATCGTAGCGTTTATTATTTTCTTCTTCGGTATTTCTTTTGTTATGATGCCGTCACAAACAAACGCGATGAACAACTTGCCGCGCGAATTTTATGCGGATGGCGCCGCGGCGATGAACACATTGAACCAAGTTGCCGGTGCTGCCGGTACAGCAATCGCAATTACTTTATTCACGGCAGGCCAAAAAAGCTTCATGGCTGAAAACCCGACTGGAAGTGTTACGGAAATGCTGGCTGCAGGTACACAACATGCGTTTGTGTTTATCGCAGGAATAGCGGTTCTGATTTTCATTGCATCACTGCTTGTAAAAAATCCGAAAAAACAATAGTAATAATAAAAGCGCAAGCGCCCTGCTTAGCCCCGACAAGCGCTGGAAGGCCCGAATCGAAAGCATCTTTTCAGCTTTCGACCGAGGGACTGAAGCGACCTCGAGGGGCTGGGCGCTGGAGCTAGACACTGTTCTATAATTCGATTTTTTTGAAAAAGAGAATACAATAACCGTTCGAACCATCCAAGAATTTGTGATTCCCAAAAGCGTGTATGTGATTTTTATCATATGCGCTCTTTTTTTTGCTTAAGAAAGAGTTTTTGAAACAAATGGCAATAATAAGTCGTATAAAAATTTATAGTATGCTTAGTGCTGCAATATAAATTAATGTAAAGGAATTGAGCTGTATTATGCCAAAGCGATGTGATTGGGTAACGAAAGAGCCGCTGTACATGGAGTACCACGACAAGGAATGGGGAGTTCCGGTTTATGACGACCGGAAGCTTTTTGAAATGCTGTGCCTGGAAGGGGCACAGGCGGGACTTAGTTGGTGGACAATCTTGCAAAAAAGGGAAAACTATCAGGAAGCGTTTGACCATTTCGATGCCGAAAAGATTGTAGGATACACCGAAGAAAAAGTGCAATCGTTAAAAGAAAATCCAGGGATTGTTCGCAATAAGCTAAAAATACAAAGTGTGGTAACGAATGCCGGAAATTTTCTGCGTATTCAAAAGGAGTATGGTTCCTTTTCCAATTACATATGGAGCTTTGTAGATCATCAGCCTATCATCAATAAGTGGAAGTCCATGGCGGAAGTCCCTGTCACAACGGAAATAAGTGATAGGATGAGCAAAGCGTTAAAAAAAGAAGGGTTCAAATTTGTCGGAAGTACCATTTGCTATTCCTACATGCAGGCAGTTGGAATGGTGAACGACCATATATTGGACTGTTTCTGTCATCCTTCTCATACCAAATAAACAATGGAGGAGATTTGTTAGTGGTGAAAAAAACATCTGCAGGTGAACTTATTTTATCGATTCTTGTAGCTTTAAGCTTTGTTATCAATTCTTTTAATTATACGGACTTTACCTTCGAGGGAGAATTCGCTTTACCTAGGTTACTTTTTTACCTTGTGATGATTGTTTCAGTTTTTAATGCAGGATTAATCGTACAGAAATATATCCATTCGAAAAATGAGAAATCTAATGAAGAATAACTTTTTATGCTTTATTTTCGATAAAAGCCTTAAAAAAGGGTAGATTGAAAATGTTGAGGTCCAAAAATGCTAGGGAGGAAAACAAAGATGAAAGAACAGTATAAAGAATTATTTTCACCATATACATTGCCGAATGGAGTAGAGCTTAAAAATCGGCTTGTCATGGCGCCGATGACAAATTATTCATCCAACGATGATGGAACGGTGACCGATGCAGAAGCAGATTATTATGCACGGCGCTCAAAAGGCCTTGGTATGGTGGTGACTGCCTGCATTTATGTAACGCCAAACGGAAAAGGATTCCCTGGCCAATTTGCCGGTTACGATGATGAGTTTATACCAAGCATGAAGAAAATAGCAACAGCAATTAAAGAGCAGGGCGCAAAAGCGATATTGCAAATCTACCATGGCGGGACACAAAGCCCCGAAGAATTAGTACCGAATGGTGAAATTGTAAGCGCCAGTGATGTACCTGCAACAAGCAACAGCAAAAAACCTAGGCCGCTTACGGAAAGTGAAATCGAAGAAATCATCGAGGCATTTGGCGAAACAACTCGCCGCGCGATTGAAGCAGGCTATGATGGAGTAGAAATTCATGGAGCGAACGGCTATCTGATTCAGCAATTCTTCTCCGCCCATTCCAATCGCCGTGAAGACCGTTTTGGAGGAACGTTGGAAAAACGCATGGCTTTTCCTTTAGCGGTGGTCGACCAAGTGAAAAGTGCTGCTGAGAAGCATGGCGATTCTTCGTTTATTGTAGGTTATCGTTTTTCTCCTGAAGAACCGGAGGAACAAGGCATCACAATGGCTGATACCCTGGCCTTGGTAGATGTGTTGGCCGATAAGGGACTGGATTATTTGCATGTATCCTTGAATGACTTTTTCTCGACGCCAAGAAGGGGAGTAGAAGATACCTCAAGAACGCGCATTGACTATTTACTCGAAAAAATAAACGGGCGTGTTCCTTTAATCGGTGTAGGGTCAATTTACACGGCAGAAGATGCACGGAAAGCATTTGAATCGGGAGTGCCGCTGTTGGCGTTGGGTCGAGAGTTAATCATCGACCCAGACTGGGTGGAAAAGATTGAGGAAGGCAAAGAAGAGGAAATTATCACAAAAGTGGATAAAGGAAAACAACAAGAATTAGTAATCCCTGACCCGCTTTGGGATCGTATTTTACATGTACCTGGCTGGTTCCCGGGAGTTTAGTTGACAGTTGATTGACAATAGGGTTTTGATGAGGTGATCTCAGGTGCTTGCACAGCCTAAGTTAAATAGAAGCAACTTAAAAGACAAACAAAAGCCGCTGACTAACCTCCCATGGGTAATGAAGCAAACATGGAATGATATTTTGTTTGCGCATTATCCTGTGAAAAAAGAAATTTTGGAGAAATTGGTTCCGGAACAACTCCCGTTGGATACATATGATGGCGTATGCTGGGTGACGATTGTTCCTTATTTCACGAGCGCGATGCACTTAAGAGGGATGCCGCCTGTTCCGGGAATGGCCAATTTTCCGGGATTCAATATCCGCACTTACGTGACGCTGAATGGAAAGCCGGGTATTTACTTTTTCAGTTTGGCAGCCGGGAATTGGCTGGCGGCATATGGGGCAAAAATAGCTTTTCAATTGCCCTATTTCTATATGAATATGAACTATAAGAATGTGAAGGATTTTATTATTTTTGAAAGCGAGAAGAAGCGAGGAGCTCAGTTGTTATGCCATTATAAGTCGATTTCTTCACCATCCTTGGCTGAAAAAGGATCACTGGAAGATTGGCTTGTTGAGCGATATTGTCTTTATACGGTTAGCAAAGGCATTGTGCTGCGCGCGGATATTTTGCATCATCCATGGCTGCTGGAAAAAGCAGAGGCAGAATTTCATGAAAATACACTATTATCCAGCCTGAATATTGAGCCGGCGAGCGAGCAACCCCTTTTACATTACGCTAAAAAAGCGGAAGTGCGAATTTGGCCGATTGTTAAAGCCGTTGAATAAAACAAAAAAGGAACGATCCAATACTAAAGTGGAATCGTTCCTTTTTTAGAATTTTATATCTCTAGGGTTATGCTTCTTTATTGAAAAGTTTATCATCCAACGATAATGGTGAACGATCCGCGAACATAAAATAAATACCTAGAGCCAGGTATACTACTTCTAGTTCGTATCCTGCATAAGTCCCGTCTCCAAATAACCCAAGCGGCAATTTTGCGGTAAAAATAGCACCTATCATGATAATTGCGAAAATAGCCCCGATAAAACGAGTTCCAAGCCCCACAATCAACAATAGACCGCCGATTAATTCTATTAAAGCAACGACATAGGCCAATGCACCAGGGATGCCCAGCATATCAAAATAACCGACTGTATTGCTAATTCCTCCTGTAAATTTAACTAGGCCATGGTAAAAGAACATAAAGCCGAAAACAACACGCACTAGCAGTGTCATGTATTGTTGTTTTGTCATAATGATAACCTCCGAAAGTTTATTTTTGTTATAAAGTTACGAAAAGTAAGTGATTAGGGGAAAATAAAGTGATCTACTAGAAAGCAGCTCACTAAGGATTATTTAATTACTTTTCGTAACTAAGTTTATTTCAGTAACTCTGAAAATTCCACTATTTTTTCGTAATCAAAGGAAAATTAATAATATACGGCTTAATATGTGTATTAAAGTACAAATATTTGTATTTTACTTTTGTGGGATAATAATCTTTTTACGAGATTTTCAAATAATTTTCCAACCGGGATTTTGAGAGTAAAGCAAAATATTATATAATTAACTTTGGAAATAAAAGTGAAAACTTTACATAACGATAAATCTAGAGTGAAACGGGGATATGTGATGGGGGAAGCCGCAAAGAATAAGCCAGGATTGGCAAGAAGATTAAGAAAGATTATATTGATTATCATTGGAGGATTAATTGCTGCATACGGATTGGAAGCTGTTTTGATTCCGAATCAGGTTTCCGATGGAGGAGTAACCGGCTTAAGTATTGTCGGTTCCAAATTATTTGGGTTGCCTTTGGGAGTTTTAATCGGAATTCTGAACCTCCCCTTTATCTGGTTGGGATATAAACAAATTGGGAAGAGCTTTGCCATCAATTCGGTGGTCGGCATTGCATCATTGGCAGTTGGGACGGTACTCATGCACCATGTAACGACGATTATCCATGGGGATACACTGTTGGTGACAGTTGTGGGAGGTATTATCCTGGGATTTGGCATGGGTTTGGCACTGCGCAACGGTGGGGCATTGGATGGAATTGATATGCTGGCTGTCCTGCTTTCCAAAAAACTTCCTTTTGGTACGAGTGATTTAATTTTATTCTTGAACTTATTTGTCTTTATCGTAGTCTCTTTGGTCTTTGGATTAAAAGGCGCGATTTTATCGGGAATCGCTTACTTTATTGCGTCTAAAGTAATTCATATTGTAGAAGAAGGGTTAAGCGGTTCAAAAACGTTCAAAATTATTACGGTTGAACCTGAGGTTATGGTGGAAACCATTCGTGACCGACTTGGCCGAAGTGCAACTTATCGAGATGCATACGGGGGCTATTCACACGAATTGTTTAAAGAGATTACTTGCGTCATTAACCGTTTGGAAGAAAGCAAGATGAAGGATATTATTGCCGAGATTGATCCAAATGCTTTTGTTACGGTATATGATGTTGCGGAAGTAAAAGGCGGGAGCTTCAAAAAGAGGGATATTCACTAATCAAGCAAGCTGTCTCAATATGGGACAGCTTGTTTTTCTTTGCACACGGAGAAGTGGAGGAGAGTGGGTTAAATGGTAATCACGATTTTCCCCTGAGCATGGCCTTGCTCAAAATATTTAAATGCTTCGCGAATATTGCTTAATTTAAAAGTACGGTCAATGATAGGCTTTACTTTGTTTGCTTCAATAAGCTCTTTTATAAAAATCAAGTCTTCTTGATTGGCTCTTTGCAGAATGTTGCTCAGCTTTTTGCCTTTCCTTGAATAAAAGGGACCCATGAAAATGGCTTGGTACATTTGCGCTTCGGAACCGCCAATCATTACGTAGGATCCACTCTGTTTTAATAATCGGTGGTAAGTTGAGATGGGCTGGTATCCATTCACGGCAAGGATAAGATCAAAGCGGTCTTCTAAGTTATTTATATCCTCCTTGGAATAGTCGATGACAACATCAGCACCCAGTGATTGTGCGATTTCAATATTTCTTGTACTGCAGACAGCCGTCACGTGCGTGCGGTAGGCTTTTGCGATTTGAAGTGCGAAGGTGCCCACTCCTCCTGAAGCGCCATGAAGCAGCACTTTTTGATCGGGTTGAATATTGCCTTTATGTAATGCTTGTAAAGCAGTGACAGCTGCCATGGGAACTGCTGCCGCTTCTTCAAATGTAAGGTTTGCGGGCTTGTGTGCGAGTGCTTTTTCCGTAACGGAAACATATTCTGCAAAACCGCCCCAGCCATAACTGGAAAGGTCGCCGAATACTTCATCACCCGGTTGAAACAAGGCCACATTTTTACCGACCGCCTCTACCGTTCCTGAAATATCGCCCCCGGGAACCGCATATTTTGGCTTAAACAGCCCAAATGCCAACCGAGCCAAATAGGGCTTTCCTGACAGCAAAACCAGGTTGCCATAATTCAAGGATGCAGCATGTACTTTCACTAACACTTCATAATCCTTTGGCATCGGCTTCTCAACTTCCTCTAACTGAAGCACATCGGGTGAACCATACTTTTTGGATACAACAACTTCCATTTTTCCCCTCCAACTATTACTATTTATAGTAGAAGATATTCAAAAAATAAGACATTCAACACAGCTTGCTAAATTATTTTGGGAGTGGAGTGGCTTGCAATTAGTTTTTTATGATAGAAGTTATCATGATTTGATCGAACAATATCAAATTACTGAACAACAGTTAAAGTTTACCGGCGCACCAATCGAAAGCAATAGGCTGACGGAATTGGACTCGGATCGATATGCAATTTTAGCCATACAGGAAGGGAATTTGGTGACCTATTTTAACTTGCATAAGAATGAGGGCGTCAAACCTTTCGCCGATAATCCTAGCGCCATTTTATTAAGGGCATTCTCAACAGATAACCGCTACCGGGGAAAAGGCTATGCAAAGGAAGTGTTAAAACTGTTGCCGTCATTTATCAAAGAGCATTTTAAGGAAATTGATGAAATCGTATTGGCCGTGAATAAAGAAAATGATGTGGCCCAGAAACTTTATGTGAAATGTGGCTTTATTGACCATGGAGAGCGCAGAATGGGGAAAAAAGGTGAATTGATCATTATGAGCTGCAGTTTATAGTATGAAAGCTCGCTTTCGGCATGAGGGATTAAAAAGCCTGATTTTGGTAAGGAAGTAATTTTGGTTATTCCCTATAACAAGATAATGCACCAAAAGCATATCAACCTGCTTTTGATGCATTTTGCAACCGTTATTTATTTTTTTTGCTTTTTTGTTGCTTGTTGTTATTATTTTTGATTACTTGGATATCCAGCTCTTGCGCGATTTCTTGATTGTTGTTCAGATTGTTGTTTTGTTGTTTTTGTTTTTTGTTGTTATTATTTTTAGCCATTGTGCATTCCTCCGTTATCTTATCTTTTATTTGATTTCTGGTTTTTATCGTGGTTTGTTGCGTTATTTTTATTTTTCACTTTTGAGTCAAACTCTTCTGCGATTTCAGCAGTGTTGTCCTCGGGATTGTCCCGATGGCTCGTTGTGTTGGTGTGCAGGTGCTTGTATGTTTCGAAAGGGTTATGGTTTCTAACGTTCAATGTTTCTTTGCTGTTTTTATTCCCCATGAGTTCACCTCCTAGATACTAATTTGCTCAGCATCAGGAGATTTATTCTCAAGAAGATTTTCATGTATAGAACATTTCTTGTCTGTTAAAAGTAAAGTGAGGCCGTAATTACTGTTCCACTAAGCTCGACAAGGGCACTTCTTGTTCTTTTTGGGGATCATCCAATGGATAAATTCTTGCTGTTGCTTGATTCGCGTCTACATGCTGGATATACACTCTTTCACCGTTATACATAACTTTGGCAATCACTGGTGATTCTGAAATTTCTTGAGCTCTTTGCGCATTCATCATGGCATCCTCCTAAAGTGATATTTTGCACTACTCTTTCATTATGAACAGGAAAGGCAAAAATACTCTTGAAAAAAGGTGATAAATGTTGCAAAAAAAGCCAGCTCAATGATGCTTTTCGTTGACTGGAAGCAACGCTATTTCCTCCATTCCTGCTCCAGCACGCCATAGATATAGGAATCCCGCCAACCATTATGAAGCAGGAAATCATCGCGAATTGTACCTTCCCTCGCCATGCCGGCCTTTTCCAGAACCCTTACCGAACCGATATTGCGCGGGTCACATGTGGCAGAAATTCGATGAAGATTTAATTGGGAAAAACCAAAGTCGATTAACAGCTTCGCCATCTCGGTTGCATATCCCAATCCCCAATAATCCGGATGGACGATATAACCGATTTCGCCTTTCCGATCAATAAAATCACGAATGGCAATTTCCCCGGAACCAATCAGTTTTTCTTCTGCAATCATTGCGAAAACATAGCGTGACCTGGGATATTCTTTAGCATCCGCTAGAACTTGTTGAACGAATTCCCATGAGTCCTCCTCGGAATTCGGTCCCCAAGGCTGGTATTCGCAAACTGCGGAGAGGGAAGCATATTTATGAACATCCACCCAATCGGCTTCCTTCATTTCTCTCAACAGTATCTTCCTGCCAGTTAAATTTGACAACATATCATCTCCTCCTAACCATGGTTGATTTCTATTACACTCTCGCACTCTATTGCAATCTTTGATAGTTGGTTTATAGTATGCTTGTACCCTTGTGAATGATGATTTATTTAGTTATTTTTACTTAGAAAAGACTATTAAAGAGCATTTTGTCTATAATCTTTTCATTATTAAGAAAAAAATGGAAAATAATTTCCTGAACTGTTACATTTTTCTGACATTTAAAATAGAAAATATAATTCTTTAAAACTACTTTCACGTTTCCACTATATTCTTTGGTAAAATAATGATATGTAAAGGTTATGTAAATATGGGAGGAAGCTTCAAATGCTCAGTATTTACTAAAGGAGAAAGCGTATGAATCGTTTTGAAAAACAACAACAAGTAGAAATGCAGGAGCGGATAGATGCTCTTCTTAAAATAGATTATGCGTTGGATAAGTCGGCCATCGTGGCAATTACGAATCCGCAGGGCGAAATATTATTCGTAAATGACTTATTCTGTGAGACCGCTCAATATAGCCGAGAAGAACTGATTGGCCAAAATCACCGCATTCTAAATTCAGGCTATCATTCAAAAGAATTTTTTAAAAATATGTATAAAACAATTGGCTCAGGAGAAATTTGGCGCGGCGAAATCCGGAATAAGAAAAAGAATGGCTCTTTCTACTGGGTACAGGCCACAATTGTGCCATTTTTAAATGAAAAGGGAAAACCGGAGCAATATATTTCAATCAGATCGGATATTACGAAAGAGAAATTACTCGAGGAAGAAGTAATCCAAAGCAATGAAAAATATCGGTTAATTGCCGAAAATTCGGTGAACCTGATTGCGTTGATTGAACCGGATGGACGATTTAATTATGTTTCACCGTCTTTTAAGAACATATTGAACTACGATTTGGCTACGTTGGAAACAAGTAATTTGTTTGACTTGGTCCATTTTGATGAACGAGGTGCTTTTGCCAAAAAGTTAAAAGCGTTCTTAAAAAAGAAGAAATGCAATTTCGAAAGGGAATTCCGTTTAAAATGCTCGAATGGCGAGTATATCATTGTAGAAGCATCCATCAGTCATCTGGATAATGACAAGGACTCCAGTGATCAAGTGCTCATCGTCATGAAAGATATTACAGGCCGAAAAGAAACGGAAAAGAGAATTTTCCATCTTGCTTACCATGATGCGTTAACGAATTTTCCGAATCGCCGTTCTTTTATGAGCCAACTTCGAAATGACCTGATGGAGCGAAAAAAATCAAAAGAAAAGATGTCCATCTTGATGATTGATTTGGATAACTTTAAGTCGATCAATGAACAAATTGGGCATGATAATGGGGATCTCGTCATTCAACAAGCTGCATCCAATATTAAAGAATCCATCCGCCCGACAGACATGGTTGCCCGAATGGGCGGCGATGAGTTTATCATCTTGTTGAAAGATGTTGAGCAAGAAGAAACGGTTATGATCGTCCAAAGGATTTTATCAAAGTTCAACTCACCGATTACGGTCAATGGAAACGATTTTATTGTTTCGTGCAGTATTGGAGTGGCGCACTATCCAGTCCACGGCCAATCGCCGGAGGAATTAATAAGAAATGCGGATTCTGCTTTATCGATCGTCAAAAGCGGGACCAAAAACAACTACCAAGTGTTTGATCAAACAATTGAAAACCAGTCATTGGAACGCAGATTATTGGAAAGTGCTTTAAGAAGCGCGTTAAAAGAAGAGCAGTTCTTTTTGGAGTTTCAACCCAAAATCAATATCGAAACCAATAAAATCATTGGAGCCGAAAGTTTGGTAAGATGGCATCACCATGATTTGGGAACGATTCCACCGGGAAAATTCATCTCCTTGGCCGAAGAAACAGGTTTGATCGTGCCGATGGGGGAATGGATCTTACGAGAAAGCTGCCGCCAAGTAAAAGCATGGCAAAATGAAGGGTTTCCGGATTTCGTCGTGTCAGTGAATGTCTCGGTTCGACAGCTGGAAGACCCTGATTTTATAGAAAAAGTAAAACGGATTTTAGAAGAAACAAGCCTAAGTCCAATGTCTCTTGAATTGGAAGTAACGGAAAGTATTTTTGCAGATGTAAGGAATACGGTTTCCATCTTGGAAGAAATCCAAAAACTTGGAATACAAGTTTCGGTAGATGATTTTGGGACAGGATATAGTTCCTTGAGCTATATTAAAAATCTTCCTATTAATACATTAAAAATCGACCAGTCTTTTGTAAGAGATCTTCACACAAATGAAGAAAGCAATGCGATTATTATGGCCATCGTGAATATCGCCAACAGTGTCGGCCTGAATGTAATTGCAGAAGGGGTCGAAATGGAAGAGCAGGCAAACTTGCTAGTCAAAAATGGCTGCAAACTCGCGCAAGGTTATTTCTACAGCAAACCGCTAAAGAAAGACGATTTCGAAAAGATTCTACAAGTTCAATAATTGGGAAAAGGCGTTTTGGGTTTATTCTAAAACGTCTTTTTTACAGAGATGTTTCTTCTTTCATTTTATGGAGATAGTAATAGTGCAATGAGAAAAAGCTTGGAGGTATTCGCTTGAAAAGTGCCAGTCCCTATATCTTTATTGAAAACTGTATTGAGATTGTGGAATACTATCGAAATATTTTAAACGGTGAGCTAAAAAATATGCAGCAAACAGAGGATGGGAAGTGTTTGCATGCAGAGCTGGTTGTTGGAAACAGCAGCATCTACTTTTCGGACACATTTGGCAAAACGGAGCAAGGCGACCAGATCCGTGTAAGTTTGGAGTGTGAAAGTGAAGAGGAGATCACGCGTGTCTATAACGATTTAAGCGTATCCGGAAACGTGATGGTAGAGCTTCAGGAAACAACTTGGGGAGCCTTGCATGCCAATTTAGTTGACCAGTTTGGCATAGGGTGGATTTTAAATTACCAGAAATAAAACTAAAGATTCAGGAGCCGGTTTCTAATGGGAAATCGGCTCTCTTCTGTTGAAAGAGAAGCTTTAGGTATATTGGTGAAAGGAGAAATATTTATAGAAGCAGCTTTTTTCTATATAATGGGAATACATAATTTTTTCTTGTGCCGAAAGTAAAGCTCAGGTTTATACGCCAAGGTGCAGAGATTTACAGGTCATTCGACAGAATCGAGGGTTACATATTGCACAAAATTAAATCAATTATTCCCGTTATAGTGATTAGCATAATAGGAGCCGTCTTGTTTGAGATGCTTCATCTTCCTGTGCCATGGATGCTTGGACCATTATTTGCTTTGTTAATCGGCCAATTTTTTATCAAGCATGAACTTGTAATGCCCGTCCAATTGCGGAATGCAGGGCTTGTGGTAATAGGGGTTTCAATCGGGCAAACTTTTCAATTGGATGTTTTTGCAGGGTTGGGTTGGCTCATTTTCGTGATGTTGCTTATTAATATCAGCATCGTCATGGTTAGTGTTCTGATGGCATGGGGTCTCTATAAAATGAGCGATCTATCGTTAAAGACGGCATTAACTTGTACGGTTCCGGGCGGGTTAAGCCAAATTGTCGTGTTTGCGGAAGAGGAAAAAGATATTGACCTGGCAGCTGTTGCCTATTTTCATGTGGTGCGGGTCATTTGCATTGTTATGTTGATTCCGTTTATTTTATCTGCTCATGAAAACCCGATCAGAATGGAAGATAGTTTGAATGCAGCTGATTTGCTTCCGCTTCTTTTGCTGTTCTTGGTGGCTGGAGCAAGTGTGTGGATTGGCAAGAAAATAAAGGTGCCTGTTCCATACTTTTTAACACCCGTTCTTTTAATAATCTTTTCAACTTTCGCTGGTATCGATACTCCTCATATCCCATCCATATTATTGCATGTTTCACAATTGCTGTTGGGGGCATATATCGGATTGTTGCTGAAGCCTAAAATGATTCGATTGGGGAAAAAGGTGGTTCTATTCGGTATTGGAAGCGCCTTGTTCTTGCTATTGGCTACTTTTGGCCAAGCTTATTTTTTGGTCTACTTTTTCGATTACTCAATGAGTACAAGTTTTTTAAGCACAGCGGCAGGCGGGCTGGATCAAATGAGTCTGCTTGCCACTGCTATTGGGGCGGATGTGTCGGTTGTGACCGTGTTTCAAATCTTCCGCTTGCTTTTTGTTTTTTTGATAATATTGCCTTTGTTAAAAATGGCGTGTGCCTATATTGACCGCAAGCAAAGCAACTAAATGAATCTATCAAAATTTTGCTGGATGTCATTGATTTTTCATAATAGTGGATTGTTGAAAGCCCTCATGAAGTGGTATGATAGAATATAGTGCTTCCGTAAAGGAGCCGAAAAACGAGGGGAAAAGACAAGTATGCGAAACTATATTGATCTCTGGGCTAGGACAGTCAAGACAGGGATTATTAAATCTAATTTAATACCGATGTTTGCTGCTCTGATGCTTGCTTTATATACGTATAATTTAAATTTTATCGACCATATACCACATATCGTGTTTGCTGTTGTAGGTTCTGCCTTGATTATCGGTGCTTCCGGTATTTTTAATAACTTATATGACCGTGACATTGATGCCATTATGCCACGTACCAAATCTAGACCTACCGTAACGGAGGAACTGAGTCTCCGTACGGTATTGATTGTCGGAATCATTCTATTGATTGCTGGGTTGGCAATCTTATCATTAACAACACCATTAGCCGCGTTTCTTGGCTTTTTAGGCGTCTTTTTCTATGTTGTCCCCTATACAATGTGGACAAAAAGAAGAACAATCTGGAACACGGAAGTAGGGAGCATCTCCGGTGCAATGCCGCCGTTGATCGGATGGGCAGCAGTCGCTCCGGATATTTGGTACCCGGCTGCTTGGGCGCTGTTCATCATCATGGTTATTTGGCAAATGCCGCATTTTTATGCCATTGCCATCCGGAAAAAAGATGACTACGCGGCTGCCAATATCCCGATGCTTCCGGTAAAAAAAAGCATGAGAAGAACGTATCTGCAAACGAATATTTACCTGGTCATCATGATGCTGACAAGCTTCTTGTTTGTTCCGCTAAGCTGGGGCTTAACGCTAAGTTCGCTCATCTTGGGCGGCATTTGGCTGTGGATCAGCATTGTCGGATATCGCCAAATGGATGAAACAAAATGGGCAAATAAAATGTTTGCGTATTCACTGATATATATGATGGCCGTATTTGCAACAGTCATCATCTATGCGAGTGTAGGTATGATTCTTCAATAACGAATAAAAAAAGTGTCCCAAGTGGGGCGCTTTTTTTATTTGGGTGGGGAGTTGCGGGTTGGAAATTGGGTTGGATGTAGTTAATGAACACAAAGCGTCTAAATGCCTTTTTGGAAAGAGTTTTTAGTAAAACGGGGGAATAGGAATCTTCAAAACGCCCGAATGAAGAAGGGTTTTAGTAAAACGGTCGAATAGAATGTGTCTATACGCCAAAATCAAGGTTGGACGCGGATAAACAGTTTAATAGGAGCGTAAAAAAACTCTAATTTAAAGTGAGTTTCCGGGAAAACGGAAAAAAGAAAGACTCTCTAAAAATTATATTACGTTATACAATTAATATTATATTCTGGTAGAAAATTACCAACCAGCCAGCCGAAATAGAATGTTGTTGCATATCAGATATTCTAAAACATAACAAATTGAAATGCTTAAAGTATAATCTTTTAACTAGAATTTAAAATATTTTAAATGTTGTTATATAACAAATTATTTCTAAATTGTGAACAAAAATATGATAAAAATGTGACATAACATAATATTATATATGCAATAACTTTTGAGGATGATATGATGATTATGTCATTAAGAGTTCAACAAAAACCTTAATGATAATCGCTCTTTAGTAAACTGATAAGTTAAGCTCATATGATCCTTGTAAAAGCTTGTTCGACAAGATATATAACCTCCCCTATGTTTATATATAAAAAAATGCTTTTAAAGGTCAGTCAAAAAACCCCTGCGCTTCCAGTGGCGCAGGGGTTTTTTCTGCGCCGAAAGCGAAGCGGCAGGCGCAAAAATAAAGAAGAACAAATTTTATTTAAAGCAATAAACAATAGAAATAGCTAAAATTTCATGCTTCCAGTGGCATGAGGGTTTTTTCTGCTTCCAAGGTTTACAATAATCAAAATAAGGGTAGGGAAGTATCATATAACATAAAAACAAGTAAACCCCACGCTAGCCGTGTGGTTATTTAGCAATGAAGCAAAAAAACCGATGATGAAAAGCAAATCATCGGCTCCATTTGATATGATGTTATTTCGGTTAAAATGCAGTAAATGAATAAAGACCGAAAAGCAATGAAATAGTAGACAAAGAGAAGTAGAAAGCACTGGAATTCTTTTTGCTCGGTCTGTTCAATTCATATTGTCCCATTGCAAAAAAGAGGGGACCCATGAACATAAACGCCCAAGGAAGAAGGTGTGGACTTCCCACAACAAACGTGTAAATCGCGATTAATATTAATAATAATCCTGCTACTGGCTGCATCAATAGGACTAAACTCCATTTATTCTCCATACCTCACACTCCTTATTAAAATTATTCGTTAAATTTCGTATATTTTTAAAAATTCCATAAATATTTCAAAAATTCCTTTTCAATGTCAAAAATTCATACTTTTAACTTACGATAAGTATATTTTTTGCTAAATCTCGCCAAAAAAGAGACCCGGAAATTTATTCTCCAGGTCTCTTTAGATGATTTATTAAAATTTTAAAGTGGACACTTCGTTTAAATAATCGCCAAGAACGCGCAATCCTTTATCGAAGTTTTCGAGATGGAAATGTTCATTAGGCGCATGGAAGTTTTCGCTATTTAAGCCGAATCCCATCAATACAACCGGTACCGATAAAATTTCATCAAAAGCCGCCACAATTGGAATCGAGCCACCGCCGCGCGTAAATGCAGTAGGCACATTGTAAATGCGTTCATAGGAGCGTCCGGCTGCTTGAATTAACGGATGGTCGAATGGTGTTAGATAAGGAGCGCCTTTATCGAACTCGGAAACCGTCACTTCCACGCCTTTTGGTTTATGTTTTTCGATATGGGCTTTCAGCAATTGTACGATTTCATTTGGATCCTGGTCTGGAACCAAACGGCAAGTAATTTTAGCACCCGCTTCAGCAGGAAGCACGGTTTTGATTCCTTCACCTGCGAATCCTCCGAATACTCCATTTACTTCAAGCGTTGGGCGAGCCCAAGTTTGTTCCAAGTAAGAATAGCCTTCTTCCCCGAATAATTCGTTTACGCCAACTTCTTCCTTCAATGCTTCTTCATCAAAGTTTAAATCGCGGTAAGCTTGACGTTCTTCTTCTGACAAGGGACGTACTTTATCATAAAAGCCCTCTACTTGAATCGTTCCGTGTTCATCGCGGAAAGAAGCTAGAATCTCGGCTAGTGCATGGATGGCGTTTTGCACGCCTCCGCCATAAAGACCGGAGTGAAGATCCCCTTTTGCACCGCGTACATCAATCTGCACACCCGTCAATCCACGCAACCCGTAGCATACAGCCGGTTTTCCGGGACCATATAGCCCTGTATCGGAAATTAAAATAAAATCCGAAGATAGCTTTTCTTTATTTTCTTCCACATAGGCCGGCAAGTTGGGGCTGCCAATCTCTTCTTCGCCTTCGTAAATGAATTTCACGTTAACCGGAAGGGAACCAGTTGTTTCAAGAAATGCTTCAATCATTTTTAAATGCATGAAAACTTGGCCTTTGTCATCGGAAGCTCCGCGAGCATACAATTTGTTGTCGCGAATTACAGGGTTGAAAGGTTCAGATTCCCATAGATGAAGGGGATCAACAGGCTGTACATCATAATGGCCGTAGAAAAGGATGGTCGGTTTGCTTTCGTCGTGGAGCCATTCGCCGTACACCACAGGATGGCCGGCAGTTGGGTCAACGCTTACATTTTCGATGTTTAATTTTCTAAGTTGGTCGGCCAGCCAATTGGCAGCCGTTTGCATGTCTGGTTTGTGTTCGGAAAGGGAACTGATGCTTGGAATCCGTAGAAACTCATTTAATTCCTCTAAGTGTTTTTGTCGATTTTCCTTGAAATAAGCATCTAAAGCCTGCAAATCACTCATTGTAAAATCCCTCATTTCAAAAATTTTCGGATGGCAGAAATAGTATAACACATTGCAGCATATGGTACAGATGGTGAGCTTTTATCCAAATTTTATGTTTTACCTTCTAGGAAAAGGGGTAATGGGGTTGAGTTAGAGCAAGCAATTTAGCTTAAAACCTTTTGTTAGGGTTAAAGCTTTTACGAAAATTACAAGGAGTAAGCCCGAAGATTACATGAATGTAATGTAATTGAAAGCAAATCCGATAGAGTGTAATACAATTATTTGGGAAAATGATGTTAGAAGCAAGTTCTATATTGGAGGATAATAAAGAAATGACTAACTGTTTAAATGGAATTTATGAAGAATTTAATCGTTACATATATCATTTATGTTTAAAATTGACACGCAATAAAGCAGAAGCGGAAGACCTAATGCAGGAAGTTTGGGTAAAAGTCATCCGCAACCAAGAACAAGTAGAGAAGGTTGACCATATAAAAGCATGGCTTACCACAATTACCATGAATACATTCCGCGACCGCTATCGCAAAAATGTGAGAAGAAGCAAATATATGATGAGTCAACCTGAAACATTAGACGTACCGATCTTGGATTTGGTTCCCAATAACGAGATTTCTACCGAAGAACAAGTAGAAAAAGTGGCTGTTACAAAAATCGTCCAAGAAAAAATGCAAGAGTTGGACGGCATTTATCAGAAAACGTTATGGTACTTCTATGTTGATCAATATTCATTAGCCGAAATCTCGACTTTGATGAAGGTATCAATCGGTACCGTTAAGTCGCGTTTGTTCCGTGCCAAAGCGCGGCTAAAGGAAATCCTGATGGCCGACACAGCGTTGGAGGATGTAGTGCTAGCCTAAAATAAATGAGTGAAGAGCAGGAAGCTTTTAATTAAAAGTTTCCTGTTTTTTTATATGGTTTATAGGTATTTTATGGGTTATAAGTAAAATATATGTATAATTTAGATAAATTAGAAAAAATTAATCTAAAAAAGGCAATGATTTATCTCGACAGTATTTTTATAATAGAAACTATATTCAGAAAATAATTTATTTTTAAAATATTAATAGTTTGTTATTGTTAAAGTTTCATTGCCTTTAGGATAAACAATTCAATTGGCGCCAAGTGAGGAATTACTTGATAAGCAGGGGGTTTGTAAATGATCAAATTTGAAAATGTTCATAAACATTTTGGGGATTTCCATGTTCTAAACAATATTAATCTTGAAATCAATAAAGGGGAAGTAGTGGTTATTATTGGTCCATCCGGATCAGGAAAAAGTACATTGCTTCGCTGCATGAACCAATTAGAAACAATATCCGAAGGGCGATTGGAAGTGAATGGGGTCGTCTTATCCGATAAGAAAGTGAACATTAATGAATTTAGAAAAAATGTGGGAATGGTCTTCCAGCATTTTAATCTATACCCAAACAAAACAGTGCTGGAAAATATTATGCTGGCTCCTGTTAAAGTGCTGAAAAAATCCAAAGAAGAAGCTAAAAAGACGGCTTTGTATTATTTGGAGAAAGTAGGGATTCTGGAGAAAGCCGATGCTTACCCAAGCCAGCTTTCCGGTGGACAACAGCAGCGTGTGGCGATTGCCAGAGGGCTTGCCATGAATCCGCAAATTATGCTGTTTGATGAACCGACATCTGCACTTGACCCCGAGATGATTGGGGAGGTGCTTGATGTTATGAAGGCTCTTGCCCTTGAAGGAATGACGATGGTCGTGGTTACCCATGAAATGGGCTTCGCTCGTGAAGTGGCAGACCGCATCATCTTTATTGATAAAGGGCAAATCCTGGAGGATGCAGATCCGACTGAGTTTTATAATCAACCAAAAGACGAACGCGCTCGATTATTCCTCAGCCGGATTTTGAATCATTAATAAATTACTATATAAGTTTAGGGGGAGTTTACATGTTCAAAAGCAAAAAACTATTTACTTTTATGTTTCTAGTTATTCTTTCTGTTTTTGCTTTAGCTGCTTGCGGAGGCGAAGAAGAGAGCAAAGAGGAGAACAAAGAGGAAACTGGCTCATCTGAAGGCGGTTCCACACTGGAAACAATCAAGGCAAACGATAAAATTGTTTGGGGTGTGAAAAACGATACAAAACTATTTGGTCTTAAAAACCCAAGTAATGGGGAAATTGAAGGTTTTGACGTTGATATGGCCAAGGCTATTACAGAAATCATTTTAGGAGATGCATCTAAAGTAGAATTCAAGGAAGTTACGTCAAAAACTCGTATCCCGATGTTGAATAATGGAGATATTGATGCAATCATTGCCACAATGACGATCACTGAAGAACGTAAACAAGAAGTAGATTTTTCTGACGTTTACTTTGAAGCAGGTCAAGCTTTATTAGTTAAAAAAGGCAGCCCAATCCAAAGTATTGAAGATATTACGGCAGATACAAAAGTATTGGCAGTTAAAGGTTCAACGTCTGCGATTAATATTCGTGAAAAAGCACCAGAAGCACAAGTATTGGAGTTTGAAAACTATGCAGAAGCATTCACTGCACTAAAAGCTGGCCAAGGGGATACATTAACAACTGATAATGCCATCCTGTTCGGTATGGCTTCAGAAGATAGCAACTTCGAAGTGGTGGGCGATACATTTACGGATGAGCCATATGGTATCGCAGCGAAAAAAGGCAGCGATGATTTTGTTCAAGCCATTAATGATGCACTTGCTGAATTAAAAGAAAACGGCAAGTACGATGAACTGTACAACAAATGGCTTAACTTCTAATTTTTAAGGATAACGGATAAGTCGACGGGCAGTAACAAGATTCCCTTTTGGGGGCAGCTGCCCGTTTTGTTTTATAAAATTGAATGGTTTGATTGAGGCATGAAAGGATTTGAAAGTCTAAAGTTTTTCTATCTTGGTTAGTTAATGGAGTGATAATATGCTTGATTTTACGATTCTCTCTGAAAATTTCGATATGTTTTTGGAAGGATTTTTAAATACGTTATATGTAAGTTTTCTAGCCCTTATTGGAAGTTTTGTTTTGGGAACAATCTTGGCGATATTTCGAATTGCCCCTATTAAACCATTGAATTGGATTGGGACCATCTATGTTGAATTTATACGAAATATACCGCTGTTAATCATTTTGTTTTTCATTTTCACAGGGCTCCCTGTTTTTGAGATCCGTTTAAGCGGTTTTGTTGCCGGAACATTGGCATTAATGATTTATACAGCTGCCTTTATTGCAGAAGCGATCCGTGCAGGTATTTTATCCGTACCAAAGGGGCAAATGGAAGCGGCAAGGTCATCGGGACTTACTTATACGCAAGCGATGTGGCATGTCATTTTACCCCAGGCCATCAAAATTGTTATTCCGCCATTAGGAAACCAATTTATCAACCTAGTAAAAAATTCATCCATTTTAACGATTGTTGCTGCGGGTGAATTAATGTATCAAGGGGATTTGATTTCTTCCAGAACTTTCGTAACTTTTGATGTTTATATTTTTGTTGCAGTCTTTTACCTGATTATTACGCTTCCTTTAAGTTTGGGCGTAAACCGTTTGGAAAAAAGACTTGCACAGAGCAATTAAGGGGGTCAGGTGAATGGATTTTATCGGAGCATATAGCCCTGACAATTTAAGTTTTTTAGTGGAAGGTTTTTGGATTACAATCAAAGTTGCGGCCATTTCCATTGTGTTGAGTTTTATCATCGGGGGAATTCTGGGGATTCTGCGTTATGCCAAGATCCCGGTCATTTCCATGATTTCGGCTTGTATCATCGAGATTATTCGAAACTTGCCGCTGCTTTTGATTATTTTCTTCGTATATTTTGCATTGCCGGAAATCGGAATTAAGTTCAGTGTTGTAGCGTCGGCAATCATTGCACTAACCGTTTTTGAATCGGCGATGTTGGCGGAAATTATCAGAAGTGGGTTGAATTCCGTACCGAAAGGGCAAATTGAAGCAGGGCGGTCGTCAGGCTTGTCATATATTCAGACGCTTTGGCATATTGTTCTGCCTCAAGGCGTGAAAAAAATGGTTCCGCCAATCGTGAGTCAATTTATTTCATTATTGAAGGATACATCGCTGGCAACCGTGATTGCTCTCCCGGAACTGATGCATAACGCGCAGGTGGTTAATGCACAAAGCATTAATAATATTATTCCGATTTTCATTTTAGTAGCGTTAATGTACTTTGTCGTGAATTATATCTTGTCGATCGTAGCAAGAAGGCTGGAATTGAAAACAAGCTAATGGGGGGACTACCTTTTTGGGTAGTTTCTTTTATTTTTCCGAATGGAGGCAATAAAAAAAGTAAGATGCTCTTTCATTGCATCTTACTTTTGGAGAGGGTGTTCTTCCTCAATAAGCTTATTCTGTCCGTTTCCAGCCGTTAGACATTTTTCGAAGATAGTATGTAGCGTCTTGATCTCGTCGTTCGTAAGCATGCCGAACATTGTGTGAACGATTGCTGATACCTGTGCACGGGATTCTTCTAAAACCTTTTCCCCCTCCGGTGTGATGGCGATTTGCGAAGCGCGGCGATCCGTATTGCTTTGCGTCTTTTCTACAAAACCGCCTTTGATCAGCTTTGAGGTTAAAACCGTAATGCCACCGGTCGTTACTTTTAGATGCTCGGCAATCGCGGAAGGGCGTTTCGGTCCTTCTTTGGCCAATAAGTCCAAAAGTAAAATATGTGACTTAGAAAAACCGAGAGTATTGTGATGGTTCCACTCATTTGCCCATTTTCGCTCTATGGAAGAGGCGACTTCAAAAAGGGAGGAAAGAGATTCATGTCTTTGATTATCCATAATGTTTCAGCTCCACTTACCTAATTCATATCGCATAATGTCATTTTACGAACTAGAATTCGTTAAGGTGCTTGATCAGCCTTGAGCAGCAAGTTGTTGCATTGCATTTAATTCATAAGCACGCACTTTACGTGGAATGAAGCGGCGGATATCCATTTCGTTATAGCCTACTTGAATCCGCTTTTCATCAAGCATGATGGGACTGCGCAACATACGAGGATGCTGTTGAATTAAATTATAAAGATCCTGGATGGATAATTGATCAATATCAATGTTCAAGTTTTTGAAATCATTTGAGTTTGTTGCAATAATTTCATCTGTTCCGTCTTCAGTCATTTTTAAAATATTCTTAAATTCAGCCAATGTTAATGGTTGTGATGTGATTCGTTTTTCAGTAAAAGGAATATTGTTGGCTTTTAACCATTTGATTGCTTTTCGTGAAGAAGAACAGCTAGATTGTGTGTAAATTGTAACTGTCATAAAATCTCCCACTTTCTTTTAATTTAGGTTTGTTAGCCCACTGATAAGTTATTTTAGTTTATATAAATATCTTACCAGTAAGACATCTATAAGTCAATTATAATTGCAAAATGCTTATGTAAGCTGCTTACAATTAATTAATAACCGTTTTCTTATAAATATATACGTATTTCAAAAATAAAAGTTTCATTTATTTGCATTTTTCTTCTTTTGGTGATAGTTTGAAATATTTCTTTTAAATCTCTGTATCATTTGAAAAATAGAATTTAAGATTTTGTAAAAAAGTGAAGTGATTTGTAAAATACAGGCAAGGAGGGGGTAGATGATAAAGTGGAAACGCAACGAACCCGATACGATTCCGCTGCTTGAGTGCATCTTGAGGAGATTATGTGGTGATGATCCCTTATATAGCCAGTACGAAGAAAAACTGAAGCGTGAAAAAGCCGGTTTTTATGGAGAACAACGTTTGGACCGAGAATGGCTGGACTTCCAAATACAGTGTCCTTTTGTATTGCTGAATGGTTTGAGGTTTGAAAATAAAGACGCTTTTACGCATCAAATAGATGCACTCTTTCTTTGTCCTTATTTTATTTTTGTTATGGAAGTAAAAAATATTGCCGGCCGCATTGATATAAATGATGAAACCAATCAATGTATACGCACTCGCGCTGATGGAAGGATGGAAGGCTTTACTAATCCAGTTGATCAAGTAAGAAGGCATGGGGGATTTGTGAGAGAGTTCTTGCGGGAACTAGGAATAGCCATTCCGGTAGTGTCCGGAGTAGTCTTTGCGAATCCTTATTCAATCATCGGGGAAGTCAACGCGAGAGATGTACTTGTGTTTCAGGTGAGCGGATTGAGGTATAAAATGGGGAAATTATTTGCGAGATATAAAGAGCGTATTATTGAAGATACTGAGATGCATTCGATAGCCGAGGAACTGATTAGGAAACGGAGGTTAGGCAGCAGCTGGCAGCCTAAGATTGATTCACAAAGATTGAAGAGGGGAGTATTGTGTCCCGGTTGCAATCATGGAGTGCAAATGCATTATAAATATGGAAGTTGGCATTGCAGTAGGTGTGGGAATAATGATGAAAGCGCCTTTTATGAAGCGTTGAACGATTATCGTTTGCTGTGGGGGGAGCGCCTGACGAATGGTGAATTTAGGGAGTTTTTTGGGATTGAGTCTAGAAAGACTGCATATCGAATACTTAACAGCCTGGATCTGAAATGTGAAGGGGAACGGAGATATAAAAATTACCTAATACCATCAACTATTTCTGAAATGTCCCATAGAAAATAAAAAGTGTCTCATAGAATGTTAAATCTGTCCCATAGAATCCTAAAAGTGTCCCATAGGTTTCAAAATGTGTCCCATAGAATCCGAAATGCACCAGGGTAACCCTCTTCAAAAATCCCAGGCACAACCAAATTCAGAAAAATTTACTAGTCTACCACCCATTTTTTGACCATAACTAACAAACTGCCAAACTTCACTTTTCAACCCACTAGCAAAATAGCAGAATCTTACCAAAAAAACGGTTTAAGCTCCTCGATGAAGAGCTTAAACCGTACATCATTCTATAAATCTGTTTTTCCTGTAGTAAACCAGTCCTGCACATTCCACACTTTTGTTGCCAATCCTTCATAGAATTCAGGCTCATGGGATACCAACACAATAGTGCCCTTGAAATCCTGCATGGCGCGTTTCAATTCTGCTTTGGCATCCACATCCAAGTGGTTTGTTGGTTCGTCAAAGATTAACCAGTTTGTTTCGTTCATCATCAGTTTGCATAGACGCACTTTCGCTTGCTCGCCCCCTGATAGCGAATTTAACGGACGTGTAATATGATCCGTTTTCAGACCGGCACGGGCTAAAGCAGCACGAACCTGCGCTTGCTCCATAGATGGGAAGGCATTCCACACATCATCGATTGGCGTGATTTTATCCGCTTTTACTTCTTGTTCAAAATAAGAAGGTACCAAATAGTCGCCAAGGATGACGTTTCCATCAAGAGGCTTCACTTTCCCGAGCATCGTTTTGAGAAGTGTGGATTTACCCACACCGTTCATGCCGACAAGCGCAATTTTTTCTCCGCGCTCAATCATAAATGTCAGAGGTGGGAGCAATGGTTTTTCTTGATCATATCCAATGACAAGATTTTCGGCTTCCACAACATAGCGGCTTGGTGTTCTTGCTTCTTTAAAACTGAATTCCGGTTTTACGGCAGTTTCTGGACGGTCAATGCGTTCCAGACGATCAAGCTGTTTTGCACGTGACTTGGCACGTCCTGTCGTTGAGTAGCGCGCTTTATTTTTTGCAATGAAATCCTCTTGCTTCTTAATGAATTCTTGTTGCTTCTCATACGCCTCAATATGCTGGCGCTTGTTAATTTCCGCAAGTTCCAAGAATTTCTCGTAAGTAGCTGTATAGCGTGTTAGTTTAGAGAATTCAAGTTGGAAAATCACATCGACCGTTTCATTCATGAACTCAGTATCATGGGAGATCAATAAAAACGCATGGGGATAGTTTTTAAGATAGTTTTTTAACCAAGTTACATGCTCTTCGTCCAGGTAGTTGGTTGGCTCATCCAGCAATAGCACTTTCGGTTTTTCAAGCAACAGTTTGGCCAATAAAACCTTTGTGCGCTGACCGCCGGATAGGGCAGCCACATCCCGCTCGAGTCCAATGGCATCCAAGCCAAGACCGCGCGCGACTTCCTCGATTTTAATATCCAGACTATAGAAGTCGCCGGCATCCAATGCATCCTGTACTTCCGCCATTTGTTCGAGCAGTTCTTCCAGCTCTTCTGGTGTCGCGTCGCCCATTTTATTTGCAATTTCATTTAGTTCTTCTTCTTTTTTATAAAGAGGAAGGAAAGCGTCCCGCAAAGCGTCGCGCATTGTACGTCCGGCAGTCAATACGGTATGTTGGTCCAAATATCCGTAGTGTGTGCCCGGCAGCCATTCCACTTTACCTGTATCATGGATAGTTTGCCCGGTAATGATGCCCATTAACGTGGATTTACCCACACCATTGGCACCGACCAATCCGATGTGGTCGCCTTCAACAAGGCGGAATGAAACATCCTTGAAGAGTGTGCGATCACCAAAGGAATGACCTAAGTTTTCAACTGTTAATATTGCCATGTTATATCCTCCAATTAATCAAATGCGCCTTGGCGTATTTGCGTCCAGATTTTATCGAGCTGGCTCGATAACTTCCTTTAAAAATCTGTGACATCCGCCGGAGGCTTTAATTTCATTCAGTATGAGTTTGAACCCTATGGAATAGATTTGCTTTTTCATATTTATCTAATCAATTATAGTAGTCGTGACTTTTGCTGAATGAAATTCATTTCAATTCAGTTCTATAGCCATTAAAAAAACTCGCGGGGTTATGACAATGCCGCGAGCTGTTTGTTCAGTTCAGCAAGTTGTTTTTCCATGTTGGAAAGGATTTCTTCAGCTTTTGCTACAGAGTCCGCATGGCCTGTACTTTCCAGCTTTTCGATATCGCCTTGAAGTCTGACATAATCCATTTTCAACTCTGCAATTTGTTGTTCAAGCTCAGATTTAGTAGCCATGAAAGTCGCTCCTTATGATTCGTCATCAAAACTTATGAACATTGTAACATAAGCACGAAGGTTTTTTCATTAATAATGATAGTACTGTGGGGAAAAATAAAAGCACTTCAAACGAGCGATACGACTCGTCCGAAATGCTTGCTGTCGCTTAAAGGTGATTGTTAAAGCGGAACCATGTTATGGCGTTCATAAGCAAAGTCCAGCAGGAGCGATTTGATGACTTCATTGTTATTTTGAAGATCCAGTTCAAATTGCTTGCGAACGGCGCGTTCACGTCTGGCTTCGTGCAATAATAATTCCATTACGGCGTTCTGTATGTTGGATTGCTTCATTTTGCGTCCCAGCCCGAGATGGACAAAGCCATTGTGCTCCCGTGGAAAAGCATTGTTCAACTCGCGCTCATTTTGCGCAGCCGTAATGCAGGGAATGCCAACCGTCGCCACTTTGTAAGGGGTGTAGTTTGCATTGCATATCACGATGTCTGCTTCAGGCAAAAGTTTTTCCAGGGCTTGGTCATCTTTTAAAAGCTTTGTATTTCGACGGCTCAAGACCATCATTTGCAGATCTTCAATGGAGTGTTTGTATTCACGGTCGATGGCCACTGTAATTTGCAAAGGAATTTGCAGCTGTGTTAAATGGCGCAGCGTTCGAAACGTTAAGTTGTTTTCGTCTCCATCTTCATAAGCAACCACAATGTGCGGAGGATGGGATAATTCGTTTGACACGCGTTCTTTTGCAATGGTTTTTAGAGATTCCTTTACAGCAAAAGCAAAGGTGCCTGATAAATTATTTTGGGCGCTATTTTCTTTTATTTCTTCATAAAGGGAAAGGATATTGCAATCCGCCAACTGTGCACCTTCCCCAAAATCATCGAAATGAACGATCGTTTTGCAGTATGGGCGCAGCTTTTCAATATGCTCCACCAAAGTATCCCTGCCATCCTGGACAATTAAATCAGGCTGTAAACTGCGAAGTTGATTGGTCAGTTCTGTGTGATGGCTAAACAAAACTGGAGATAGTTGGGCATCAGTTAAAATCTCGATCGCTTCTTGTCCATCTTGATTCAAAAAAATAGTAACACTTTCTTCTTCTTGCAAGAGTTTCGCGATGGTTGCTACACGTTCAATTGGATAATATCCTTTTAATGCATTATGTTCGACGATAAAAACGATTTTCTTTTTTAATGATGATAGACTTAGTTCATTTTGCATAAAATCCCATCCCTTCCCGGCTCTAAATTAAATTATGGTGAAAAATTAGAAAGTATGTGTAAAAATAACAATAGAAATCAACTGATGAATAGATTGCTAGATTTTCCAATGTATGCGCTAAGTTAGACAAAGATGAACGAAATGTGGTGATAAAGATGAAAATGCGTTCTGCCTTAATCGTGGGAGGTACAGGGCTGGTAGGTTCGAATCTCGTAAAGCTTCTTTGCGATAGCGAGGAATATATATCGGTCACCGTCATTGCACGGAGAAGCCTGGCTTTTGCCCACCCAAAGCTCATAGTAAAAGTTCGTTCATTTGATGAGTTGGAAGAAAACGATATTGAATTTGCCGACGAACTATTTTGCTGCTTGGGCACAACGCAAAAAAAAGCCGGCACTCGGGAGGCTTTTGAAAAAGTGGATGTGGAATATCCTCTGCATATCGCTTCTTTGGCCAAAAAAAGCGGCATTATGCACGCGATTATCATTACGGCAATGGGGTCGAATGAAAAATCGCCTTTCTATTACAATCGAGTGAAAGGGAAATTGGAGAAAGAATTAATTGCCCTGGAACTTTCACAGTTATCCATCGTGCGCCCATCCTTATTGCTTGGAGATAGACAAGAGTTCCGTTTGGGAGAAAAGATGGGGGAGTGGGCTTTGGCAATATTCAATCCATTGCTGGTGGGCCCGCTGAACAAATATCGCCCAATCGAAGCAGACCAGCTTGCATTGGCAATGAAAGTCATTGCTTTATTCGGCAAAAAATCTCCTGTTGCCATCTATGAATCTGCAGAGCTGAATTGGTTGAAAATGCCAGAACCCAAAAAAGAGAATCCTCTGTTGAGTGAAGATGAAGAGCTATTCAACTGGGACAAGCTGAAACCGGAAGAGTTGATTCCTCTGGATGAAGAAGTTGTGTTCAATAAGGAAAAATTAAAAAGTTTTAGCGTCAATCAAGAAAGTAAATAAGAATTTGGAATGGAAGAAGGTCTTTCGCAAATACTACAAAGAGCGGAAGGCTTTTTTATTTTTGCTAAAGGTTGAGGTTGCTTGAAGGATTAAAATTTTTCTCCGCTTTTCTAATGTCCAGCTGTGAACGCCAGCCTCTCGAGCGTTTCGACTTCTCCGACAAAGGCAAAAAGCGCCTTCTTGTCGAAGTCTCCGCCGCACAGGATGTGCAAGTGCCGACAATGCCACAGGACGTGGCGTACTTGTCGGCCAACGCTTGTCGAGGCTGTTCAGGCGTTCTCCGCTTTTCTAATAAGGAGATAATAAGATGTTTGATTCGATTCTTTTTCAGATCACTGCGGTTGTTACTTTGGGGATTTTATCGCAATGGGTGGCGTGGCGTTTTCGGTTGCCGGCGATTATCATTACCTCTCTCATAGGGTTAGTGGCAGGGCCCTTTTTGAATTTGCTGGATCCGCAAGAAAGTTTGGGTCCGTTGTATGGTCCACTTATTTCCATTGCTGTGGCTGTTGTTTTATTTGAAGGCAGCTTGAATTTGGACATGAAAAAAATGAAAGATTCCCGTCATGCCATTTTTCGTATCTCCACATTCGGTTCGTTGATCGCATGGTTTGTCGGCGCCATCGTGGCCTATTTTTTAGCAGGCTTGTCATTGGAAGCGTCATTTATTATTAGCGGCTTATTTATTATTACAGGTCCGACCGTTATTATTCCTTTATTGCGCCAGGCCAAAATAAAAGAACGGCCAGCCACAATCCTGAAATGGGAAGGCATTATCGTTGATCCGGTGGGTGTTCTGCTAGCTTTATTCTCATTGAAGATTGTCTTGTGGATGAGCGAAATGATTACGACGACTGCGCTATTATTATTCTTTGGTGCATCCGTTTTATCGACGCTTATTGGGGTGGTTGTGGGCTATATGCTCGGAAAGTTTTTGGAACAGGGGTACATTCCCGAATTTCTAAAATCGCCTATTGTATTGGTCAGTGCGCTGCTGGTATTCGTTTTATCGGATGAAATGATGCACGAAACAGGGCTGTTAGCCGTAACCGCAATGGGCATTATAATGGCAAATATGGATTTAACCTCTTTAAAAGATTTGCTTCATTTTAAGGAGAATATTTCGGTTCTTATGATTTCTGCGGTTTTTATTATACTGACAGCATCACTTTCAATCGATACATTGATTGGTTTGCTGAATTGGCCTATGTTGGCATTTGTCATCGCGATGTTGTTTCTGGTGAGGCCTTTATCGGTTTGGCTATCCACGATTGGACTTGGCTTAACAAAACAAGAACGGCTCTTCATTGGCTGGATTGCACCAAGAGGAATCATTTCGCTAACGGTCTCGGGTTTTTTCGCAAGTGAACTGGCTCATTTTGGATTTCAGAATACGGAAGCAATCACAGCATTAACACTTTCTCTAATATTTACAACGGTTATCGCTCATGGCCTCTCCATTCGCTGGGTGGCGAAAAAACTTGAGCTGCAGTCAGGGGATGATGGGGGGCTTTTAATCGTAGGGGGGAGTGCCTTCAGTGCGGTATTGGCGCATGCAATCCAATCCTTCAATAAACCGGTGTTGATCGTTGACCGTTCATGGGAAGCCCTCTCATCGGCACGCTCGTTGGGAATTGCCGCAGAAGTGGGAGATATTTTAAGTGAACAGTTTGAATATCATGCGGACTTGACCCCATATGAAGTCTTGGTAGCATCCACTTATGATGATGCATATAATGCGCTGATTTGCCAGCGGTTCATACCTGAGCTGGGACGTGAGCAAACTTTCCAAACCGCTCTTCCTCAGCATTATCCGAGAGAATATAGTAAGGGGATTGGCGGCAAGAAGCTATTTGAAGAAGGGTATGATATTCACAAATTAAATCGGCTCATCGAAGAAGGGTATACGATACGCAAAACCCCCTTAACGGAGCAATATACATTCGATGATTATCTAAAGGATGATCGACATAAGACAATTCCGTTATTTGCAGTAGATAAAGGCCAGCATTTAACATTCTTAACCGGTGAACAAAAAGGACCATTTGATGCCGGCACGACGATTGTAAGCTTAACTTCGCCGACCCGGATGATGACAAAAGCCATTGAAAAAGCAACAGGTGGAGAAAGTCGGACAAAAGACTGAAAATAATGACTTCCAAAACGGTTCTCTACTATAGCTTTTGGGTATCTGTTAGAATAATGTAGGGAAATAATATTTTGGAGGATTGAAAGATGAAAATATTACTCGTGGATGGCACCATATTTGGAGCTAAAACAGGTGCACTATTGCGACAAGTGGAGCAATATATAAAAGAATATAATAATGAATTGGAACTGGAAATATTATACTTCTCAAATTTAAAGCATCAAATTTTGGATGGCAGTCCGTTAAATGAAGATATGAAAATGATGATTCAAAAGTTTGAAGAAGCAGACGGCTATATAATCGCATCGCCGATTTACCAAGCGTCGATTCCAGGTGTGCTGAAAAATGCCTTTGATATGCTCAACCCCAAAGCGATGCGCTACAAACCGGTTTCAATGGTAGCGAATGGCGGTACATATCAACATCATTTAGTCGTGGAAAATCAATTAAGACCCATTTTGGACTATTTCCGCTGCTTGGTAACGCCGAACTATGTTTACTCACACGCATCGCATTTTGATGAAAACAACAATATCACGGATGAAGAGATTAAAGACCGTCTTCGTGAATTGGCGCGTGTGTTTGTTGAATATTGCAAACTAAGTGGAACATTGTCGAAAGAACCTGTTGATAAGCATTAAAATAAGACTCCCGGACTTAAAATCCGGGAGTCTTAACTTTTGCATAACCCCTAAGAAACAGCAGGAGTTTCCTTCAATTTAATTTTCTCCGGTTCAGCAGGCGACACCAATGCGTAGCGTTCCCATCTCCGGCTTTTCCATCTGAATAACACAATGATGGCGCGGGTCCATTCATCCGCCGCAATGGCCAGCCATACACCAACCAACCCTAGGTCAAGTACGAATACCAAAAAATAGCCCAGTGGCAGACTCATGCAAATCATCGACAAGAAACCGATTTTTACGGGGAATCGGGCATCTCCCGCAGCACGCATCGTATTAATGATGGTAATGTTGATTGTGCGCCCGGTTTCAAGTAAAAGACTTAATGCCAGGACAGATGCGCCAACCATGATTACCTCCGGATTTGCCGTGAATAGTTCCATTAACGATTCGCGGAAAATCATGACAAGCGCAGCAAGGGCAATGGTGAATGATAGCGCGCTTTTAACACTGGCCCATAGTTGTTTATAGGCAGCATCTTTGTCGCCTGAGCCAACAAGGCGACCGACGATAATGGAAGTCCCCATTCCAATCGCAATAGCGAAAAGATAGGTAAACATCGAAATATTCATGGCATATTGCCTTGCTGCCAAGGCTTCTGTACCAAGATAAGTGACATAATATAAAAAGACGATTTGGCAAGCTTGATACATGATTTGCTCGAAGGCGCTAGGTAATCCAATCGACAGGATCTTCTGAACGTATTCCTTTGAAAAGGTGAAATACTGCCGCCATTCTATTTTTACTTCCAGAGCTTGATACAACAGCCAGAAGAAGACAAATACGGCAATCAATCGACTGGCAACAGAAGAAATCGCTGCACCTTGCACACCAAGTTCAGGTGCGCCAAAATGGCCGAAAATTAAAAGATAGTTGCCAATCACATGGATGACGTTCATGCCAAGTGAGACCAGCATCGTTTGCTTTGTCCATCCATGTACACGAATGACCGCAGCCAATGAATTAATGACAGCCTGAAGGAAAATACCGCCTCCTACAATCAGTAAGTAGCTTTGTGCATGCTGAAGCACCTCGCCCTGCAGGTTCATGATCACCATTAATCGATTAGAGAATAAAACAAAGCCAATGGACATAATGACACCGACACAAAGGTTAAGCGTAACCGCTAAAGCGGAAATTCGTGCGGCTTCAATATATCGGCGCGATCCAAGATATTGGGAAACCACAATGGCAGCCCCGTTTCCGACTACTTCCAGAATCAGGATGGCTATGTGTATATATTGGTTGGCAGTGCCCACACCCGAAACGGCATCATCCGATACGGCACTTAACATAAAAGTATCGGCAAGCCCCATTAACATAAATAAGAATACTTCGAGGAAAATAGGCCAAGTTAAATGGAACAAACTTAGCTTTTCCGCAGGTTTTTTTAGAGTCTCACTCATTATTGCTTAATCCTTCTTTCTATAACTTCACACAGAAAAATATCTTATCATAAAAATGATGAAAAAACGTAAAGAAATTGATTTGTTATTGTAAATTTCCCCCTAGCAAAATGGGGCGGTTGATGGAGCAGGTTTAAGTGCTTTTTTACGGGGCATATCTAAAAAGTAGACAGGTTTTAATGGGAAACATGGAAGACTGTTTTAGCAGGATAAGGTATGATGGATTCTGAACACAATTAATTCAACTGCCTATAATTGTATGAACTTAAAAGGAGTATAATTCAACTGGAATGACAAAAAATAAGATCATAAAAAAGAGAAGAGGATTGTATGGGAATAGGATGGAATTTTGATAATAGCTATGCCAGACTTTCAGATACTTTTTATGCAAGTGTCGGCCTGAATCCTGTAAGAAACCCAAAAATCGTGATGTTCAACGGGAAACTTGCAGAAGAACTGGGCTTAAATCCACAGGAGCTTCAGAGCGAAGAGGGCGTGCAAATCCTGGCCGGAAATAAAGCGCCCGAAGGATCCTTCCCAATGGCGCAAGCATATGCGGGCCATCAATTTGGGCACTTTACAATGCTTGGCGATGGGCGTGCCATTTTATACGGGGAGCAAATGACCCCGAAAAAAGAACGCTTTGATATTCAATTAAAAGGTTCGGGACGAACGCCATTTTCACGCGGAGGTGACGGGCGTGCCGCTCTTGGCCCGATGCTCAGGGAATTTATCATCAGCGAAGCAATGCATGGCCTGGGCATTCCAACAACGCGCAGCCTTGCCGTTGTATCCACGGGGGAAGAGGTTATGCGTGAAACGCCGCTTCCGGGTGCAATCTTAACACGCGTAGCATCAAGCCATATTCGAGTGGGTACATTCCAATATACTGCGGGATGGGGCTCCTATGAGGACTTGCAAACATTGGCGAGCTATACATTGGTTCGTCATTTCTCCCATATCCCGCCCAGCGACCATCAACACCTGCGTTTGCTCCAGGAAGTTGTCCATAAACAAGCAGAGTTGATAGCGAAATGGCAGTTGGTCGGTTTTATCCACGGAGTGATGAATACCGATAATATGGCTATCAGCGGAGAAACGATCGACTATGGACCATGTGCTTTTATGGATACGTATCATCCAGACACGGTTTTCAGTTCAATTGATACACATGGGCGCTATGCTTATGGCAATCAACCCAAAATTGGCTTGTGGAACTTGGCCCGCTTTGCAGAGTCGTTGATTCCTTTATTGGACGAGGATGAAGAAAAAGCAATTGAACTGGCACAAGGCGAAATTTCACATTATATGGGCATCTTTGAGGATCATTGGCTCTCGGGAATGAGAGAGAAGCTGGGATTATTCAATGAAGAAGATGAAGACCAGGAATTAGCTGAAGAGCTTCTTGAGCTTATGAAAAACAATCGCGCGGACTATACAAATACTTTCCGTTCGCTTACAATCAACAAGCTGGAAGAGTCTCCGCTTTATGGAAAAGGGGAATTTAATCAGTGGCTTGAAAAGTGGCAGGCCAGACGTGAACGGCAATCACAATCTGTTGAAGAATCTACAGATTTAATGAAAAAAAGCAATCCTTCCGTCATTCCACGCAATCATCGAGTGGAGGAAGCATTAAAAGCAGCCGAGAAACATGGCGATTACAGCCTTGTTGAGAACCTATTAAAGGTACTCCAAAATCCTTATGAATATTCTTCCGAGCAAGAAGAATATTGCAAGCTGCCGGGGCCATCAAATGTACCTTATCGCACATTTTGCGGGACATAAGGAATTTCTGGCCACGCACCAATAATCGAATGGAGGAGAATAGTTATGGAAAAAATAGAAGTTGGCGAAATCTTCACAATCACGGATGAAAATGATGAAGAATTGGAAGTAGAAATTCTTGCTTCGGTTAATATCGAAGGAACGGAATACGTAGCCGTTGGTTTTGTCGAGGACATACAAGAAGAAACGGAAGAAGATATTGATGTCTTCTTTTTAAGTGTGGATGAAGAAGGCGATTTTAACGCAGTTGAAAGTGACGAAGAATTTGAAAAAGTCTCCGCTGCCTTCGATGAAATCTTGGACGAAGAGTAAAAATCTTAACAGAAGCGCCTTTTGCAAGCTTGAAAAGGCGCTTTTTTTTCGCCCAAAAAGGACCAACCTGGAAATTTAAACTCCCAGTTGCAGTTGGCTAAGATATTGTTTTGGTGTGCCATAATAAAATAACTGATTGAAGTTGGGAAATCTTGATTCAAAATAAATCAAGATAGGCGCATCCAAAAGTTCAGGATAATTTGAAAAAAATGAACGGTCTCCAAACAGGATCGCTTGCAAGGCGGTTCCTAATTCCCTCTTGAAAATTTCGTAACGCTTGCCGGCCGCATCCACCGAATTCTCATTGCCATCTACATAAACCTTCCCAATTAAACGATAGGACTCATTCTTTTGCCATTCGGCTATAACCTCATCTCGCATTTGCGGATTGATCGCTTCGTAATTATAATTCGGTCCAATATCCAAAAATAATTGCCCTGTTTGATCTGAATGCGTAAGGGTGTATTTTCTTCCCTGAATAGGCTCGTTTGGATTGGCAGGGGAAATAAATCGAATGGTTAATTTTTGCGGATCGAAGTGTGCCATATTACCCTCCTTATCAAAAACCTAAAACTAATATATGGGCGGAAATGCCAAAAGGTTAATGGGAGCCGCCATACCTAAAGTGCCATACATTTTAAAGTCCTGCCAAATTTATGAATAGAAACGCTGTGAATGTTCAATCCTTGAACTAGGTAAATTGAGAAAATATAGGAGGATTTTATAATGGATTATAAATTATTGTTAGTAACCATGACATTGCTGTTTGTCTTGCTTTTATCGGCGTGCGGCTGGGGAGATGATAATAAGAAAGACGTGGACCCGGCTGCTGATGTAACAAACAATTTAGGAAGCGAAGATAAGCAAGTGAGCGAAGAAGAAGTGGAACGGCTGGAAGATCAGGGGAATATCCCGACAAGCCCCATTCCAGAAGGATTGAAAGAATCCGAAAATCCCAAATATCCAGTCGGCAGTACAGCAGTGGTGAATGCGAGCCACAGGGAAGGAATGGAAGGGGCGGTTGCAACCGTTAAAGCAGCGTATGACACAACCGTGTACTCTGTTTCGTATCAGCCAACAAACGGAGAGCCTTTTGAAGAGAACCATAAGTGGTTTGTAGCGGAAGAATTGACGGGGGTGGATAAAGGTACATTAGCTCAGGGGTCCGAAGTAATTATTAACGCCAACCGTTTAGAAGGGATGTTAGGAGCAGAAGGCGCCGTTGATACGGTAGAAAACACAACCGTCTATGTTGTGGATTACACAAATTCACTGGGTGAAACAATAACAGACTATTTGTGGCTGAAAGAAAGTGAGCTCGTTCCCGAATCGGAATCGAAGTATGACAGCGACAACGACGGAAAATCTGCGATAACGCAATAATCCGGAAGTAAATATGCTCAGAATAAAGGCATTTCCAACCCAACTGTGGTGGAGATGCCTTTTTTCATTTTAATTAAGTGCAGTCGGAACCAAGTAGAGGAAATATCTCACTTTCGATGGGAAATTCCCTTAAAGTCAAAAATTAGCATTTTTCAATCAAGAGTAGGCTTAAATTCAAGAATACGAGCAAAACTTTATATTTCCGCATCGGAAATACGGGAGATTTTCCATGTTTAAGTAAAATTTATTTTGAAATTTTTTAAATTGTCTGATAAAATCATTTAACACTGATTTTAATTTAACACCAATCCGCGGGTGATTGGTTTAATGATTTTCAGCGATTTTTCGAAAAAGAGGGATTATTATGAAGTACTCGGATAAAATTTTAAACACTCCATCATCATTTATACGAAATATCTTAAAAGTTACGGATGCACCTGATGTGATTTCGTTTGCTGGAGGTTTACCCAACCCCATCTCTTTCCCAATTGATGAACTGAAACAATCCATTAATCATGCGATTGATGAAAATGGCGCAAAATTATTTCAATATTCAACTACTGAAGGATACTTGCCTTTAAGACAATATATTGCGGACAAATATAAAACAGATTTTGGATTGGACTTTGAACCAGAGGATATTTTGATTACAACAGGATCGCAGCAAGCATTGGAGCTTATTTCGCAAGTGCTTCTCAACAAAGGAGAAGGAGTGGTAATCGAGGAGCCGGGCTATTTAGGGGCAATCCAGGCCTTTACATTAGCGGAACCTGTCTTTTACCCGGTAACGCTGGAAGAAGACGGATTGAATGCCGAACAACTCGAAGAAACACTTTCAACGAATGAGCATATCAAATTCATTTATACAGTGCCAAATTTCCACAACCCAACAGGCATTACATATTCACAAGAGAAACGCGAAGCCATCTATGAAGTGCTAAAGAAATATGATGTGGCATTAATTGAAGATGACCCTTACGGCGAATTGCGCTGGAGCGGTGAAAAATTGCCTTACATTGGCGCAGGGCGACTGGAAAATTCGGTATTGCTTGGTTCTTTCTCGAAAATTGTGACGCCGGGAATGCGTATCGGCTATATTGTGACGAAGAATAAAGAATTAATGGGCCACATCAATACGGCTAAACAAGCAATGGATCTTCACACAAATATTTTCTCGCAAATGATTCTCCATGATTATTTAGCAAGTAATGATCTGAAAACGCACATTGGAAAAATTGCCGACTTGTATCAAACGCAGGCAAATACCATGTTAAATGCCATGGCAAAATACTTCCCATCCACTGTGAACTATACAAAACCGGATGGAGGAATGTTTATCTGGGTAACGTTGGAAGAGGGAACGTCGGCACTTGAATTTTTCAATAAAGCGATGGAAGAAAAAGTGGCGTTCGTACCAGGCGACCCATTCTATACGAACAAAACCAATGTCAACACACTTCGCTTGAACTATACCAATTCTTCAACTGAAATGATTGAAGAAGGAATTAAACGACTAGGGAAAATACTGTATGCACTTTCAAATGAAAAGCAGACAGTGTAAAACAATGCAGACAGGGTCAGTTCATGACTTGTCTGTATTTTTTATTGACCCCCTTCGAACTGTCTTTTCTGGTAATATATACTAAATGGAGCTATATATAGGGAGGTTTATATGAAGAAAAAATGGATATTGCCTGTTGGGATCATCCTTGTAATATTGCTTGCTGCAGGAGCTGGTTTCGGTTATCAACAATACCATGCAGCAAAGATGCAAGATAGAAAAGAGACAGTCGCGGCCGAATGGGTCAAGGCATTGAAGGAACAGAAATTTGATCAGCTTCCTAAGCTTGCAACAACGGATTCTCTTGAAGAGGCTGGGTATACCGAGGACTCTCTCGCAGAGAAGTACAAAGTGGTTTATGGCGGAATTGGCGTCTCAAACATGGAAGTCGAGTATGAAATTACAGAAGAAAACATACTCGAATATACAGCGACATTTGATACCGTCTTGGGGACCCTGTCAGACATTCCTTATCAAACAGAGCTTATTGAAAGTGAAGAAGAGTTTAAGGTAAATTGGACGCCCGAATTGATTTTTCCCGAAATGCTTCCTGACGATAAAATCCGTTATACCATTGATGAAGCCAATCGAGGAGAAATTATCGATCGCCATGGTTCGGAACTGGCATTTAATACAACCACCTACCAAGCAGGAGTTGTTCCGAAAGATCTGGGACAAGGGGAAGCAAGAGCAGCAAAAATTGCACATATCGCCAAACAATTAGGGATTACGGCTGAATTTATCGAAAGCCAACTCTCGCAAAGCTGGGTACAGGATGAATACTTTGTTCCCTTGAAAACATTGCCTTATGGTTCAGAAACGCCGAGGATTTATGCAGTTCAGTACCAGCAGGTTGCAATCCGGGCGTATCCTCTGCGTGAAGCGGCAGCCCATTTAACAGGATATGTAGGGGAAGTGACAGCTGAGGATATTGAAAAAGACCCTACCTTGCAAGTTGGGGATGTAATCGGCCGGTCCGGGCTTGAAATGGCATTCGAGAAGGAACTGCGGGGCCAAAACGGCGGGGAAATTTACATTGAAACGGCCAATGGCGATAAACGGGCGACCATTCAGAAGGTTGAAAAGCAAGATGGACAAACCATAAAGGTGACTATTGATGCGAACTTGCAGCAAACTGCTTTTGATGCCCTGGAAAATGCTGCAGGTGCAACCGTTGCAGTGGAACCGAAAACAGGGAATTTATTGGCACTCGTCAGTAAACCATCCTACAACCCCAACCAGTTTGTAGTGGGTATTTCGCAATCCCAATACGATGAGTACAACAATAATGAAGACAAGCCATTTATGAATCGATTTACGAACCGGTATGCACCCGGTTCAACATTTAAACCGATTACCGCGGCCATTGGATTGGAGTCGGGTGCAACCACGGTGGAAGAAACCCATAAAATCAGCGGCTTGCAATGGCAAAAAGATCAATCCTGGGGCAACTATAAAATTTCGCGTGTAACAGACACGGCAAATGTAGATTTAAGAAAAGCATTGATTACATCCGATAATATTTACTTTGCCCAGGAAGCATTGGAGATGGGGGAAGAAACATTCCGCGCAGGATTGAACAAGCTGCCTTTCGGCGAATCTTTTGATCTGCCGTTAAGCATGAAGCCGGCCCAAATTTCCAACGAAGATCAATTTGGTTCGGAAATTCTTTTGGCGGATACGGCTTATGGGCAAGGTCAGCTGCTTCTGTCACCCATTCAAATGGTAAGCTTCTATTCCATTTTTGCAAATGAGGGGGTACTGGCTTATCCGAACCTTGTTGCAGACAAAGCTGTGAAAGTAAAAGAAATATTTTCCAAAGAAACAATCGATGCGATAAAACCGATGCTTGTGGATGTTGTCACGGCAAATGAAGGGACGGCCCACGTATTAAACGGGGTCGGCGACATTGGTGCGAAAACCGGAACTGCGGAATTAAAGCAATCACAAGGGGAACGAGGGGCTGAAAACAGTTTAACATTTGTTTTTGATGCGAAAGATTCCGGTTATTTGGCCGCTTCTGTTGTAGAAGACCACCAAAAAGTCGGGAAGAACGCAAACCAATTAATTGAACCGGTTATTCAGTATCTTGAGCTGCTCACAAAATAATATGAACAAGTTGGGACATAAGGATGGAATATCACCTTATGTCCTTTGAATTTGTATGGGCAGTTTTTCATAGTTTTCATGAGTAACAAAACTGAATAAACGTTTTTCTTGTGATATATTTAACTCATGTATGATGAGAGGATGTTAAAACAATGGCAAAAAGTTTAGTACTCGCCGAAAAACCTTCAGTAGCGCGCGATATTGCGCGTGTATTGAAGTGCGATAAAAAAGGAAATGGCTATTTGGAAGGTGCACAATATATCGTAACGTGGGCTCTGGGACACTTGGTAACGCTGGCGGACCCCGAGAGTTATGATGTGAAATATAAAACATGGAAACTGGAAGATTTGCCGATGATGCCGGATCGGTTAAAACTGACGGTCATCAAGCAATCCGGAAAACAATTCAATGCAGTGAAATCCCAATTAAACCGAAGTGATGTAAATGAGATTATTATCGCAACAGATGCCGGGCGCGAAGGCGAATTGGTTGCGCGCTGGATTATTGAAAAAGCGAAAGTTAAAAAGCCGATTAAGCGTTTATGGATTTCATCCGTGACGGATAAAGCGATCAAAGATGGCTTCAAAAATCTAAAGCCAGGAAAACAATACGAAAATCTTTACCATGCAGCCGTAGCAAGGTCGGAAGCGGATTGGTATATCGGCTTGAATGCTACACGTGCTTTAACAACACGCTTTAATGCCCAGTTGAATTGCGGACGGGTTCAGACTCCCACAGTTGCAATGATTGCAGCGCGTGAAGAAGAGATTAAGAACTTCAAGCCACAAACCTATTATGGAATCGAAGCGCAAACAGACACGGTCAAATTAACATGGCAAGATGACAAGGGCAATAGCCGCAGCTTCAATAAAGAAAAAATCGATGATATTGTAAAATCGCTTGGGCGTCAAGATGCAAAGGTTGTTGCAATTGACCGCAAAGCAAAGAAATCCTTTGCCCCAGGACTTTATGATTTAACGGAACTGCAACGGGATGCCAATAAATTCTTTGGCTATTCCGCCAAAGAAACATTAAATATTATGCAGAAACTCTATGAGCAGCACAAAGTATTAACGTATCCGCGGACAGATTCCCGTTATTTATCATCAGATATCGTTAGTACGCTGCCGGAACGCCTGAAAGCTTGTGGAGTAGGGGAATACCGCTCCCTAACCAACAAAGTGCTGAATAAGCCGATTAAGCCTACCAAAGCATTTGTGGATGATAGCAAAGTAAGCGACCACCATGCAATTATCCCAACAGAAGGGTATGTGAACTTTTCGGCTTTCTCGGACAAAGAACGCAAAATCTATGATTTGGTTGTGAAGCGTTTCTTGGCTGTTCTGTTCCCGGCACACGAATATGAGCAATTAACTTTGCAATGTGAAATTGGGAAAGAAAAGTTCATCGCAAGAGGCAAAACGGTGCTTCAAGCAGGATGGAAAGAAGTCTATGAAAATCGCTTTGATGAGGAAGAGTCAAATGATGATGTAAAAGAGCAGCTTCTTCCTCGAATGGAAAAAGGCGATGTATTAAAGACAAAGTTGATTGCCCAAACATCTGGCCAAACAAAACCACCAGCACGCTTTACAGAAGCAACATTGCTTTCCGCAATGGAAAACCCGACAAAATACTTGGAAACTGGCGACAAAAAGCTTGCAGAAACGTTAAAATCCACGGGTGGACTCGGTACGGTGGCGACGCGTGCGGATATTATCGATAAACTGTTCAACTCATTCCTGATCGAAAAACGTGGTGGCAAGGAAATTTACATCACTTCCAAAGGCCGCCAGCTGCTTGATTTGGTACCGGAAGAGTTGCGCTCGCCGGCAACAACGGCAGAGTGGGAGCAAAAGCTTGAATTGATTGCAAAAGGCAAATTGAAGAAAGATGTGTTCATCAATGAAATGAAAGAACATACAAAAGAAATTGTTGCGGAAATCAAAGCAAGCGACAAGAAATACAAGCATGACAACATTTCAACGAAGTCTTGTCCGGACTGCGGCAAACCAATGCTTGAAGTGAACGGCAAAAAGGGCAAGATGCTCGTGTGCCAAGACCGTGAATGCGGACATCGCAAAAACGTGTCCCGTATTACAAACGCACGCTGCCCGGAATGCAAGAAGAAGCTTGAATTGCGCGGTGAAGGGGAAGGCCAAATTTTTGTATGCAAATGCGGCCACCGTGAGAAGCTATCTGCATTTGAAGCCCGCCGCAAAAAAGAAGGCGGAGGCAAAGTGGATAAGCGTACGGTTCAGAAGTATTTGAAACAGCAGGAAAAAGAAGCGGAACCGATTAACAATGCATTTGCGGATTTATTGAAAGGCATTAAATTTGATGACTAAGCTTCTTTAATATGAATTTGCAGAATTGAAAAGCTAAGAGATTATCGTCTCTTAGCTTTTTACTGTTTTTGCGCGGGATTTTACTGTTGCATGTTCTGTTGATTCGAGTTTTGTTGCTGTGAGTTTTGTTGCTGTGAGTTTTGTTGCTGTGAGTTTTGTTGCTGTGAGTTTTGCTGCTGTGAGTTTTGCTGCTGTGAGTTTTGCTGTTGTGAGTTTTGCTGCTGCGAGTTCTGCTGCTGCGAGTTCTGCTGTTGTGAGTTTTGCTGCTGTGAGTTTTGCTGCTGCGAGTTTTGCTGCTGCGAGTTTTGTTGCTGTTGCTGTAGGTTTAGGGCAGTTTGGGAAGCTTGTAAATCAACGGCGATCTGTTGAAAAACGTCACCTGGAAAGTAGTATCCCATGGAAACCATATAATCGGTAATTTTACCATGAGTATCTATTGCTGTATTCAATTGACGTCTAAGAGTTTCCCTCACTTCAGGGGTAGCTGCTTCAGAAATTGCAATCGCATAGTTTATGATTCCCGATTTTACCGCGAGCATTAAATCTGTTGCTATTACTTGATCTGTTATTGCCCCCATTCCACTCATGTTTTGATTATTTGCAGTCATGCAATCTCCTCCTATTGCAGATAGCCTTGCAATGCTTGAATATTTTCTCTGTCAATTTGGGCGGTTTGTGAAAGCAATTGTTTTAGTTGCTCATCCTGCGCAAGTTCCGACATGGCAATCGATTTAGTCAAACATAAGTTTTTGAAAGTCAATAATTCGTGAATTTCCAGTCTTTCGTGGACACCCAAGTTATCTTTCATAATTTCCTCCTGAATTGTTGTTTTGGCTCTTCATAGCTTGCCCTCCATTAAAAAAATTAACCTGAAAAGCAAGTCTCCATTAAATAAAATCGGAGAATTAATCGAATCATTCTTTCGATGATTACCATTATTTCAAGGGGGTATAGATTTTATATAACAATAATAAGGAGGCGTAAAAATGAATCATTTAAAAGCTATTGTTATTAAATTTGTCATGATTGCTGTAGTTTTAGGAATTATTCTTTCAGGAATAGTAGGCATGGAATTTAGTGACACGCTGCTCATTAGTTTAGTTTTAACTGTTTTGGCCTATGTGGTGGGTGATTTAGGGATTTTTCAAAATGCCGGTGACTATACGGAACGGAAAAAACGAAATTTAATCGCCACAATTTCCGATGTTATTTTAGCAGCAATCGTCATTTATTTTATGGGACAAAGCATGGTACAAGATAGCAGCAACTTTTTAACAGCTGCCATTATATCAGCGATCGTGATTGGTTTAGGGGAATGGTTCTTCCATAAGTATCTCGATCGACAAGTATTTAATCGAGAAGAAATTCACCATGATGCCCAAAGAAATTACTAATTAGACTTATTCAAATCAGCATCCTCCCGACATTTGTTGGGGGGATTTTCTTTTTAGAAAGATTTAGGGGGGGTTTAAGAGTAAAACTTAATTGTACATTTTAATTATTATTTAAAAGTAAAATAAATTCGCTTTTAGTCAAAATTTTACAAAGAGATTGTAAAATTTATATTTTAATTTTGTAATAACATTTACATTCCGTGTCAAATTATGAATAATAGTGTCGAGGGATTGAAAGGATGGAGTAAAAATAGATGGATTGGCAGATGATGATTTTCCAATTTCTCGGGGGCCTCGGCTTATTCTTTTTTGCAATCAAGTATATGGGGGACGGTCTCCAAAAGATTGCAGGAGATAGACTACGGGAAATTCTTAATAAATTTACAACAAATCCTTTAATGGGTGTATTCGTCGGGATTGTCGTAACAGTCTTGATTCAGTCAAGCTCTGGCACCACCGTCATCGTAGTAGGGCTTGTTAGTGCCGGATTTATGACGTTGCGGCAAGCAATTGGCGTCATCATGGGTGCCAACATTGGTACAACGATTACGGCTTTTATTATTGGATTTGATATAGGGGTTTATTCTTACCCGATAATGGCGTTAGGGGCACTGCTATTATTCTTTTTTAATAGAGAAAAAGTTCAAAATGTTGGTCAAGTTCTTTTCGGTTTTGCCGGTTTATTCATTGGTCTTGAAATGATGGGCCAAGGGATGAAGCCGCTGGGAGACTGGGAAGGATTTATTGATTTAACAATCAGTTTTAGTGACCATCCGATTTTGGGAATTATGGCGGGCACAATCTTTACGCTCATTGTACAATCTTCATCAGCAACGGTCGGGGTTTTGCAAAGTTTGTATGCGGAAGGATTGATTCCTCTACATGGAGCTCTGCCTATTTTGTTTGGAGAAAACATTGGCACAACCATTACTGCGGTTTTAGCTTCTCTCAGCGCTTCGATAGCAGCCCGTCGTGCGGCAGCATCACATGTCTTATTTAATATCATAGGGACAATCATTTTTATGATTTTTTTACCCCTATTCAGTACATATGTAGAGTGGGTTGCCATGGTATTGAACCTTGAACGCAAAATGCAAATTGCATTTGCGCACGGGACATTTAATGTCATCAATATGCTCATTCAATTGCCGTTTGTCGGGGTATTGGCATTCATTGTCACAAAATTGGTACCGGGAGAGAATTCTTTGGCTGAGAATAGCGAAACATACATAGACAAGTCATTCATTGGACAATCTCCAACCATTGCATTAGGGCAGGCAAAAGAAGAAGTGGTCCGAATGGGTGAAATTGCCGTAAAAGGGCTTCAAGAATCCATGGATTATTTATTTACCAGCGATGCTAAACATGCCCATACAACGGTTCAGCTGGAGGAAGTGATCAACAAGCTTGACCGGGCAACAACTGATTATTTAGTGGCTTTATCCCAGGTATCTTTGTCTGAAAGCGACTCCAAACTTCACCATGCCTTGTTCCAAAATATACGGAATATTGAGCGAGTAGGGGATCATTTTGAAAATATCGTTGAGCTGGTTCAATTCAAGGATTCCCATCGAGTAAAGTTTAGTCCCGATGCATGTGGAGAATTAAAGGAAATGTACGAGCTGGTATTGGATACAGTCAGTTTATCCGTCCTTGCACTGGATAAGCAAAGCAAAGAATTTGCGAAGGAAGTTCTGGCCAGGGAAAACCACATTGATGACTTGGTTGAGATTATGCGCAAACGTCATTTTTATCGGCTAAAACAGGGAGGCTGTTCAAGTACGGCCGGAATTGTATACGCAGATATAATCAGTAATTTGGAGCGCGTGGGAGACCATGCTGCTAATATTGCCGAAACCATTCTAGTTATACAAAACAGTGGGAAAAATGTGTACGCTAACTAGCTTGCACATTTTTTCTTTTATTCAAGAAAAGGTGAAGTTTGCTGCTTTAAAAGATAATATTTGTAAAATTTAGAAAAAAACCTTATAATATATATACTTTCTGAAGTTTATTTATGGATAAGGGTGATAGAATTGAAAATTTCAAGTTTGATCAATAGTGATTTTCAAGAACGCAAAAAGATTTTTCAGCGCAAAGAGGCAAATGAGGCATACAAGAAAAATGCAATCTACACCCAAGTAAACAACAACCCAGTAATCAAAATTCTAGAAGATTTACTTTCCGGCGAAACCGAGAAAGAGCTTTTTGAAAAAGACTCTACCGCCGCAAAGAAAGAAATCCATGATTATTCTACAACGATTGATTCTTCATCTCCTGAAATTTTGCAAAGCATGGCGCAGATCGGCAGCAGCGAGGAGTCTGATGAGAATCGATTGGCAAGCAACCGCTTCGATTTCTCGGAAGCCGAAACCCAAAGGATGAACGGAAATGGGTATAGCGAATTTTCCTTAAATGAAAGTCTGGAAAAAGCAATCTTTCAAAAAACCTACAACAAAGCAATCTCCACATACAAACTTCACATGCAGCTGGCACAAAACGGATATTCAGCCGGACAAACGACATTTTCGCAAATTGCATAAACCTTCAATCCACAAACTCAAATGTTTTGTGGATTTTTTGCTTATATAAAAGATGCCTGCAAAATCAATTGGGATTTTGCAAGCATTGTGGTTAATGGTTATTTTAGTGCATTTGGCAACCATAGTGTTAGCGATGGAACATACGTAAGAATTAATAGTACAATGACCGAGATAATCAAGAACGGCGTGAGAGCCCTGATCAGAGAACCGAGCGAAACATTTGCCAAAGAAGAAGCGACATATAAACCGGATCCAATCGGCGGCGTCAAAATACCAATTGTTAAGTTAATGCAAATAATCATGCCAAAATGGATTGGATCAATCTCATATGTAGGAAGCAAAGGCATAAAGATGGGAATTAATATAATTAATGCTGCCATTCCATCCATAAACATACCTATAATCAATAAGAATATGTTAACAAGCAATAAAAACACTAGAGGATTTTCCGAAAGTGATACCATCCAGTTGGCGATATTCTGGGGTACTTTTTCAAAAGAAAGCATCCATCCAAAAAGGTTCGCCATAGCAATTAAAACTGTGATGACTGAAGTGGTGATGGTTGTATTGATCAATACTTTTGGCAAAACGGATAATTTTAATTCCCGATAGAAAAACACTCCAACAATCAGTGCAACAACACAAGCGATTGCCGCTGATTCAGTTGCAGTGAAAATGCCTGAAATAATCCCGACAATGATAATCAGAGGAACTGAAAGAGCAGGAATGACCTGTACCATGGACGTCGTAATTTCTTTCATGGAAGCGCGTGGTTGAGTTGGCCACTGTGCTTTCTTTCCGATGTAGGCAATGACCCCCATATACGCGAGTCCAAGTATAATACCTGGAATTATTCCGGCGATAAACATGTCCCCAATGGATGCACCTGAACCGACACCATAGATAATAAACATCATACTTGGCGGGATGATAGGACCCAAAAGACCGGCCGCTGCAGTTGTAGCTGCACTGAAAGCTCTAGAATAGCCTGCTTTCTCCATTTCGGGAACCATTGTCCGGCTCATCATGGCAATTTGAGCTGTTGCAGATCCCATAATGGCAGACAGTAACATGTTTGCAATAACGTTAACATGGGCTAATCCACCCAAATAATGGCCAAAGAATGTTTTGGCTACATCTACAAGACGTTTTGTAATACCTCCAAAGTTCATTAATTCTCCTGCAAGCATGAAAAGAGGAATCGCCAATAACCCATAATTTTCCATTCCCGAATATAACCGCTGCGGCACCGTTAGCATCAGGCCGATATTATCCGTTACAAGAATATAAATAATTGTTGTAATCCCTAAAACATAGGCAATAGGAACCCCTAACAAAAGCAAAAGGGCAAAAATGATTAAAGCAATTGTCATTATTGGAGTCCTCCTTTTTCTTCTCTTCCCAGAAGGGCCATTACCGTTGAATTAAGCAAATGAATGGCTGTACAAATAAAACTTACGGGTATACTTAAATAAGAGTATATTTTCGGCATATTCATGGCTGTAGAGGTTTGAACTTTAATATTTGAAGCACTTAGCCAATAGTAGGATAAGTACAAAATATAAGCTGTGAATACTAATAAAATAACATTGCTAAGAATGAGAAAAACCCTCTTCATTTTGGGTGACACAGTATCCGTTAGAAGGTTAATCGTTGGAGCTTCTTTTACTTTTAAGCTCATGCTGCCACCAACAAAAGTCATCCAGATCAAACAGAAAATGGCCAACTCATCCGCCCAGAATAAAGGCAGTTTTAGCAAATAGCGATATAATACGCCTCCAGCGAGAGCGACAAGCAACAAAAGAGCAAGAAGAACAGCAAGCCACTTTTCGAATCTGAAAACGGCATCGCTTACTTTATTTAGAACTTTCATATCCTCACCTTCAATCTAATAGATTTTTTAAATAAAAGGGGACTTCTGCGCTTATCTAAAATTGATAAGTGAGAAAGTCCCAGGCTTATTGATGCATGAAACATTAATTATTGAAAAGATTACTTACTCTCAACCGTTTCTATAAATGATTTAACGATATCTGATTTATCGGAAAACTCTTTGCGTACTTCATCTGTTACCGCCTGGAATGGTGCAGTATCGATGCTCTCCTGCACTTCAACTCCCGCTGCTTTCAAAGTTTCCAAGTTCGATGCTTCACGTTTAACCGCTTCCTCAACACCCCAGTCAACAGCGGTTTTCATCGCTTGTTTAACAATATCTTGATCTTCAGGAGATAATTCATCATAGATTTTCTGACTCATGACAATCACAGTAGGGAAGGTCATTTGATTTGTTAGTGTTAAATACTTTGCAGTTTCATAATATTTTTCAGTTGCAAGGGCATCCAAATCGATGTCAATTCCATCAATAACACCAGTTTGCAGGGAAGTATAAACTTCCGATAAAGGCATTGCTGTAGGACCGGCACCAACTTTTTCCCAGTAAGATTGCATTGCAGGGCTGCCGATGATACGAATCTTTTTCCCTTTCAAATCTTCAGGTGTTTCTGCAAAACCGTCCTTCATTAATACGTGGCGGTTACCGGCAAAAGCAAAATCCAGTCCAACCAAACCTTGTGAACTCAAAGCCTCCAGCATTTGCTTGGCTTCTTCGGAATCACGCATTGCCACAGCTTCTTCTAAATTATTAAACAAGTAGGGCATGAACCAAGCATTTAATGAATCTTCGCGAGTACTCATATAAGCGTTTGTGATAAATCCAAAATCAACTGTCCCCGTTTCAATCTGCTGCACCATATCGGCTTCAGCTCCAAGTTGGGAAGCAGGGTAGATATCAACATTTAGTCTTCCGTCTGAAAGAGCGGATAATTCTTCCCCGAATTTCACTGCTGTAGCATTCCACACATGGGATTCTTGTACAACGTGTGCTATTTTGAATGTACGTGTATCTCCCTCGCTTGAACCTTCGCTATTTCCTTGTGGAGCTGCTGAGTCGTTGTTTTCGACACAGGCTGTTAAAATAGCGGCGGCAATAGATAATACTAGCAATAACCAATACTTCTTAAATTTCATAGATAATCCCCCTTAAAATCTCCCTTTGTTTATATAAAGGTCACTGATATGCGATTCTATTAACTAAAAAATCAATAGTGAACAGACAAGCTAAAGCAACCTAAATACCATATTTGAATGGCAAATCCTTATCTTCTAGAAAATAATAGAACTATTCTAGAAAAAAAGCGTTTTCATTTAATCTACTATTTTTCCCCAAATAGGGAAATCAATTCTCTTATAATATAAAAAATCGACACAAAGATGTCAATAATATTTTGAAAAATTAAAATGTTCAAAACTAATTAATTATTGGTACTCTCCCTTTTTTCAAAGAAAAAACTTTTGAGGCCAAAGAAAAAAAGGGTGGAACTTAGAATGAAATCTAAATTCTACCCTTATTTCAATATAATAAATATATTATTCTTTTATTCAATATAAAGAGGAAGATTAACGGAATGCCGCTTTGAATTCGCCCGTAACGGTTTGGTGGCCGTTGTTTGATTCGTATGCTTGCTCTTGTTCCAAATCGAAACGATCCATAATCGGAATATCGTTAACCGAGAATAGGTAAGAGTCTTCAGAAGCAACATGCTCATACCAAGCCCAGTTTGGCACTACGAAATAATCGCCTTTTTTCCAGTCAAAACGAACACCATTAATGACAGTGTAACCAGATCCTCTATGAACTTGGTAAACTGTTGAATGTGTATGGCGCAACGCTTTTGTATGGAAACCTTTTGGTAAATGCTGCATTCTTGTACCTAAAGTAGGGTTGGCAGATTTACCTGTTGATGGATTGATGTATTCCACCGCAAAGCCGTGATGTGGATCTGGATCGAATTCCATTAACCCTTTAATGCCTTCTACTGTACGGTCCCATTTATAGTTGGCAAGTGGAGCAACCGTATATTTATCGTCGCCAACAGGACGAACCATACCGCCGCGGTAGCGTTTTTCAGTGAAGTTATCTGGAATATCCGGCTGTTGCAGACCGTCTTCGAATGGTTCAAAGAATGTACCGCCAATCGAGTAGATCGTCGGAATATCAAGTGCATCCATCCAGAGCATCGGTTCCGTTCCCAAATGCTCGTGGCCGTGCCATAAGTTTTTAGGCGTGATTAAGAAATCGCCTTCTTCCATGAAAATACGTTCGCCTTGCACGATTGTATATGCACCTGAGCCTTCAGAGATGAAGCGCAGGGCACTTTGCGAGTGACGGTGGGAGGGTGCTTTTTCACCTGGCAATAACATTTGCACCGCTGCATAGATAGTTTGCGTTGTAGAAGCCCAGCCCCATGGTTTACGGTATGTTAAACCAGGATTTTGGAAGTAGATCGCACGGCGTTCACCACCGCGTTCAGGCGTGAAAATTTGTGCGGCTTCCGCCATTTTCTTTTTAATTAACTCATCGCTCCAAAGGTACGCTTCCGCGTGAGGTTGTGGCGTTTTGTTCATGATTTCCGGGATTGCTTCCCAAAGAGGCCCAAGGTTGTACTGTTGAATGTCTTTTGTGTAATCGGTTACAATTGAACTTTTCATAAACTCTTTTACTTCTTGACTTACTTCACCCATATTGAAATCCCCTTTACATTTTATTTTTTATAAGAAAAGGGGAGTAGTGAACCCAAACACTACTCAGACCCTTCCGTTCCCTTGATATCTTGATTCTTAAACCGTTGGAACCACTTCTGTCGCTTTTACTTTGTTCTCAAGTGTACCGACTTTATCGATTTCGATTGTTACAACATCGCCATCTTTCAAGAATTGAGGAGGATCCATCGCTACTCCTACACCACCTGGAGTACCTGTCAAGACAACGTCTCCTGGTTCTAGCGTCATTAAGTTCGACAAGAATGAAACCAGTTTTTTCACATCGAATACTAGGTTTGCAGTATTTGTTTTTTGGCGAACTTCACCATTTACTTTTAATACTACATCCAGGCCTGATGGATCTTGCAATTCATCTGAAGTTACCAAGTAAGGTCCCATTGGTGCAGAACCGTCAACTGTTTTACCTTGCAGCCATTGTAGTGTACGACGTTGAATATCGCGGTATGTTACGTCGTTTGTAATTGTGTAGCCTGCTACATAATCAAGTGCATCTTCTTCGGATACGTTGCGTGCTTGCTTTCCGACTACGAAAGTGAATTCCGCTTCATAGTCAAGTTGGTCTGAAATTGGATAGAATGGAATATCGTCATCCGGTCCTAAAATTGTATTGGCGAATTTCGCGAAAATAACTGGGTTAGAAGGAAGTTCGCGTCCCATTTCCAAAATGTGTTCACGATAGTTGTGGCCCACACAAATGATTTTTCCTGGTTTTTGAACAGGTGCTTCAACTTTTACTTCTTCTTTATTGAAAATCACCTTTTTATCAAAGCTTTCCGGGTTGGCTAGGATGAAATCGATTGCACCTTGAGCAAGTTGAAGAGATTCTTTGCCCCCTTGATATAACTCGTCTGCAGTCGCCGGTACAAAGGCATGCGCGATTTCTTCATAACGATATTTGCCTTCCGCTTTTAGTTGTGCTTGATACGCATAGTTTAAATCGATTACTTTATCTTCTACAATCGCTCCCGCTCTTGTATATCCTGCTGCTGTGTAGTTTATAAGTTTCATTGAGATCCCCCTAAAAAATCATATTCTCCAATGGTGAAAAAAGTTCACTATTTATAAAAAGATTAATATCTTCTCAAAAAAAAGTCAATGTTATTTATTTTCAGAAAAGATGGATTAATTTGTCTTTTCCTCTCTATCTAGCAGACTTTAAGCCGCTATTTAGAGTGTCCATAGTAGTCGGAAACTTGCTGGGCGATTTCAAGGACGATTTGGCCGGTAGGGTGTTCTGCCGCTTTCGGTACAATTTCCGTATAGCCGACGATGGTAATGGCTCCAATCAGCTCATCGCTAAAATTTAAAATGGGAACACTAAAACTTGAAACATGTTCGATCAGTGGCTCAATTTTTGATGCAAAAAACCGCTTTCTCGCATTTTCTTTTTCATATTCAAAGGTTTGCAGCTCCGCCTTCGTCATTTTGGATTTTTCATTTTCAAGCCATTCCTGCAAATGTGCGTTCGGAAAAGCGGAGTAGATGATGCCTGTTGATGATGAAAGCGGTAAAGTCGTTCCAATTTGTGCACCAATATTGATTCCATAGTCTGCACTGGAAATGTAGGTGACAAGAGGGCCATTAACCGATGGAATGGCAAGTAAAGCCGTTAAATTTGTATTTTCGTTGATTTTTTTTAAGTATGGAATGACAAGTTCAATAATTGACGATTGCCCCATGGCGATGTTGCCCAGTTTTATTAGTTTTTGCCCCAATGTATATGTATTGGTTACCGGGTTTCGGTAAACAGCTCCAAATTCGCAAAGAGTGGAAAGGTATTTATATAGATTGCTCTTGGTCATGGAAGTTAAGTTTTGTATATCAGTAAATTTCAAAGGCTCTTTTTGTTCGGCCAACACATCCAATAGCTTCAGTCCAACTTGCAGTGATTGAATGACCGAGACTTTGTTTTTCGTAGTCATAGTGCTCCTCCTTGGATTATAGTTGCTTGATTTTCCTGCGAAGAAAAAAGAATTGTTCAGGCTTTTTCTTTGATTAGTTTGCTATTATAACAAAATTTGGTTTATATACAAATTTCTAAATCTTTTAAATTTTTTGTTGACGAAAGGGTGAAAAGTGTTATAAATTTCTATTAACGAGAACGCGGTTCTCTATTTGTGGACTATATAGCAGATTAGGGGGAAAAAATATATGGCAAATGTAAGCGATATCATCGTAGTAGGTGGGGGAATTGGCGGTTTAGCAGCTGCTCTTTCAATTTCTAAAAATACTGGAAAATCCATTTCCGTTTTTGAGCAAGCACCTGAGTTTGGGGAAGTTGGTGCGGGGATTCAATTAGCTCCGAATGCCTTAGAAGTGTTGGATTATCTTGGCGTAAAAGAGGAAATCCTAAAAGTGGCAGTATTGCCGAAACGTCTGGTTCTGAAGGATGTTTATACAGCGAAAGAATTAGCAACTTTGGATTTAGGAGAAGCATTCCAAAAAGAATTTGGGCAACCTTATGTGGTGCTGCATCGTTCAGATTTACACCGCGTGTTATTCGAGGCATGCCAAAAAATTGACAACATCAAATTCTTCAACAACCAAGCTATCCAAAGTGCGGAACAAAACAATGGAACTGTAACAATTACAAACCAAAATGGCGAAACATATACAGCTGAAGCGGTAATTGGCGCGGACGGATTAAAATCAAATATCCGCAAGAAGTTCGCTAATGACGAACCAATCAACTCTACTTATGTAGCTTACCGTGGTACGATTCCAATTGAAGAAGTATCAAGCGACGCAAACTTAAATATGGATGATGTGATTATGTGGATCGGTCCAAACCTTCACATGGTGCAATATCCAGTACGTCGTGGCGAGTTATACAACCAAGTAGTTGTATTTAAATCATATGATGCAACGAAAGAAGATTGGGGTAATCCAGACGAAATGGCAAAACGTTTTGAAGGTGCACACCCATTAGTAGAAAATGCAATCAAATTTATCAACCGTCAATTCCGTTGGCCAATGTATGACCGTCTTCCAATTGACAATTGGACAGAAGGAAACGTTGCATTGCTTGGGGATGCAGCTCACCCAATGCTTCAATACCTTGCACAAGGTGGAGTTCAAGCGTTAGAGGACTCTTACATTTTGGGTGAACAATTAAAAGCCAACGACTCTTACGAAGAAGCATTCAAAAAATATCAAGAGATTCGCATTCCACGTTCTGCAATGGTTCAAACTAGTGCACGCAACTGGGGAGAAATCATCCATGCTGAAGATAAAGTGTTGATCATGATGCGTAATGCAGCATTCGCAAGACATAAAGCACAAGATTTCTATGCAGTAGATTTCCTATACGGAATTTTCAATAAATATAAAAAAGAAGCTGAAAATTTAATCAAATCTTAAGCTTCTTTCCATAAAATTAAAATGCGTTAGAGTATTCTGTCTAACGCATTTTATACTAATCTTTATAGCCGAAAGCACGGGACATTGATTTGTTAATGTCCATCACTCTCTGAACAATTTCGGAAGATTGATCTTTCGGGACTTGTTCTGTAAAACCAATGATTGTACAAGCAGCAACGAGTTCATTTTTATAATCCAAAATGGGCATGCTCATGGATGAAACATGTTTTGTTAGTGGTTCTTTTGCAAAAGCAATACGGGATGTGCGTATTTCATTCAATTCATGTTGAAATGCTTCCACGGAAAAAGTGGAATCTTTGCTTTGTTCTTGTTCAATCCAATTGAAAATTTCCTCACTATTTGCATAAGCTGCATGTACTTTCCCTGCAGCTGAAAGCAGTGGGAGTTTTGTTCCGATTTGAGCACCGATATTTAAACCATAGTTTGTATTCCAGATATTCGTAATCACGGGTGTATCGTTCAACCAGACGGATAAAGAAGTTGTCATATTTGCAAGATTGCTAATTTCCTTAAAATAGGAAGAGAGTTTGCTGGCAACGTCATTGTTTTTCATGGCAGCATTGCCATACTCAAGAAACTTGTAACCCAGCGTATAGTTTCCTTGTTTTATATCTCTATAAAGGAAATCCAGTTGAGTTAAAGTGTTCAAGTATTTATAAAGATTGCTTTTTGAAATTCCTGTTTGTTCTTGAATATCCGTAAATTTTAGTGGGGTGTCACTTTGGGCAACAACGTGAATAATGTTGGCTCCGTGCACGAGCGACCCGATTGTTGAAGCTTTGTCCATTTAACAGCGAATCCTTTCTGGTTCCATCCTTAAATTCCATTATTTCACATAGAGTGATATAATTTCACTATTTATATAATAAAAGGAGTGTCTTATTTATGACAACTGCAATTTTAAATGAAAAAGTGGAACTATTCAAAAATACGATTAATGAAATCGTAAAGGTGCTTGAAGAGACTGATGAAGCAACTTTATACATTAAACCTTCCGAACCTGAGTGGTCAGGAATGCAAATTGTTGCACATATATTGGAAGCTGTTGATTTCTGGCTGGTTGATTTGGAAGCATTATTAGTAGTTCCAGGAGCAAAATGGGGCCGAAATCATGAACATGTACGTCGTTTGGCGGCAGTAGATGAAAAAGTTGTATCCCAACTTAAAAAAGCGGATGTGATCGCAGCACTGCAAAATCTGATTCCACGAGTGGAAGAAACACTCGGAAAAGTAACGGAAGAAGATTTAGTTAAAACAGCCCCAAGTTATAATCCAAACTTTGATGGCAAACCATTATCATTCTTGGTTGACCATTTAGTAGTTCAACACGTTGTGGGCCACCATGGCCAATTAGTGCGTCATTTAGCAAAAGTTCAATAACATTTAACTACAGTCTTCGGCGGATGTCACAGATTTTTTAAAGGAAGTTTATCGAGCTGGCTCGATAAAATCTGGACTCAAATACGCCAAGGCGAATTTGATCTTACAATGTCGGGTTGAACCGACTAAAAAACAAACAAACATATTCCCAATGTCCGCTGTGAGCAAATGTGCTTCTGGCGGGCATTTTTACATCTTTTTCTTGTTGGGTTTGGTATGATGGATATAGTATGATAATGCATGTGGAAGTAGGGGCGTCATTGGCAAAAGAAAAGAAAGTGAAAACGAATGCTGTGCGTTTATTGGATCAGCAAAAAATAAAATACAACTTGCTGGAATATACAATAGAGGATCATAGAATCGATGGCATTACTGTAGCAAACAAGACGGGGCAACCCGTTGCGCATGTATTTAAAACATTGGTTGCTACTGCTGGAGCGGGGAAGTACTTTGTTTTTGTGATTCCTGTGAGTGCTGAGTTGAATTTAAAAACTTGCGCGAAGGTCGTAGAGGAGAAGAAAATTGAAATGCTTCATGTAAAAGACCTGCTTCCCACGACAGGATATATTCGAGGAGGCTGCTCTCCTATTGGCATGAAAAAACAATTTCCAACCTATATCGACGAATCGGCTGTTTCATTGGACTATTTGATTGTCAGTGCCGGAAAAATTGGGTTGCAAGTCCAATTAAATCCCCATGATTTAGTAAGTATAACGCATGCGAACTTTTCAAAGCTGACGGTTTAGAAAATAAATTTTTGTGATATGTAGGGTAAAGTTGGAAAAGTTTTATAGAGTTAGAAAGAAGGCTTTGTAGTGAAAAATGAACAAATGTGGAAATGGCTATTCTTCTTTTCCGGATTGGCAGTGTTGTGTTTGGGTGTTTCCATGACAATTAAAGGGAAAGTGTTGGGAGTCAGTCCATGGGATGTGTTGCACATCGCATTATTTGAAAAAGTCGGATTAACAGTCGGTTCATGGTCCGTTATTACAGGACTTATTGTTTTAGGATCTACATCTCTCTATTTAAAAGAATGGCCGAAGCTCGCAACATGGCTTAACATGTTTTTATGTGGGGTGTTTATCGACTTTTTTAACTGGCTATTGCCAAGCTCCACAAACTCTTTATCTAGTGCGCTGTACTTCCTGCTGGGCGTTGTGATTTTGGGAGTTGGCTGTGCCCTTTATATTTCTCCCAATCTTGGAGCCGGTCCGCGAGATACGCTGATGATTATCTTCGCTAAAAAATTCGCGGGCTCGATTGGCAAAGCGCGTTTAATGATGGAGGCAATCATTGCCTTGATTGGCTGGCTGCTTGGTGGGCCTGTCGGAGCGGGAACGATCATTATTGCCTTGTGCACCGGCTATATTGTTCAATGGTCCTTGCCATTTTTTCGCAACATGCTTGAAAAAAGAATCCAGCATTCACTTGATGAAAATAAACCCTCTCATAAGGAGATGGATCACCTCGCAAAAGAATCCTAGCTTTTGCGAGGTTTTTTGCATTTACAGCTCTTTAAATTTCCTCATTTCAAAGAAGTAAAGCAGATTTTGAATAATTATGATCACTGTGATGATGAAGAAAACTCCATATTCGGAAAACGGCAATGGCAAGATTATATAGAGTAGAATCGCAGGTAATGCCCATATAAGGAATGTATAGACTTTTTTTGTTGCCTTCATGGTTGCATATTGATACATTTCATCTTCTTCGATATATTCCGGTGGCGTCATTGTAAAAGTCTTGATTTGTTTATCTGGATTCATTTTGTTATATCTTTTTATTAAAAATGAAAAAACAAGACACAAAGCCACTAATATTAGCCATGCAATGATTCCTACAGGATGAATCGTATAGTCAAAAGTATTTTCTGAAATTGTGGCATCGTTTCTCGTAAAACCCCATCCTATAAATAAGAAAATGACACAGCCTATAATATTAAAAAACGGATACATCATACGAATGTTCACTTTTCATCCTCCTCCAACCAGAATAATTGATCAAGTGGTTCCTTTAATTCCTTTGCAAGCTTTAAAGCAAGTGTAATGGAAGGAGAAAATTCACCTTTTTCAATGAAGGCGATGGTTTGCCTCGTTACTCCGACCCGTTCTCCTAATTCGCTTTGCGTGAAGTTATATCTTGCCCGCAATTCTTTTACACGATTTTTTAGCAATGTATAACCTCCTTGTTAAACATACCGAACGAAATGTTATGTTTACTTAACATATGCTACATACAATGTAATGTTTACTTAACTTTTTGTCAAGAATTTCTAACAAAAGTTAGGTTGTCATTTTAGAGTATTCCTATCGAAAGCTCAAGAGAGTGTGCTAAAATCTAAGATAACTATGGTGTAGGGGGAGAAATCCATGTCCAAAATATTAGATGCATTTTTAAACGAAAATCTGGAAGCCTTGCGAGACCAAGGCCTATACAACGAAATAGATGCGGTTGAAGGGGCAAACGGTCCCATCATCCAGGTAAATGGAAAGAAATTAATCAATCTATCATCCAATAACTATTTAGGTTTGGCAACCAACGAAGAACTAAAACAGGTTGCCAAAAAAGCAATCGATGAATACGGTGTGGGGGCAGGAGCGGTTCGTACGATCAACGGAACAATGGACCTTCACGTAAAATTGGAAGAGAAATTGGCTGAATTTAAAGGAACAGAAGCGGCGATTTCCTATCAGTCCGGATTTAACTGCAACATGGCAGCCATTTCCGCTGTCATGGACAAAAACGACGCCATTCTATCCGATCAATTGAACCATGCCTCCATCATTGATGGGTGCCGTCTTTCAAAAGCAAAAATCATTGCCTACAAACACTCGGATATGGACGATCTTCGCACAAAGGCGAAAGAGGCAAAAGAATCCGGCTTATACAATAAAATCATGGTCATAACGGACGGCGTTTTCTCGATGGATGGGGACATTGCAAAATTGCCTGAAATTGTCGAGATTGCAAAAGAGTTCGACCTCATCACCTATGTGGATGATGCGCATGGTTCTGGGGTTACGGGGAAAGGAAAAGGGACGGTAAAGCATTTTGGGCTTGAAAAAGAAATTGATTTCCAAATTGGCACGCTTTCCAAAGCAATAGGGGTAGTCGGCGGTTATGTGGCCGGAAAGAAAAATTTGATTGACTGGCTAAAAGTGCGTTCTCGTCCATTCCTTTTCTCAACCGCTGTTACGCCAGGTGATGTGGCAGCCATTACCCGTGCCGTTGAGATGATTATGGAGTCGACGGAATTGCATGATCGACTTTGGGAAAACGGCGATTATTTAAAAGCGGGATTGAAAAAACTTGGCTTTGAGATTGGTGCGTCTGAAACCCCGATTACGCCATGTATTATTGGGGATGAAAAGTTAACGCAGCAATTTTCGAAACGTCTTGTTGAAGAAGGCGTTTACGCTAAAGCCATCGTCTTTCCGACAGTACCGAAAGGAACAGGACGTGTCCGCAATATGCCTACCGCGGCACATACGAAGGAAATGCTGGACGATGCTCTGGCAATCTACGAAAAAGTGGGCCGTGAATTAGGCGTAATAAACTAAATTTTTTAGGTGCCAGTCACTAATGCGATTCTTGATTTTAAGAATCGAATTGGTGTTTGGCACCTTTTTTGGGCCTTTTACATACACATAAAGTGAAATAATCAATGGAAGGATGACGTCTTTTTGAGCGCTATAATTACACACTTTTTCGGGCAATCGTTAACCGGTCAGGGAATCAAGAATGTTTACAAAGAAATCATGAACGAAGCGAAATCCATTTATTTATTGGAAGGCGCACAGGGCTTTAAGGTTTCGGAAAAGCTGCTGGAATTGGGAGATTTTTATAGCAAGAAAGGAATAGACGTTGAGTATTACCATGACCCATTTTTCGAAAAGTCGATACAGGCGCTGTTCATTAAGAAACCACACGACATTCTCATCCTCGAAGCAACCAATCTTTCATTAGATCCACTTGAAAATATACAAGTCATTTCTCTGGATGGATGCATGGATCACCAGAAAATCCTCGAACAACAAAAAAACCTTGAGTATTTAAAAACTAGAAAAGAAGAGTATTATCAACAATGCTTTCAGTCTTTATCAAACGCCTTAAAACTTCACGATGAGTGGGAAGTCGAAACGCGCCGTTATATGGACTGGGCTGGGCTTGATGCGAAAATCGATGAACTGATTGGGACGGTATTGGGCAATGAGAACATCAAAAAAAGCGGGGAACATACGCATCGCTTGCTTGGAACATTAACGCCGGCCGGGGCGCGCGATTACGTTCAAAGCATAACGCAAAATCTTGAAAAACGCCTCTTTATTAAAGGATACCCGGGAACCGGCAAGTCTTCCATGATGAAGAAACTGGCAGAAGTGGCGCTTGAGCGTGGATTTGACGTACAAACGATCTGGTGCGGCCTAGACTCCAAATCGGTGGATATGGTCATATTGCCGGAATTAAAATGGTGTATTTTTGACAGTACGGAGCCGCATGAGTATTTTCCGGAACGAGCGGGGGATGAGATTTTCGATATGGCCAGTCTTTGTCACCCAACAGCGGTGGAGGAGGCAAATATTCAAGCAATCGTATCAAACTATCGTGCCACAATGAAGGAAGCCGTTATGAATGCCAATTTATATGCCGAATCGGAAAGAATGGCAAGACAGTTGCTCGATGAAGCAACTAACGGTGAAAAGCTGGATGAAATGACTGCGGGCTTATTCCTGGATTCTGTTTGAGGCTTTTGAAAAAATAGGTACCAGGCACACACACAATTTAGAATTGTTTGTGTGTCTGGTATATTTTTATTTCAAATAAAAATATATGAAAATACAAGTAAAAACAGATGATTTTTATTCTAGTGTAGTTTTAAGGAATTTTCTAAAATTTATTTTAGACGTTCCTTTTACAAGCTTAACATAGTAAATAAAGAATATTTAAATACATAAAAGAAAGTTAGAGCATCAAGAGTTTTTTGAAAGGGGTTTCTAAAACAGGGTAAAACCTATCGTTTACTGAAGGAGGGGATTTCTAACCAAGTCTAATATTGATTCGATAATGAAAAGGTAAAGACGGATTTAAAGATAGGATATTGAAAATCTAAATTACCTAATTGGGAGGGATTTATTTGAATCAAGTACAAGCTATTCAATCGATTGAAAAAAGAACGGTTAAGAAAACAATGAGAAGGATTTTACCTTTTATTTTACTTTTGTATGTCGTCGCTTTCCTGGATCGGGTCAATATTGGGTATGCGGCTTTGAAAATGAATGCAGACTTGTCTCTAACAGCTGAAGTGTTTGGGTTGTTGTCAGGGTTGTTTTTTATCAGTTATTTTCTTTTTGAAGTGCCAAGCAACCTCATTCTCCATAAAGTCGGAGCAAAGTTGTGGATTTCGCGGATTATGGTCACATGGGGCATTATTGTTGTCTTAACTGGCTTTGCCCAGTCTGCTACCCATTTATATATCTTGCGTTTTTTGCTGGGGGCAGCTGAAGCTGGTTTTCTTCCAGGGATTATTCTTTACCTAACATATTGGTTTAGAGCGCGTGAAAGAGGGAAAGCAACGGCACTGTTTTTTGTAGCGTTGCCGTTAAGTGCGTTGATTGGTGCACCCCTTTCTACTTGGATTATTGAGAATATTTCTTGGAATGGCTTAGCTGGATGGCGATGGATGTTTATATTGGAAGGAATCCCGGCTGTGCTTTTAGGGGTTGTTGTTTTATTTTATCTGACTAATAAACCCGAACAGGCAAAATGGTTAACGGATGAGGAAAAATCATGGCTTGAAGGAGAGCTGGAAAAGGAAAGGCAGTTAAGTGCAAAATTAAATAAAACTTCCCATCTTGGGATGTTAAAAGATTCAAAGGTTTGGAAACTATCTTTATTTAACATTGCGGGATTTGTTGCTGTTAATGCACTGTCCTATTGGATGCCGACGATTATTAAATCGTTATCTTCTTCTTCAACCACGATTATGGAGATCGGTTGGCTAGCGATGATTCCATCCATTATTGCTGTTCCATCTATACTCTTTGCCGGCTGGAATGCAGATCGAACAAATACTCATAAATTGCATCTTGGTGTGAGTGTTTCGATTGCATTGGTTGGAATTGTTGGTTGTGCTCTCGTCTCAAGCGCCCCCATGATGGTACTGATGCTTTCCATTACGTCGGCTGGATTGTATAGTATATCGGGCACTTTTTATGCGTTTTTAACTTTCTTCTTTTCAGAATCAACAGCTCCCGCCGGAATTGCGCTTGTCAGCACACTTTCTTCACTCGGTGGTTTCTTGGGGCCCATGATTTTGGGGGTTCTTAATTTAACGCAAGGAATGTTTTTGATTGCTGGTTTCCTGCTTATTAGTTTAATCACACTCTTTACGTTAAAATTAACGCCTAATAATCAAAATGGGGTTGTAGAAGAAATAGCGGAAGTTGTGAATTAAGATTATTAGGCAGTGATGGCTTATTTTATATAAGTATACGGGTACATTTGGATTTATGGGGTCTTAGATTCCGATTTTCAGATATGTTTTTGAATTTATTGTACAGGACACACCATTAAAAGGATTCCCTCAAAGTTTCGAGGGAATCCTTTTATTCATTCCTTGGTTGCATAAACCGCGTTCTCTTCGAATAAGCCTAATTTTTCGATCCGATGCATGGCTTCTTTTAATCGTTCCTCACTAACCAACAGGCCCACGCGGACATATCCCTCGCCGTGTTCCCCGAAACCATTTCCTGCCGCAACCGCAACATGCGACTTTTCCAATAACAAGTCTGCAAAACTTTCGCTTGTATAACCATCCGGCACCTTTAGCCAGGCAAAGAAAGAACCTTTTGGCGCTTTAATCTTCCAGCCGATTCGATGTGCTTCTTCCACCAACACATTTCGTCTGCTTTCATAAATGGCGCGCTGTTCCTCGACGCAATCCTGGTCGCCGTTTAAAGCAGCAGCTGCTGCAACTTGAATGGCAGGGAAGATGCTGCAAAATAGATGGTCCTGAAGCAGGTTGATTGCACGAATAATCTTTGCATTTCCTACCGCAAAGCCAACACGCCATCCGGCCATATTGTAGGTTTTCGATAAGGTATAAAATTCAACACCCACCTCTTTTGCTCCCTCTGCTTGCAGGAAGCTTACAGGGCGTTTGCCGTCAAACCCTAAGGCACCATATGCGAAATCGTGGACCACCGCAATATTATGTTGGTTGGCAAATGCGACGGTTTTTTCGAAAAACTCCAAATTGGCGGTAGCTCCTGTCGGGTTATTTGGATAATTTAAGTACATTAATTTTGCGCGTTTTTTTACCTCTTCCGTCAAAGCGCCATAATCCGGCAAAAAGTCATTTTCTTCTGTTAATGGAAAAGTGTCATACTGCACATCCCCCAGTACGGCACCAGAAAGGTAATCAGGGTAGCCTGGGTCTGGAAGAATCATAAAATCTCCGGGGTTCAAAATTGCCATGGGCAGCTCCACCAAGCCAATTTTCGCCCCGCCAAGAATAGCCACTTCCGTTTCGGGGTCAATGTCCACATTATATTCGCGTTTATAAAAATGGGCCGCTGCTTCTTTTAGCTCTTGAATACCCTGGAAAGGCGAGTATTTGTGAGTCTGTGGATCTTCCGAAGCTTGCTGCAAAGCTTTGATAATATGGGGAGGCGTCGGGCGGTCTGGGTTTCCTTGCCCCAGGTTAATGACATCATGTCCCTGGGCAATGGCTGCATTCACTTTTTGTACAAGCGCCGCAAAAAACTGAGTAGGCAGTTGTTGAAGTTTATTCGAGAATTCCATCTGTATCCCTCTTTTTCTTTAAAGTACGAACTCTAGTATTCAGAATATATTTGCAATTCGAAGTTTCAAAATAATAGTATAATATTTAGGGAACGTCTGCAATATGAATGCAATGAAGCAGGAAAGCGAAGAAGGCGAGCAACAATGGGAGAAACTTCGTCTTATTAAAGAAGTGGCCGATGAAGTTTGGGGTTAAGGCAGGCAGCAAGATTGAATAAGCAATAATTCCATAAGGGCAGGAAAGGGGAGAATATCGAATTCTCTCTTTTTTGCTTTATGCAATACATATTTTTAGTATGGAAGGTATCTGGATTCTTGCCTTTGTTTTTGTTATCGTTTAATTAAGAAGAATGCATGCACTTTAAAACATAGGGGGTTTTAGCAATGAAAATCGGAATGATTCAGATGAACGTTGGATTTGGGAAGGTAGACGAAAATTACGAACGAGCGGAAAGTTTGATTCGTGAAGCAGCAAGTAAAGGGGCGGAAATCGCGGTTTTGCCGGAGATGTGGAATACGGGATTCGCCCTTGAAAAACTGGGGGAATTGGCAGATCCAGAAGGGTCTCGTACACAAGCCTTTCTGCAAAACTTATCCACTGAACTGGGCATACATATTGTCGGAGGTTCTGTCGCTACCGAAAAAGACGGGAAATTTTATAACACGATGTATGTGTACAACAAGGAAGGACAGCAGGTTAGCGAGTATAGCAAAGCTCACCTATTCAGATTAATGGATGAGCATAAATATTTGGAATCGGGCAATGAAATGAATCGTTTCACGCTCGGTGAAGTAGAGGCCGCTGGGGTTATTTGCTATGAGATACGTTTTCCTGAATGGCTTCGCGCGCATGCATTGGCAGGGGCAAACGTCCTGTTTGTCTCGGCTCAGTGGCCAACACCACGCATCGATCACTGGAAAACATTGCTGCAAGCCCGTGCAATTGAAAATCAATGCTTTATCATTGCGGTGAACCGCATTTCGCGAAAAGTTGAAAACTTCAATGGCCAGTCCATGGTAATCGAACCGTGGGGTGAAGTGCTTTGGACAGGTGCCGAAGATGAAGAGCTTGCGATTGTTGACGTGGACTTTTCGAAAGTGGAAGAAGTGCGCGGCCGAATTCCGGTATATGACGACCGTCGCCCGGAATTGTATTCGGGAGTCGTAGAAGAATAAAATCAAATCAAATTAATTCCAAACATATGAACAGTGTTGGGGCAAGGCCTTTCTGGAGGCTTGCGCTAATAAAGTTCGTATGTTTTTTTATTTGTCTAAAAGGCTTGATTGTTTACCATTGCACAGAAAAGGAATAAGAGGATTACCCTTGGAGTACGGGGAATAAAAGAATCTCATCATTAGAATGTGCAAGGCAGGAGGGATACAATTGGAATTATATTTGGGTGTGGCCCTTAAATTTATAGTTGCCTTAATAGGCATCATAATCGTCATTCGAATCATCGGCCAAAAAGAGCTGGCGCAAACGACGCCGGTTGACTTGGTGTTTATGCTGATTTTAGCGGATATTGTGGGTGGAATGATTCATGAAAAGGATTTTAAAATTACGCATATTATCTTTATCATCATTATTTGGGGACTTTGTATGTGGGGTTCCGAAAAACTGACGCGAAAAAATGCGTTTGAGCGCTGGATCGATGGGAAGCCGGAAATTATCATAAAAAACGGCACCGTGAACACCAGGCTGATGGAAAAAGAAAATTTATCGAAACAAGAGCTGGAAACACAGTTAAGGAAGCAGGGCGTTTTTAATGTGAAGGAGGTAAGACTCGGTATCCTTGAGATTGACGGAACCATTTCAGCCAAGTTATACAAGGACACGGACAATCAGGAGAAATAAAAAGGTGTGTGCATGTTGGTAGTTTAAAACAAATTTACAAAATCTTAAACTAAAATCCTGCAACAAATTCAATATTTCACATACAATAAATTCGACTCTCTGGGGCTGCTTGGCTTTGGGGAGTTTTTGCTTTCTTTATCTAATGTTAATTTAAAAGTGAATATACATAGGTTATAAATGAAAGAACGTTTATAATATAGATAAACTTTGGCGGGGAGGATTGAGAATGATGAAAGAAGCGTTAATCATCGTAGATATGAGCAACGACTTTGTTGCGGATGAAGGAAGTTTAACGGCCGGAAAGCCAGCGCAGGAAGTGGTGCCTTATATTATTGAACAAGCGAATGCATTTTTGAATAATGATCAAATCGTTGTGGTGGCCATGGATGCGCATGAAGAGAATGATGCGCACTTTGAATTGTGGCCTTCACATAATGTTGTTGGAACCAAGGGTCAGGAGCTTTACGGAGATTTGTTTACGTGGTTCGGGGAACATGAGTCCAATCCGAATGTCTTCTATCAACCCAAAACCAATTATAATGCTTTCTTTAAAACAGGGTTGGCTGAAAAGTTAAAAGCCTTGGAAGTTGAAAAAGTGCATGTTGTCGGTGCTTGTACAGATATTTGTGATTTTTTAACGATTGCCGGGGCAGATGCCGAAGGATTTAAAACGGCTATCCATAAACGCGGGGTGGCAACTTTCACGGATTTGGGGGATACGTTCATCAATCATATGAAAACGTGTTTCTTTACGGAAATTATTGATTAATTATTAGATATTTTATTTTCGCTTCGCTGCTCTTACAGTAGTGGAGCTTTTTATTTTGCGTGCTATCTTTGTCATTTTTTCTCTCATCCAATCGCTTGATTTCTTCCCATTGTCAAATTTCCAGACAATCCCTCTTGCCGTCTCAGCTGTCTCATTTTAAAATGAATAAAAGAACAAATGTTCGCATATAATAATCATGCAAATGAGGTGTTGAAAATGCATGGCAATGCTCTGTTGACAACTGAATACCGGGATGCAGACGCTTTTAAGATGTACGAACAAGCACCGAATCATTCGATTATTTGTATTGATATGAGATGTTTTTATGCGAGCTGCATGGCAATGCTTGAAAACCTCGATCCGATGGAAGTTCCGATTGCCGTAGTGGGAAACTTTGAGCAAAAGGGAAGCGTGGTGCTTGCTGCATCCCCGCCAATGAAAAGGCGATTCGGCATTAAAACGGGATCCCGGCTTTATGAAATTCCAAAACATCCCGACATTCGTTTATTTGAACCGAAAATGGAGTTTTTCGTAAAAATATCGATGGAAATTACGAAATTAATCAATCAATTTGTTCCAAAGGAAGCAATCCATGTGTACAGCATCGATGAAAGCTTTGTGGACTTGACAGGGACCGAAAAGCTCTGGGGATCTCCGGAAGAAACAGCAAAAGTAATACAGCAAAGCATTTATCGCCAATTTCAAATACCAAGTGCGGTGGGCATGGGGCCGAATATGCTGATGGCCAAACTGGCGCTTGATTTGGAAGCGAAAAAGAAAAATTTTGCCAAGTGGACATATGAAGATGTTCCAACAAAACTATGGTCTGTTTCGCCTCTTTCCGAGATGTGGGGAATTGGGCGAAGAACTGAACGCTCCTTAAACAATATGGGCATTTTTTCAGTGGGCGACTTGGCGCAAAGCGATTTAAAAACATTGGAAGACCGTTTCGGGATTATGGGCAACCAGCTTTACTATCATGCGTGGGGAATTGATTTGTCGCCGCTTGGGGCACCGCTTGCACAAGGGCAGATCAGTTTTGGCAAAGGCCAAATGTTAATGCGTGATTATCGCAATCGTGATGAAATCCTGACCGTCATTCTTGAAATGTGCGAAGATGTGGCAAGAAGAGCCAGGGAGGCGGGGCAAGTCGGAAGGACCATTACACTGGGTGCCAGCTATAGCAAAGACGCGTTTGGCGGCGGATTTAACCGTGCCCGGACAATTGATGAACCAACAAACGATACCATGAAAATATTTAAAGTGTGCAAAGAATTACTGGATGAATATTATGCCGAAAGACCGGTAAGGCAAATCACGCTCAGCATTTCAAAATTGGAATCGGAACGCTCCATGCAGCTGAGTTTGTTTGACCATAGGAAGTGGAAAAAACGAAAGCTTGGCGCAACGATGGATTATTTGCGTGCTAAACATGGCACGACAGCCGTTTTGCGTGCCGTCTCCTATACGGAAGCAGGGACAGCGGTGGCACGTGCCCAGCTTCTCGGCGGACATAAGATGTGAGGTTTGGCCAAACGTGTTGGGAAGAGGTGATAAGAGTGATTCGAGACCGCGGGAATATAAAATGGAACGCTATGATGCTGCCTGAGCATGTCAAATACCTTCGGGAATGGCACGAAAACGATCAGTATGTTGAAAAGCCTGAACTCGATGAATGGGCGCTCCAAGAATTAAGCGAACAATTGCAAAAAGCCTTTGAGAATGGGTTGGAGGTGGAATTAAAGATTTGGGAAGCCAAGCATATTTTTAAGGCCACGGGAATAATCGCCAAACTTGATATCAAAAATAGCGCACTTTATTTGGAAGATGGGCGTAAATTTCCCTTTCCATTCATCGTCGGCGTTACTCGGTATGAGTGAGTTTAAAAGGTATAAATGAAGAGTATAAAATGCAATAGATTTGTAATAATCTGTTGAAAAGCTATGTATTACCGAGATTTTCGCTGTAATATTAACAAGAATTTAGAGAAAAGAATTGAAAGAATGTTTAATCCAATACCTCCTGGGAATATAACGAATAAGCTTATCCCAATAAGCAATAAAATTTTTAGGAGGAATTTAAAATGGCTAACAAACGTAACAATCAGAACAATAATGAGAAAATGACTGTTCAAGAAGCGGGACGCTTAGGTGGAGAAGCTACCTCCAAAAATCATGATCGTGAATTCTACGAAGAAATCGGTCGTAAGGGCGGGGAAACTACTTCAGAAAATCATGGCAAAGAATTCTATCAAGAAATCGGCCGCAAAGGCGGAGAAACTACTGCAGATACTCACGGCAAAGAATTCTATCAAGAAATTGGCCGTAAAGGCGGAGAAACTACTGCAGATAACCATGGTGAAGAGTTCTATGAAGAAATCGGCCGTAAAGGCGGAGAAGCACGAAGCAATAACAACGACAATGACAATAACAACAACAATAACAACAACCGTAAAATGAGCCGCGAGGAAGCTGGCAGAAAAGGCGGCGAAGCCAGCAGTCGCAGCCGTAAAAAAAATAATAAGTAATTTATTTATAAACTAAAAGTTGAACGATTTCCAGTATTTCGTTTCACCTCACAGGAAAAGGGATATTCGGAGCTAGATTATAGCTTCGAATATCCCTTTTTTACTATATTCTCTTTTCTTCTATAATAATATTTTTATATATCACCTAAAATTTTATTAAATAAATGAAAAAAATGGTAACAAGCTTGCTTGAAACTCCTTTTGAAATGAGATATAGTATTCTCGTTTGATGTTAATTTAGCAACGAGATTTTTGGCATCCAAAGAAAAAGGGGAAATGAGAAACTGATGCACAATCACTATACAGAGGATTACCTTTATCAATTGATTTCTTCTACAATTCAAAAAGTCGGGTTGAACAATGAATTGATAATGGAAGAGTCAGGAATCAATATGAGTTATAACTTTATTACCGACAAAGTGGGATTTGATGCAAAGCGGTTAGTGGAAGCGTGGAAAGAAATAGAAGCGGCCATCCCGTTTGAAAAATATGTGCAGGCATTAACAATGCATGAATTGGGCCATGCAATCGATCGTGAGGCTCTGGAGCAATCGTTAGATCGGACGCTGGAAATTATGGAAATGAAAAACGACCATTCCGATATCGAGCTTTATACGAACGAGCATCTTTTGGCCGTTATTATTGAAGAGCATGAGATGAATATTGTATTTGAGGAAACCGCTTGGCGAAATGCGAAAATTCTAAACGCCAAAGCTGGGTTAGTGGATGAAGTAACGTTTGAAATTATAAAAAATCATAGTTTGGCTACATATCAAAGTATCTATACAGAAGATTTAGCGATTTACAATCAAGTAAAAGAAAGAACCGTGCAACCCGTATAATTTGCCAAACTATGAACCCCAAAACGCTGGGGAAATGAAAAGGAAGAAATTCTACTTACTCAACTTTCACTTTTTGAATACCCCTCTTTTATAAGGCTAAACACTATTTAATAAATAAATTAAAATAATTTTCGTAAAGCACTTTAATTGTCGGAGCAAGCTGACAGTTAAAGTGCTTTTGCCATTTATAATCGGGTATATAAAAACAACATTTAAAACGTCGCATATGCTAGAAAGAGCCGGAATGCATAGGGGTATAATTTTGGTATTGTCTTTTAAGAAAAAACGAAGTATAATGAAAAACACTTAAAACGCTGTCTTATCAATGTTCTTATGTATTTTTGGAGAGGACATTTGTTTGCGCAGATAATATTTGGAAAAGGGGCCTTTTAACATCAAGGGAGGGGACGAATATGAAAAAAATAATAGTCACAGGTGCTTTAGGCCAAATTGGTTCAGAGCTTATTGTGAAATTGCGAAATTTATATGGTGAGGACAACGTATTGGCGACAGATATCCGCAAGCCGGAAGAAACTTGTGGGCCATTTGAGCTGTTGGATGTGACAGATGGAAAGAAAATGTTTGAACTTTCCAAGCAGTTTGAGGCGGATACAATGATTCACATGGCGGCACTACTTTCGGCAACTGCGGAGAAAAACCCCCAATTTGCATGGAATTTGAATATGGGTGGGTTAATGAACGCACTCGAAGTAGCCCGCGAATTAAATTTGCAATTTTTCACGCCAAGTTCGATTGGCGCTTTTGGGCCATCTACACCGAAGGACAATACGCCACAGGATACGCTGCAGCGGCCAACCACGATGTATGGTGTGAACAAAGTAGCCGGAGAGCTTTTATGCGACTATTATTTTACGCGTTTTGGCGTGGATACGCGCGGTGTTCGATTCCCGGGCTTAATTTCATATGTAACGCCTCCCGGTGGCGGAACAACGGATTATGCAGTGGAAATTTATTATAAAGCAGTGGAACAAGGCCGTTATACTTCCTATATTGCGGAAGGTACGTATATGGATATGATGTATATGCCCGATGCGCTGCAAGCCATCGTTGATTTAATGGAAGCGGATAGTGCGAAACTGAAACATCGTAATGCTTTCAACATTTCGGCGATGAGCTTTGAGCCTTCCCAGATTGCGGCAGCCATTCAAAAGCATATACCAAGCTTTAAAATAGACTATAAAGTCGATCCAACTCGCCAAGCCATTGCAGACAGCTGGCCTAACGCCATCGACTCTTCGGCAGCCGTGGAAGAATGGGGCTTTAAAGCAGCGTACGATTTAGACAAAATGACAATGGATATGTTGGAGAAATTAAAAAGAAAATTAAGCAAGGTTTCGTAAAAGCGATAAGAGAGTAGCCCGAAAAACAGGCGAACAGAACAGAAAGCGGTTAAAAGCTTCTTTGAAGTGAGTTGTGGGAAAAGATGTAGAATAGGGAGCGTCTAAACGCCTGTTTGAAGTGGATTTGGATAAAACGGTCGAATAGGGAGCTTCTAAACGCCGGTTTGAAATGGATTTTGGGTAAAACGGTCGAATAGGGAGCGTCTAAACGCCGATTTGAAATAGATTTGGTAAAAATGGTTGAATAAAAGGTTTCTAAAGCTGTTTATGAAGGCATTCCGAATCAAAACACTCGATTGGCAAACAGCTAAAGCAATGTTTTAGGCAAACGGGAAGCGAAGCACTCGATTAGAAGGCATCTAAAGTGGAGTTTCTAGAAAGTGTCAATCAGAACACTCGATTAGCGGCCTTCTAAAGCAATGTTTCCAGCGAGCCCGAATCAAAACGCTCGATTAGAAAGCATCTAAGTCGGTGTTTCCAGCAAATCCAAAGCGCAACACTCCATTAGCAAAGTTCTAAAACCAAGTTTCCAAACAACTCCAACAATAACCGCAAGTAAAAAGCACAAAATCCCAAACCAATGGGGGATTTTGTGCTTTTTTAAAAGGAAGCGCATGAATTCGCTTCACTCAATTCACTTATCAAACAACCGCTGTTTTTGCAGCAGCTACTAACTCCTCAATCGTTGTCCAGTCTTCATTCACTAGGCTATCCACGATTTTGCTTCCGACGATTACGCCGCTGCAAAATGCGCCAAAGTTTTTGACTTGGTCAGGAGTAGAGATGCCGAATCCCGCTAAAACAGGCGTGTCCGTATAGGATTGAATTTTCTTGAAATGTTCCTCAAGCTCATTTGCAAAGCTTGAGCGTGCACCGGTAATGCCGTTCACCGTAACCGCATAAATAAATCCTTCACTTGCTTTTGTCAAACGCTCCATCCGTTCCGGTGTACTTGTCAGGGAAACAAGTTGGACAAGGTCAATGCCTGCATCGGAAAGAGTAGGGTGAATAATTTCGCGCTCCTCTAAAGGCATGTCAGGGACAATCACGCCGCGAATGCCCGCTGCTTTTGCCTCAGCGGAAAATGATTCGACTCCGTAAGCCAAGATCGGATTAAGATAGGTCATGGCAACAAGCGGAACAGTAATTTCATCTGCAAAACTATTTAAAGTTTCGACGACTTTTCGCAAAGTTGTGCCATTTGCAAGTGCGCGCTCGCCAGCTCTTTCAATCGTTGGGCCGTCCGCAACGGGATCGGTGAAAGGAATGCCCACTTCAATTGCCGTCACGCCAAGTTGCTGAAGCTTTAAAATGGTCGGCTTTAATTTTTCCAATCCGCCATCTCCGGCCATAATATATGGGATAAACGCTTTATCGCCTTGAGATGTCACGGATAAAATCGCATCTTTCAATAAACTCATGCCAGGTCACCTCCAAGTGCTTCCGAAATGGTATGGACATCTTTATCACCGCGGCCGGATAAACAAATCACGATGATTTCATCCGGCGTCATTGTTTTGGCAAGCTTTGAAGCATAAGAAATGGCGTGGGCACTTTCCAGAGCGGGAAGAATTCCTTCCGTACGGCAAAGCAGTTTTACGCCTTCAATTGCTTCTTCGTCTGTAGCACTAACATACGTTGCGCGACCGATATCGTGAAGGTAGCTATGCTCAGGGCCAACTCCCGGGTAGTCAAGGCCGGCTGAAATCGAATGCGCTTCTTGAACGAAGCCGTTTTCATCTTGTAAAAGATGCATATACGCACCGTGAAGGACGCCGGTTTGCCCGCCGTTTATAGCAGCGGCATGCTTGCCGGTTTCGATTCCTTTGCCGGCAGCCTCAACACCGTACAATGCTACCTCCTTGTCTTCTACAAAAGGATAGAACATGCCGATTGAGTTGCTGCCTCCACCAATACAAGCAACGACTGCGTCGGGAAGTCGTTGTTCTGCTTCTAAAATTTGAGCTTTTGTTTCATCGCCAATGATGCGCTGGAAATCGCGAACAATCGTAGGGAATGGGTGAGGACCCATCGCAGAACCCAGAATATAATGCGTATCATCGACATTTGTCACCCAATGGCGCAATGCCTCGTTCACGGCATCTTTTAATGTAGCAGAGCCTTTATCGACAGCGACCACTTTTGTACCAAGAAGCTCCATGCGGAAAACGTTCAATGCTTGACGTTTTACATCTTCCGCACCCATGTAAACGATGCATTCTAGGTCCAAAAGGGCACAAGCTGTTGCTGTAGCGACACCATGCTGGCCAGCTCCCGTTTCCGCAACGATTCTCTTTTTGCCCATCCGTTTTGCAAGAAGGGCCTGGCCTAGGGCATTATTAATTTTATGGGCGCCTGTATGGTTTAGGTCTTCGCGTTTTAAATAAATTTTCGCACCGCCGAACTCTTTTGTTAAACGTTCCGCAAAATAAAGCGGCGTTTCGCGGCCTACATAGTTTTTAAGATAATAGCGAAGTTCATCTTGAAAGGAAGAATCCTCATTTAATTGATCATAAGCTTCATCCAGTTCTTGCAGTGCTGTCATTAATGTCTCCGGCACAAATTGACCGCCAAAACGGCCAAAACGTCCTTTTACTTCGTTCGTCATCCTTTTTCACTCCTCAAACCGCCTTCTCGCATAAAGGGGTCAATGTCTTATTTCAACGTTTTCTGCAGATGTTGCGGCATGTATAAATTGTCTAATCAACTCGCTATTCTTGCTGCCGTCCTTTTCCACGCCACTGGATACATCCACTCCATAGGGCTCCACTTGAGCTATGGCCTGGGCGACATTTCCGCTATTCAATCCACCAGCCAAGATGACTCTGCTTTTGGAGATGGAAAGCTGCTCCAATAACGACCAATCAAAAGCATGGCCGCTGCCGCCCGCGAATTGCGTGCCGGGTGCATCAAACAGGTAATAATCCACATCATAATGGCTGGCTTTTTCCACATCCTCATAGCTTCGAATTGAAAAAGCTTTGATGGAAGGGAAGCCTAATTGTTTAATAAACGCCGCTTCTTCATTGCCGTGATATTGAACATAATCAAGGCCAACTGTCTCGACCGCCTCTTGAACTTCCTGAGCTGTTGGATTAACGAAAACACCCACTTTTTTAACATGGGAGGGGACTAATTTGGCAAGCTCACTTGCGCGTTCGATGGAAATTTGCCTTTTACTCGGTGCGAACATGAACCCAAGCCAAGCAGCTCCGGCCTCCACAGCTGCTTGCACATGTTGTTCTTCTTTTAGTCCGCAGATTTTGACTTTTGCCATACTAATTCACTTCCTTTAAAAGGGAAGATAGAGGAACTTGCAAGGCTGGAAGCGCCGTTTCCACGTTTCCGCTTCGCATTAAAGATTCTCCGACCAAGATGCCGCTTGCACCGGCATTTGCCACACGCAGGGCATCTTCCCGGTTCCAAATCCCGCTTTCACTAATAAAGGCAATATCTTCGTAAGCCGTGATTTTGGCTGCTAATCTTTCGGTTTGCGCAAGATCCAAGTTGAAAGTTTTTAAATCACGGTTATTCACGCCGATAATTTTGGGGTGAATGGCAAGGGCACGGTCCAATTCTTCTTCGTTATGCACTTCGACCAGAACATCCAATCCCAAAACGCTTGCATACGTGTAAAAGGCTTTTAGCTTTTCATCGGAAAGGGCAGCGACAATTAAAAGAATGACGGACGCACCTGCTGCTTTGGCATAATCAATTTGTACTTCATGAATTATAAAATCTTTATTTAAAATCGGAATATCGACTGTATTTGCAATATCCGCCAAATCCTGAAATGACCCTTTAAAATATTTATCTTCTGTTAAAACCGAAATGCAGGCAGCCCCGGCAGCTTCGTATTTCCGCGCTTGCTCAATCGGATTGGCGCCTTCATTGATAAGCCCTTTTGAAGGCGAAGCACGTTTCATTTCCGAAATAACCTGCAGTGAATCCGCTTTTCGCAGCACCTCGTAAAGAGAAGGACGGGATTTTTGGATGACTTTAAATTTCGGTTCATTTTTTAAAAGAGTAGGAATCAAAGTTTCTTTATAATCTAAGATCGTTTGCAAAATCGTCATTGTAGTGTGCGCTCCTTTAATATGTCTTGACTGTACTGAATCACAGCCTCTAGTTTTGCTAATGCTTTTCCTGACAAAATACTCTCCCTTGCCAAGTCTACACCTTCTTGAATAGACTCTACTTTCCCATAAGCAAACAGGGCTAAACTGCTGTTTAATAAAACCGCATCAAAATAGGCACTGTGTTTTCCGTTTAACAAGTCTCTTAAAATAACGGCATTTTCATCTGGATTTCCACCGCGCAATGCTGTAATAGGGGCAGGGGTTAAACCTAGAGTTTGCATATCAACCGTAAAAGAATGAATATCGCCATTTTCAAGCAGGGCAAGCGTATTCTCCTGATCCAGGGAAGCTTCATCCATGCCCTGTGTCCCTGAAACGACAACAGCCCGTTTACGACCTAAAATATGAAGGACCTCTGCATAATCACGAACAAAATCAGGTCGATTAATGCCAACAAGCTGCGTTGTTAAATTTGCCGGGTTTGTTAATGGACCGACCATATTAAAGATCGTTGGTTTTCCGATCGAGCGGCGCACTTCACCGATACGTTTCAATTTAGGGTGAACATTCGGTGCATACAGGAAAGTAATGCCTTCCTGATTGAACAACTCGATTGAATCGGAAATCGTGAAATTCGTATGAATGCCAAGTGCTTGCAATACATCCGAGCTGCCGGAAGCGCTCGAAATTTTGCGATTTCCATGTTTTACAACCGATACGCCGTTTGCAGCCAACACAAAGGCGGATGTGGTGCTGATGTTGAAGGTTTTCAAACCATCCCCGCCAGTGCCGCAGTTATCAAGGTAATTGCCCTCTGGCAGATCCAGCGGCAATGCATAAGATTTCATCACCGTGGCAAGGGCTGCAACTTCTTCGGCCGTTTCACCTTTAAGTTTTAATGCGATTAAAAAATCAGCTATTTCATCTTTGGGTGTCTCGTCATTAAACATTAATTCCGATGCTTGAAGCATTTGTTCATAAGTCAGATTTTCGTTTTTACTAACACGATTTGCAAAAGTTTGAATTGGCATTTTTTATCCTCCTGAAATTTGTTATTAGCAGGTTAGATTAACTTCGTTTGAAGAAGTATTCTATGGAAGGAGGCAATAAAAAAATCCCCTACAAAAGGAAAATCCCTTTGTAGAGGACGATTAATACCGCGTTGCCACCTCTGTTGAAGTAATGCATACTTCCACCTTGGCGTGTTTCACTTGAGGGTGAAAACACTTCCTTGTAACGTAGGAAAAACGTCAACCAACTCACGCCAGTTGCTCTCATAAGGCCCATTCACGGTCAAGAAGCACTAGTTTCCACCAACCACTAGCTCTCTTAAGCGACTAAAACCGCTACTCTTCTTATTCATCAATTTGTCTCAGCTATACTCATCTAAACTCTGCTTTGCTCAAACGGTGGTCGCGCTCCCGCAACCTGCTACCGTATCCGAACAATTAGTTAAGTAGAATTATAGACGTAATTTTTAATCTTGTCAATGAATTCAGAAAAATTAAAAGAGAGGAGAGACTGCAATCAATGTTTCTACCTATTTTATATAAAAAAACCGAGAAGCATTAAAAAGCTCTCGGTTTGAAAAGATTAGATTAGATCTTTGAAATTTAATCGCTTATTCAACAGTTGCATAATCGGTATCCCAACTGCCAATACAACAAATTCACCAACAGCGCATGTCAGCCACGTCCATAAAAATGGAAGTTCCAATGCCAGGTTCAATTCAAACGCGATGATGAACATAGTAAACGTGAATAAAAAAGTATTGATGATTAAGCGCAGCCAAATGTTTTTCACGAATTTGCAAATCATAATAAAGATTGCAAGCGTGATGATGGAATGGCCGACGCCAAACACAAGATCATAAGGACCAAGCGGCGAGTAAAGGTTGGCAATAAATACCCCAATTACGATTCCCAGCATATAGCGAGGATTGAATGCAACCAGATGATTAAACATCTCGGAAACGCGGAATTGAATTTGCGTGAATCCAAATGGTGCAACTAACATTGTTACAGCTATATAAAGAGCAGCAATAATCGCCGTTGTTGCCATAAATTTTACTTTCATATATACATAACTCCTTAGTTTTTTTTCGTGGGAGGGTTTCGAACCACGGTAAATGAACACAGAAAATTATATTATTATAAATTGCTAGTCATGTCAAATTTCTATTAAAAGAGAAAAGGGAATAAATACTTACCTTTTATGCAGCAGAAATATATGTCGAAAAGTGTTCACAATTAAGTTGAAATATCAATATAATTAAATTTCTCTAAAAAGCCTTTACTTTAGCGGTTTAAAGCGACAAATTACTTTCCTGAAGTTTATAATTTATTTTTGACGATTTCTGAACATTCCAAATGTTGTTGACTATCAAGAAAGCGCCGTGTAATATAATCGACAAACTCAAATTTTTCGAATAGTAAAAATAGATTAGTAGAATTCATAATTTGAGTCTTGGTAGCAGAGAGAACAATAGGGGGAAAAACAATGAAAAACAGTACTAAGAAACTTCCATTCTTGCTGTTGGGAATGAGCTTGTTATTAGCTGCTTGCGGCGGTGGAGAAACATCCACAGATCAAACAGAAGATAAAGGTTCGGATGCAGCACAGGAAGGAACAACTTTTAAAGTAGGAATCACGCAAATCGTTGAGCATCCATCATTGGATGCGGCAACAGATGGATTTAAAACAGCATTAACGGATGCTGGTTTGGAAGTGGAATTTGTTGAAGAAAATGCACAGAATGATCAAAGCATGAATACAACAATCGCACAAAACTTGGTGAATGAAGGCGTCGATTTGATTTTTGCCAATTCAACTCCATCCGCCCAAGCAGTAAAAGGAGCAACATCGGATATTCCAATTATTTTCACTTCTGTAACAGATGCAGTAGGAGCGGAGTTGATTGATTCCATGGAAGCGCCAGGCGGCAATGTGACGGGAACAGTTGACTTGCACCCGGATACTATCGCCAACACGGTGAAATTTTTAAAAGATGAATTAGGTGCGAAAAAAGTTGGTACCGTATATAACACGGGCGAGCAAAACTCTGTTGCCCAAGTGCAGCAAGTAAAGAAATTGGCGGAAGAAGCCGGTCTTGAGTTAGTGGAAGCGGCAGTTTCTACGTCGGCGGAAGTAAAACAGGCAACAGAATCATTGGTTGGCCAAGTGGATTCTTTATATATTATTACGGATAATACGGTTGTATCGGCATTAGAATCTGTAATTGAAGTAGCAAATGCCAACGAACTTCCATTAATGGTAGGAGAGTTGGATTCTGTTAAACGCGGCGGATTGGGCGCTTACGGTTTTGAGTATTATGATATCGGTTATGAAGCTGGCCAAATGGCAGTGAAAATCCTGAAGGGAGAAGGAACACCTTCCGAAATCCCAGCTGCTTACCCGGCAAACTTAAAATTGTTGATCAATAAAGGCGCTGCCGACACTCTAGGTCTTGAGATTAAAGAGTCTTGGAACGCAGAAGTTCACGAATAAATTAGAAGTGATTTAGGAGATGATTCATCATGTTTGCAGCATTGTTCGGTTCGGTTGAGCAAGGAATCATCTATGCAATTATGGCGCTCGGAGTGTATTTGACATTCCGAGTGTTGGATTTTCCGGATTTAACGGTTGATGGAAGCTTTGTAACGGGGGCAGCCACTGCAGCGACGATGATTGCAATGGGCTACCATCCGATACTGGCTACAATGATGGCAATTGTTGCTGGATTTATTGCAGGATGTATGACGGGGCTTTTACACACAAAAGGGAAAATAAATCCACTATTATCGGGGATTTTAATGATGATTGCATTATATTCCATCAATCTTCGCATTATGGGGTTATCTGCAGAAAATGCAATTGTAAAACCAAATATTCCACTGATGAATACTGAAACGATTTTTTCACAGTTTCAAAGTTTCTGGAGCAATTTAGGTGTTGATGATGCGCTGACGAATTTTATTAAAAATACGTTGGGCTTTCAAACCGCTCCACAAACTTGGGGTACCATATTAGTAGTGTTAATCATTACACTCATCATCAAGATTATTGCAGATTGGTTCTTAAAAACGGAAGTGGGCCTTGCAATTCGTGCAACAGGCGACAATAAACGAATGATCCGTAGCTTCTCGGCAAATACGGATGGCTTAATTGTATTAGGGTTGGGTCTTTCAAATGCATTGGTTGCATTTTCTGGAGCTTTAATCGCTCAATATTCGAAATTTGCCGATGCCAATATGGGGATTGGAATGATTGTCATTGGTCTTGCCTCGGTTATTATCGGGGAAGCAATCTTTGGTACAAAAACGATTTTCCGTACAACATTGGCAGTGATTGCAGGGGCAATCATTTATCGTATTATCTATGCAATCGCACTGCGCATTGACTGGCTTGACACATCGGATATGAAGTTGATCACAGCAGTCATCGTTATTTTGGCATTGGTTATTCCACAAATGGTCGACAAACGGCGTGAGAAAAAACGCAAGGAAAAGAGACGTTTGGAACGTCTTGACCAACATCGAGAATTAACGCAAGGAGGGAATCACCTTGCTTAAATTAGAGGGCATTAATAAAATTTTCAATGAAGGTACGCCGGATGAGAAGATTGCGTTGGATAATATCAATCTCCATTTGGCACCCGGCGATTTTGTAACAGTCATCGGAAGTAACGGTGCAGGGAAATCAACGATGATGAATATGATTTCCGGTGCACTGACACCTGATTTCGGCGCTGTTACAATAGAAGGCAAAGAGGTAACAAAACTTGCCGAATACAAACGGTCCCATTTCATTGGCCGTGTTTTCCAGGATCCAATGGCCGGAACTGCACCATCCATGACGATTGAGGAGAATTTGGCCATTGCATATTCCCGCAATGCAAAGCGCGGTTTGCGCAAGGGGGTAAGCAGAGGACGACGCGATTTCTTCCGATCTTCATTGGAGAAATTGGGGCTAGGATTGGAAAACCGCTTCAATGCGAAAGTGGGCATGCTTTCAGGTGGGGAGCGTCAAGCGCTGTCGTTATTGATGGCAACCTTCACAAAACCAGCCATTCTCCTGTTGGATGAACACACAGCTGCTCTTGACCCATCTCGGGCAGAGCTGATCACTAGGTTAACAAAGCAGCTGGTAGAAGAGGGCAACTTAACGACGCTGATGGTCACACACAACATGCAGCAAGCCATTGACCTGGGCAATCGCTTGATCATGATGGATAAAGGGCAAATCATTTTATCGATTGATGAAACGAAAAAACCAACGTTAACCATCCCGGATTTAATGTCAGAGTTCGAAAAAATCCGCGGCGAAAAAATGAACAGCGACCGGGCGTTGCTGGGGTAAAATAAATCTTTGGAGAAGAAACTCGATTGAAAAGTCGGGTTTCTTCTTTTTTTGTGTATGAAAAGTGGAATTTGGCACGGTCGGATTATTTGGTGAATTTGCACCATGAGAGGGAAGGAGGGATAGAGTGGATGGAAATTCTTAAAAGGCGGAAGTCTGGTAAATTACTTAGTCTGGAAGCCTTGATGCGCAGATTACCTGAAAGTGACCGAGAATACGACTATTATAAGGAAATGTATTTTTCCCAGAAGAAAGGCTACGAAGGTGAAAGGTATACCAATCAATTATGGAAAGAAATAGAGATGCCATCGCCTCATTTTTTATTCCACAGCCTCGAACCGATCAACCAGGCCGGAAACTCACACCAAATCGACACACTTCTGTTAACACCCCATTTTATTTGGCTGCTTGAAATAAAAAACATTGGCGGCCGCATCGATATTGATGAATCGAAGCATCAAATGATTCGTACAAAACAGGAAGGCACAATAGAGTCCTTTCGAAATCCGGTCAACCAAATAAAAAGACACGCCCATTTTGTTAATGGCTTAATGCGAGAAATAGGAATATCCATACCAATCGAATATGCAATCGTGATTGTTAGTGATTCAACAATTATTGGATCTGTTCCAAGAGAAGTTTCTATTTTCCATGCAAGCGGTTTGCATGCTGAGGTGAGTAGATTGCTTGGCAAATACAAAGAAAAGCAAATTACTGCGCTGCAATTAAATTATGTAATGAAGGATTTAATGAAGAGGCACTCTCCAAAAAGTTGGAAGCCCAAAATAGACTTCAGTAAATTACGGAGGGGTGTGCTGTGTGAAAAATGCGAGTACAAAAGTGTAATGGTATTTGAACATGGAAGATTTATATGTCCAAAGTGTTCTTTTAAGAGTAATGAAGCGCACCTGCAAGCATTGTTGGATTATCGATACTTGTGTAACGAGTGGATTACGAATAGAGAGTTGAGGGATTATTTGAACATTGACTCAAGAATGCAGTAGTGCGGTTATTAAAGGGATTAAATTGGGAATACCAAGGCAATTATCGAAATAGAAAATATAGGATACCAGATTACATGTAGAAGAGATAGCAAACCTATGAAGAAAAGGAGAAAGCACATAAAGCAGTGGAAACCGCACGTAAATGTGAGCAATTCGCACGTAAGAAAGGCGAACGGACATAAAGTGGTGGAAACTGCACGAAAGGAGTAGAAAAGCGCACGTAAATGTGAGCAATTCGCACGTAAGAAAGGTCAACGCACATAAAGAGGTGGAAATCGCACGAAAGAAGGACAAAAACGCACGTAAATGTGAGCAATTCGCACGTAAGAAAGGCAAACGCACATAAAGCGGTGGAAACCGCAAGAAAGGAGTAGATAAGCGCACGTAAAGGTGAGCAATTCGCACGTAAGAAAGGTCAACGCACATAAAGAGGTGGAAATCGCACGAAAGAAGGACAAAAACGCACGTAAAGGTGAGCAATTCGCACGTAAGAAAGGCGAACGCCCATAAAGTGGTGGAAACCGCACGAAAGGAGTAGAAAAACGCACGTAAAGCTGAGAAACTCGCACGGAAATTCACAAAACAAACAAAAAAAGCACCCGAAACCAATTCGGGTGCTCACCACTACTAAACCAACAAACCGAACAGTTGGCTGTCTTTATTGACTTCGGTGAATTCGAAGCCGTTGACTTGCATGCGATCGATGAGGCCTTGATAGTCCTCTGGGTGGCTGACTTCGATGCCGACCAGGGCAGGGCCGCTTTCTTTGTTGTTTTTCTTTGTATATTCAAACGTTGTGATATCATCGTTTGGACCGAGCACTACCGTTAAGAATTGGCGTAATGCCCCAGCGCGTTGAGGGAAGTCTACGATGAAGTAGTAAAGCAATCCTTCAAACAATAACGACTTTTCTCGAATTTCCTGCATTCGGCTAATATCATTGTTTCCGCCGGTAATTACCGTTACAACCGATTTCCCCTTGATTTCATCGGCATAATAATCCAATGCTGAAACAGGAAGAGCACCGGATGGTTCAGCGACGATGGCATGTTTATTGTATAAGTCTAAAATCGTTGTACTTGCTTTTCCTTCAGGTACAACCACGATATCGTCTAAATACTTTCGGCAGATTTCATAAGTTTGTTGGCCAACGCATTGAACAGCAGTGCCATCACAGAATTTATCGATTTTCTTTAGAGGTATCGGACTGCCATGATCAAATGCCGCCTTCATGCTAGCTGCGCCAGTTGGTTCAACGCCAATTACCTTGGTGTTAGGAGAAATGTTTTTGATGTATGACGAAATACCGGCCATTAAACCGCCGCCGCCAATTCCGCCGAATATGTAGTCAAGAGGCTCTTCAATATCGTTAAGAACTTCGACTGCCACCGTACCTTGCCCAGCGATCACATCCAGATCATCAAACGGATGAATGAAAATCATATTATGCTCTTCGCAATAATCTTGTGCTGCGGCAGCTGAGTTATCGAACGTATCGCCTTCCAAAATAATCTCAACATTATTGCGGCCAAACATGCGGACTTGGTCGATTTTTTGCTTAGGCGTTGTTAAAGGCATGAAAATACGGCCTTTAATGTTCAAGTGTGCACAAGCAAATGCCACACCTTGCGCATGGTTTCCGGCACTGGCGCAAACTACGCCGCTTTTGCGGGCTTCTGCTTCAATTTTTTTGATTTTATAGTAGGCACCGCGTAGCTTGAATGAGCGCACGTGCTGCAGATCTTCACGTTTAATGTAAATATTGGCGCCGTACTTTTCCGATAAATATTCATTTTTTTGAAGTGGAGTATGTAAAACGACATCTTTTAGGTGATGATGAGCGATTAATACGTTTTCCACTGCAATACTTTTTGAATTAGCAACTTCCATCGTTTTATAAACCTCCAATTTTAGAAAAACAAGATTAATCGCCGTTAATGACGAAAATCGATGTCTTTTCTTTTGCGATAAAAACTGATACCAGTCTCCCCGCAAATTAAATCATGTCTCATTTTAACACAAATAACGATGCTTTTTACGAATTATTTTTGAATTCAAAAAATTATCACTCTAAGGAGAAAAAAAAGGACCGGCGACAGCCAGTCCTGAAAAAATTTAAAATAGTAGATGGGCGATTCCGGCAACAATCGGAATCGAAATAAGTGTACGAATCAAGAAGATGGTAAACAAATTCCAGATGTTCAGCGGCAGTTTTGTTCCCAAGATCAATCCGCCAACTTCCGACATGTAAATTAACTGAGTAACCGAAACGGTTGCAATGAAGAAACGCGTCATTTCGGACTCAATCCCAGCGCCTAGAATAGATGGCAGTAGCATATCGGCAAAACCAACAATCATCGTTTGAGCTGCTTCATCGGCAAATGGGATTTGCAACGCGGCCAAAATCGGCTCAAATGGCATTCCCAAAATTTTAAAGAAGCTCGTATACTCGGCAAGGATTAAAGCGATTGTCCCGAATGCCATAATTATTGGGGTAATGGCAAACCACATTTCCAATACATTTTTGAAACCAAATCCTAGTACCTTGCCCAAGTTTTTATTTTCATCCGCTTTGGTTAGTGCATTATTTAAGCCGAATGAGAAGGCATTTAATCCTTCAGGAACTTCTTCGTTTCCTTCCTTTGGAGTGGAGCCGTCAAAATTTGTATCAGGCTTGCCGCGCAATGGGTAAATGCGTGGCATGATGAAGGCCAAAATTAAGGAAACTACAATGACGGAACCATAAAATTGCAAGAAATAGTTGTTTAAGTTGACTGTATCGAGTACAACAAAGCAGAAAGTAATGGATACAACGGAGAAAGTGGTAGCAATTGCAGCTGCTTCTCGGGCCGTGTAATTGCCTTCCTCGTATTGCTTGCTTGTCAATAAAACCCCAATTGTTCCATCTCCGACAAAAGAAGCTAAACAATCGATTGCGGAACGTCCGGGAATTTTAAATAATGGACGCATAATTTTTACCATCATTGAACCAAAGAATTCAAGAAGACCGAAATCGGTTAATAACGGCAGAAATAAACCGGCAAAGAAGAATAATGAGAACATCATCGTTACCAGACCGCCGTCTGGAGTAATTAACAAACCAGCAGTATTATCGCTTGTAAACATTTCCGGTCCGATTTGGAATAAGTACATTGTCGCAAAAATTACAGCCAAAATACGCATAACGGTCCAGAACCAATTAACACGGAATAACGAATCAATCAAGGTTCTTTCTTTTTTCTCAGGAATGAATTGCATAATCACTGCACCAACAGCAGCAATAATGAAGACAATATAGGCAAACCAGTGAATAAAACCTGTTACATTCGCGGAAAGTGTATTAGCCAAAATGGCAATCGGTACTTTCAAGCCTTCTTCCGTGTTCACTGGCGTAATGAATAAGAAAATGCCAATTAAGGAAAGAAAGATAAAAAGAAACCATGTATATGAAGTGAATTTTTTTGTCATGTTGTTTCCCTCTTCTAATATGATATTTGAATATTTATACACTATAAAGGGAGTATATGCATATGTAAATATGTTGTCTTAAAGTTCCGCAATTCTGAAATCAAGCGGTGAATGAAAAATGAATAATGAGGGAATAAAAGGGTTTATTAATTTTAATATGTACGTAATTCGCATAAAAGTCGATGCATAATTATTAAATAAAATGAATGGAAAAGGGGGAGGTAATATCTACCTTCCCCTAAAGTGTGAACATTAATCTTCAATTTGATACAAATAAAACCGTTCATAATGCAGCCAACTATCGCTCATCGGCTGCCCTTCATCCACACGTTTCGAATTTTCTTCAATCATCCATGCCGTTTGGGATGCGTGGGCTTGCAATGCTTTCACTTTATCGAGTTTTACGCTGCTAACATCGATTTCAATCTGGGGTTCTCCGATTTCCGCTACCGTGTTATTCGCAAAACCGACAGCGTAAACAGCAGGGCGCACACTTTTTTCCATGCGGCGTACGGCCTCGATCACGGCGCGGCCAGTAGCCTCATGATCCGGATGAACGGCATACCCTGGATAGAATGTAATAACGAGGGAAGGGTTTAATTCCGAGATTAAATCTCCCACCAATTTCACCATTTTTTCATCATCTTCAAATTCCACTGTTTTATCGCGCAGGCCCATCATGCGCAAATCTTCAATTCCCATAGCTGCACAGGCATCAATTAATTCTTGGCGGCGAATTTGGGGCAAAGATTCACGAGTGGCGAACGGAGGATTTCCAAGATTACGACCCATTTCTCCCAATGTCAGGCAAGCATATGTAACAGGGACGCCCATGTTGCGGTAAAGTCGGATGGTTCCTGCAGAAGAAAAAGCTTCGTCGTCTGGATGAGGAAAGACAACTAAAATATGACGCTGTGGTTGTAAAGTCATTCTCAACACTCCTTAGTAAGAAAATGGTGTTTCACTAATTTGCAGTGCAACAGCAAGTTTCCCTGTAAAGTCTAATCCAGCCATTAACAAACGGCCTTTTTCATCCAACTCAAAATGAGTAATTCCTTGTGCGTACACCCAACCGTGATTCATTTTCAGTCCAACGCGATGTGGGAGATCATCAATGATTTTCGCCAATTCAAAGCGGATTTTGGCATTTCGAATAAAAGCTCCGGCATTAAACATATTCTCATCAAAATGTGTGGCATAAGCACCATTGGTTGTTTCTAGATGAATATAGACGTCTTTGTTCACAAAAGAATTAAGCAACTCTTGGAGCTCGTCAATTTTTACTTCTTTCATCTTAATTCTCCTTTCGCATTCATCTTCTTACTAATTATAGTAAAAGTAGCAACTGAAAGAAAGCGCTTAGCACTCGTTAATTTCTGAAAATTGGGAATCATTGCAGAGCAAAAGAAAAATACCTGGCGCATGTGCCAGGTATTTGGATAATTAAACTTCAGTTACGGTTACTTCCGGGGCACCAAGGCGAGGTTTTGCGCCGTGGTAGACTGGGCCGACATATTGGTTCAGCTTCCAGCCGTGTTGGATGCCGGCAGCAACAAATTCTTTTGCCTCTACAACGGCATCTTTCACTGATAAGCCATTCGCCAAGTTTGCTGTAACACTTGCTGCAAATGTACAGCCGGCACCGTGGTTGTATGTTGTTTCTACTTTTGGTGTTTCAAGCAAGTAGAAATGTTCGCCATCATAGAAAAGATCGACCGCTTTATCAGTAGCCAGCGCGCGTCCACCTTTAATCACGACATTTTTAGCGCCAAGCGCCTTAATTTTTTCGGCAGCTGCTTTCATTTCTTCAATTGTTTTTGGCGTGCCGGTTCCAGCCAATTGACCTGCTTCAAACAGGTTCGGTGTTGTCACAAGTGCGTTTGGCAATAAATATTGAATCATTGCATCAACCGTACCTGGGTTGAGCACTTCATCTTCGCCTTTACATACCATAACAGGGTCGATTACCACTTTTTCGACATCGGATGCTGCAATTGCTTCACCGGTAGTCTGGATTACTTCTTCAGTTGAAAGCATACCTGTTTTTAACGCATCAATTCCAGTTGAGAAAGCAGTTTTTAATTGAGCTTGCAAAACATCGATTGGCAATGTGTGAACACCATGGCTCCAGTTATTGTCAGGATCCATTGTTGCGATTACCGTAACGGCTGCCATACCGTATGTATCATGTTCTTCGAATGCTTTTAAATCCGCTTCCAAGCCTGCGCCGCCTGAAGCATCAGAACCTGCAATGGTTAACGTTTTTTTCAATGCCATTTTACTTATCTCCTTTATTGCTGTAATAAGTTTAATAGTATAAAGTATAATATAAATCTGACTTTATAAGAATGGCCAGTTTCCATGCGTATTATAAGGTCAGTGTTTTGTGAATCATTGATGGGGGAAGGTTCATAATGAGAATCTTGCCTATTTGGTGAATCAATAAAAAAATCATCTCTTGAAACGAATCCCATAATAACTTAGTTTAAAAAGTGAGGTGCAAAACAATGGCAAAAGTATTTGATAATGATTGGCAAGAAGTGCTGCAAGATGAATTCGAAAAACCATACTACATAAAGCTGAAGCAATATGTTGCCGAGCAATACAAGATATCCACAGTATATCCACCAAAAGAAGAAGTCATGAGTGCGTTTTATTCTGTTCCATATCAGGAAGTGAAGGTTGTCATTCTTGGGCAAGACCCCTATCACGGACCAGGGCAAGCCCATGGTATGAGCTTCTCCGTAAAAAAGGGGGTTCCACATCCACCAAGTTTGAGAAATATATTAAAAGAATTGCAAAATGACCTAGGATGTCCCATTCCGAAAGATGGCTACTTAATGAAATGGGCAAAACAGGGTGTATTCTTATTAAATACAGTGTTGACGGTACGAAAAGGTGAAGCCAATTCCCACAAAGGGAAAGGTTGGGAAAAGTTTACGGATGCCGTGATCGAAAAATTGGCTGAACGCCAAGAGCCAATCATTTTCGTTTTATGGGGCAAACCTGCTCAAACGAAACAAACGATTATAGAAAAGGCAGGGGGACACCATGTTATTCTTCAAGCCCCACACCCCAGCCCTTTAAGCGCGCACAGAGGTTTTTTCGGAAGCCAACCATTCTCCAAAATAAATCACCAACTGATCGAGTGGGGGAATGAGCCCATCAATTGGTGTCTGGAGGAAAGGTAAATGGTCTCAAACCTTTTCACCATTTTTGAAATCTGGTAAATTGAATAGAAAGAGGGGAAGCATAGATGACGGTAAATTGCTTTAAGTGCCAATATTTTCATGTAACATGGGATCAGCGCAATCCTCGTGGATGCAAGGCTTATAACTTTAAAACAAAGCAGCTTCCTTCCTTGGTCGTCAAACAATCGTCGGGTCTTGATTGTATGCAGTTTATGCCCAAAAAAACATTGGAGGATCGGTAGAACATGATTTCTTACCAAACATTATTGCAAGAAATTGAGCAGCTTGCAGCAAGTACGAAAAATAGTAAGGATGACCAAAAAATCCGTGAACAATTAAGCGCCATACGTGCACTGTGCAATGTAGGCTTAACCGATGAAACAAAAAATCCAGCTTCACCACGTATTAGTGCAGCTGCCGTCCGGCCAGCTCAAACGATGCAGCCAATCCAATACGCACAACCTCAACAGATTATCCAAAGTACAAGTTCTTTAAATGAACAAAAGCTTGATGAGAAGGATGCAAATGGGGAATCCCTATTCGATTTTTAGATCCGTTCCACATACGTGTTGAACTGGTCAAAAACGTCATACATAAGAAAGAGGTTTAATGATGAAAGGTTCAATTATTTCAGCGGCAATTCACGGCTTTTTAGCTGTAGCCCTCGGTGCGTTTGGTGCACATGCTTTGAAAGAAATTCTTGATGACTATAGTACAGGTATTTGGGATACAGCTGTACAATATCAAATGTTCCACGCTGCAGCATTATTGGGTATTGGAATCTTGCGGAGCCCAAATCTTGCAGGTTCAGCAAAACAACTGAAAATTGCTGCGGTTTGCATGAATTTAGGGATTTTATTCTTTGCAGGAAGCTTATATATCCTGGCTCTTTCGGGAGTGACAATATTGGGAGCCATCACACCAATCGGCGGTGTATTTTTCTTGGCGGGGTGGATTTTGTTGATCGTCGGAATTGCCAAACATAAAAACTAATTCCAGCACAAATAGCGTACCAAATCGCATTGATTTGGTACGCTTATTTTTTGATGCAGCATCACAATAGACGGTTTAACTAATCTATCGTTCCATGGCGATGGTTTACGAGTTATACAGCATTGTTGTCGGCTTCGTTTTCCAAAGTTGCATTTTCCACTGAGTCATCTGTTGGTGTGTTGTCTGCTGCTGGTTCTGCTTCGTTAGGCAATGCAATTTATGTTTTGCTTCCTGCATTGTTATCTCATGATAGGGATTATATGGAAAGTTAGGTTAGAGATATGGAATTTTTAATAAAAATAATAAAAAATCCACTTCATTTGATTTTGAAGTGGATTCTACATTATTGTGGCCCGCGCATAATCGGTTTTTTTAGTTATCTCGGAAGCGAATTTAAATAAGTTAATGCTTCGTCAAATTCTGCATAGTCAAAGTAAATCATAGGGAATAAGAAGCGGTGATCTGTAGCTTCTTCACGGATAATGGCGTGATCTCTTCCGGCTTCTTCAACAAAGCCGCGAACTATTACGGTATTGCTTTGAATATTCGCTCCTGTTGCTTGGGGAACCGTGAAGTAAAAATCAGCAATTTTTCCTCGATTTAATCTTAGAATATTTTCGATATAGGACTCTTCCCGGAAAGTGGGGGCAGTTAAATTTCGAATAGTGGCGCCGCCGCCTCTATCCCCACCGCCGCTAAACGTAGGAGGCATAGTTGGCTGGCCTGTTTGCCCCATTTGCCCCATTTGTCCAGATGGGTTCGTATACTGTCCGCCTTGATATTGCCCTGATGGATACTGTCCGCCTTGATATTGCCCTGATGGATACTGTCCCGTCTGATATTGTGGTTGCCCCATTTGTCCCCAATTCCAATACGTCAAAAAAACATCCTTTCTCTCATGTTAGATTTTAAATTCAAGGCAATTGACCGTTATTCGGCTTTGCCCATTGCCTACTTCCAACAACTCCCGCGACCTATAGCTTCAACGCGTTATCCGGGCGAGTAAGGCAACTCTGGCTGCATTGCTAGGATGACAGCGATAATGGCGTACCTCCTCATTACACTTTATGCCTGTATGATGATTTCAGAATTAAAAACATCAAAAATGATGAGGAATTTTGGAGTGCTAGATGTTGGAAGTTTTACATAACAATGAATGCAAATATAAGTTGATTTGTTACTGATTAAAAAGCGGAAAAGGGGAAATAATTTTTACATTACAAGACTAGGAGTGGGTGCAATGCAAATTGGAATTTGGGTATCCATTATCATCAGCGCGATTGTTTCGTTTGTTATTGCGTCTTTTTACGGGCAGCCTTTGCATTGGTATTTGTTTGTGTTGATGGTGGTTGTGGGGTTTTTTATTCAAATTGTGATCCTCATTTTGAAAGTAAAAGAAGAAAAAAACGAGACATAAAATCGAACAAGGTCGATTCAGTCTCGTTTTTTTTAGTTTATTCTTTAACTGCCAAGAAAGCGGCTAATTTTTCATTGTCCAATAAGTTTCCAACCAGGAACTCGCCGAATTCGCCGTAACGAGCGGAAACTTCATCAAAACGCATTTCATATACAATTTTCTTGAATTGAAGCATATCATCGGAGAATAAAGTGACGCCCCATTCATGGTCATCCAATCCAACAGATCCCGTAATGATTTGTTTGATTTTACCGGCATAGCTGCGGCCGATCAAACCGTGGGAATACATTAACTCACGGCGTTGCTCCATGCTCAGCATATACCAGTTGTCGTTGCCTTCGCGGCGTTTGTCCATCGGGTAGAAGCAAACATATTTGGAGCGCGGAAGTTCCGGATACAAACGAGCACGCACATGCGGGTTTTGATATGGATCTTCATCAGAATCTTTTGATAAGTAGTTTGAAAGCTCCACTACGGACACGTAAGAATAAGTAGGAACCGTGAAATCAGCAATTGCCAATTTATTGAATTCTGCTTCCAATTCTTGAAGTTCTTCCGGTGTTTCACGCAAAATCATGAGCATGAAATCCGCTTTTTGACCGATAATGGAATAAAAAGCATGTGAACCTGTTTTTGCAACATGTGCTTCATTTACTTTTTCGAGATATTGTACGAATTCGTCAACTGCTTTTGAACGTTCTTCAGCAGAAACTAATTTCCAGGAAGCCCAGTCAATCGCACGGAAATCATGTAAACAGTACCAGCCATCTAATGTAATTGCTGCTTCATTCATTTTGACAACACTCCTCAATTGATCATCATTCAAACTTATCTTAGCATAAAACCAAAATAATTCCTTGCAAGAATGACATGATTTGGCTAAGTTCACTAATTTGACATCAGCATGCCAAAATGCTTTCGGAGCTAAGCAGGGCGCTTGCGCATTTCTTATAGCATTGAAGAAGTTCGGTCTTTTCGTGTATGCTTAGCATAAAGAGATTTAATCATTTAAGGAGTAATAACATGCATCCTTTATTACAACAAAAATCATGGCTTTTGATCGATCAATCAATCAGCATGAAATCCAGAACGCCCCTTGAATCCTTTGCGATGGATGATACGCTTTGCCAATTGGTTGGCCAGATGCAGTCGCCTGCAACGGTGCGAACTTGGGTTCACGACAATACCGTGGTTCTTGGCATCCAAGATCATCGTCTGCCATTTGTTCAAGAGGGAATCGGGCTGCTCAATTCAAATAACTATCAAGCAATTGTCCGCAATTCCGGTGGGCTCGCTGTTGTATTGGATAGCGGGATACTGAATATTTCGGTTGTTTTATCCGAACAACAGAACGCGATTTCCATAAATGACGGCTACGATGTGATGGTCGACCTGATCAAGCTTTTATTCCCTGAAGCTGCGGATCGAATCGAAGCTTATGAAATTATCGGTTCCTATTGCCCGGGATCGTATGATTTAAGTATAGATGGAAAGAAATTTGCGGGTATATCCCAGCGCCGCTTAAGGCAGGGAGTTGCCGTCCAAATTTATTTATGTATCGAGGGAAGCGGCAGTGCGCGGGCAGAGTTGATCAAAGAGTTTTATAGCATTAGTTTAAAAGGCGAAAAAACAAAATTTGCCTATCCGAACATTACTCCTCATGTGATGGCCAGTTTAAGTGAATTGCTGTCTCAACCGCTGACTGTACCGGAGACTGTATTGCGGCTGCAAATGATTTTGCAGCAAAATTGCGAAACCATACAACTCCAGCCATTGACCGATGAAGAATTGGAACTGTATGGATTCTACTTAAATCGTGTTCTCGAACGCAATGAGAAAATGCTTCATAAAAAATGAGTTTCCTATGTAAGGGAAAACGCGGATGTGCTTAATTCGGCACATCCATGTTTTCTTTTTCGCCGCCATTGGTAGTATAGTTTGCCACAAGGTTGCCGTTTTTCTCCATTTTGAACACCGGTGCAACACGCGGCTCTTCTTCTTCCAGTGTGACAAGTCTGCGAGCGCGGTTCATAATCTGGACGAATTGTTCATAATCCTCGCGAATCGCTTTATTCTCTTGTTCTAGTCGCTGTAGCTGATTTTCTAATTCTTTTATTTTTTCGGTAGCCGTATTGGCAATATGTCTCCATTTCGTTGCTTCGTTTTCATTGCCGCTTTGGTGCTGCAAACGCAATAGATAAGCAATGACGATATCTAGATTAAGAGCAGATAATGGAATGGATTTAACTTCTTCGTTTATTTGTGTATTTTGCAATAAATAAACACCTTGCGTGCGGCGTCTGCCATTCATGCCCAATACTCTCATTCTTTCTTTTCTTTCTTTTTTCGCTTCTGCCAAATCTTTTTCATATAAACGGCGTACAACGGCATTCCAGCGAAAACCGCATGCGGCAGCTGTCCGATTCAATGCATCACCTGCTTCCTCAAAAGCGTTTAACTGGGTGCTTCCTTCTTTCACATGTCGAATGACTGCCTCTGCCAATAGTTCATCGTTCTCTTTTAGCCATGCATCTTGTCTTACTTTGACCATTTTATTACCTCCTGTAAAGTTCATAGTTTTGTTATTTCTAAAACTATCGTGTCCAAGAAGTCCCAATTTTATTCAAATATTTTCAATATTAATATCAAATTCTCCTTAAAACATAAATTAGAGGCAAAACTAAGATGATGATAGATAATTAAAGTGAGACAAGCATTCAAGCATATAGTCACTTATTTTTCACTTGATATGCACGGTTTTCAGGGCTAAAATAACAGGTAGACTAAAAAACCAAAATGCCTTATCGTAAAAATGAAGCAAACATATAAAACCATCCATAGAAAGGGTTGTTGACAAAATGGCAAACGAATTTAAAGTTTGCGATGAATGTCAGGCCGTTAATTTAAAAACGTTAATTCCGAAATTAAAACAATTAGATCCAGATGCAACGATTGAAATTGGCTGTCATTCATATTGTGGTCCAGGACGCAAAAAGACATTTACCTTCGTAAATGGACGACCTGTAAATGCATTAACAGAAGAAGAGTTAATGGAAAAAGTAAAAGCAAAACTTAAATAATATGAAGGGATATCTTGGAAGCAAGCCTGCAAGATATCCCTTTCTTTTTGGGTGAACAAGGCAATTTGGGCGAGTTTGATGTAATTCTTCGAAAACTCACCTATAATGGACATAAGAGCGTAGGAAATGTGAGTGAGGTGCGGACGATGGAGGATTACGCAAGTGCTAAATTAGTAGAAGAAAAAGTATTCAAAGATCCTGTTCATGGATACGTACATGTGCGTGATCGAGTGATTTGGGATTTGATTGCAACAAAAGAATTTCAAAGGCTACGCAGAATCCGCCAGTTAGGGACTACATTTCTAGTATTTCACGGGGCGGAGCATAGTCGATTTAATCATTCGCTCGGTGTATATGAAATCGTAAGACGCATTGTGGACGATGTATTTGAAGGCCGACCAGAATGGGATCCTAATGAAAGGCTTCTTGCCTTATGTGCAGCACTGTTGCACGATGTGGGCCATGGTCCATTCTCCCATGCCTTTGAAAATGTGTTCGGTACCAACCATGAAGAATATACGAGAAAAGTATTGCTGGGCCATACAGAAATCCATGAAGTATTGATTCGTGTTTCAAGAGAGTTCCCTGAAAGAGTCGCCCAAGTGATTGATAAAAATTATACCAATCAACAGGTCGTAAGTTTAATCTCAAGCCAAATCGACGCAGATCGGATGGATTATTTACAGCGTGATGCTTATTTTACCGGCGTTAGCTACGGACATTTTGACATGGGGCGCATTTTGCGGGTCATGAGGCCGCGCAAGGATCTGATTGTCATTAAATCGAGCGGCATGCATGCAGTGGAAGACTATATCATGTCCCGTTACCAAATGTATTTACAAATCTATTTCCATCCCGTATCCCGGAGTGCAGAGACGATTTTAAATCAAATTTTAAAACGGGCGAAACATTTAAATCAAGAAAGCTATCACTTTAAATTTGAACCATATCATTTCAAACCATTTTTCAACAATAGTGTTTCATTAGAAGAATATTTGGCACTGGATGAAAGCATCATGCTAACCTACTTCCAGTTTTGGATGGAAGAAGAAGATGCGATTCTCAGCGACTTGTGCAGACGTTTCGTCAATCGGGACCTCTTTGAGCATGTGGATTTAAATCCGGAGGAAGAGCCTGAGCGTTATGCATGGCTGATTGAGCAGGTCAAATCGATTGGGCTGGACCCGGAGTATTATGTAAGCCCGGATTCTACATCGGATCTTCCGTACGATATGTACCGGCCGGGCATCTCGACGAAAAGCCCGATTTACCTGGAAATGCCGACAGGGGAAATCCGTGAACTATCCGACCAGTCCCATATTGTCGAAGCAATTGCGACAAAAATTAAAACCGATTATAAAGTTTATTATCCTAAAGAGATTCGATTGTAGAAAATAGTACCTCTTGCCGATTGTTGATTTGGTGAGAGGTGCTTTTTCGCATATTGTTTTATTAGAGAGTACTTGGTAAGTGTGTGAGTGGTTTTATGGTGGGGAAGGTAGAAGTGAATTGATTGGGGATAATTGACGGGAGAAAATATAGCGCGCATTAAATGATAAAGGACGATTCCTCCTAATATCCAAGGAGAAAATCGTCCAAAAGAATAGGATTTTATTTATCGGAAACGCGAACTCCGCCGGTAGCATAATGATTTTTGGCCATTTCTTCAATAACGATTGTAACGGCTTCAGGTTTAGCGTTGACAGTTTCTACGACTGCCTCCGTAACTTTTTCAACCAATGCTTTCTTCTGTTCGTCTGTACGGCCTTCAAGCATTTTTACTGTGACAATTGGCATTTTGCATTCTCCTTAGTAGATAAAATTAGTGTATATTCATTATAACATATACAAGCATTTTCGAAATTATAGTTAATCATGAAAAGTAATTAATTTCAAACTCAAGGTCACATTCATTGGAGTGTGGCTTTTTATTTATAAAAGATAAGAATGACTTACATTAATGAGGCTTTTTTAATAATAAATATACTAATGACATTTTATTCCTACCAAAATATAATAGGCTAGGGGGTGTAATAGGTGATTAAAAAAGAACCTGAAATAGAAGAATTTATCGATACTTTAGAAAATAGTCACATTTATAAAGATATACGTTCTAAGTATGAGGAAATTACTGATGGGGGAAAGAATCGTAAATCTGAACATGATGAAATCGTAATTCGTTACGGTTGCGAAAAGTATAATTTAACTACTGAAGAGCTTGATAGAATATTTATTGATACCAAATTAAAAATCAGTGAGTTTCAGCTTATGCGCAAGAATAAAGTAAAAGAGTAATTTACTTTAAGTCACATTCACATCCATTCGATTGTTATGAGAAAAGAACATAAAAACTTTCAAAAAGAGTGGCTTAGGCCCACTCTTTTACTATCCCATTACTGTACACACGCCGCCTATTTTTAGCCCCAAATTTATCTGTTTTATATACTGTTTTGCAAAGTTCAAAAAGATGATAAAATAATCCAAAGCATTGATATAAAAGGATTTATATCGTTTGAATAGTAGGATAATACAGTGCAGTGATATAATAGGCTTAAACGGAGGGATTGACAATATGGGAAATGGTGAAAAACCAAAGCAAAAGATAGGCTTTACGATTATTAAAGATGATCCAACTGATGGGCATGGCGGCTTTGGCATCGGCTCTTTATCATTGGAAAACGTATCGCCGGTTTTCATAGATATACAGGAAAAAAATGCGTTTATTGATATTGGGGCGATGCACGCAAAAAGCGAGATTGAGCGCGGCATTAAGTTTACAACAAACCGCGAAGATTCCGAAGGCGGAAAACCTTATTGGCTCGTCTGGGTGACAATAGATTTCAAAGAAGAAGGGCCTTATTTTGCAGGGGTCACGGCTTGTGAAATGGTCGTGAACCGCGAAAAGCGCCGCGGCTATAAGATCTTGGCGGACCACGTCAATAAAATGGATAAATCCATGAAACGGAAAATCATCGTGGAGCATATGGATGATTCATCAAAAGAGGTATTGGCCGCATTTTTAAAGGAACATAATCTGGAAATGTGGGAAAGAAGCACCGAGCAGCTTCATCAAGAACTAACCGTTCAGCGTAAATAGAATTAATTGAAAAGATAGTTACCAGTCAATATTTTTTAGTATAAAATTATTCCAAATATGAACAAAAATTGACATTTCAACTTGCTTCCAATCAATTCTTGAAAGTAAGTTGGAAAAAAAGTACACTGAGATTGAGCTTAAATAGTAAGCTAGGACACTAGACAGAACGGACAGTTTGGACTTATGCGGCATTTGAAACATCCCAAGCCAGATGCCCCATGACTCTCAAACTCCCGTTTGTCGAAAACCCCGATTTTCCTTTGAATGGAAAATCGGGGTTTTTTATTGTACGTGGGGTTAGGGGATGAAGTGCTTTTGGGCAAGGATTTCGATTGGATTTGCAGCTCATCGGGGGGTTGAAGTGCATTTGGGGAAGTGTTGCGTTTGGATTTGCAGTCATAAGGTGGATGAAACGCAGTTGGGGAAGAATAACGTTTGGATTTGCAGTTCATAAGATGGATGAAATGCTTTTGGGGAAGAACTTCGTTTGGATTTGCGGTTCATAAGGTGGATGAAGTACTTTAGGGCAAGGATTGTGTGTTTGGATTTGCAGTTCATAAGGGGGATGAAATGCATTTGGGGAAGAATTCCGTTTGGATTTGCAGTTCATAAGGGGGATGAAATGCTTTTGGGCAAGGATTGTGTTTGGATTTGCAGTTCATGAGGGGGATGAAGTGCTTTTGGGGAAGAACTTCGTTTGGATTTGCAGTTCATCACTAAAAGAAACAAATAAAAAACTGGGCAAACAATTATGCCCAGTTTTGTGTCTAGCTGCAAACATCAATTCCTCGAATTATTCAAGCCCACGGCAAAATAACGAGGAACTTTCACTAAACTATATTCTCCGCAAACTTAGTTGAAAAAGTTTTTAAACGTTTCAAAAGGGAATAAATCCAGGAAGTTATCCCAGGATTCTTTATCAAAGAAATCCGATGAACATTTCTCTGTTGGTACATCTTCTGTTTTCAGGTACATCATTCTTTGCTTTGGACAGGCATCGGTCGCCAGTTTTCCTGTTTCGATATCGATCAACACGCCTTCCACACCCTCGGGAGCCTTAAAGGATTCATTTGCCTTTCCTTTATTGACCGTTTCCATAAAATCAATCCAAACATGTTTGGTTGCCGCCATATCTTGTTGAACGGAAAGGGTTTTCCCTTGATCATAGCCATTCCAAACCCCAGCTGTCACACTTGGGGTATAGCCGACAATCCATTGGTCGCTATCGGTTGTTCCGGATTTTGCTGCATACGTGTGCGTCATCCGTGGTCTTAGCGAAACACCTGTAGCAGGTGAATAATCACTAAAGACCGGGTCGAATATTCCCGTCATCATATCCGTCAATAAAAACGCATCTTCTTCGGAAATCACTTGCTTTTCTTCTGGCGGTTTATATTCATAAACCACTTCGCCATTGCCGTTCTTGATCTCCAAAATCGTTGTAGGTTTTGTTTTTTTGCCTTCGTTGGCAATCGTATTATATGCCGAAGTGATATCGAACAAGGAATTTTCCGTTGTACCCAGTGCTGCAGAGGGGTTGTCCGCTCCAGCAACATTCAGATCAAAACGTTCCAAAATATCCTGATAAGGTTTGTAGCCGATTTTTTCCAACGTTTTGACGGCATAGATATTATCTGATATGGCCAAGGCCTGGGCCAGCGACATTTCGCCTTCTGCAAACTGGCCATTTACGTTTTTTGGCTTATACGTTGCGCGTCCGTTATCATAAGTGAAAATGGTTTCGCCTACATCCATATACGTCAGTGGTGTAAATCCGTTCTCCAAAGCTGCCGCGTAAAGCAGCGGCTTAATGGCGGAGCCGGGTTGGCGAACAGCTTGTGTAACGCGATTGAATGAGCTGTCTTCATAATTTCGTCCGCCTACCAAAGCCGTTACATAGCCTGTGCGAACATCCATACTGACAAAGCCGACCTGCAAATCACTTTTTGGCATATTGTCCGCGACCGCTTCTTCAGCAGCTTTCTGGTGGGCCTGGTTTAAAGTAGTTTTAATTGTCCAGCCGCCTTCGCGTATATTGAGATTTTCTTTTTCCAATAGACCGGCCGCTTCCTGCCATGCCACGTCCAGGAAGTAAGGAGCGATGGATTTTGTCGCTGTCCATTGTTCATTTTTTAAGACAATCTCTTCGCTGTTTGCCCGTTCTTTTTCTTCTGTAGAAATATATTGCTGGCTATCCATCAGTGATAGAATCACCTGCTGACGCCCAATCGATTTTTCAAAGTCATTGATCGGCGAGTAAATGCTTGGACCTTTTGGAATGCCTGCAAGCAAGGCTGATTCAGCTAAAGTTAAATCACCGGCCGATTTGCCGAAATAATACCGGCTTGCCGCTTCGACTCCATACATGCCGTGACCGTAGTTGACCGTATTCAAATAGCCTTCCAAGATTTCATCTTTATCATAGAAAACTTCTAATCTGTAAGCATACATAGCTTCCTGGATTTTCCGCGTCCATGTTTTGGCATGAGACAAATAAAGGTTGCGCGCCAATTGCATGGTAAGCGTACTCGCACCCTCCGCCATACTCTGTGTTTTTAAATCTGTTAATAGTGCACTAGCAATACGAGAATAGTCAAAACCACTATGTTCATAAAAGTCTTTGTCTTCCACTGCGATGGTCGCATCGATTAAATATGGAGAAATTTCATCCAATTCAACCCAATAACGTCTTTCGGCAGCAAAATAGTCGCCAATGCGATGGCCATTATTATCTAAAAACACGGATGCTTTGGGCACGGTTAGTGGAGGAGCACCTGCAACCTGCGCATATACACGCAAGGTAATCAGACCGACAATGATGGCACTAAAGGCAGCAACCACAGTGAATGCCGTATACTTCAACCATTTTTTCCGTTTTCTTTGCTTTCGAAAGTTTTGTCTTTTCATCCGTATTTCACCTCAATTCATAAGCTAGGTTCAGTATTGACCCAAATAATGGTATTTAATCGAATATATACATAAAAAATTGTAGTAAATGGTCGGAAAACACTATATTTTATCGACAAAAATCAACAAATTATAAGGCGTTATTAAAAAATGTATGCAATTAACAATACGAAAAAACTCTATTAAAGTTTCAAAGACAGCCATTTTAATAATTTTCATGCAATTTAGGAGTGAAATAAAAGGGAAGGGGAATGATGATTATGAAGAAATTTGTAGAATTGCAAGGTTGATATATCCAATGCAAGATGAAATATGTTAAATTCATTTTTGTGAAGAAACTAAAAAATTGAAGGTGAAATGAAATGAGATTTGATGAAACCTATGCTGGCAATGTTTTTATTAAAAGCCATCCGAATTATGAAGAGTCAAAAGCTGTTCTGTACGGAATGCCAATGGACTGGACAGTAAGCTACCGCCCTGGTTCAAGATTTGGCCCGGCCCGTATTCGCGAAGTGTCGATTGGTTTGGAAGAATACAGTCTTTATCTAGATCGTGAATTAGATGAAGTCAAGTACTTTGATGCAGGGGATATTCCGCTTCCTTTTGGCAACCCGGAGAAATCTTTAAAGGAAATTAAAGAATTTGTCCGCACAGTTCTGGCGGATGGCAAAGTGCCAATCGGGATGGGAGGGGAACATTTAGTTTCATTGCCTGTCATGGAAGCGGTCTACGAAAAGTACAATGATCTGGCGATTATCCATTTTGATGCGCATACCGATTTGCGTACGGATTACGAGGGTGAGCCATATTCCCACGCAACGCCAATCCGCAAAATTGCAGACAGAATCGGACCAAAAAATGTTTATTCATTTGGAATTCGCTCGGGGCTTAAGGAAGAATTCGAATGGGCAAAAGAAAACGGGATGCATATTGCTCCGTTTGAAGTGCTGGAACCTTTAAAAGAAGTACTGCCGACATTAGAAGGAAGAAACGTGTATGTAACGATTGATATCGATGTACTGGACCCTGCCCATGCACCGGGGACAGGAACTGTCGATGCTGGGGGCATTACATCCAAAGAATTATTGGCTTCCATTCATGAAATTGCTCGCAGTGGAGTAAATGTGGTTGGATTTGACTTGGTGGAAGTTGCGCCAATTTACGACCATTCTGAAATGACGGTCAACACAGCGTCAAAACTGATTCGAGAAATGATTCTTGGTTGGGTAAAGTAAGTTAAGAACGTATTAAGGTATGGTTCCTTTTCGGCAACCATACCTTTTTAATTTAAACAGGGAGCTTCTTGTGCCCACGTAATTAAACCCTTGCCTTCAAATGAAGGCAAGGGTGTTGTAGCCTGTAAATATTGAAAGTCTGTTTATCTGTCAGGTGCTGCGGGCTGTGAAACATTCTCCAAGGCAGTATCTGTATTCTCATTGGAACGATCTTTAACGGCAATATCACCTAGTGAAACAATTCCTACCAAACGGTCCTCTTCCACAATCGGCAAACGTCGAATTTGATTTTCAGCCATTAATTCTGCTGCCTCTTCCACAGACATATCCACATTTCCCGTGACAACATCAGGAGATAAGATTTCAGATACTGGATTATTCAACGATACATCCTCGGCAACTCCGCGTACGACAATGTCCCTGTCCGTCACAGTGCCCTTTAAATGTCCATCTTCGACAATAGGAATCGAGCCGACATCAAGGTCTTTCATAATCGCCGCAACTTCTACAATAGCTGTATCAGGTGAACAAGTTTCGACTTCAGAAGTCATTATTTCGGTAATCCTCATAATCTTTTGCCTCCCTCACTTTTTCAAATTGTATTACTTTTATTGTTTAGCCGTTTTTTTCTGTTGATAAACTATTGGTTTTTGAAGCCAATTTTCCTTCCCAGGATTCTTATGTTTAAATCCTTTTTATCTAGTGAATGGAATAAATAGAAACAAAATAAAAGCCCCAAAAGGAGAGATTAGATCATGGTAGAAGTAAATGAATATGAAACGATTACGGAAGCGGTTCAGGCAGCGAACGGCCTGTTTACAAGAGGAGTAGCAAATGATGAAGTATTTGTGCTTGCCCATGACAATGGTGTGACGGACGAAGTAGCCGATAGTTCGAAAGCAGAGAAAATTGGCGTAGGTGAAACAGGGGTAGGAACAGCTGTGAAAAATCTATTCCAAGGCAAAGGCGACAAACTCCGTTCCAAAATGGAAGAGATTGGCCTAAGTTCCGTCGAAGCTGAAGTATATGAAAAGAAATTGGATGAAGGTAAAATCTTATTGTTTTCTAAAAATGAAAATAACCTTATGTAGAGAATTCAACGAAAAACAAGCGTCTTCCTTTGCATTGCATGGGAGGGCGCTTTTTAATTGGGTGAACAATCATAGATTCATCGGAAACCCTCTGGCGCATTTATTATTGTTTCGAGCGTCAAGTATCCAGCTTTTTACATAACAGATTCCGCTCAACGCACCATCAATTTTTTTTACCCTCCAACTGCATAATTTTCATCCTTATTTTTATAAAAGAATGTTGATTCTATTAGGTTTAGGGCAGTATAAGGTTGTACTTTCGAATGGTCCTAATGTATAATAATAAGGTTATATTTAGTAATGGAAGCCAAGGAGCTGACTCAGCAATGAGTATAGATGAAACAAAAGTAAAGATTAAGTTGAATTCAACGATTGTACCAACAGACGGTGAAGAGGAAACTTATGAAATGTGGCTGGACGGGTCGCTCATTAAAAAAACCGGCAAGATGTATTTGCGGTATGAAGAGCAGCAAAGTGAAGGCACGATTAACACAACGGTTAAAATGGACAATCACCAGGCATTAATCTTGCGAAGCGGCGGTGTGAAAATGCGGCTTCCATTTGATCGAATGCAAGAACAGCAAGGACACTATGAAACACATTTCGGCACGATGCCGATTGTGACTAAAACCCATCATTTATCCCATGAAAATGGGGATGAAAGCAAAGTGAATGGCACTTTTAAAATTCAGTATGATCTCCTTGTAAGTGATCAAGCTGTTGGAAAATATACGTTGGAAATTCAATATGTGGAGGGACAAAAATGAACGCAGTAGAACAGTTGCAACAGTCCATAAAGAACGCATTGCAAGCGGCTGTTGAAAAATCGGGACTAGTAGAAGCAGGAACGCAATTCAACATTCATCTTGAGACGCCAAAAGACAAGGCAAATGGTGACTTTGCCACAAACTTGGCGATGCAATTAACAAAATTGGCTAAAAAACCGCCTCGTGCAATCGCGGAAAGCATTTTGGAAAACATGGATACAGCAGGGACAGAAATCGAGAAGTTGGATATTGCAGGTCCGGGCTTCATTAATATTACGGTTCGCAAAAGCTTCCTTGCAGATGTTGTCAAAGCGGTAAAAGAACAAGGTGAAAACTACGGCCGTTCAACTGCTGGCAACGGGGAAAAAATCCAGGTGGAGTTTGTTTCCGCCAACCCAACAGGGGATCTTCACTTGGGCCATGCGCGTGGTGCTGCATTCGGGGATTCATTGTGCAACGTGTTGGATTTTGCCGGGTTTGAAGTTTCGCGCGAGTATTATATTAATGACGCAGGAAACCAAATAAACAATTTGGCCTATTCACTGGAAGCTCGCTACAAACAGGCGTTGGGCTTGGATGCTGCAATGCCGGAAGATGGCTACCATGGCCAGGATATTATTAATATTGCCGGCAAATTGGCACAGGAATTTGGGCAAGCCATTCTTGAAAAATCCGATGAAGAACGTTTCGAATTTTTCCGTGAACATGGCCTGAAACTGGAACTTGCAAAATTAAAAAATGATTTGGCAAACTTCCGCGTTAACTTTGACGTTTGGTACTCTGAGTCGTCTCTTTATCAAAACGGCAAAATTGACGTGGCACTTAATAAATTAAAAGAAAATGGCCATGTTTTTGAAGAAGAGGGCGCGACTTGGTTCCGTTCCACAACATTCGGCGACGATAAAGATCGTGTATTGGTAAAATCGGACGGTTCCTTCACATATTTGACACCGGACATTGCTTACCACGAGGACAAAATTCAGCGTGGATTTGATAAATTAATCAACATCTGGGGAGCTGACCATCATGGCTATATCCCTCGTATGAAAGCAGCCATTCAAGCTTTGGGTTATGACCGTGAAAAACTGGAAGTTGAAGTTATCCAGATGGTTCAGCTCTATAAAAACGGCGAAAAATATAAAATGAGCAAACGGACGGGGAACGCAGTAACAATGCGTGAATTGGTTGAAGAAGTCGGACTGGATGCAGTACGCTACTACTTTGTCAAAACGGCTTGCGATTCTCATATGGATTTTGATCTGGACCTTGCCGTATCTCAATCCAATGAAAACCCGGTGTATTATGCACAATATGCACATGCACGTATTTGTTCGATTCTTCGTTCAGCTAATGAACAAGGGTTTAAAGCATCATTGGAAAATTTAAATCTGTTAACAGCGGAAAAAGAAGAAGATGTACTGAAAAAAGTGGGGGCATTCCCTCAAACTGTAGCGGAAGCGGCAAAACACCGCACACCTCATCGCGTTGCAAACTATATTCAAGATTTGGCAGCTGCATTCCACAGCTTCTATAATGCGGAGAAAGTGTTGAATCCAGATAATAAAGAACTAACGGAAGCACGTCTTTCACTAATTAACGCTGTACGTGTCACATTGGCTAATGCGTTGCGTTTAATCGGTGTAGCAGCACCTGAGAAAATGTAATTGTTTTTACGAGATGATCCAAACCGGACTTTACTGGTTTGGGTCTTTTTTTGTGGAGAAAGGAGGGTATGCCCATTGAAACATCAACTCAATGACAGCAATCGAACCATAACCCCAAAACATTTCCATGAAAAATCACCCTAAGTAGTTTTCTAAACTATGAAAAAGGTTATAAAACCTATAACCGCCTTTTCACCCAATATGTACCTAGTTTCATCAAAAAGGGTGTGATAAGGTTTTAATAGACTACTAAGGAGTTGAAACAAATGAATAAACGTTACGCAGCCTATTTAGCCGCTCTGTCGGCAACCGCAGTGATTGCAATCCCGCTTGCCAGTGCGGAAACGATGAATTTCTCGGATTTGGATACCTCAAATGCCCATTATCCAGCGATTAAGCAGCTTGTTGACCGAGGCGTGCTGAACGGCTTTCCTGATGGAACTTTTAAACCTTCCCAATCATTGACTCGTGGACAAGCGGCTGTTATTTTGGCGAAAGCTTTAAATCTGGAAACATCCAACTATACAAAGCAAGTATTCAACGATGTCCCTTCCTCATCCCCATACTTTAAGCAAATCAATGCATTATATGCAAACAATATTATTGGTGGCTTCGACGATCAAAGCTTTAGGCCGGGCGACTCATTAACGAGAGCGCAAATGGCAATCATTCTTGTAAAGGCATATAATCTTCGGCTGCCGGAAGCGGTAACGCTGCCTTTTAGAGATGTTAGCATGACATCAGGTTATCAACATTATATCCAAGCTATTTACAATGCTGGAATTACAAAAGGGACTACTGCTAACACATTTTCACCGAATGCGCCCGTGTTGCGTGGACAAATGGCCTCTTTTGTGGTGAGAGCGGAAGCATATGAACCTGGTCAAACGCCTAAGCAAGTAAAAACAGAATACAGCAGCAGTTTTGAGATGGAAGTGGTAGAATATACGAATAGTCAAAGAAAAAAATATGGACTGAGCCCACTGAAAGTTCATGAAGAAGTTATGAATTCTGCCCAAATAAAATCAGATGATATGTCGAAGAATAATTACTTTGAGCACAAAAGTCCAACTTACGGAAGTCCGTTTGATTTGATGAATAGTTTGGGCATTTCCTATCAAGCGGCTGGTGAAAATATCGCCATGGGCCAAACGACGCCTAAAGAGGTCGTTCAGGCATGGATGGACTCAGAAGGACATCGTGCAAATATATTAAACCCGGCCTATACGCATATCGGTGTGGGCTATGCAGCGGAAGGAAACTACTGGACACAACATTTCATCCGGCCTTAATCCACGAAAAAAGCCTGAATCTCCAAGCTCCGTCTGAAGATTCAGGCTTTTTATATTAAAGAAACGTTTTAAGTGCCGTCAAAAACTTGTAGAAGAAGTATCCCGCAAAACCGATTAAAATAAACCCGGCAACAATCGATGCCCATTTAATCATTGTTTGATTCATGACTTTCCGTGTCAAGGCGACAATGGAAAGAAGCCCAACATCATGCACTAGAATGCCGGCTAAAATCCCCGCGGCAACAATTAAAAACTTGGCAGGTTGTTCGATATCATAGGAATCAGTTAGAACTGCTCCGAAAACGGATATCCAAAACACCAGATTTCCTGGCGAAAATGCGACAAGCAAACCATTTCGGTAGGAGCTGAGAAAGGATTTGTTGACAGGCTCGCCAGCAAGTTGAATATCCTGGTTTGCGTTTTTAATCGAATCAAAACCTAAAAAGGCCAGGAAACAAGCACCAATCAGCCACATCGGTATTTGAATATAAGGTAAAGAAAGAATGGATGCCAACCCCAAATAGAGCGCCATTATCAATAAGAGATCGACCGTCATTCCACCCAATCCGACAGCCCAGCCATGCAAAAAACCCTTTTTTAAACCTTGCTTCATCATTTCGACACTGATTGCCCCCACAGGCATGGCAATTGAAAGACCAGCTAAAAGATAGGTAAAGAATAAACTCAAAAAAACACTTCTTTCAAATGTGATTGCTTCATACGTCCGTTTAAATTTTAGTTTAGCATAATAATACACCATGCTGATTAATGATTCATAAAAAGTATATGCTTCAAGAACCATTAATATGGGAAGCATTGAATGCAAAGCTATACAAACTTTTGAAATAAAGTATAATAGAGACTAACAATAGAAACATAAAGGTCTTTTTGCAAACTATTTTGCTAAAAAGAGTAAAAGGGAAGCCAGTGAAAGACCGGCGCTGTCCCGCAACTGTAAATGGGAGTGAATCATAGAGCCACTATTGCGTACTTTGTAATGGGAAGGATGATTTCACGAAGAACATAAGCCAGGAGACCTGCCTTTATGCAGAAGATTCTAACCTTACGAGGAATAAGGGGAGGGCTAATGATCGCTATATTTTTAGATTGTTGAAGTCTCTCGCTCATGCCGGGAGACTTTTTATTTTGGAAAAATATTAATCCTTATGTAAGTGGACTAGGAAAATCGGGAGCAGAAAGAAATGACAAAGTATATTAAAAAACAATTAATAGCAAAAGATAGACGCGAGGAAACAAGTGAAAAAGAAAATAATGCTTGCTTATAGTTCCTCTCTTGTAATTTTAATGATCAGCATTTGGCTGGGCGTATCAATTGGTACCGCCGATGTCCCTTTTTCAACCTTGTGGGATCAAGAAACCAATCCAGGTGCTTATAACATTTTATGGAGTATTCGCATGCCCCGAGTCATTTTGGCCGGTTTGGTAGGCGCATCTTTAGCTATCGCGGGTGCGGCTTTTCAGGGATTGCTTAAAAACCCGCTGGCTGACCCATATACGCTGGGCGTCTCTTCCGGTGCCTCGCTTGGAGCGGTGGCGACCATTTTCTTTACCTTTTCCATTCCTCTAATCGGGACATATACGTTGCCGCTATTTGGAATGACGGGTGCATTTATCACAATGATTCTTGTTCTAAGCTTTGCACGCCTCATCGATCGGTCGATGAAAATGGAAACACTCATCCTGACGGGGGTCATTTTCAGTTCTTTCTTGGGGTCTTGCATTTCTTTGATGATTGCGCTCAGCAATAATCAGTTAAGAGAAATCATGAGCTGGCTTTTGGGGAGTGTTTCCATGCGCGGCTGGCCGTATGTTCAAATGATTCTGCCATTTGTACTCATTGGATTCACCATCCTATGGTTTAATCGACGCGAATTAAATGCCATGATGTATGGCGATGAACGTGCCCAATCGTTGGGAGTGAATGTGAAGAGGCGAAAGTATGCGCTTTTGGCCGGTGGTTCCATGCTTACCGGCGCGGCGGTGGCTGTTTCGGGGGCAATTGGGTTTGTCGGGCTGGTCGTTCCCCATATGACAAGGATGCTTTGGGGAACTGATCATCGGCACCTGTTAACTTTATCGTTTATCAATGGAGCCAGTTTACTCATCATCTGCGATTTGGTGTCGCGCACCATCATTTCGCCGGCTGAATTGCCGATTGGGGTTATTACGGCCTTTATCGGGGCGCCCGTTTTTTCATATATCTTCTTTAAACAACGCAGAGCTAGGAGGTGAGGAAATGCTTGAAGTACATAATTTGTCGGGTAGTTATGGATCAAAAAACATCTTCTCCGATATTTCATTCAAGGTGGAAAAAGGAAAGATTTTGGGGATTCTTGGTCCAAATGGTTGCGGAAAATCCACCTTATTAAAAGTAATCAGCGGCATTATGCCGCCTTCTGGGGGAAAGGTAATTATCGATGGAGCCGATTTAAACGAATATTCTCCTCGCCAGCTGGCAAAAAAGATGACGATTTTACCGCAATTGAGTGCCTCGTCATTTTCGAATACGGTTCGCGAAACCGTATCGATTGGCCGCTATCCGCATCAATCGGGTTTTTTCTCTAGTTGGCAAGAAGAAGATGAAAAAGCCGTAAAAAAAGCAATGCGGCAAACCGGCGTGGAAAAATATGAAGAACATACTATCGATCATTTATCCGGTGGCGAACAGCAAAGAGTTTTTATTGCACAGGCTTTGGCTCAAGCTTCCAATCTCCTTTTGCTGGATGAGCCAACAAATCACCTAGATATTGCCCATCAAAAGCAAATTTTGGATATGATTCGAAAAGAAGTTATGCAAAACGGTTTAACCGTGGTTTCTGTATTTCATGATATCAATCTCGCTGCATTATATTGCGACGAATTGCTGTTAATGGAAAATGGAAGAGTGAAGGCATTCGGGGCTCCTCACGAAGTTTTGCTAACCGAACAGATTATGGATGTTTATCATGCGCGCATTTCATTGCAGGCGCATCCGGAACAGCCAAAACCCCAAATGACCATCTTGCCGGATTTGCAAGAACAACAGGAAAAAATGATTACAGACAACTCTTTTAGCATACAACAAGAGTATGTAGCGTTTCGTTCCGCTTTTCCCTTGAGAGTGCTATCGTCGGCTGTTCATAATGCAGGGCTTGGTTGGTATTCGACCTTCATCAATCGGACGGTGGAACCGCAATATGATATTGAAAATGTAAAGGAAGAGTTTTGGCAATATATAATCGAACAAGGCTTTTCCCCAACAAACACCATTGGGATGATGACGGCCGTTGATACGGGAAACGCTGTGCTGAAAAAATACGAGACGGACTTTGGGGAAGTTTTCGTTGTCGTTACGGCTGGAGTCGGCAGTGCCGTTGATGTATCGCAAAGTTATAAGCGCAAAAATGTGTTTAAGGTCGGAACCATTAATACATGGGTCGTAATCAATGGAAAACTATCGGATGAAGCTTTTGTGCAGGCCATGATGACGGCAACGGAGGCAAAGTCAAAGGCACTCGCCCATGAAGAAGTGATTGATCGCATTTCGAATACAATCGCAACGGGTACACCGACAGATAGTTTGTTGATCGCAGCAACACAGCAAGGGCAATATTTCCAATATGGCGGCCCGATTACGGAAGTCGGGCAAATCATAGGCAGGGGCGTTTTTGAAGCAACCGTGGAAGCAATCCAAATATATAAAAAAGGGGATTCTTAAAATGAAACTTTACACAAAAACAGGGGATCAAGGCAAAACAAGTTTAATGGGTGGCCGTGTTCGTAAGGACGATTTAAGAGTAGAGGCATATGGCACGATTGATGAGTTGAACTCATTTGTTGGCAAGGCGATCACTGAACTGGATTCAACGGTATTTCAAGATATGCTGCAAGACCTTGAAACCATCCAGCACGAGCTGTTTGATTGCGGCGGTGATTTGGCAAATGTCATGAAGGAGCGTCGCTATAAACTGCAAGAAAGCTCGATTGAGGCATTGGAAAAAAGAATCGATGTCCTTTCGGAGGAAGCGCCCCCTTTAAAAAGATTTATCCTGCCGGGCGGAACACCTGCTGCAGCAACCCTCCATATCGCACGTACAGTGACACGCCGAGCGGAACGCCGAGTTGTCACATTAACAAACGAAGTGGAGGATGTTCCGGTTATTGTCCAAAAATATTTGAATCGACTATCCGATTATTTCTTTGCAGCAGCACGAGTAGTAAATTTCCGTTTGCAAGTAAAGGATGTAGAGTATATTCGCAGCGGGGATGTTTTTAAATAAGTACACAAAAGGAGAGCTAAATTATATTTGGCTGCTCCTCTTTTTTTTGTCTTACTGCAATTATTTGCGGTTTTTTCCGAGAAAAAAGAATAATGATTGTCGAAGAAATAAACAAAAAGGCAGCGTATAATAAACTGTGGATTCAATTGTCCGATTTTTATAAATTTTCCAACAATAGGTTGACTGAATAATCATTCATATTTTACACTAGAATCATAAATTGGAACCTATTAACTATTCAGCACTGTAAATTCAAAGGGGAAAAAGGGATAAGGGGGAGAAGGAATGAATGGTTTGCTGATCGCGAACTGGGTGCTATTCATCGCGGTGGTATTGTACGCATTGGGCCTATTTTTTTATTTATTAAAAACCCGCTATGATTTTATTAAACTCGGAAGAAAAGAAGATTTCGACCTAAAGCTGAAAGAACGCATCGAAGATTTAGCAGAAAAAGTTTTTGGACAATCCAAGCTTTTGAAAGATAAAAAAATGGGCTTGGTGCACGTAGCCTTTTTCTATGGCTTTTTATTAGTGCAATTAGGGGCGATTGATTTGATTTGGAAAGGACTAGCCCCGGATTCCCACTTGCCGCTTGGCGGGTTATACCCGGTTTTCACTTTTACACAAGAAATCATTGTGTTAGTTATCTTGGTCGCAGTTGCCGTTGCATTTTACCGACGTTACATGGAAAAGCTTGCACGACTGAAACGCGGCTTCAAAAATGGTCTTGTTTATTTATTTTTAGGGGTTCTGATGTTTGCCACTTTGATTGCCAATGGAATGGCGCTCATTTGGCATCAGCATGAATTAACGTTGGCCGAGCCGGTAGCATCAAGCATTGCCTGGGCCTTCCAATGGATGCCGCCAACTGCAGCGGCGGTTGTGTTCTTTGTAATGTGGTGGGCACACTTAGCTGCATTGCTGGCATTCCTTGTCTATATTCCACAAGGGAAGCACTTCCACTTGATCACAGGAACTTTAAATGCTGTCGTGAATAGACAAGATCGTATTGGCACGCTTCGCCCAATCGACTTCGCAGCGATGGAAGAGGCGGAAGACGAGGACGAGATGCCGGTACTTGGCGTTGGGAAAATAACCGATTTTACGCAAAAGCAAATGCTTGATTTATATGCCTGCGTGGAATGCGGACGCTGTACCAATATGTGTCCTGCGACAGGAACGGGGAAAATGCTTTCACCGATGGATTTGATCGTGAAATTACGCGACCATCTCACATTGACAGGGTCAGTTGCAACAAAACAAAAGCCTTGGGTACCGTATTCATTTTTCAAAAATACGCAGGGCAATCAATTGGCAATGGCTGCCGGCGCTGAAGGTGCGGTGATTGAAGATATTTATAGTCCGTCATTGATTGGCGACGTGATTACCGAAGAGGAAATCTGGGCTTGTACAACTTGCCGCAACTGTGAAGATCAATGTCCGGTAATGAATGAGCATGTGGATAAAATCATTGACTTGCGCCGTTATTTAACGATGACGGAGGGAAAAGTAAATTCGGATGCACAGCGCGCGATGAACAACATCGAACGGCAGGGCAATCCTTGGGGGCTGAATCGAAAAGAAAAAGAGAACTGGCGCGACCTTGACCCGCAAGTGAACATCCCGACAGTCAAAGAAGCAAAAAAATCCGGTGAAGGTTTCGAGTATTTATTCTGGGTTGGGTCCATGGGGTCATTTGATAGCCGTTCCCAAAAAATCGCTTTATCCTTTGCTCGTTTAATGAATGAAGCGGGCGTGAAATTTGCCATTTTAGGCAACAAGGAAAAAAATTCAGGCGATACGCCGCGCCGTTTGGGGAATGAGTTTTTATTCCAGGAACTGGCGACAGCCAATATCGAAGAATTCGAGAAAAATGAAGTGAAGAAAATCGTCACGATCGACCCTCATGCATACAATATCTTTAAAAATGAATATAAAGATTTTGGTTGGGAAGGCGAGGTAGTTCACCATACGGAACTGCTTTTTGACTTAATCAACCAAGGAAAGCTAACGCTGAACTATCGCGTGGATGAAACAATCGTGTTCCATGACTCTTGCTATTTAGGTCGATACAATGATGTCTACGATGCACCTCGTGAAATTCTGAAAGCAATCCCTGGCGTCAACCTTGTGGAAATGGAGCGCAACCGGGAAGAAGCCATGTGCTGCGGCGCTGGCGGCGGTTTGATGTGGATGGAAGAGCATGTGGGCAATCGCATAAATGTCGCTCGTACGGAACAAGCGTTGGCAACAAGTGCATCGATAATTTCGTCAGGCTGTCCATTCTGTTTAACCATGCTTTCGGATGGCACAAAAGCAAAAGAAGTCGAGGATACGGTAAGTACATTTGATATTGCCGAGCTGCTGGAACGCTCTGTTTTCGGAGAGAAGACTGCAATTGCAGTTGAGGAAGAAGAGGAAACAGCTCCTGCCGCGACAGCTGCAATCGTAGAGTAGTTATTTGAATGAAATGAAAATGACGTTTTTTGGTCAAATATTGAGACGTGAAAGAGAATAAATTTAAATTTTTGAAAAATCAAAATTGATTATCAGTTTAGTATTTTATAAAATGATAGTGAAAGTTGAAAAAGGGAGTTCTAATTGGCTCTCTTTTTTATTAAACATATGTCGAGCGAGCGTTCAGTCAATGGGGAAATCAAACAAAGGGGATGAAAATATGAATAGAACAGTCATTTTAGAAGGGGCAAGAACACCGTTTGGAAAGTTTGGGGGAGGTCTTTCAACATTATCGGCAAGCGATCTGGGGGGAAATGCCATTAAAGAGGCATTAAGAAGAGCCGAAATTCAACCGCAAGACGTAAATGAAGTAATCATGGGAACTGTTCTTCAAGCAGGGCAGGGACAGATTCCATCGCGTCAAGCGGCAACAAAAGCCGGCATTCCTTACTCAGTAAAAACAGAAACAATCAACAAAGTTTGTGCCTCCGGTATGAGAAGCGTGACGTTGGCAGACCAATTGATCCGTCTGGGAGATGAGGAAGTAATCGTTGCAGGCGGAATGGAATCGATGTCGAATGCACCTTATTATCTGCCAAATGGTCGATGGGGACTTCGTATGGGTGATGCAAAGTTAATCGATGGAATGGTTTACGATGGCCTTTCCTGTGCTTTTCATCCGCAAAATGTCCATATGGGGACTTACGGCAACGAAACGGCCAATACGTTTAATCTTACAAGAGAAGCACAAGATGAATGGTCAGTAAGAAGCCATCAATTAGCCTATAGAGCGATAGAAGAAGGAAAATTCGCTGAAGAAATCACCGCTATTGAAATAAAAGGACGTAAAGGGGAAGTTTCCACGGTTTCGCAAGATGAAGCACCACGCAAAAATACATCACTGGAAGCGTTATCAAAACTAAAGCCGGCCTTTGATGCCGAGGGAACAATCACGGCTGGAAATGCGCCTGGAGTGAATGATGGCGCTTGTGCACTCGTTTTGATGAATGAAGAAAAAGCAAAGAGAGAAGGCCGCCGTCCGCTTGCCACTATTTTGGGGCATGCAGAAGTAGGCGTTGAGCCAAAGGATTTCCCGCAAACGCCCGGAATTGTCATCAAGGAATTGCTGAACAAGACTCAAAGATCGATAGAGGACATCGACTTGATTGAAATCAATGAAGCATTCGCTGCAGTTGCTCTGGTAAGCAGTCAAATTGCAGGCTTGGATGCAGAAAAAGTCAATGTAAATGGCGGAGCGGTCGCATTGGGTCACCCAATTGGGGCATCGGGAGCGCGCATTATCCTCACATTGTCATACGAATTAAGAAGACGAGGCGGCGGGATTGGCATCGCAGCGATTTGTTCCGGTGGCGGCCAAGGGGATGCCATCATGATTGAAGTGCCAAAAAATTAGTGTGTACCACATACCTTAGGGGGATGAAAGGGATGGCCATTCAAAAAGTAATGATTGTCGGTGCCGGACAAATGGGATCGGGAATCGCGCAAGTTTGTGCACAAGCCGGCTTTGATGTAAAGCTGAACGATATGCAGGAGGAATTTTTCCAACGGGGAATCGGCGTGATCACTAAAAACCTCCAAAGAGATGTGGAGAAAGGCAGAAAGTCAGAGGCGGAAAAAGAAGAGATTTTACAGAGAATCTCAATGTCACTGGATTTAAAAGATGCAACGGATGCAGATCTCGTCATTGAGGCAGCAACCGAAAACATGGACATTAAGCAGTCGATTTTCAAAGAGCTTGATCGGATTGCACCAAGTCATGCTATCCTGGCCACAAATACATCCTCGCTTCCAATCACTGAAATTGCAGCTGTCACAAAACGGCCGGAAAAAGTGATTGGCATGCATTTCATGAATCCTGTGCCGGTCATGAAACTGGTAGAAATCATTCGGGGACTTGCGACAACCGATGAAGTGTATGAAACGGTGGAAAACATGACGCACAAACTGTCCAAAACACCGGTTGAAGTAAATGATTTTCCCGGTTTTATTTCAAACCGCATCTTGCTGCCGATGATCAATGAGGCTATTTATGCCTTGTATGAAGGGGTTGCGTCAAAAGAAGCGATCGACGATGTTATGAAGCTTGGTATGAACCATCCAATGGGTCCCTTGACGCTTGCAGATTTCATTGGACTGGATACTTGCCTTTCTATCATGGAAATTTTGCATGATGGATTGGGAGATAGTAAGTATCGCCCGTGTCCACTGCTACGCAAATACGTTGCAGCAGGCTGGCTGGGAAGAAAAACGGGCCGTGGTTTCTACATCTACGAAGAATAGGGGGCTTTTCATGAACCTGGCATTTACGGAAGAGCAAGTGATGATGCGGGAGATGGTCCGTCAATTTGCCGAAAAAGAAATCACGCCGTTCATCGAAAAGATGGAACAAGGAGAATTTCCCCGTGAAATCCTTAAAAAGATGGGCGAACTTGGGCTCATGGGGATTACGGTGCCGGAAAATTACGGCGGCGCGGGGATGGATTTTACTACCTATATCCTGGCAATCAATGAAATCTCAAAAATCAGTGCTGTGGTTGGCGTTATTCTATCGGTTCATACTTCTGTTGGAACAAATCCGATCCTGTATTTCGGGTCGGAAGAACAAAAGAAAAAGTATGTAACGAAACTAGCTAGCGGAGAATATTTGGGGGCTTTTTGCCTGACGGAGCCCGAAGCCGGTTCGGATGCATCGGCCTTGAAAACGAAAGCGGTGAAACAAGGTGAAAGCTATATTCTGAATGGTTCCAAGGTGTTTATCACAAATGGGGGAGAGGCGGATGTTTATCTTATATTCGCTTCAACCAATCCCGAAAAGAAATCGCGTGGAATTTCGGCTTTTATCGTTGAGAAAGACACACCTGGTTTAATCGTCGGGAAGAATGAGCAGAAGATGGGGCTTCATGGTTCAAAAACGGTGCAGCTAACCTTTGAAAATATGAAAATTCCCGCGAAAAATAGGTTGGGCGCCGAAAATGAAGGCTACAAAATTGCGATGGCCAACTTGAACGCCGGTCGAATTGGCATTGCTGCACAAAGCTTGGGGATTGCAGAAGCGGCATTAGGGGCTGCAGCAAATTATGCAAAGCAAAGAATTCAATTTGGAAAACCGATTGTCGAAAATCAGGGAATCGGTTTTAAATTGGCGGATATGGCGACCAGAGTAGAAGCAGCCAGATTACTGGTTTATCGCGCTGCAAATCTTCAGGGGCTTGGCTTGCCTTGCAATAAAGAAGCGTCTATGGCCAAACTATTCGCTTCAAAAACAGCCGTTGCAGTGACAACGGATGCGATTCAAGTTTTCGGCGGCTATGGTTATACAAAGGACTATCCAGTTGAGCGGTATTTCAGGGATGCGAAAGTAACGGAAATTTATGAGGGCACCAGTGAAATCCAAAAGATTATCATAGGTGCCAAGTAAATGTGTTGTTCTAGTTGAATGTGAAACGAGAAGGGGATGGGGAAATGAACTTTCAATTATCAGAAGAGCATCAACAGCTGCGCGAGATGATTCGGGAGTTTGCGCTAAACGAAGTGGCTCCGACAGCGGCTGAACGTGATGAAGAAGAACGCTTCGACCGAGGCATATGGGAGAAGATGGCCGAACTTGGGTTAACGGGCATTCCGTGGTCGGAAGAGTATGGTGGAGCCGGTTTTGATTATGTTGCCTATGCCATCGCGGTTGAAGAATTATCGCGCGTTTGTGCTTCCACGGGTGTAACACTTTCTGCGCATACTTCTCTGGCAGGCTGGCCGATTTACCAGTTTGGTACGGAAGAGCAAAAACAAAAATATCTTCGACCGATGGCAGAAGGCAAAAAAATCGGCGCTTACTGCCTGACGGAGGCGGGTTCTGGAAGCGATGCAGGCGGAATGAAAACAACCGCGAAACGAGAAGGCGACGAGTACGTTTTAAATGGCTCGAAAATTTTCATCACCAATGGGGGAATTGCGGATATTTATATCGTCTTTGCAGTAACCGATCCACAGTCAAAGCATAAAGGAACAAGTGCTTTTATCGTGGAATCCAATTACCCAGGCTTCGGTGTCGGCAAAAAAGAAAAGAAAATGGGCATCCGTTCATCGCCAACGACAGAAATTATCTTCGACCAATGCCGTGTTCCGAAAGAAAATATGCTTGGGAATGAAGGAGAAGGTTTTATCGTTGCGATGAAAACATTGGATGGCGGCAGAAACGGAATTGCCGCGCAGGCTGTGGGAATTGCTCAAGGGGCACTGGATGCGGCAACAGAGTATGCAAAAGAACGGATTCAATTCGGTAAACCGATTGTTGCAAATCAAGGCATCTCTTTTAAGCTGGCAGATATGGCAACCGCAGTAGAGGCTTCCAGATTGTTGACCTACCAGGCAGCGTGGCTGGAGTCGAACAACCTGCCATACGGCAAAGCTTCCGCCATGGCGAAACTCATGGCAGGGGATACGGCGATGTCTGTGACAACGGATGCAGTTCAAGTATTCGGCGGCTACGGCTATACAAAAGACTATCCGGTGGAGCGTTATATGCGTGACGCCAAAATTACGCAAATCTACGAAGGAACGCAAGAGATTCAGCGTCTTGTCATCTCTCGTATGCTGACGAAGTAACATGGCTGGAGAAAATGAAAAAATATTAGTCAAGACCTCCGTGAAAGATGAAAGTTTAATCGAAATCCGAAGAAAACAAATTGTCGAAGGTGCACTGAAATTATTTAAAGAGAAAGGCTTTCACCGGGCAACAACGAGAGAAATAGCGAAGGCGGCCGGTTTCAGCATCGGCACTTTGTATGAATATATTCGTACAAAAGAAGATGTCCTCTATTTGGTGTGCGACAATATTTATGCTGGAGTGATGCAGCAGCTTTCTCACATCTCCACGAGCTCTGGCACAATTGAAGAACTGCAAGAGGCGATCCGGCAATATTTTTTGATCATTGATCGGATGGTAGACGAATTTACGATCATGTATCAAGAAACTAAATCTTTGCCCAAAAATCTGCAAAGCTATGTATTGAATAAAGAGTTCGAGATGGTTGCGATTTTTGAAGAGATCTTAAAAGCATGTGTCCAATCTGGAAGTTTAAAAGTGTCGGATCACGAAATTTATCTAGCGGCAAATTTGATTGTAGTACAGGGGCAAGCGTGGGCGTTCCGCAAGTGGGCTCTTCAAAAGCGTTTTACCATTCAGGAGTACACAAACGCGCAAATAAAAATGTGCCTGTCCGGGATTTTAAAAGAGAAATGATCACACCGCCAAAAGCATACGTGGGCACGTTGTGAAAAAGCGGTGTTTTTTTGTTGGAGCGAAGATTGCATTAAGGAATGCACTTTATTATTTACGTTCTTGAAAGGGGAAGTGAAAAATGGTCAATGTGAAGCAAGTGGGTGAAATAGACCAAAAAGGTGTTTATCGGCCGCATCATCATGTGCGATTTGTAACCGCTTCGAGTTTATTTGACGGCCATGATGTGTCCATTAATATTATGAGACGCATTTTACAGGCCAGTGGGGCGGAAGTGATTCACCTGGGACATAATCGTTCCGTAGAAGAAGTAGTCAATGCAGCGATTCAAGAGGATGCACAAGCAATTGCAATTTCGTCTTACCAGGGCGGGCATATGGAATATTTTAAATATATGCATGATCTTTTGCAGGAAAAAGGAGCTCCGCATATTAAGGTTTATGGCGGGGGCGGGGGCGTTATTTTGCCTAAGGAAATTCGGGAGCTGCATGAATATGGGATTGCTGGCATCTTCTCGCCTGAAGAGGGCATGAAGCTCGGTCTGCAAGGTATGATTAACAAACAATTGGAAGGGGCCGATTTTTCAACGAGAAAAGGAAATCTAGTCGAACTGTTGGAGAAACTTTCAACAGAAACGCCCGAAGTCTTGGCAAACTTGATTACGGCAGCGGAAATTGGAAAAGATGATGAAACAATCAAGCTTTTGAATGAAGCAAAGAAGAAGTCAAAGAAAACACCTGTATTAGGAGTAACAGGAACTGGGGGAGCGGGTAAATCGTCTTTGACGGATGAACTCATTCGCCGATTTTTGCGTGAATTTCCCGATAAAAAATTGGCTATTCTTTCGGTGGATCCAACAAAGCAAAAAACAGGCGGTGCTTTGTTGGGCGACCGGATTCGCATGAATGCCATTTTCGATAAACGGGTTTACATGCGCAGCCTTGCCACACGAGGTTCCAGGACGGAACTTTCGGCTTCAATCGGCGATGTGCTGGATATCGTGAAAGCTGCTGGTTTTGACTTAATCATTGTTGAAACAAGCGGGATCGGCCAAGGCGATGCCGAAATTACGAAATACACCGACGTGAGCATGTATGTGATGACGAGTGAGTTCGGAGCGCCATCGCAGCTGGAAAAAATCGATATGATTGATTATGCGGATTTAATCGCCATCAATAAATTTGAACGGAAAGGTTCGGAAGACGCCCTTCGGCAAGTACAAAAACAATATCAGCGTTCCCATGAATTATGGTCGGAGGACTTGGACAAAATGCCCATCTACGGAACAATTGCAAGCCAGTTCAATGATAAGGGGACAAACGCCTTATTTGCGGCACTGGTAAAGGTGATCAATGAAAAGTGCGGCTATGATTGGAAAACTTCCTATGAACTTTTTGCAAAAACACAAAAACAGGATATTATCATTCCAAATAATCGGCGATATTATTTAAGAGAAATTGTGGAAGCCGTTCGCAACTATCATAAAAACGCAGCACATCAAGTGGAGCTTGCCCGAAAACTTTTCCAGCTTGAAGGCACGATTGAGCAAGTCCGGGAAAACGCATCAAATGATGTGTTAATCTCCGCGCTTCAGTCTTTGGCAGATGCAGTAAAAGAAGAACTATCACCAGAGTCAAAACGCATTCTACAAAATTGGGAGAAGCTTAAAGAATCTTATTCCGGTGATCAATTGATCACTAAAGTAAGAGATAGAGAAATCAGGACAGTGCTGAAAACTGCTTCATTATCCGGCACGAAAATTCCCAAAATTGCATTGCCAAAGTTCAAAGATTATGGTGAAATCCTGCGATGGGTTTATCAAGAAAATGTTCCGGGCGAATTCCCCTATACAGCAGGCGTTTTCCCGTTTAAAAGGGAAGGGGAAGACCCGAAACGTCAATTTGCCGGAGAGGGCACGCCTGAACGTACCAATAAACGGTTTCATTACTTATCAAAAGATGATGATGCAAAACGACTATCCACGGCGTTTGATTCGGTAACATTGTATGGAGAGGATCCGGATTACCGCCCGGATATTTACGGAAAAGTCGGAGAGTCCGGCGTGAATGTCTGTACATTGGACGATATGAAGAAGTTGTATGCAGGTTTTGATTTGTGTGCGCCTTCTACGTCCGTTTCCATGACCATCAACGGTCCTGCACCAATAATTCTGGCCATGTTCATGAATACGGCGATTGACCAGCAGGTTCGAAAAAAAGAAGAAGAATTGGGGCGACGTTTAACAGTCGAGGAATTTGCGGATGTGCGCGGAAAAACCTTGCAAGTTGTGCGCGGGACGGTACAAGCCGATATCCTAAAAGAAGATCAAGGGCAAAATACTTGTATTTTTTCTACCGAATTCGCTTTAAGGATGATGGGCGATATTCAGGCCTACTTTATTGACCATAAAGTACGGAATTATTATTCTGTTTCCATTTCCGGCTATCATATTGCAGAAGCCGGAGCGAACCCTATTTCACAATTAGCGTTTACATTAGCAAATGGTTTTACGTATGTGGAGTATTATTTAAGCCGCGGAATGAAGATTGATGATTTCGCACCGAACCTTTCATTTTTCTTCTCCAATGGCCTTGATCCCGAATATACGGTAATCGGCCGTGTGGCACGCCGCATTTGGGCCATTGTGATGCGCGATTTGTATGGCGCCAATGAACGGTCCCAAAAATTAAAGTATCATGTTCAAACATCCGGACGTTCCTTGCATGCCCAGGAAATTGACTTTAATGATATCCGGACAACATTGCAGGCGCTGATGGCCTTGCAGGATAACTGCAATTCGCTTCATACGAATGCCTATGATGAGGCGATCACAACGCCGACAGAAGAATCCGTTCGACGGGCAATGGCCATTCAAATGATTATTACAAAAGAACTTGGATTATCGAAAAATGAAAATCCGCTGCAAGGTGCATTCATTATAGAAGAATTGACGGATTTGGTGGAGAATGCAGTACTGGAAGAGTTTGAACGAATTAATGATCGGGGCGGCGTTTTGGGGGCGATGGAAACGCAATATCAGCGCGGCAAGATCCAGGAGGAGTCCATGCTGTATGAGCATCTGAAACATTCAGGCCAGTTGCCGATTGTTGGGGTAAATACTTATTTAAACCCGAATCCTCCATCGGCCGAAAGCATCAACAATATGGAAATAGCTCGTGCTTCCAAAGAAGAGAAGGAACTTCAAATTCGAAATTTGCATATTTTCCAAGATAAGCACCAGCCGGAATGTGAAGCATCCTTAACGAAATTGAAGGAAGCGGCACTTTCAGGCGGCAACATTTTTGAACAGCTGATGGAAACGGTCCAAGTAGCAAGCCTTGGCCAAATTACAAAAGCCTTGTACGAAGTAGGCGGACAATATCGAAGAAATATGTAATAGTTAGGCGCTTGCTTTTGTCTAATCAACAGCAAGCGCCCGTTTTTGAGGCAGTTCAAAAAAAAATTTATGTTAAAATTAGTAAAACGCTCACAATTTTGGCTATAATAGATGGGACAGAAGGGAAGGAATGCCGTTGTTTAAACAATATAGTCATTACATATTCATATTGGCCTGCCTGATTGCAACCTTCTTTTTTTACAACAAGCAATTGGGAGCTGTCCCACTATTGGCGTTGTCCTTTTTTTTCTTTTATTTAGGGTTTAAAGAAATCTATAACTTAAAAAAAAGTAAATGAAACTAGCATACTGTATAGCACTTTGTATATAATGGTTATTATGTTCAAGATATGTATATCTTTGTTCAAGATCGGAAAGTATACAACGCTTCCTCATCGGAACGAAAAAAAACTTGGCGAGAGGCCAAGTTTTCTTATCCTGTCATGGGGAAATTTCGTTAATATGAACAAAGATTTGCCACTTACTGTATTGATAGAAAGGACGTGCACGAGTTGAATATTCGTGAAATGACAAAAGAACAATTAGCAGAAGAATCGTTAATTGACTTAGCTTATGCAATTTTGGAAGAAAAGAAATCACCGATTGCATTCCTGGATCTTTTAAAAGAAATTCAAAATTTAAATGGACTTCCCGAAGAAGAAATCCAAGATAGACTGGTACAATTTTATACAGATATGAATATTGATGGCCGATTCCTTCTAAATCAAGAAAATGCCTGGGGACTTCGTGAGTGGTACAAAATCGAAACGATTGAAGAAGAAACTGCGCCGACAGTTAAATCCCGTAAACGCAAATCGAAAGCGGCTGTTGACGATGAAGAGGAAGATTTAATCGTTGACGAAGATGATTTAGTATTTGAAGAAGACTTCGATGAATTTGTTGATGAAGAAGAAGTCGATGACGAGGAAGAAGATCTGGACTTCGTTGAAGAAGAAATCGATGCCATTGATGATGTAGATGCTGACATCGATGATGAGATCATTGAAGAAGAAGACGAAGGATTTATCATTGATGAAGAGGAAGACGAAGAAGCCGATGAAGATGAATTTGACGAAGAGGAAGAAAAGTAAGCCGGGATTATAACCCTCTAACACATCGTTAAATTTCGACAAATTCTCTGTTTTATCGGAAAGGACTTGACATCTTTTCCTATTCCATATAATCTTTTACTTGGGCTCCATTAGAACTGGAGATTGACCGTGAATGATCACGCTCCCCCTGCAAAATAATGCAGGAGGAGCGTTTTTTTGTTTTTTTTTGGAGAAGAAGATGAAAACTCTTAGTGCGTTAATTAATACATCAATCGTAGAAAGTTAAAGTTTCGTTTTGAATTTTTGAAAATGGAAATGAATGATTGGGTAAATACTGAATAGAGTTCTCAAGCTTTTCTAATTGATTATAGAAGTGGTAGAAATGAGGAGGAATTTGCAAATGACAAAATATATATTTGTAACAGGTGGGGTTGTTTCCTCGCTGGGTAAAGGAATCGTGGCATCATCATTGGGACGACTATTAAAAAATCGTGGATTGCAAGTAACGATCCAAAAATTCGACCCTTATTTAAATATTGACCCAGGTACGATGAGTCCATATCAACATGGTGAAGTATTCGTAACAGATGATGGTGCAGAAGCCGACCTGGACTTGGGACACTATGAGCGTTTCATTGACATTAACTTAGGGAAACACTCTACGGTAACTTCCGGCCGTGTTTATCAATCCGTATTGAAAAAAGAACGCCGCGGCGACTATAACGGCAAAACAGTTCAAGTTATTCCTCATGTTACAAATGAAATAAAAGATCGTATTCAACGTGCTGGACGTGAAACAAATGCCGACATCGTGATTACGGAAGTTGGCGGAACAGTAGGGGACATTGAATCATTACCGTTCCTTGAAGCCATTCGCCAAATGAAATCAGACCTTGGCCACCACAATGTAATGTATGTTCACTGTACGTTAATTCCGTACATTGCTGCTGCAGGTGAGTTGAAAACAAAACCAACGCAGCACTCCGTGAAAGAATTGCGTTCACTGGGAATTCAGCCAAATATTATTGTCGTTCGCACGGAACAACCGGTGTCCGACGAAATGAAAGATAAATTAGCTCTATTCTGTGACGTGAATGCGCGTGATATCATCGAGTCGCGTGATGCAGAAAGCTTGTATGATATCCCATTAAACTTGCATGCACAAGATTTTGATGATATCGTTCTTGAACATTTCGGCATTGACGCACCAGAGGCGGACATGGAAGATTGGAGAGAATTCGTAACAAAAGTGAAAAATCTTTCAAGCAAAACGCGTATTGCTCTTGTCGGAAAATACGTTGAACTGCAAGATGCGTACATTTCGGTAGTAGAAGCATTAAAACATGCTGGTTATGTGTATGATTCGGATATTGAAGTGGATTGGATTAACGCTGAAGATGTCAACGAAGAAAATGTAAATGAACTGTTAAAAGAGGCAGATGGAATTTTAGTGCCAGGCGGCTTCGGCGATCGCGGAATTGAAGGGAAAATCTCTGCCATTAAATATGCACGTGAAAATGATGTTCCTTTCCTTGGTATTTGCCTGGGTATGCAACTGGCAACAGTTGAATTTGCACGTAATGTTTTAGGACTGGAAGGGGCGCATTCATCAGAGCTTGATAAAGAAACGCCATATCCAATTATCGACTTCCTGCCGGACCAAAGCGACGACGTTGATCTTGGCGGTACATTGCGTTTAGGTTTATATCCATGTAAATTGGTGGAAGGTTCTCGTGCGGCACAAGCGTATAACGATGAATTGGTTTATGAGCGCCACCGTCACCGCTACGAATTCAATAACGAATTCCGTGAAGCGATGGAAGCGGAAGGTCTTGTATTCTCAGGGACAAGCCCTGATAACCGATTAGTGGAAATCATTGAATTGCCGGAGAAAAAATTCTTTGTGGCATGTCAATTCCACCCAGAATTCATCTCACGCCCGCAGCGTCCACAACCATTATTCCGTGAGTTCGTTGGCGCGTCGTTTAATAATCGTTAATTTCTTAAAATAGGCTGGTTCCATAGGTCGTAAGTTACTCGACTTTTTGGATCCGGCTCTTTTTTTATTTAGGAAATCGGTTAAATAGAAAAGTTTATGGGACACGAATTGGATAGATAATAGAATTTTGTCTCATATCTAATGTTTATGGGACAAGAATAGAGGAGCTTTGTGGAGAGTTGTCCCAAAACAAACAGTTTATGAAAAAGATTAGCTTAGCTATAGAGTTAGTAAATAAAACCCACTTTTCAAACGGAGAAAAGTGGGCTTGGATTTGAATCATTATAAATCTATATCATCGAATAACATTTCCTCATAATTGAGTTTTATTGCTTCATAGATGAATAAAGCAGCCATTAGATAAGGGATGACAACACGTTCGCCCAAGTTTGTTGGGTGAGGTAAAATGCCGCCCCGGATTTTCATGGAAATATACGTGTAAGCTAATTCACTCAACTTATTTTCATCGGATGGCGGTTCAGTTGCCACCGCAGCGAAAGGGATAAATTCATCGTATAATTTTTTTGCCAGATCCACTGCTTCCGAATTGTTGGAGCTTGGTGTGAAAATGCAAACGCGATCAGAGTCGCTTAGCTCAATATCAGCAGACCAGGGATGAAGGTTTTTAAACGGTTCCGCACCATTTAAAGCGTTAAATTCAATTGGCTGCAATTCCCCGAAGCATGCAAAATAGACTTTTCCTTGACCCACGCTGGCTTGAGCAAGTAAACGAGAAGTTTCTTCTATCGCTTCTTCTTCACTTTGAATAATTCTTTGAAATAATCCACTCATTTGAGTAGAAAGTATTTTAGACATAAGTTCACCTCATCCTGTATTATAAATTTTTATCTGTTAAAAAGGAAATTATGAAGTTTTTGTGAGGAATTAAAGGGATTTATGACAAGAATCGCGAAATTAAACTTAATTGGTGTATGATTGGAAGGGAAATTAAATATATCACGTTAAGGGGAGTTTGCTGTGAAAAATATTCTGATTGTGGATGACCAAAAGGGAATACGCCTATTGTTAAACGAAGTATTCACTAAAGAAGGATACAACGTTTATCAAGCAGCAAACGGATTGGAAGCGCTTAAAATTATTGATTGCCATAAGGTGGATTGCATGATGCTGGATATGAAAATCCCCGGAATGAATGGCTTGGAAATATTGAAAAGCGTTGGTGAAAGAAATGTGAAAATCCCTGTATTTATGATGACTGCTTTTGAAGAGGAAGAATTAATCGAAGAAGCCAGACGGTTGGGGATGACGAAATATTTTAGAAAGCCTTTTAATATTTTCGAAATCCGGGATGAGGTTAATGTTTTATTGAAAGAGCAGGAGTAATTGGTCATTTTATTGTGTAGGAAAATTAGTTTGGTGTAACTGGAATGACTCCTTGAATTTATTTTAATTTAAAGAGAAATTTTATGAGTTTTATGCGTCTGACAGAGGTTTGGCGCAGAAAACAAGTTCCTTTTTTTAGAAACGGAATAGGTAAGTAGAATGCCTTTCGGAAGTTTAAGGCATTTCAATTAAATATAAATAAATATTGGTGCTTCTAAAAATTAAATTTTAGGGCACTGAGAAGTATGACGGCTTTCTGTAGAGCCGGTAATTTTTGATTTAAAGCTTTTCGAAAAGATTTATAGTACTTCAAGAAAAAGAGTTTATGCCATCGTAGCACTTTCAGAAAGGGTGGCGGGTCTTTAGAACGGCATTTGAAAGACTTTCTGATTTTGAAGCTTTTCGAAAGGGTTTATATTACTTCGAGAAGAAGAGTTTGTATTTGTTGTTGTAGTTTTGAGGCGGGAGGGGTGGCGGCTCTCTTGAGAGCCGGTAGTTGAAGAATATTTTAATTTTGAAACTTTGAAACTTTTCAAAAAGATTTTGTTCTTCATGAAAAAGAGTTTTGCGCTTGTCGTTGCACTTTCGTAGCAGAGAAGCACGATGGCTTGCACTTGAGGGCTGGTTGAATCTTCTGAATTTTGAAGCTTCTCAAAAAGGTTTGGTACTCCTGGTAATAGGGAATTGCGCCTGCCGTTGCACTTTCGGCGCTAAAAGCACGACGGCTCTTACTTGAGAACCGGTGGTATAAACTTTCTTAAATTTGAATCTTTTCAAAAAGCTTTTGTTCTCCATGAGAAGGAGTTTTGCGCCTGTCGTTGCACTTTCGGCGCAGAAAAGCACGACGGCTCTTACTTGAGAGCCGGTGGGATAAACTTTCTTAAATTTGAAGCTTTTCAATAAGCTTTTGTTCTCCATGCAAAGGAGTTTTGCGCCTGTCGTTGCACTTTCGGCGCAGAAAAGCACGACGGCTCTCACTTGAGAGCCGTCGTGCTTTTTGCTATGATTAATCTGGAATAATTATCTTGTCTATTATCGTCCAAGGAGGATTTTCTAATGCCATTAGTATCAATGAAAGAAATGTTAAATAAAGCGAAAAACGAGGGTTATGCTGTAGGGCAATTCAACATTAATAACCTGGAATTCACTCAAGCGATTTTACTTGCTGCTGAAGAAGAGAAATCACCGGTTATCCTTGGCGTTTCTGAAGGTGCTGGAAAATATATGGGCGGATTTATTGCTGTAGTTCATATGGTTAAAGGGTTAATGGAAAGCTATAAAATTACGGTACCTGTAGCGATTCATTTGGACCATGGTTCAAGTTTTGAAAAATGTAAGGAAGCGGTTGATGCAGGGTTTACATCGGTTATGATTGATGCTTCTCATCATCCAGTTGACGAAAATATTAAAATTACGTCTGAAGTAGTTGAATATGCGCATGCAAAAGGCGTTTCTGTTGAAGCGGAGTTAGGTTCTGTTGGCGGGGACGAAGATGGTGTCACTGGCGGTATTATTTATGCCGACCCATCAGAATGTAAAGCGCTTGTGGATGCAACAAGCATCGATTGCTTAGCACCTGCTTTGGGATCAGTGCATGGACCGTATAAAGGCGAACCAAAACTGGGCTTCGATGAAATGAAACAAATCGGGGAAGAAACAAATATGCCTTTAGTTCTGCATGGCGGAACGGGTATTCCTGATGAACAAATTAAACGTGCCATTTCTTTAGGTACAGCTAAAATTAACGTAAACACTGAAAACCAAATTGCCTCTACAAAAGTAATTCGCGAAATCCTGGACACAAACAAAACAGTTTATGATCCACGTAAATACTTAGGCCCGGCACGTGACGCTATCAAAGAAACGGTTATTGGGAAAATGCGCGTATTTGGCAGTTCCCAAAAAGCTTAATGTCGCGAGTAATATAAATAAGGAAGCAGCATAATTTCAATCACATAGCAATAGGTTTACGATGAAGTAACCAATAGGATAACTGCTTTTCTATCTATCATCTTTTACAAAGATAAATCTGGAGGCCACTAGCTCCAGTTAACATGTAGATAATAATGATTTGCAGAGAAGTGTCTGGTTGTTTTCAATCGGCCTTCTCTTCGTTTTTTAAGAGAGACTAAATATGAATGGCGGAGGAATACTAATGAAATTTTTTATCGATACAGCAAACTTTGAAGAGATTAAAGAAGCGCATGCTTGGGGAATTTTATCCGGCGTGACGACAAACCCATCATTGGTAGCGAAAGAGGAGAACGTTTCTTTCCATGATCGCTTGCGTGAAATTGCCGAGTTAGTACCTGGTTCGGTGAGCGGTGAAGTAATTTCACTGGAAGCTGAAGGGATGATTAAAGAAGGATTGGAATTGGCGGCAATTGCCCCAAACATTACGGTGAAATTACCGATGACACCGGAAGGCTTGAAAGCTTGTAAATTCTTCTCGGAAAAAGGCATCAAAACAAATGTTACGTTGATTTTCAGTGCCAACCAAGCGTTAATGGCAGCTCGTGCAGGCGCAACATATGTATCGCCATTCCTTGGCCGTCTAGATGATATCGGCCATAATGGTGTTGAATTAATTGCCACAATTTCCGACTTGTTTGCGATTCACGGAATTGAAACGGAAATTATTGCTGCTTCGATTCGCCATCCGCAACATATCACGGATGCAGCACTTGCGGGAGCGGATATTGCAACAACGCCATTTAAAGTATTGAAGCAATTATTCCACCATCCTTTAACAGATAAAGGAATTGAAGGATTCTTGAAAGACTGGGAAAACCGCAAAAGCAAATAATTGAAAAAGCAAAAGCGGATGGTCAAGTCCGAATAATCAACATAAATCGAAAAGTGAAATATGATATAAGGAAAAGAAAAAAATATTTACTTCATTGGCTTTAAATTGTGAAAAAGGTAAATAATAAGCAGTAATACAAAATTAATCATACTTTCATTCATTGCATGCTTAAGTTTTAAATAAACTGTCAAAGTGCAATAAACTGAAACTTTTTGCCAAGGAACCGCGGTTGGAACAGTGTTTCCAGCCGTTTGGCGGAAAGTTTCCCATGGAAATATGCTACTTCTTTTCCTTATTGAATTCCTTGCGTAACTTTACGCAAAAACGGTTGATGAAAGTGAACGATCACATAATGCGTTGGACCAGAGTTAGTGAAACTTTCCAATCATAAGGGAGAACGGATATGGATGTTTATAAAATCAGAGGCGGACATCGTCTAAAAGGTACAGTAAAAGTCAGCGGAGCAAAAAATAGTGCGGTTGCATTAATCCCGGCTTCCATCTTAGCGAACTCATCAGTAACCATTGGCGGTATTCCGGAAATTTCCGATGCTTGGACGCTAAAAGCCTTGCTGGAGGAAATTGGGGGAGAAGTTGCGTTTAAAGATGGACAGATGATCATCGACCCGTCCCAAATGCAAGCGATTCCGTTGCCTAACGGAAATGTAAAGAAACTCCGGGCGTCTTATTATTTGATGGGCGCGATGTTGGGACGATTTAAAAAAGCGGTTATTGGACTGCCTGGCGGATGCTTTTTGGGCCCTCGTCCAATTGACCAGCATATCAAGGGCTTTGAGGCGCTTGGCGCAAAAGTGACAAATGAACATGGCGCGATTTACCTTCGGGCAGATGAGTTGATTGGCGCCAAAATTTATCTGGATGTTGCGAGTGTTGGGGCTACCATCAATATTATGCTGGCAGCAGTAAGGGCAAAAGGCAGAACTGTTATTGAAAATGCAGCCAAAGAACCTGAGATTATTGATGTGGCGACATTGCTAACCAATATGGGAGCAAATATTAAAGGTGCCGGTACGAGTGTCATCCGTATAGATGGCGTTGAAGAGCTCTACGGCACAAAACATACAATTATACCGGATCGTATTGAAGCGGCAACCTTCATGATTATGGCTGCGGCAATTGGCGATGGTGTAACCGTGGATAATATTATTCCTTTCCACCTTGAAGCCATTACAGCAAAATTGCGTGAAATGGGGGTAAAAGTGGAAGAAGGGGAAGAGAGCATGTTCATTCCAAGAACGGACATTCTTCAAGCAGTAGATGTAAAAACCCTCGTATACCCTGGTTTTCCTACGGATGTTCAACAACCTCTCTCTGTATTGATGACACAAGCATCGGGTGCATCGAAGGTAACTGAAACCATTTATTCCGCTCGTTTCAAGCATATTGATGAACTGCGCCGCATGAATGCAAACGTGCGGGTAGAAGGCAATTCCGCCATTATTCAAGGACCCGCAAAGCTGCATGGTTCCAAGGTAACGGCTACGGATTTGCGGGCAGGTGCCGCGTTGGTATTAGCGGGATTAGTAGCTGAAGGCGAGACTGAAATCCAGGAAATTTACCATATAGAGCGCGGATACAGTTCGCTAATAGAGAAACTTTGTGCGCTGGGTGCAGACATTCGCCGTGAAACAGTCTCCGATAGTGCAATAAAAAAAGCCAAATAATCGATCCAGAATTAAACCAAAAAATGCTAGCAGAATATGTTACAATAAATTGAACAAAAAAACTTTAGTGTTTTAGTGATAGAGCGGGAGGCAATTGAAGAATGGAACGTAGTTTAACGATGGAAGTAGTACGCGTAACAGAAGCAGCAGCAATCGCTTCGGCAAAATGGATGGGGCGCGGCCTGAAAGATGAAGCGGATGATGCAGCGACAACTGCCATGCGCGCCTTATTCGATACAATCCCGATGCACGGAAAAGTTGTCATTGGGGAAGGTGAAATGGATGAAGCCCCAATGCTGTATATCGGCGAAGAGCTGGGCCTCCGAAACGGCGGTCCTCATGTAGACATTGCCGTTGACCCTCTTGAAGGTACAAACATCGTTGCAAAAGGGACAAATGGGGCGATGACAGTATTGGCCATTGCAGATCGCGGGAATCTATTAAATGCTCCGGATATGTATATGGATAAACTGGCGGTTGGTCCGGAAGCGGCGGGTAAAGTAGACATTACCGCATCCGTTACCGAGAACTTGCACGCGGTTGCAAAAGCAAAAAACAAAGAAATTTCCGATGTGGTAGCAGTCCTGTTAGACCGCCCGCGCCACCAAAAAATTGTCGATGAAATCCGCGCTGCTGGTGCTCGCATTAAATTTATCCAGGATGGAGATGTCAGTGCAGCCATCAACACGGCTTTCGATGAAACAGGTATCGACATTATGTTCGGTTCCGGGGGTGCTCCAGAGGGAGTCATTTCTGCTGTTGCATTAAAATGCTTAGGCGGCGATTTCCAGGCACGATTAATTCCGGAAGACGAAGAGCAAGCCGATCGATGCAAAAAAATGGGCATCGATGTGAATCGTGTGTTATACATGGAAGATTTGGTAAAAGGCGATGATGCCATTTTTGCGGCTACAGCTGTTACAGATAGCGAGCTTTTAAAAGGTGTTCAATATAAAGGTGCATACTGTTTAACCAATTCTCTAGTTATGCGTGCGAAAACAGGAACTGTACGTTTTGTTGAAGGCCGTCATAACATCGAGAAAAAACCAAGATATGTAAAATAACTTCAATCTTAATAGATGCCTGAAAAAACGAAGGATTTCAAATGGATAACCACACATCTTATCCCATATTAAATCTCCACCATACTCAAATCAGGCATCTTCCTGCATTTACCGTATTAAATTACCCTACAATGACATTATTAAATTGCATATAAAAACGATTTTAGCAACACTAAAATCGTTTATTTTCTAAACCTTTTATATACAAAATTTGTTTTTTCAAATAGTATAAAGGGAGAAAATATTATTTTTTAAGACTGGAGATATGCTATGTCTGCATTTACAATCGCTCAATTAGAGAATATGACGTTAAAAGAGTTATATGCTCTCGCACGTGATTATAAGATTTCATATTATAGTAAGTTGACAAAAAAAGAATTAATCTTCGCTATTTTAAAATCCCGTTCGGAACAGGAAGGGTACTTCTTTATGGAAGGTGTACTTGAAATCGTTAACCAAGAAGGTTTTGGTTTCTTGCGTCCGATTAACTACTCTCCTTCCAAGGAAGATATTTATATATCCGCGTCTCAAATTCGCCGTTTTGATCTTCGAAATGGGGACAAGGTTTCAGGAAAAGTACGCCCTCCAAAAGAAAACGAACGCTATTTTGGCTTGCTGCAAGTAGATGCAGTCAATGGCGAAGACCCGGAAGTCGCGAAAGAACGAGTTCACTTCCCAGCATTAACACCGCTTTATCCAGATCGACAAATAAAGTTGGAAACTGAACCCAATAAACTGTCTACCCGCATCATGGATTTGATCGCTCCAGTTGGATTTGGCCAACGTGGTTTAATTGTGGCGCCGCCTAAAGCCGGGAAAACTTCCCTTTTAAAAGAAATTGCGAATGCCATCACAACAAACTATCCCGAAGCTGAGTTAATTGTATTATTGATTGATGAACGCCCTGAGGAAGTAACGGATATCGAACGTTCCGTCAAAGCCGATGTGGTAAGTTCTACCTTTGATGAAGTACCGGAAAATCACGTGAAAGTGGCGGAGCTTGTACTGGAACGTGCTCGTCGTTTAGTGGAACATAAACGGGACGTTATTATTTTGATGGACTCCATTACACGTTTGGCGCGTGCCTATAACTTAGTCATTCCGCCAAGTGGACGAACATTATCCGGCGGTATTGACCCGGCTGCCTTCCACCGTCCAAAACGCTTCTTCGGTTCTGCGCGAAATATTGAAGAAGGCGGAAGCCTAACAATTTTGGCAACCGCTTTAGTCGATACAGGGTCTCGTATGGACGAAGTCATCTATGAAGAATTTAAAGGAACAGGGAACTTGGAGCTTCATTTGGATCGACACCTTGCAGAACGCCGTATCTTCCCAGCTCTTGATATTCGCCGTTCCGGTACGCGTAAAGAAGAATTGCTCATTCCTTCAGATCAGTTGGAAAAACTATGGGCCATTCGCAAAACATTTTCCGATGCTCCCGATTTTGCAGAGCGCTTCCTGAGAAAGCTGCGCGCTTCCAAAACCAACGAAGAGTTCTTCGAAAAGCTCAATAGCGACATGAAAAAAGCGACAAAGGGAAAAGGCTTGATTTAATTTAATCTCAAGTTGCATTCTTTTGGCTGCGACGAAAGTGAAAGCGGCAGTCGCGTATGGTTTCATGGGGATGAAGGCAGAGTGAAGTAAAATTTGATTGCACCAACTTAGCGATTAGTTGTTGCAAATAATATTAATTCTTGCTATACTTCTTTAAGTATGAAACAGTGCATATGTAACTGGCATATTCGGGTTATGTAAGGCACTTGATCGAATAACAACTCTGTTCCAGATGGTTCAGGGCGAGAGGAGAAACGAATATGAAACAAGGAATTCATCCAGATTACAAAACGGCAACAGTAACTTGCTCATGCGGTAACACATTCGAAACAGGATCAGTAAAAGAAAAAATTACTGTAGAGTTCTGCAACGAATGCCACCCATTCTATACTGGCCGTCAAAAATTCGCGTCTGCTGACGGACGTGTGGATCGTTTCAACAAAAAATACGGTCTTAAATAAGAATGTACACAAATGCCTGCCAAGCCAAGACTTGCAGGCATTTTTTTCTTTTAGAGGAAGGGCGGGCCGACTCTTCTATTGTCCTGCTCCGGCGGCTAGCTTCTCGACAACTGGAGGAACTGAACGAGCGTTCTCCGCTTTTCCTGATGTCCAGCTCCAGCGGCTAGCTCCTCGGAAACTTCGACTTCCTCCTACGCATGCAAGGCATGCTTGTCGGAAGTCTCCAGTTTCTGTCGGAGCTGGCGAGCCGCCTGCGCTTTTCTGTATAAAATAAAAAATTATCTGACTTTCGGGGAATAATTGTAGAAGCTGATGCTTATGCGTTATACTATAATTTAAGGATAGTGCAAAATGTGGTGCCTTGGGAATCCTCAAGGCTTTTTCATGTGGAAATGAAAGAACAACTTAGAAAGAGGTTTGTTGGAATGGCGCAATTATTTTTTAAACACGGAGCAATGAACAGCGGAAAATCTATTGAGATTATAAAAGTTGCACATAACTATGAAGAGCAAGATAAACCGGTATTGATTTTTACTTCCGGAATTGATACACGTGACGAAGTTGGATATGTGTCAAGCCGGATTGGGCTGCGTCGAAAAGCAATCCCTGTGTTTGATGACACGGATCTTTTTGAATATGTCCAAAACTATCCACAGAAATTGTATTGTATTTTAGTTGATGAAGTGCAATTTTTAACAAAAGAGCATGTTCTGCAATTAGCGAAAATTGTCGATCGTTTAAATATCCCTGTTATGGGCTTCGGATTAAAGAATGATTTCCAAAACGAACTTTTTGAAGGCAGCCGCTATATGCTCATTTACGCAGACAAAATCGAAGAAATGAAAACCATTTGCTGGTTCTGTCATAAAAAGGCGACGATGAATCTACGCGTGGATGAAAACAAAAAGCCCGTCTACACGGGGGAGCAAATTCAAATCGGCGGCAATGATGATTATTATCCGGTATGCCGAAAATGCCACAGCAATCCGCCGCTTTAAGTTTTGAACAATGTACCAGTGGCGGCAAACACATAATTTCTTTATACTAATAGTGGAATTTTCTTTAAATACAGTGATGCTTAGTACAAAACTCTGCCAACTGGGTAGAGAATGAATAATGATATTATTAAACTTTTGAGGTGAACCTATGTTCGATCGATTACAAGCGGTTGAAGACCGTTACGAAAGATTAAATGAATTGCTTAGCGATCCGGATATCGTTAGCGACAGCAAAAAACTTCGCGATTATTCCAAAGAACAATCCGATATTCAAGAGATGGTTGAAGTGTATCGTGAATATAAAGACGTCAAACAACAATTGGCCGATACAAAAGAAATGCTGGAAAATGAAAAAGACCCGGATATGCATGAAATGGTAAAAGAAGAGTTTAACGAATTAAACGGCCGTATTCCTGAATTGGAAGAACGCTTAAGAATTCTCTTGATTCCAAAAGACCCGAACGACGATAAAAACGTAATTATGGAGATTCGCGGCGCTGCAGGCGGGGACGAAGCCAATATTTTCGCGGGTGATCTTTTCCGTATGTATTCCCGTTATGCAGAGACACAAGGGTGGAAGATTGACATTATGGAAGCTACGCCAAACGAAATGGGCGGCTATAAAGAAGTCATCTTCATGATTAATGGACAAGGCGCTTATTCAAAATTTAAATATGAAAACGGTGCACACCGTGTTCAGCGTGTACCGAAAACGGAATCGCAAGGCCGTATCCACACATCTACGGCTACGGTTGCATGTCTTCCTGAAGTAGAAGAAGTAGATGTGGAAATCCATGAAAAAGATATTCGTGTAGATACGTTTGCTTCAAGTGGTGCAGGGGGACAATCGGTTAATACAACGATGTCCGCTGTTCGTATGACCCACCTTCCAACAGGCGTGGTCGTATCTATGCAAGATGAACGCTCGCAAATTAAAAACCGTGAAAAAGCGTTGAAAATCCTTCGTGCCCGTGTTGCTGATAAATATATGCAAGAAGCGCAAAAAGAAGTGGACGCAACGCGTAAATCTGCCGTTGGTACGGGAGATCGCTCTGAACGTATTCGCACATACAACTATCCGCAAAATCGTGTCACAGACCACCGCATCGGTTTGACAATCCAGAAATTGGATATCATCATGGAAGGGAAGCTTGATGAAATTATCGATGCGTTAATGCTGGAAGAGCAAGCTTCCAAACTTGCACACTTGAACGATGAAGCATAATACCATTTTTGAGGCCCTTAATTGGGCTTCTTCTTTTTTAGTAGAAAAAGGTCGTGACGAGAATGCAGCAAGGTTGCTGATGCAGCATATTCTTCAAACGAATTACTCCGGATTGATGATGCGAATGCACGAGAAAATAAGCGAAGAACAGAGTACCGAATTTGAACATTATGTCCTGGAACACGGGAATGGGCGTCCTGTTCAGTATATTACGGGTACAGAAGAGTTTTATGGCCGAACATTTCAAGTAGATGAATCGGTCCTGATTCCCCGTCCGGAAACGGAAGAGCTGATCTTGGGGGCGCTGAATCGAATGGATAAACTTTTTGGAAAAGGTACCGATCTTCAGCTTGCGGATATTGGAACAGGCAGCGGAGCCATCGCGATCACGATGAAAAAGGAGTTTCCTTCAGCCCGGGTAGTGGCCACTGATATTTCCTTGGATGCCATTCAAACGGCAAAAAGAAATGCCGAAAATCTGGACGCCAGCATTGAGTTTCGAATGGGCGATTTAACAGCACCCCTCCAAAATGAAAAATGGGATGTCATTTTATCGAATCCCCCCTATATTGCATTCGACGAAGCAAAGCAAATGTCTGAAGTGGTATTGGACCATGAACCGCACACAGCACTTTTTGCGGAAGAGGATGGTTTGGTTCTCTATCGAAAGCTTGCCGAGCAGTTGCCCGGCATCGTTAAAAACCGCGCTTTAATTGGGGTGGAGATAGGGTACACACAGGGTGAGGCGGTTGCCGGTTTCTTTCAATCTAGTTTTCCAAAAGCAAAAATTGAAATCGTAAAAGATATTAATCAAAAAAATCGTTTTGTTTTTTGTGAAATAAATGTATAAAAAATTCTCTTCCTGCCAATTATGATGTCAGGGAGGGATATTACTATGTTAAATGATTACGAGATTTCAACTATCGAAAAAAACCAAGAGCTTCATCCAGTTTTAAGTAGTTTAAGATTAGTGGCTTTCGCAGTAGCCATTGTTTGTTCGATTATTTTGGTACCGGATGCTATGGAGAAAATCAACGAAACGAGAGCAGATTTAGTAGATGATAGTTTGAAAATTCGAGTGGTGGCAAATAGTAATACGGATGCCGATCAGCAGCTTAAAAAGGAAATGGTTCAAAACTTAACGCCGTTTTTTACGGCAATCCAACAGAACGAAAGTGCCAACCTTGCGAATGATGATGTGTATGCCGAACTATCAAATTATGTGGACAAATACTATAGAAATGAAAATGTGAAAATACACATTGGGGATAACTTAATGCCCCCGAAACTTCAAGCGGCAATGTTTTATCCACAATCTACTTACCAATCCCTGGTTTTAACGATTGGGGAAGGACGCGGAGATAATTGGTGGTGCAGTATTTTCCAAAATGTTTGTGAAGCGTCGGCCAAAAAGGATCAAGACGAGGAAAAAGCAAAAGATGAGGAAAAAGAAGAACCAAAAGTAACGTTTATTGTTTGGGAATGGTTTAAAAAATGGCTTGGATAACAAGCTGTGAATAAGTTTTTAGAAAAATTATAAAATTCATGCACATATCCACAATTAAACAATAAGCGCATAAAAACTGTGCAAAAGGAGGGGTTCTGATGGAAACGAAACGATTCATTGTGGATAATAATTCGAATTGTGAAAAAAGTTATACACAAGCTGTGGATTTATTGAATAATGGAGAAGTCGTCGCTTTTCCAACTGAAACCGTCTATGGGTTAGGAGCCGTTGCAACGAATGACGAAGCCGTTAAGAAAATATTTGAAGCAAAAGGGCGTCCGTCTGATAACCCATTAATCGTACATATTGGAACAATGGAAGAAGTGCCTCTTTATATAGAAGAAATTCCCGAAAAGGCATTGCTTCTTATGAAAGCGTTTTGGCCTGGCCCATTGACGCTTATTATGAAAGCAAAAAATGGCTGCCTTGCAGAGAGTGTAACAGCCGGATTGCCGACTGTTGGCTTGCGTATGCCAGACCATGAAGTAGCTTTGACATTATTGAAAATGCTAAAAAAACCGGTTGCTGCTCCGAGTGCCAATCGAAGCGGAAAACCCAGTCCTACAAAAGCGGTTCACGTTGAAGAAGATTTGCAAGGAAGAATCCCGCTGATCTTGGATGGGGGGGCGACGGGAATCGGAATTGAATCCACTGTACTGGATGTAACGGTAAACCCACCGGTCATCCTTCGCCCTGGCGGTGTAACAAAAGAAATGCTTGAAGAAGTGGCTGGGGAAGTTATCCAGCCAACAAAATCGCAAGCTTCCCAAGCATCTACGCCAAAAGCACCCGGAATGAAATACACGCATTATGCTCCCGAAGCCCCTGTTTATTTAATAGAAAGCAATATTCCAAAAGTTCGCCATGCTGTGGCGTCTTTAAAGGAACAAGGGCATAGTGTCGCATTGTTGGCTCCATCCTCTTTTGAAAAGATAGGGGCCGATTATTTTTTTCCGTTTGGCGATGAGGGAGACCTTGAACAAATGAGCGCGAATCTTTATGATGATTTGCGTGCATGCGATAAAACGGCAGCAACCATTATTTTGGCAACAACGACCAACAATGATGGGGTAGGCGCAGCCATTATGAACCGACTCGAAAAAGCGGCCGGAGAAAAATGGTATAAAGAATAAAAATGATTAACTTTACTTTCGTCCGGTTGGAAAGTAAAGTTTTTTTATACATAAATCAATAACGGATAAGAATCAATGATAAAGGAAAAGGACGAGGCATAAGATAGTAAAAACTAATAAAGGAAAGAGGACTATTTTTTGCAGGAGATATTGACTGGACTTATTGTAGCATTGGATGTTGTAGCGCTTTATTTATTATTGCCCGATGTAAAGCAACGTTTCATCCTTTCAGCATGGACAGCTATTTTACATATGGTTTTTCCAATCATAGGTTTCTCGTTAGGTACTTGGATGCTTAATATCCTATTGCAATGGTCCAACTTAATTTCAAGTATTTTGCTTTTTGCTATTGGTTTGCAATTAATACTTTCGTCAAAAAATCGTCAAACAATCACGATTCCACTGGCAATTTTAGCGCTTACTGCAAGTTTAGACACCTTTTCAGTAAGCATATCTTTTGGTATGCTAAACTTACAGAAATATTTATTTATTGTTAGTGCAGGTTTATGGACTTTTGTTCTATCTTACATATCTTTGTATGTTGCAAAAAGCAGTCTCAAGATCAAAGGCGACCCGTTGAAATGGTTGGCGGGCATTGCACTAATCGCTATCAGCATCTATACATTTATTCAAAGCATTGATTATCCTTAAACAGAAAGAGTGGACTACATGAACATTTATTTCATATGTACCGGTAATACATGCAGAAGCCCTATGGCGGAAGCGATACTCAAAAGCAAGAATTTGGATGGAATTCAAGTGAAGTCAGCTGGGATTTATGCAATGGAAGGCGGGGAAATTTCCTCGAATGCAAGGGCTGTACTGGAACAGGATCAAATTGCGTTTGATCACAATACCTCTTCAGTTAAACCGGAAGAAATCGATTGGGCCGATCTTGTCCTAACGATGACATTGGCGCATAAAAATATGATTTTGAATGCCTTTCCCGATGCCCAAAACAAAACGTTTACTTTAAAAGAGTATGTTATCCCCTACAGTTCAAAAGATGTGTCAGATCCTTTCGGCGGGGACATCAATATTTATAAACAGACGTATCAAGAATTAAACCAATTAATCGACGCATTACTTTTAAAAATTTCTGGGGGTAGCAAACAATAATGGAGAAAAATACGTTCGGTCTGCGCAAAAAGCTCGTTCTATTCGTCGGAATTTTGGCATTCATCACTTATTCTACTAGTTTTGTATTTATTCATTATCTGCATCCGCTGTTTTTTGTGGACATAATCGAGAACCAAATTATCTTTGAGATTATTACATATGTATTGGGCATCACTTGGTCTTGCATTTTGGCTGCAGTATTCAGCGGCCTACTGGTAAAGCCGTTGCTGCAGCTTGAAAAAACGGCAACTCGGGTAGCGGAAGGGAAAATCGGCCAAGATGTAGAGATTCCGAAAACGCGAGACGAAATTGCTTCGGTGGCAGAAGCATTTCAGTTAATGTTAACCAATCTTCGGCAAATGGTCGAGAGCATTGAAGGAAACTTTATAAATACTAACGAAGCCATCATTCATCTATCGGAGCAAACTTCCGCAGCTTCACGAAAAGCAGAAGGAATCGCTTCGACAGTGAGCCAAATTTCACAAGGGGCGGAAAGTTCCGCGGTGGCTGTTCAAGATACGGTAGAGGCAATCGAGGATGTGCGCAGATTGGCGTCTGAAGTAAATACGCGTGCACTTGATTCTGCCAATCAATCGAAGCAAATTATCGTCAATTTGCAAACGACAACAGATTCAATTCAAGGGCTCGTAACAAGTATTCAACAAATTGCACAAGGAAATGAAAAAGCACTCGAAAACATTCACCAGCTCGAAAAAAATGCCGAGCAAATCGAACGAATTATCGGATTGGTAGGGGATATTGCAGCGCAAACCAATCTGTTGGCCTTGAATGCATCCATTGAAGCGGCGCGTGCGGGCGAACATGGAAAAGGGTTTGCAGTGGTTGCTGAAGAAGTGCGAAGTTTGGCGGACGAGAGCGCGAAAGCGGTACAAGGCATTACAAGCTTGATTCAAACAATGCAGGAGAACGTTAATATTGTTGTAAAACAAATGAATGAACAAGTAACGTTTGCAGTGAAAGAATCATCAAAAGTATCCGAAACTACGGAAACTGTAGAGGGGATGGCTTCCAGCGTTCGTGAAATGGCGGATGCAGTCGTCACGATTTCTCAATTGGTCGAAAAGCAAATGCAAAATATCGAAACAACAGCTCACCAATCGCAGGAAGTGGCAGCAATCGCTGAGCAAACTTCGGCGGGCGCCCAGGAAGTGCGCGGCTCTACGGAAGAACAAGCATATGCGATTGAACAAGTTGAAAAGCTATCAAAAGATTTAAAGCAGCAATCAGAACAACTATACAAATTAATTCAGCAATTCGACCGTTCGAACTAATCAATTTTAATAAGTCATCATCCCCATGTGTATAAAGCATGGGGATTTTTTGCATTTGGTGTATTGCGTATTTACTAATCTTTCAAAGTTAAAAAAACCACTAAATTAACCCTTATTCACGAACGATAGAATTTTAATTCTGTTGTAATAACATCTAATGGTGAACATTCTCCAATTATAATTGCAGAATATTCGTCATTTATTGAGGCGATTATATGTATCTTTACAAAATGCGTGTGAATATAACGGAAAAATGGTACACTGTTCATAAACAACATGAGGGGGTTACATCGTGAAAATTGCAATTTCTTCAGACCACGGTGGCAATAACTTACGCAAAGAAATTATGTCATTATTGGACGAACTCAACATCAGTTATCAAGATTTCGGACCACAATCCGATGATTCTGTCGATTATCCTGATTTTGCTAAACCAGTTGCGGATGGAGTGAGCAACGGTGAATTTGATCGAGGAATCTTAATTTGCGGCACTGGCATCGGCATGTCCATCGCAGCAAACAAGGTAAAAGGAGTTCGCTGTGCACTTGTTCATGATGTATTCAGCGCTAAAGCCACGCGTTGCCACAACGACTCGAACGTTTTAGCGATGGGCGAGCGTGTGATAGGGCCAGGTCTTGCTGCGGAAATCGTAAAAACTTGGTTGGGTACTGAATTTGAAGGTGGCCGTCATGCACGCCGGATCGAAAAAATCACTGAGCTAGAAGGGTGAATCGCACAATGACTTCATTAGAACAAATACAATCGCAACTATCTCAGTTGTTGAATGAATTGGAAGAACATATAGAATTTCAGCCCAAACAGCTTTTTGTCATTGGCTGTTCTACATCAGAAATTGCGGGTGCACGAATTGGCACTTCGGGGGCAATGGAAATTGCCGAAGTATTGTATAAAGAGTTTTCGCAATTTGCCAAAAAACATGATATCTATCTAGCTTTCCAGGGTTGCGAGCATATAAACCGTGCCATAACAATGGAATATGAGGCAGCGTTAACTTACTCATTAGAACCGGTATCCGTTGTTCCAGTAAAGCAAGCAGGCGGTTCAATGGCTGCCCATGCCTATACTCAATTGGAACGGCCGGTTGTGGTGGAACATGCAAGAGCTCATGCGGGCATTGATATAGGCCAAACCATCATCGGGATGCATCTAAAAGAAGTAGTAATTCCAGTTCGAACTTCCATTCGCCAAATTGGGGAAGCAATTGTAACGGTTGCCAGAACCCGTCCAAAATTGATTGGCGGCGAGCGTGCTGTTTATAAATAGCATGCTTGTTTCTATAATTATCAGAGAAGTTTGACAAAGAGGGTAAAGATCCATATATTGGATTTTTTATAAATAATTATTTTAGGGGGATATAAAAATGGCTTATGAAAAGTTAGCAGCACAGGACAAAGCAGTACTTGAAGGAATTTTAGCCGAAAAAAAGCGCCAACAACTAAACATCGAATTAATCGCATCAGAAAATATTGTATCTGAAGCTGTAATGGAAGCGCAAGGTTCCGTATTAACAAACAAATACGCTGAAGGTTACCCTGGCAAACGTTATTATGGCGGCTGCGAACATGTAGACGTTGTGGAAGATATTGCACGCGATCGCGCAAAACAAATTTTCGGCGCGGAATATGCCAACGTTCAGCCTCACTCCGGTGCGCAAGCTAACATGGCGGTCTATTACACGATTCTAGAACCGGGCGATACAGTACTTGGTATGAATCTTTCACATGGCGGTCACTTAACACATGGTTCGCCTGTAAACTTCTCCGGTGTTCAATACAACTTCGTCGAATATGGTGTAACAAAAGATACAAATGTAATCGATTATGAAGATGTGCGTGCCAAAGCTTTAGAACATAAACCAAAATTAATCGTTGCGGGTGCTTCTGCTTACCCTCGTGAAATCGACTTCAAAAAATTCCGTGAAATTGCCGATGAAATTGGTGCATACTTCATGGTGGACATGGCGCATATTGCGGGTCTTGTTGCTGCGGGTGAACACCAATCGCCGGTGCCTTATGCAGATTTCGTTACTTCAACGACTCACAAAACATTGCGTGGTCCGCGCGGCGGGTTAATTTTAGCTTCAAAAGAATGGGAAGCAAAATTAAACAAATCCGTATTCCCTGGAATCCAAGGTGGTCCATTAATGCACGTAATCGCAGCAAAAGCGGTTGCATTTGGCGAGGCATTGCAACCGGAATTCAAAGAATACGCAAAACAAGTAAAAGCCAATGCAAAAGCGCTTGCTGAAACGTTGCTTTCTGAAGGCGTAGAATTAGTTTCCGGCGGTACAGATAACCACATCGTATTAGTCAACACAAAATCGGTGGGCTTAACAGGAAAAGTAGCTGAAAAAGTGCTTGATGAAGTAGGCATCACGGTGAATAAAAATACAATCCCTTATGATGAGGAAAAACCATTCACAACTTCAGGAGTCCGTCTTGGTACGGCTGCTGTTACAAGCCGCGGCTTCAAAGAAGAAGATTTAAAAGAAGTAGGATTGATCATTGCCAAACTTCTTAAAAATCCAGAAGACGAAGCAGTGAAACAAGAAGCAGCTGACCGTGCAAAAGCACTGACAGACCGCTACCCAATCTATGAAGACTTGGTAACAAATATTTAATTGAACACGGCTAGTGAGCACTTTGCTCGCTGGCTTTTTCGTTTCTGTGTGGGGAGGTTACGAGCGGGCATCATACCCTTTCCATCCATCAACCTTCTCCCACCAACCTCCGCCTTTCTCCATCCCCCAAAAGATTTAGCAACAATCTATGAAGCAATTCGACATAATGTTTTATGTTCTGACTTTTTTTGTTATACTATGCTAGATAAAGTGTAGCTGCATTTTAGTTGAGAACACACACTAAATGCGGGGAACGCAGAAAAGTTAGGAGCCGATTCAATTGAGCAAAGTATATGTATTTGACCACCCATTAATTCAACATAAGTTAACGTACATTCGCGATAAAAATACGGGAACAAAAGAGTTTCGCGAACTTGTGGATGAAGTTGCCACATTAATGGCTTTTGAGATTACACGCGACATGCCGGTAGAAGATATTGAAATTGAAACACCGGTTACAAAAGCAACAACCAAAGTCCTTTCCGGCAAGAAATTAGCCATTGTGCCAATTTTGCGTGCAGGGATTGGAATGGTTGATGGCGTTTTAAAGTTAATACCTGCTGCAAAAGTGGGACATGTAGGGTTATATCGTGATCCGGAAACATTAAAACCGGTTGAGTATTATGTGAAGCTGCCGGCTGATGTAGAAGAGCGCGAATTTATCGTAGTCGATCCTATGTTGGCAACAGGCGGTTCTGCTGTAGAAGCCATTAACTCGCTGAAAACGCGTGGTGCAAAAAACATTAAATTTATGTGCTTAATTGCAGCTCCGGAAGGGGTCGAAGCAATTCAGCAATCACATCCTGATGTAGATATCTATATTGCTGCCCTAGACGAAAGATTGAACGACCACGGCTATATCATTCCTGGTCTTGGAGATGCTGGGGACCGTTTATTCGGTACGAAGTAATAATCGTTAAATTAAAGCAGAAGTGAAAATAACTTCGTTCTAACAAAATGCGTTCCTTCTTCACCAGGAGGACGCATCCTATAGAAAGGACGGTGCTTTTCTAGTGAGCAAGAAATGGAAAGTAATGACAATATTTGGAACAAGGCCCGAAGCAATCAAGATGGCGCCTCTTGTTTTAGAACTGCAAAAATATCCTGAAAAGATCGAATCCATTGTTACAGTGACTGCGCAGCATCGCCAAATGCTGGACCAAGTATTGGAAACGTTTGAAATCAAGCCGGACTATGATTTGAATATCATGAAAGATCGTCAAACGCTGATTGATGTGACGACGAATGCGCTACAAGGACTAGACAAAGTAATGAAAGAAGCACAACCGGATATCGTCTTGGTGCATGGAGATACATCCACTACTTTTGTTGGAAGCTTGGCGGCTTTTTATAATCAAATCGCGATTGGACATGTGGAAGCAGGACTTCGTACAGGAAATAAATATTCGCCTTACCCCGAAGAAATGAACCGTCAATTGACGGGTGTCATGGCAGATTTGCACTTTGCCCCTACAGAAAATTCCAAAAACAATCTTTTGAAGGAAAATAAAGACGAAAACTTTATTTTTGTTACGGGAAATACAGCGATTGATGCATTAAAAACAACGGTTCGAGAAAACTACAGCCATCCTGTTTTGGAAAAGCTAGGCAATGATCGAATGATTCTTTTAACAGCGCATCGCAGGGAAAACCTTGGCCAGCCTATGCGCAACATGTTCAAAGCCATCACAAGACTTTTGGCAGAATTCCCGGACGTACAAGTTGTTTACCCGGTGCATTTAAATCCCGCTGTAAGGGAAATTGCAGATGAAATTTTGGGAAATGATCCGCGCATCCACTTAATAGAGCCTTTGGAAGTGCTCGATTTCCATAATTTTGCCGCGAAATCATACATGATTTTAACAGATTCGGGCGGTGTTCAAGAAGAAGCGCCTTCACTCGGAAAACCAGTTCTTGTTTTAAGAGATACAACCGAACGTCCGGAAGGGATCGATGCAGGAACATTAAAATTGGCAGGGACCGAGGAAGAAACAATCTATGTACTGGCGAAAGAATTGCTGAAAGACCAAACGGCTTATGAAAAAATGGCCCATGCTTCCAATCCATATGGCGATGGTTATGCATCCAAACGTATTGTGGAAGCGTTGATTAGTTTTCTGGAAAAAGGTGAATAATGTTTCTCAATAGAATATGTAAAAACAAGATATTTTCCGCAAATTTCGAGGAAATTAAAACATTATTTTTTGTTTCGACTAAAAAAAGTTTTTAATTTGATCACAGATTTGTCAATAATTTGACAAATCTGTGGTTGATGGGAAGTTTTTCACTTGAAGCAATTGACAGCAAAATTTACCTATTGTATGCTTACAAAGGGTAAGAATGATAAGGGTTTCTTGGCAGTGTAACAGCCCGGAACGCTTGTTATATCAAGTTTCTACTAGATTGACAGTTGGAATTTTGCCACGTCAATTTGCAACGTTTACCAGCGCTGAAATTTTATGTGTTTACAAAGGAGAAGAAAATAGTATATAAGAGAAAATTCCTATTTAAAAGAGAGTTTCTTGTTACTTTTCTTTTTTCGACAAAATGTCGAAAATTTTGTAAGCATTTGCAAACGCTTGATTCCTTGCAGTAGAGAACGATTTAAACTTTACTCGAAAAAGATTTGGGAGATAAATTGCCAATGCTAGATTTGCATCACATTTTCACTATGCAGAAGAAAGCGTTATTTTTTTTGCTTGCTCTTTGTGCATTAGGATGGGGATTTACTTCGATTCCTGCCGTCTTTGCTGGTATCGCTGTCGGTGCTTGCTTTGGTACATATAACTTTTGGATTCTTGTTCGAAGGATGGACAAGTTTGATCGTTCCATAAGTGAAGGGAAGAAAACGGTATCACTTGGTTCGGCTTTGCGGTTTGGATCAGGGATTGCAGCAGTCGCTATCGCAATTACGTTGCCACAATATTTTCACCTAATTAGCACAGTGATAGGGCTAATGATTCCATACGGGTTCCTATTTATAGGAGTTCTCGTAGCTTCAGTAAGAAACAAATAACGTATTTAGAAAGTGAGGTGAATGCAAGAATGGAACATGGTTCTCCAGAATGGACGTTACAAATTGGCTCTTTTGGCCTTACGTTCAACCTATCTACACTCCTGATGTTAGTTATTTCAGCGGCCATTGTATTTTTAATCGCCTTTTTTGCCACGCGCAACCTGAAACTTAAACCTACGGGCATGCAAAACTTCATGGAGTGGGTGATGGATTTCGTAAAAGGAATCATCCAAAGCAACATGGACTGGAAAACTGGCGGAAGATTCCACATTTTAGGGATTACCCTGATTATGTTTATCGCCGTGTCAAACTTAATTGGTTTACCGCTCGGAGGTATTATAATCGATGGCAACCTTTGGTGGAAATCACCAACGGCCGATCCGACTGTAACATTAACATTAGCGACATTAATCACCGTTTTAGCAACTTACTACGGTATCAAAATGCGAGGTACGAAACATTACTTCGGCACTTTTGTACAACCAATGTCATTCCTGCTACCGCTTAAGATTATCGAGGAGTTTGCCAACACCTTGACGTTGGGTCTTCGTCTCTACGGTAACATTTATGCAGGTGAGATTTTACTTGGTTTACTTGCTGGTCTAGCAGGTTCAGGTATTTTAGGGTTTGTTGGCGCAATTATCCCAACAATGGCATGGCAAGGTTTCTCTATCTTCATCGGCTTTATCCAAGCCTTCATCTTCACAATGTTAACAATGGTTTACTTATCACATAAAGTGAGCAAAGACCATTAATATAAAGCTTTTAGTGGGAACATTAGAGGCTTGAAACAAAAACAAAAACACACAATTCCAAGGAGGAAATTTTAAAATGGGTTTATTAGCAGCAGCAATCGCAATCGGTTTAGGTGCACTTGGTGCAGGGATCGGTAACGGTCTTATCGTTTCACGTACAGTAGAAGGTATCGCTCGTCAACCAGAGGCACGTGGTGTTCTTCAAACTACAATGTTCATCGGGGTAGCGTTAGTAGAGGCCCTACCGATCATCGCAGTAGTAGTAGCTTTCATCGTAATGAACCGATAATTGTCGGCTCGAAATGTTAAGTGGCGAAGATGATTCCCAAGAAGAAACTTCGCCATTCCTTTTGTATGAAGATTGAAATTATATCACCAACAGTAACGAATTACAATTTATAGATCCTATATAAATGCATGTTTGCGTTTGCGCAAACCAATGCGAAACTCGATAATTTTTGAAAGCTCTTGAAGGGAGTGAAACAATCGTGAATTTGAATTACCTAGTACTAGGTGCTAGTGCAGGCCACTTCAATGGCGGAGATGTATTGGCGACACTTATCATCTTCTTGATCTTGATGGCACTTCTAAAGAAATTCGCGTGGGGTCCATTAATGGGCGTTATGCAACAACGTGAAGAATTAGTTGCTAATGAAATCGAAGCGGCTGAAAACGCTCGCAAAGAAACAGCTAAAGCTCTAGAAGAACAGAAAGCACTTTTAAAAGAAGCACGTACAGAAGCACAAGCTATTATCGAAAATGCTAAAAAACAAGGCGATATTCAACGTGATGAAATCGTCACTGCGGCTCGTACAGAAGCTAATCGTTTGAAAGAATCGGCTGTTCGTGATATCGAAACCGAAAAAGAAAAAGCAATCGCTGCAGTTCGTGATGAAGTCGTTTCATTATCAGTTCTTGCTGCTTCTAAAGTTCTTGGGAAAGAAATTTCTGAAGAGGACAATAGCGCATTAATTAAAGAAACGATTGCGAAGGCAGGCGAGGCGAAATGAGTCAATTGACTATAGCTAATCGTTATGCCACAGCATTATTCCAGTTAGCATTGGAAAAACAAGCTGTAACGGAAATTAACGCAGACTTGGATGAAGTGGTGAAAGTATTTGAAACAACTCCAGAGTTTGTCTCTCTGCTTGCTTCTCCAAAGTTCTCAAACGCACGCAAAAAACAAATCGTAGCTGAAACTTTTGCAGGTGCACATCCACTTCTAGTAAACACGCTTGAACTTCTTATTGATAAAAAGCGTATCGACGAAGTAAGCAACCTGGCTATCCGATTTAAGGCGCTTGCAGCAGAAGCACAAGGCTATGCTGAAGCCACTGTTTTCTCGACTCGCGCACTAACAGACCAAGAAAAAGACGAAATCTCTGCTTCTTTCGGAAAATTAGTGGGCAAAGAAAAACTTTCTATTACAAATGTAATCGAACCATCTATTCTTGGTGGAGTTCGTGTTCAAATCGGCAACTACATTTTCGACAACACGATAGCGAGCAAGCTACAAGGTCTAAAACGTACGTTGGCTGTTTAATTAAAAGAAATGTGAGAGGTGACAATCATGGGCATCAAAGCTGAAGAAATCAGCGTTCTGATAAAAAAGCAGATTGAAAACTACCAATCTGATTTACAAGTAAACGAAGTTGGTACAGTAATCACAGTTGGTGACGGTATCGCTCGTGCTCATGGCCTCGACAACTGCATGGCTGGAGAATTATTGGAATTCTCTAATGGTGTTATGGGTATGGCTCAAAACCTTGAAGAAGGTAACGTTGGGATCGTTATCTTAGGTAACTACCTAGGCATTAAAGAAGGCGATGAAGTACGTCGAACTGGCCGTATTATGCAAGTACCAGTTGGTGAAGAACTAATTGGTCGCGTTGTTAACCCACTTGGTCAACCAGTGGATGGACAAGGCCCAATCAATACTACAAAAACTCGTCCGATCGAAAGCCCAGCTTTCGGTGTAATGGCTCGTAAATCAGTACATGAACCATTACAAACAGGAATCAAGGCGATCGACGCTCTTGTACCGATCGGCCGTGGTCAACGTGAGTTAATCATCGGAGACCGTCAAGTTGGTAAAACTTCGGTTGCAATCGATACAATCCTTAACCAAGCAGACCAAGATATGATCTGTATCTACGTTGCGATTGGTCAAAAAGAATCAACAGTACGTGGGGTAGTTGAAACGCTTCGTAAACACGGTGCATTGGATTACTCTATCGTTGTAACAGCATCGGCTTCACAGCCAGCTCCATTATTATACCTAGCTCCTTATGCTGGTGTATCGATGGCAGAAGAGTTCATGTTGCAAGGTAAACACGTATTAATCGTATATGATGATTTATCTAAACAAGCAGCAGCTTACCGTGAGCTTTCATTATTATTACGTCGTCCTCCAGGTCGTGAAGCTTACCCTGGTGACGTATTCTACTTACACAGCCGTTTATTGGAACGTGCTGCAAAATTAAACGAAACATACAACAATGGTTCGATTACTGCTCTTCCATTTGTTGAGACACAAGCTGGGGATATCTCTGCATACATCCCAACTAACGTTATCTCAATCACTGATGGACAAATCTTCTTGCAATCTGACTTATTCCACTCAGGTGTACGTCCAGCGATTAACGCCGGTTTATCTGTATCCCGTGTAGGTGGATCTGCTCAAATCAAAGCAATGAAAAAAGTTGCGGGTACACTTCGTCTAGACTTGGCTGCATACCGTGAACTTGAATCATTCGCACAATTTGGTTCAGATTTAGATAAAGCAACACTTGCTAAACTTGAGCGTGGTAAACGTACAGTTGAAGTGTTAAAACAAGATTTAAACAAACCAATCAAAGTTGAAAAACAAGTTACGATTCTTTATGCTCTAACTCGTGGTTTCTTGGATGATATCCCAGTACAAGATATCGTTCGTTTCGAAGCTGAGTTATACAGCTGGTTGGATGTTAACCACACGAATGTTTTAGATCATATCCGTACGACTAAAGAACTTCCATCTGATGAAGAAATGGCACAAGCTTTAAATGAATTCAAAAAAACTTTTGCAAAATCAGAGTAATTCTTTAGTCCATGATTTGTGATTAAAAACAAAAAGGTGGTGAAATACCAGTGGCAAACTTACGTGACATAAAAAAACGTATTGGTTCTACTAAGAAAACGAGTGCAATGACAAAAGCCATGCAAATGGTTTCCGCTTCAAAGAAAAATCGCGCTGAACAAAACGCTCGAAAATATGTTCCTTATATGGAAAAAGTACAAGATGTGGTTGCTGCAATTGCATCCGGTACGTCTGATGCTTCTCATCCAATGTTAGTATCCCGTCCAGTTAAGAAAACAGCTTATTTGGTGATTGGTTCTGACCGAGGCCTTGCAGGTGCTTATAACTCAAGTATCTTACGTCAGTTAACCCGTACATTGAACGAACGCCATAAGTCAAAAGACGAGTATGTAATTATGGCAATAGGGCGTGTTCCACGCGATTACTTTGTAAAACGTGGTTACAACGTAATTGATAGTGTAGTTGGTTTACCTGACCAACCAACTTTCTCTGACGTGAAACAAATCGCTCGTAAAGCTGTTGGTATGTTCGCTGATGGTACATATGATGAACTTTACATGTACTATAACCACTTTGTCAGTGTTATTTCACAAGAAGTTACTGAGAAAAAGGTATTGCCAATTACTGATCTAGCTCCAGCAAGTGAAGGCGTTCATGCATCTTATGAATTCGAGCCATCAGGCGAAGCAATTCTGGAAGTTCTGCTTCCTCAATATGCAGAAAGCTTAATTTATGGTGCTTTATTAGATGGTAAAGCGAGTGAACATGCTTCTCGTATGACAGCAATGAAAGCGGCAACGGATAATGCGAAAGAGCTTATCAATTCATTGTCTCTTGAGTACAACCGTGCACGACAAGCAGCAATTACACAAGAAATTACAGAAATCGTTGGCGGAGCGGCAGCCTTAGAATAGGCTTTTTGCTTCCCGATATCGGTATTAATATAAAAAAGCCATCAAACGTCCACGATGCTGCGGCACTCTGGTTGAATTAAATTCGATTTGAAGTTGTCGAGCATTTGGCGTTTGCAGCTAAACAAGGGAGAAAAACGGGCTGCTCTTATACATAGGTGTGAGATCATGCATCCCGCTTTCGACACCAAACTAAGGTAGGAGGGTACACAGGAATGAACTTAGGACACGTTATCCAAGTAATGGGTCCGGTTGTTGACGTAAAATTCAGCAACGGTCAATTACCAGCAATCTATAACGCTTTAACTGTTAAGATTGAACGTCCCAATTCAGAAGCAGAAACTTTAACGCTAGAAGTTGCGCTTCATTTAGGTGACGATTCTGTTCGTACAATTGCCATGTCATCAACTGATGGCCTACAACGTGGAGCAGAAGTAACAGATACAGGAAAAGCAATCTCTGTACCAGTTGGTGACGTAACATTAGGACGTGTATTTAACGTATTAGGTGACGTTATCGACTTAGGAGAAGAAATCCCGGCAGAAGCTCGCCGTGATGCAATTCACCGCGAAGCGCCAAAATTTGATGAATTAACTACAGAAGTTCAAATCCTTGAAACTGGCATTAAAGTAGTTGACTTATTAGCGCCTTATATCAAAGGTGGTAAAGTAGGTTTATTCGGTGGTGCCGGTGTAGGTAAAACTGTATTAATCCAAGAATTGATCAACAACATCGCTCAAGGACACGGCGGTATCTCTGTATTCGCTGGTGTAGGTGAACGTACTCGTGAAGGTAACGACTTATTCTTCGAGATGAGCGATTCAGGTGTTATTAAGAAAACAGCGATGGTATTCGGACAAATGAATGAGCCGCCAGGTGCACGTATGCGTGTAGCTTTAACTGGTCTTACAATGGCTGAATACTTCCGTGATGAACAAGGTCAAGACGTACTATTATTCATCGACAACATCTTCCGTTTCACTCAAGCAGGTTCCGAGGTTTCTGCCCTTTTAGGCCGTATGCCATCTGCGGTAGGTTACCAACCAACACTTGCTACTGAAATGGGTAACTTGCAAGAGCGTATCACTTCAACAAACAAAGGTTCTGTTACATCAATCCAAGCGATCTATGTACCAGCCGATGACTATACTGACCCGGCTCCGGCAACAACTTTCGCTCACTTGGATGCAACAACTAACCTAGAGCGTAAATTATCCGAGATGGGTATCTACCCTGCGGTGGATCCACTTGCTTCAACATCACGTGCCCTATCACCTGAAATTGTTGGGGAAGAACACTATGCAGTTGCTCGTGGCGTTCAAATGACTTTACAACGCTATAACGAATTGCAGGATATCATTGCAATCCTAGGTATGGACGAATTATCGGATGACGACAAGCAAACGGTAGAACGTGCTCGTCGCATTCAATTCTTCTTATCTCAAAACTTCCACGTAGCGGAACAATTCACTGGTCAAAAAGGTTCTTTTGTACACGTAAAAGATACAGTTCGTTCATTCAAGGAAATCCTTGATGGCAAATACGACCACTTGCCAGAAGATGCTTTCCGTTTAGTCGGCAGCATTGAAGATGTAGTAGAAAAAGCGAAAAGCATGGGCGTAGAGGTATAATTGCGGACGAAAGGAGAATAAATATGAAGACAGTTCAAGTCAATATTGTCACTCCCGACGGCCCTGTGTACGATTCACAAGTCGCAATGGTTATCGCGAAAACAGTTTCTGGTGAAATTGGGGTTCTAGCCGGACATATTCCCATGGTTGCTCCTCTTTCAATTGGTGCTGTAACACTTAAAAAAGAAAACGGTTCGCAAGAAGTTGTAGCCGTTGGCGGTGGATTCATTGAAGTTCGCCCAGATCAAATTTCGATTTTAGCTCCTTCCGCGGAAGTTGCTGCGGATATTGATCTTGCACGTGCCAAAGAAGCAGCTGCCCGTGCAGAGCAACGTCTTCAAAAGAAACAAGATGACATCGATTTCAAACGTGCTCAACTAGCATTACAACGTGCGATTAATCGTATCAACGTTCATGAGGGTAATATATAATAATAAATAAAAGCGGACGGGCAACTGTCCGCTTTTTTTACTGAATCCTATTATGATCTATTGGTAAGGGAGAATGAGTGATGGATGTTTATCAATCGTTAGGGTTTCAAGCCGTGATTGGCCTGGTGTCGCATATATTTTTTATTGCGGTTACATTTTATGGGCTTCAAGTTCTTCGGTTGGAGCAGTTATTTAAAAAGGGAAAAACATTTCAGATTCAATTAATCTATATTTTATTAAGCATTGCGATCGGTTCAAGCGTGTCTAATTTCTTCATTGACTTTACATCCTGGTCTCGACAATTGCCATATATATTTTCCTAATTCGAGACCATTTGCATAAGACATTTTATATGTCTTGTAAGGACAAATGACACTTCGTTTGCCGTTACATAATATATAAGGACCTTTATTTTTAACGGAAAATCGTCCTGCACCTTGCAAGTCAAGGGTAATTCAATTAATTCTTTACAAAAGTTTTAATTTAGAATTTCCTGGGTAATATTGTAGAAGAATGTAGGACTTTTTTTTTGCGAAGCAAGCAAGTTAGAAATCATTTTTTATCCTAAAGTTATGTAAAAAATTCACAAATAAGTTTAATTGAGCGTAATATAAAATGTAGAATATTATTTACATTTAGGGTAAAATAGTGATTTGGACGCTTGTTAAACAATTTATTAAGCGTTACTATGTTCATAGTTTGTGTTTTTTATAACAGAACTATTCAACACATTTAGACAGTTTGTGACAATTGAATTCGGAGGGACGAATTGTGGAGAAAATTATTGTTACGGGAGGCCAAAAGTTACGCGGAGTCGTAAAAGTAGAAGGAGCCAAAAATGCCGTACTACCAATCTTAGCAGCATCATTGCTAGCTTCTAAGAATCAAAATATTATTAAAGATATTCCGAATTTAGCGGATGTTCATACTATAAACGAAGTATTAAAAAGCCTGAATGCGAACGTACAATACAAAATCGAAGAAAATGAAATCATTATAAATGCAGAATCCCGTTTATCGAGTGAAGCACAATTTGAATTTGTAAGCAAAATGCGCGCTTCCATTTTGGTAATGGGATCGTTATTGGCGAGAAATGGCTACGCACGTGTTGCTTTGCCTGGTGGATGTGCAATCGGCTCTCGTCCGATTGAACTGCACTTAAAAGGTTTTGAGGCAATGGGTGCAAAAATTTCATTTGGCCATGGCTATGTTGAAGCTAAAACAGCCGATGGTTTAAAAGGTGCTGAAATCTATTTGGATTTCCCGAGTGTAGGAGCTACAGAGAATATTATGACTGCCGCTGCCCTGGCTGATGGAACGACAATCATCGAAAATGCAGCGAAAGAACCTGAGATTGTGGACTTGGCTAACTTTATCAATAGTATGGGTGGCCGTGTAATCGGAGCAGGAACAGATACAATTCGTGTTGAAGGAGTAAAAGAGTTGCATGGTACAACTCATCATATCATTCCCGATCGTATCGAAGCAGGTACATTTATGGTAGCTGCTGCCATTACCCGTGGCGATGTTTTTATCGAAAATGCCGTACCTGAACATATGTCCGCATTAATCGCGAAGTTGCGCGAAATGGGCGTAGAAGTAATTGAAGAAGAAGAAGGATTACGTGTTCGCGCAAACAATCCTCTAAAAGCCGTAGATCTGAAAACGATGCCTCACCCTGGTTTCCCTACAGATATGCAAGCACAAATGATGGCGTTATTACTAACAGCTGAAGGCACAAGCATTATTACCGAGACTGTATTTGAAAATCGGTTTATGCATGTGGAAGAATTCCGTCGTATGAATGCCCAAGCAAAAATTGAAGGTCGTACGGTATTTATCGATGGTCCTGTCAAATTGCAAGGCGCTGAAGTGGCGGCGACTGACTTGCGCGCTGCAGCAGCCCTTATTCTTGCTGGCTTGGTTTCTGAAGGAGTTACGCGTGTGACGAAACTTACTCACCTAGATCGTGGTTATGTTGATTTCCATAAGAAATTGGCTACCTTAGGGGCGATAATTGAACGTGTAGATGAAGAAGTGCTTCCAGAAACGGAAACAGCTGACTCAAAAGTGGAAGTAGTGGAAATTTAACGTTATCTCGCTTATTCTTCATCAGTTAAAAAAACATATGTTGAGGAAATGAATAGTAGAACCAAAAATAATTAAATTTACGACAAAATTCTCGCTTCACAGGATTTTGTCGTTTTTTATTTCCCGTATTTCCTTCTGAAAACAGATATATTTTTACCCCTCCCATCATAAGTAATATGTATGAAAAAAATAAAAAACGCTAAGCACCCAATAATGTTTTTATCAATGATGGTTCTTGTGGCTGCCCTATTTTTCTTTCCTTTTCTTTTCAAGAAGACTGAAAAAGAACCTGAAGCAGCGGTACCGCAAAGCCAAACACCAATTGCCAAAGCATGCAAGGTCACCATCCATGTGAGCGGCAGTGAGGTGCCAATCGATCTCGAGGACTATGTCGTGGGGGTTGTGGCGGCGGAAATGCCGGTAAGCTTTCACGAAGAAGCTTTGAAAGCGCAAGCGATTGCGGCGAGGACCTACGTATTAAAGAGTACGAACTATGGACAAACCCCCATTGAACCGACCGTGGCCAGACAAGTATTTTATGATGAGGATATAAGGAAGGAAAATTGGCAGAACGCTTACGAAGATAATGAAAGCAAAGTACGGCAAGCAGTGGAGGGCACAAAAGGAGAGGTCATTGAATATGACGGGGAATTGATTACGGCCATGTTTCATTCGATGAGCAATGGCATGACGGAAAGTTCCGCGAATTATAGCGGAACCGAGCTCCCTTATTTGCAATCTGTTTCCAGTACGGATTTCCAATATGCCAATAATTATGAAACTACGTCGACCTTTACAATTGAAGAGTGGAATCGATTATTAAATACCTCTAATCGTCTCGCTGACATCCACCAAATTCGCTTGCAAAAGAATAATACAGGAAGGGTAGATAAAGTTGCGTTAAAAGGAAAAGAATGGACTGGGCGGGATTTCCGTACGATCCTCGGATTGCGTTCCACCGATTTTGAAATCGATGTGGTGGATAAAAAAATCGCCGTGACCACGGAGGGCTATGGCCATGGGGTCGGAATGAGCCAGTATGGTGCCGATGCGATGGCAGATCAAGGGTCTACCGCACATGAAATCCTGCAGCACTACTATAAAAATACAAGCATTGAAAAAATTAATTGCAAAAATTAATAAATTTTTCCAAAAAGTGAATATAAATGTAAAAATCTGTTCACACTTCGACTAGAGGTGATGAACATGAGAGAGGAAAAACAAATTAAACCTTCTCCCAACAAAAACAATTGGCAAAAGAAGCCATGGTTTTGGCCGGCAATTTATGCAGCGATCGCTGTAGCATTAATCGGTCTGATTTTCAGTTATAATGCACTTATTGGTGACGAAGAAAAGCAAGAGGTCGTTCAAGGTGAACCGGCTTCTGAAGAAACAGTCATTGAAACCAACGCTCGCGCAGAAAACTTGAAATATCCATTCAACGAAGAGCAACTAGACAGCGTAGAAGTGCTGCAAGATTATTATGATGTAACAGCTGATGCGGAAACAAGAGAAAATGCACTGATGGTGTTTAACCAAACATTCTCTACTTCATCAGGAGTGTCCCTGTCTGTGAACAACGAACCTTTTGAAGTGCTTGCTGCAATGAGCGGCGAGATCACAAAAGTAACGCTGGATGCTTTCACTGGAAATGAAATTGTCATTTCACATCCTAATGGCATGGAGACGCGTTATAGTTCTGTAACGGACATCCTTGTCAAAGAAGGCGATGCAGTCGTACAAGGCCAACCATTAGGAACGACAACTGAAAATGAATGGAATCCAACTGCTGGAATTCACCTTCATTTTGAAGTATTGCAAGATGGAACACATGTAAACCCTAGAAGCTTCCTTGCATTCTAATTTAGCGGACGCAGTCAAAGTTTAACCAATTTGTTTTGTACAAGCACACATGATGAAAAAACGCCCATTTCTTCAATAAACGTTGAAACCGACGAGCTGATTCCTTGGAACGGCCAGAGTTTACGCTCGCTATACCGAGGAAAAGTATTCAACGTCCAAAAGGAGAATTTGGGTGTTTTTTTGCTTTTTTCTCATGTCCTTGGGAAATATGGTTCTGAAATTCCAAAAAACGTCATATTGTGAATAAACGTTAAATCGCTAGTTGTAAAAATTTCAATGAAACACTCACAATATGAACATGCTGAAAAACACGCCTCTCGTTAGCAAAACGGCACATTCTTATATCCGATAGAAAGGAAGAGAACGTGCACGAGCACATTCGGCAACGCTGCGTTCGGCTTGGAGAGCTGCTTATTGAAACAGGTGAAACGGTTCGTGTCCTCGCGAAAATGACGGGTTATTCCAAAAGTACTGTCCATAAAGACTTAACTGAACGACTATTTCTGGTTAATGAACAATTAGCAAATGAAGTGAAAGAAATCCTAGCATATCACAAATCAATTCGTCATTTACGAGGAGGCGAGGCGACACGGAAGAAATGGCAGTCCCGACAAATTCATTAAAAAAGCATTTAGATTGGCTTATAAAAGTCAACTAAGTGCTTTTTTACTATATGCAAAAAAATCGACACAATTATAATATTTTTAATAAAGTTAAAATTGACAAGAATGTAATCCGAAAGTATGATTTTATACGGAATGTACGTTGTAAATAAAGATGTAATCTATGGTTGAATATGATAAAATAGTCTAGATTAGGATAGAAAACTGAACGTGTTTAACTATATTCAGCACATATCGGCAGAAAGTAGTTAAAGCCTCCGGCGAATGTAACAGATTTTTAAGTGAAAATGGAGAAGAAGTAAGCCTATGATTGTCGTGTTGTGCGATAACGGCTAACTGACCTGCATCCTGCAGGCCTCAAGCTTGATAAAAAATCTGGATATAAATACGCCAAGGCGCATTTGAGGTTGGGATTGGCAGGAAGGAGAAAAAATGAATGTTTTCTAAAGATATTGGGATCGATTTAGGAACTGCAAATGTGCTCATTTATGTAAAAGGAAAGGGAATCGTGCTGAATGAGCCGGCAGTAGTGGCAATCGAAAAAAATTCGAAAAAAGTATTGGCTGTTGGAGAAGAAGCACGTCAAATGGTTGGCCGTACACCTGGGAATATAGTTGCAATTCGTCCATTAAAAGATGGGGTAATTGCGGATTTCGATGTGACGGAAGCTATGTTAAAATATTTTATGAATAAGTTAGACGTGAAAGGATTCTTCTCGAAACCGCGAATACTGATTTGCTGTCCAACAAACATTACAAGCGTTGAGCAAAAAGCCATCCGTGAAGCAGCTGAGAAATCAGGCGGCAAAAAGGTTTACTTGGAAGAAGAGCCAAAAGTAGCCGCGATTGGAGCTGGCATGGATATTTTCCAACCTAGCGGAAATATGGTCGTAGATATCGGAGGCGGTACGACGGATGTGGCAGTTCTTTCAATGGGCGATATTGTCACAAGCGAATCCATCAAAGTCGCTGGAGATGTGTTTGACAATGATATTTTGCAATACATAAAAAGAGAATATAAGCTGTTGATCGGGGAACGTACGGCAGAAGCGATTAAAATGACGGTTGGTACGGTCTATCCTGGCAGCCGCGAGGAGTCAATGGATATCCGTGGACGTGATATGGTGTCGGGACTGCCAAGAACGATCACGATCCATTCGGCAGAAATCGAAAAAGCTTTGCACGAGTCGGTTTCTTTAATCGTTCATGCGGCAAGAAATGTGCTGGAAAAAACACCCCCTGAATTATCGGCGGATATCATTGACCGCGGTGTTTGCATTACAGGCGGCGGAGCTTTGCTGCATGGCATGGACCAATTATTGACGCAGGAGCTGAAAGTGCCTGTATTTGTAGCGGAAAACCCGATGGATTGTGTGGCAATCGGTACAGGGTTAATGCTGGATAATATTGATCGTTCACCGGGTTCACGGCTTTAATTATATTCAAGAAAAATTGATTGGTTGATGGTCTGATTTAATAAAAAAAGTTCAAGAGGTGAAAGCATTGTTTAAAGGATTTTATACTGTAGCAACGGGCATGGTGGCGCAACAACGAAAAACAGAGATATTAACAAACAATATGGCAAATGCCAATACACCTGGTTTTAAGTCAGATCAGTCAACGATTCGATCTTTTCCTGATATGTTGTTGTCTGCAGTCGGAAATACGAATATTCCGACAAAAAACTCTTTAAGTTTTTCTCAAATCAACCCAATCGGTTCATTGAATACGGGGGTATATTTGCAGGAAACGTTGGCAAATTATGTGCAAGGAACAATTTATGAAACGAATCAAAATACGGATGTGGCCTTGATTAATGGTGCAATGCCAGCAGATGAGGAATCCGGGGAAGCTGGAACCATCTTCTTCCGCTTGGAACATCCCGAAGGCGGAGAAGCTTACACACGCAACGGAAGCTTTACATTGGACGGGCAGGGCTATTTAGTCAACAATCAAGGGCTGTATGTTCTGTCGGATGATGGAGAGCGCATCCAGCTGCAAAACGACGATTTCAGCATAACCGAAGAAGGCAATATTCTTGTCGATAATCAGCTTGCTGACACACTGGGAGTTTCTTTTGCAGCGAATCCCAATGAGTTGGTCAAGCAAGATAATGGTGTGTACCGTACAATTGATGAAGAGAACCTTCCAAGTGCTTATGGACAGCAAGGTGTGACATTTTCTACACAGCAATCTTTCCTTGAAGGATCGAATGTTGATTCTGCGCAAGCCATGACGGACTTGTTAACATCTTATCGCGCATTTGAAGCCAATCAAAAAGTACTGCAAGCGTATGATAAGAGCATGGACAAGGCAGTAAATGAAATCGGAAGAGTGTAGAAGGGGGATGAATAAATGCTGCGTACAATGATTACAGCAACAAACACATTAGGCCAGCTGCAAAACCAGATTGATACAATCAGCAACAACATTGCGAACAGCAATACAGCAGGATACAAAACAAAAAATGCAACGTTTTCCGAACTGCTTTATCAACAATACAATAATGATCAGCTCGATAAAACCGTTCGAAACTCTCCAGTGGGCATTCGCTATGGTGTAGGAGCTCACCTTGGGCAAATTTCAACGAATTTCTCGCAAGGCAGCTTCCAAAAAACAGATCGTGATCTGGACTTGGCTTTCACAAAAGAAAAACAATATTTCAATATTTTAATGCCTGACGGCGAAAACGGAACGCGCACAGTTTATTCGCGCCAAGGGGATTTTTACGTATCACCGGTTGAAAATGGAAGAGTAATGCTTGTGAATGGCGATGGCTATGCGGTAGCCGATTCGAATGGAAACGCCATTACCTTCCCGGATAATGTCGAGAATTTCAACTTATCAAGTGAAGGTTCACTGTTGGTCAATTATCCCGATGGCCAGACTTCAACGTTTGAGTTGGGCATAACACAGCTGGAAAAGCCTCAAGTAATGGAACATGTTTCAAATACATATATCGCATTGCCGGATAACTTCAATGGAATGGGGTACAATCAGGCAGATATTTTGGTGGATTTGCAAGGAGCAGCCCGGACGGAAGTTGGAATGATGAACCGCGCATTGGAATCATCCAACGTCGACATTTCGAAGGAAATGACAAGTTTAATGCAAGCGCAGCGCAGTTATCAATTTAGTTCCAGAGCAATTTCCATTGGCGATCAAATGCTGGGGCTCATCAATGGGATACGATAATCTTGCGTAAGTATAGTAAATTTTTGATTAAGGGAGACCGGCCATGTTAAACGAAGCAAAAAGTGAATCCATCAAGCCGAAAGTTCCTGAAGAGAAAGAAAAACGAAGCAATCATGTTGATGAAAAGCCGATTCGTTGGTATAATTTTCGACTCATTCCGATTTGGATGCGAATACTTCTCGTTGTCCTATTATTCGTCATTGCAGGAGCTGCCGGATTAATGATTGGATATGGGGTCATTGGAAGCGGCCAACCGTTGAACGCACTAAAATGGGAAACTTGGCAACATATGTTAGATATAATTAACGGAAAAGAATAGAATAATTACAATACATAAGAAGTAATAAGTTGTAGTCTATTGCTATTCAGCTACTTTACAGTAGTATAGCGCAGGGGATAAAACTGCCCCAACGCTGTTATAACGCATGAATTTAATCGCTTTTAGCTAGATAGAGTTAAGGCAATCAAGGGGGAATAGGAAATGTTAACAGCAGAACAAATTCAAGAAATCTTACCGCACCGCTATCCATTTTTATTGGTGGATCGCATTCTGGAGTTGGAAAACGGCAAACGTGCAGTAGGTATTAAAAATGTTTCCATTAACGAAGATTTCTTCAACGGTCATTTTCCAGGCTATCCGGTTATGCCGGGTGTGTTAATCGTGGAAGCATTGGCACAAGTGGGTGGCGTTGCCTTATTAAACTCGGAGGAGTTCAAAGGACGTCTTGCTTTTTTAACGGGCATTGATAACTGCCGCTTTAAACGCCAAGTGGTGCCTGGCGATCAGCTGAAATTGGAAGTTGAATTTGTCAAGCTGCGCGGCTCTATGGGTAAAGGACATGCCGTGGCAACAGTAGATGGGGAACTGGCATGTGAAGCTGATATTTTATTTGCCATCGGACCTGTTCAACCGAAGTAGAAAAAAATGGTATATTTATTGCGTGTTATGGGGTAATATGTAGAAAAAAAGTTGAATTTTTGCGTTTATCTTCCAAAAGGGTTAAAGTTAACCAAAAGGATGTGCAGCAACATCCAGAGTTGGGCTTTTAAACGTAGGAGGTTTTAAATTAAATGTATAAACAGTTGTCTTCAGGCGTAAAGATCAGCATTACCCGGTCTATTTCGACGTCTTTTGAATCATATTTAGCAAGTATTGGTTGGGATGATGACAAATTTTCAATGGAAGATTTCGTTAAGATTTGGCAAAAGTATTTTACGGAAAATGCGGCTTGGTTTGACAAGGTGCCACAAGAAGTATTGCTTAGCCATGAATTCCATGAAGAATTGGCAAAGAAAATTGATGAAGTCATTGCCAAGATTTTAAATGAAAAACCAACAACGAAACAAATTGAATCGATTGAAAAAATGCAGAAGCAACTTGGGACAAACTTTACATATGAATGCAAAGCAGAAGCTGCGTATATTGAGCAAAAGCTGAAAGAACAGCTAAAAGACGCAGAATAAAGCTTGCTTGTTTGCTTGTAAAGATTTTGTAGAATAACTAAAATTCATTCCGCTATTTTTTCGGATAGTTCCTTTCTTTCTCGGGCAATCTATGATTACTCACATTTGAAATGTGAAGAAAATCATCTGGGAAAAGGAGGGGACTTTTTTTATGTGGAAAAAATCGATCTGGATCGCCATTTTTGGTTCAATGTTATTAGTCGGATGTGGAAATAATGATAACAATGGGAACAATGCTGCTCAGGATGTACAAGATGTAGGCAATGACGCAGTCCGCGGCGTAGAAGATTTAGGAGAAGACGTTCGTGAAGGCGTTAACGATGTCATTGACAACGATAACGACAATAATGTAAACAATGATGCCTACAATAACGGAGTAAACAATGACTTGAACAATGGCGTTGATAATAATGACAACGACCGCGATGGTATAGACGAGAACGGAATCCAAAACAGCAACGGTGCCGGACAAAATGCCAATGGCAATGTTCATAACAACGATGAACGCATTGATAATAATCGATAATAACGAAAACGCCCCATTTTGGAATGGGGCGTTTTTGGGTGTGCAGGAGGGGGAGAAGTGAATGATGAGAATTCACCCGTAAGTTAGTTAAACTCGCTCGGAAATGCCGATAACTCGCTAAATAAACTTACATAAATCATTATGATTCCTTCAAATGAGGTCTTTCACGCATTCCCTTCTTAAATCGGGAAAGCAATTCATCGTTGGATAGATTTTCATTCAATAAATAAGTTAATAAAGCCTCTGAATACTTGCTTCTATGGGTTTTGATTGTCCCCTTCAGTAATACAGAAATTTTTTCCCCGATGACTTCAATGTTGTTTACCTTTACTATAAATGGAGCGGGTTCATTTTCCGGAAATGAAATGATCACTTGTACTTCGAATACGTTATTGTCCGTTTTAAGTTTTTCAAATGTGGATTGGTGCTCTTTAGGGAGGAATAATTCCAGAATCCATGATTTATGGCTGTTTTCTTGGTTGATGACGATGCCATCGACAATGGGGAGGTTTAGGTAGCCATCTTCCTTTATCAAATCGAACGAAAGCAATTTAAAAGTCTTCATATATAATTCCCCCGAATGATTTTTAGTAATTTCAGTATATCATATAAAATTTGCAAAATTTAATATTTGGCATACCCATCCTCCACGTTGTTATACCTAGAGCCGCAACGTTTCTAGTAGAAATACTAAAATTTTGACGTGCTCAAAAATCAATTTTGTTATCAAGAAATAAAGGGAATCTGATTTTTCGCATTTTGTCAATTTTTGACCTTCCCGTTTATGATAAGAGCGTAAACGAAAGGAGGTGAATCCATGAACCAAGTCGGACTGGTAGGAAGATTAACGAAAGATCCGAATCTCAGAACATTTTCGGAGGATCGGGTACAAGCCAGCTTTATGATTGCCATTAATCGAAACTTCAAGAACTATCAAGGAAATATAGATGCCAATTTCGTTCCTTGCATTGCATGGGGAAGGCTTGCAGAACGAATCGCGAACTATTGTGGGAAAGGTTCTTTGGTTGGCATTAGTGGAAGACTGCAATCCAGGTCCTATACGAATAAGGAAAATACAAAAGTTTACACAATTGAAGTATTAGCAGAAGATGTCCGATTTTATGTGTTAAAAACGCCTGAAGGAAAAACGCAGCAAAACTCAGGAAACGTTGAAGTGCCAAAGGATTTTGTGCTTCCTGAACAAGCAAGTGCTGTTCCGGTTCTTTAGGCAAGCAATGGAATTGTTGTGGATAATGTAATGTTGTAGAGGGTAAATATTTGATTCAATAAATGTTAAATGTATTTGTCTGAACGTCTCGGTATTAAACTTGTGTTTGTGTTGGAAATTTGAACTTACTATATCAGAAAAATCCTTCAATTAATTTTTATATCACTAAATACTGCCTCGCTTTAAAAATATGCCTAAAGAAGGTGATAAAAAGCACACTACTGCCTGACCGCACAGCAGTGTAACCATTTCCTCCAGCTCTACATACAAACTCGTAGAGAAATACAACTGAATATGGAAACCGTAATGGAAAACGAGAGACTGTAAAAAAAACAGAGTCCGAAAAGTGCGGACTCTGTTTCTTATCTTAATGCATGCGTATCCAACATGAGTAAATCCATTAACTCTTCTTCTTTTAATTCCGTTAACCAATTGCTTGATTGGATTAACTCCTCGGACAAAGCAGACTTCATTTCAATCATCTTATCAATTTTTTCTTCGATCGTTCCAATGGTAATGAATTTATGAACTTGCACAAATTGCGTTTGGCCGATTCGATAAGCCCGGTCAGTTGCTTGATTTTCCACTGCCGGGTTCCACCATCGATCAGCATGAAGGACATGGTTGGCAGCAGTTAAATTTAGTCCCGTACCGCCAGCTTTTAAGGAAAGCAAGAATATCGGAAACTCTCCTGCCTGGAAGCGATCGACGAAATGATCGCGCTGCTGCTTTGGCATGCTTCCTGTAAGGAAAGGGATATCCAAATTGTATAATTCGGAGAAGCAATGTTGCAGCAAATGCCCCATGCCGATATATTGGGTGAAAATCAGGCATTGTTCGCCGTTATCCACAATTTCGGCGGCCAGCTCCACAATCCGTTTCAGTTTAATGGAACGATTTAGCATCGTTTTCGCCTCGTCAAAAGGTTCTTTCGAGTAAAGCGCAGGATGGTTGCACAATTGCTTCAATTTGCTAAGCATTTGGAGGATGCGTCCTTTTTTCTCAAAGGCCGTCATCATGTCAAGCTGAGCCATAGTATCTTCAATATAACCTTCATAAAGCGCGGCTTGTTCGCTTGTTAAAGAACAAAACTCCTTGGTTTCTTGCTTTTCAGGAAGATTCAACATTAAATCCGGATCTTTTTTCGTGCGGCGCAATAAGAAGGGACGAATTTTTGTCCGCAGAATTTCTTTATGCCGATCGGATTCTTCCCGTTCAATCGGTACGATGAATTGTTCCTGAAACTTACCAAAGCTCCCAAGATAGCCTTTATGGATAAAATCAAAAATAGCCCACAACTCAGAAAGCCTGTTTTCAATCGGTGTACCAGTCAGGGCAATATGGTGTTTGCCACTTAGCTTACGGATGGCCCGAGATTGCAATGTTTGCATATTTTTAATATTTTGCGCTTCATCTAGTGTGACCGTTGACCAATCAATGAACTGCAAAAATTCAATATCCTGTGTAATGGTTCCATACGTTGTCAAAATAACATGGGGCTGTTCAGTATCCACCATATGTCGAAACGCCTCGTCCTTCAAGCGAGAAGAGCTATAATGCGTTACAATCTTAAGGGAAGGAGCAAAACGATCCAGTTCCTTTTGCCAGTTTCCTAAAACGGATGTTGGACAGATAATGAGCGATGGACGAGTCTCATTCAACGTTTCAACCGTATATAAAAGATAGCTAATCATTTGAACGGTTTTCCCAAGACCCATATCATCGGCCAACACTGCACCAAATTCCTGGTCTCGCATAAATGTCAGCCATTCAAAGCCTTCTTGCTGATATGGACGCAACTCAGCATGCAACCCTATCGGCTGTGGAATAGGAGGGAGATTCTTTTTCGTTGTAAGTTGATCCAAGTAATCCTGCAACGAACGCTGCATTTCAAATGCAAATAATGGATCATCCCGCTCCTCATCGTCTTCATCCATATCCAACGGTGCGACAAGCTCCTCTGGCAATTCGCGGAATAGCAATTCCTTTACTGTCCAGTTTTCATCTTCAGCCTGATCCATTAGCTGTCGGATTTCATTCATCCAGTTCACATCCATACGGAACCAATCAGTACCAATACGGATAAATTCACGTTTTTCATCGACAATCTTGCGGAATTCTTCGGCAGATATTACTTCACCGTTCACGGAAAGCTGCCATTTAAATGATAAGATATCATCCAGGCCTGCGACGGATTTCTGCGATTGGTTGCCGGCATTAACACGCACGCGCATTTTCGTATGCTTTAGTTCTTTTAGCCATGCCGGCAAGATGACCTCAAATCCAACAGCGCCGAGTTTTGCAAAATCATCCCGCAGCAATTTACGTACATCCCGATCTTCCAGCGGTGTATGTATAAATGTCTCCGGAGCAACGTGATAACCGCTTAAATCAATGAGTTCCAGCATTTGTGCTTGCTGGCTTGCAATCTCTTCTGCCAAAGGCGCCCATTTTTCAGGAAGTGTTTTCTCAATCGGCAAGTGCCGTTTGCGAATGGCAGGCGTCCATAGCTTGGAAGTTTTCGTAGAACTCAGAACCGTTTCCAAAAGCCAATCGGAAGAACCTTCCTCCGGTTCGCTTAATCGCAAGGCTACTTTTACATTGCCGATGGAGCGGTCTTTATTTAACGGCCAACCGCCATTTGCAAAAAACGGCAGCAAAGCGGGAACATTGCTTGCAGTCAATCCGGCAAAGGCCAATTTTTGATGCGCCGCAGTTGTCAGCATATCCTCACACTCAGCTAAGGAGATGCTGTGATGCCCAATCGCTTTTTTAACAAATTCATCTTGCAGGAAATTTTCAGGCAACTCGAATCGAAAAGCTGCTTCGCCATTTTCCCTTTCTTCTGTTACCGCATAATCCCACAAAACGCTATTGTTCCATAAAAGCTGAACTGCTCTTATAGTGGAAAGAAGTTGTTCGCTATTCGCATCTGCGCCCACTAATGACACAAAGGGATGCTTATAGAAAGGCGAAAACAAGTCAACCAACTCAGCGGTTGCAAGCTGAATCTCATTGTCGCTCTGATTAGCGGTGAGCCCATAAAAATTGGGTTCATAACGGAAAAATAACGGTCGTGTCCAACTATTAGCAGGAATCACTTCGTCCGCTTCGTTGTATGCGGTGATTGAAAAGAAAGCTGGCTGCAGTTCTTCCAGGGATATTCGGATGATTTTTGTAAAAGGCGTTTCTGTCATACCAGTAAATTTCCTTTCTCTAATTCTTCTTGTAATGCACGCAATCGTTTAAATTGTTCGCGAACAGTATGAATGTAATCTTCCCAAAAGTTCGTTTTTCCTGATTTTTTTGCGGCTGATTTCATCATTTTCCATATGCGCACCGCTTGTTTATAGTTCATTCTCGATTTTTGATTGACCTCTTCCAATGCATAGTAATGGTAAAGCGGCAAAGTTAATGATGGGGCTTCTTCCAGAACAACCTTGAGGCCACAGCTATCCAAGTAGGAAATCGACGACGGATATAATTGGTGCAGTGCCACCCACTCCTCATAGCGCTTTTGCTTTAAGAGATAGCCGGAAAAGGGAGCTACACCATAAACGCCAAAAGCAGAATATAACAATAGTTCCTCTGGTTCGGTCAATGAAACATTCTCGTAAAGCGCATGAATTCTTCTTACATACATTTGACGTTGAGAAGGAGTCAAATGATGTTGGATATAGTCGTTCAACAGGGGCAGCATTGCTTTTAACATATACTCGCTCGCTTCATCGTCATGGCGAGAATGCGAAAACTTCGCCAGGCCAAAGTAAATATTCATCTGTTCAGGGGTAATGGATGCTACATTCAGTTTTAATGCCTCATAATTTTTCAATAAGATATGAAAGATGTTCAAAATTGTGGGAAGTAGGACCTCGCTGCTTAGAGGATTTTCCTCTTGCATTAAGTAATTTTGCAGAATTTCAAGTTCTTCTTCCGCTCGGCTTTTTTCGATAAAAACGTTATCCCAAAATAATAAATAAACATTTAACCTTCTGCCAATATGCGCTTTGCGCTCTAGCAAGAGCTCACGAACAAGCACTTGAAGTGCATCAAAAAAGGGATCGGTGGCAAATAGACGGGATTTCACCGATAGTTCATGAATCGTATTTTGGATTTTTTCAAAGCGGCGATTAAAGAAGTATTCAAAATAATCGCTGTGAATCGTGTTGCCGAATAGATTCAGGTGTTGCCAGATTTTATTTAGAATAGAAATTTGCATAAACAATTCATAAAGAGGCTGCCATTCGCGTTCAAAGGGAAGATGTCTCTTTAATTTACTATCGGCATTCTCGGCAACCGTGGAAATTTGGAATTTTTCAATCGGCCGTCCCTCAGGCAGTAGATGGCTCATTACTTCGTCCACCATAGCAAGCCAGCTTTCAGGTGTACGTTCGGTAGCCAAAAGATGCAAATTCACGCTTTTCTTCGAGCGCCATTTCGCTGTCCAATCTTGCACTGAATCAATATATTGATATAGCGATAAAATAACGCTCACTTTATGCCGGCACCATTCTCCGTGCGGGCAGTCGCAATGGACGATTTCATCGCGGAAATTAATCAAAACTTGTGTTGGCCGTACATCTTGGACGGCTGCATAAAGGTTTGTCGTCGATGGTATATAACGATCGAAAATAACCGACTTGTTCCGAACCGCAAACAATGCGCGGCGAACCAGCTCTTCATCTTCGGTAACAGATGGATGCAATGCATGCTCAATCTGGTCAAGCTGGGTTTTAATGAAGAGAGTTTGCTCTCTTGCTAATGATGCAATGGATAATGCCATAATCTTTCGCTCCTTAAAAACAGCATTTTATTAAATACTGTTTCATTGACCAAAAAAGAACATCTCTTCCTTAGTCAAAAAAGTCCTTCCCTCCATTATAACTTGAAACAAGATGTAAAACAAAAAGTATGAAAAAATTTAAAAAAGGACCAACATGAATCATTATTTTCGTAATTTAGATGTTTTAATCCCTAGAAATGGGTAGATAAATAATAAATAAACAAATTTACAATACGAAATAGTTAAATCACTTCGCTAGTTTGAAAAAAGAAAAGTATGGGAATCCTAGCATTAACTAAATCTTCAATTCGTATGATGAGATACAGCAGGAATTCTTGAAAAGCGCTTCCTTACATATGTAAATGAGCCAACATCAAAGAAAAAGTGAAATCGCTTTCATAGTATAGTTGAGAAAAATCTTAAATTGAGGAAACAATCTAAATAGGAGGGGATAAAAAATGATTCAAGTGCAGTATATGAAGCCTTTTTATACAAAAGTTAATGGAAATACGCTGCGATTAGTATTTGCTTATCAATATTTTTCACTGATGAAGGATGATGAGCTTTATCATTTTGTACCGGTTGAGGGCAAGGAAATGATAGTGGACCTGGAAACAAAGCAAATTGAAAATCTTTCGGAGATTTTTGTATTTCAACGCGGAAATCGATTTATTCGTTTACCTCTCTACCAATTACTCTTAATATCAAATGTACATGAACATTTAACTCCGATTTTAGACCAAGCCGAAACAGAAGATAAAACCAAACCAGGAAAAATTGAAGAAGGCAACTCGGAAATGCATGAAATCATTCGAGATTTGGAAAAACAAAATCTAGAACGTCTGATTGATGAGGCATTGGAAGATCGAGATGAAAAACGTTTTTACGAGTTAGCAACAGAAAAAGCAAAATTATATGGGCCACAATAATGGTTCGTGAGGGAAAAATCAATAAAATTTAACGAGCACCTTGATTGGAAAATCGAAGGTGCTTTATTTATTGTAAGCGAGGTTTTATGTATAAAAGGGGAAGCACAGAAATGAAGAAACGTTTAATATAAAAATTGAAGAATCAAGACGACGATGGAAGAACCAATGATGCCGAATAACCAGTCTTCTTTTGTTAAATTATATCGTTGTTGTTTTTTCATGATTTTCGCGCTCCTTTGCTTGCTTTATACCCGCTATGAATCAGCGTAAACCTATTTTTTAGAAAAAACTTTACTGTAGAAGGTTTTTTTGTTTTATGGGACATTTTTATAATTCTATGGCACACTTTTACGATTCTATGGGATAAAATTTTCGTTCTATGGGACACTAGAATTTTACCGGACACTTCCAGCAATTTTACCAGACAAATTCGCAAATTTACCGGACACATCAACTTTTTTATCAACCAAATTTCCCATTCACCGAACACCTCTAAATTAATGCGAAACCAAAAAAGAAAGGACCCCACAGGATCCTTTCCTAAATTACTTCTTCGCTTGTCCAAAAAGCTCCAATGCCATTTTTGCAGTATTGAGCGTTTTGGCTTGCAACGGCTGCACTTTCTTTTGCAGTTGTTCTTTTGCATCTTCACTAGCCAGAATGTCTTTCGCTTTTTGAGTTAGCACCGCTGCATCCCAGTTATCCTTTTCCACATGGCCGATGACCGGCTGCGCCACGATATTGGCGAATGCATCGATTTTCGGATCATACGATAAGGCGATAAACGGTGTATAAAAGATGCTGGAGAAAATTAACGAATGCAGTCTCATGCCTATCAGTAATTTCGAATAGCCGATCACCGCAATTTTCTCCTCAATCGATAAATCAGAAGGGGCAATGACGCTTTCCGCCTTCATCATCTTAGCGAGCTCTTCCGACGTTTTATAATCATGTTCACCGTGCATCGGAATAAAGACGATTTTTTCGCCACTGCTTGCTAGCTGGTCCAAGCTTTCGGCAATTTTCTTCTTAAAATCAATAGGAGATGGCCAGTCGCGAACACTCACGGTGATATAGCCGCCAGTAGTTAAAGAGCTACTCTCAAGCCATTTGCTCTGAAACGTTGAGCCATCTAGTCCCAAAACGGGATCAGGCACGATGTCAATTGACTTTCGAACGCCCAAGTTTTGAAGCAACGCTCTCGAATCCTCATCGCGAACCGTAATTCTGTCAACTTTTTTCATTGTGTTTCTAACGATGAACTTGCTGATGCCTTTATTGATTGGCCCCATACCTTGTGCATAAACAAACACTGGTATGTTATGCATTTTGGCGATTCTCATAATCCCCGAGTAGTAAGGGATTGATTTGATGCCGGTTTGGTCCTGCAGCAAGCTTCCGCCGCCGCTGATTAAGCCGTCCGCTTGCTTCAACACATTGCTGATGTTTTTTAATTTCCAGCGGTTCACGGCGCGCACGCCATATGTTTTTTCGGTAGCTTCCGGATTATTGGAGAGTACCGTGATGTCGATACCATCATGCAGCTTTCTTAAGGCATGAATAATCGAAAAGAGAATGGCCTCGTCTCCAACATTGTCGAATCCGTAATATCCAGATAACACTACATGCATTAAGACCACCTCATTTTTACTTTCATCATCCATTTCACCAACAGATTAAAGATGAAGATGAACACTAATCCAATCAAGAATCCAAGTACGGTACTATAAAGTGTCCGCAATAACGAAACTGATACCGGGATATGCAAGTGCGTGAAGGTATTCATGATCGATAAAAATCCGATAACGCCTGGAATCAGTAAAATCGTGCCCCATTTTTTATTGATGCCCATTACATACAGAGCCAACACGAAGAATGGGAAGCCGATCAAGAATTCTTTTGTTCGAGGTCGAACATACAACACGTTTTCCAACCATTGTCTGAACATCAACTCGAATTCACTTACCGTACCTGCGTTGCCAGTTCGGCCGATATAGAACATGCCGATTGCCGCAACGATTGCCAGTACCAGCAAATGCCAATACTTCACTTCTTTATTCAACAATTTCACAGAAGTATTAAGTGAACCTTTGAAACCATTTTTCGTAATATCGTAAATTTGGAATAAAGCGAACAACACGATACCGGCTATCGGAATCACATAAACAAGCTTAACGCCTCTGAACACTTCAAATCCTGTGACAAAGCCGTTTCCATTCAATAAGCCAATCACGATGAAAATACCGATCAAGCTAATCGCAATCGCTTTAACATATTGAACCAAAATATCGCGGATGCGCGTAGAACCATGTGCCGATTTGACAACGGCATAAATCGGCGTGAGCACAGCAATGATCAAAGCGAATGCTTGCAAGAACAGCACTTTGTCTAACACAAAGTAAGCAATCGCTATCAACGCCATGAATCCTGCTGCAGCGAGACGCACCTTTTGATTTTTGATCGTTTCCGTCATTAAGTACGTAAATAAAATGCCTGCCAATAAAACCAGTGCTGTCACCCATGCAGGAACGGAAATAGAGTTAAAGAATTTTGGCGTTCCCAACGTAAAGTGTTCGGGCATTTTCTCTTGCACACCCGTCAAGTAGCTGACGGCTTCGTCGATATTCTCTTGTGCATTTCCAGTTGTTCTCAAATGATAGAAGATTGACTTGATATTCCGTTCTTTCACGGCACGTGTGGAGCGGTCGATACTCTCGGAAACCGTTAAATCAGTCTCTTTATTTACATTGATGCTAATCAATCGAACTACATTATATTGGTTGCTTTTGGCAAACTCATATTCACCCTTCAGCGGGCTTCCTTCAATGGTATAGAAGAAATAGCCGGCTTCCTGCAGCTTTTTTTTCAAGTCTTTCATATTTTCGTTTTCGTCGCCAAAGCCGATCATTTCTGTACCAGCGCCAAGCAATACCGGGGAAACTTCATTCTTCAACGAAACGAGTTGCTCCACGAGCATCTCATTCACAATTTCACTGTCATCGTTTACTGTTCTAAGCACAACATTTAACCCTAGCTCTTTGAGTTGGTTAATGGTTGCGCCATTATAACCAAAAGGCGTATCCAGTTCGAAAAGATCATCCGAGCTTGCAAGGAAATAAAAAGGCTTTCCAGCAATCGTGACATTTTCCACAGTCAAGTTGGACGTGATGAACTCTTGGTAAATGCGTTCTTCCGGCACGGAAATATAAAAGCCGGTTTTTTCCGTATCCACCGCGCCTTCATAATCCGTGAACAATAAAGCATCGGCCAGTTCTCTTTCTTCATATAGGGAGACGATATTTTCATCTGCCAAGTCTTCCAGTGAACTTGGCTCAAGACTTACCGAAATTAAACCGGATTGTTTCAAAATCGATAAAAGCTCATCGATTGTATAATCGCTTTCCTTGGAAACCGTCAGAATTTCATTAAACGGAATCATCACTTCATAGCGGTCATTTGCACTTTCCGCTTGCCACCTATTGATGATGCCGGGTGAAGATAATAGTAAAACCAGGAGCAAAATACCCCACAGCCATTTTGATTTCAACATTAAAATGTTCTTCCTCTCATTTTATCGAATACGCCTTGGTTTATTGGAGCCCAGAATTTTTAGAGTAAACTCGAAAAGTCTCCTCTAAAAATCAGTGGCATCCACCGCAGGCTATTAATTTAATTCACTCGAATTTCTTGATAGCTGAATAAAGTTAAAATTTCTTCCCAATCACGGGCAGTTGTTTCAAATCTTGTTTATTGATCGCTTTTGACACCCACAGCAACGCAAAATAAATCACAGCGGCGACAACGATGCTAATAAGGATATAGCCCATTGCCAACGCTCTCGACCAAGAGGCGATATCCCACCAAAGGGTAGGCAATCCAACGACAGCACCCATAATAATCGAAGAGATGATCATTTTTACAATCTTGCCATTAAGAATGGTAAAGCGGATATGTTTAAAGATAAAGTAAGTATTCACGATAAAGATTAATAAATAAACAAACAAGGTAGAATAGGCGGCGCCATCTAATCCATAAATACGGATGAAGGAAATGTTGGAAAACACTTTGACAACCACTCCGGCAAGAATGATGAAGGCCCCTGTTCGCGCATAGTTCATCCCCTGAAGAATGCCTGTCCCCAAAATGGTAAGGGACGTAAAGACGGCACTTAAGTTAATAATCGCGAGCATCGTGCTGCCCTCTAGGTTTGTAAAGAGCGCCAGGTTTAATGGCAAAGTCAATGCCAATAAACCCATTGCAGTCGGCCACGAAATCAGATGTGTCAAGTTGTGCGTTCGCTCAATAATTTCTCTTGTCCCACTTATATTATTCTCCGCTAATTTCGATGTAATTAAAGGAACAAGCGGGAGGATGATGGAGGAAGAGAAGACAGTTGCAATTTGCACGAGTGTCAGCCCGCGACCATATATCCCGTATAAAGAATTAATTTCATCGGCTTGTGCACCCGCACTTCTAAGGCCGTATGTAACGGTAAAAGAATCCACAAAGTTGAACAAAGCCATGGTCACCGAGCCAATGGCAATCGGAATCGATATCTTTAGGATAACTTTACTCCACGATTTAAAGTTTTCGAATGTATATTTGTTCGATGTAGCCACCTTGAGCGACGAACGTGTGTATTGAAAACGCAAATAGAGCAGGGAAGCAAGAGCACCAATAACAGAACCGACCATGACCCCGCCGGCCACGATTTCATTCGAATAGTTCATCGAAACCAAAATATACGAAATCACCAAGATTAACACCACACGAACAAGCTGCTCGATTACTTGGGAAACCGCAGTTGGCTGCATATTGCCAAAACCTTGGAAGAACCCTCGATAAACGGCCATATAGGGAGCAACGAGTAAAGTGAGTGCCACCACGATTAAGGCAATTTCGGTAGAAGGTCCGCCCAAGGCATTCGCAATTTGCGATGAAAACCCAAAGATAATCGCAAAGCTTAGAACACCAAAGCATAAAGCGAGAATGCTTGCGGTAAAGTAAATTTCCTTGATTTTATGTGGTTCATTTTTTGTGCGAACTTCCGCAATGAGCTTCGAGATGGCAAGCGGAATGCCCGCTACTGATAGGTAAAGCGCCACCATATAAACCGGATAAACGAGCGAGAAGATCCCAAGAACTTCATCTCCCGCGATGTTTTGCAGGGGTATGCGGAAAATGCTGCCCAAAACTTTGGAAAGGAGCGTGGCAATGGTCAGGATAATCGTACTTTTAACAAAAGTTGACTGGCTCATCGTGTTGACCCCTGGCCTTTACCTTTTAACTTGAATACTTGGATGGCAAAGCGCGGCAAGGAAAGCATTCTGCCGAAGCGGCTTGGCTGGGAAAGCAATCGGTAAAGCCATTCCAAATTCAATTTTTGCCAAACAATCGGTGCGCGTTTGACGGTTCCAGCAATAACATCAAATGAACCGCCAACACCGATGAAAACACCATGGCTAAACTTGTCCAGGTTCTCGGAAATCCATTTTTCCTGACGCGGCACGCCCAATGCGACGAAAACTAAATCAGGCTGTGTTTCGTTAATGCGATCGGCGATATCATTCGAATTCCAATCAAAATATCCGTCTTGATATCCGACGATTTCTACGTTTGGGTAGGTTGCATTGATGTTTTCGACCGTTTTTTGAAGGGTCTCGTTTTTGGCGCCTAGAAGGAAAACTTTAAAGCGTTTTTGGTTGCCAATCTCAAGCAACTGAACCATTGAATCGTAGCCCGTTACGCGTTCAGGCAGCGGGTCACCGAGAATTTGCGCGGCTTTCACAACGCCAATTCCATCGGCGCAAACGTATGTCGCTTTTTTGACATATTCCATAAATTGCGGCTCTTCCTGTGCTTTCATCACCACTTCGGGATTCGCCGTAATGACAAACGTTTTTTCTTTCTGCTGAATGCGCTCTGTTAATAAGGAAACAAAGCCCTTCTGATCAATATGTAAAAAAGGGATACCCATTATCATCACTTGCTTCATTTACAATTAAACCTCATTTCTATTACCTGTTTACTGCCAACTATCATACCATAAAAGCGAATGCTGAAGGAAATTTTCGAAGGAGGGGGAAGTTGGAGAAACGGTGTAGAATGCTGGGTTCTGCAAAAAAAAGGATGTATTGATGTAATCAATAAGGTTTCTTTACTACTATCTCTACATAGCAATCGAATTTAACATTGAGTATAGATTATTGTCAAATCGCGATATAGAAGAAGAGGCATGAAGGAAAGAAATTCACGTGATGACTGGTCATGCCGTGAATTTCCCCCTTCATGCCCCTTTCTGTGTGCTTGCGGTTCAAAAATAATATGTTTTAGGTAATTAATCTCTTTACTTTAAAGATGTTTTACCAAGCTGTAAATCCCAACTACTTTTCCTTGTTTTTTTATGGGCATGGCTTTTACCTGAATCTCTATTTTTCGGCTGTCTTTGTGAACCACTTTAGTATGATATATGAGTGTTTGGCCTTGCAATACTCGATTAATATAATCCCTAATTTTAGGAATTTCAAGCATGGGCAACAAATGAGCAACGCTCTTTCCCAATAATTCAAAGGAAGAATAGCCACAAATTTTTTCGGTTGCCCCTTTTACTTCCAAAAAGAAACCATCTTCATCAAGGATATAAAGTGCATTATTTTTGAAGGTGCAAATATTTTTGCATTTGATTTTAAGGGACATCATTGTGTATTAGCCTCCTCAATTCAATAATGCTAGGTGGAATCATAATTTTTTACCTATTAAGCCGTTTTTACGTTTCACTTTTGTTGTTAGTTCTTTTCCCGTTTTCTGTAACCTATTAGAAGGCACTCTTCTCACAACAGATTAACTAATGCAGAAGTGGGCGTGTTGAAATAGCAATTCGCGGTTTCTTGTGGTTCGTCATAGCTGCAACTTCTATAGCAACACTTCAAATGACGAGCAACAACGAAATTTCATACGCCCCACATCCTTAATTGTCAACTAACTACACAGGTGCAAGGAATGCTCATATTATTTATGTATTTTGAAAATTCCTCACAGTTACAATTTATTATTAAAATATTGATATTTATCTACAATTACCTTCCTGTATGGTGGCAGACTTGTATTATTATTTAATAGAATACTAAAAGAATTAAGAAGAGTAGATAATGAAGCTTGTTCATCTTCTTCAAGAATAAACTTAATACCATATTCCATTAAATCCTCATTTATTTCTTCTTTCCAAACGATGCTCCCATTAAAAGTAATGATTTGTCCAAGAATTTCTGTTTTAAAACGGTAAATCACATCGCCTCTTATAGGTAACTTTAAATCAGATACGAATCGTAGACCACCAATACTGATATCTTCAATCAATACCTTTGATACCCCTAATTGCATAGCTCGACCCGCAATTGATGCAAGTAGTATGTCAGCCTCAAGCGGACTAGGTAAATTAATGCGATAATGTTTTCTTTTGCTTTGTTTCGCTTTTTGTTTAGGATCCATCGGCGATAATACTTTTTTCTGTAAAAGTACTTCAAACTCTTTAACGGGAACCGGGTGACTAAATAAATAGCCTTGGATTTCATGACATTGTTCTTGTTGAAGTATTTTTAATTGCTGAATCGTTTCTACACCTTCTGCTACTACTCTTACATTTAATCCTTTGGCCATATAAATAATTGATTTTGTAAGATGCAAATCTCGATCACTATAGTGCATGTTTCGTATAAATGATTTATCTATTTTAATCACATCAAATGGATATTGAGTTAAATAGGAAAGAGAAGAATAGCCTTTTCCAAAATCATCTAAAGCTATTTTAATTCCTAATTCTTTTAACATTAATATTGAATTTTTAACTATTTCCGAGTCATTTAATATCGTACTTTCTGTAATTTCAAATTCCATATCGGATGGATGAATTCCTACATCTCTAATAATTTCGGCAACTTTTCTAGGCCAATCTGGCTTCAAAAAATGAACTGCAGAAATATTAATTGAAATCGGTACAAGATGCATCCCCCTATCTTTCCAATTTTTTATTTGATTACAAGCTTCATTTAAAACCCAATCATCTATCTCAGTAATTAAGCCATTTTCTTCGGCAATTGTAAGAAATTCATGTGGAGAAATAAGGCCCCACTCAGGATGATTCCAACGGATAAGAGCTTCTGCACTAATGATTTGGTTTGAATGGGCATCCACTCGAGTTTGAAAATACAAAACCATCTCCCTATTCTCTACTGCTTTTTTCAAGTCTCTTCCAATACTATAGTTTTTATAAGATTGTATACTACTAGAATATGAGAGGATATGATAATTATTTTTCCCTCGTTTTTTCGCATTTTGTAATGCGTAACTTGCATTTCTTAATAGCTCCAAGCTAGTTACTCCATTTTCAGGGTAGGTACAAATTCCAATACTTACAGTGATATATAATTGATACTCTTTTATATTGAATGGTTTGTTAAGGGATTCATTTATCTTTTTGACTATTTCTTTCAGAGCGTCAAGCGAATTTATTTTGTCAACTAATATCATAAACTGATCCTCACCACGACGAGCAAGCAAATCTTGGGACGTTAAATGTTTTGTTGCGCGAATAGGTAATTGTTTTAACAACTCATCGCCAACTTCATTGCCGAGAGTATCATTGATATACTTGAAACCATCAATATTCAATTTTATGACTGCAAATTGATTATTGCTGTCAGCATACTCATCTATTATTTGATTTAACCTTTCAATGAACATATTCCGATTGGGGAGTTTTGTCAAAACATCGTAATTAGCCAAGTATTTAATCTTTTCTTCCAACACTTTTTGTTCAGTAATATCCGATATTAATCCATCAAGACGAACAATTTGCCCATTATTATTCCAAGATGGGATTATATAATTCTGTACCCACCGGATCCCACCGTTCTTATGTATAATCCGGAATTGATGCATGATACTTTCTGTTGCCGAATTAATAATATCCATAAATTTCTGTAAATCCTCAGGATGGATAATGGAAGGCCATTGAAAACCATTATAAATTTCATCGTTTGTATAACCAGCTAAATACTCTATCCCCTTTGAAATGTTGAATTTATCTGTGAGCATATCAAAAGACCAAATTCCTATATCTGAATTATCATAAAGTAATTTAATTTGTTTTTCTTTTTCTGATATATCATCAGAAATTCCATAATCTGTAACATCCTGGACGAATCCTACAAGACCCTCAAGGTTTCCTTTTTTATTAAGAAAAACTTCTGTTTTAACTTTAATTTGACGTACAGTTCTATCTTTTTTAATTATTCGAAATTCCATTTCATATCCAGTTTTTTCTCTTAATCCGTTTTGAACTGTATTTTTTACTCGACTACTATCTTCGGGATGGATAAAACGCAGAACATAATTCAAAGAGGGAGTAAAAGTTCTTTCCTCATCAACCCCAAAGATACTAGCGAATTGCTTAGAAAAATAGTGAAAATCATTAATGGCATCGTAATAAAAACTGCAGATCTCTTTAATATCGTTGAACACTTCAAGCCTTTTTTGCACTAGAGAAAGTTCCTTCTTCTGATCTTGATATTCAGTGATATTTTTTATGATTACATAAATATCCTTAATAGTATTCTTCTCTTTGATTGGAATAAATGTGACATTAATTTCAATCAAAGTGCCATTTTTTGTGACCCCTAAAGTGTTAAATTTCTCGGTCTTTCCAAGCAAAGCTTTTTCGAGATATTGTATGCAATTGAGTGAATCCCTCTTACACAGTACATTAAAGAATGGCTCTTTAAAATCTTGTTCAGTATAACCATATTGCTTTGCAAAAGCTTTATTATAAGAAACTAGCAGACCATTTTTATCCAATTTTACAACAGCATTTATATGATCATAAACTTCTGGAGTAAAATCCCCCTCAACTTCTAAAACTTGCTTCTCTTGTTCATTTGCTCTATTAAAGAAGATTCCCATAATCATAAATACCTCCCCACAAAGAAATTTATTTAACAATTAATTTTATAAAACTAATAAAAAAAACACCAAAATATTATATATCTCAAAAAAAGAATAGAAATTAAAATGAAGTGTAACCTTTTTCCTATTGTTAAAACTTTTATTAGTATATAAGTTTATATATGTAAAAAAAAGATTTTTTCACAAAAATAGGTAATTTGTAATAACGATATTTCAAATTTCTACATTAAACGATATAATCGCAATTTGTTTGACCAATTGAGGCTGCAATATATGTCTCATTCACAACAAACTTAGAAAATAAGAACATTAGATTTTTTAAATATAGAATATAAAAAAGGCATTGAGAAATTGGTAATGATCGAGGAGGAAATTATGGATTTACAAAAATATAGGAACCATTTAATTCAAAATATAAAAAATAAGTTATCGGAGTGGGCTCGCTCTGAAGAAACGGAACTAATTCCGTTTAAGGAAGTTTATCGTTTCCTACATTCAATTAAAGGAACTTCAGGAACGCTTCAATTGGTAGGTCTAGTGGAGATTTCTGCAGAATTATTATCTAAGTTGGAAGGAAGGGTGGAGAATTGGGATAAATTCGAGGTGAAGAATTTTTTATATCCATTAATTGAATTTATCTATAAACACGAAAACTCTAATGAACTAGCAAATCTTAATGAGACAGTCCTCTATTCTAATGCTCCTGTTATTCATATAATCGACGATGATGTTTCAATGCTTATTCTTCTTAAGGATGTGTTAGAAGGAGAAGGGTGGATAGTTATAACAAACACAAACCCAGAAAAGGCAGTTAAACAGTACTTTGAAATGAAGCCAGATTGTCTTATTATTGATATTCATTTGCCGCAAAAAGATGGTTTTCAAATATTGGAGGAAATCTACGAACATAATAAAAAACACTTCATTCCAACGATAATGATCAGTATTAAAAGCAGCAAGGAAACACGAATGAAAGCTTATCAAAAAGGAGCAGATGACTTTTTCAAAAAGCCAATTGATCTTGAAGAGTTTGTTGCAAAAATTAACCGTCATTTGCAACGTAAGAAACTTTTCGATGAATCAGTTTTAATTGATGAACTGACACAAGTTTATAATAGAAAATACCTCTTAGAAAGTTTGAACCGATTTTACCAAGACTTTAAACGAACAAAGCAGCCATTTTCAATTAGTATTGTTGATATTGACTTTTTTAAAAAAATTAACGATACATATGGTCATCTTATGGGTGACCAGGTTCTTAGGGATTTTGCTCAATATATCAAGAAAAATGTCCGTAACTTAGATATGATTTTTCGATATGGGGGAGAAGAATTTGTTATTATCTTTCCAAAAACCAATAATGTTGATGCAAAAAAGCGTTTAAATGAATTAATTAGGGGCTTTTCGCAAATTGAATTTACGCATAACGATAATAACTTTACCGTAACATTTTCAGCAGGTTTATTTACTGTAGATGATATGGGGATTGAAATTAGTGAAGCCCTCAAGGAAGCAGATAGCTCACTGTATGAAGCGAAGAGGCTTGGCAGAGCAAGAGTAGAATGCTTGCAAATGACATCTAATACTTACAAAAATAATGTTCTTAACATTTCTGTTATTGATGATGACATCATTATTCGATCACTATTGGCTCAAGTTCTAGACTCTATTTCCATTGAAAATTTTGAATTGAATATTAAGACATTTGAAAATGGACCATCCTTTTTAAATTCTGCACATGCAAAAGAAGAAGTAAACCATTTTTTAATTCTAGACGGAATCATGCCAGAAATGGATGGCTTAGAGGTTCTTCAAAACATCAAACAAGGGAAAAGTGTAAATAAATATAAAGTATTAATGCTTACTGGCCGAAATAGTAAATATGAGATTGAACGTGCCCTAAGGCTAGGTGCCGATGATTATGTAACAAAACCGTTTAATGTAAATGAGCTGCGAGTGAGAGTTGAACGAATACTAAACACATTAAAATGATTGTTTCACTATTGATTCAATTATTGAGATATAAATAAATTATAGTTTGTTAAATAATTAGAAATGGAGAGGCAAAAAAATGAACCGAATATTGTTGGCAGAGGATGAAGAAGTACTTCGTATGCTTATAGTAGATATATTCGAAGATGAAGATTTTACGATTGATGTAGCAGCGGATGGCGGTGAAGCAATGGAGTTTTTGAAAAATAATAAATACGATTTAGTCATCCTGGACTATATGATGCCTGTCTATACAGGTCTAGAAATCGTTGAAAAAATACGTTGCGCCGAAACAAATGAGCATACAAAAATTCTAATGCTTTCAGCGAAAAGTCAGGAATATGAACAAAAGAAAATTTTCGAAACCGGCGCCGATTATTTTATGGCTAAGCCGTTTAGTCCAATGAAACTATTAGCGTTGGTAGAGGATATTCTTGATGGAAATAATTAGAAATATAAATCATTCCTTAGCGCGTAAAGTTTTAGCATTAATGAGCATCTGTCTCTTCTTTTTTGCTATCGGGTGCGGGTCTATATTTTATTATCAGCATAAAATGCAGGATGAATACATTCAACAGCAGAGTATTATTAAAGAAAAACAGCAAATCACTAATACTCTTTTCAGTCTGTTTAATTCCGACTTTTTAATAATGCAGGACTCTATTGCTTTTAAAGTCCCAGCAAGTATGGAGGATGTGCTGAAAACTGAAACTGTCGTTAAACAAAACCTTGAAGAACTCAATCGTTTGATTGGAACGGAAGAAGAAGAGTTAATTTATCAGGAGTTTGATGGTTTTACATCTTATTATTTTGCTACACTAATTCCACTTATTATGAATGAATATGAAAAGAATCAAGATCCTAGTATTGACCTTCATGATAATTCGGTAACTTATAAAGTGAAAGAATTCCTAGAGCAAAACAGATTTTATGAAAATCTACTTGAAGAAAAACTAACAGATTTGTCTGAAGAGCTGGCAGAAAAACAATCGATTGCACAAAAGGCTATCATTATTTTTTCTATTTTTGTCTTAATTCTTTCGATTTTAGTAATCCAGAGAATACTTGCCAGCATAGGAAAACCACTTGCAAACTTTACTTTTGCTGCAAATGAAATCGCAGCGGGCAGAGATGCGATGATAGAAATAGATGAGAACCGGCAAGATGAATTAGGAGTTTTATCAGTTGCTTTCAAAAAGATGATGAATACTATTCAGGATAAAGAGCAGAGTTTGGTGGCTCATAACGAAGAACTAATTGCCCAACAAGAAGAACTTCAAGCCCAACAAGAAGCGCTCCTGGATCAGCAATCCGAACTACAGAACGCACTGGCCACACTTACAGATAAAGACCAAAAATTAATGAGAAGGAATCAGTTAATTAAGCACATTTCTACGTCTCTAAATAAAACAGAGGTTCTCCAAAGTATCATTGAAAACATGTGTAAAATTACCGAATCGGATAAGGGAATCTTTTCCTCAGTTCTGGACGATGCGATTGCTTCATATGGAATTTCGGATTTTGGCGTTGAACAATTTAGAAATAATATGGATAACGACGGTTTAATTCATCGGCTAAATAATGAAAAGAAGCCATTTACAGTGAAACGATTACAACATCCTATAGAAAAGGGGTATCATGAAACTTCTAATTATAGTTTCGATTTGTATTTGCCTATTATCTCTTCCTCTTATCTAGCAGGCGTTATAGTGTTATCTAGATACGGTGATCCTTATTCAGAAAATGAGCTTTCTGAGTATGAAACGTTAGTTAAGCAAGTTGCTATTTATCTTGAAAAAATAAGTTTATTTGAGCAGTCAGAGAACGATCGGCGATTAAATCAAGATATTATAAATACTGTTCAGGAAGGTATCCAGTTAATTGATACTGAACATAATATTATACAAATTAACAAACCTTTATCCGAGATATTTGAATGGTCTGAAACTCCTGAAAGAATAATAGGGCTTCCTTGGGGACAGTGGAGTCATATCATGGCAGGACAAATTCAAGAGCAAGAATTCATTCAAAATTTAGAGAATTTGATTCAATCTTCTTTCCTTTCTCCCGATGAAGAACATTCATTTATTTACAGAAAGAATAACAGCAATCAAGTCATTGAAGTGTATTGTAGAACAATTAAATACTGTAACGAACATATCGGGACCTTATTAGTCCATCGTAATATTACGAAAGAATATGAATTATCACAGATGAAGTCTGAATTTGTTAGTACAGTTAGCCATGAATTAAGAACCCCATTAGCGAGTGTTCTTGGATTTACAGAGTTGTTGTTAACAAAAGAATTAAAGCCTGAACGAAAAATTAAATATCTACAAACGATTTATAATGAATCAAAAAGACTTACTGCTTTAATTAATGATTTCCTTGATATACAAAGAATGGAGTCTGGAAAACAAACATATGAAAAGAATTTTATTGACATTACATCTATTTTAAAAAATGTCATTGAACTTCAAGAGGTTAACACCTCACTACACGAGATTAAGCTCTCTATAGAATTAGAAGAAACAATTATTCTAGGAGACAAAAATAAAATAAAACAAGTTTTTACGAACTTATTAAGCAATGCGATCAAATATTCTCCGGAAGGGGGGAACATTTTAATACGCATTTATGGTGATAATCAAAATGTATCTATTGATATAAAGGATGAAGGGCTTGGTATCCCAGAGGATTCTATACCTAATTTATTCCAGCAGTTTTATAGGGTAGATAATTCCGACAGACGGAAAATTGGGGGTACAGGTTTAGGGCTAGCGATTGTACAAGAAATTGCCAAGGCGCACGGTGGCAAGGTTACTGTAAGCTCTGAGTACGGGAAGGGAAGTACTTTTACTACGCAATTTCCTAAAACTTCGATGAAGGCCAATAAAGATAGTGTAAATGACAAAGAAACTTCCATGTTAAATTACTCCATAATGGTCATAGAGGATGACTTAAGCCTTGCAGAACTCTTGAACCACGAGTTGCAAGAGAGTGGTTTTCATGTAAACTTTCAAAATAGTGGCCAAAAAGCATTGGAACAAATGAGAAAAGAAACGCCCGATGCGATTGTTTTGGATATAATGCTTTCGGATGAAATAGATGGTTGGACAATTATGAAACAAATGAAAGAAACCAAAAAACTAGCAAATATCCCTATTTTCGTATCAACCGCACTCGAAGAAAAAGAACGAGGATTTTCCTTGGGAGCACAAGATTACTTAATAAAACCTTACAAACCAAGCCATCTATCCGAACTGATTAAGCAAACTTTAAAATCTAATGAAAAGAACGGACAAATTTTGATGCCTCATTAAAGAGAAAATCCTTTTATGGTATTTTAAAAGTAATAATCATCATTAGCTTTTATTTATGTTAAAAAGCTAAAACATCGAAGGTCCTTATCTGAATATGATTGTAAAGATAAAAATAAAATCTTAAAATTCAGCACAATGGATCAAGTGTCCATCGTGCTGAATTTTTTTCTTTGTATAAGCAATAATACTTACTTCCATTCATGCAAAAATACCTCCTTCCAAATCGAAAGGAGGATTAAATAATCTTTATTTCTTCGCAGTACTTGGTTCTTGAATATAATCCGCAGATACCCAACCCGGTTGCTGGTTATAAAGAACACTGTACCATTTTCCAGTGGAATCTTTAACAAAGTTTCCATCCTTATCTTTAACGCCAAGGATATAACCGTTAGCTTTTATGCCGCCGATTACCGCACTATAAGTGTTTGCTTCACTGCGAACCTTCAGGCCGGAAGTAACATTATTTTTTACTCTTAATGCATCTTTAAATGTTAAGTATTGACCAGACACCCAGCCTTCTTTGCCGTTTACGGAAATTTTGTACCAGCCGCCATTTTCGCCAAGCACTGTTACTTCTGATAAGTTTGGCAATGAAGTAAAGGCCGTACCATTCACAGGGTAAGTTCTCACATTTAAATTCACAGTCGTCACTTGAACAATTCCCGTTGCACCGTTCAATCCAGGGTCAACTGCGTACTGAATTTCAGCACTTGGCATTGGGGATGTTGCAGGTTGAGCTTCATATTTTGGAACTTCAAAGACTAATTTCGTCGATTCATCCGGATCGGTTAATGCATAAATGTCCCGAATCTTTTTCGCTTGAATCGTTGCCCACATCACATGTGTTGCATATTGGTGAGAAGCCGGATTTTCCGGGTTCCAACGCATTTTATATAATGTGTCCTGTCCAATTCCGATATATCTCTCTTTCACGAACTGGGCTCCACCCACAATTGCTTTGTCTATTGTGAACCAACCGTACGAGTAGGCTGTCTCTGAACCGAATTTATTTGGATCCTTATCCACGGCACCAATTCCATACACGTTATATGTCTTTTTAATGTTCGTCAGTTTTTCACGGTTAGCATCGGTTACCATTTCAGGCTTATTTTCCGCATTTAGCCCAACTTCGATTCCATTTGCCAATTTTGAAGCACCATTGGCCGTTTCATGCAGCGCATGTGACATTAAATAGATGGCATTTATATCAAAAGTTTTGCCCGCTTCGATAAAAGCCTCTGCTTTTCCAGTTAAAATCCCCTTATTTTGAAGCACATTGTTATTGATGTTGTTCACACTCAGCCCTTCAACGGCAGAAGATAATTTTAAGAATTGATAATATTCCACACTATCCTTTTTGAAGTTTCCTGGATTCATATAATAAGCCACCAAAGGTTGCGCAGCTGTAAAGATTCCGCCACCATCCACCTTTGGATTGTTGTTTGCTTGTTTTGCCAGTGCGGCATCAAAGCTTGAAGCAACCGTTTGTGTAACATATTCTTTTCCGCTAACAATAGGCGTATTCGTATTTTCCTCTTCTTTACCGCCAGTACCAGGCGTGCCCGTATTTACATCTAGATTAAGTACACGATAAATAACAGTTGCTGCTTCAGCACGTGTTGAATTCGCTAATGGAGCGAAGTTATTATTTTCTCGGCCAGCAAGGATATTCGCACCAACTACAGAATCCACAGCATAGGATGCCCATGATGCAATTTTCTGCTCATCTTTAAAAACATGGTTCGATGGCGTTGCTTGTACCCCTAAATAATTCAAGGCGCTTTTAATCATAACAGCCATTTCTTGACGAGTAATGTTGGCATTTGGACCGAACTTTCCTTTACCAATCCCATTTACCAAACCATGTGATGCAGCCACACTGACATCTTCGTAAAACCAATCTCCTTGTTTCACATCCGTAAAGCTGACAGTTGTGGAAGCAGGGGATAACTCCAAAGCTCTAACTAGGAAACTAGCAAATTGAGCGCGTGTAACATTGTTGTTTGGCGAGTAGTTCCCTTTTTCATCGCCTTTTAATATATCTTTGTCAATGAGCGAGCTCATCGCTTCGTAGGCCCAGTGATTTGAGATGTTTTCAGCGTATGTATTTGCTGGAAGTGCAGTGAGAGTGGAAGAAGCAAATAACCCAAGCCCTAATGCAATAGATAATTTTTTATTCATTTTATTTCTCCTTTTCTATAAATAACCTTTACTATATAAAACTACCAAACAATTAACTAAAAAAATAGGGAAGATTTATAAAATTTTATAGGAGAAATTTCCCTTTATGCTTACTTTTTGTCGTAACCAATGTAGAATTATGGTATATTTTGAATATCCTTAGTTTTATTCAGTAAGCTACCCCTACTTCTAATAGTAGGATAATTAAGAAAAATATAGCAATCTACCATTACTGAATAAAGTTAAGGATCGGGGCCGAAAGGGTCGAAAATATGCCAAGGCGTATTTGAAAAAATAAAGAAAAGAGGTTAGGAGAACCAACGATGGAAAGAAGAAGGTTTTTGTATAGTTTGTTTCTCATGCTGCTCTGCTTAGTGATTATTCCCAACAAATTTGCTTCCGCAAATTCGCTTTCTGATATACCGAATGCATACAAAGAGGAAGTGAACTATTTAATAGGAAAAAACATCATTTTTGGATATGAAGATGGAACGTTCAAACCGAATCAGTTAGTGTCTCGCCAAGAAGCTGCAACAATGATGGGGAGAGCTTTAAAGTTAGACGGCTCAACGCCAAGACAGACGGTATTCAGTGATGTCAACCCTAATTCATATGCTGCAGGCTATATTCAATCAGCAAATGATAAAGGCATTATTAGTGGGTACGGCAATGGAACATTTGGTCCGACAAAAAATATGACACGATTGGAAATGGCTTATCTGATTTCCAGTGCATTCAATTTGTCAGATTCAGGTGATGTATTCTATGTGGACATGCCTCAAGCTTCAGGTGCAAAAGCAGCTATAGCAGGAGTGACAAATGCCGGAATCACAAACGGTTATACAGATGGCACGTTCAAACCAAGCAGCTCGATTACCAGAGTTGAATTTTCACTTATGCTTGCGCGTGCGTTAAATCCGGATTTCAAAGTAGAGCCGATTAAAATGCAAGGCTCAACGAAATATGTAACAGCTTCCAGTTTGAATGTCCGTAAAGGCCCGGGAGCAAATTACGATCGAATTGGTTCTTTAACGAAAGGTGCTTCGATTACTGCTTATGGAAGTAGTGGAGATTGGGCGTTTATCGAAAATGGAAATGTAAAAGGTTATGTACATACAGCTTATCTTTCTTCCACAAAACCAACCGTTGCATCCGCTAGCACAACGAAAGGGAAAGTGATTGCCATTGACCCTGGTCATGGCGGACATGATCCGGGTGCAGTTGGAAATGGATTGAGAGAGAAAGATATTGTTCTTGGAGTAGGACTTGAACTTAAGAAATATTTAGAAGCAGCCGGAATCAAAGTGGTGATGACTCGTTCAACGGACAAGTTTATTCCATTGGATGACCGACCAAAAATCGCCAAAAACGCCGGGGCGGATACATTTGTCAGCCTACATATGAATGCAGCTTCTGCTTCAGCAAACGGAACAGAAACGTTTTATTCGAAAGGTGGAAGTTCAACAAGAGTAAATCAAAGTTCGGCTTTGGCTGGATTTATTCAAGACCGCTTGTTGGATACCCTTGACTCAAGAGACCGTGGAGTAAAAACGGCGAATTACTTAGTAATCTACCAAAATACACTCCCGTCAGTTCTAGTGGAAATGGGCTTTATTTCAAACAAGGCAGAAGCCACTTATATCAATTCACACCAAAAAGAAACAGCACAAGCCATTTATTTGGGAATCATGGATTACTATAAATGGTTAGGTAAATAAGAAATCTTAGCTTGCAGGAAAAGTCGATCTCGGCTTAGACTGCAAGTTTTTTTTTCAACAATATAACGACTTGGAGCTTCTTGTAATCTTTTTGCCAGACATTTGAAATACATAGAGCGTTTAACGTTGGTACGAAATTTTAATGGAGTAATTGTCATTATTTTGATACCCATTTTTCATTAAACGATAAACGTTGTAAAAACTCCTTTGTAATATTTGAAACATTTGTCATAAAATCTTAAGAAAAGAATATAGTGGGTAGGGAGTGGCTTTTGGAATAGGATTTTTGTAAAAAAATCCTATTCTTTTTTTGCGGGAAATCCATTGGGAGAGTAAGTATTGTATAACATTACCAAAAAGTATTATACCAGCTTCCATAATGTACAATACTTACCAGTATTATATCCTAATACCTGGGTGAATTCCTAAATCTTGAAATAGCGGCTTGAATTTGTAAATTGCTAGTGCTATACTTTTGGAGTAAGTAAATGAATCTACCAAAATGGTAAAAAATCTACTATAAAGTAAGATAATGCCTAATATGTGTAGAATTATTACTATATTTACTTTGTTTTCTATTATTCAAAGAAACTATAATACATACATTCGTGAGTATTATCCTAGTAATATAGTTTCGGAATAATATAACTTTTTCAAATTCAGGGAGGAATAAATGAATGGCAAAGCAAAACAAAGGTCGTAAATTATTCGCAACAACTGCATCTGCAGCATTAGTAGCATCAGCAATCGTACCGGTAGCATCAGCTGCTCAATTAAACGACTTCAATACTGTACCATCTTGGGCAAAGGATGCTGTTCAGTACTTAGCTGACAACAACATCTTACAAGGTGACGAAAAAGGAAACTTCAATCCGAACGGTACATTAACTCGTGCACAAGCTGCGGAAGTTCTTTACAAAGCTTTAGGATTAGAAGCTACTGGAACTGAAGATTTCAAAGACGTAACTAACACTAACTGGTACTACAAAGCAGTACTTGCAACTTCTCCAGAATTATTCGAAGGTTTCGGAGATGGCAACTTCAAGCCAAACCAAAAGTTAACTCGTGCTCAAGCTGCAAAAGTTTTAGTTATTGCTTATGATTTAAAAGGTGAAGCTGACGTTTCTAACTTCACAGATGCAGCAAAAGTTCCTGCTTGGGCTGCTGACTACTTCTCAACTGCAGTAGCAAACGGAGTAATCAACGGTAAAGGATCTCGTTTAGCTCCTAGCGACGACATCTCTCGTGCTGAATTCGCTACAATGGTTAAACGTGCAATCGACGCTGATACTGTAAATGCTGACGTTGCATCTGTAAAAGCAATTAACGCTACTACTGTTGAAGTTGACTTCAAAGAAAACATCGAAGACATCGATGCTCTTGACTTTGCAATCGAAGGTTTAGAAGTGAAAAACGCGGTAGTAAAACAAACTGACGCTTCTGTAGCTGTATTAACTACTTCTACTCAAGAAGGCGGTAAAGAATATACAGTAACAAACGATGGTAAAACACTTGGTAAATTCAAAGGTGTATCTGCTGTATTACCAACTGCTGTTAGCTTTGTCAATAAATCAGTACAAGGTATTTATGGTCAAGAAGTAACTGTTTCTGCACAAGTAACTGTTGCTGAAGGTCAATCTAAAGCAGGTATCCCTGTAACTTTCAACATTGATTCTAATGCTGACAATGCAACAGGTAGTTTCGGTAAAGATTTTGTAGCTGAAGCTTATACTAACGATCAAGGTGTTGCTACTTATTCATATACTCAATACAACTCAAAACGCACTGAAGACACTGTAACTGCTTATGCTACTGGTAAAGCAAACGCTCGTGGAACTGCTCAAGTTTACTGGGCTGATGTTGCTCGTTTGGCTGTTAAAGATGTAACAGAAGGTTCTACAATTGCTAACTCAAACACTAAAGTTTACCAAGTAACTTCTAAAGAAAATGCTGGCGAATATGTAGCAGTAACATTCAAAGAAAATCTTAATGTTGCACCAGACAAAGTTGTAAAAGGTGTTAAGTTCACAGATGCTAACGTATATAGCGTTTCTTCAACTGGTGCTTTAACACAAATTTCTAACGGTGTGCCTTTTGAGGTAACAACTGGTGGTCACCAAGTTGCTTTAGTAAAATTAAATTCAGATGGAGTAGGTAACTTCACATTAACTGGTGCAGATGCTACTGTAACTCCAATTGTTTATGATCATGAAGATTCTAAACTAAATGTATCAGCATTAACTTCTACTAAAGAAGAATTAGAGTACGATGCAACTGATTTACAAGCTACTGCATCAACTGTAACATTCTCAGTAAACCAAAACGTTGAAATCGGTATTTCTTCTAAAGGTGTACAAAAGGCTGCAGCTCGTAATGCTAATAATGGTACTGGTATCGGTGGACGCGAGTATACTGTAACTCTTAAAGATAAAAATGGTAAAGTAGCAGGTGAAGGAACAACTGCTTACATTTACTTCGATAAAGCATCAACTGGTAACTCAAATAGTTCTAACCATAATGTAACTTTAACAAAAGTAGTCGATGGTAAAGAAACTACAACTCATAATGTTGTAAGAGCTGATTCAAACAACATTTCTGATGCTATTCCTGTAACTGTTGATAAAAATGGTCAAGCTACATTCGTTATTCGTGGTGCGGTAAATGATTATGCTACTCCGATTGCAGTTTATAATAACGGTAACGATACAGCTAAAATCGACAGTTCAGATGCAAAAGCAACTGGTGAAATTGTATACTTCGGTGATGCTACAGTTGGTGCATCTAAACTAAAAATTACATCTGTAGAAACTGGTAAAGAAGTAACTTCAATTACTGGTAATGATGTAGCGAAAGTTGAATATATTGCAGTGGATCAAAACGGATTCCCTTACTATAATTCAACAACAGATGACTTCATTTCTACACTAAGCTTTACAGAAGCATTTGCTAACTACACTGTATCAGCAACAGCTGGCGGTGCAGAATTACCGGTAATTAGCGGAGAGAATAACCGTAAAACTTACCGAGTAACAGCTACAAATGGTAAAGTTACAGTATATGTATCTTCATCTAAAGGAACTGTAGACTTTACAGCTACAACAACAGACAATGTTCTAGAAGCAAAATCTGGTTCTATCACATTCAATACATTAGCTGACAATGCTACTTTAACTGGTGCTGTACACGCTGTTAATACTACAGACAACAAAGTAACATTATTAGTAAAAGGTCAATTAGTTGAGCTTTCATACAAAGATGCTGATCTTTTCTATAAAGGTTCTTCAATTGGAGTTGATGAAGCATACTTTGAAGGTAAACTTAAAGTTGGAGCTCAAGTAGCTTATAACAAAGCAACTGACTCTTCTAAAGCTAAATTCAATATCCTTGAAGATGCAGCTTCTTTAGCTGATTATGCTAACAGAGTTAACTATGCAAATTCTGCAACTGAAGTAGAAGGAATTTTGGCAACTGCTGGATTAACACCTACTTTTGATAACTTAACAACTACTCAAAAACGTGCTGTTGCAACTGATGTTTTCAATGGTATCGGAGCAGGCTATACTGAAATTAGCCTAAGAAATGCTTATCAAACTTCATATGCAGATGAAGTTGCAGCTGCAATTGATGCAGTCGAAGCAGCAGCATTAGCAGCTGTACCGACTAAGCTAGCAGAAGTTCCTGGACTTGATTTATCTGAGTACGATGCATTAACAGATTCAACTGAAATTGCAGCTGTTAACACTGCAATTGAAGCAGGAACTTATGCAGATTTACAAGCTTTACAAAATGGACTAACTGCTGCAATTAGAGCAGCAAAAGCAAGTTCTACATTTGCTGAGTTAAATGAAACTACAGCTGCTACTTCTAATGAAGATGTATTAGCTGCTTTAGAAGGCATTTCAGGAGTTAACTTAACTGCACTTAAAGCTACTAGCCCACGTGTACAAGGCAAAGTATTAGAGTCAATTGCTGCTGAAGCAGATAAAGCTTATGCTGCTCCGTCCGAAGTTAATGCTGCAATTCGTGGATATTTAGAAACTGCTGCAATTACAGACGATATCTCTGTTGGAATCGAATCTATCACTTACGCTTCTGTAGATGATACTGACACTCTTACATTTGTATTTAGCGATGAGTTAGATTTACCAGCTACTTTAGCAACTGCTGATGTAACAGCATTAGGTATTACATTTGCAGATGGTAATACTTTAGGTACTGGGGCAACTGCTACTTATGATGCTGCTACAGATACTTTAGAAATTACATTAGGAGCAGATCATGATATCGTTGCTGGTACTAGTGTTGTAACTGATATTCAAGTAAATGATATCTATGGCGTTGCTTTAAATCTATCAGCTGTTAAACCATCTGATGATTCTAATATTACTGATCCAGATGATTTAGAGGTACAATCATCATTATAAATTGTACTCAATGAATTCAGAAATGATTCTAACAAATAGTTAATTAGAAGAAGACTGGGTGAGAAAAAGCTCTATGAGGAGAAATCTTCATAGGGCTTTTTTAATTTTAATTATGGGAACTTTTGAAGGGAATTGTAAGTATATTGAAGAGTTGAAAATGCCTCGGCTTTTAAAATGCGATTTAAATTCAAAGTTTAAGAGTTTAAGAGTTTAAGCGATTAAACAACTTTTTAAAAAAACTTCATAAACTAGGGACGAATTACAAAACAGATTCATTGAAGCTACCGATAAAATAGAAAATGAAATGAAAAACTTAAAGCAAGAAGTGTTCCAATCTTTTTTAAAAGAATTGGTAAATAACTTTGATGAACAAAATTTATCATTCAATAAAAGCTCCAAAGCACAAGATGGTAAATTAAAAGAGATTTCGAACGATTTAGTAGAAATAAAAAAAATAACTCATGCTTTAGATCAACTTCATCTAGCCTCCGGAAAAATGAAAAACAAAAAGAGATTCCTAAATCGAAAACATGATACTTGCAGGACATGCAGGCATCAATATGACGGTGAAGTATTACATTAATACATTAAAAGAAGAAAAACAAAACGCAATGGATTTATATAAAAGATTTATGAAAGAGGGGAAAATAAATGAGAATCATTCAATGTTTAGCTGATATTGAGTATCTAAGGGCAGAGAAAACATTACCCATGGCCCTGATCAAAGAAATTGAACAGGACTGCCTTGGAATATATGATGCAGAAAATTATGATGACATCTATTTACTGAACTTTCGCTTGCCATTAGTGCAAGCTCTTTTTGTTTTCGAGAAAGGTGATGACGTAGTTGGAAGGTTAAACAATGTGTTTGAACTTGAAAATATTGAAAAATATAGAATTGAAGAAATAGATTACTATCGCTGTAGATTGCGAAAAGGAGAGTTATCTAACTCTATTACTCATTAGTGAATATTCAAAATACCGGAACTGAAAACTGGCTTTGTAAACAATGTATGAATTGTTTTAATTAATTGACAAAAAAAACGTTTGAAAGGTACTGTAAAACTATCAGAATAATGAAGGTGATAATTTTTTTATAACCAATATCCTTAGGAGGACAAATACCCATGTCATATCTCTACCTATTCCTTGCAATCGTTGGGGAACTGATTGGTTCTTCTCTATTAAAAGCATCGGAAGGATTTACGAAAATATACCCTACGATGGGGACAATCATCGCTTTTGTTAGTTGTTTATTCTTTATGTCGTTGTCTCTGAAAACCATTCCCTTGAATACTGTGTATGCAATCTGGTCAGGGTTGGGGATTGTTTTTACGACGATTATTTCCATTTTAATTTGGAAAGAGAAAGTTAATGGTGCAAGCATTTTAGGTATTATCCTTATTCTTGTGGGCGTTGTGATTTTAAATTTGTTTGGACCAGGGAATGAAGTGACTGATCATCAGGCAAGTCAATCGAATTCAATTAATGAAAATAGAGAAACCTAAAAACCTACTTATTATATAGAAGGATTTTTTTTATTTTACAACCGAATCGAAGCCTAGTATAAATCGGTCTATCATTTACCCACTTCTTCCTCTCCAATCCCATCTACTAATTTAAAACTTCATTCACTTCTTACAAACTCTATTATTTTTTGTGCCTTTTTCTATTTGTATTGCTAGGATCTTCAGTCTGTGAAGTATAAGAAAATCATAGCATACTTACAGATCTTGTCTTTTACTATAAAAACTTCTTTACAAAAAGACCCTTTTGACATGGTATACTTTACAGGTAATATTTTACTTTTTTGTTGTTCCAAGGTAATTTATTCAAACGAGTCGAAAGGGGACTGGAGAATGAAAGGAATGTTCAAACATTTAACCGCATCAATGTTGGGCTTCGTGCTGATTTTAACGTCCGTTGTGCCTGCAATCCGAGCGGAGGAAAGTGCACCCGATGTTAGCGCTTGGGCGATTGAGACGCTAAATGAAGGGGAAAAATACGGGATTTATCCAATTGAATGGTACTATGATGGATTTAGAAGTGACATCACGGCAAAAAAAGCAGATGAGCTGATTCGTTTAACGGAGAAGAAAATTGCAGCATTGCAACTTCCCGAAAATAAAAAGTATCGCCCGATTGCCAATAAAAAAGGCACAACAAGAGGGGATATTGTCAATCGGTTGTATGACATTGTTGCACGCTATGATTTATCGGTAGGCAACAATGCGGTTGCTTATATGAAAGAACGAAACATTTTAAAAGGCTCAACAAAGGGACTTCAATTAGGGAAAAAGTCAACGACGGAAAATGCGGTTGTGCTGGCGATTCGATTCATCCAGGATACTTACCACTTAGCAGAACAAGGCTCTAAAGGAGTTGCTTGGACAGTAGAAGATGAAGATACGTTGGTTTACTTATTAGGTTCGATTCATTTGGGTACGCCAGAACTTTATCCTTTCAACAAAAAGTTATTAACTGCATTTGAAGAGTCGGATGCGCTATTGGTTGAAGCGAATATTCTGGATCCGGAAGGTCTTGACTATTACGCGCAAAAAGCGCTATATACAGATGGCACAACGCTAAAAGATCATGTTAGTGCAGAAACTTTTGCTAAAATTGAAAAGGTTGCTAAACTTTACAATATGCCAATGGAACAACTGGTCAAACAAAAGCCTTGGCTGTTATCAAGCGCTTTTTCAATGCTTGGGGTAGATGAAACTTTTGGTTTGTCGAGTGAGGAAATGGCGATGCATGGCATAGATATGTACTTTTTGTTAAGTGCACTGCTTAAGGATAAAACAATTATTGAGCTAGAAGGAACAAAAGCGCAGGTGGATATGTTTGAGGCCCTTACTCCCAAAGCACAGGAACAATCTCTAGTAGAAGTGATAGATAGTATTTTAGAGCCTCCTGCCGAATCGGTTGGACCGTCTATGCAAGATTGGTTTGATAGTTGGAAAAAAGGGGAAGTTTCGGCATTTGCAGAAAGTTTGAAGCAAATGGAAGGGGAACCAAGTGAATATAATAGAATGCTCTTTGGCAAACGCGACCTAGACATGGCGCAAAAAATCCAATCAATATTAAAAGAGGAAGAAGGCACATACTTTGTTGTTGTAGGAGCAGGCCACTTCCTAGTGGATCAAAACATCCGCTACCATTTAGAAAAAGCCGGCTACTCAGTGGAGCCATTTTATCAATAATCCGTACCAGGTGCACAATCCTGAATTGTTTGTGTGCCTGGTACTTTTTTCTATAACAAAGCTTCCAATATCTATTAACTTCTATGGTATAATACTGGTAACTATATTTAATGGTGGATGGAGATGAAATCTGTGCAACCTCTGGACAGAATTGGGAGTCGTATTCCAATTGATGGAATGTACATAAAAAGGGAGTCAAACCAAGGTTCCGAGAGTAATTGGAACCTTGTATTCGGTGATGAAGCAAGAAAAGTTAATCCTCTATTTGATGTGAAAGTAAAACGGGATGAATTGATTTTAAGCTCGATTGCAAATGAGGATTGGTCGGATTATAACGAATTTGAAGCAAAGCAGCATCCAGCCTGGTATGAACAAGTAAATGGACAATACCAGCCGAACAAAGTGTATTATGGCAATCTGATTGAATCGAAAATCGGTGCCTTAAAAGAAGCACAGGCTAAGAACGATTTAGAAGGAATTGAGACGTGGACGAAAAGCTTGGAAGAAGCAATTGCTGATTTTAATCGTGCGCCCGGGATTGTTCCATACGTGGTCGGCTTAAATCATACGGCAGAAATTGCGGCAGCAAATGGTGTAGCGGAACCGAGCGATGAGTATTTTGATAGTAAATGGAATTCGCCACTTGCTGCAAGCCAGGGCAAGTTCGCACAGAACATGTGGTACGACAATGCTTATTTTGCGGAAAATCAACAATTGAAAGAACACATCGAAACATTGGTTGCTGGTTCGTTCCCTACATCGACTGATTCTGCTGCAACAGTAGTAGCTGAATCGAAAGAGGACAGCATACAATCTATCATAACCGAACAACAAGAGAATTCAGAATCTTCATTACAGGACATTAGTTTTCAAAACGTTTTATTGCATAACCTGAAGTTTGCCTATAAACCAAGCCTAAATTTAGTTGAAGAACTATATAAATAGTAAATTAAATTTGAATCGTTTTTACTACTTGGCTTTATTTACATAAATTACTAATGGTTATTATATTATTGCGTGGAAACTATTGATCAAGGGAAATAGTAGTTAATATTCCTATGAAAGACTATGAAAAAGAATGGAGCGAATTCGATTGTTGACAGTCGGGTTCGCTTTTTATTGGAAAGCGTTAAAAAATGGAAAGTTACTATTCTAATATAATTAGTTCCAAAAACCCGTTTTAGTTCTTTCCTCCTAAATTACCAATTTCTGAATAATTTTCTAGTTTTTTTGGTATTTATTTATTTTCCAATAGAGGTTATTATAAGTTTGTAAGGCAAATTTATGAAAGATTATTTCTATTACTTTTCATTTTTGCTTTTCTTGTAATAATACTTTTACGAAACTATTATTCTTGAAATATGAGATACATATTAAGGCAACTTAGAAGTTTTCAAGAATAACATCAAAATACTACAATTCACGGAGGAATAATAAACATGGCTAAGAAACATAAATTCTTCGCAACAACTGCAACTGCTGCATTAGTAGCATCAGCAATCGTACCAGTAGCGTCAGCTGCGGACTTAAAAGATTTCAACAACGTATCATCTTGGGCACAAGAAGCTGTTCAATACTTAACTGACAACAACATCTTACAAGGTGACCAAAACGGATACTTCAATCCAACTGGTACTTTAACACGTGCACAAGCTGCTGAAGTTCTTTACAAAGCTCTAGGTTTAGAAGCAACTGGAACAGAAGACTTCTCTGACGTTGCTCCAGGGCAATGGTTCTATGACGCAGTAGTAGCAACTTCTCCGGAGTTATTTGAAGGAATGGGTAACGGGAAATTCAAACCGCAAGATAAATTAACTCGTGCACAAGCTGCAAAAGTTATCGTACTTGCATACGGATTAGAAGGCGAAGCAGATCTTTCTAAATTCAGAGATGCTGCAACAGTTCCTGGCTGGGCAACTGAGTACTTCTCAACTGCAGTAGCAAACGGAGTAATCAACGGTAAAGGAACTCGTTTGGCTCCTCAAGACGAAATCTCTCGCCAAGAATTCGCAACTATGGTTTACCGTACAATTGAAGGTGTTTTAGAAGTAGAATCTGTTAGCGCTATCAATACAATCACTGTTAAAGAAGGGGAAGAAGTAAAATTTCCTGAAACAGTTGAAGTAACTCTTTCTAACGGTGAAAAAGCTCAAAAAGCTGTTGAGTGGGATACAGCTAAATTAGATACAAAAAAAGCAGGCGAATACACTGTTAAAGGTGATGTAGAGGGTACAGAACTTGAAGCAACTGTGAAAGTTGTTGTTGAGGCTGTAAATCCTGGAGTTACTGCTGTTAGCGCGCTTAATCTTAAACAAGTTGAAGTAACTTTCAACAAAGAGGTAGATGCGGAAACTGCAGAAAATGAAGCTAACTATACATTAACTGGAGGTTTAACTGTTGCAGATGCAAAAGCTAATGGGAACAAAGTTGTTCTTACACTAACTGCTAATGCTAATCAACAAGCATCTGAAGAGTTAACTGTTGCTAATGTAAAAGATGCAGCTGGTACAGCTGTAGCTAAAACTACTAAAGCAGTGAAATTCTTTGATGCAACCGCTCCTACTGTATCATCAGTTCAAGCAATTGGACCAAAAACATTAAAAGTTCAATTCTCTGAGCCTTTAAAAACAGCTCCAAGCTACAAGTTAGATAACGGTACATTAGCTATTGTTAACACTACTTGGACTGCTGGAGATTCAGAAGCTACTTTAACTTTAGGTACTAACCTTACTGAAGGTTCTCATAACCTAGAAGTTTCTGGTGGTAGTGATTATGCAAACTTTGCTATCGAAAAGGCAACTAACTCTTTCAACTATGTATTAGACACAGTAGCTCCAACAGCTACAGTTAAATCTGCAAGTGAAACACAAGTTGTTTTAGAATTCAGTGAAGACGTTCTAAACGCTGACGACGCGAATGTAGAATACTATCATACATTCAAAGGAACTGCTGCTTATAAAGCATCTGATGTTACTGTAGATGGTAACGAAGTAACTTTGACATTTGAAAATCCACTACCTGGAAACGCAAAAATCTTTGTTTCATATAAAGATGAAAAAGGGACAAAAATTCAGGATGTAACAGGAAATGTTTTTGAAGCTGTAACATTAAATGCTACAGTAGTAGCTGATACAACTGCTCCAACGGTAAGCAAAGTTGTTGCTACAGATAATACAAAAATTGATGTTACTTTCAGCGAAACTGTTGAGGGTGCAGATAATAAAGCAAACTATACATTAAAAGATGCAGCTGGAAAAACAGTTGCAATTACAAGTGCTACTAACTTAAATGGTAATACGTACCGTCTAGCAGTTTCTCCTTTAAACGGTGGTTCTTATACATTAACAGTTAAAAATGTAACTGATGCTTCTATTCGTGAAAATAAAATTGCAGATTTCACTACAAATGTTTCAGTTAATGACGTTGTTGCCCCAACAATTGTTGATACTGATTCAGAAACTAATGGAATCCAAGTGAAACAAATTGCATCAGACAAAATTAAGGTTGAATTCAGTGAAGTTATGAAAGCTGATTCAATTACTAATAAAGCTAACTATAAGTATAACGGTGAAGCTTTAACTGGGGATGACACTGTTACAGCTGTTGATGGTAATAAAGCTGTTATCATTACTGTTGAAGCCGATAATGTTGATGGTGATTCTACAGTTACAGTTGGTCGTGTACAAGACGCGGATGGTAACTACATCGAAAACTTTGAAACAGCTCTTGATGTTGTTGCACTTGCTAACGTAGATGTAGCTGCAGTTGAAGTAACTGGTAAAAACTCAATCAGACTAACGTTTGATGAAGTTATTACTAATGCTACTGTAAATGACTTTGAATATACATTAGATACTAATGCTAAAGATCAAGCTGGACAACCAGCTGTAGTATGGGCAACTCCTGCTGCAATTTCTACATCTGTATCAGATGGTAAAACTTACATTACTTTAACAGTAAATGAAATTGAAGATACAACTGCAGCTAATGTTGCTGTACGTACTACTGATGCTAAAGCAACTGAAAGTGCTGAAAACGTATTCGGTACTCCTGTACTGTTCTCTACAACAGGAGCTGATGATAAATATGCACCTATGTTAGAATCTGCAACATTTGCTGGAACAGTTGGAGATAAAAACGATGATACAGTTACAATTACTTTCTCTGAAGATTTATATGTAGCTTCTGTACAAGAAAGTGACTTCACTGTTGAAGGTTACACTATTAAATCTATCGCTACTAAAGATGATACTGTAACTTTAACTGTAGCAGATAATACTGCTGGAACTACAACTCCAAAAGTTACACTTGTAGGTGAAGTTGAAGATTCTGAACGTAACGCTACAAAGGGAACTAAAGAAGTAACTGCAACAACTGTTACTGCTGAATAATATTTAATACAACTTTAAAGCTAGAATTCTAGTGAAAGTCGTAAACACCTCATACTACAACTTATTGTTTGTAGATATGAGGTGTTTTTTTAAAATATTAATAGTGAATAATAGAATTGGAAAGGGTGAAGTTCTAATTCAATTTCAAATTAACAAATTAAAAAAAATTTAAGCTTACTAGAATATTTTACAATCCCTCCATCCCCCTTAACACTCCCTTAACAATCCACCAGTAAAATAGAACCAAATACATATAAGGATGGTACATATATCATGTCAAAATATCTTACTTCAAAAACACTTTTTGCATTAACAATGGCGGGTGCGGTGACGGTTGCCCCTTCAATTTCAGCAGATGCGGCAGGAAATGAGTACAAGCTTTCGCTCGATGCACGTTACGATTCCGGGGTGCAAAATGCGGATGGTGGTACAACGGAAATCGTTGCTTACAACAAGCATAATCATTCTACATATGTCGTAAATGGTGAGACTAAAAAGGTAGAGGCTGTTTCGTTAAATTATAATGCTGAAAATGCGCTTTCCTTAAAGCCGTTTCTTTCTATTGATATTGCAGATCTACTGAAAACGGTTGATGCGAACTTCCAATACGGGGATTTAACGAGTATTGCAGTTCATCCTACACAAAATGTCATTGCCGCTTCGGTACAAGCGGAAGGATACAACGACTATGGATACGCAGTCTTTTTAACAGGTGAGGGCAAGTTATTAAGCGCTGTAAAAGTTGAAGCGCAACCGGATAATATTGCGTTTTCTCCTGATGGAACAAAAGCGTTAACGTCGAATGAAGGGGAGCCACGCGAAGGGTATGGAGCGAATATCGTTGACCCTCAAGGTTCCATTTCAGTGATTGCACTTCAAAAAAGTTTTGAAAATCTGCAAGCGGAAACTATCAACTTCGAAGCATTCGATAGCGCGGAAAAACGAGCGCAACTTGTAGCGGATGGAGTGATCTTAAAGAAAGATACAAAGCCATCCGTAGATCTTGAACCGGAATATACAGTGGTTAGCGAAGATAGCAAATTCGCTTATGTTGCGATGCAAGAAAACAATGCCATTGCTAAAATCGACCTGACTTCCAATGAAGTAGTATCAATTAAAGGTCTAGGCTTTAAAGACCACAGTGTAAAAGGCAACGAAATTGATTTACGGAAAGATGATCAAGCGAAGCTCCAAAATGAAGATGTCTTTGGTATCTACATGCCGGATGGGATCGCTACTTACAGTGTCAACGGCAAAAACTATATTGTGACAGCCAATGAAGGGGACGGCCGCGAGTGGGGCGAAGAGGACACAGAAAACTTCCATTTAAATGAAGCGGAAAAAGAAATCGATGGAAATGAAATTGTCTTCTACGATACAACGGACTATGACGGCTTCCAGGAAGGCAAGGACTACATTTTTGGCGGTCGTTCATTCTCCATTATTGACGCGGATACGATGGAAATTGTCTTTGATAGCGGAAGTGACTTTGAACGCATCACGGCTGAGCTTTACCCTGAAACTTTCAATTCCAGCAATGACAAAGTAAAGTTGGATAACCGAAGCGGCAAAAAAGGACCAGAGCCAGAAGACGTTAAAATCGGTAAAATCGGGGATGAGGTATTTGCTTTTATTGGATTGGAACGCATTGGCGGCGTGATGATGTACAACATTACGAACCCAACAAAAGCCAAGTTCGTGGATTATTTGAACATGCGTGATTTCAGTGAAGATATCGCTGGCGATGTTTCACCGGAGGGACTCTCTTTCGTAACGGGCGACAATCCGCAGTTGATTGTCGGGCATGAAGTGAGCGGCACGGTTTCCGTATTAAATCTTCTTGCGAAAGATCAACCGGTAGAAGAAAAGCCTGAAGGAAAACCAACTTCAACTCAATTTAAAGATATCCAAAAACATTGGGCAAAAGATGCCATCATGCAAGTGACGGCAGCGGAATTGTTTAATGGTGTAACAGATACAACTTTCGCACCAAACAAGAGTTTTACGCGCGCGCAAGCTGCAGTCGTACTAAACCGTATGATGGGTGGTGCAGAAGCGTCGAAATTAGCAGCCTTTAAGGACGTCAAAAAGAATGCTTATTATGCCAATGCCATTTCTTGGGCTACAGAAAAAGGGATCATGACAGCAAACAATGCCTCAACATTCGCGCCAAATAAATCGATTACGCGTGAAGATTTTGCAGTGGCGATCTACAACTATCTGCTTCAAACAGGTGAAACGTTTGAAAAAGGAACAGCAACTTACAAAGATGACGCCAAAATTAGCAAACAAGCAAAACAAGCCATCTATGCATTGCAGGCAGAAGGTCTAATGGTGGGAAGCAATGACAAATTCAATCCACAAAAAGCCTTATCTCGTGCAGAAGCTGCAACCGTTCTTGCGCAATTAATTAAATAAATGAGCTTTCGCCCTGCTATTGTTTAGTAATAGCAGGGCTTTTTACAAAACATTTACAGTAATGTAAACCTCAATTTATAGGGAAGGTGTATCCTTAAAAGGAATATATTAGCGGTAAGTCTTTTATTTGGATAAAATCTCGCATATAAAAAATAATTGAGGTGTCTAACAAAGTGAAAAATAAGAAGTGGAAAAAGCCATTTAATGCATTTGTCGCAACTACTTTAGTAGCCGGTGTAGCAGTGCCCATGATTCCAACATCTGTTTCAGCGGAAACGGCCGCAACGGACTTAATCATTTCCGAATATATTGAAGGAAGCAGTTTTAACAAAGCGCTTGAACTATTTAACGGGACGGGTTCAGCCGTTGATCTGAGTAAATATACGGTTGAAGTTTACTTCAATGGCAAAACGGTAGCCGGCCAATCCGTGGCACTTTCCGGAACACTGGAACCTGGGGCAACTTTTGTACTCTATCATGGGGATGCATCGGAACAGATAAAAGCAAAAGGAAACCTAGAAAATACATCCCTTATCAACTTTAACGGTGACGATGCTATTGTTCTAAAAAATAACGGGACAATCATTGATTCGATTGGACAAGTTGGGGTAGACCCAGGAACATCTTGGGGCACAGATGTGAAAACAGCCGATATGACACTTGTTAGGGACAGCTCAATTGTTTCAGGCGATACGAATCCAGATGATGCTTTTGATCCAGGTACCGAATGGATTGGCTATGATAAAGATACGTTTGATTATCTAGGCAGCCATGGGCACCAAACCGTGCCGGGTGAGGAAGAACCGGTTGCTCCAACTGAAGGGTCTATTAGTGATATTCGAGCTCTTCCGATTGGCAGTCAAGTGACAACAACAGGAACGGTAACAGCTGTTCTTGGCGGTACTACTTATATACAAGATGAAAATGCTGGGCTTGTACTTTACGGTTTTGATTTAAATGTGAAACCAGGCGACAAAATCCAGGCAACGGGTGACTTGGCGGAATTCCGCTCCCTATTGCAAATTAATGTCACACCTGACAATGTTCAAGTCTTGGAAGAAGGTACTGTTCCAGAGCCGGAAGTCGTGACGGCTGCTCAACTGCAAGAAGAGTTGGAAGGGAAGCTTCTGACTGTAAACAATGTAAAGATTGAATCTTATGTTGGCGGCAATTATAAGGCTGTTGATGGGGAAGGGAACCAGTTTGAATTAAGACCTTCCGATGCATCGCTTCTGGCTGTCGGCACCACTTATGAATCAATTACTGGTGTTCTCGGCTCATATAATGACGTATATCAATTAATTCCTCGCAGTGTGGATGATATTGTAGAAGATTCATCAATCGTACGACCAGTCACTGCAACACCTGGTGAAGGGTTGGTAGAAGAAGGTACGGAAGTTACTTTAACGACTAAAACTGAAGGCTCAACGATTCATTACACAACGGACGGCAGCCAACCAACCACGGATAGTCCTGTTTATAATGAACCAATTACCATTACTGAAGATACAACGATTAAAGCCATCGCGGTGAAAGATGGACTGACAAATAGTGATGTAGCGGAATTTGATTATATGATTCAGCTTGAAGATATTCACATTCATGATATTCAAGGCGAAGGACATTACTCCAAATATGACGGCCTTAATGTAACGGATGTTGAGGGAATAGTGACCTATATAGATGGAAATGATGTTTATATTCAAGATTTGCAGCCGGATGATAATGCTAATACATCTGAAGGGATTCTGGTTTATAAAAAGTCCCACGGTGTTCAGGTGGGTGACGTGATTTCGGTCGATGGTACGGTAAAAGAACATGTCATGCCTGGATACAGCGAACGATATGAAACAGACCTGCCTGTAACGGAAATTGCCGCAACAACAATTGATATTACGGGTACGGGAGAGCTTCCAGACCCAATCATAATTGGGGAAGACGTGCAATTGCCAACAGAAATCATAGATAATGATGGACTTTCCGTATTTGATCCGGAAGAAGACGGCATTGATTTATTTGAAAGCTTGGAAGGAATGCTGGTTGGAGTAAATAACCCCAAAGTTGTCGCACTGCAAAAATACGGTGAGTTGACGGTCATTCCTGGCAACATGGAGACGAATACGACTGCCGGCGGGTTGCGCATTAGCGAACACGATTATAACCCGGAACGAATTACGCTTGATATTGGCGATGATAACTATGTCGCAAAAATGGGCGACCGTTTTGAAGGTTTGATTTCAGGGGTCGTAAGCTATGGATATAGCTATTATCAAGTGTTAACAGATAAAGAGGATTTACCGGAACTAATTGAGGGTCCGAATGAGCGTGAAGCAACGTCAATTACTCCAGCAGAAGATAAATTAACGGTTGCTGCCTATAATGTCGAAAACTTCTCAACGAAAACACCGGAAGATAAAGTAACGAAAATTGCAGAAGCGATTGTGTCGAACATGAAAAATCCTGACATTATCGGTTTGACGGAAGTGCAAGATAACGATGGCGGTACGGATAGCGGCACTGTTGACGCGAGTGAAAGTGCACAACTATTAATCGATAAAATTATCGCTTTAGGCGGACCAAAGTATGTCTATACGGATATCGCGCCAGAAGATAAACAAGATGGTGGGGCACCTGGCGGAAATATCCGTGTTGGTTTCCTTTACAATCCGGAAAGAGTCAGCTTGACTGAAGGAGAGAAAGGAACTGCAACAGAGGCGGTTGATGTAGTGGATGGCAACTTAACGTTGAATCCTGGCCGCATTGATCCAACAAATCCTGCATTTGAAAGCAGCCGCAAACCTTTAGCTGCGCAATTTGATTTTAAAGGCGAAAAAGTGATTGTGGTCGCAAACCACTTCAACTCAAAAGGCGGGGACCAACCGTTATATGGTAAAAACCAACCGCCAGTGTTAGGCAGTGAAGAGCAACGCATGGAAATTGCTTCGATTGTAAACGGATTTGTCAAAGATGTATTGGCGGAAGACCCGAATGCCAATGTCGTATTGGTAGGGGACTTCAATGATTTCGAATTCTCGAATCCAATTGAGGAATTAAAAGGTCAAGAGCTTACAAACATGATAGATTTGGTTCCTGCTGAGGAGCGCTACACATATTCTTACCAAGGAAATGCTCAGGTTCTGGATCATATTTTGGTAACGAATAATTTAGTGGACAATACAGTTGTGGATATTCTTCATATCAATTCAGGTTTCATGGAAGAACACGGCCGTGCAAGTGACCATGATCCAGTAATGGTTCAAATTGACTTAAAAAAAGAACAGCCAGAACCAACAGAACCAGTGAAACCTGAAACTTTTGATAAAGTCTATGATTATCAAAATTTGAATAAAAAAAAATTGATGATTCCTCAAAAAAACGTATGGCTGCAATTGGATGAAGAGTCGAAAGTCGATGAAATTGTACTTAAAGGCGAATACGTAGAACTTCAAGGAGAAGGGCTGCAACACTCAACGGTCATCTTTGAACCAAAAAAACTAGGAGCTGTCCTTGAATTGAATGACAAGGTATCAAAGAAAATTATCATTGATGGCAAGAACGTAAGTGAAATCCGCGGCGCTGCAGAAGGACAAATTTTTGAATTTGTGAATGGCGCTGCAGAAAGTGCTATTGAATTTAATTAAGCTCTATCTAAAGTTCTACATTGTCTGCATGAAAGAAACTATTCCTAAAAACGACACAAAGAGGGAGACCCAAAACTGGATCTCCCTCTTTTTAATAAGAACTTATGCGACGAACGGCTTTTTCATTTTTATTAATCCATAAATATAATAGAAGATACTGCCTGTGATAAACATCAGAACCACAAAAAGAATGGATGTGCCCGAATCTCCCGTCCAACGGAAGAACAATCTGTAAATAAAGTAAACGGCAATAACGATGAGTGCGATTGAAGCTAGAACGCCGATAAATGGTACAATTGATAAAATGCCTAGCCCAATATAAATCAGCAAGAACATGAGTGCTTCTTTTTTGATTTCATCCAGGGAAGTTTTTGTGGAACCCAGTGCAAATAAGACATAGATGTTCAATACTGGAATCCAGGACCAAAAGGCGATTTCACCTAATCCATTTGTTTTGGCACTGTAATAATAGATAAGAGCGGTAATAATATAGCCTGCTATTGCGAAAATGATTGTTGCAATGATTATCGTCACGAACAGTCCGCCAAAAAGCACATCATAATCGCTTGGCGTGTAACCATAACTATTCATCTACAACCCTCCTTTGTTGAAAATCATCTTATTATATGTAAGGACGTTAGCGTTTAAGCCAATTCTGTCCTGCGCAATAAATAAGATGGTTTTAAAATGTAAGTAAGTTTCTCCCTTTCATTATAAGCAATACATGTGTCAAAGTGTATTAACCATTTGTTAATTTAAGACAACAGGAAAAAGTTACTCTATTCTTTCTAGTAAATCACTCCTATCTTTCTACTAATCTGCCAAAATTGGAGAAAAATATGATAACATTCTAGTTATTATTACATTTTTCTACACATTGGAGTGAATACATTTGGCAAAAAAATTAGGAATGATCGTAGCATCTTTCATTCTCTTGCAATTTTCGTTTCATTTCTCGACCGCCTCAGCCTCGGATTTTAATAATAAGGTAGCCGAAGAGAAACTCGAAGTTTCCCCTGGTGTTACCCATCTCGAACGCAAATACCAATCCAGCACGACCAAGCAAGTGGTGAATGTACTTGATGTGAATCTATCAAATACATATACAGAGCTGGAGCTTGGACTTCCAAATCCCATGAACTCCTTAAGAACAACATCTAGTTTGGCAAAATCCTATAGCACTCTTGGACATCGCGTTGTTGGCGCGGTCAACGCTTCCTACTTTTTAGGGAATGGCGTGCCAGCAAATCTATTGGCGCAGAATAACGAGATTATCAATTATGGTATTTTGGGAGAAGGAACAGAAAGTCCGACTCAAAATCCAATTGCTTTCGGTATTTCCAAAACAGGAAATGCAATCATTGATAGCTATATCACAGATTTGAACTTTACCGTTAATGGAAAGGAATATAATATTGATTTAATTAATAATGAACGTTCAGCAAATAAAACCGTGTTATATACCCCAGATCAAAAAACGACGAAAACCAACCAATGGGGTACAGAAATCGTCGTTTCTTCCGCAACTCAAAATACGGAAGATTTGCATTTTGGCGATCAATTTTCCGGTGTTGTGTCAAAAGTAACAGCATTTAACACACCTGGGAATTCTACGATACCAACTGATGGTTTTGTCATCTCCGTTCAAAATAAAAAACTCGCAGATGAATTAGCTGCTTCCGTTTCGACAGGAGCAACGGTGGAAGTTGAGCTTTCAATCGATCCAAAATGGATGGATGCCGAATATATTATCGCAGCAGGACCATTGCTAGTTAAAGATGGCAGAACCAATATTTCAATGTCGAATTCTTCATTGTTTGCATCATCACGTTCGCCTCGTACAGCCGTGGCGGTGGATTCTACTGGCAAGCGAGTATTTTTGGTAACAGTGGATGGCAGACAGGACGGGTACAGTAATGGAGCAACGTTGCCGGATCTTGCATCATACTTAATTTCGATGGGAGCAAACAATGCCATTAACTTGGATGGCGGCGGTTCCACAACAATGGTTGTTAGAGAGCCAGGCGGATATTACCCAACACTAGTGAACCGGCCTTCCGATGGCAGTGAAAGAAGAGTTTCAGCTATTCTTCAGGCGGTAAACACTGCGCCACAAGGAACATTAAAATCGATGACACTAGGCAATATTCCAAGCGAGGTTGTGAAGGGTTCCACTATCTCCTTGTCAGTTAAAAGTGCCTACGACCAATACTTGAATCCAGTAGAAATCGATTCTTCTAAAGTAAAATGGTCAGTCGAAGGAAACATTGGAACAGTGAATGGATCAACGTTCACAGCGACTGCAAGTGGGCAAGGAAAGATTATCGCCGAGTATGAAGGCTTAAAAGTTTCCAAGTCTATTAAAGTAATCAATGTAGAAGATACAATCGTATTAGATAACTTTGACAATGCAGCAAACTGGTCTTCAACAGCTGCTAAAGCGACAGCCTCCATTAGTTCGGCGTCGGAGCCTGTAAAAGAAGGAAAGGCGAGTTTGAAATTGAACTATGACTTTTCTACTTCTGAAACCGGCACAAAAGCAGCGTATGCTGTGGCCAAAACGCCAATTGCCATCACAGGAAAACCGAAAACAATCGGTTTATGGGTATATGGCGATGCCGCAAATCATTGGCTCCGAGGCATGATAGTGGACGGAGCTGGTACAAAGCATGCCATTGATTTCACGGAACAAGGCGGATTGAATTGGAGTGGCTGGAAGTATGTCGCTGCGGAAGTACCATCAACGGTAGAATTGCCAATTAAATTTGACCGCATTTATGTAACAGAGCCAACAGCATCCAACCAAAATAAAGGCGTTCTTTACTTTGATGGACTGCAAGCGGTTTATGTGGACGATTATGCTGGACAACCATCTAAACCGGAACAACCATCTAATCCAGAACCATCTTTTTCAGATGTAAGTAAAAGTCATTGGGCTTATACCGCGATTAATTACTTGAATCAAGAAGATTTAATCAAAGGATATACAGACGGCACATTTAAGCCAAGCAATAATATTACGCGTGCGGAAGCAGCGACGATTATTGCGAGAGAATTGGATTTAAGTTCGACAAAATCGTCAAGTTTCACGGATGTGAGCAAAAACCATTACGCATATGCAGCAATTGCAGCGGTAGAAGAGAAGGGCATTATTAACGGACGATCACCAGGGAAATTTGACCCGAATGGCAAATTGACTCGCGCGGAAATGGCGGCGATTTTAACAAGAGCTTACAATCTGACGGGTACGGGCAAAATTCCATTCACCGATGTGAAACCGAATCATTGGGCATACCCTTACATTCAAACGTTATATGCCAATGACTTGGCTGGCGGCTTTGCCGACAATACGTACAGACCAAACGACAATATTAACCGTGCCCAGTTTGCAACATTTATGTATCGTATTTTGAATCGATAGTTTTAAAGGAGCTTATCTTGAAATTGACTTTCAAGATAGGCTTTTTTGTTTTTAGAAGAATGGAGCAATTTTGAATAAGCCATTTTTCTGTAATTTGACTCGTGGACTGAGAACCGCTAGAACAACGGGATTGAGTCCATGAGATAGGTGTTCATGGACTGAAGCCAGGCAAATAAGCGACAGCGAGTCTTTGAGAGAGGCACTCATGGACTGAACCAGTTCAAAACAGCGATAGAGAGTTCCCGAGAGAGGTGCTCGTGGACTGAAGCCAGGCAAATAAGTGGCAGCGAGTCTTCGAGAGAGGTGCTCACGGACTGAGAACAGGCAAAACACCGATAATGAGTCCCTGAAAAAGCCCCCCCATCCAAATCAAAAAAACACAACCCAGGCAAAAGGCCAGAGTTGTGCTTTACAAAAGCTATTTATTTCGTTTCGATATAAACTGCAACAGGGAGATTGCTTCCGCCTGCATGCATGAATTCCAGGTGAATGGTATCGGTTGCGCCAGTCACCAAGTATTCCGGAAGTTCGACGTATTCCGTACCTACTTTGATGGTTGGAACGATGAAGACCTTGTCATTCATTTTCACGACGCCGCTATACGAGCCGCCACGGCCTGCAATTTTCAGCTTCACCGTTTTGAAAGAGCCGGATGGGTTGGCAATCGGAATGTCCACTTTATAGGTTACCCCGAAGTGGCCTGGATTTCCCACTGCTCCATTCACTGTTGATAGAGAATTTTCGGCTGTTTGAAGGTGATCTGTTTTGCCATTTGAGATATTGTATCCGACCATTGGTGTATCCATCGTGTAAGTCGGCAACTCTGCCTTAATGGTTGAGCCAGGCCAAACTCCTCTAGGATGTGCGTTGTATGGATCAATTGGAACAGGATCCGAATGAATCGCCGTTAACTGATCATCGACTTTATTAATCACTGTGCGAATTGTGTATTGCGCTTTTTCGCTGTTTGACGCTTGAATATCCAAATCATGCAGGAAACCGACAATATTTCCTTGTGCGAGTTGGTAAGCTTCAATGACTTTTGTTTCGCCTGGAGCAATAGTGATGCCTTTGCTGTCAGATGCTTTGAAGTTGTCATTAAGAACCACATCCGCAATCGGTACACCAATATCATATTTGATTGCCGTTTGTCGATTGACTTTTGAAACGCCTTCAGAGTTAACGATTCTTAAAGTTGCGTTTTCAGATGTATTTTGAACTGTAATTCCAATTGTTGCGGCATTTTCCAGGTTATTTACATGCCAACCAAAAATGCGGTATTCTTTTAAAGCATTATTTGTGTCTACTTTATATTCACTCAATGTAGCCGTATCTGTCGGAACAAGAGATGGCGTCAAGTTTTCGGGATTATCGCTCACGATCAATGTGCGCTCTCCTTCATAACTGGCGGATGGCACAAATTGAGGAACCATCAAACTTCCGTACTGCTTACCTAGAATTTGACTGCTAAATAGGTAATCATTGATATAGACATATAATTCGTTGTTGTCTCGATAATAGCGAACGCTGCCGCCATTTTCCAAGCTATTGACAATTAGATTGACTGGAACATACATTTCGCCTGACTGAATGAAAGGCTTTTCGCTCACAGTCAACGGGATGCCGTCAACATAAATCTCGTTGCTTCCGTTCGTAAACATAAAATTAGTACTAGCTACCTGCAATTCCATCACATCTTCTGAAAGCCATAATGAATAGGCGTTTTCTAGATAATTCTCGAAATACTTTGCAGGAATGTATAAGCGCCCATTTCGATTGATGAATGGCTTGTCCATGATTAGCTTTGTACTATTCATATGTAAGATATAATCGACTTTGGGTGTCTCGGTTACCGGTGGTGTTTCTGAACCAGTACCATCATCCGAGTCCGTTAGGTTGATTGTTACGCTTTGCGCGGCTTGGTTCCAGATAACTTGTCCATCCAGATTTTCACTCACAAAACGCAATGGAACGTAAGTGCGGTATTTATACATGATTGGCGCGACATTCATGGTTACCGAAGTTCCATCGACTAGTGCTCTTTTCGAATCAATCGTTAATGCAACAGAGCGCCCATTTTTATAACTCGTTGCTGTTTGCGATTGTTTGCTCCACGTTACTGTAGCTCCAATTGCTTCATAGAAATCCCTCATCGGCAAAAGAGTTGAACCGGATTGATTGAGGATCGGGTCGTTAAATTTAATGGTTTCTCCATTAATAATGATTTCGACATCATTTTTTACATACAAATTCTTTCCCACTTTCGTCGCAGCAGAAGCATCTGAATGAAAGGTAAGAAAACAAGCGACAAAGAAGGCACAACTTAGCGATAAAAATCTATACATTTCCACTTTCTCCTTATATTAATAGTATGGCACCATCATACCATACACCCAGCCAAGATTCGCAACTTATCTACAGAAAAAGAAATATTTTCCTCTAAAATGATGATATTTCGTCGATGTTTATAAAATTCTAGCGAAAAATGACAACTCTTTACTTTTCCCGCCAACTCGAAAAAGTAAACACGATAATGTGTGCTGATTCGTAAGGTGAACGTCGAAATATTACGTAGAATGCGACAGTTATATTACAGAAGTATTACAAAAAGGTAATTCAATCCTCACGAACACTGATTTATAGCCTATTTTCCTCTATTTTTCGTCGAGTTTATTTGCAATAAATCGTTACACAATTGAAAAATTACTATTCTATTTTTTATGTTAATCTTAACAAGTAGACAAATCAGGAAAGTGTTGTTTCCGAAGGGAGTATTTAACTATATGAAGAAGAAATGGTTATTGCCTGTATTCGCATCATTTATGTTATTTACAGGTTTCTATAATACAGATCAAGCCGAAGCGGCTACAAATAAAGAATTAACAAGCACTGCTTATCAATATATCGGGGTTCCATATTCATGGGGAGGTACGACAACAAACGGTTTTGATTGCTCAGGTTTTGTGCAAAGAGTGTACAAAGATCTTGGAATCAACTTAAGTCGTACTACGAAAACACAATACAAGGAAGGTTCTGCTGTTTCGAAAAGTAATTTAGAAACTGGCGACTTAGTGTTCTTTAACACTTTCGGTAGCGGTGTATCTCACGTGGGGATTTATGTAGGAAATGGCGACTTTGTCCATGCATCAAGCAGCAAAGGTGTAACTGTCTCTGGCCTTAACGAGCCGTATTGGGCAAATCGTTATATCGGCGCAAGACAAATTGCGGAATTTAATAATGAAGTAAAGGCAGTTGCCAAGGCAAAAGCAGAGGTGAAATCGGCTGCAATCGACTTCTCGGTCATCGCTTCTCGTGCAGAAGTAGCTAACCAACTTGCACAGGCACTAAACCTGGATACAACTGACACAGCAACTACATTCACTGATGTAAAATCAACAAGCAATTACGCGGGTGCTGTCAACGCACTTAATAAATTAGGCATTTTTGAAGGTGATGAAAACGGGAAGTTTAATCCAAACTCACCAATTACACGTGCAGAAATCGCAAAAGTTTTAGTTCTTTCATTCGACTTGCAATTACAAGGCAATCCATTGACATTCACTGATGTGAAAAAAGGCAACTGGGCTTATGAATATGTAAGTATTTTAGCTTCGAACAAAATTACAGTTGGCATGGGCAACGGACAATTCGGTGCACAAGATTATGTGACGTTAACTCAATTGGATGCATTTATCCATCGTGCCATCAACCAATAATACATAGAATATCAGCAAAGGGGGGGATTTCGTATCCCTCTCTTTTTCTGTGTAAAAATTTTCGTAAACAGGTATACTTTACATAGTAATCTATGATATTCTCCAATTGATTATGCGAAAAACTTAAAATCTATTTTCGAAAGTTGTTATTAATTGAATTCCCAAATTCTAAACTATTAAACCTCTATGAAACTTTTTTTGTGCTAAAATAAATTATTACTTTTGATGTTAATGGAGGGGATGTTTGGTAGTTTGGAATTGCCAAGGAACAAAAGTATAAGGGGAAATGATATGAAGCGTCATTTATTGAAAATGTTATGTTGGGGTTTAATTTTTTTAATTGCCATCCACGGTCCAGCAATTGCGAGTGCAAATACAAAATTATACGAAGATGTTTCTCCGAATCATTGGGCCTATTCATCGATCTCAGTAATGAAAGAAAAAAATATTATGGACGAGGATTCCAAGGGGATGTTTGTTCCAAATCGGTCCGTTACTAGAGCCGAAGTGGTTTCACATATCTATCTTGCATTAAATCAAAGGAAAATCGGCCAGTCGAATTTTTCCTTCGAGGACGTTCCTAAAAATGCACCTTATCAAGAAGCATTATCTGCATTAACGGAGCTTGGGGTGATTGATCGGGCAAACAAGTTTTACCCGGATAAAAATGTTACGCGCGCTGAATTATCCAAGATGATTTCTATCGCATTCAATATTGTTGTAGATCAAAAGAATGCCGCGAAGTTCCGAGATGTATCTTCCAAACATTGGGCCAAAGATTATATTGAATCCATGGCAGATACGAATCTTATAAACGGAACGGCAAAAAATATTTTTCAACCGAATAATCGGGTAACAAGAGCACAAATTGCGGTTATTTTATATCGGACATTGCAGTTTAAAGATCAGTTGGCATCTTACAAAATTATTTATGATTACTTAAAAAAGGATTATGTTTCTACCATTAACGGCTTCCCGAAATGGACGAACAAAGCGATAGAATTGGTGAATGCAGAACGCAAAAAACAAGGGCTTTCCGCATTGAAAACTGATCAGCAATTAACGCAGTTAGCGGTCGTGAAAGCATCAGACATGATCGAGCATCACTATTTTGAGCACTATTCACCAAACTATGGAAATGCCTGGGATTTGGCGGGGGTATTCGATTACTCCTTTACAACAATCGGCGAGAACATCGCAAGAAATTATAAATCTCCTGAAACGGTAGTGGAGGCTTGGCTAAAATCGCCTTCCCACAAAAAGAACATCATGAACCAAAACTACACGAATATCGGCATTGCTTGCATGAAGAGCGACAATGGCGAATACTACTGGGTTCAACTATTCTCCAGTAAGTAAATAGTGCTACTAACGAAATCCGTCCTATTTTAATGGGCGGGTTTCTTTTTTTTTTGTGTAAAAGCTCTTGGGAGTTGGAACAGCATTTTGAAAGAGCTTGTTAAAAGCAGTTCATATGAGCGATGAAAGTCTTTGAAGAACAAAGTGTTTGTCAGATACATTTCATTAGAAAGATATGTGCATTTGATGGTAGAACTGCTCGGTGACTTTACCTAATTTGAGTATAAAGTGCATATTAAAAAATAAGAGCACTCTATTATACCTTAAAATGGTAATATATTACATTTTGTAATGTGTTTTTCAACTAAATCGGTGAAAAAGAGGAAATTTCGCTAAAAATAACTAGATTCTATAGTGAAATCAAGAATAATGGGATTTTTGAACTAATGGCAATAAGAATGTCGAATTTTGTCTTAAGCAATATTGATTAGTTTTTTAAACTTTTATGTGCCAAAAGTCTTTATCTATTCGATAAAATAGTATATAATTTTGTTAATGGATGGAATATATTATAAGAATTTAGCATTTTATAGATAAGGTGGAAATAGGTATATGGCACGTGGACGGAAAGTGAACTCGAATGGCGAAAGAAGTAAACAACTTTTGCGAGAAAAAGCGATTGAATTATTTTCAACAAAAGGCTATTATCAAACCAAAATCAGCGATATCGTCAAAGCTGCAAATGTAACGCAGCCGACTTTTTATTTATACTTTGAAAGCAAAGACTCATTATTTTTGGATTTAAATGAGCAATTTCAAACAAATTTGTATCAGAACATTGAAAATGTCGCAATTCAACATAATAGTCAAATGCCACAAGTTCTTCATTCTATATTTGAATATTTTCAGGAAAATCCTTTACTAACGAAAATTGGTCTTTATCAATCTGAACAATCCCATACGGTAAAAGAAAAGCTTGTTGAAATACTTGAACAAATCATACGTAAACAAGAGCAATTAAGCGATCACCTGGACCCGCATATTATCGCAGAATGTTTAGTGGGCTCGATTGAGCGTGTCACTTTGACGCTGCTATTTGCTAAGCACAAAACGGTGGAAGAGCTTGTCGATCAATTGGTTTCTATTTATTATAATCAAACGAATAAGGTTGCTTTTCTTGTATAAAAAGAAAGCCCAAGTCAATGAACGTTTGTCTGTTCATTGACTTGGGCTTTTTTACTTTTGAACCGTAATTTTTAGGTGATTTCCGGTTTTCATTGCTTTCCCTTTTGCATCTTTGATTTTTGGTTCGATAATCAAGATGTATTCGCCGCCTTTATCAAGTGGGGCAGTTGGGGTTACAAATAATTGTTTGCCAACAGCTTTTAAGGTAATATCCACTTTTCCGCCGCCAAGCTGTACTAACTTGACAGCCCCCGGATCCACCTTTTCATGAATGGCTTTATTGAAGTTGACCGAGAACACTTTTGTCGTTGGGACGTTTTCCAGCGTTTTTAATTCCTTATAACGAGTGCCCAAGTTGTCTACTAAACTGTCATAATGGGCTTGATATAATGGATTTGATGTTGTAACAATATTGGGATTGACGCCAACCTCTTTTACAATTGTTCCTTTAGGGCCGAAAAATTCCCCCGTCGTCAGCTTTAGGATACTTCCATCGCTCAATTCAAAAAATGATTGCATCGTTCCTTTGCCATACGTCGGCTCGCCATAAAGAATGGCTGATTGTTGATCTAGCAGTGCTGCAGCCGTCATTTCGGACGCACTTGCACTAAAACCGTTGACTAATAAGCGCGTTTTTGTTGGGAATGTAACACTCTGTTGAACAGCACGCACTAATCCTGATTTTGTCGATAATTTCACCTTGTAGGCATATGTAGCGCCAGGGAACATGCCGATCAGTTTTTCGGCAGTTAACACATAGCCGCCGCCGTTGTTTTGAAGGTCCACAATAAAAGAAGTGGCTCCTTGGTTTAAGAGACCTTTATACGCTTCGGCCACTTGGTCAGCGGCATTTTCGGCAAAAGTGCTAACAGCAATATAGCCTACATTCCCGTAAAGAAGTTTAGAATCCACAATAGGCAATGAAAACGAGCGGCGTTGAATTTGTTGCTTCTTGGTTTTTCCGTTTGTTTTCAATAGTTCTAATTCCACAATGGTATTTTCTTCACCCATAATCAATGACTGGGCTTCTTCCATACTCATAGTGACCGTCGATTGGCCGTTGATTTTCGTGATAATATCGCCAGCTTCAATGCCAGTTTTCACAGCACTGCCATTTTCAATTACGTTTACAATTAATATTCCTTTTTCATGCTTTTGTATAATTATTCCAATACCAACCGATTCATTTTCAATAGATTGGATGAAAGCTTCATATTCTTCCTTTGTGAAATAGTCCGAATAAGGATCGAGCATCGCGATTACTTGATCAACTGTGGTGGCATTATTTACATCGCCCTTAATCTCTCCTACATACTCGCTTCTGACAATCGATTTGACATCATCCAAAATCGAAGCATAGGTATTAATGGGGAGGATGAGCAGCAGCAACATCGTTAAAAATATTGCCAGCGTCTTTTTCATATGGAAAACCCCTCTATTTTTTAATATAACCATTATATACCTTTCAAACCATTAAACTAGTAGAAGTTTGATAAATTTAAGTGAAAAGATTGTCATAATTAATCAAATTCGCCTTGGCGTATTTATGTCCAGATTTTATCCAGCCTGCTCGATAAAGTGCCTTTAAAAATCTGTGACTTCCGCTGGAGGCTTTAGCTTCATTCAGCTGTGGTTTCAAGCATGCTAAAATGATAAATCTTTTATCTTCTTCAAACTTTTAAGAAAGCAGGGAAATTTGCTGAATGGAGCTAAAAAAACTCTTCCCCTGAATACGGGAAGAGTTTTAGAGTTTATTTTCTCATCAAATGGATAACCCAACCGATTGCCATGCCGACAATTGCCGGTAGGAGCCAGCCAAGACTTTGTTCATATAATGGTAAAATGCTTACCAGGTTCTCATACCAAGCGATTTCAAATCCGGCCGTTTTGATTCCATCGTATAAGCTGACAAGCGCTGTTGCGATTAACGCCAAGCTATAAACGATTGGTGCACGGTCGAAAAGTTGGTCGAATAATACCAAGAACATTAAAACAATTGCAATTGGATAAATGAACATTAATACCGGTAATGTAATCGCGATTAATGTAGATAATCCGAAGTTTGAGATTAACAAACTAAATAAAGAAAAAATAACAGCCAATAATTTATAAGAAAGGTTCGGGAATTGCTTTTTGAAAAACGTGGCATTGGCCGAAACCAAACCAACTGCCGTCGTAATACACGCTAAAATAATTACGGCTGATAAGATGATATTCCCAAAACCTCCGTAGAGCACACGTGCAGATGCTGCAATAATAGCGCCGCCATTGCCTAAATAGCCAATTGCATCTGTACTAGTTGCACCAATGTACTCAAGTGAAATATAAACAAAAGCTAAACCAAGTGCCGCAATAACTCCGGCGAAGATTGTCGTTTTCACTTGTTTTGCACGATCAGTAATTCCTTTTGCTTGTAAGGATTGTACGATGAGAATTCCGAATACTAGCGAAGCCAAAACGTCCATTGTTAAATAACCTTGGACGAAACTTTCTGAAAAGGCGTTTGTAACATAGACGCCATGAGGCTCGCCAAAATCGCCCATTGGTGTGATGAATGCTTTTAACGCAAGCAATGCAATAACGATCAATAATGCAGGTGTTAAAATTTTTCCAATCCGATCAACTAATTTAGTTGGGTTTAAAGATAGGTAAAGTACAATGCCAAAGAACACAACAGACGTTATAAATAACGGAACCCAGCTACCTTGCGCCGATTCAGATAAAAACGGAGCAATCCCAATTTCGTAAGTTACAGCTCCTGTTCTCGGAATGGCAAATAGTGGCCCGATGGATAAATAGACAACAGATGTGAAAATAAGACTGAATATTGGATGAATTCGATTCGCTACAATTTGCAAATCTCCGCCATTTTTCGCAACAGCAATAATCCCCAATAACGGCAACCCGACACCTGTAATTAGGAACCCGATGATGGACGGGATAAATTCAGTTCCCGCGTTCTGCCCTAATTCCGGTGGGAAAATGATGTTACCTGCTCCAAGGAATAATGCAAAAAGCATAAACCCTACAGCAAGATTTTCTTTAAAAAACTTCATAAAAAATTTCCTTTCTAATTGAAAAGTATAAAATTTCTAAATATTTAGTCGTGATGAGTGCCACACACAAGGATTGATTATAGCATACCCTTTTGTCGAATAAAATAGATAATTGATATTTTTTGCGACCAATTAATAGAAAAAATACTAGTTTCTAAGAAAAGTTTAATAGAATATTCTCTTAAATACAGTTATCATAAAAGTAAGAGATAAATAGGTTAGGGGGATTTTGAGAATGCGGCAGAAAAATAGGTTTCTTTTATTCAGTACAGCTGTGCTCGCAACATCGATTTTCGCAGCGCCCATTGCAGAGGCATCTACTTATACAGTAAATAAAGGCGATACCTTGGCCAAAGTTGCCAGAGAAAATAATTTAACATTAAAGCAAATCCGGGATTGGAATGGTTTGAAAAGCGATACGATTTACACTGGACAAAAACTGGCGGTACAAGAAACGAAGCTAACGACTAGTCAAGCAAAACCATTAAAACAAATCATCGCTAGCGCAAAAATGGTGGAACCAGCTAATTCTTATAAAGTGGCGAAAGGCGAGACGTTAACCAAAATTGCGAAAGCGTCGAATGTGACGGTTGCCAATCTGAAGAAATGGAACAACCTAAAAAGCAATGCGATTTATGTAGGACAAGTTCTGAAACTCAGTGAAGGAATAGACGATGCTTCTATTAAACAGTCGCCGGTTGCTAGGAAAAATGCAACATCCGCATCTAGTACATATAAAGTAGCAAAAGGAGATTCTTTAACCAATATCGCAAATAAACATGGTCTTACCGTAGCGCAATTAAAGAATTTAAACAATTTAACCTCCGATCTTATTTTTGTTGGGCAAGACATAAAAATAATAGAATCGGTGGATGAAGTGGAGTTTTCCACTCCTTTAAATCCAACGAAACTAAAAAACTCGGAACAAGTAATCCTGGAACAATTGGCAAAAGAAAAGGCAATTGCATCGAACCCGGCACGATCGGGACAAGCGCTCTACGCAAATGTACTGGAACTTGCCGATTCTTTAACGGGCACACCTTATGTTTTCGGGGGCAATACACCTGCCGGATTTGATTGCAGCGGTTTTGTGAAATATGTCTTTGCTAACGCAGGATTGGAAGTTTCCAGAAAAAGCAGCCTCGATTATTTTATGAACGATACAACGGCGGTCCAAAATCCGGTTCCCGGAGATGTGGTGTTCTTTAAAAATACGTATATAGAAGGCATTTCACATATGGGCATTTACCTGGGCGATGGACAATTCATCCACGCAGGAAACAGCGGCGTGCAAATTTCCAATCTTTCTTTTGATTACTGGTCTTCTAAATTTGTGGCATTTAAACGATTTAATGGAGTTTCATGATTTAGAAGGGGAGTTTTGGTAGAAGGATGGATATTACAGCTGAATAATGGTAGAAAACGCAGGAACGAAAATACATTTCTGCGTTTTTCGTTGTGGAAATATGCGTTTCTATGTAGCCTTTTTAGAGAAATTGCCGTGGCAAAGGGTATATACAGCGGTTGTATGTTACCTTTCTAATGAAATTCCGTAGTCCAAGGGCATTAATAGCACTTCTAAATAACCTTTGTAAACGAATTTCTATGGTAAAGGGAATATACAGCGCTTTTATGTAACCTTTCTAATATAATTTCGTAGTCAAGGGGCATTAATAGCGCTTCTATATAACCTTTTTAGCTGAATTCCTGTGTCAAAGGGAACACACAGCGCTTCTAAATTACCCTTCTAATATAATTCTGAAGTTAAAGGGAATTAACAACATTTCTATATAACCTTAATAAATAAAGTTCTAAATCAAGGAGCATTTAAAATTTGTAATGTTAGTTAATGGCACATCATTGCCAAAAAACACACAAAGAAGGGTGACCCCAAATTAGGATCACCCTTTCTAAAATACTTCCCCGTATAAAAGCCTATTCCTCAAACCTCGAGGCAGGACACTTACACTTTTTTAATTTTTCTGCGTCACTCTAGCACTCCAACGGGATAGGTCGAAGTCGCCTTCTTGGATCAAGTCTTTCGGGAAGATGAATGTCCAAGGTTTTGTCGAGTTCGGTTGCACCGTTAGCACCGGGTTCAATCTAAATGAACCTTTTGCTACTAATTGGTTGTTGGCATCGACAATTTCAAGTGGAAGTTGTTCGATATTGATTGCTTTTGTATTGCCATTTCGAATAAAGATGGAAGTAACCAAACTTTCATCTTCCTGGAATTTTGCTTGCAAGCCTGTAAAGTTTACTTCGTTTTTACCCAGCTTCGGTAAATCCTTTACAATATTCTTCAATACTTCTTGCTGTTCTTCAGGAAGTTGCTTTTTCCATGTTTCATCCAATTCAAGTTGGTGGCCTCTTAATGAAATGAGGTTGAACGCGATTTTCCAGCCTTCTTCCGGTACTTCATCCGCTGCGATTGTGCTTTTTTCAAACGTAAATACCCAAGGGCGCGCGCTTTTTGCCGGAATGGTTCCAAGGTCGGCAAAATTGAATGATTTGGAAGCCAATTGGCGGTTTTCTTTATCCAACAGCAATAATTCGATTTCCCCAAGCTGGATGCTTTGATTCAATGAAGAACGCACAAACGCTTTTACATTCCACGCTTTTGAATGAGGATCTTCTTCAATACTAATCGCCGCCAAGGACAACTGATTTGGTTTTAATGGTGATAGTTCGTTCGCTAAAAAGCTGAAAATATATTTTTGTTCTTGCGGCACTTCCCAGTCAGGATGGAAAGAAAGCTTTGTTTCAACAAGTTCTGTTTCATTTGCATTAGACTCTTGTCCAAGTTCCTTTGAATCGATGGCACTATCTGTACCGACTTTATCTGTCTTTTTAAAAAATGAAAATAATCCCATTATGCTTCCTCCTCCGTATTATGCAGCGATTTCATAAATCCGACTAATTCTCTCACGATGGAACGGCGAAGCTCCTGATAGTTTTTACCGAAGAGTTCAAGCCCTTCTCTTTGGTAGATGCGCATTGGATCTTCCTGCTGGTATTGGCGCAGTCCAATTCCTTCTTTTAAGTGTGTCATTTGCTCCAAATGGCGGACCCACATGCTGTCAATATAAGATAACATGACGCGCGGCACAATTTGCATGACTTGTTCGTTTTGTTCAAAACCTTCAATTGTTTCGATGAGTTCATCCACTGAAGGCTGGACAGATTCCAAAATGCGTTTTACTTTCACTTCATTTCGGTCAATTGAAACAGGTGTTAAGAATAGGGAATTTACCGTGTTTTCCATTCCATCGAAATTCCACTCTGTAGGGTTTAGCTCTTCCGGTGCATTGTCCCTGATGGCGAAGTCAACTGTTTCATTTAGCATCGTTTTTAATTGGCCAATTAAATCTTCGCGTTTTAACACGCTATCGCGAAGGTTATAGATAACACGGCGTTGATCGTTAATTACGTCATCCAATTTCAAGTTGTATTCGCGCATCGAGAAATGAGCGCCTTCTACAATGCGTTGCGTACGGTCTACCAATTCAAGTACTTCTTTGTTTTGAATCAGCCCTGACTCATCGGTAACCTTTTTCTTTTGGAATTTTTCTACATCTTCCTCCGCAAAACGTCGGAACATATCGTCCTCAAGAGAGAGGATGAATCGGCTTTCCCCAGGGTCGCCTTGACGCCCGGATCGACCGCGCAATTGGTTGTCCACTCGCCGGCTTTCATGCTTTTCGGTTCCGATCACATAAAGACCGCCCAATTCGTCTACACCTTCGCCAAGCGTAATATCGGTTCCGCGCCCAGCCATGTTGGTTGCGACCGTAATTCGTCCTTCTTGGCCGGCTTGAGAAATGAGTTCCACTTCTTGCTCAACAGTTTTTGCATTGAGCAGCTGGTAGGATAACTTATATTTATCCAAATAGCTTGCCACTGTCTCGGATTGCAGGATGGAAGTGGTACCAATCAAGATTGGTTGACCTTTTTCATGCCGAGCCTTTGCTTCTTTTGCAACATAATCGTATTTTTGCTCTTTCGTTTCGAAAACTAAATCTTGTTGGTCGATTCGAATTTTCGGACGGTTTGTTGGAATTTGAATAACACTCATTCCATACACATCAAGAAATTCTTTTTCTTGCGTTTTGGCAGTACCAGTCATACCTGATAATTTCGGGTACATACGGAAGTAGTTCTGAATCGTAATTTGAGCCTGCGCTTTATTTTCTTCCGTAATGGTTACGCCTTCTTTAGCCTCAATTGCTTGGTGCAAGCCGTCTGACAGTGAACGGCCCTCCAAGATACGTCCCGTGAACATATCCACTAATTCGATTTTATCGTCTTTGACTATGTAATCTACGTCGCGCTCAAACATCACATGTGCTCTCACTGCTTGAATGACAAAGTGGTATAATGTTTGGTGCTCCAAATCGTATAAATTATCAATGCCAAAAGCCGCTTCTACCTTCTCAATTCCTTTTTCAGTTAAGGAAGTTGCTTTTGTTTCAGGATCAAAATCATAATCCTCATCTTTTTTGAAGCGTTTTGCCAATCTTGCCGCGATATGGTGGAAATCTTCGTTGGAAGACATTTTTCCTGCGATGATTAACGGTGTTTTAGCTTCGTCAATCAATACCGAATCCACTTCGTCAATAATGGCAAAGTGATAAGGGCGCTGAACTTTGTCTCCAATTGAACTGGCCATATTATCGCGAAGATAATCGAAACCAAATTCTGTTCCTACTCCATACGTAATGTCGGCGTTATAAGCAACTTTTTTCTGGTTTGGATCCATCATTGGCACATTCAAGCCAACAGTTAAGCCAAGGAACTGATGGATTTGTCCGATTAACTCAAAGTCACGCTTTGCCAAGTAATCATTCACGGTAATTACGTGGACGCCTTTTCCTTCCAGTGCACGGACGTACGAGGGCAGGGAAGCCACCAATGTTTTCCCTTCACCGGTTGGCATTTCGGAAATATTCCCCTCGGTCAGCACGAGGCCACCGATTAACTGGACATCAAAATGGCGCATGTTGAGTACGCGTTTGGCTGCTTCACGCACTACTGCGAAGGCATCCGGCACTATATTGGATAATTCTTCGCCATTCTGTAACCTTTCTTTAAACTCGAACGTCATATTTCTTAACTCATCATCTGTCATTGAGGAGTATGTTGATTCAAGTTGATTGATTTTGTCGACAATTTTATAATATCGTTTTAATTCTCGAAAACTTGTTTTTTCTTTGTTTCGATTAAAAATGGACAACATAATTTTCGCTCCTTTGGAAGTCGTCTAAAGGTACTAGACACTTAATTATTCTACCAAACTTTCCAAGGTATGACTACTTGCCATCGAGGAAAACTAAATGAAATAAAATCCGGTAAGGAAATTTATTTCCATATTCATCAAAACAGGTATTAGAATAGAGAGCTCCAAATTTAATCAATTTGTCTTAAATGTTCTTTTTTTGTAAACCGGAAAAGCTATATTTTCCTCAATGTTCATGCTATAATGATTGAGGTTTAAGGTGCAGATAACTATCTAACTAATTATTTTTTTGAGGAGGAGAGACATGCTTTACGTGTCTTTAATCGTGGCATTTATCGCTGCCATTCTTGTTACTCCACTTGTCAAACGGTTAGCATTCCGAATCGGTGCAGTAGACGCACCCAACTATCGAAAAGTACATTCGCGGATTATGCCCCGACTTGGTGGTTTAGCTATTTTTATTGCATTTATCATTGGACTAGCTGTTCTTAGACCAATGCCTGCTGTACAAAATGGAGATAATCCACTGTTCATTCCTTTAGCCATTGTATTAGGGGCTACGGTGATTGTCATTACGGGTATTCTGGATGACATGTACGAAATTTCAGCAAAAGCGAAAATGCTGGGCCAGTTAGTCGCGGCATGTATCATCGTCTTTTTAGGGGATATTCAAATCGGATTCATCAACTTGCCATTCGGTGGGGAATTGGATTTTGGATTTTTAAGTATTCCGTTTACCATTCTTTGGATTGTCGGGATTACAAACGCGATTAATTTAATTGATGGGTTAGATGGTCTTGCAGCTGGTGTATCTACCATTGCACTCATTACATTAGCTTTCATGGCCTTGATCATGGGCAATGTGTTCGTAGTGGCAACAGCAGCAATTTTAGCTTGCAGTACAATTGGTTTCTTATTCTATAATTTCCACCCAGCGAAAATCTTCATGGGGGACACAGGCGCTCTATTTTTAGGCTTTATGATTGCGGTTCTTTCCTTACTAGGATTTAAAGGAGTCACAATCTTTTCATTCATCATCCCTGTTATTATGTTGGGGGTACCGATTTCTGATACATTCTTTGCAATCGTTCGTCGCTATCGAAACAAGCAAAAATGGTCGGATCCGGACAAATCACACTTGCATCACCGCTTGCTCGACATTGGTTTCTCCCATAGACAAACGGTATTGATTATCTACGGAATTGCAGCAATGTTTGGGTTGGCAGCCATCATCTTCTCCATGGCAAAACTTTGGGGAGCGATTCTATTGGTCACAGTCATTCTAGTAGCGATTGAACTTTTCGTTGAAATCATCGGACTCGCCGGCAAGAACTATCGACCATTGATGAATCTGGCAAGAATCTTTAATAAACTTTAATTTCAATCAGAGAATTCTCTTTAAATAAAAAGCTACGACATCCAATCGTTTCTTAAAACGAAGTGATGTCGTAGCTTTTTTGATGTTTAAAATTCAGGAAAAGATGGTATATATTAAATGGTCGATTTTTTGTCAGGTTAGAAGAAAATCATAAAAAAAAATGTACACTTCAACTTTCGCTGAAATGTACATTTTATCATTCTATCTTGACGATGAAACCGCTTCTGGAGAATACGGCAATCCGGATGCGTTTTCGCTTGTGGATTGGCCTTCTGTTCCCGAGATATCCGAAGTATCAGGGATTAATTCAAGATGGGCTTGCAAGATATGTTTTGTTTCTTCCAAAGACTCTGTATCGAGTTGGTAATAATAAGTACCGGTAGATGTGTCATCATAGCCGTCCAATGTTAGGGAATCGATTTGTGGAACACCTTCCGTGAAATAGTTAATAAACGATTTCATTTCATCAAACGTCATGTCTGTTTTCATGTTAGTGCTGATGGCTTGAAGCACATCGTCATATTTTGTAATGGAAGATGCGGAAGCAGCCTTTTTCGCAATGGCTTCGATAATGTCTTGCTGGCGCTGGCCTCGCATAATATCGCTGTCATGCTTACGCGTACGGGCAAGGGAAAGTGCTTCTCTTCCGTCCAATTCCTGCAACCCTGGTTCTAGATAGATAGACTTGTTGTCGTTTTCGTCCATTTCATAAAAAGCATAAGGAATGTCAACATCTACTTCAATTCCGCCTAATGCATCGATTACATCGATAAAGGCATTAAAGTTCATGCGTACATAATAATCAACGGGAATTTCGAATAATTGTTCTACCGTTTCAATGGTAGCAAGCGTACCTCCATAGGCATGGGCATGCGTGATTTTATCGTTGTAGCCTACATATGGGATATAAACATTCGAATCACGAGGAATGCTAATCAGTTTTACGGTTTTTTCTTCATTATTCAACGTTGCCAAAATTAAAGCATCCGAACGGGAAGTTTCCGAGCCTTGAGCACGCTCTTCACTATCGTCAATTCCGACAAATAAAATCGAGACATTATCTTCGAGCGGTTTGACTGCGGCATCACGCAAGTCCGATCCGGCGCGCCCAATTTCTTCATACGACTGTTCCGCTGCTTTCTCCGCTTTTTTCGTTATGTATACGCCATACGCTGTCACACATAATAATAACGAGGCGGACAATACCAGAAGAACTTTTAAGACAAAAGAAAACTTTTTCTTTTTCTTCTTGTTCAAGTTATTAAGTTCTGATCTTTTCATTTAAACTCTCCTCTGAGTGGGAATATACTATTCTATTTATTGCTGGATGCTGTTTCAGGAAGCCGAACTTTTAAATAGAGCATCAGTGTTGTAATTTTCTTTAAAACCAAAATATTCGACAACTAGGCCAGTAAGTTTAATTATACTGTGTTGTCGAAAGACAGTAAAATATTATTTTAGTTTCATAGATTAAATTTTTTAAAAATTTATGTCAATAAAGAGAACTGCCTGTTTTGCAATGGAGTAGAGGAAGCCAGGAGGACTGTTTCCATGCCGCTTCCTCCATGTGAAAGTTGTCGATTGGATACGTTGGTACCCCTAAACCACAAACTCCACAAATTTTTTATCAATGCAAGCGATAGTTGCTTGGCCATTCGTTAGCTCGGTGATCCACTCTGTGAACTGTTCTTCTTCATCTTTTAAGACATCAACGATTACTTCCACTGCTTCGGCGTATTGGATTTCGCTTAAAGTGTAGTGGGAATTGCGCACTTCATTTTCCACTTTTCCAAGCCACGTGTAATCGATGGACACTTTCATGACATGATGCAGTTTTCGTTCGACTACCTGGGCTGCATCGATTCCTTCGGTTGTGGCTTTGCCATACGCGCGGATCAGCCCTCCGCCGCCCAGCTTGATACCCCCAAAATAACGAGTCACCACAACAACCGTATCTTTCAAGCCTTGTTTTTTTAATACCTCAAGCATGGGGACGCCTGCCGTTCCGCTCGGTTCCCCGTCGTCGTTCGCTTTTTGAATCTGATCATGTTCGCCAACCATATAACAAGAGCAGTTGTGTGTGGCGTTGGCGTGTTTTTTCTTGATGCTGTCTATAAATTCAATGGCCTCTTCTTCTGTCTCCGCTCGATTCACATAGGCAATAAAACGCGATTTTGAAATGACAATTTCTTTTTCGCCATAACCCTTAATTGTTTTATAGTCATTTCGCATTATTTCATCTCCTTAAAATTAAAAAGCCTTTAGTAAGATATTTGGTTAAATTTTTTTATAAAAATGCTATAATAGTAATGAACAATTACAGATACAGGTTTACCGCTTTTTTCTATTCTATATCTGCTGAAAGTAATAGATCATGCTTTATTTGAATGATTTGTTACAAAAGTGTAATCTGTTTAACACAAGTCTGACATCCAGACGCAATATCGCTATGGTGTAATTAAACATTATATATAATAATAACACCAATTGGATTGGGGTAAAGGTATGTTTTCAAATGAAAAAATCGATCTTGGCTCGCTTGATGTGATATTTAACCGAATGATTGAAACGATCACAAGTTCCAAAAGCGATATCTTCATTATTAGTGAACAGAGCCGCAACAGTTACGAAGAGATGAAAACGGAATTGGAACTCATCAAGCAGAGTATCAAACTGATAATAGATGAAAATGATGACTTGGAAAAAAGAACTAAATTGGCGAAGCAACGTCTGGTAGAAGTGAGTAAATACTTCAACAAATACTCCGAAGAGCAAGTTCGGGAAGCTTACGAAAATGCGAACGACCTTCAAATTAAACTTTCCTTGACACGTTCCGAAGAAAAGCGTTTGCGTGAAAAGCGCGATGATCTGGAACGCCGATTAAAAGCATTGTTCGATACCATCGAACGCGCCGAGCATATTGTCAATCAAGTCAATGTTGTGTTGAACTATTTAACAACGGATCTGAAAAACGTGCCGATTGCCTTGGAAAATGCAAAAATAAAGCAAGACTTTGGCATTAAAATTATTGCGGCGCAGGAAAAAGAGAGAAAGCGTTTATCCCGTGAAATTCACGATGGTCCGGCGCAGATGATGGCAAATGTCTTAATGCGCTCGAATTTGATTGAACGGACGTATAAGGAAAAAGGGATTGACGCGGCAATTCAGGAAATTGCCGAGTTGAAAACGACGGTTCGCAATGCATTATCGGAAGTAAGGCGAATCATTTATGATCTGCGTCCAATGGCTCTGGATGATTTGGGCATTGTGCCTACCTTGAAAAAATATCTTTCCACTGTGATGGAATATAACCCAGGTGTACATATTCATTTCCAGCCGGTTTGCGATGGAATGAGGTTGCCGACGGATTTTGAAGTTTCCATCTTCCGAATTGTCCAAGAATGCGTTACGAATGCCATCAAACATGGCAAGGCGCCTGATATTTGGGTGAAAATGGAGTGGCTCGAAAAAAATGTGAGTGTGCTCGTGAAGGATAATGGCTCCGGTTTTGATAAAATCAGTGTGAGGGAACAGTCTTTTGGCATTATCGGCATGAAAGAGCGAATCGATTTGCTAAAAGGCACGTTGAAAATACAAAGCAGCCCGGGAAGTGGGACGAGCATCTATTTCAACGTTCCATTACCTGAAAAAATAGAAAAAATAAAGACACATAATTAGGTGCAATTGTAGGGGGAAAAGGATTTATGACGAAAATTATTATTGTAGACGATCACCAATTATTCCGCGAAGGGGTAAAGCGTATCCTGGACTTTGAAGATACATTTGAAGTGGTAGCTGAAGGCGACGACGGTTCAGATGTAGTAAGCATCTATCGTCAACATTTACCGGACGTTGTTTTAATGGATATTAATATGCCCGGCAAAAACGGCGTAGAAGCGACTGCTGAGTTGCTTGCGGAATTCCCTAGCGCAAAAGTGATTATGCTGTCGATTCATGATGATGAATCGTATGTCACGCATGCATTACGATCAGGGGCATTAGGCTATATGCTGAAAGAAATGGATGCAGAAGAAATCGTGGAAGCCATCAAAGTCGTGGCGAATGGCGGCTCTTACCTGCATCCAAAAGTAACGAAAAACTTGGTTGCGGAATTCCGCCGTTTAAGCGAGCACGAAAATAAAGGCAACTTCCACCAAACGGAAATTCGCCGTCCATTCCACTTGCTGACAAAACGTGAATGTGAAGTGCTTCAATTGCTGACAGATGGCCAATCCAACCGAACAATCGGGGAAACGTTGTTCATCTCCGAAAAAACGGTGAAAAACCACGTATCCAGCATCCTGCAAAAAATGAACGTAAACGACCGCACGCAAGCCGTTGTCACAGCAATCAAAAACGGCTGGGTTGAAGTGCGATAAAATCATCATCCATTTATCCAATTAACGAGTTTTCGTTGATTGGATTTTTTTGCTTTCCAGGTAACAGGAAACTAATTTTCCATACACAACGTCTTAAAAATGTGAAGCAAGAGTGATAAAAAATGCATACAATTTTGGACTTTTAATATGTAAATAGCCATAGTTTAGCATCTGTGCTACAATATGGGCGTTGGAGGGAAGATTTTATGAATAAATGGATAATGCTGGTGGCAGCGCTGTTTTTGCTATCGGCGTGTAATGATAAAGATGAAGCGAATACGAATGAACAGCAAGTGGCTTCTAATGAAAGTACGGTTGGTTTTGAAATAACGGGTGATGAAGTGGTAGAAGCACCAGATATCCCAAAAGAGGAACAAGCCGCAATCGTGGCCGCATTCAATGAATATATTGACTCATTTAATTCAAAAGACATCGATCGATATGTTGAAACCTTATCCAAACATCCCCAAGGTTTTAACGTTGAAGAAGATGTAGAAGCGGCAAAACAAGCGTTTGAACAATATGATATTGCAAGGTCAGCAACTGACGTGACCATCGTGAAATATGATGAAGAGGAAGCGCAAGTGTTTGCAAACTTGGATATCCACATGACAGAAATCGAAACAAATGCAGAACTAGCAAGCAGCGGCCGCCAAGTTACCGTCTTTGTCAAAGAAGATAACGATTGGAAAGTGACGAGTGTCTATTACATTGGCGATGAATCTGCACAATAAAAAACAAGTTGGAAATTGGTTGATTTTGTCTAACGAAAGTTTCAAACAAGGATGGGCGTTTCGTGTACAATAGTTTTTAACGTATACGAAGTGCTTTTTTTATGCGAATAAACGAGCGTGATTTTTAACATTTGAAGGCTAATCATTCTTGAAATTTGTTTTTTGAAATGATTGCGAGAATCAAGTTCACAGATGACTAGAACTAAAGTAAACTATGAATAACAGGGAGTGGAGTTTTATGAGTATTGCGGTCGTAACAGACAGTACAGCATATTTGAGGCGAGAGGAACGGGATCGGTACAACATTCGGATGATTCCGCTTAGCGTCATTTTCGAAGATGCCAGCTACGAAGAAGAAGTCGAAATTACCTCATCGGAATTTTACGATAAAGTGCGGGAAGCGAAGGTTTTTCCAAAAACAACGCAACCGGCCGTCGGTAAATTTGCCGAGTTGTTTGAAGAGCTATCAAAAGATTATGATGAAGTTATTTCCATTCATATATCCAGCGGCATGAGCGGCACATACCAGGGAGCCGTTCAGGCAGCCCAGATGGTGGAAGGAATTAAAGTATATACATTCGATAGCGAAATTTCCTGTGCCCCTCAAAGCTATTATGTGTTGAAAGCGGCCGAAATGGCCGAGCAAGGCGCAACGGCTGAGCAAATTTTAAGTACGCTGGAAGAAATGAAAAAATTGGTGAAAGCCTATTTCATTGTAGATGATTTATCGCACCTGCAACGAGGCGGCAGACTTTCCGCTGCAGCTGCTTTAGTAGGCGGTCTATTGCAAGTAAAGCCAATTCTCTGGGTTGAAAATAAAAAAATCGTCCCATTAGAAAAGATCCGCACAAAGAAAAAAGCATTGCGCAGAGTAGAAGAATTGCTGGCTCAGGACGTTCAAAGTGGCGATTCATATATCGCAACCGTGATCCATGCCAACTGTGAAGAAGATGGTCGCGCATGGATGAACCAACTGGCTGAAACCTACCCGAATGTGGAGTTTAATTTAAGTTATTTTGGACCTGTAGTGGGCACGCATTTAGGTGAAGGGGCTTTAGGGCTTAGTTGGGTAAAACAGATTTAGTTAGATATTGATGAAATGCAGTCTTTGCCATTTGGTGGGGACTGTTTTTTGTTTGATTGTGGTTTGTTACCGGACACAGATTTGATTTTACCGGACCGTTTTTGAAGAATACCGGACATTTAAATATCAAAAGGAATGAGTAAAAATGAAATTTAAATTAATAAGGTCAAACAAACGCTTCCTTTACAAAGGAATCATCGTTGAACCACAAGTTCGCGATTTTTTTACCGGTCGTATTTGGACGCGAAGCAATACGCCATTCCATCAAGAGAAAGTCAATGCTTACATTCAACAAAACTATTTCAATGTGAAATCGGGGATTACTAGCCAACCAAAGGGAATATTCCTGCGTCAATCATTCACATGCAATCGTTGTTATAACCAAATTCAACACGAGTTCGTGCAATACAATTGTGCCAAGTGTGAAAAAATTTGTGTGTATTGCCGGCATTGCATTAACATGGGGCGCGTGACGAGCTGTACGAATTTGATACTTTGGAACGGTCCGCTGCCACTCAAATACCAAAAGCATGTGTTGGATTGGGATGGTACCTATACACCCGCGCAAAAGCAGGCAGCCCAAGAGTTAACCGAGAGTATGAATAATAAACGCAGCCATCTGGTACATGCAGTCTGTGGCGCTGGAAAAACAGAAATCTTATTCCCCGCCGTTCTCCATGCTCTGAACAAAGGCTTGCGTGTATGTATCGCTACACCAAGAACAGATGTTGTGCTTGAACTGTTTCCTCGTTTTCAAAAAGTATTTCCCAATACAAACATCCACGCCTTATACGGCAATGCGCCAAAACAAGCCGGCTTTTCGCAGCTTGTCCTTTCAACAACGCATCAGCTTTTTCGATTCGAAAATGCGTTTGATGTGGAACTTGTAGATGAAGCCGATGCTTTCCCTTATACCATTGATCTGGCATTACAACAAGCCGTTCTGAAAGCAAAAAAAGAGGGGGCGCCCATTGCATTCGTGACCGCTACGCCCTCAACTCAAATTTTAAATACAGTGAAAAAAGAGAACTGGAGCTATTCGTTTATCCCCAAAAGATATCATAACCATCCTTTGCCGGTTCCTCGGTTTGAGGCGCTCTGGTCTTACGAAAAAGGCATCACCAGAGGGAAAATTCCTCTCAAACTAATCGAATGGACAGAAAAGAGACTATCCAATCGAGAACCTTTCTTGATTTTCTTTCCGACTATACAATTAATGCAAAAAGCGATCCCTCTGTTCCAGCGGATGAATGAAAAAATTCTAAGCGTGCATGCAGAAGATGAACACCGAAAAGAAAAGGTGATAAAACTGCGGAATGAAGAGATTCCCGGGTTGCTCACAACTACCATTCTCGAAAGGGGCATTACCATCAATAATGTACAAGTTGCCGTGGTAGGGGCAGAATCCAAAATTTTCACTTCCAGTGCCCTAATTCAAATTAGTGGCCGAGTCGGGCGAAACGTACAGTTTCCAGAAGGCGATATTGTGTTCTTTCACCATGGCATAACGGCCGAAATGGATGAAGCACGCAATGAAATACTTCGGCTGAATAAGGAGGGGTTCGGGAGTTGAAGAGGAATGAAGTTGAAAATTGTCTTCTTTGCAACTCTCCGATTGATGTGCCCGTAACCTGGAAAACGCTTTTAACGAATGAATTTCCGAGAACCATTTGTTTAGAATGCGAAGAAAAGTTTGAGATTTGCAAAACATCAAATGAAGAAGTCACTTCACTCTATAAATATAACGAACAAATGAAAGATTATCTGCACCGCTATAAATTTATGCATGATCTTTTATTGGCAAAAGTGTTCAGATATCAGCTACATTACCATTTAAAAAAGACAAAAGAACTCATCGTCCCGATCCCAATGCATGCGGAAAAACGAAAAGAACGGACATTTGCCCATGTTGACGAGTTGTTAAATGAAGCCGTAATCCCCTATACTCACCTTCTCGAAAAAATGACCACTGCAACACAGGCAAGCAAATCGCGTGAAGAAAGGCTCAACACACCGCAAATTTTTCAGTTAGAACAAGGGGTTATAGTACAACAGAAAGACATTCTTTTAGTTGATGATATTTATACAACGGGGACTACCATCAACCATGCCAAGCAATTGCTGTTGGATGCGGGAGCAAAATCCGTGAAGGCCTTCACCTTAATCAGAGGGTAAAGAAAATATAAAAAAAGCCGATAAAGAGAATAAGTAAAAAGTAATAGTTTTTAAGACAGGGGGAATCAGCATGGCTGAATTACGCAATTGCCCTAGTTGCGGAGAGTTTTTTAATTATACAGGTGTTCGGGATGTTTGCTATAATTGTGTTCAAAAAGAAGAAGAGTTGTACCAGATTGTTTACAAGTTTTTAAGAAAACGTGAAAATCGCGCGGCAACAGTTGAAAGAATAGTTGAAGCGACAGGTGTACAGGAAGAATTATTATATAAATGGGTACGTAAAAACCGTTTGCAGCCTGCCATGTTTCCTAATTTGGGCTATCCTTGCGACAACTGCGGCCGTCTGACAACGAAAGGGAAACTTTGCGATCAATGTGCAGATGAATTAAAATCTGATTTACGTACTTTTGAAGCGGCAAAGGAATTCAGAGCGAACATAGCAAAAAGTGAAAGAGGAACATATTTATCTGAAAGAAATAAGTAAATAGTTGTGCTCACAATAGTGCTAAAAATCCTTGTTCACCGTTGCGTTAATAGGAAAAAGCATGGATTGTGAGTTTTTTCATTTATAAAGGTTAATAATTATTAGATATAACCGAAAATAATAGTATAGATTAAAGTTGAAGGAGGAATCGTTGTGAAAATCACGTCTTATGGTGTAAATTCAGTCAACCCATATAACAAAGCGCAAAATAATGTAAAAGCAGCCGAGAAGAAGGCTGCCGTGTCTTCAGATAAAATCGAAATTTCATCCGCTGCCAAAGAAATGTCTGTCTCTTCTACGTACACCGCAGAACGTGCACAAAAAATTCAGCAACTGAAAGAACAAATTCAATCCGGAGAATACAAAGTAAATGCCAATAAAGTGGCAGAGGATTTGCTAAAATTCTATCGTTATTAAACAGCAAAGGAGCTCGAAACCATGTCTGTCCAACTCATCATCGCCAATCTAGAAAAGCTTGAAAAAATGCATAAAAGTTTACTCGAGCTAGCTTACAAGAAAACGGAGCTTGTGAAGAAGGGCAACATGGAAGAGCTTGATGAAATGCTGAAAAACGAGCAGTCCCATGTAGCAGCAATCGAACTACTCGAGAAACAGCGCCAGCAAATGGTAACGGATTACCTCCGAGCAAAAGGAATTGCTCTTGCTGGCACACCAACTGTCGCTGATGTAATTAATGCTGCTGATGTGATAGAAGAACGGGAAACGTTAGAAAAAGTAAGAACTAGTTTACTTTCAACAATAAACGAAGTGAAACAGCAAAACGCCTTAAACCAGAAGTTGGTGTACCAATCGTTGCAGGTTGTCAATGCAACATTAAACATACTGCAGCCGCAATCAGAGGAAATTAATTACTCTGGCAATGCGGTGCGGAGAGATTATACAGCAGCTAAAAAATCTCTATTTGATTCGCAAGCATAGCGCAGTTCAAATCTGCGCTCATACATACATATTAAAGGAGGAGACACTATGCGCTCCACATTTATGGGATTGGAAGCAAGCAAGCGCGGCCTTTTTACGCAACAAAGCGCTTTATATACAACGGGACATAATATTTCGAATGCCAACACAGAAGGCTATTCGCGCCAACGGGTAAATATGCAACCTACTTTGCCATATCCGGGAGTAGGATTGAATAACGATACAAATGCCGGCTATATTGGAACAGGTGTTGAAGCCGGCTCTGTTCAACGCATTCGTGATAGCTTTATTGACAAGCAATATCGCCAGGAAGCAACAAAATTGGGTTATTGGGAAGCACGTTCGCAGTCCATCACGGAAATGGAAGATATCTTGACAGAACCATCTGATTATGGACTAGCTCAATCGCTCAATGATTTTTATAATTCGCTACAAGATTTAAACGTCAACCCTGAAGACGGCGGGGCGCGCGCAGTCGTGGTACAACGGGGGATTGCGGTGGCAGATTCATTTCACTATATGCACAATAGCATCCAACAAATAAAAGAAAATGCCGCATCCGAAATCGGCATCCTTTTGCGTGACGCTAACTCGATTCTAGAACAAATTGCTGGCATCAATGCTCAAATCCAAGCTGTAGAACCGAATGGCTATTTGCCGAATGATCTGTATGATGCACGTGATAATTTAATTGATAAACTATCAACCTACTTCCCTGTAGAAACGACAAAAGTGCAATCTGGTGGTAATGCTTTGGCTAATGCTGAAGGGTCTTTGACAGTTTCGTTGAAGTTGAATGGCGTTCAATCTATCACACTAGTGGAAGGCAAAAACTTTGCAAAACTTAGTAATAGGGGAACAAATACAGAGACTCCAACAGGAATGGTTACAGGTCTGGGTGGTGTAGATAGCAGTGGTGATAGTATAAATGCAGATATTAATATTTTTAATAGTTTAGGGAAATTTAAATCCCTAGTTGATTCATATGGCTATAAAAGTAATGTGACTACTCCAGCCTCTGAAAAAGGGCTTTTCCCGGATATGTTGAAGAAGCTGGATACTTTGGCTAAAGAATTTGCAGATGCATTTAACAGTATTCATAAAAAGGGAACAGATTTGAAAGGGGTAACTGGTAAAGAGTTCTTTGTTAGTAATGATACTAGTTCTCCTATCACAGGAGGGAATATCTATGTTTCGCAAACTATCCTAAATGATGCTAGTTTAATTGCTGCTTCAGATTCTTTAGAGACAACACCTATTCCAACTCCAGAGCCAGGAAATGGCAAAAACGCACTAGCGCTTGCTAATATAAAATTCAAGAATCTAAATGATCAAAATGGCGGAGGAAACCTAGGCGGTGTCAGCGTCCAAACCTATTTCGAAGGGCTGATCGGCCAGCTTGGGGTAGATGGACAACAAGCGGAACGTTTGAAATATAACTCTGAAACGCTAAAGCAAGCTGTAACAGAAAAACGAGCTTCCGTAAGTTCAGTTTCCTTAGATGAAGAAATGACCAATATGATTACTTTCCAACAAGCATATAACGCAAATGCGCGTATGATTTCCGTTATTGATGAAACGTTGGATAAAATTATTAACGGCATGGGCCGTGTTGGGTTATAGGAGGGATAAAACATGCGCGTAACACAATCAATGCTTTCCAATAACTTGCTTCGCAACTTGTCGAACAGTTATGCAAAGTTGGGAAAAGTGCAAGAGCAGATTAATACAGGCAAAAAAGTAACTCGTCCTTCCGATGACCCAGTCGTGGCCATGAAAGGAATCGCGTTGCGTACACAGTTAAATAATGTGGAACAATATTCGCGGAATATCGGTGAAGCCCACAATTGGCTGGATACGACGGATGATACACTTGATAAAGTCAACTCTGCCTTGCAGCGTGCCAATGAATTAATGGTGCAAGCATCGAGTGATACTTATACGGCAACTGATCGAAATAGTATAAATAGTGAGTTGCAACAATTAAGGGCTCATATTCAGGATTTAGCCAATACACAAATTGGTGAGCGGTATATTTTTAGTGGGACAAAAACCACTACTGCTCCTTTTGCAGATGGTAAATTTGCAGCAGTTGACGAAGCATTTGAAAAACCGATTGAAATTGAAGTTTTCGATGGGATTTCAATGAAAATTAATACTACACCAATTAAATTATTCAATGAGATTGACCAGATGTTTAAAGATATTGATGGATCAATAAATTCTTCAAGTGGAGAGCAGTTATCTAAGCACATCTCAACCATTCAAGACAGAATGAATAAATTAACTAATACACGTGCGGACATTGGAGCGCGGCAAAACCGGGTAGAGTTAATGGATTCGCGTCTTCAATCTCAAGAAATAATCGCCACAAAACGGATGTCGGAGAATGAGGACGTCGATTATGAAAAAGCGATTGTGCAAATGACAACGCAAGAATCCATACATCGTGCGGCCCTTTCAGTAGGAGCGAGCATTATACAACCAACTTTAGTAGACTTTTTAAGATAATGTGGAGCGTTTGGAAATTTATTTCCAAACGCTTTCTTTAAAGGGGAGAGAACAGGTGGACATCCCAAAACTTCAACTACAAACAACAAGAGGTCAAATCGGACTAACGATTCAACAACCTCAGCAACTTATTCAACAACCGAAAGCAGAACTCGACTTGCAGCAACCGCAAGCGAAAATGACAATCAATACAACGCAGTCATTGCTTTCAATTGATACAACCGAAGCACGAGCGGATCTTGACTTAAAGAGCTCTCGCAGAAGAACAGTAGAAGTAGCCGATTATAGTATCCAAGAAGCCTTAAATGGACTTGCCCGGGTATCGCAAGAGGGTGATAATTTAATGAAGATTGAAAATGGCGGGAACCCGATTGTAGAGCATGCAAAAAGAAGAGGCAGACAGCCCTATACGAGCATAAATATTAAATTCATCCCTTCTCAAGGAAATGTAAAGATTGATTTTCAACCTGCTGAAGTGGAGATTAATGTAGAACCGCAAAAAGTAATTAATAATACAAAGATTAATAAACCGATACATCAATATACACCTGGGAAAGTAAGTGTTGATTTGATTCAACAGCCTTCCCTTAAAATTGATTGGCTAATCTAACAATAAGGAGCGTTAAAAATGAACATTAAAACAGCCTATATGGGCGAAATTAGCATTAATCCTTCCCATATTCTTTCATTTGAACACGGCATTCCAGGATTTGAAGATGAAAAAAGCTTTATAATGCTTCCGGTTGAAGAAAACAGTATCTTTCAAGTTTTGCAATCAGTGAAAACAGAAGGTCTGGCATTTATCATTACAAGTCCATATGCCGTAATAGCAAATTACAATTTTAATTTAGATGAGGCAACAGTGCATGCCTTGGAAATTAAAGATGAAAAAGAAGTTGCGGTATTCGGAATAGTATCGTTAAAAGACAAACTTGAAAATTCAACTATCAACCTTAAAGCGCCGGTTGTCTTAAACACTGTCAACAACAAAGCCAAGCAAGTCATAGTAGATAATGACCGCTATGAAATTCGTCATAAACTTTCTTTAGAAAGTGAAATGGGGTGAGCTAATGCTAGTATTATCTAGAAAACCTGGAGAAACCATTTGGATTGGTGAAGATGTAGAGATTGTCATTTCAGAAGTGAAAGGTGATCAAGTAAAAATAGGCATCCGTGCACCTAGAAGTGTAGAAGTCATTCGCGGTGAACTAAGGGAGGATGTATCTGCATCAAATAGTGAAGCTATACTTAAAAACTTGGATCTAATAAAAAATCAAAAAAATAATATCTAAATTTCTAAAAACCTATTAAAAAATCCGATGTCGTTCCGATACTAATAATGTAAGTAAGGAAGAAAGAGATCGGCCGGCTCGCTACCCTTGCTAATACACCAAATCCAAAATGTTCACAAGGACGTGAACAGTATATTCCAAGGAGGAAACTAAAATGAGAATTAATCATAATATCGCAGCTCTTAACACTTATCGTCAGTTGAATAGTGCTTCTACAGCTCAATCAAAATCAATGGAAAAATTATCTTCAGGTCTTCGTATTAACCGTGCAGGGGATGATGCTGCCGGTCTAGCAATCTCTGAAAAAATGCGTGGGCAAATTCGTGGGCTTGATATGGCTTCAAAGAATGCTCAAGATGGCGTGAGCATGATTCAAACAGCCGAAGGAGCTTTAAATGAAACTCACGACATCCTTCAACGTATGCGTGAATTAGCAGTTCAAGCTTCAAATGATACCAATACGGATACAGATAGAGGAGAAATACAAAAAGAAATTAATCAGTTGACTTCTGAAATAGATAGAATTGGTAACACTACAGAATTCAATACGAAGAAACTATTAAATGGGTCTCAGTCACAAAGCGTTACATTGGCTACGGGTAACACAAAAGTTACAAAGGCAGAAGTACTGAATGATACAGCCGTAGGCACATATTCATTAAAAGTAGAAAATAAAGCCATAGAAGCGGCAAATTTATCTGGTGGTGGTACAGGACTAACATCAGCGGATTTAGCATTAGGTGGAGCTTCCATTGATGTAAATCAAGCATATCAAATTAAAGTTGTAGATGGTGCGACAGGTGGAAAGTATGATATTACACTTACGAAAGCTGATGGGACTGTACTTGATACACTTACTGACCAAGATGTAACTACTGCAGATTTCAAGTTAAATAGTGGTGGCGCTAATGAAATTACCGTAACAAAAGGTAAGATTACTGGTGAAGGAACAACTAATTTTGATGTAGGTATCACTGCAAAGTACACATTAACAAATACAACTACTAATGAAGCTACTGTTGCAACAAAAACGTCTACAGATGGTCTAGTTGATGTAGGTGCCTTCCAATTAACAGTTGATAAAACTCTAACTAATGCTACAGATAATGCAGCTTTCAAAGTGAGTGGTGAAGCAGTACAATTACAAATTGGTGCCAATGAAGACCAATCAATGAGAGTTGCAATACGTGATATGAGAGCACAGAATTTAGGTGTTGATAGTATCGATGTATCATCTTATTCAAATGCAAAATCCGCAGTAACAACTATTCAGAATGCAATTGAATCAGTTTCAGCAGAACGTTCTAAACTAGGCGCATATCAAAATCGCTTAGAACATACTATCAACAACTTGGGAACATCTTCAGAAAACTTAACTGCTGCTGAGTCTCGTGTACGTGACGTTGATATGGCAAAAGAAATGATGGCACAAACTAAGAATTCTATTCTTTCTCAAGCAGCACAAGCTATGCTTGCTCAAGCAAATCAACAACCACAAGGAGTTCTACAACTTCTTCGTTAATTTTATATTATTTGAAAGGGACTCTAGTCTTACTAGGGTCTCTTTTTTACTGTTCTGATATATTAGGTTGAAAGAATTTCTTATTAATAAAAGGAGGATTTGAATGACTATTTTAAATTGTGATGTAGGATTGAGAGACTTGTTATTAGAATATAAAGTGTATGATTCATGGCAGTTTGTAACTAATAGCATAAAGAACTTAGAGACTGCCGAATATTGTTCGGATTTAATAAGAAGGCTACTAGATGCAATGGATGAAGAACAGGAACAAACGAATGAAGAGATGTGGAAAAAGCTAAAAAAAGAAGGACAGTACAGTTTTAATATTGAGGACTTTCCAAAAGGGAAGGTAGATATATTAGGAAAAAGTGTAAGCCATTACTTTTTACTTGATAAATACATTAAAGATTTTTTTCAGTATTTGAGAAATTCCTTAGATTCTTTAGCACAATTTATTAATCTTACTTTGTTAGCAGAAAATCCAATGGATATTGAGCGTGTTGATTTTCCCCGTGTATTAACTAGTTTAAAAAAACAATCAAATTATGTAGCAGTAAAAACGGAAATGGAATTTATTAAAAGTTCTGTGGAATATGCATACATTAGTGAATTTAATAATAAAGTTAAACACATTTCTGATGCTAAATTAGTTGTTTCTAGAAGTATATTGGATAATTCAGGAAAAAACCTAATTAGTAGTTTTGTAAAAAAAGGTGAACCATTTAAAGAGCAGGAAATAAATACAATAGTAGCCCAGACATATTCATTTATTGAAAGTCATTTGGACTTATTGATAGGAAACGTTAAAAATGAGATAAGTAATTTGGCTATGAGAGATAGAAGATATTATCAAATTAAATTTGAAGGACAACGTATAAATGGTGATGCTCAAAATACATTTACCAATATTTTTATAGAATGTGCTGATATTGATAAGTTGGCTGATGAAATAGGGATTCTTTTTGTAAATGATGTAGATAAAGATAATATACGTGTTATGAACTGCGAATACGATGAAATCTTTGTAAAGGATGAAGGAGGAAAATATGTAGGAAAATATAAAGCATTAGAATCTTATGATGAATATATCGACTTACTTCAATATAGAAGGTATAAAAAGGAAACTTTTAATTCCCCTTGTGCATTTGTTATCCATGATATAAAAGTTAATAGCATTAAGCCATTCTTTATGAGTGGTACTATAAAACAAATTGGTTTTGACGACGCTTCTTTTTAATTATTAATTATTGGAGTGGTTAAATGGAAAAGAAGGTTATCAGGAAAATTCAAATTAGTTATGATAATCAGAGCTTTAGGGATTTTTCTCTAATAAATGGTGAAATAAAGGAATTCGACCATGCCTTTTCTAATCCTTGGGAAATTAGTATTGAAACTAGGGATGAGATGAGTGTTGATAAGAAAGCGGACATTCGCTTTCTAATTGAGGGTAATCGTTACTTTGAAGCATCAGTTTTTGTTTCGATTGATAACATCAATGAAAATTCAGGTATAAGAGATTACACCTTAAAGGGAATTAGCGATATATTACCTTGCCAGTCCAGTCATTTAACTAAATGGTATTAAAAAAATAAATAAGCATATATCATAAAATTGAGCATTCATGCACATATGTTCATCAAATACTATCTCTCTCTCTTCGGAGGGAAGTCCTTTTTTAATTGAAGGAGGAGAAAAGATAATGTATTTAGACTGGTTTGTTGGAACAATGAAAAAGACATTTAACATTGAAGTTAAAAGAGAGGATGTAGGCTATGAAGCCCATGATTTCTATCATGAAGAAATAGATGATTTGCTCATCCCAGCCGAACACTTAGAAAAGCTGCCTAACCCATTGCTTATAGAAACACTTTCCTATGTAGATGATAAAGGGTACGAGTGGATTGCTGGTTATGTACTGAGGAGGAAGCGAGTGAGAAGCTTTACGAAGTATGGATAAAGAATGGGGAACAAATTGCTTACGAAATTTATGTTGACTAAATGGGATTCACGACATTTCTTACTGCAATCTTACGACAAAACTAAAAGGAATAAAATCATATTTTGCAGAATGTATGAGTGACAAAGAAATGGAATGGTTGTAACCGTCAAGTAGTTTTGAACACTTTTTGCTCATTAAGAATGAACATTTTTGATTAATTGAAAATCTTTTGTTGATGTTCTAATCTATGGCTTTCGTTGTTCATATGAATGGCCTCAACACGGTGTAACAGACGATCCAGTATGGCCGTCATCATTCCTTGATTGCCTACAAGTTCTGTCCATTCTTCTGGGCTTCGATTTGATGTTAAAATTAATGAACTCTGTTCATATAATTGGTGAATTAATTGGAAGAACACAGTTGCTTCACATTGATCCATTGTCATATACATGACATCATCAATAATAATTAAGTCCGAAGCACGCAGCCGCATTAATTGAATCTTTGATTTGCGTGTGAACTCTTCCGTTTTTAACAGCTGAATTAATTCACCCATTGTAACGAAATACACTTGAAACCCTTTTTGAATCGCTTCAATCCCTAAGCCTACGGCTAATAAAGTTTTACCTGCCCCAGGTGGCCCGAGTAAGATTAAGTTATAGGCTTGCTCTAGCCACTGATACTCACGTAAATGATTTAATTGTCGCTCTATGATGGCTGTTTGCTCGTCTAAAGAAACTGAAGTTGTTGAACGTACGAAAAGTGGAAGAAAAAAGACTACTGCTAAGGGTAGATATCCTATTGGGATTCCCTAGTCGATTCTGGTTTTATTGTCGTTTGCCTTGGTCGAAGAATCAACAATAGCTAGTGATATTTTCATGTAGGTAACTTTAAATTTAAGTATCGAGTATTGTCTCGATTCGTGAGATATTAAGGTATTTTGGTGACTGCCATTATAACGAATTTGGGGAGGTGTCCCATTTTTATCGGTTTGAATCCTTTGCTGAAGGAGTTGTATTATAGATAACTGCTTTAATAAAATAATATCAATCGGTTTATTAGTTGTTGTTTTTCTTAATTATTATTGAAAATAAGAGAATTTGCGCCGATATAATAAACAATAACTGATATCTTATAGGAGGAGAGCTTTATGAGGATTCATTCGCAAATGCAAATAGATACTTCAAGTACTCCAACAACACTTCAAAAGAGTGATAGTTTATCAAAAGAGATAAATGCCGCTCAAACTCATCAATTCGAACAAAAACTACCTAAAATAGAAATCTCTTCAAATATCGTGGACAAGCTAAATGAATTTTTGGAAGTTCATAATAAAAATTTAAAATTCGTTTACCATGAGGGCTTGGAAGAATATTACGTAGAAATCGTTGACTCACAAACTGATGAGGTCATCAAGGAAATTCCATCTAAAGAATTACTAGATGCATATTATCAAATGCAAAAAATTATTGGAAATATCGTAGATGCAAAGGCTTAAGGAGGTAGTAATAGAATGGCTAATGTTTCAGGTAATTATTCATATTTACAAACGGCAAATAGTCGTATTACCGGATTAGCGTCTGGAATGGATACAGAATCCATGGTTGAAAAATTAATGAAGGCTGAAAGTGCCCAAATGGAAAAGTTGCAACAACAAAAACAAAAGTATGAGTGGAAAAGAGATGCGTATAGGGATGTAAATAAAAAATTGTCCACATTTAGTGACAATCTTTTCGATAAATTTGCACTACAAAGAGACTTTTCCTCTAAAACAGTCTCTGTTTCGGATTCAAGCAAATTATCTGTTACTGCAGGAGCAAGTGCAACAGGTACACTTAGTATTGAAAAGGTTGATCGGTTGGCTACATCCGCATCAAAAAGTGTAAGTTTAACTTTAGAACAATTTGGATTTACAGGTGGCACTGGTAGTTTGGCTTCATTTAAAGTGGACGGCGTAGATGTTACGGTTTCATACAGTAAAACAGATACGCTAGATCAACTAGTTGGTAAACTGCAAAAAATCACAGGGTTAGAAAAGGCTGTAATAAAAGACGGCGTTATTTCCTTAGGAACGGATAAAGTAGAGGTTGGAAGTGCGACAAACTTCTTTAAAAAGTTAGGATTTGATTTAGGTGCTAATCCTACTTCTACTACAAAAGTGCCAAGTAAAAGTGATATAACACTTAAATCATTTGGGTTAACCAGTGATGGCACCGTAATGGTAAAAATTCTTCAATCTGATGGAACATTAAAAGAAACAACTATAGACTATAAATCAACAGATACTCTCGACTCTTTTTTGAAAAACTTAAATAATTCTGGAGCAGGGCTGACTGTTTTATCCTCTAAAGGAGCAATATCAATTACAGCCAATGCAACAGGTAGTATAGCAGGTGGAGCGATTCAAGTTTCACAAGATTCCCAAGGATTATTCCAAAAACTTGGCTTTTTAACTAGCACAACTGGAATGATAAAAGATGGTGCCAATGCTGAATATACAGTTAATGGTTTGGCTATGGAAAGCACATCAAATACCTTTAGTATTTCAGGTTATAGCATTACACTAAAAGAAAAGTTTGATAGTACTTTGACTACACCTATCACGATTTCTTCTTCTATAGATGTTGATGCAATGGTTGATAAAGTAAAAGATTTTATCACCACATATAATGAATTAATCCAATCATTAAATGACAAAGTTTCTGAAACGAAATACCGAGATTTTAAACCTTTAACAGATGCACAAAGAACTGAAATGACGGATGATCAAATTACGAAATGGGAAGAAAAAGCAAAGTCAGGTATCCTTCGTAGTGACTCTACTGTCAAAAATGCGCTTTCCAATTTACGTGAAACGCTTTATCAATCAGTTGAGGGTGTGGATGAAAAATATAATGCCCTCTATAAAATTGGGATTACCACAACAAGCACGTATAATGATGGCGGTAAAATTAGAATTAGTGATGAAGATGCACTTAGAGAAGCATTAACAAAAGATCCAGATAGTGTTATTAAACTATTTACACTTAATGATACAAGTGATAATAAAGATACAGATGCAAATCACGATGGGAATCCGAAAACGGGAATGGGTATAATTGCACAATTGCGTAAAGTTGCTGATAATGCTGTCAAAGCTATCGAAGTCACTGCTGGAAAATCAACTTCTACCGAAAATGCCTATACTTTAGGCAAACAGTTGATTAATATCAACAAAAGCATCGATGATTGGAAAGATCGCTTAAAAGATATTGAGAACCGGTATTGGAGACAATTTTCAGCCATGGAAGATGCAATTCAAAGAGCGAATTCTCAAGCATCTTACTTTATGTAGAAAATGTAATATTATATAAAAGGAGTTAATCATAGATGCCAACACAAACTGCATACAATGCGTACCAACAAAATAGTGTTACAACCGCTTCACCTGGTGAATTGACATTAATGCTCTATAATGGTTGTCTTAAATTTTTACATCAAAGTAAAAAAGCAATTGTAGAAAAAAACATCGAGGGGAAAAATACTAATATTCAAAAAGCGCAAGCGATTATTTCTGAACTCATGTCTACATTGAATATGGATATCGCCCTCTCGCAGCAAATGTTTTCATTGTATGACTTTATGAAAAATCGTCTAACTGAAGCCAATATCAAAAATGATATTTCGATTATTGACGAGGTTGAAGGATATGTCGTTGAATTTCGCGACACTTGGAGAGAAGTCATTCGTATAAATCGTCAAAAACAATTTTCAGGTAATCAAGTATAATGGAACCCATCCAAGAATTACTTGAAATTTCCGAAAAGCTTTTAACACATTTAACGATTATTCCTACTGACAAAGACAATGAGCGTGATGCCTTTATCCAAAAAATGAATGAACTACTCAATGCACGAGGAGCAATTATTGATCAATTGAAAGATTTGAAACCTAACCCAATACATAGCCACCCGCTAAAAAGTGAGCTCATACAACTTGATCAAGGTATTCGTGAACAATTACAAAAAGCGAAAATGACTATTGCCGATGACTTGAAACAACTACAAATTACTAAGAAATCTGAACAACGATATATAAATCCATATGCTGCTGTTCAAGTGATGGATGGTACCTATTACGATAAGAAAAAATAGTACTTAATTCACTTGCATGCTCAAAGGAGTTACTTATTCCGCCTTTTTAACAATAAAAAGTACAACATAACTAAGATCGTTGAGTTGTACTTTTTCATTTTAAGCCTGTTACCATTATCAATTATTTATTTGCACTAAAATTATTAGAAATGATTCCATCTGGATTTGTTCGCCAATGTGCATTGACAACTGTTCCATCGGCACGTACATAAGAATCAACCAGCGTTACACCCGGGAACTTTGGACATTGGTAAATTTTCGATTGACTTAAAGGGTCATTTCCAAAATATCCGTCTTGATATCCTGTAAACTGGTTATTAGTTGAGTAGTTAAAATCCACTACATCATCGTAAAAACTATCACTCGTCAATGAATCATTATGGTGATCAACATTTAGTTCTCCTCCATTAAGTCCATTAAATAAATCGTACATAAACAATTCCTCCTATACCGTTAGTAGTTTTTGGTCATTTAACAATTGATTAATCGCTAAGATTTCTTGATCGTTTTCGTTCGTCTTGTTATTATTTTTTTCTATCTGTTCGCGTACAGCTCTTTCTTGCTCTGAGATTCGGTCATTGAAGTATACCAATGACTGGTCAAAAACATGTTCTGCACTTTTCTCAATATACTCACAAACTTCATCTATAAATTGAAATTGGACTTGTACTAGTTTTTCACTTATATCAGATTTCATTTGTGGTTTTAAATTATCAAGTTGCTTCTTCTGCATTTTCTTTTGAAGATAAGGAAGACCAACCATCCCTAGAATTGGCAATAGAATTGGACCTCCTAAAAAAAGCAATAAAGTGCTTGCACCACCCACAAGTAAACCGGATGTCAACAGTGGGTCTGGTTGTTTTTCCGACTCTAAACTAACTTCCTTAGCACTAGCTACTTGATAATGACTTCTCATAGAGTGAATTGATACTTTTTCTTTAAATAATTGTTCTAGTATTTCTGCTAGGGCTAATTCTAACTTACTAATTAATTCATGAATATGGGGAGTATAGCGCTCAATCCACATCTTCATTTTTCGTTTGATTAAATTAGGGATTTCTTTCTCGAAAAATAGTTGGATTTGAGTACCACTATAAACTTCGATTCGATCATGAATTTCTTCTTCAAGATCGTTAAAAAACGTTTTAATTGATAATTTAGCCATTTGTTTGAATTCAATTACGCGTTCATCTTTATAGGCTTTTAAATTATCTAAAAAAACTATTTGCTCTTCTCGCCAATTTCTAAGTTGTTCTTGGTATTGTTCTAACTGTTCTATGGATTGTTCCAACATAAACTTTTGTTGCTCTAACAATGTATAAAATTCTTCTTGAATGAATAAAAGCCGAAGTTCATAACGTTTTTTCTTTTCTAAAATTCGAGTACCAGAATTGCATAATTGAACCATTCTTTCTTTCACAGGAGGCATTCCTGAGATTTCATACAATTCTTCATCATTTTCAACAATGGCATCCGCTGCTTCGAGCGCTGAGAAGGGAAAAACAACTACTTCTTCAAGATTTGTTCCATATTTAATTTGGCGTTGTATTTTATCAAGAATAGCGTCAATTTCTGCCTCGTCGACTTCATCAGCAAAATTTGCAATAAAGATAATTCTATTCAACCCATTTGCTAATAATGTATTTGAAATAAAATCATATTCCGTTCTACGGAGCGGGGTACGGCAATCTAATAGGAAAAATACAACATCTGCTCGTGGGATATATTGATAAGTAATATCTGACCGTAATTCATTGATATCATTTAGTCCTGGTGTATCCACTAACACAATGCGATCTTTTAAAAATTCAATTGGTTGCTCCACTGTAATATGGTTAATTTGATCCGCATTTACAATTTCCTTTGCAATAAACTGTCTCAATACATCTGGATTTGCATCAGTATATTGCGTACCATCTAAATAATTAACGGTAACTTTTTCCTGTTCTCCATAGTGAATTAAGTTAATTGTTGAAGTCGTTGGTGTAATTCCAGTTGGTAGGATAGGTTGTTCAATTAATGCATTCAAAAATGAAGATTTCCCTGTACTAAATTCGCCAACTACGATAAACGAATAATAATCATCCTCAATGTCAGCAGCTAAAATTTGTAGTTTATCAGAAACGGAAACCATTTTATATTGCTCCGCAAGCTGCTTAAAACGATTGATTTCAATTAGTAGGTTATCTCGGAACAGGGATTCGTTCATCTGCTTTCACCTCATTGGTTGTAGTTAAATAATGGTCAAAATCTTTATCTAAATTGTGTATTAACGATTCACAAACTTGACGTTTGATATCTAAAGCTTTTATTTTTTGTTGCACTTCACCAGCTTCTAAGTTTTGATTTTTAATAAGCATTTGAGAACGAGTACGCTCTTGTGCAATTTTAGCTTGTACTACTTTTTTATATTCTTCTTTTGTATCCTTGTTTAATTGTTTTAGATACTTATCTAATTCCTTCGTTTGCTTGGATACGTTTCCTTTATACCGGCTTTTCACTTGCGTTTTTAAACGGCCGTACATTGATTGATTGTCTTCTTTTTGTGTAACGTACGAGTAGGTTGCTCCGGCTATCCCTGCACCAACAAGACCCCAACCAGCTAAACCACCAGTAAATAAAAGTGTTAATCCACCTAAAACAACTGCCCCAGCACTTGCATTTTCAACAGTTTTTCTTACTTGCGTTTCTCTTCGCACAATTGTTTCTCCCCATTGATCGTTATGGGTGGAGAGACCTATTACATTTTGAGTTAAATTTCCTAACTGATCATTCAATTGACGATCTTCATCGCTAATAATGCCATTAATCATGCTTTGAATTTTTTTCGACAACTGTTCGGCAATCTGTGTTTCAATTTTCCCAGTTGCCAGGTCAATATCAGATTTAACAACTTCTGGGTCTTTTTGAAGAGAAATACCATCTTGCATGGTTTGTTCGGCAATATTCGCAACATTACTTAATTCATTAGAATACCATCTAGAAATTGCTTCTGATTCAAGTGACATCTTTAATTCAATTCGTTTCGTCGTTTGATTAAGGTCATTTTCAACTTTTTTCAATTGCTTTTCAATTTCAACAACGCGTGTTCCGATATCCGAAATATTGTGATTCAAGGAATTTCGTTCAAACAAAATATGGTTATCTATTACCGACTCAAGTAAACGAACTGCTCGATCGATGGGTTTACGCAATTTCTGAGTCCCACTCTCCGTAGACAAAAAGTTCATTAACTGTTGTTCAAACTCCAACATTCCAGAATCTTCAATCGTTAATTCTCGTTCTTGTTTTCTTTGGGCACGGCGGCTAAGAGGTTTTTCTTCGTTAACCCCTTTCAACTGTTTATAGTGGTTTAAGGCATGCAATGCGGACACAAAATAGATTTTGGGAGATTCAATTTCTTTTGGTAAGTGATCGATTACAATTTGTTGTATTTCGGCAAACTCTTCTTTGGAGCGAATTAAATCTTTAAAGTTAATCACAAAAAAGATTTTTTTGATATCCGCATCTAAAATCCTTTGTAAAAATGCCTTCTCACTTGCAGAAAAAATCTTTGTAGCATTCAATATGAAAATTGCAGCATCACTTTTTGGGATATATTCATGTGTAATTTGGACGCGTCTTTCATCCATATCATTTGTTCCCGGACTATCAATCAATACAATATTATTCTTACAGATGGGCGAGGGGTAACCAATTTCCAGATGTGTTGCTTTTCCAAATTGGTCACGAATCTTTTGTAAAATTTGAGGAGCTTTTCCTTCGACTTTATGTTTGTCCTCGGCAACAAAATCTAAAAATTCTTGCCTCGTTAGATTTTGTGTTTTTCCATTATCATAATGTACTTCATATGTCGGTGCTTTTCTGTAATAGATTTTATTAATTAGCGCTGTTGTTGGTACATTAGAAGAAGGGAGGAGTTCTTCTTGCAACAAAGCATTTAAAAAAGTAGACTTCCCATTTGAAAATTCGCCTGCTATGATAATTTCAAATTGTTCACGACTCAATGTCATGCGCATCAAATGTAAATCTTGTGCAATTTTTTCAATCCCTAGGTCACTGACAAATTTTTCAGCTAGCTCTAACGACTTTAAAGTTTTAGATTTTGTTTCTTCGAATTGTTGTAAATAATTCATCAGTATTCACTCCACTCATAGTCTTCATAAGTAACAACCTTACCGTTATTGCTTATCCATGCATCGTATCCAATACGATACCAACCAGTCTCAGAAGAAATTTCATAGACCTCTACAATTGTGCCTTTTTTTAAAATCCCCTGACTTTCTGCCTCAGTATGATCATTTTGACGAACATGTAAATCTACTAAAACCTCAGCCAAACCAATAACTGATTCTCCTGTAGGAAACGCTTCGTAATACTTAGTAAATGTACTATAATCTGGATCTTCACTTACCCACCCCTGAGTCCCGATACGATACCAGCCTGTGGAATTTGAAACTTCATAAACATTTACTATAGTGCCTTTAGGTAAAATCCCTAATAGATTTGATTCTTGATAATCCAATTCACGAACATTTAAAGCATTTGTATCAACTGTTAAAGTACCAATTGGTTCGCCATATTCTTCTGGTACAAAGCTCCAATCGATATCTAAGAATTTATCTACTTCTATCCACGCATTTGTACCAATACTCGCCCATTTGCTTGTTGGTAATTGATAAATATCAACATTTGAGATATTCTCTAAATAACCAATAACGGCACTTTCTCTATTATTTTCTGCAAAAACAGGAATGAAAGAAGAAGTAGTGTCTTCCGTCCTTATAATCGGCTCATAGTTTATATTTGTACTTAAATTATTATGTAACGACCATTGATCCAGTGTAATGGACTGTTCATCATAGAAAACCCAGGCATTTTCACCAATTTTCAACCAACCATTTTCAGTAAACGCTGACACTAAATATTCTGTGTCTCCAAGATAGCCTAGTTTTGATGATTCATCATTTGCTCGTTCATAGACTAAAATTTCCTCATTGTTTATATTATCTTTCGGATAAATCGTAGCCATACCAGCTGTATCATATTGAATATATTCTTGTAGATTAGCTATAAATAAGTGTTCAACATCTTCTTTTTTCACCCAATAATCTTCTTGAATTTCATAATATAAATCAGTTTCTGAAAATACACCCCAAGATGTATATGGCGATAAAAGATAGTTTGTATCTTCATAGCCCCTAGCAGGACTTTGATAAATTGGTATTTCCCCATTATCTATATCAATATAGCCAATATACTCTCGGCCATCTCCAGGAAGTTGTTCTAAAGCTTGATATACTTCTTCAGGTACTTCGTCATATATTTCGTGATATACTTCGTCATTTGAAACTTCATAGTAATCGTCTACAGGATTTTCATTTGATAATACATCCTTACCGGCAGAGGCGAAATTACTAATTGGATTTTTCAAAAGGATAAAAGCAGAAGCCACTAATGCAATGGCAGAAGCACCAACTAATGGTCGAATATTATGAATAAAATATATTGGAACTTCATCTAGTAGTTTTAACTCGTTTGGAATTTCAACTTGAATCTTGATATCGATTTCATGGGAATCCTTTTTAGGCGAGCTATTGATTTCTTCATTTAAAGAAGCAATTTCTTTTTCAACTAGTTGCTCTTGTTTAAGGTGTGGTAATTCATTTGCAAATGCCGCGATTATTGATGCATTATGAACATATTGGTTAACTTGAATCATACTTTGTTGTAAATCGAGCAAAAAATCCCATTTCCTTAATTGATCTTCTAATAATTTCTTAGATAGTAGATTAGCATCTTTTAACTTTGCGTTTTCAGATTCTATTTTCTTCAGGATAGTTGATTCATTTTCAATTAAAAGGTTACGGTAATATTCGGTGATTTTCTCTATTATGTAATTTTTCTTATTCAGAAGATGAGCATGGATTTTGTTTATATTCTTAATTTGCTTATTTAACTCTTTTTCTGTATTCAACAATTCACGTTGTTGGAATCGGTATTTCACTAGAACAATTTTAGGAGTGGATAATAGTTTAGAAAATCCAATCTTCTCTCCAAATTCATTTAAAATATTATGTTCGTATTCCATAGTATCCAGTTTTAACCTTTTGGAAGCTTTTAATAAATCATTATATGATTCATTAAAAGCTTTCCATTCTTCAAGTTCTGGAATTGCCTCTACTAGATTTATAAAATCTTCCTTTTTTGCCCAATCATTTAAATATACCGTTTTAGAAAAGTTTGATTGTATTTTTTGGTTATTATCTTTCATTTGACTTTCTTCCTCGGTCAAACGCTTCTTAATAATTCCATTTTCTTTCTTTACATCTTGTAAATCATTTTTGATTTGTTGAATACTATTTAAATATTTATCAGAAACGATAAATTCTTCCAATGATTCATTTAACTGACTCCAAAATTTCATAAAGCTTTGCTCAAATCTCTTTTTCTTCAAAGAGTGCTTATCAGTTTTTACTTCTTCTATAATGCTTAATAACTGTGGAAAGCCACTTAAGTCCAACAATTCTAAATCATTGTTATTATATGCATCTTGAGCTTCAATTGCAGAAACACCAATTAGTTTTCTTACTCGTCCACTTAGTTTTTCAAATTCATAATTTAAATAGGGCTTAATGTCATCATCATTCGATTCGTCAATCATATTTACGACACCAATTGGATGTAATCCGTCATCTTTAAGATCTTTTAGAACATTAATTTCTGATTGTTTTCCTACATTCCTATATTTAAATATCCACAAACTATCATCCGCTTCTTTATATGCTTCGAAAGCTTGAATATCATGATGGGCAAAAGGGGAATTTAATCCTGGTGTATCAATCAAGACAATATTTTTCAAGATTGGATTAGGTATATAGAGATTGATATGATGGATTTTTTCCCTAAGTTGTTTTCCTTCTCTATCTCTTTCCGAAGTAAGCCTCGTTAACTGGTCAACAGTTAGTTGCTCGATTATTCCGGTTTCATAAACCACTTCTATATATGTATCTTTTTCACCAAAACGTAAATAGGTTGCAATGGCGGTCGTAGGAACCGCTCCACTTACAAGTACTTTATCGCGTAATAATGTATTAATTAATGTCGATTTCCCAGATTTAAACTCTCCCATAACAAGTAGTCGGACCGGATCATGCCAATGTACTAGTAATCGTTCTAAAGAAGAAACTAACTTACTAAAGCTCTCTTCTTCTCGCAAAGAATTTAGCATGGAGTTCATTACTTTATCAAAACTCATCGTGTAGCCTCACCTTACAAAAATCTATTATTTTAGTCGGATCATTTACTTTTAAGTTATTACCGATTTGGTAGTTTCTTTGTTCTTTTATACTTTTCTTTTTATTAGGTATTTAGATAGATTTAACAAACTTAATTATAATGGTTATTTGGTACATTTGTATACCAAATAATTCAAATAAAATGTATATAAAGACTTTGGTTTGGGGAAGAGGCACAAAAAGCAATTGAGAGAATTGACCAAGCCATTGCAAAGGCTTCCTCCTTACGTTATATATGGTGGTGCTTATCAAAATGAACTTGAATATGTATTGGAATATGCTATAAACCACGAAGTAAACTTAGTCTCCGCAGAATGCCATATTCGCGATACGTTTATGCATATGCTTTTTAAGCAGTGAATGTACAGTCGCCCTAGTTAGTAAGGACTAGTGATGATGAACGGGTGGATTGCTGGAAATCCCTTAGAGCTTTTCTCAATACAACTTAGTTAGAAACTACAATCGTAAAGGTTTTCATTTTGTCCAAAATGGCAAATTTTGTTGATATCGCTCAAATTTTGATTAAATACACGTTAAAAATAATCACAAAAGGAAAATGTAAAATAAAGTAAAAAGTCGCGTAGACTTAAGTAACGCCTTCCGTTAATTTGGAATAAATAGGAAAATTAACAGGAGGAAACGCTTGTGCAATTTAAAAGAAAAGAAGGATTTCGTTATGTTTTTAAAGAGCCGATTAAGGCGAATGTCCGGTTGCTGCTGGATGGAGTAGCCATCAATCCGCATACTCCTTATTCGAGTGAAATATTGGATATCAGTCCACGTGGTGTGAAGCTGTTTTCGGAAGCGAAAATTGGGGAATATCTCAACAACCTTAACCTGCAAATGGAATTGCAATTTGTTTTGGATGTGAAGTTGATTGAAGCAATCGGTGAAATTATGTGGGTCAACCCCTATATGAATGGTCAGCAATATGGTCTTTCGTTACATGCCCAAGAGGATATCGATAAGCTGATTATTAGTGAAATGAAATTTCGCCGCAAAAAAGAAATGCTGCTATCAAAAAGACGATAAAAATTTTTTTGTCTGCTTTCTCGAGCATGTACTTCAACTCTTCTGTTCTTTAATAAGCTTCACCATCAACACGCCATGTAAGTAAGCCTTTGCTACTTATTTTGCCAGCAGTTTTAAAGATTTTCTACCATTAGAAAAGTATAAAAATTTCAATAGCTATATACCTAAATACCTACCGAAGCCGTCAACCTAAAAATAAAACCAAAAGCCCCATGACAAAAGAAAAATCTTCCATTAACTTAATGTTAATAGATTCTTTAGGTTTAGGAGGATTCCCCTATGCAATTTAAAAGAAATGAAGGCTTCCGTTTTGTGTTCAATGAGCCAATTGATTCGAGTTTTAAGATTATAATTGATGGGAATTATGTTAAGCCGGAAATTCGCCATGCGGGCAAAATCCTGGATATTAGCCCACACGGCGTGAAACTGTTTTCAGAAGCGCAAATTGGGGAATATCTGAATAAGACTACCTTGCGAATGGAATTGCAGTTTGTTTTGGATGTGACGATGATTGAAGCGGTCGGTGAAATTATGTGGACCAAGCCCTATATGAGTGGCCGGCAATATGGCATTTTGTTTCAATCCGAGGAAAAGATTGATGAGCTGATTATTCGGGAAATGAAACTTCGCCGGAAAAAAGAAATGCTTGATTCGAAACGGCGATAACTCCTATGTTTTCATTTTATTGAAGAATTCTTGCAAGCAAATTACCAGAATCGTGAATCATCCAGCTGCTCATGTTCACCTAGTTTGCCGCACACTATATGAAAACTTTCTAACTATTCTGTTAGGAAAATGTGAACGCAATTGTCGAAAGATGAAAAAGATTTCCTCGCAGTGGTAGGATTTTTTGAACCTATGGCGAATAGTATTTACATAGGTGTAATAAAAGGAGGAGTTTACATGATTAACTTTAACATTCGTGGTGAAAACATTGAGGTAACTCCAGCGATACGCGAGTACGTTGAAAACAAGATTGAAAAGATCGAACGCTATTTCAACGAAGATGTCAATGCCAACGCTAACGTCAACTTAAAAGTGTATAACGATAAGCAGACAAAAGTTGAAGTCACGATTCCCATGAAAAATGTTACACTCCGCGCAGAAGAACGTCATAATGATATGTACGCAGCTATCGATTTAATAGTAGATAAACTTGAGCGCCAAATTCGGAAGCACAAAACGAAAGTCAACCGTAAATTCCGTGAACGCGAAGGCGTGGGTGTTTTCTTCGCCAATGAAGCATCAAACGGTGTGGCGGCAACGGCTACGGAAGAGGAAGAATTCCCGGTTGTTCGTACAAAGCAATTTGACCTAAAACCAATGGACCAAGAAGAAGCGATTCTTCAAATGAACCTGTTGGGTCACGATTTCTTCATTTATACCGATTCAGAGTCCAACAACACAAACATCGTTTACAAACGCCGTGACGGGAAATACGGCTTGATTGAAACAAACTAACTATAGTATCCAAGGGGCTCTCTTGAAAGCAAAACTTTCAAGGGGGCTCCTTTTTTATTCCAACTGCTCCAAATTATTCATATATCCTCAACCTCAATTATTAAACCACTTTCCTAATTATTCATTTTTTAAACAAAAATCCCGAAAATGATTAGAAATTCACATGTTGGTAGTGCAATACCTTTCCTCTGCTATTTATTTTAGACTAAATTCGACATAATTCGACACAAACAAACAAATATTACTCTTCGTTAACACAAAAAACAAAACTATCCTCACGTGTCGAAGGGTCTATGAAATAAGGGCTCAATTTTCTTCCTAACTTTGACAACCTTTCCTCCTATCTTATACTGATAAAGTAAATTGCATTTGCGAGAATACGAGACAAACTAGAAAGTAGGGAAATTTGTGTTAGAGGCAAAACGACGAGCGGCCATTTTTCTTATACTCGCTTTTCTATTAGCGGCTGTTGCAGGGTATTTAGTGCTGGAAAAAGTGAAGCAGCTGAATGCCGAGCTTGGGGGAATGGTTGAGATTTACGTATCCAATGGCGATATCCCTGCTCGAACATTACTACAGTCCAATCAGATCACCAAAATGGAAATTCCTCAAAAATTCTTAACTGAATCTCATATCACTTCCGAGTCTGAAATTATTGGTCAAGTATCCGTTGTTCCTTTAAATGAGGGCGACATTATTACCAACAACATGCTGAAAAATTACTCGAACTTACAAAATGAAAATAATCGGCTTGTGGCGCTTTACCGCACGGACAACATTCAGTTTGACCAGGAAGTTGCGGCATTGGACCGAGTGGATATCATCGTTTCCACTGAAGCCAATGGCAAAAAGCAAACCAAGCTATTTATGAAGGATGTGTCGGTTGCTTATGCTTCCGGAACGGCTGAGAATTTTGCAGGCGTTGCTGTCGAAGTTTCGTCCGAGGATGCCACCAAACTGATACATATGCAAAACTATGCAGAGCACATACGCGTCTTGAAGGCGAATGTTGGACAAGAGTTGGCGGCAACGGAGGAAAAGCCTAAAGCTGCTGAGAAAACGAAGTCTCCAGCTAAGCCACAAGATGCAGAGGCGAAAGCCAAAGCAAAAGAAGCATCAGATTCTAAACAAACTGAATCGTCGGATGGAAATTCGTAAGGAAAGGAAATGTGAGCATGGAACAGAAATTAAATATTTTACTTGTCAGCGATGATCCGGTTCTGCGAGAACAGTTGAACACCATCGCTGAGACCACCGAAGAACATGTTCTTTCTGCAACGTCTGCCGATGCCATTCGGGAAATGAATCGCGAAACGCGGGATATCGTTCTCATGACCCAGCCTGATTCGGATATCGCGATTGATCTTGTGCAATCCATTCGACAAATTAATCCATCCGTATTGATTATTTTTATTGCAGACAGAACGGACTTTGTGCTGCTGCGCAATATGATGCGTGCAGGGGTGGATGAATTTTTCGTCTTTCCGGAAGAGACGTCTCTCTTTACAAGCCGGTTCCCTACGACGGTTAAAAACTATTCCATTAAAAAAAATTCAAGAGAAACGGAAAAAGCGGCGATTTCCTTTGGACGGGGAAGAGGGCAAATTTTCTCTGTATACAGCGGAAAAGGCGGTACGGGCAAATCCATCATTTCTTCGTCTTTAGCTCAAACGCTGAAGCTTGAATCGACTGCCGAAGTGATTCTCATAGATTTAAACGGGCAGTATGGCGGAATTGAATCAATGTTTTCCATCGAAACAAACCGTTCCATTGCAGACCTTTTGCCCGTTATCGAGGAGTTAAACGAAAGCCACATACGAAATGTGTCAAAAACCGAGGAGCATTCGAAACTCGAAATATTGGTCAGCCCAATAGATGCGGAAGTCTCGGAATCGTTGGGCGAAGACTTTGTGGCAAAGCTGCTTCGAACTTCCCGACGCGCGTTTGATTATGTGATTGTTGATTTGCCTTCTTCCATGAATGGCAAGTCAATCACTGCAATGGAAGAGTCCGATAAGATTTTTTACATACTCACACCAGATACGCCGTCATTGAAAGTGCTGAAGCATTATGAAGAGTTATCCGCTCGGCTTGGCATGAATTTGTTGGGGAAAATGGAGATCATTTTAAACTTCATGTCCAAAGAAAATGAAGTGCAGGAAAAAGATCTGAAAAATGTTCTTCGCTATCCGATTGCCGCCGTGTTGCGAAAAGATGTGAAAGGATTGCAGCCTTTCCTGAATAAAGGCGAGCCGGTTCGCAAAAATATCAAGGAGCGAAAACTCATTCCGTTTGCAAAGGATATTCGAAAGTTTTCGCGCGAAATTTTGAAATCATAAGGGGGTTTCGTCATGGCTTCTATTTTTGAAAGAAGAAAAGAGTTCGCTTCGCAAAAGAAGAATGTTTCCTATGAATACGAAAACCATCTTGTGGATGAACTGGTTGAACATTATAAAGCCCGTTTGCTTCGCGATACCAACCTGGAAGCACTGACACAGCTGTCGCAGGGCGAAATGAGGCTGAAAATTGAACAATATGTTTCGCAATTCATGTCGGAGGAACGAGTGGTTATTTCCCGTCATGATAAGGAACTGCTCGTTACACGAATTCTCGATGAATCGGTTGGATTGGGGCCGCTTGAACCGTTGATCAATGATTCCACGGTAACGGAGATTCTCATAAACGGCTTTAACGAGGTGTATGTCGAGCGAAAAGGAAGATTAGAGCAGGTCAATATTTCATTTCGCGATGATGAGCATGTTCGCCATATTGTCGACCGTATCGTGGCACCGCTTGGGCGGCGGATTGATGAAAGCTCGCCAATGGTCGATGCGCGTCTTCCGGATGGCAGCCGTGTAAATGCAGTGATTCCGCCAATCAGTTTGAATGGCACGCTTGTTTCGATTCGTAAATTCCGAAAAGAGCCATTCCAAATGGAAGATCTACTTCAGTTCAATTCTCTTGATGACCGGATGGCTACCTTCATTGATAGTGTGGTCAAGGCGAAGATGAACACGCTGATTTCGGGAGGAACCGGTTCTGGTAAGACGACCTTGCTGAATGTGGCGGCAAGTTCCATTCCCGTTTATGAACGCGTGATTACAATAGAAGATTCCGCCGAGCTTCGGTTGAATCGTCCGAATGTGGTCGGAATGGAGGCGCGTCCTGCCAATGTGGAAGGAAGAGGGGAAATTACGATTCGCAACCTCGTTAAAAACGCGTTGCGGATGCGACCGGACCGAATCATTGTCGGGGAGGTTCGAAGCGGGGAAGCGTTCGATATGCTCCAAGCGATGAACACGGGTCATGAAGGCTCCCTGACAACCGTCCATGCCAATACACCGGATGATGCGCTGCGGCGTGTCGAATCCATGGTCGTGATGGCGGGGATGGATCTTCCTTCCAGCATCATCCGCGAATTTACGGTCGGAGCGTTGGACATTATTATTCAAGCAACGAGATTAACAGATGGAACAAGAAAAATTGTTTCCATTTCGGAAGTGCAAAAAAAGGACGATGGCACGGCTGATATCGTTGAAATTTTTACTTTCAAGCGGGTTGGCATGTCCGAAGAGGGCGAAGTATTGGGTTATTTCACGCCAACCGGTCAAATGCCGAAGTGTCTTGAAAGGATTCGGATGTTCGGCATTGACATTTCGGAAAGCTTGTTCCGGCCACAGCAGGAGGTGGTCGTATGATCGAAGCTTCTATCGCCGCATTGGCTTTCTTTCTGCTGATTGTTGGCTTGTACTTTCTATTAGGCTATCGAAAGGAAAAAAAGGAATGGCGAAAAAAGACGCATCAGTTCTACCGTGAAGGAGAAAAGCGGAAAAGTGTCCTCGTGTTGTGGGGGGCAAAGTTTGACCAGACCGAAACGGCAAAGGAAATGGAAGGAAAGCTGCAAAATGCGAATATTCCATTTACGCCATCCGAATTTTTGGGCGCTTTAATTGTTTCTTATATGGGCATTTTATTCGTCCTGGTCAACTTTTTCAAGGTGCCGACATTGATCGCATTGGCTCTTTCCTTAATGCTGCTGGAAGCTGGAAGAAGAATGCTATTTAAAATCCGCAAAGACCGAAGACGGCAAATGTTAATCGATCAATTGCCGGATATTTGCCGGCTGCTTGCCAACTCCACACGATCCGGCATGACGCTGAATCAGGGAATTCAGTTAGCGGCAAAGGAAATGGCGGAACCTGCAAAAAGCGAATTTAAACATTTGGCCCATGAGTTGTCTCTAGGAATTGATTTTGGGACAGCCATTCGAACATTGGAAAAGCGGATTGATAATAAAGAATTCCACCTTTTCACCGCGACGTTGCTGATCCAGAAGCGCGCCGGGGGAAATCTGTATGCCGTGCTGGATGAAATGAGTCAAACGCTTGATGAGCGTAAACTCCTGAAACAGGAGATTAAGACAATGACCGCGGAGCATCGGTATATCGCGTACATTGTGCCAGTAATCCCCATTTTCCTCGTATTGATGATGAACAATGTTGTCGATGGCTTCTTAGACGCACTGTTTTCAGGGATTGGATTAATACTGCTTGCAATTTTTATTGCGGGTACAGTTGCTACTTTCTTCATTATTAACAAGATTACAAATATTAGGGTGTGAGACGATGGATGGAATAATTGCGATTGCCATAATGCTCACCGTGCTCTCGATCGGCATTGCATTAAGAGGGTTTTATGTTTATTTAACCGAACATCGAGAGCTTAAAACAACGGTTGCCGATATGCTGGAGGACCACCAACACTTTAAAAAGAAAGTAAGCCGAAAGGAAAAAATTCTTTCGAAAATGCTTCATTTTGCGGATGATTTCTCGGATTTGGGGCAGCGCATTAATTTCTTCAGTGAGAATGCGGACGTGAAAAAATGGATTGTCCAGGCGGGCTACCCCTATGGAATGACGGTGGAACGATTTCAGGGATTGAAAATGTTCTGTTTGATTATCGGTGTGATGATGGGTGGAATCTTGCTCATACTTGGTTTTCCATTTTCACAATTTCTAGTCATTCTATTGCCCATCGGCGGATTTTTAGGTTCGATCCTGTGGATTCGCTCGAAAGCAAAAGCGCGGCAGGAGGAAATTTCGTATCAATTGCCGGATTTTCTTGACACGATGAGCGTTACCTTGCAGGCAGGGGTTGGATTGACGCAAGCGTTGCGGGATATTGTACCTTACTTTGAAGGTCCAATCAAAGAAGAGTTTGAGCGGTTTCTTCAAGAAATCAGCGTTGGGGTATCACGAGTGGAAGCGTATCGCTCACTGCTCGAACGCAATGAATCAAAAGAGTTTCAAATTCTGATCAAATCATTGATCCAGGGGGAACGGTTGGGTGTTCCCATTGCGGCATCATTTAAACAACAAGCCGAAGAAATGAGGAAGCTGAAGAAAGAAATGATCAAGGAAAAGGCGGCAAAAGCATCGCCGAAAGTCACTTTAGTTACAACCTTTCTCATATTGCCTTCTTCATTAATTTTAGTCGGAGGCTTGATGATCATAAATTTGTTTAACCAAAATAGCGGGATTTTTGACTTATTAAAATAAAAGGAGAGAAAAAAGATGAAAAACATGATGCAAAAGGTATGGTTGAATCTAGTAGCACCAACAAAAAATGAGAAAGGTGCTCAATCTTTGGAATGGTTGGGACTGGCTGCATTGTTAATTTTAGTTCTAGGAATTATTTCTACAGCCGTAAGTGGCCAGTCAGCATCAATTTCAGAGTTAATCGGCAAGATTATCAGAAAAATTTCCGAAATGGTAGGAGAATAACCTTAGTAGGTATTAGGAGTTGAACATATTGCATAAACGAATCAGCATACTATTCATCCTAATTTTAATACTCCTTGCAGGTTGCAGTTCTAATGAAAGCACGAACGAACCGATGATGGAAGAACAGCAAGTTGCAGAAGAAACAGTGAACGGAGATGGCCAAAATCCAGCAGAGCCGACAAATGATGAGGTTAAGAACAATGAAAATGTCATCGTGGGTCCTTCCCTTCCAACAAATCTGGAGGAACTGGCAGATTTGCCTTCAGGTTATATAGAATACGTGAATACTGCCAGTGAAGACGGACGAAAGATTGTCGACGAATTAACGGAAAACTTGCCTGACATTTCAGGTAACCCGACGAATGAAGAACTAGACCAATACTTTGAGGCGATTTTATCAGTCTTTCAACAAGATTATACTGGGGCCGGAGATATCATTGATAAGGTAAAATTCCAGTCAATAGGCAGTCCAGAGATTGAAGACTCCCGTTATCAGTTTAAAGAAAACTTGAATGTCATGGTGATCTTGGATGCCTCCGGAAGTATGGCGAATTACGAAGGTAACGTGACGCGAATGGAGGCTGCTAAAAATGCCATACATAAATTCGTGAAAGCCTTGCCTAATGAAGCCAATGTCGGCTTGCTCATTTATGGACATGAAGGAACGGGAGAAGTTGGAGATCAGGCACTTTCTTGTAAGAGCAGTGAATTAATCTACCCGATTAGCCAATATGAGGAAGCAAGTTTCAATGAGGCACTAAAAAAAGCAACACCAGCAGGCTGGACTCCCATTGGCTTAGCTTTAAAGGAAGCTCAAAAAGATTTAGCCGCCTTTAAAGGAGAGACGAATACCAATATTGTGTACTTGGTAAGTGATGGGATTTCGACTTGTGAAGATGATCCGGTTGGTACTGCAAAATCCTTATATGATTCTGATATAACACCAATCGTAAATGTAATCGGTTTTAATGTAGATCAAGAAGGACAAAAACAATTGCAGGATATTGCGGCTGTTACAGAAGGTACGTTTCAACATGTAACAGATGCGCAAGGTCTTGAAAAACAACTAAATGAAGCGAATAAAGTAGCGGGAAAATGGAAGCAATGGAAGTCTTCCCAAGCGGATAACCTGGCATTTAACAAAGTAGACAATTGGCTGGAAATCTTTACTTACCATGGAGGAGAATTCGGAAAATGGGTAGTAGAAAGTTTGGCGATTGAATTAACCCTTACCTACCTTTATCAACATCACGATGCAATGTCCGAAGAATCCCATGATTATTTACAAAAGAAAAATAGTGAATATCATAACTGGGTGGAAGAGCAATATGATCGTTTACGAGCAGATTTAGAAGCAATGAATGAAATGAACTATGAAGAAACAGTAAAACAACTAGAGGAAAAATATCTAACAAACACAAGTAACACACCTTAATAGGAAAGAGAATGCGAAAGTTTGAGAATAAAAACTTTCGAAGAATCTTAGCCGGATTTAGATGATTGCCTCTATGTTTTTCTGATCAGCATTACCGTATGGTGTTATCTCGGAGGAAGCGATAACCCTCGGCTTATTAAATTTCTACTATGGTAGGTTGGTAGCGGACATGAGGAGTTGAAAAATTTGCATACACGGTACTGCATGTTATTAGTTTTGCTAATGGTGCTGCTTGTTGGATGTAGTCAAGAAGGTGCAAGTACGGAAGAGGGAACGGCAGCACAAACAGACAATTCCTCTGAAGAACATTCAGACAATAGTAACGAAATTGTGGAAGAGGAAGTACTCGTAGGACCGCCTATTCCAACTTCCCTAGAGGAACTAGCAGACTTGCCAAAAGGTTACACAGAACATATCAGTCGTCTGGAAGAAGAAGGAAGGAAGCTGACGGATGAGTTAACAAAAAATCTTCCCGACATTTCAGGCAATCCAACAAATGAAGAGCTGGATCGTTATTATGAAGCCATTCTTTCTGTTTTTCAACAAGATTATGAGGGTCCTGGTGATTTGATTAATCAATTAAAATTCCAATCCATCGGGGACCCGGATATTGAAGAGCCGCGCTATCAATTTAAAGAGAATTTGAATGTTGTGATGATTCTGGATGCCTCCGGTAGTATGGCGAACGAAGAAGGAAATGGAACACGCATGGATGCAGCCAAAAATGCCATTCATGAATTTGTGAAAGCCTTGCCTGAGGAAGCAAATGTTGGCTTGCGGATTTATGGACATGAAGGAACTGGAGAGGTCGGGGATCAGGCGCTTTCTTGCAAGAGCAGTGAATTGATTTATCCGATTAGTCCTTATGAGGAAGCTGGATTTAATGAGGCGTTAAAGAAAGCAACACCAGCAGGTTGGACGCCAATTGGCTATGCATTGAACGAGGCTCAAAAAGATTTGTCTTCATTTAAAGGCGACAAAAACACAAATATTATCTATTTGGTGAGTGACGGCATTTCCACTTGTGAAGATGACCCAATTAATTCGGCGAAATCTTTATATGACTCGGATATTACACCGATTGTCAATGTGATTGGATTCAATGTCGATCAAGAAGCGCAAAAACAATTGCAGGAAATTGCGGATGTTACGGAAGGCAGATATGAAAATGTAACAGATTCGCAAGGTCTTGAGGAAGAATTAAGGAAAGCGAATGACATTGCGTTTAAGTGGAAGCAATGGAAAACGAAAGAAGAAGGATCGATTAATTTACAACGAACAACTAATTCTCTCGACATATTCGGCTATCATAGCGGTGAGTTTGGAAAATGGGTCGATGAGCGGCAGGCAGTAGGTTTCACACTGACTTATCTGCTTCAAAAAAGAGAGAAGATGTCCAAAGAGTCGCATGATTATTTACAGGAAAAAAATAAAGAATATCACTCTTGGATTGAACAAGAATATGACGAACTACGAGATGAATTAAAAGAAATCAATGAACTGAATCATACAGAAGCAATTAAACAAATGGAAGAGAAATATCTTTCCAACACAACCAAAACTCCATAAATAGGAAATGTAAGGTGAAAGTGTGAGAAGGTGAAATTCTCTAGGGTTTTTTGCTTTTCAAAGTTGCATCCATGTTCTTCTGAACAGCATTCTCTCCCAGTAGTCAGGCAATGATCATATTGGGGGAAGCGGTAACACCAGGTTAACCCTCGACCAATAAAATTCTAGAATAGTAGGTTAGTAGCCAACGGATAGGAGTTGAAAAATTTGCATATACGACATTACTTCCTTGTAGCTTTGCTAATGGCCTTCCTTGTCGGATGCAGCCAAGAAGATGCAGATAAAGAAGAAGTAACGGCACAAACAGAAAATCCATCTGAAGAAATTTCAGAAGAGAAAGAAGCTGCAGATGACGTAATCGTTGGACCTCCTCTTCCAACATCTCTGGAGGAACTGGAAGACTTACCGAAAGGGCACACCGAATATCTTAATACTTTGGAAGATGAAGGAAAACAGGCGACAGATGAGTTAACAAAAAATCTTCCCGATATTTCGGGCAATCCGACAACAGAAGAGCTGGATCGTTATTATGAAGCCATCCTTTCTGTATTTCAGGAAGATTATGAGGGTCCTGGTGATTTGATTGAACAATTAAAGTATCAAGCGATAGGGGACCCGGATATAGAAGATCCACGCTACCAATTTAAAGAAAATATGAATGTGACTATTATTTTAGATGCTTCAGGGAGTATGGCGAATCCTGAAGGTTCTGGTACGCGCATGGATGCAGCCAAAAATGCCATTAATGAATTTGTGAAAGCCTTGCCTGAGGAAGCGAATGTTGGCTTACGCATTTATGGACATGAAGGAACGGGAAAAGTCGGGGATCAAGCGCTTTCTTGTAAGAGTAGTGAATTGATTTATCCGATTAGTCCTTATGATGAAGCTGCTTTCAACGAGGCGCTAAAAAAAGCGACTCCGGCTGGCTGGACGCCAATTGGCTATGCACTAAACGAGGCGCAAAAAGATTTAGCTGCTTTTAAAGGCGACAAGAACACAAATATTATCTATTTGGTGAGTGACGGCATTTCCACTTGTGAAGATGACCCAATTGAAGCGGCAAAGACCTTATATGACTCGGATATTACACCGATTGTCAATGTAATCGGATTTAATGTCGATCAAGAAGCGCAAAAACAATTACAGGAAATTGCGGATGTTACGGAAGGAAGCTATGAAAATGTAACAGATGCACAGGGTCTTGAAGAAGAATTAAGGAAAGCAAATGATATTGCGTTTAAGTGGAAGCAATGGAAAACGAGGGAAGAGGGATCGATTAATTTACAACAAACAGATAATTACCTCGATATATTCGTCTATCACAGCCAGCAGTATGGAAAATGGGTCAATGAGCGGCAGAATATAGGTTTTACACTGACATATTTGTATCAACAAAGAGACAAAATGTCCAAGGAATCCCATGATTATTTAAAAGAAAAGAATCGAGAATATCATGATTGGATTGAACAAGAGTATGACAAATTACGAGATGAATTAGAAGGAATCAATGATTTGAATCATGCGGAAGCAATTAAACAATTGGAAGAGAAATATCTTTCAAACACAGCTGACACACCTTAACTATCTTTGGTCGGGGTACAAGCCCCGGACTGAATGGAGAATACATAAGGCGGATACATTCGTTCGAGAAAATGTGCGCCTCAAATATACCGATGTGGTATTTATTCGAAAGTGAGGTGGGATTAATTGAGAAAATTTTTGGCTAGTTTCATGATTGCTTTTGTCTTTACCTGGTCGGTATTGCCGGGTTTAAGTATGGCTTTTTTCATCAAGCCAGGTCAACCGATTACGCCGGGAGAAGCAATTACCGGAGGCCAGCCCATCACGGGTGGTCAGTTTATTATCCCCGGTGATCCGGTTCAAGGCGGGGAAGCTTACAATGATGGAACCGTGTTGCAGGGGGGAGATGCTGCAACTTCCGGGCAGCCGATTATTCCTCCATATCAGAATAACAGCGGTCAATTTATCATCCCCAATGTAGCGGGTTCATTGCCGATTAATAATCCTTTGCAAACGGGAGAAGCGATTACTGGCGGAGATGTTCCGTCAAGTGGCCAATCGGTGAACGGAGGTGAAGGACCGACAGGAGGCCAATCGGTGAATGGCGGTGAAGGGCCATCTGGAGGTCAAGCGGCTGCCGGAGGTGAAGGACCATCTGGCGGCCAAGCGGCTACTGGCGGGGAAGGACCGTCTGGAGGTCAAGCGGCTAGTGGCGGAGAAGGACCATCTGGCGGCCAAGTAACTACCGGAGGCGAGGGACCAAACAGTGGTCAAGGTCCAGCTGGCGGCGAAGGCCCAACCGGAGGCGAAGGACCAACTGGTGGTGAAGGCCCAACAGGTAACAATAATGGCAATACAGCGAAAAGCGAAGATGTTCCATCGCTATGGAACGTATTTATCGATTCAACAAATAAAGAAAATAGTATATGGGGTACCATATCGCAAACTTTAAAAGATACCGAACAATATGGAATAGCTTTTATTAAACCGTTTTTAGAAGGAGCGACTGCAACTTATGCCGGGTTTGATTTTGAAGCGCTACCTGATGGAAAGTATAACTTGCTAGGGAAATCAAGCATAAAAGATCCGGTAATGAATTACTTTTATCATAATTACAAGAAATACAATATAGGTGACACACAGCGTTATTTGCCGGCTGGCAGGTTCGAATCCTATAAGGTAGAGCAATACAAGGTATCGAGCTTTTTTGATAGCAAGAATTTGGCTCAAACAAGAAAAGATGCTATGGGGATGATCGGGAAAAACCTTAAATCCAGTTTGAATGAAGGCTATAATATCTTTTCCAAAAAGAATTTCTGGACAAAATCAAACTTGGCAAAGCTAGGGGGCCCGGTTAGTATTGCAGCCACAGCATTAGGAAATGTCGATAAGCATGGGAAAGGTTTCCTTAAGTCTCCTGATTTTTACGCTGACATGACGGTAGACGTTGCCATAGGTGCAGGAACTACAGTGGCATCCACTATCATATCAAGTGCTGTAACCGGTGCAATGGCTGGTTCATTCGTTCCGGGCGTCGGTACGATGGTCGGTGCAGGCTTCGGATTGCTTGTCGGATTAGGTTCGGCTTGGGCCGTTAATGGAACACGTAGAGGTCGAGACCTTAAAAAAAATATTAGTGGCAAAGTGAGTGATGCTTATTCTTGGGGTGCAAAACAAGCAAGTAAAGCATGGTCCTCTGCTGTTGAAAAATCGCAAGGACTCCTCAACGGTGCCAAGAAGTTATTTGGGTTTGGCTAATCGGATTGCTCCTTTTGGGGCAATCCAATCTTTAAGTTAGTAGGTGAGATCTTGTTTAATACAATGAAGTTTTTTCAGGCAATAGGGGTTAGTATTTTGTTGACGATTGTCATTTCTTTTCTATTAAGTTTTATTCCCATGGAAAGTTACGGACTATTCTTGTTGATTCAAACTATTCTCACCTATGGAAGTGTTGGGCTTTTTGCAGCGAAGTGGAATCCCGAAACACCTTATACGGCTGCTTATTTAGGAGCCATTATGATTGCATTTATTAGTTTTTTGCTTTCTCATTTTGTGTTTAATATTTTAGTTTTTGCAGATCCGGAGGGAATTGCAAGAAGCTTATCTTATGCAGTTATTGTAAGTCTTCTATTTGCCTGCGGAACAGACTTGTTCCGTAAAAAGAGAGAAGGTGCGCTCCAGTGATACGAGATATCTTGGATATTTATAATCGAAATTGGAGTCAAATTCTAGTTTGGTCATTGGCCATTATTTTCCCCGTAACCACAATCTCTTTCCTTGGCATGATTTACGTGAATATCTCCCAAGAAGCAATAGTACCAGCAATTTTTTCTGTTTTGGCAATTGTCCTCAATTTTATTGTTTGCATTCCGCCTTTTATGAAAATGGTGATTGCTTATAAACAGGACGATACCATCCATCCAATGGAAGGAATACTCTATTTTATCAAGCAATTTGGGATTCTCTTTATTCTTACATCGATTTTTTATTTTATCGCGGTAATGGGTATGTATCTTTTATTTATCCCAACCTTCATTGCGATTGTCTTTTTGCTTATTTTTCCCTTCTTTTCAGAAGGGAGAAATGTCAAATCAGTATTTAAGCAAACTTTTCAGACTATTGTAAGGGAAAATATTGCGTTGATTGGGGAACTTCTTATTATTTTTAGTATCAACATTGGTTGTTGGGGAGCCATGATGCTCTTTATGTCGCAATATGAAAACAATATTTTTGCTTTTTTAATGATTCGCGTTTTATTGAATGTGTTGGTGTTCCCATTTATTTATATTTATTTAACATTGCGGTTTCGGAAGGAATTAAATCATCCACTAATGGATTAAATTTTTCAAATGTCCATTCGTTAGGATTAGCCATTTTTCTTTCATCTGTTTGAATTCCAATTTAAACTTAACAAGATAGCTAGCGCAGAAAGGAATGGAAGTATGAAAGAAGAAATAGAATCGGTCACGTTTAAAGAAAATTATATCTTTATCACGTTATTTGTACATGTAGTAATCGGAAGTATTGTTAGTCTTATGCCGGAAGAAAACGTGTTGGAGTGGTTTATGATTAATATGGGAATCGCCATCGTATTAGCCATTCTGAACTTAATTCTTTGGATTTTCCACAAGCATGATAGCAAACGTTATTTTTCCCTGCATTCATTCGTCATGATCATGGGTGGGGTATATTATGCCATGTCTCCCGCTTTTAAGGCACTCTATCCCACTGTTTTCTTTTGGATATTGCTTGCCATTACGATTGGACTCACTTGCGTTTTATTTTTAAAACGAGAATTCATCACTAGGGCGCTCGTAAATCCCCGGGAATCATGGTTTAAAGGTCTGTTGTTCTATTACATGGCAACGGTTTTAATCATTGGAGCCGTAATGTGGGCTTATATTCTCGCTTTTGATGGTGGTTCATTCTTCGTTGTTGCGATTATTTTCTATTTTATCGGTTTGTTTTTGTTGATGGTTGCGCCAGCTTTGTTAGCAACTCGAGAACAGATAAAAGAATTAAAACAACAATAATAGCAATAGAGTATCAGCTTTAAGGGGGAGATTCAGTGAATAAATCATTCATCAATGAAAATCAGTTTAGTGTAGATTTCAAAAAATTAAATCTCCTTGTCATGTTTGTTTTGTCGTTTATCACGATGGGTGCGTACATAGGGATATGGTTTTTTAGAAATCGGGATAGTATACAATACTTTGCCTATAAACCTACTATTCATTTTGGCTTGTGGCGATGGTTTACCGTTATTTCATTTTTCTTTTTGTTTATTCACTTCTTTGGAGGTTTGGCCATAAGCGACTATGGTATGGCAAATCTGGAATCCTACGAAATTCTGTTTAACTTTTGCTTTATTGGCTTGCTCTACTATTCGATTTTCAGATTAAGAGAAAGCCTGGAAGAGGAAACGGATCTCGTTTTAAATAAATACTTGCTGTTCTTCTTCCATGTTTTTTATATTCAGTTCAAATTAAACCAACTACATTCAACTTCGAAGCAGTCTTAAAGGGGGAGGATGTTTTGGGAAAAAAGAAGACGGATGTTGTGACTTTTTCCAATAATAGAATATTTATTACGCTAATTCTTCAACTCGTATTTGGTGCCATGTTTAGTCTTATTCCACCAGAGCATATCTTACTATGGCTATGTATCAATATTGGCATAGCGATTGTTTTGGCGCTTGTGAACTATGTGATTTGGGTTTATCACAAAAGCGATAGCAAACGATATCATTCACTTCATTCGTTTGTCATGTTGTTTGGATTTGCTCTATATATGATGCTTCCTGCTTTTAGAGGCCTTTATTCGTCTAGCTTTTTCTGGCTATTATTGCTAGTAACCGTCGCCTTAACAGGGTTTTTAATTTATAAATACGATGCGGTAACAAATGCATTTGTAAATCCAGGGGATTCTTGGTTTTTCAAACTGATATCAATTTTTGGAGTAACAGTTTTTCTTTTGGGCGGAATTTTATGGGCTTACATGAATGCAACCGAGACAGGTCCATTCATTCCGGTTGCCATCATATTATTTTTCATAGGCTTCTTTATACTCATGCTCTCACCGATCATGCTGGCAACACCAGAGAGGGTGGAAGAATTAAGACAGCGAAAATACCAGTAAGAGGATTGTTGAATTAAGAAAATCATTATCCCTGGGGTCTTGCGAGTAAAGGTATTGAGGGAAAAAGTAAATTGGGGGGAGTTTATGGTAAATGTACATAAAGCAGCTGTAGGATCCTTTTTCCTGCCTTTTGTTACTGCTCTCCTTGCCATTTATATGCCCAATGTTCAATCTACGTTTAATGTCATGATTATGGCAGTTTTCGCTGTCAACATAATGAGTTATATTGTATTGTTATCAATCTTTAAAAAGAAAAAGCGCCAAAATGCTTCAAGAATAGTAATCCTATTTAATATGTTGGCGTTTTGTCTTTTCTTTACTTTTCCTCTTTTAAAGGCATTGAATGGGAAGTTCTGGATGCAAATAGTATTATTTATCATCTTCTGTATTTGTATTGGTCTTGCCATCTATGATCAAAAACGGGAGGTTCCGCTTGTGTTCCCCCCAGATGAAAAAGAGAGAAGGAAGTATGGCTTAGTTTTTTATCTAATTCCTGTCTTCGCGGGATTAATCGCAGGAGGAGGCAACATTATTGTTGTCCGGACGATAACGGATATTGTTGGCGACTGGTTTGTTACGTATGTGGGTGGAATTTCTTTATATGTATTGGGGTGCTGGTTCGCCTTCTTCTTTCAATCCTTGTCTTATCAAGGTTTTACAAAGAATGGTTTGTGGGTTAAATGAAATCTTAAGGTTGGCTAGAGTGAGGACTTGGGAATAAATGAAATTCAGAAGAGATAAGGTGAAAGCGAATGATAAATAAGAACATATTGAAAAATGAAAGAGGTTCCCTTTCAATTGAGTTTCTGGGCATTCTACCGCTATACTTTTTGCTTTTTCTGCTTCTCTGGCAAGTGGTGGCGTCGGGGTATGCGGTCATCAGTCTGAAGGCTGCGGCGTCGGATGCGGCGCAGGTTTATGCAGTGTCGGAAGATTATTTTGAAACAAAAGAGGTCATTGAAAAGTCGATTGGCGGGTCTTCCCTTTTGCGGGAACACCAATTTGCCATTCAAAGTGTAGCGGGAAATTCAGATTTATTTGAAATAAAGATTACCGCCAATCACCCATTGGTCTTTCTGCCGGATGCTATTGCAAATTCGGCGCTGATCCCGATTAATTCGACGGCAACAGGCAAGGTGCTTGTCCCATGAAGGTTGTAAAGAATGAAAAGGGAAGTGCCGCAATCTATTTGTTATGGTTAACGACGGTTATGATTGTTCTTACCGTAATCATCGTGAATATTGCGCGGGTCTACGCCGTTAAACAACAATCGTCCACCGCTGCCCAACTCGGCGCTTTTGCTGCGACAAGCGAAATTCTGTTTGTAACGGAAGAAGTAATTAAAGAATTTGACGATGTGATGGCGGAAACACATGGAGCTGGATACGAACCGTTATGGAATATTATTGAAAAGCACCAAGAAAATTTAATGGCAAATGATTATAGTGAGCAGGAAGCATACATAAAAGCGTTAAATGAAATATTGCCTGTAAGCTTCAGCGATCCAGTATTAAAGGATTTATTCGATTTGCGATTCCAAAACAATCCCATGATCAGTACAAGCATTTACGATACGGTGAGACAGGTCATTCGGGAGAACGGAGGAAATGACGAACACTTGGAGATTTTTATTTCCCCCGAGCGCTACCGTGTGGAAGTAAAGACCGATGCGACATTTGATTCGATTGCAGATGGGGAAATGATGAAGAAGTTTTCGAAAGATATTCCTCAAAAAGGCTATGGGCCAGAGTTATCATATTTGAAATATATATTGAACTAGTGAACGCTCCAAAGAATGTAGATCTGCTTTGGAGCGTTTTGTTTTTTGTGTGAAACTAGAGTTTGGCGGATAAATTGATAGTTTTGGCGGATATAATATAAAATCTGGCGGATATTAGTCAAAAGTGGCGGATTTATGCCTGCAATTCTTTTTGTTTTCGCTGATAATTGACTAGATAAATACTAACGCCTACCAAGATTATTCCGTAAAATAAGTTCACCGTAATGGGTTCGTCTAAAAAGATGGCGCTGATGAAGACGGATAAAATGGGAACGATGAAGGTAAAAGCCCCCACTTTACTTGCTTCTCCTTCATTCATTAGTTTGTAATAGAGAATTTGAGCGATGGCCATTCCCGCAGTTGCTCCCCAAACCAAACTGGAAATCAGCGCAGCATTCCATGTGATGGCACCCATGTCTTCCGTGACCAATCCTGCCGATAATAACACAGCCCCTCCGATGACAAGCTGCATCACCACCATCCAATACGAATCCACTTTTGTTTTATTTTTCTTTACATACACAACCCCGCTCGCCCAGACAAAGGCAGTGGCTAAGGCGAGTGCCACTCCAATGACGGATAGATGAATCATCAGCCCATCAATGCTGACTAAAGAGATGCCGGCAAATCCAAGGATCAGGCCGATAATCTTGAGAATGGTCATGTTTTCCCCCAAAAACCACCAGGCAAGGATGCCCAGCAATACCGGCTGGAAATAGACCAAAACGGAAAATAAGCCACCAGGTAAATAAATGAGCCCAACAGTTTGGATTCCTAAATAGAGAATGATGTTCAATGCAGCGGAAATAAGATAATACCGCCAGTAACTTGTAAAGTGAAGGCGATAACGATTTTTCCATGCGATGAAAAGTAAAATGATTCCCCCAATAAACGCCCGGATCCCTGCAAATAACAGGGGAGGCATAAAGTTGACGCCGTTTTTGTAGATTGGCCAACTCACACCCCAAATAACGATCAGCAATGCGAGCAATAGATAGGAAGTAAACTTTGAGCCTTCATTCCCCACGAATCAACCTACTCTCTGCTTATGATTCTAGGTAATCGTGTAATTCATAATTCTAATATATGCCGAAAGAATAGATTGGGTAGCATGTAAAGTTAGCTTGACATAAAATGGACTGTAAAGTAAGCTTTACGTAAAGGAAGCTTTACATTCAGGTGGGTGATGAAACTTGCAAAATCGCATTAAAGAGTTAAGGCAAAAACATAATTTCACACAAGATGAACTAGCAGATAGGCTGGAAGTCTCCAGGCAGACGATTATTTCTTTGGAAAAGGAACGATATAATCCGTCGATTGTCCTTGCCTATAACATTGCTAAATTATTTGATATGAAAATTGAAGACATTTTTATTTTTGAGGAGGGAGAGCAGAATGGATAATTTCTGGGTGGCGCTGTTATTTTGGATTGGGCTTGCTGTTGTTTTAGTTAGTACTTTTTATTTCCCTAGAAAATTCATGAAAAAGAAAAAGCAATACGATGAACGATTTGTTTACAATGATCATTTAGCCCGCTCTTATAGTTGGTTCGGTTCGCTGGGTGTCATCTTTGTCGCTTGGTTTTTATCGCTTGTTATTTTTCATTCACTGATCGCATTTTGGCTCATAACCGTTATTTATATTGGTCATATGCTTTCCTATGCTATTGGGGCTGCGATTGCAAATGGGAAAAATTGAAATAGAATGATGGACCAAAAAAGCCTTCGTTTCAAAGGGTTCTTGAAACAAAGGCTTTTGAAGATTTAAAACTGTTCACCGCTATCCAAGCTTAATTGCCATTCCACACCAAACTTGTCTTTTACCGAACCGTAGCATTTGCTCCAGAATGTCTCCTGCAGCTCCATTTTTACTTCTCCGCCTTCTTTTAGTCGATCAAAAGCGGAACGGATGATTGCTTCATCTTCTGTTATGACTGCCAGCGTGATATTGTTTCCGACTGTATAAGGGGAACCTGGCCAATTATCAGAGAACATGACGCGGCTACCCAGAATGTCCAGTCTTGTATGCATTACCAGGTTTTTCGCTTCTTCAGGGATTTTAAAGTTTGGATCATCGTTTCCTTCGCCGAACGTCATAATTTTCGGCTTTTCCGTTTGGAATACATCCGCATAAAACTCTGCAGCTTCGCGACAATTCCCGTTAAACACAAAATAGACTTCAATTCCCATTGAAAACACTCCTCTTGATTTTTTTATTTTACTGTGTCATTTTTACTTATTCAAAGTCCAAATATACACACTACTTCCTCATTATGCATCAAGTGAGTCGAATTTGCCTTGAATTTTTTCTAGCTCTAACGACTCTATTTTTCTTAAAAGGGCTAAATACAAGGAGGGAATTTGCACCTGCTCTACAGGAAATGATAAAATGGAAATCGAGACTATATGGGAAGTGAAAAAATCCATGGCAAACATTTTAAATAAAATTTTTGATTTGAATAAACGAGAAGTAAAAAAATTAAATAAAATAGCAGACAAAGTGGAAGCATTTGCTTCACAAATGGAACAGCTGAAGGACGAAGATTTAAAAGAAAAAACTATCGAGTTTAAAGAGCGTTACCAAAATGGCGAAACGGTTGACCAGCTGCTTCCGGAAGCTTTTGCGGTTTGTCGTGAAGCTGCGCGCCGTGTGCTGGGGATGTATCCATATCGCGTGCAAATCATGGGGGCTGCCACATTGAACGAAGGCAACATTGCCGAGATGAAAACCGGTGAAGGGAAAACGTTGACTGCGACAATGGCGGTTTATTTAAACGCGATTACCGGAAAAGGCGTCCATGTGGTCACGGTCAATGAATATCTTGTTACCCGTGATGCGACTGAAATGGGTGAACTGTATAATTTCCTTGGTTTGTCAGTAGGGCTGAATTTAAATAGCTTAACAAAAGAAGAAAAACGCCAGGCTTATGCAGCGGATATTACATACAGTACGAACAATGAGCTTGGTTTTGACTATTTGCGCGATAACATGGTGGTTTATAAAGAAGACCGCGTTCAGCGACCTCTTCACTTTGCCGTTATTGATGAAGTTGACTCCATCTTGATCGATGAAGCGCGTACGCCGTTGATCATTTCGGGCCAAGCCGGAAAATCGGCGAAGCTTTACGTTCAATCTAACATGTTTGTCCGTATGTTGAAGCTGGACGAAGATTACACATACGATGAATCAACAAAAGGGGTTTCGTTGACAGAAAGCGGCATTGCGAAAGCGGAAAAAGCATTCGGCATCGACAACTTATTTGATTTATCGCATGTTCTGCTGTTGCATGCAATCAATCAATCCCTAAAAGCGCATGTTTCCATGCATCGCGATGTGGATTATGTGGTGCAGGACGGCGAAATCGTGATTGTTGACGGCTTTACTGGCCGTTTGATGAAAGGCCGCCGCTATTCGGATGGTCTTCACCAAGCAATCGAAGCCAAAGAAGGCGTGGAAATTCAAAATGAATCCATGACCATGGCGACAATTACTTTCCAGAACTATTTCCGTATGTATGAGAAGCTTTCCGGTATGACAGGTACAGCCAAAACGGAAGAAGAGGAATTCCGCAATATTTACAATATGCAGGTTGTGGTCATTCCGACGAATAAGCCAATTGCGCGTGACGACAGACCGGATCTTATTTTCTCGACAATGAACGGAAAATTCAATGCCGTTGCAAGAGAGATTGCAGAGCGCCACAAAATTGGACAGCCTGTTTTGGTGGGGACAGTTGCCATTGAAACGTCAGAAGTTATCTCTAAATTATTGGATAAATATAAAATTCCGCATAACGTTTTAAATGCGAAAAACCATGAGCGCGAAGCCGAAATTATTGCCAATGCCGGAAATAAAGGCGCCGTTACGATTGCTACGAACATGGCTGGCCGTGGTACGGATATTAAACTTGGTGAAGGCGTCCTTGAACTTGGCGGTTTGGCCGTAATTGGTACTGAACGCCATGAATCCCGACGTATCGATAACCAGCTGCGCGGTCGTTCCGGTCGTCAAGGGGACCCGGGGGTAACGCAATTCTACTTATCCCTTGAAGATGAGTTAATGCGCCGTTTTGGTTCCGATAAAATGAAAGCCATGATGACGCGGCTTGGCATGGATGACGAACAGCCAATCCAATCGGGAATGGTTTCAAAAGCAGTGGAATCTGCGCAAAAACGCGTGGAGGGGAATAACTTTGATGCGCGTAAACGTTTACTGCAATATGATGACGTGCTTCGCCAACAGCGTGAAGTAATCTATAAAGAACGCCGAGATGTGCTGGAAACGGAAAATATGCGTGCCCTTGTGGAAGCGATGATCCAAGAGTCCATCGAAAACATTGTGGGGATTCATACACAGGGCGATCAAAAAGATTGGAACCTAAAAGCGCTTGAAGATTATATCCAGGCTAGCCTATTAGAAGAAGGCGCCATTACGGCAAGCGACCTTGAAGGCAAGACGCCGGAAGAAATGATCGTATTTATCAATGCGGAAGTTCAAAAACGTTACGATGAAAAAGAAGCAGAATTAACGCCTGAACGCATGCGTGAATTTGAGAAAGTCATCTTGCTTCGCTCGATTGATTCTAAATGGATTGACCATATTGATGCAATGGACCAGCTGCGTCAAGGGATTCACCTGCGTGCTTATGGCCAGACCGATCCGTTGCGCGAGTATGAGCAAGAAGGATTTGCCATGTTTGAAGAGATGATTGCTTCCATTCGTGAAGATGTTACGAGATTTGCGATGAAAGCACAAATCCGCAATAACTTGGAACGTGAAGAAGTGGCAAAGGGACAAGCCGTAAATCCGAAAGAAGAAGCGGCACCAAAGAAAAAGCAGCCTGTTCGCAAAGCGGAAAACATCGGTCGAAATGATTTATGTCCTTGCGGCAGCGGGAAAAAGTTTAAAAACTGCCACGGTGCAGAATAAGAAAAAGCGCAAGCGCCCTGCTCAGCCCCGCGACGGCAATAACGCGACGTCCTGTCGCATTGCCGTCATGACTCACATCCTGTGAGCCTTAAGCACTGATGGCCCGAATCTTTACCGCTTTCGACCGAGGGACCGAAGCGACCTCGAGGGGCTGGGCGCTGGAGCTAGACATTGTTCAAACTGGCAGAAATTAATTTTTTTATACTAGAAAAAGCGTGGGAACCGTATGATGAACATGCGGTTCCCAATCTTTAATTTTAAAGTACGGAGGATTTAATCATGATTGAATTATCAGATGCAAGAAATACATTGGAAACTACAGCCTCGAAATTGGCGGACTTCAGGGGGTCTCTTTGACTTAGAAAACAAGGAAGCCCGGATTCAGGAATTGGATGAAATGATGTTAATGCCCGATTTCTGGAATGACCAAAACGCCGCGCAAACGGTCATTAACGAGGCGAATGGGTTAAAAGCGATTGTGAATGAGTTTAAAGACCTTGTGGAAACACAGGAAAACTTGGAAATGACACTGGAGCTTTTAAAAGAAGAGCCGGATGAGGAGCTGCAAGCGGAATTAGGCGATGAATTGGCTGATTTCCAAAGCAAGATGGACGGCTTTGAGCTTCAAATGCTGCTTAGTGAACCTTATGACAAAAACAACGCCATCCTGGAGCTGCATCCGGGTGCGGGCGGTACGGAATCACAGGATTGGGGTTCCATGCTTTTGCGCATGTACACGCGCTGGGCGGAGCATCATGGCTTTAAAGTGGAAACCATGGACTATCTTCCCGGCGATGAAGCGGGAATAAAATCCGTGACGCTGTTAATTCAGGGGCATAATGCGTATGGCTATTTGAAGGCTGAAAAAGGGGTTCATCGTTTGGTGCGTATTTCACCATTTGACTCTGCCGGGCGACGCCATACTTCCTTTGTTTCGTGTGAAATCATGCCCGAATTCAATAATGAAATCGAGATTGATGTGCGTTCAGAGGATTTGAAAATCGATACGTATCGTGCCACTGGTGCCGGTGGTCAGCATATCAATACAACCGATTCGGCGGTGCGCATTACGCATATCCCGACAGGTGTCGTAGTATCCTGCCAGGCCGAACGTTCACAAATTAAAAACCGCGAAAAAGCCATGAACATGCTGAAAGCAAAATTGTATCAGCTTGAAATTGAAAAACAACAAGCGCAACTGGATGCCATTCGCGGCGAGCAAAAGGAAATCGGCTGGGGATCTCAAATTCGTTCCTATGTATTCCATCCGTATTCAATGGTAAAAGACCATCGTACAAACTTTGAAACAGGGAACGTCCAAGGGGTTATGGATGGTGATTTGGACGGTTTCATCAATGCTTATCTTCGTTCCCGTATCGGACAATAATTGAATTGGAACCTTTTCGTGCAAGAACCTTTCTTCAGCGAAAAGGTTTTTTTTATTTTTCATTTCATTAAAATCGGTTATAAAGCGAATGCTAATGGTAATTTGCGCTGAATGTTCATTAAATTGAAAGTTACCCGAAAAACTATTGCTTTTCTTTTCCCCAGTTTTCCTTCAGTTCCCAATTGCATTTTTCAAAATATGATGTAATATAATTATAAGAACAAATGTTCTGTATTGCAGGAGGGGTTCCATGGCACATATTCCCATTGAAAGTGTCCCATATCTAGAATCGGCGATCTATTTGCCGATGCTGCTGATTGTTTTGGAAAAAGATCACGCACAAATAGAGAATGGGCAGTTTAAATTAAAACGTCCATATATTTGTTTAATTGATGAAGCTAGAAAATACGCAGAAAATGACTTGAAAAGAACAAAAGCATATTTAAAAAATCACCAATTAAGAGTAGTTCAAGGAAATCGAGATGAAATGTTTACAGAGTACCAGTTTCATTATAAGCAAGTGATGGATATAAGAAGATATTCCAATATCCGATTAAGAAACCATGTTGAAGACTTACTTCGAATATACTTAAATAAAGCTTCGAACGCTAATCCTCATCCAAAGGTTGATTTAATTCATTTTGAATAACAATCCTTTGATTTGCGGCATATTTTTGCAGCATGGTCGCACACACATATTGCGCGCAAAACGATGCATAATTAATTTGCAAAATATATTCCTTGCCATTTTTCAAAGTAACTTCTGTAAAATCTTGAAGGCGGCGAATGTTTATGATGGCGTGAAGGCCAATCCAAACATTATTTGGTGAAGCGGGAGATAATAGAGGAAAAAATACATTTGGTATTCCATAATCATGGGAAACTACAATCGGCAGCTTGTGTTTCTCCTTTCCGAAGAAATGTTTTGCAAGTGTCCTGGCGTTGTTATAATTGCTTCCCAATACATTGCAGGAATTGCGAACTATGTATAGAGGTTTCCGTTCGACAAGATATTCTCCGTTTTTATCATAGACTCGCGAGTAAAGCTTTTTTCCATGCTGCATGGGCTCTATCAAATAAGTATTGAAAGAAATATGATAAGAATTTACAACATTTACATTATCCAAATTAAAAACCCTCCTTCTCATAATCGATCTATAATGCTTTATAACCGATTCAACTAAATCATAATATGAAAATATTCCCAAAACAATTGAATAAATTTCAAACGTTTAAAAAATAATATTTCATCCAATTTATTACTTTAGTAGGAAACTGAACGATAATAAGGTATTGTTGATTAGATAGTTAATTTTTTTGAGAGTCAACAAGAAATCCTTTCAGCTGGGATATGGGCAGCTATTTCTTGACAAAGGGAAAAATCAGTCAATTTTTCAGAATATATTGCAAATTGATTTCCGTTTTCTTATAATAGAAAAAAGGGAATCGGGGTGATATCGATGGATAAATATTATTCATACACAGATTTTCTTAAAGCAGTTGGAAACTCTCAACATGCAAATGAATCTGAAAAGTTATTGAATGACATTTATTTGGATTTATTTTTAAATCGGATGCAAAGACTACAAAGAATTGAACAGCTGAAAGATCTCATCGATAGTGCATTGGACGAGAGAGATGAAGAAGCATTTTATGCATACACGAAAGAGCTTAATGAATTGCAGGAAACACAGGAACTGGAAGAGTCGCAAGAGCCGATAGTTTAGACAAATAGAAGATTTTCGCAAGTCGCCAAAACAGTGACTGTCCCTCAGCCTTTTGCAAGGACGGGACAGAGCTTTGGGCGGCTTTTTTGTATTTGGGGAAGACAATAGTTTGAATCTAATAATCGAGGTAAATAGTAGTATTACCAACAACTTTATTCAATCAGGAAAAATACGTTTGAAGCTAAAGAGCAAAGACTATGAACCCCACTTTTGCAAGAATTGTTGGAGAATATACGTTCGCTTTTCAATCGTATTTTTTCGATGTCTATGATAAAATGAATGTAGAAGATTTGTGAAAGGACGAACAATTTATGGCCACTTTTGATTTGCAATCTGTATACCAACCGAGTGGCGACCAGCCGAATGCCATTCAAGAACTTGTTCAGGGCGTTCAGGAAGGGAAGAAACACCAAACGCTACTCGGAGCAACTGGTACAGGAAAAACATTTACGGTTTCCAATGTCATTAAGGAAGTAAATAAACCAACGCTCGTTATCGCGCACAATAAAACGCTGGCAGGGCAGCTGTATAGTGAATTTAAACAGTTTTTCCCCAACAATGCCGTTGAATATTTCGTCAGTTACTATGATTATTTCCAACCGGAAGCGTATGTACCGCAAACAGATACATACATCGAAAAAGACTCGAGCATCAATGATGAAATCGATAAATTGAGACACTCCGCCACATCCGCTTTATTTGAACGGGATGATGTCATTATCATTGCTTCCGTATCTTGCATTTACGGCTTGGGGAATCCGGAAGAATATCGGGAATTGGTCGTTTCAATCCGTACGGGAATGGAATTGGAACGCAATCAATTGCTGCGGAAACTGGTGGATATCCAGTATGAAAGAAATGATGTCAATTTTACACGCGGGACATTCCGTGTGCGCGGGGATGTAGTCGAGATTTTCCCAGCCTCGCGTGATGAAAAATGTATCCGCGTTGAATTCTTTGGCGATGAAATTGACCGCATACGGGAAGTGGATGCCTTGACTGGAGAAATTATGGGCGACCGCGATCATGTAGCCATATTCCCGGCTTCCCACTTCGTTACACGTGAAGAAAAAATGATCAAAGCCATCGAAAACATCGAAACAGAGCTCGAGCACCAACTGGAAAAATTCCGTTCGGAAGATAAATTATTGGAAGCACAACGGTTGGAACAGCGAACAAATTATGATTTGGAAATGATGCGTGAAATGGGCTTCTGTTCGGGAATCGAGAACTATTCACGCCATTTGACTTTAAGAGAAGCCGGTGCGACACCGTATACATTGCTTGATTATTTCCCGAAAGATTTCTTGCTGGTAGTGGATGAAAGCCACGTTACCCTGCCACAAATCCGCGGGATGTTCAATGGGGACCAAGCGCGAAAAGGCGTGCTTGTTGATTATGGCTTCCGTTTGCCTTCCGCACTGGACAACAGACCATTGAAATTTGAAGAGTTCGAAAGCCATATTAGCCAGGCAATTTATGTATCTGCGACGCCAGGGCCATATGAATTGGAGCATACACCTGAAATGGTGGAACAAATCATCCGTCCAACCGGGCTGCTGGATCCAACGATTGATGTGCGTCCGATTGAAGGGCAGATTGATGATTTAATCGATGAAATCCATGAGCGGGTAAGAAAAAATGAACGTGTTCTTATTACCACATTGACGAAAAAAATGTCAGAGGATTTAACGGATTACTTAAAAGAACTGGGTATTAAAGTAGAGTATCTTCATTCCGAAGTAAAAACATTGGAACGAATCGAAATTCTGCGGGAACTGCGGAAAGGCACGTATGACGTATTAGTCGGAATCAACTTATTGCGGGAAGGGCTCGATATTCCGGAAGTTTCCCTCGTTGCAATTTTGGATGCAGATAAGGAAGGATTCTTGCGTTCTGAACGTTCGCTGATTCAAACGATTGGACGTGCTGCCAGAAATGCAAACGGTCATGTCATCATGTATGCAGACCGAATGACGGACTCCATGAAAAAAGCGATTGATGAAACAAAACGCCGCCGTACAATTCAAGAAGCATATAACGAAGAGCACGGTATTACACCGCAAACCATTCAAAAGAAAATCCCTGAACTTATTCGAGCAACTCAAGCAGCTGAACAAGAAGAAACTTACGTTACAAAAGTAACGAAAGGAAAGAAAATGACAAAATCCGAAATCGAAAAACTTGTTGCTACGCTTGAAGTTGAAATGAAGGAAGCCGCAAAAGCACTTGATTTTGAACGTGCTGCAGAATTGAGGGATACCATCTTTGAACTGAAAGTAGAGGGATGAAAAACGTGAAGAATACAGAAATTGTCGTGCAAGGCGCACGTTCAAATAACTTGAAAAATATCGATATTACGATTCCGCGCGACAAGCTTGTTGTGTTAACAGGCTTATCCGGCTCGGGAAAATCTTCATTGGCCTTCGACACCATTTATGCTGAAGGGCAGCGGCGTTATGTCGAGTCCCTTTCGGCATACGCGCGTCAATTTTTGGGGCAAATGGATAAGCCGGATGTGGATGCCATTGAAGGATTATCTCCCGCCATTTCGATTGACCAAAAAACGACAAGCAAAAATCCGCGTTCCACAGTAGGGACGGTGACGGAAATTTATGATTATTTTCGTCTATTGTATGCCCGTATCGGGAAACCGATTTGCCCGAACGATGGCATTGAAATTGCTTCCCAAACAGTTGAGCAAATGGTCGACCGGTTGCTTGAATATCCGGAACGTACGAAAATGCAATTGCTCGCACCCATCGTTTCCGGTCGGAAAGGCGCCCATGTCAAACTGCTTGAAGATCTGAAAAAGCAAGGTTATGTCCGTGTGCGGGTGGACGGGGAAATGCTGGACTTGGATGATACGATCGAACTTGATAAAAATAAAAAACATAATATCGAAGTAGTCATCGACCGGGTCGTCATAAAAGAGGGGGTCTCTGCCCGTCTTTACGATTCGCTTGAAACAGCTGTCAATTTGGCTGATGGAAGAGTGTTGGTCGATGTAATGGACCACGAGGAACTGCTTTTCAGCGAACATCATGCATGTCCGATTTGCGGGTTTTCAATCGGCGAACTGGAGCCGCGCATGTTCTCATTCAACAGTCCGTTTGGTGCATGTCCTTCTTGTGATGGATTGGGGACGAAGCAAGAAGTGGATCTGGATTTATTGATTCCGGATTGGGAAAAAACGTTGGAAGAGCACGCCATTGCCGCATGGGAACCGACAAGCTCGCAATATTATCCGCAACTATTAAAAGCCGTGTGCACGCATTACGGCATTCCAATGGATGTACCTGTTTCACAGCTTCCAAAAAACCAAATGGATAAAATTTTATATGGCTCTGGAAATGAAAAAATTTATTTCTATTACGAAAGCGATTTTGGCAGTGTGCATAATAAGAAAATTGAGTTTGAAGGGGTAATCCGCAATATCGAACGCCGCTTCCGCGATTCTAGTTCTGATTATGTACGTGATCAAATGGCCAAATACATGACAGAGCAACCTTGTCCAACATGTAAAGGATACCGTTTGAGACCCGAGTCGCTTGCTGTAAAAGTGGAAGGGCTTCATATTGCAGAAGCAACACAACATTCCATTGAAGATATGTATGCATTTTTCTCGAACTTAACGTTATCGGAAAAAGAAATGGCAATCGCCAAGCTGATTATTCGTGAAATTACCGAACGACTCAGCTTTTTGATCAATGTCGGGCTGGATTATCTTACACTAGCGCGAACGGCAGGCACTTTATCAGGGGGAGAGGCTCAAAGGATTCGTCTTGCAACTCAAATTGGGTCCCGTTTAACGGGCGTTCTTTATATTCTGGATGAACCATCGATTGGGCTGCATCAACGCGATAATGACCGATTGGTGGCAACGATGCAGGAAATGCGCGATCTGGGGAATACATTGATTGTCGTGGAGCATGATGAAGATACTATGCTGGCTGCCGATTACTTAATCGATGTCGGACCGGGCGCTGGTGTGCATGGCGGGGAAATTGTCGCTGCAGGTACACCGGATGAAGTGATGAAAAACCCGGACTCCATTACAGGCCAGTATTTAAGCGGAAAGAAATTTATTCCGCTGCCGACTGAACGCCGACAATCGGATGGACGGAAGCTTTCCATCAAAGGTGCTTCCGAAAATAACCTGAAAAATGTGAATGTGGATATTCCACTGGGCCAGTTTATTGCGGTCACGGGTGTATCGGGGTCCGGAAAATCCACTCTAATTAATGATATTCTATATAAATCGCTTGCCAATAAATTGAACCGGGCACGAACAAAACCGGGAGCCCATAAAGAGATTAAGGGAATCGAACATTTGGATAAGGTGATTGATATCGACCAATCCCCAATCGGCAGAACACCACGTTCCAACCCTGCTACTTATACAGGTGTGTTCGATGATATTCGTGATTTATTCGCTTCCACGAATGAAGCCAAAGTGCGCGGCTATAAAAAAGGACGCTTCAGCTTTAACATAAAAGGCGGACGCTGTGAAGCATGCCATGGCGACGGGATTCTCAAAATCGAAATGCACTTCTTGCCGGACGTCTATGTGCCGTGTGAAGTATGTCATGGAAAACGTTATAACCGCGAAACATTGGAAGTTCGCTATAAAGAAAAAAATATTGCGGAAGTTTTGGATATGACCATTGAAGATGCAGTTGTCTTCTTTGAAAATGTTCCGAAAATCCAAAGAAAGCTCCAAACCATCATTGACGTGGGACTTGGCTATATGAAGCTTGGACAATCGGCTACAACATTATCCGGCGGGGAAGCGCAGCGTGTTAAATTGGCCTCCGAATTGCACCGCCGTTCCACAGGAAAGTCATTTTATATTCTGGATGAGCCGACAACAGGGCTGCATGTTCATGATATTGCCCGCTTGCTTCAAGTTCTTCAGCGGCTGGTGGAGAATGGGGATACAGTGTTGGTGATTGAACATAACCTGGATGTTATTAAAACCGCAGACTACATCATCGATCTTGGTCCGGAAGGCGGGGAAAAAGGCGGCACAATCCTGGCTACAGGTACGCCGGAAGAAATTGCCGCTCGTAAGGAATCCTATACGGGCCGTTACTTAAAACCGATTTTGGAACGCGACCGCCAAAGGATGCAGACGCTATTGGCCGAAGCCTCTTCAAAATAATGTTTGTTCATGGATAGATGAAAGCCCGAATGTGGTCGTATATCTATCTTTTGGACTAATGGGCAAGGATCAGCAAAACTAACCTTCCTTATTGCTGCCAACATTGTAGTGAAATATCCATAATTGAACAATGAAACTTTTTGACCTCCCTCAACGTATATCTTAGTATACAAATTAGAGGGAGGCTTTTTATATGGAAAACGAACGTAAACGCATTTTAAAATTAGTTGAGAACGGGACCATCACGACGGAAGAGGCGATTGTCTTACTAGAGGCGTTAACAAAAGAACAGAACTCCACTACAACAAATGTTGTTCCTCTAACAAGCACGAATGAAGAAAAAGATGCTCACGCGTATCGCGAATATTCGCAAACGGAGCAAACCCAGGATGAGAAAAAATCGAAAACAACGGGCTTTGAAGACCTTTTTGGGAAAGCATTCAATTCTAAAGAATCCAATAAAAAAATGGATGAATTTATGAATGACCTTAAACAGGATTTGACGCAATTCAGTGATCGCATCATGGGATTAATGGGGTCTACCTTTTCAAAAATAAAAGACTTTGATCTGGAATTCCCTTTTGGCGAAAAAGTGCAATTTGAAAAAAACTATGTTTTTGAGCAAGATGAAGTCAATTCCCTGGAAGTTGAAATTCCAAATGGGAAAGTAGAACTTGTTAAAGCGGAAAATCATCAGTTATTGGTAGAGGCGTCCGTGAAAACATCGGTTCAAAATCATGATGAAGAACAAACAAAAGCCCATTTTGAAGAAAAATTTGTACAATTGGTGAACGGGAAACTGACGATTTCTGTTGCTGCCAAAATGTCGCAAGTGAATTTGCGGATTGCGGTACCAGAAAAATTGTATGACCTTGTTTTAATTCGTTTATTAAATGGCGGCGTGACAATTCAGAATTTGGATGCCCAATTAATTAAAGTCAAAACATACAACGGTGCTGTAAAAATAGACCACGCCACATTCCAGCATGGGGATATTGAAACAGGAAATGGTGCCATCGAGCTGCGCCATGTAAATGGGGAAGATATCGAAGCGGAAACGGGAAATGGCCGCATCTATATTGATGGAGAAGTAAAAGAAGTAGAGGCGGAATCCGTGAATGGAGCCGTCGTGATTACGACAAACGATCAAGATGCACGAAAAATCAAAGCCCAAACCGTTGCGGGTGCAGTCGAAATTTATATACCAAAATCGCTTTCATTGGAGGGTCAGGTGACAACTAATTTCGGCAAAGCCGACATCGTATTGCCTGATATTGCAGCAAGACTGGAAGAAGACCAATTTTTGCAAAAAACATATCATTTTGAGAAAATCATGGAAGATGCTAAACTATTAAAAGTGAACGGCGAATCCCGAACAGGAAGCATTATCGTTCGCTATACCGCAGAATAAAAACAGGAACCGCACATGCGGTTCTTTTTTCATGAGTGGGAGTTTTCAAAATTCTTTTACAAAGCGTAATGGTTGAAATTTAAAATAGAAGTTATTAGAATACGGTATTGTTGAAAAATTAAATTTAATAGACGATAAACGGCAAAAAAGTAAATTTAGTGAATAAAAGAAAAAAGAAAAGGAATTTTTGTCTATTTATGGAATAATACATAAAGAGAAGAAAAGTCATAGTTCGTTTTACATAGAAAAGTATGAAAGATTAAGACAGTTATTTCTCAAACAAGGAAAGTTGAAAAGAAACTGTAATAAAAACTAGGAATTTAGAGTGCTATAATGGTTGTTGAGTTTAAAAAATCCAATCTTGATAGAATATTTAGGTGGTTTTAATTAATGATTCAAATGAAAAACGTGGTGAAAAAATACCCGAACGGTGTCGTAGCCGCGAACGGTATTACCATCGATATAAAACAAGGTGAATTCGTTTATGTAGTTGGCCCAAGCGGTGCAGGGAAATCTACTTTTATAAAACTAATGTATCGCGAAGAGAAACCTACTTCAGGCGATGTAATCATAGCCGGGACAAATTTATCGACACTTAAAAATCGGCAAGTTCCTTATTTAAGAAGACAATTGGGCGTTGTTTTCCAGGACTTCAAACTTCTTCCAAGGATGAATGTTTTTGAAAATGTTGCCTATGCGCTTGAAGTGATCGAAGAAAATCCGCAAGTCATCCGGAAACGTGTAATGGATGTATTGGATTTGGTTGGTCTAAAGCATAAAGTTCGTATGTTTCCAAATGAACTTTCTGGTGGGGAGCAACAACGAGTGTCAATTGCACGTTCCATTGTGAATATGCCAAAAGTGGTCATCGCGGACGAGCCTACCGGTAACCTCGATCCGGATACTTCTTGGGAAATCATGAATATTTTTGAAGAGATAAATGCCCGCGGTACAACCATCGTGATGGCCACGCATAACCGCGAAATTGTTAATACCATTCGAAGACGTGTAATTGCGATAGAGGGCGGTTTAATCGTCCGTGATGTAAACGGGGGTGAATATGGCTATGAAAGCTAGAACGCTCCAGCGCCATTTCCGTGAAAGTCTCAAATCCCTAACGCGAAATGGCTGGATGACCTTTGCATCCATCAGTGCCGTCACCGTTACATTACTGCTTGTAGGTGTCTTTACCATCATTATGATGAATTTAAACAAAGTGGCGGACGACATCGAGAATGATGTAGAAATAAAAGTATTAATCGATATTATGGAAGATTCGGAACAAGCAAAAGCAGCCGAAAAACAACTGATCAAGCAAATCAAAGCTTTGCCGGCCGTGGAAGAGGTCGTCTACTCATCAAAAGAGCAGGAGCTTGATTTATTGATAAAAGATTATGGCGAGGATTTAAGCTTGTTTGAACAAAGCAATCCATTAAATAATGTTCTTTATGTAAAGGCAAAAGATCCGCAGCAAACGGTCAAGGTTGCCAAACAAATCGAGAAATTAGAACATACGCAGGAAGCCGTATATGGAAAAGAAAAGGTCGAAAAACTATTCAACTTTTTAAATATTAGTAGAAATGTAGGCATCGTATTAATTTTAGGGTTGCTGTTTACTGCTATTTTCCTCATTTCCAATACCATCCGCATTACAATTTTTGCTCGTAAGGACGAAATTGAAATTATGAAACTAGTGGGGGCAACGAATTCCTTTGTTCGCATTCCATTTGTGCTGGAAGGTATGTGGCTTGGCATTTTGGGGTCAATTATACCAATCACGGTAATATCTGTTCTTTATTCAAATATTTATAAACTCATTCAGCCAAGTATGAACGGTGAGTTATTACAGTTGCTGGACACGACGCCATTACTTTATCAAGTGAATGCGCTACTTTTGGCAATCGGTGTCTTTATAGGTATATGGGGAAGTTTTATGTCGGTTAGAAAGTTTTTAAAAGTCTAATGCTCTCCATTTAGCGAAAAAAGTAGAATAATGGGCGAGAAAGCGAAAAGGAGTCAAAATCTGTGAAAATACGTAAAAAACCATTTGGAATTATGATATCATCTGTAGCGTTGGTGCTTGCCATGCAAATGCCGGTTTCCTATGCTGCAAGTTTATCCGATTTAAAAGATCAAAAAAGCAATGTTGAAGGTCAAAAAGAACAGTTAAACAGCGAGATTCATGAAAAAGCTTCCGAAATTAATTCAATTGAAAAGAAGCAAAAAAAGCTCTTGGAACAAATTACAAAAATAACAGATAAAATTACGAATACAAATAACGAAATCAGCATCGTTAAACAAGAAATTCATGTTGCTGCCGGTGAAATCGAGAAATTGAAAAGCAATATCACAGCACTTCAAGAAAAAATCGACCAGCGCAATGAGCTGCTTGCCGAGCGTGCTCGTGCACTTCAAGCAAATGGCTCTGTTGGCTTTTTGGATGTATTGCTTGGCGCCAATAGTTTCGTAGAATTTATCGATCGCTATTCGGCTGTTAATACATTAATGGATGCCGATCGCCAAATCATGAAAGAGCAAAAAGAAGACCAACTTAAGCTGGAAGAAGAAAAAGTAGTCTTGGAAAATACGAAGCAAGAATTGGAAAGTAAAAAAGCTGAACTTGATAGTTTAAAAGCTTCTTTAGATTCCCAGAAAAAAGAAAAAGACAATTTGATCGATAAGCTGGAAGCGCAACAAAAACAAGCTACTAGTGAAAAGAAAAAATTGGAAGTTAAATATGAAGATGCAGTTGAATTGAGTGATGATCTTAATGCGCAAATTGCTGCCGAACAACAAAGATTACTTGAAATTGCCCGTCAACAAGAAGCGGAAAGAAAAGCAAGAGCTGAAGCCGCAGCAGCTGCTGCAGCGAAAGAACGAGCTGCAAACAGTAATGCAAACAGCAACGCAAGAAGCAATTATAGCAGCAACTCTTATAGTGGTGGAGGCCAAAGTGGTGGTTCGGCACCGTCCGTGTCGGCAGGAAATTGGACAAAACCAGCGAATGGTACTTTCACAAGTCCATACGGTGCGCGTGTTCACCCGATTTCAGGATCTTATAACTTCCACTATGGCATAGATATTGCAAACGGAATTGGAACACCAATCGTATCGGCTGCAGACGGTGTGGTTACATATGCTGGTCCTTTATCTACTTATGGTAATGTCGTAATGGTTACACATTCAATTGATGGACAAGTCTTTACGTCACTTTACGCACATTTAAGCAGTATTAATGTAGGTGTGGGAACACAAGTTTCAAAGGGACAAAAAATCGCTGGTATGGGAAGCACGGGTGCTTCAACAGGCTCACATTTACACTTTGAAATCCATGTAGGTACTTGGGTGAACCAAGCTACAGGTAGTGTAAACCCATTAAATTATGTTTCTTTATAATTGAAAGAGTAGCAGGCTAAGACATTTTGTCAAAATTAGCCTGCTTTTTACTATTTTCCAACCCTATCAAATTTCCTTAAAATCCGATTCATATGTTATTCTAATGTAAGGAAATCATGTCTAAATTACCCACCTGAAAATAGTTTTTAATGTGGAGTGTGGAAAATGAAAAAAGCAATAGGTCTAGTCGTAGTGATGATGTTGGTCGCTATTATGGTAGGCACTTATATAAAAAATCAAATCGAATCAGGCAAGGCTATTTCGGAAAGAGCGGTTTCTTATGAAATGGATTTAAACAAAGAAGGACTGGAAAAAGGGCAATTGGCACCGGACTTTACCCTTCAAACATTGTCAGGTGAAAGCCTCACTTTATCCGAATTTAAAGGAAAAAAAGTGGTGCTGAATTTTTGGGCTACTTGGTGTCCGCCGTGTAAAGAAGAAATGCCGCATTTACAGGAGTTTTATGAAGAATACGGTGAAGAAGACAATGTGGAAATTATCGGGTTAAACTTTACCTATCGAGATGGCTCCATTGAAAAAGTCCAGCAATTTGTCGACAGCTACGACTTAACTTTTCCGATTGCCCTAATTGAAGAAGCCGGAGTAGATCAACGATATCAAGTGTTAACGATTCCCTCGACATTTATGATTGATTCCAATGGGCGCATCCAGCACCATATCGTCGGCCCTCTTGACCAAAAAGCCTTGCGGGAGTATGTAGCAAGTTTGGAATAATTGTTTGCTTTAAGATAAATTGAATACCAAATTTCGGCTTTTCCATGTGTTATCTCTTTTTGTTTTTTCATAGATTGAACGAGAGGAGGTAAAACATTGAGGAAAAGTCGATTTTTTTTCTTGCTGGCTGCTGTGTGTGTAATAATCGCCGGCTTTATATTTTGGCAAAACGCAAAAACAACCCAAACTGAATCCAAAAGTGTGAGCGGCGTACCTGTGATTGATGAAGCTTATTCTTTAATTACGCAAAAATCTGTTTACGGCACTTCAGAGGCTCAGCTGATCGAAGGAGCCATTCGGGGGATGGCCAATGCGATAAAAGATCCCTATAGTACGTACTATACGGAAAAAGAAGCGGCTTTGCATAAGCAATCTTTAGCTGGACAACGAGTCGGGATTGGCATTGAAATCACGGAGAAAAATGGAAAATTCATTGTGGTGTCCCCGGTTAAATCCTCTCCAGCTGAAAAAGCCGGCATTCGCCCATATGACGAAATTGTACAAGTTGATAATGTTCGGGTTGAAGGAAAAACGATCGGCGAGCTCATGCAAATGATTCAGGGTGAAGCTGGCGAAAAAGTAACGCTCGTTTTTTATCGCCCGAGTACAGAACGGCATATTAAAGTAAGTGTGGAACGGGCAGAAATCAATAACGATACCGTTGTTTCAAAAGTATTATCGGTGGATGATAACGAAATTGGCTATGTTTCGATTTCCATGTTCGGCGAAAAGACTGCAGAAGAGTGGCTGGAAGCAACAAAGAAACTAATCAGCGAAGATGTGGAAGGCATCATTGTCGACTTGCGGGATAATCCGGGCGGGTATTTACATAGCGTCGCAGCTGTCGTAAGTAGCATCCAAAAGGATGATACCATCTTTGCTTATATGCAAAACGGCCAAGGGGCAATGGAACCGTTAAAAACAAAAAAAATTGAAGCGGAAGATTTTTATCTAGAAAAAATGAAGAAACTGCCGATCGTCCTTTTGCAAAATGAAGGCAGTGCATCGGCAAGTGAAGTTATGGCAGGGGCGGTTCGAAGCTGGGAACGTGCATTAATCGTCGGTACCAAAAGCTTTGGAAAAGGGACAGTCCAGGAAACATGGGATCTTCAAAACGGTGGGGAATTAAAGCTTTCTACAAATAAATGGCTGACGCCGGCAAGAGAATGGATACACGGAAAAGGAATACAAGCGGATGTGGAAGTCGAGCAGCATCCATTATTTTCACTTGAAATCCTCCCTTTGGCAGGGGAGTATGGTGAAGGAGATTTCAATGAAGAAGTAGCATATACACAAAAAGTCTTAAAAGGATTGGGCTATACTATTACAAGAACAGACGGTTTTTATGATGAACAAACGGCAGCAGCAGTCTTGTTGTATCGCGAAAAAAATGATTTAAAAGATGGACGGCATATGGATGATCAATTCTTTGCAAGCATACGTGAACAAGTGATGAACTATAAACAAAATGTCGAAAATGACTTGCAACTGAACATGGGGCTGAGTGTTATGATGAACCGCCTAAACGGAGATATCTAGCCGATTTATCGCAGGTTGGCGGAAAATCCCTGTTTCCTTGTATGAAAATTGCAAGTTCATGCGGAAATCGGTCGTTTTTATCTACGCAATTGCCGCCTCGTTTGATACAATGACAATAGTTAGTTGTAAACAGGCGGTGGAAAAATGGTGACAGAACTATTATTAGAGATTGCCAGAGCCCTTGGGCGTTTATTTCTGAACCCAGTCTTTTATCTGGCAATCATAATGGCGATCTATTTGGGCTATCGTCGGGTAAAAAGGGAGCGTAAATTCTTCCATATTCGTATTTTATGGGGATGGTCGGAAACGGTTGGCTTGCTGAAGGAAGGATTGCTGGTGTCTTTGTGCATTTCCGTTCTTTCCATAGGTTTTGGCTTAACGTTGCCGACACAGTTCTTGTATGCAGTGACCATTGCTAGTTTTATAGCACTTATCATTTATGTATTTCATTTGCTATCCCCAATTGTACTTTTCACAGTTAGTTTAGCTGCACTTTACTTGCTTGACTTTTTTGAAGTGTCCTTCCAAATATTTGGGTTGAATGTGAATGGTGTGGATGTGAATGATGGTACAGCTGTAACAGCCACAATTTTGGCTGGGTTATTGCTGGTGGCGGAAGGATTGCTAATACGCAAATACGGTGCTCAATATGCCTCGCCCATCGTAGAACATTCCAAAAGAGGATTAAAGGCGGTAGCTTATTTAAGCAAAAAGATTTGGGTGCTGCCCATCTTTTTTGTAGTTCCTGGAGAGGCAATCCAAGCGTATTTTCCTTGGTGGCCGCAATTTTCTTTAGGACAGACGGAATTCTCGCTGGTTTTGTTTCCTATTATTATAGGATTTCAGCAAATGGCCCGTCATACGTTGCCGGTTTATTTGTATCCTAAACTTGGTCGTGCCGTTCTGATTTTAGGTGAAATTGTGATTATTGGCGGACTTATTACTTATATTGGCGCACTTTTCTCTTCGATACCACCTATTGTGGCTTTAGGGGTGCTGGTCGTTGGGTTGGTGGCCCGTATGATGATTTCCATTCGGTTTGCAATCCGCGAACAGAAGGATGTTTATGCGGTATCGGCGAAGTCGAGTGGCGTGATGATTGCTGGTATTTTGCCAGACTCACCGGCAGAAAAAATGGGCTTGAGTGTTGGCGAAATCATCCGTAAAGTCAATGGGGTGGAAGTGCATAGTGAGCGTCAATTATATGAAGCATTACAAATCAATGCAGCCCATTGCCGCTTGGAAGTGCTGGATCACCAACACGAAGTGCGGTTAACGCAGCATGTTGTTCATAATAATGACCATTACCAGATTGGCTTATTAGTTGCTGAATAGTTTTATAGGAAAAAGGGGCAATCCTGAAAGTTAGACTTTCAAGGATTGCCCCTTTACTGATTAATGCAGGAAAAATCGCAAAATAGCCATTGTCACAACCCCTGTTACTACTGTTTTCGATAAGCTTTTTGTCCAAATCGCAACAAGCAAAGTAGGGATAAATGCAATGAAATTCAAAAAATCCAATGTTACGAAATTATGTTCGACTCGGAAAAGGGATTCCAGCACAAGTGCACTTAAAATACAAACCGGTATGTAAGCTAGCCACTTCAATACGATATTTGGCATTTTTACATTGCGGACCAACATAAACGGAAAGACACGCGGAATCCATGTGACGAGAGCGCAGCCAAGCATCAATAAAATCATCGACAGGGAAGTTGTCATTTTTCCGTCACCACCCCAATGGTTGCCACAATCACGGTTGCAATGAGCACGGCCAGGTGACCCGGCACAAAGTATAACAAACTATATAGTAAAACCGCCATCAATCCAATGAGTTTTAAATAATGCAATAATTTACTTTTTCCTACGTTGGTCAAGTTGAGCACAAGCAATGCACCAAACATTGCAATTAATGCAAAATCCAATCCGAGACTTTCAGCATTGGGAAGCCATTTTCCGATCAATCCTCCAATTGTGCAAGAGGCAATCCAAGTCAGATAGGCAGTTACATTCAACCCGTCCATCCAATTTCCGCCAAGATGCTTTTCCTTCATGACCTTCGTAACAGCTACCCCAAATGTTTCGTCTGTTAGCAATGTACCAAACCCAACATTGCGTAAGGTAGAATAACGTGTAAGGTATGGTGCTACCGTCAAGGACATCAATAAATGCCTTAAATTTACAATGAATGTAGTAATGATAATAACCGAAAAAGGAGCCCCCGCTACATATAACCCACAAAAAATAAATTGGGCAGAGCCGGCATAAACAAGCACGGACAATAGAAAAATTTCAAGAACGGATAAATCGGAAGTGATGCCAATTACCCCGAAGGCCAACCCGATGCTGATATACCCCAATAAAGTTGGTAAGCAATCTTTGACTCCTTGCGAGAAAGAATCGGTTGTGATGGTAGATTCTTTTAAATTTGCTTGCATGCTGAATAGTTACCCTCTCTTCTAAAATATTGAATCATGAAAACGATCAGTTATCCTATAACTTTAATGGACATTATTAATGAAAACAACCGCTATTCAAAAAAGTGCAACAAATCCCACATTTATTTCGTTATTAAAAATATATAGGAAATGATGGATTGCAAATCGATAATGGCCGTTTACGTATCTTTTCTCCTATAATAAAATAATAGTATAATCATCTTTTTGGTATGAAAACATTCTTATGTTTCTTGAAAATAACATGGATCACTCGGTTTAACTTTAAATAATCTGGCAAAAGATATAAACAACATATTAAAAAGGGCAGCAGTGGACAAAGTGAAATAGAAGGCACCATGACAATTATATACAATTTGACAATAAATTGAGGTGGGACATGTGCACGATTTTTTTACAGTCGAAAATATCGAACAATTAACAACGCAATATCGGACACTTGGACCGCTGATCGGGATTCTGATTCCATTTATAGAAGCTTTTCTTCCGTTTATACCATTGGTTGTCGTCGTTGTGGCGAATGCAAGCACCTATGGTTTATTGCTTGGATTTATACTCTCGTGGGCAGGAACGGTTCTAGGCTCATATGCGGTTTTCCTCCTTGTGCGGAGATTTGGCAAACATCCCCGCTTTCGCAAATTTATAGAAAAAGAAAAAGTGCAAAAATTGATCAATTGGGTGGATATGCGTGGGTTAAGCCCATTATTTATTCTGCTTTGCTTTCCGTTTACTCCATCTGTTCTAGTAAATATCGTGGCTGGTTTGTCGCACATTAAGAAAAAATATTACCTGATTGTCCTAATGGCAGGGAAATTTATCATGATTGCAAGTATGAGTGTCCTAGGTTACGACCTGAAAGCTCTCATAACGGACCCTATTAAATTAATTTTCGCAGGAGTAGGGATTTTCTTGCTATGGATTATTGGAAAAGGAATAGAAAAACATTTAAATAAAAAAATTGAACGTGATTTAAGAACAGCAGCAAAAAAAAAGAAAAATAAAGAAATGAATGCCTCAGTCAACAAAGAGCGATTGCTGTAATCGCTCTTTTTTCTATTCATTCAGCAATGGAAATGAAGTAAAGGTTTTGGGTGGTGAATACAATCCCAACAATAGTTCTAACTGCAAAAAAGTATTATAATAGTTTGATGGAAAACACCCAAATATTTATTTTGGAAATAAGATAAATAAGAACATGCGTTCTGTTATAATAGAGATAAAAGTAGAGGTAGAAAGAAGGGAAGTTATGTCGTTACGAGTGATAAGTGGACGAGCGGGTACCGGGAAGTCGACTTTAATTCATAAAGAAATCGTCAAGGAATTAAAAGAACGCCCTCTAGGTGCACCGATCTATTTAATTGTTCCCGATCAAATGTCTTTTCAAGCAGAGCATATGCTGACGAATGATTATGGAGTTACGGGCATTATCCGTGCTCAAGTCATGACGTTTAAACGCTTGGCATGGTATATCCTGCAAGAAACCGGAGGAATTGCAAAAGAGCAGCTCGACCAAATCGGATATCGAATGCTGATCCGCCGATTGCTTTTGGAACACAAGGAAGAACTCTCATTATTTCGCCAAGCAGCCGATAAGCGCGGCTTTACTCAAGAAATTGAACTGCTCATTAAAGAGTTTGGCCAATATAACATTGATAGTGCAGCATTAAAAGAAGCAATCGACAGATTGGAAAGCTCCGGAGCGCCGAATACTTTAATTGCAAAAGCCAAGGACCTTCAGTTTATTTTGACGAAATTGGAAGAGTTGCTGGGAGACCGCTTTGTTGATAGCGATGGATTTTTCCCTGTGCTGATTGAACAGCTTCCAAATTCGAAAAAACTTAAAGAAGCGCATATTTATATTGATGGATTTACTGCTTTTACGGTAAGAGAATTCGAGATTGTGAAACAATTGCTTTCGTTGGCAAAGAAAGTCACGGTTGTTTTGCCTTTTGAAAATGAACAAGACAAATATAATGAACAAGCAGTATTTTATCGACCAGCCTTGATGTATGACAAACTTCTTCAAGAAGCTTATAAATTTCAAATTGAAGTAGAACCACGAATTCATTTAGATAAAACATATCGGTTTCAGAATAATGATTTACTGCAGGTGGAATCACAATTTCATGAACCGGTACCTGTTCCGGTTGAATCGACAGGTTTCCTGGAAATTATTGAAGGGGCAAACCGCCGGGCCGAAGTGCATGCAATTGCCCGGGAAATATGTCGAATTGTAAGGGAAGAGGGAATGCGTTACCGAGATATCGGGATTATGTATCGCCAAGCGGATATTTATGATCCTCTTATACGAACAACCTTTGCCCAATATGATATTCCATTTTTCACAAATGAAAAGAAGCCGATGCTGCATCACCCATTATTTGAATTTAGTCGGTCCATTTTGGAAATAATTTCGACCAATTGGCAGTATGAACCTGTTTTTAGAAGTGTGAAGACTGATATGTTTTTCCCTTTAAACAGCAATTTAAATGAAATGAGGGAAAAAGCCGACCTCTTTGAAAACTTTGTGATTGAACAAGGTATTTTCGGCTATCGTTGGTTCGAAGATTCTCGTTGGTTTTACAAGAAATATCGCGGGTTGGAGTTTTATTCGAAAAGACAAACCGATGCAGAGCTGGAAATGCAGAAACTGATCGATGAAATGAAAGAGTTGATCAGGGAGCCGCTGCAATCACTGCAGGATGCGTTGAAGAAAGCCGAAACCGGGCGGGAAATTGCGATGGCATTATATGAGTGCATCGATAAATTGCAAATCTATGAAAAGCTTCAGGCTTTAAAGGATACGGAACTGGAAGAACATGATTTGCATGGTGCAAGTGAGCATGACCAAGCCTGGAATCGCTGGATTAATGTAATGGACCAATTCGTTCTGATGTTCGGAGAACAAAAGCTAACAATTGAAGAAGCGGCAAAAATATTGGATGAAGGGTACGATACGCTGGAATTTTCAAAGATTCCCCCATCAATAGATGAAGTAACTGTTGCTACAGTGGAATATTCCCGCTTTGACAATAAAAAGTGCGTCTTTGTCATCGGGGTAAATGATGGCGTTTATCCGATGCGTATGGATTATGAGGGGCTAATTACCGATGTGGAAAGAGAATGGTTCACGCAAATTGATACCGAACTATCGCCAACATCCAAATACCGCCTATTGCAAGAAGCATTCTTGATTTATCGAGCCTTTTCTTCTCCCACAACCCGGCTTTACGTAACATTTGCCAGCAGCGATGAAGAAAGCAAGGCTTTATTGCCTTCTTTATACATTAATCGATTGCATAAGCTCTTTGAAGTAAATGGAGTAAAGACGCTTGTCCATAAACGTGTCCTGATTGATCCAATCGAGGAACTTCAGCCGAATAATGTTTTGTCATACTTACAACATCCCAGAACTTCCCTTGCTTATTTGATCATGCAATTGCGCCAGACGGAGTATTCACAAACGCTGGCACCGGAATGGCGAGCTTTAAAGGCATTTTATGAGCAGGATGGCTACTGGAGACATGCATTAAAAACTGTCATGCGTCCGTTGGAAAGAAGAAATGCCGCCGAAAAACTGGCTGTCGAAGTTACGGAACAATTATATGGTACAGAACTTACTTCCAGTGTCTCGCGTGTTGAACAGTTTTATCGTTGTCCATTCTCGCATTTCACAACGTACGGCTTGAAATTGGAGGAACGTGCGGTTTATCGGCTTGAAAACTTTGCAATGGGCGATCTTTTCCACGAAGCCTTAAAATGGATTACTCTTGAAACGGAAAGATTAAACTTGCAATGGAATCGTCTAACAAGAGCGCAATGCAGCCAGCTTGCACGACAGGCAGTAGAGTATATTGTACCGGTGTTCTCTCATCAGATTTTGTTAAGCAGTGCAAGGTACCGCTATATTCAACGGAAATTAGTCCGTATCGTGGAAAGAACGATGATGGCTTTATCACAGCATGCCAAATCATCCTTCTTTAAACCGATTGCGATTGAAGCTGCATTTGGGCCAAACGAAAAGCTGCCGCCTTTGGAGATTGATTTGCAAGGTGGGCGCAAAATGCGGCTGCGTGGCCGAATTGACCGAATCGACCGCGCGAAAATTGGCGACAAATCCTATTTGCGTGTGATTGATTATAAATCTTCCAGCCGCGACCTAGATTTAAATGAGGTCTACCACGGCATTTCGCTTCAGTTGCTGACATACTTGGATGTCGCCATGGAAAATGCAGATGTATGGTTCCAGGGCGAAGTGAACCCTGCAGGCGTTTTATATGTTCATGTGCATAATCCCATTTTAAAAATGGAGCAAGAACTGGACGAGATGGCGCTGGAATTGGAGCGCATGAAAAAATACCGAATGAAAGGGCTTCTGACAGAAAATGCGGAGTCACTGATTGCAATGGATGAAGAACTGGAAGAGGGAGGAAGCTCGAAAATCGTTCCGGTTTATTTAAAGAAAGATGGAACGGCTTCTTCTTCGTTATCCCGCGTTGTACAACCAAGTGACATGAGTCAAATCAAACATTATGTAAGAGATAAACATAAAAAAGCTGGTAATGGAATTTTAAACGGCGAAACAGGCATTTATCCATATCGTTTGAAAGGAAGAACAGCTTGTGATTTTTGCAGTTTCAAATCTGTTTGCCAATTCGACCCGACGGACAATGAACAAATGTATCATCATCTGCATGCAGAAAAACCAACGGAGATTGTATCAAAAATAAGAGAGGAGTTGAAAAACGATGGGTCTATCAATTCCTGAAAAACAACCTAATGTTACATGGACGGACGAGCAATGGAAAGCCATCTGGGCTACCGGACAAGACACCCTTGTGTCAGCTGCTGCCGGTTCAGGCAAAACAGCCGTATTGATCAATCGAATGATTGAAAAAGTCATTTCAACCGAAAATCCCATCGATGTTGATGAATTGCTGGTCGTGACTTTTACAAATGCTTCGGCAGCTGAGATGAGACACCGTATGGCGGAAGCGCTGGAAAAAGAAATTGAAAAAAATCCGCACAGCCAGCATTTGCGACGCCAGCTAAGCTTGGTCAATAAAGCGCAAATTTCAACACTCCACTCATTTTGTTTGGCGATTGTCCGTCAGTATGCGTATTTAATCGAAATTGATCCAGGTTTCCGAATTGCCAACGAAGGAGAGTCTGCGTTATTGCGCGACGATGTCTTGGCGGAAGTGCTGGAAGAGGCATACGACCAAGAAGACGAGGAAAAAGTGAATGCAGTTTACCGGTTGGTTGATAGTTTTACTTCCGACCGGGATGACCAGGCAATAGAAACATTAATCGATAAATTATATGACACTTCACGTGTTCATCCTGAACCGCTAAGATGGTTGCGCAATCTAGCGCAGCAATATGATTTGCCTGAAGACATCACAATCGATGAGCTGGATTTTATCGGACCGTTAAAAAACTCCATTTTATTTAGTTTGGAAGAAGCGAAAGCTCACATCGAGAAGGTTCGCCACTATTCTTTGGAACCGGATGGTCCTTATGCATATGGCGAAACGGCGCAGCTTGATTTTGCTTTAATCGAGGAAGCGATACGTCTTGTAAAAGCAGGGACCTGGCAGGAGGCATATGATTATTTCAATGCATTAAAGTGGTCGACATTAGCACGAATGAAAAAAGATAGTTGTGATCCGCAGCTTCAAGAAATGGCAAAGAAAAAACGAGATCAGGCTAAGAAGGTTGTCACTGGAATCAAAGAAGCGTTCTTTTTGCGAAAACCCGAGAGATTGTTGCAAGAAATTCGCTTGATGAGGCCGATCATTGAAACGCTCGTTGAACTAACGGAAAAATTTAGCGAAAAGTTCAAGCAAGCAAAGCTTGAACGAGGCTTGGTTGATTTTTCCGATTTGGAACATTATGCGCTTGAAATTTTAACAGTGGAAGAAGATGGCGAACTCCAGCCATCTCCAGTGGCCATGGATTTTAAAAAAAAATTTAAAGAAGTATTGGTCGATGAGTATCAAGATACAAATATGCTACAAGAGACAATCCTGCAGCTCGTCAAAAACGGCAGTAAAGAAGATGGAAACCTATTCATGGTGGGAGATGTGAAGCAGTCTATATATCGTTTTAGGCTGGCTGAACCAATGCTGTTTTTAAATAAATACGGCCAATTTGAGGAGGAACCTGTCTCCAATGGCTTAAAAATTGACTTAAATGCAAACTTCCGAAGCCGTAAAGAAGTCTTGCATGGAACGAACTATGTGTTTGAACAAATTATGGGAGAGACTGTCGGGGAAATTCATTATGATGAAAAAGCAGGTTTAAAGCCTGGTGCGCCATATGATGATGTGGAGATACCGATTGAACTTGCCATACTTTATGAAGAACAAGAAGATGAAATGGAAGAAGTCGATGAAGATGCCGAAATGGATGCTTTCATCGAAGAGGAATTAAAAAAATCACAGCAAGAAGCAAGATTTATTATTAAAAAAATTCGCGAACTGATTGATGGCGGGGCAACTGTATACGATGCAAAACAAAAAGATCCTGCCAAACGCATCCGTCCAATGGAATATCGCGATATCGTGATTCTCATGCGATCCATGACTTGGTCAGGGGATTTGGTAGAAGAGTTTAAATCTGCTGGAATCCCATTATATGCCGAATCGTCAAAAGGCTATTTTGAAGCGCTGGAAGTCATGATTATGTTGAATGTCTTAAAAGTGGTAGATAACCCATATCAAGATATCCCACTTGCTTCCGTATTGCGGGCGCCATTTATCGGCTGTACGGAAAATGAATTGGCAAAAATCCGGCTCGTCAATAAAAAGTCTCCATTTTATGAAGCGGTAAAACAGTTCGTGGAAGAAGAGCAATCTGGCATCAATAGGGAGACCGCAGAAAAATTGCGCATATTTTTAACACAGCTTGAAACTTGGCGCAATCTTGCAAGAAGAGGTTCCTTATCCGATCTCATTTGGAAGATCTTCATCGATACGAATTATTATGAAATGGTCGGGGCAATGGCAAACGGAAAACAGCGCCAAGCCAATCTTCGCACGTTGCATGACCGGGCGTTAATGTATGAAAAAACCTCATTCCGAGGCTTGTTCCGCTTTTTGCGATTTATCGACCGGATGCGAACACGCGGGGATGATTTAGGTGTGGCGAAGTCAATTGGTGAAAAAGATGATGTAGTGCGACTTGTAACCATCCACTCATCGAAAGGGCTGGAATATCCTGTTGTTTTTGTAGCTGGACTAGGGAGAAACTTTAACAAGATGGATTTTAACCTGCCATACCTTTTTGATCAGCAATTTGGATTGGCTGTTAAAGCGATTGATCCGGACGACCGCATCATGTTCACTTCCTTGCCGTTTCTGGCGATGAAAGAGAAAAAAATTCTCGAAATGAAAGCGGAAGAGATGCGTATTTTATATGTGGCGATGACCCGCGCCAAGGAAAGGTTGATTTTAGTCGGCTCCGTTAAGGATTGGGAAAAAGTTCGCTCTACTTGGTGTGAGGTACAACAACTTCCGACAGATAGCATGCTGCCTGATTTTATGCGGGCACGTGCGAATAACTATCTGAATTGGATTGGTCCTGCCATTGCAAGACATTCTTCGTTTGGGAATTTAAGCGATGAAGCATTTACGGCGATTGATCATCCTTCGAAATGGACTATTTCACCGATTTCCAATACATTTTTCATGAATTCCTCACTGTCCGAAAATGAGGATAAAACCGCAGAACAATTATCGGAACAAGTTGATGAATCATTATTGGATGAATTGCGCAATCGATTTACATCAAAGTATCCTTATCGCAACGCCGTGCAGAAAAAATCGAAAACAAGCGTGTCGGAAATCAAACGCATTGAAAGTTTGCGCCGCGAAGAAGAACCAGAAACTGCTGTGTTGCAAAAAAGGCAAACTTCCTTGATGAAGAGACCGCTGTTTTTACAGGAAAAAGCTTTATCGGCAGCCGAGATGGGGACGGTCATTCATACTGTCATGCAACACTTGCCGCAACAAGGCTTTTCTTCAATCGATGAAGTAGAGAGCTATCTGCAAGTGTTGGTGGAACGAAGATTGCTTACACAAGTGGAAACAGACGTGGTCGACCCAAGCAAAATTCTTCACTTTTTCTCCACACCTATCGGACAGCGTTTTGCATGTGCAAAACAAATTCATCGCGAACTACCTTTTACCTTAAGCATGGCAGACGAGGAAGGCGATTCCCAAATTATTCAGGGGATTTTGGATTGTTTGTTTGAAGATGAACATGGAACCTGGGTGCTGCTTGATTATAAAACCGATAAAATTCTGCCAAGGTTTAAAGAAGAACCTTATTTAACAAATGAAATGAAAAAACGATATGATGTGCAGTTAAGAATATACTGCCAAGCTGTCGAATCCATTTTAGGAATTACCGTCGATGAAAAAATATTATATCTTTATAATGCACAAAAAGAGCTCCGCCTGGATTAGCAAGAAAAGCAGCCTATTAATTTTCTAAATTAATAGGCTGTATTTCTCCAAGCGGAGTCTGGAATATTGTAGAATAATTGTAAAACGCCTTAAGGAGAAAAATTGTGAATTTCCAACCTACTTCTTTAAATGAGAGAGTTGACTCTCTTGATATTTTGCGCGGATTTAGTTTGCTCGGTATTTTACTGGTAAATATATTCGCTTTTTATTTACCCATGCCACATGTTGATTTGGGAAATTGGTTTACTGAAGCCAAAGATATTATTTGGCATCAAACATTGGATATTTATGTGCAAAGCAGTTTTTACCCTTTGTTTTCCATGCTATTTGGCTATGGCATGGCCATGCAGTTTATGAAAGCCAAACAGACAGGTAGCAATTTTTATAAATTCAGTTCGAAACGATTAATCATTATTCTGATCATCGGCCTCATCCATGCCTTCTTCATTTGGTGGGGAGATATATTAACGATGTATGCTTTTTGCGGCTTCTTCCTCATATTGTTTCTTCGATTTGGAAGTGGTTGGCTATTAACTTTTGCCTTTGTCATCAATGGATTGATGCAATTATTCTTTATCGGTATTTTCGCTTTATCCGGCATGGCCAATATGGAGGTCGAACCTCTTGCGGTTGACATTCAAACCATCAATAATGCCATCACCGCTTATGGAATTGGCAGTTGGACAGATGCTTTTGTCCAACGACTGAAGGATTTATCGGTCCAGATGAGCATTGCCATGTGGATATCAGCCTTAATGACCATCCTTCCTTATATGCTTATAGGAGCTGCTGCAGCAAAATGGCGGCTAGTCGAAAGATCGAAGGAATTAAAAGGATTTTGGCTTATCTTGACCATCATCTGCTTGACTGCGGGATTGTTTGTTAAAAGCGCACCCTATCTGTTTGGCCGTACTTACCTATTGGATTATTTAAAAGTTTACGTGGGTGGTCCAATTCTTGCAATTGGCTATACAAGTGCCATACTTTGTCTTTGCATGGTTCCGGTGGTGCGGAAAATTCTCAAGCCCATCGCCAAAGCTGGGCGCATGTCGCTGACGATTTATATCATGCAGTCCATCATACTATCTATTATTTTCTATAATTTTGGCTTCGGATTGTATGGAGAAGTGGATGTTCCGATGGGGACAATGATTGCTCTTGCATTATTTGTAATCCAAGTTATTTTTGCAGAGCTTTGGTTTACGAGGTTTAAACAGGGACCATTGGAATGGGCAGTTAAGAAATTGACTTATAGAAATTTATCTTCTGAAAAGTGAGCAATTTCAAAAAAATTAATGTATCATGAAATTAATCTAGCACTCTCATTATTAGATAGCTAGAATGCAAAACAACAAAGGAAAAAAGAAGGAGCCTTTATTCATGAAGATTTTATCGTTTAAATTAAATGGTGAAGTGAAGTTCGGTCCGAAAGTGAAAAAAGAGGAAGCAGTTTGGGATGTTCTGGCAATTCAAGAGGAACTTAATATTGTCCCTTCTTTTCCAACAAAAATTATTGATGGAATCGCATTAGGTTTTGACTTTGTTGAACAAATTCGTAAATTGGTAGAAGCCGTGGCCCATACAGAGCAAGCGGCACAGTTCAAATATTCTTTTACAGAAATTGAGTGGCTTTCACCGATTCCAAGAACTCCAAAGAATATTATTTGTATTGGCAAGAACTATGATGAGCACGCGAAAGAAATGGGTGTGGAAGCTGCACCGCAAGATTTGGTTGTTTTCACCAAATCGCCAACAACGATTGCTGCGGACGAGCAAGTGTTATCCATTCATGAAGGCAAAACAGATTCGCTGGATTATGAAGGGGAATTGGCAGTTGTCATCGGCAAGAAAGGGAAAGAGATTCCTAAAAAACAGGCTTATGACTATATTTTCGGTTATACTATCGCCAACGATTTGACTGGGCGCGATTTGCAGGATCGTCATCAACAGTATTTCATCGGAAAGAGTTTGGAAGGATCTTGTCCACTCGGACCATATATTGTATCAAAGGATGAAATTGCCGATCCGCAAAATTTAACGATTGTGACAAAAGTGAATGGGGAAGTGCGCCAAAATGGCTCGACAAAAGATATGATTTTCCCAGTGGACGAGCTAGTGTCCATTCTTTCAAACTATGTCACTTTAGAGCCGGGTGATGTCATTTTAACAGGCACACCAGCAGGAGTAGGAAAAGGGATGAAGCCGCCTACTTTCCTAAAATCGGGGGATGAAATTAAAGTATCCATCCAGGGAATCGGTACTTTGTCAAATCGATTCGAGTAAATTTTCGTCCAAGCAATTAAAACTCTAGTAAATAGGTTTATATTTGAATCCCGAAACGACACTATGGTAGGATAATGCTGATAAAGAAAATTAAGGTGGGGAAAACATGGACTTTTTAACAGGCTCTACGCATCTGCACATAACTACGTGGGTAGTTGCACTCGTACTATTTTTCGTGGCAGCGTTTGTGTCAAAATCTAAAGGGATTCATATGGCTTTACGTTTGTTTTATATTCTAGTCATTATTACAGGTGTTGCATTATTCATCGAAGCCATGGATTATGGACAAGGCATGCAGTACGGCATTAAATTCTTGTTGGGTATTTTGGTTATTGGCATGATGGAAATGGTCTTGGTTCGTCAAGCTAAAAACAAGCCGACAACAATATTCTGGGTATTATTTGCCGTCTTCTTATTCGCCGTATTATTCATGGGCTTCAAATTGCCAATGGGTCTTAATTTCTTGGCTTAAACAATAAGTTAATAGAGAATGTTAATCGCAAAGTAACGAGTACTTTGCGATTTTCTTTTGGCCAAAAATGGGGCTAATGAAATGCTGCGTACAAGATGCAGGCTCATGGATAACCGTTTAAGCAACAACCAAAGTTGACCAAAAATAAAGCCTCACCCGCAACTCCGGAGCTTAGTATCATAGCAGTATGGGATTAATGACAGATTGTCACGTATTTGTCGCAATTTAACATATATATTAACGATTTTCTTGTAAAGGATAGCAGAAAAACTTACAATTTTGGTAAAATGGCGATGGTATGGTTTTTACTTCATTCAGCTCATCTGTGGACTTTGGTAAAGGTGTCAATGACAGCCATATAAGTCTAAAGTGTAATGAAAGCGCAGCAAGCGACAGGTACCAAGCAATCTATTTTTATTTATAGAAATGCCTGTGAAGTAAGAGGCCATTTGATAGGAGATGGAAATATTTGAAACTTATAAAATGGATTAGCGCAGCGGGTTGCACAGCGCTATTGGCAGCATCTTTTTCTTTCACTGCTGTTGCAAAGGTGCAGGAAACGAAAACAATCGCGGATGAAACCATATATGATTTACTGGTTGACCGATATTTTAATGGAACTGCAGAAAATGATTTCGACACAGATCCGAAAGATATATCCCAATTTGCAGGTGGCGATTTTAGAGGGTTAGTTGATAAATCCTCTTTAATCACAAAAATGGGCTTTAGCATTGTTTCCATCGGCTCGGTCTTTGAAACCGAAACTTACGACGGTTCCATGGTTACAAGTTATAGTGAACTCGAACCACACTTCGGTACAAGCGAGGAATTGCAAAATGTGATTGCCGCATTTCAAAAAAGCAATATGAAAGTAATGGTGGATTTCCCATTAACCAATGTGAGTGAAAATCATGAATGGGCACAAGATCCTTCCAAATCCGACTGGATTGCAAGCACTTCAGAAGGCAAGGTTCAATGGGATTTGCAGAATGAAGAGGTGCAGCAAGCGTTGCTGGATGCAATTGTGGAATTTAGCTCAGCCTATGATTTCGGAGGGATGCGTTTAACGAATTTGGGAGACGCTCCTGTGGAATTTGTGAATGATCTAATCTCTGCCATCAAATCTGAAAATGAAAACCTTTATGTCATATCCAATGAAGAAAGCGATGCAAATTTTGATGCAAAATACTTTAACGACACAACGGAAGCCTTTCGGAATGCTTATAAAAATGTCAATGAAGATTCGTCAACTTTGCTAGACCATATTGAATCATTTGCCGAAGGGGAGCAAGCACCGCCCCAACTGATGCTTGATTCTTTATTGACCGACCGCTTTACGCTAACTGTTGAAGCTTATCCTCCAACACGTACACGGCTTGGCATTGTTTCTACATTGCTTTTGCCGGGTGTGCCCGTTATGCAGTATGGAACGGAAATTATCATGAATGGAGAAGCGGGTCCGGAGGCGCATCAGCTTTATAACTTTAAAACGGATGAGGAAATGATCGATTTTATCGGCAATATCCAAACATTGCGCACCCAATCCGATACTTTGCGCAACGGGGAATTTAAACTTTTAAAAAATGAAGATGGTTTCCTGGCATTTGAACGCTCTTCCGATGAGGAAACATGGGTGGTTGTCGTCAATAACACGGGTGAAACAACACGCCTGGATATTTCGGAAGAAGATATCGGTACCGGTAAAGAACTTCGCGCCATGCTGGATAGCGATACGGTTCGCATGAACGAAGACGGCAATTACCCGATTGTCCTTGACCGTGAAATTGTCGAGATTTTCCAGGTTACCGAAGAAAGAGGCATCAACAAGGGATATTTAGCCGCATTGGGCCTTGTTTATCTCTTATTTATTGCCTTCATCATTGCCATTATCAAACGCGGAAAGCGCAGACGTTCTGATCAGCAGTAGTGACTAGCGCAGAATGTTCTTGTTAAGTGGCCTTGAACATGCTAGAATCGGACTTAATATTAAACGAAAGAGATGATGGGTGGACAATGGATAACTAACCTAATTTTTTACCATTTGAAATTATATATTTCAGATCATAAAATTTAGGATTAGTCTGCTCATTTTTCATTTAACTAAATTATTGTTAATCTAGGTGCCAAAAGGGCAAGTAGCTTATTAAATGACGGCAAAAATGCGAATTGACTAATCCTTCCAAAATTATTTGGGAGGATTTTTTTTCTCCCTAAAATGAAGGGATGATTCTTTTGCTAGAACTAATGCAATTGCAAAATTTAAAAGTAGCCATTCAAGATTATACGATTTTTGAAAACCTAAATACGAATGTACACGAAGGAGATATTATTGGAATTATAGGTAAAAATGGTGCTGGAAAATCTACATTGCTGCAATTACTGAACGGAAATTTTCCGCCTACAAGCGGACACATTAAACACCACCAGAAACTTAACATAACGATGGTAGAACAAGAATGCGAGACGTATTCTTTTGATGAGATCACTCCTAAAGAAGCCGCTTTATTGAGGAAATGGGATGTGCCCATTCATGACTTCTTAAAATTAAGTGGAGGAGAAAGACTAAAAGCCAGACTTGCAAGAAGTTTAGCCGCAGATTCAGAACTTTTATTGTTGGATGAACCAACCAATCATCTAGATGAACAAAGTACAGATTTTCTCGTTAGCCAACTGAAAAGTTATAAGGGAACCATTATTCTGGTATCACATGACCGCTATTTCCTGGACCAAGTTGTTACAAAAATTTGGTCAATCGAAAATAAAACGCTTATAAGTCACCGTGGTAATTATACGAGTTATGTGAAATTCCGTGAAAGCCAAAGACTTACCCAGCAACGTGAATATGAAAAACAACAGAAGATGGTGGAACAGATTGAAGGCCAAATAAACCAACTGACATCCTGGTCAAAATCAGCCCATGCACAATCGACAAAACAGGAATTCCCTAAAGAATATTATCGTGTAAAAGCGAAGCGAAAGGATGCCCAAGTAAAGTCAAAACAAAAACGTCTTGAAAAAGAACTTGAAAAGCTAAAAATTGATGCTCCTGTGGCTGAATACCGAGTAAATTTTTCATTAAAATCAAATCATAAAGTCGGGAAACGTTTTCTGGAAGTGAAGAATTTAGGGAAGTCTTTTAAGGGGCGAGAGCTTTTTAAAGATGCTAACTTTACCATTCAACATGGTGAAAAGGTCTCGGTTACTGGCCTCAATGGTAGTGGTAAAACGACCTTTTTGAATATGGTAGTCGGAAAAGAAACAGTTACTAAAGGCGAAATCTGGGTTTCTCCATCAGCAAGGATCGGTTATTTAACTCAAGAAGTCTTTGACTTGCCTCTAAATCAAACACCCAAACAATTATTTGATAAAGAGTCATTTAAAGAAAGAGGGCTCATTCGAAATTTAATGAAACACTTGGGATTCCTTGACTCACAGTGGACTGAGCCAATTAGGGATATGAGCATGGGAGAGCGCGTGAAATGTAAGTTAATGAAATATATTCTAGAAGAAAAAGATGTACTAATCTTAGATGAACCAACCAATCATCTAGATATGCCTTCTCGGGAACAACTTGAAGAAACGTTAGCACAATATAATGGAACTTTATTGGTTGTGTCTCACGATCGCTATTTTCTTGAGAAAACGACAAGTACCAAGCTTGTTTTCTCAAATCACACTATAAATAAGCAATTTAATCAGGATGAATTATCACTAAAAAAAGATGATTATGAGGAACTGCGATTAACACTTGAAACCGAGCGACAAGAAGTTTTAGGAAAGCTTAGCTTTATGACTGCAAATCATAAAGAATATGAGCAGTTAGACCTTAGATTTAAGGAGCTCACAAAATTGATAAAGAATCTTGAATGAGTTTGGGCTTGTTAAAAACTGGGCGAAATTACAAAAGTAATTTCGTCTTTTTTTTATAGGAGTATCCCCCGGAAATTGTAAGATTTTATAATCATTTTTTTGTTATCCCTAAAAAATTAATGAAACGATTTTACCTTCAAATATTTCATAAATATATAATTTTTTTCATAAAAATATAGAATACTATGAAATTAAATTAAATATGCACATGATTCAAATTAATGAGGCGAACGACGATTGCTGGAAGGGTGGTTAATTTGAAATCAAATGAACTTTTAAAGATTGCTAACTTGTCTACAGGTTTTCGCATAAAAGATTCTTTTTACAATGCGGTAGATGGAGTCTCCCTAACCCTGAAGAAAAATGAAGTGCTTGCCATTGTTGGGGAGTCGGGATGCGGCAAAAGTACTTTGGCTACCAGCATTATGGGGCTATACGATCCTCATAATACTCGCGTTAAGGGTGATATCCTTTTTCAAGATAAAAATCTGGCGGCTCTTTCTGATGAAGAAATGAATGAAATACGCGGAGGCCAGATTAGCATAATTTTTCAAGATCCTTTATCGGCTTTAAATCCACTGATGCGAATTGGCGAGCAGATTGAAGAAGGTTTGCTCTATCATACGAAATTAAGTAAAGCAGAAAGAAAAAATAGAGCGCTGGAGTTATTGGAGCAAGTGGGAATCCGCCAGCCTGAAAGAATCATCAGGCAGTTTCCCCATCAATTGTCGGGTGGGATGCGGCAAAGGGTAATTATCGCCATCGCCGTCTCTTGTAAACCTAAAATCATTATTGCCGATGAACCCACTACGGCCCTTGATGTAACGATTCAAGCGCAAATACTTGATTTGCTTATCGAACTGCAGGCGGAAACAGAAGCTGGAATCATCCTCATTACCCATGACTTGGGTGTTGTAGCGGAAATGGCAGATAGAGTAGCCGTGATGTATGCTGGGGAAATTATTGAAGAAGCTGAAGTTGAAGAGTTGTTTTCAAATCCCAAACATCCTTACACGCGTTCCCTCTTTCATTCCATTCCACAACTGAATTCCAACTCAGACCGGTTAAATGTCATTAAGGGAATTGTCCCATCCTTGGTGAATCTGCCGCGCAGCGGGTGCCGCTTTTCTTCCCGAATACCTTGGATTTCGGCAGAAGCGCATGAGAAAAATCCACAACTTCATGAGGTAGCTCCCGGTCATTTTGTACGTTGCACCTGCTATAGGAACTTCAATCTGAGAGGTAAAAGAGGGGGCAGGAATTATGAGCTTTATACAAATAAATAATCTGCACGTTCACTATCCTGTTCGCGGTGGTTTTTTCAATTCAGTTATTGATCAGGTTTATGCAGTGGATGGGATCTCGATGGAATTCGAAAAAGGGAAGACTTACGGTTTGGTGGGCGAATCGGGTTGCGGAAAGTCGACGACGGGAAAAGCCATCATCGGTCTTGAAAGAATCACTTCCGGCAGCATTTTTTATGAAGGAGAAAATGTCACCAATAAAAGACGCAGCCGCAAATCCGCATTTAACCGGGATGTTCAAATGATTTTCCAGGATTCCCATTCAAGCTTGAATCCACGCAAACGGGTGAAGGACATTATTGCCGAACCCATTCGCAATTTCCTGAAGTTAACCCCAAAAGAAGAAGAGCGTAAAATTAGCGAGTTGCTGGAGATTGTCGGCATGCCGGAAGATGCCAAATTTAAATACCCGCATGAATTCTCGGGAGGACAAAAACAACGTTTGGGCATTGCCCGGGCCATTGCCACCAATCCAAAGCTCATTATTGCCGATGAGCCTGTGTCGGCACTGGATTTATCTGTTCAGGCACAGGTACTTAACTTTATGAAAGATATTCAAAATGAATTTCGCCTTAGCTATTTGTTTATATCGCATGATTTGGGTGTGGTGAAACATATGTGTGATCATATTTCCATAATGTATAAAGGAAGATTTGTAGAAATAGGTACGAAATATGATATTTACAATCATCCTCAACATATTTATACAAAACGGCTGCTTTCAGCTATTCCCGGTGGATCACCGATCGGCAGGGAAAAAAGAAAACGCGAAAGAATTCGCGTAGAACAACATTACAAGGCTGAACATAAAAACTATTTTGATGAAAATGACCGCGTTTTTGATTTAAAGCCAATTTCAAAAACGCATTCTGTAGCGGCTGCTTCTATTTCGAAAGGAGGCAAGTAGAATGTGGAAAACCATTGTCAGAAGGTTTTTGATTATGATTCCGCAGTTGTTTGTATTAAGTGTCATTATCTTTGTACTGGCAAAGTTTATGCCCGGTGACCCTTTTACAGGTCTCATAACGCCGCAAACCGATCCAGCGCGGATTGCGGAATTGCAAGAAAAAGCTGGTTTGCATGATCCCGTTCATATCCAGTATTTGCGATGGATGGGCAATGCCTTTCAAGGAGATTTTGGTCTTAGTTATACGTATAAAAGGGATGTTGCCGCATTGATTGGCGAACGGGCCATGAACACGTTTTGGCTATCTTTGCTAAGCGTCATTTTACTTTATGCCATCGCTATCCCTTTAGGAATTCTGGCGGGAAGATATCAAAATTCCCGGCTGGATAAAGCAATCGTTCTTTATAGTTTTATTACATATGCGATTCCGACATTTGTACTCGCACTTGTTTTTCTATTTTTATTTGGCTATCAACTGGAGTGGTTTCCAACCAAGGGAAGCGTGGAGATTGGCTACGAACCGGGTACTCTCCGTTATTTTTGGAATAAATTCTATCATATTCTCCTTCCGGCGATTACTTATGCCATTTTGGGAACAACAGGCATTATTCAATATTTGCGTTCGGAAATCATTGATGCAAAAGCAATGGATTATGTTCGAACAGCCCGAAGCAAAGGGATTCCCATGCGCAAAGTATACTCAAAACACATTTTCCGCAATTCTTTGCTGCCGATTGCCGCGTTTTTAGGATTTACCATTACGGGATTATTGGGTGGTTCGATATTTATCGAAACAATTTTTGGTTATCCTGGAATGGGGCAATTATTTGTTAGTTCGATTTCTTCGCGTGATTATAGCGTGATTACGGCCCTTGTTATGTTGTTTGGTTTTCTGGCCCTTTTAGGTAGTCTATTGTCCGATATTATCATGAGCATTGTCGACCCGCGAATTAGGATTGAATAGGTGAAAGCAAAGGTGAAGGAGGGAGCCAGATGGCCAAAAAAAGAAAATACAAAAAGAAAAAAAGCTATGTCAATGCACCTCCTACAGGGATGCAAGTCGTTTTTCGGGAGTTTATGAAAGATAAACTGGCACTATTTTCGCTTCTTGCACTAATTGTGGTTATTGTAGGCGTCTTTATCTGGGCATTTTTTATCATCGATCAGCAGCAGCTAATGCGCATCAGTCTTAGAGATAAGTTTGGGGCGCCAGGAGAGAAGTTTATCCTGGGGGCTGATCAAGGGGGCAAGGATATTCTTGGGCAAATTATCGTGGGGGCAAAAAACTCATTAATCATTGCCATTTCAATCACCCTCATCACAGGCATCTTCGGGATTATCGTAGGGCTGCTTTGCGGTTATTTTGGAGGATGGATCGATAATTTATTTATGCGGATAGTCGACTTTTTCGTCACGATTCCTTCCCTGATGCTGATCATCGTTTTTGTAACGGTTGTTCCTAAATATTCCGTTGGGGCGTTTATCTTGATCATGAGCCTTTTTTTATGGACCGGAACGGCCAGGCTCATTCGGTCAAAGGCATTGTCGGAGAGCAAACGAGATTATGTGCTGGCATCGAAAACGCTCGGTACGAACGACTTTGTCATTATTGTCCGAGAAATCCTTCCAAATTTAAGTTCGATTATCATAGTGGAGCTCACATTGAATTTTGCGGGAAACGTTGGCATTGAAACAGGGCTATCTTATCTGGGATTTGGGTTGCCGCTTTCCACTCCATCTCTCGGGACACTGGTAGCCAATGCCAACAATCCGCTTGTCTTGCAGCAATATTGGTGGGTATGGCTGCCGGCATCTATTTTCATACTGTTTATGATGCTTGGAATCAACTACGTGGGACAGGCATTGAGAAGAGCGGCCGACTCCCGTCAACGACTCGGCTAGAGGTACCGCCATATTTGCAAAAGTGAATATGTTAAGGATAAATTCGGTACAAAACGAAAGGGGAGGAATAAGAATGAACAAAACAAAGTGGTCATTGATCGCACTACTAATTTCAGTATTACTGATTCTGGCAGCATGCAAAGATAATAAAGAAGAGCAGACAGTTGAAGAAAAAGAGGAAACAATTGAAGTATCATCTGAAGGAACAAAAGGCACAACTGAAAACTCCGAAGCGTTATTTGATTTGGCAGTGGCAAATGAAGCCGATGCAATTGAAGGTGGAACACTTAAAGTGGCAATGGTGAAAGATGAACCATTTCAAGGCGTATTCTCATGGGAGCTTTATGAAGATGGCTATGATGCGGACTTGATGGAATGGATGACGAACGCACTATTTGATGTGGATGAAAACTTTATGATTACGGATGAAGGAATTGCTTCGTTGGAAGTGGATCAAGAAAATAATAAAGCGGTCGTAAAAATTCGTGAAGGAATCAAATGGTCCGACGGCGAACCGCTGACAATTGAAGACGTAATTTTGCCATACCATATTATCGGGCACAAAGATTATACTGGGGTTCGCTACGATACGGAATTCCAAAACATTATCGGTGCGGAAGAATACCATGCCGGAAAGGCTGAAACAATCAGCGGCCTTAAAAAAATCGACGACTATACGCTGGAAATTAGCTTTAAACAATTATCCCCGGCGGTCAACTATTCGGGCAATGGCTTATGGGCCTACGCAACACCGGCACATCAAATTGCGGACATTCCTATAGATGAACTGGTGGAATCGGATGCCGTTCGTAAAAACCCTGTCACATTGGGCGCATTCAAGATTGATAAAATCGTGCCCGGTGAATCTGTATCATTCGTAAGAAATGAAAATTACTGGAAAGGTGCAGCAAAACTCGATGGTGTTGTAGTGGAAGTTGTACCATCGAGCTCCATTTCAGTAGCAATTGGTTCGGGTGAATACGATCTAGTACAATATTTCAATGCAACAAAAATGCAGGAAATTCAAGATCTTGATAACATCACGATTTTAGGGCGCCCAGAGCTTTATTATTCATATGTAGGATTTAAAGTGGGAAAACTTGATACGAAGCAAGGCAAAGTAATTACGGATCTGAAAGGTTCAAAAATGGGAAGCCAAGAATTGCGTCAAGCAATGGGATACGCTCTGGACATTGAACAGGTTTCCGAAGTGTTTTACAATAACTTGCGTGAGCGCGCGAATTCTTTGATTCCACCGGTATTTGAAGCGTTCTATGATTCGGAATTGGATGGATATACGTATGATCCGGAAAAGGCGAAGTCTCTTTTAGAAGAGGCGGGCTATGTAGATGTGGATGGCGATGGGCTGCGTGAAGATCCAAACGGCAAGCCGCTTGAAATCAAATTGGCTGCGATGGCAAGCGACTCCACGCAAGAAGAAATTATTGCTTTTTACTTGCAGAACTGGGCAGATGTTGGCTTGAATGTCACCTTATCGACTGGCCGATTAATCGAATTCAATGCATTCTATGATATGGTGGAAGCAGATGATCCGGAGATTGATGTATTCATGGGCGCTTGGGGGACTGGGACAAATCCATCTCCAGCCGGCTTGTATGGTGAAGCGGATCAATTCAACTTCAGCCGCTATACTTCCGATATTTTGGAATCCACGGTGAAAGCGATCGATTCACCGGATGCATTTGATACGCAATACCGCGCAGAGCAGTTCAAAATCTTCCAGCAGCATATTGAAGAAGTGGCCACAACAATCCCAATGCAATTCCGCTATGAAATTTTCCCGGTCAACAAACGGGTGAAAAACTTTAGTGTGGATTATGCTAACGAATTTAAAGATCATTTGCACGAAATCGAGTTAAGTGCTGAAAAGCCTGTTTCTTCAAAATAATCGCTTTAAAATGAATCCGGGAGCATTGCTCCGTGGATTCATTTTTTTGTTGAAGAAGATTGCAGGATATGATGACTTCCAATCGTAAGCAGAAATTTCAACCTTTGTGAGGAGGATAGGGCGCTCTAAGACTAAAAATCTTGACATCTTGCGAGCCAGTCCACGAGAAAGTAACTTATAAACAAAAGTGGAGACTCTACAGCCCGAAATGTCACATTGACAGCAAAAAAACGAGCTGCTCCTCTTGGGAACAACTCGCTTCAAAGTTAGTAATCCTTGTCCGTAAAGAAAATCGCAATGGTGCCAGGACCTGCGTGGGCGCCAATGACAGCACCGACCATGGTCATTTCAAACGCTTTTGGATGTAATTTTTCTTCGATGATGGCCTGAACTTCTTTGGCAAACTCCAGATCATCACCGTGGCTGATTCCGACAATTTTATTCGAAAAATCGCCGCCGCGCTCGGCCATTAGCTCGACCATTCGGTTAATGGCTTTTTTGCGGCCACGGATTTTCTCCAACGGAATTATTTTCCCGTCTTCTACATGCAAGATAGGCTTAATGCTCAGCAATCCACCGATAAAAGCGCTCGACTTGGAAAGTCTGCCGCCTGCAGCCAAATAGTTTAAGTTTTCCACCGTGAACAGTTGGGTCATATGTTGGGCCATGCGGGTAATTTTTTGGGTCATCTCCTCAAAAGAAACCCCTTCATTTCGCAGCTTGACCGCTTCTTTAACCAATAATCCATAACCCAGCGAAGCACATTTGGAATCGATGATTTTTAATTTTAAGTCCGGATAATTTTCGCGTACTTGGGAAGCAATCATCATCGCTGTACTATATGTACCCGATAAATTGGAAGAAAAGGCAATATAAATTCCTTCCTCCTTATTTTTTGCCAGATTTTCAAATTGGTTTAGAAAGTATTCCGGTGAGACTTGGGACGTTTTCGGTACTGCTCCTTGCCGCATTGCGTCGTAAATTACTTTCGGTTCAATTTCAACAATATCATTGTATTCTCTTTCATTTACATCTACTCTTAGCGAAAAAAGCCCGACATTTTCATCTGAAAAAAAATGCATCGGCAAATCGCAGCCGCTATCCGCAAATATTTTCATTGTCATACCTCCCTGAAAGACATTTATTATAAGGGGAAAAATATTTCCCCATGAATTGTTACAATTTCAGTCTTTCTCTCAAGAACTCGGCAATGCCATCTTCGTTATTGCTTAATGTGACCTCGTTCGCAATACTTCTTAATTGCTCGATGCCATTGGACATGGCAACGCCCACACCAGCATAATCAATCATTTCCAAGTCATTGTCTTCGTCGCCAAATGCGATAATTCGCTCGCGGGGAATATTCATCTCTTTCGCAATCAGCGAGATTCCGACCGCTTTGCTCAACCCTTTTCGAACAATTTCAATAATATGGAACGGAGCACCCCACCGGCGATGTTCGATCAGCTCGGCATGCACACTTTCCAAGTGATCACGAATCTTTGCAACATTTTCTTCTTCTGCATGAATCAATAAACTCGTTGGATCTTCCGATAAATTCCCTCTTAAATTTCCAATCGTTACCTGAGGGTCGCCCATTTGGAAAATATCCATCATGCGCGTATCCTCTGTATGAATAAACACATCATCCAATACTTCGGCAATCAAGTTTTCATATTGATATTTGTCGACGGAATCGACTACATCATGAACAACACTCAAGTCGATTGGGGAATGAACCATTTCCCATGCCCTATTTCTGGGATGATGGATCAGGGCGCCATTAAAGTTGACAATCGGGGTCGTCAACATCAATTCATTATAATACAGCTGGCTGGCCCGAAATGGACGGCCAGTTGCAATCATTACTTGATGTCCTGCTTCTTTTGCTTTAAATAAAGTCGTTTTTGTTTTTTCGGATATGGTTTTTTCATCCGTTAATAATGTACCATCCAAATCCAATACAATTAAATGTTGTTTCATAAAGGAATTCTCCCTTCTCTATTAAACGATTTTATCCTCTAGATAGTAAGTTAGTCAAAATTTTGCATTTGGCGTTTCCAAAGAAGCGCAATAATTTTCTGACAATGTTATGATGAGGTAGAATTAGTTTTTTCGTTAACGAACAAAACTATTAGTCGTAGATGCTTAAAGCACAAAAAGGCATGCTTTTGAGGAGTGAAACAAGATGCGTGTTCAAGATGATATGTGGAATGGAATCCCTTTATTACATGTTTATGAAGAGTCAATGGATGAACAGTCACCCGTTGTTATTTTTCTTCATGGCTTTCAAAGCGCAAAGGAGCATAACCTGCACTATGCGTATCAATTTGTAAAAAACGGTGTTCGCGTCATTATGCCGGATGCTGAATTGCATGGAGCGCGATCCGAAAATCTATCGGAAATGGAAATGAATATGCGCTTTTGGTCGATTGTCCTCAACTCCATAAAAGAAGTGAGTTTCATTTATGAGGAATTAAAGATAAGAGGTTATGCAACAACGAATAAAATCGGCGTTGCAGGAACATCAATGGGTGGAATTGTAGCTTCCGGATGTTTAAAGCAATATGAGTGGATTGATGCAGCTGCCATTTGCATGGGAGCGCCGGGTTATGTGGAATTAGCAAATTGGCAAATCGACCAATTTGAAGCAGCTGGCGTCAAATTGCCGATGATGGAGGAAGAAAAAGAAGCGATTCAAGAGAGTTTATCGAATTTTGATATTACCGTTGACATCAAGCGTTTTAATCAGCGTCCTGTCATGTTTTGGCACGGACATAAAGACGAAACGGTCCCATTCCATCCTACATATCATTTTTATACTCAATTGCGCTCATACTATGCTGAGGCACCGGAGCGCCTGCAATTTATGGAATCGCCCAACTCGGGACACCAAGTGCCACGGAGCGGGGTACTCGCGGTTACCTCGTTTCTTTCACGGCATTTGGCATAAAGATTTTCATTTGCTATGATAAAGAGGTAAACACTATGAAGAGAGGGGAAAGAAGAGATGGCAATCAGCGAAGAAATGAAAGAAAGCATTTTGGGTGCACTGGAAAACGTAATTGACCCTGAGCTCGGCATTGATATTGTCAACTTAGGTTTAGTATATGATGTGGACTTGGACGAAGAGGGATTGGCGACTATTACAATGACGCTCACATCAATGGGCTGCCCACTGGGTCCAGTGATTGTGGACCAAGTCAACACTGCTTTAGGTGAACTGCCGGAAGTAAAGAAAGTAGATGTCAACATTGTATGGCAACCGGCATGGTCAAAAGAAATGATGTCCCGTTATGCCAAAATGGCATTGGGAATTCGATAAGAAAAAATTCACCCTTTCCACTGTGGAGGGTGATTTTTTTCTGCTTTTAAAAGTAGTTCCTACATCCAGCTTCAGCGCCGGCCCCTCGAGGTCGCTTCAGTCCCTCGGTCGAAAGCTGAAAAGATGCTTTCGATTCGGGCCTTCCAGCGCTTGTATCTGCCGCTCCGCTTTCGATACACAACACATCTGTCGGTGCTAACCCGGGCGCTTCCGCTTCTGAATTAGTCAATCCGGCAAACGGATATCGGGCATTCATCACAGCAAATTCCGTGTTTTAAATGCTCCAAATCCAAAATCGTAATATACCCTTTTTCAAATGTAATCACATTTTGTTTTTTCAAATCATTTAACATGCGGTTGATCATTTCCCGACTGGTTGCGCACATATTGGCAATATCGGTATTTGTTAAATTGATGTCGATGAACACTTGATTTGGGCCAATCGCCTTTCCGTAACTATTGGATAAGCGGATTAACGTTGAAAATAACGCTCCCTTTTTGCCATGAATGACAAGGTCGCGAATAAGGCTTTGGTTTTTTAGATTTTCAACTTGAATCCATTTTAAGTATTCAATCATCAATGCATGCTGCTCGGTTAAAATCATCTCAATCGATCGTTTGCTGATCGTAATTAACTCGGAATGGTTAATTGCCTTGGCCGTTGTTGTATGGGCGGTTGTTGGTGCAAAAAGAGTACTTTCACCGATTACGCTGTTTTTTCCACAAACACGAAAAGTTAATTCTTTCCCATTTTCGGTCTCTTTACTTATTTGAATTGTCCCTTTTTTGACCAAAAATAATTCTTCGGCACTTTCCCCTTCATGAAAAATATGATTTCCTTTTTCAATTTTAATCAATGCGCCATTATTTTCGAATAAACGATATATATCTGTGGGCAAAGTATCCGTTAATCCCATTTTTTCACATCCTTTTGACTCTATTCGGCACTTTTAGTTGGTAAAATGTAGGTAATATAACTATTAAAGGTATAATACCACATCCTTTGAACATGAATCGTAAAGATTGCGTGTTATTTTTTTGCATTTAATCCATCATCCTTGTTATAATTATATTAGTCAAAAAAGGTCAAACAATTTAGCGAATCTAATGTGAAAGGGTGTTTATACAAATGCAATTTCAACAACAAGATAATCGAAGTCCATTAGAACAATTTGGTCGAAATTTAATCGAAGAAGTAAAAAACGGCAAGATGGATCCTGTTATTGGCCGTGATGAAGAAATACGGAATGTGATTCGGATCTTATCCAGAAAAACAAAAAATAATCCCATTTTAATTGGAGAACCCGGAGTAGGGAAAACAGCCATTGTGGAAGGGTTGGCTCAACGGATTGTTCGCAAGGATGTACCGGAAGGGCTTAAGGATTGCATTCTTTATGAATTGGACATGAGTGCATTGATTGCAGGAGCAAGCTATCGCGGACAATTCGAAGAACGATTAAAAGGTGTCCTAAAAGAAGTAAAAGATTCAGAGGGACGCATTATTTTATTTATCGATGAAATCCATACTATCGTGGGCGCGGGCAAAACAGAAGGTGCAATGGATGCAGGCAACATGCTGAAGCCGATGCTGGCACGAGGCGAGCTGCATTGCATCGGTGCCACAACATTGGACGAATACCGCATGCATATCGAAAAAGACCCTGCACTTGAACGCAGGTTCCAGCAAGTGATGGTGCGCCAGCCGTCCGTTGAAGATACGATTTCCATTTTAAGAGGGTTGAAGGAACGCTTTGAGCTTCACCACGGAGTGCGTATCCATGACCGCGCCATTATTGCATCCGCTGAGCTGTCAAACCGTTATATAACGGATCGCTTTTTGCCGGACAAAGCAATCGATTTGATCGATGAAGCATGTGCCATGATTCGCACGGAAATCGACTCAATGCCGCAAGAACTCGATGCCGTGACAAGAAGAATCATGCAGCTTGAAATCGAAGAACAAGCCTTGACGGCCGAAAAAGATGAAGCTAGCAAAAAACGTCTGGATGCATTGCGCGAGGAGCTTACTACATTAAAAGAATCAACAAATCAGTTGCGCAAGCAATGGGAACACGAAAAGCAAGGATTGCAAACGATTCAGAAAAAACGTGAACAATTAGATGTTTTGCGCAGAGAGCTGGAAGAGGCCGAGAGTAAATATGATTTGAACAAAGCGGCTGAACTTCGCCACGGGAAAATTCCGGAGCTTGAAAAGGAACTTTCCGCCTTGGAAAAAGAGCTGGAACAAGGTTCGGACACACGCATCTTGCGTGAAGAAGTAACCGCAGATGAAATTGCCTCCATTATCTCAAGATGGACAGGCATTCCGGTCACGAAGCTTGTGGAAGGCGAAAGAGAAAAACTGCTCCGCCTAAAAGATACTCTGCATGAGAGAGTAGTGGGCCAGGATACGGCCGTAAAATTGGTAACGGAAGCGGTATGGCGTGCCCGTTCCGGCATTAAAGATCCAAACCGGCCAATCGGTTCCTTTATTTTCCTTGGTCCTACAGGAGTAGGGAAAACAGAGCTTGCAAAAGCTTTGGCTGCCCAACTATTTGATTCCGAGGATCATTTTATTCGAATCGATATGAGCGAATATATGGAAAAACATAGCGTATCCAGACTCGTAGGGGCACCTCCGGGTTATATCGGATATGAAGAAGGCGGCCAGTTGACGGAAGCGGTGCGAAGAAATCCATATTCCGTCGTGTTATTGGATGAAATTGAAAAGGCGCATCCGGATGTAGCAAATATTCTACTGCAAATTTTGGATGACGGCCGCATTACAGATAGTCAGGGCCGTTTGGTAAACTTCACAAACACGGTTGTTATTATGACTTCCAATATTGGTTCACATTATCTACTGGAGGCAAAACCTGACCACCAACAAGAGGTGGAAGACTTGGTCATGGGGGAACTGCGCAGCCACTTCAAACCGGAGCTGCTGAACCGTGTAGATGACATTATCATGTTCCATGCCTTAACAACTGAACATTTCCATGCGATTGCCTGGAAGTATATTGAGCAATTGCAACAGCGCGTGGCTGAACAAGAAATCCAACTAAACGTAAGCGAAAATGTAGTGGAATGGGTCGTTGAACACGGCATTGATCCGCAGTTTGGAGCAAGACCGTTAAAACGATTCATCCAGCGCAATATTGAAACAGCAGTCGCTAAAGAGTTGCTAAAAGGTGAAGTACTCCCTGGAGAAACTTTGCAAGTGGCAATGGATGGTGACCAATTGGTTGTAGCTAAATAGAAAAAGAGAAAATAAATGTACAATTCATTTTATATGGGTTGTACATTTTTTATTTTGGCTTAATGACATGTTAAAAAATATTCCAAAGAAAATAGCTTGTATAGGATTGACTTATTTCGTCCTTGAACGGTCCGAAATCAAAACTATGAGAAATAAAAAATGAACCTTTCTTCCTTTTCCAAACGTATTTAAGCAAGAGAAATTTAGACAGAAAATTTAGCCAATGGAGGGGAGAAGATGAATATGAATATGCTCAATAAGTTGATTGAACAAGCTAAAAATCCTGTTGGGATGGTTGGTTCAATCATGTTAAGGATTATGAACTCTGCTCATAGAGATATGAACGAATGGGCATTTGGAAAGATAAAATTAAACGAGGAAGCTGTTGTGTTGGATGTTGGTTGTGGTGGAGGAAGAACACTTCAAATGCTGTCATTGAAAAATCGAACGGGGAAAATATATGGGATTGATTATTCCGAACAGGCGGTAAAAGATTCTATAAGAACCAATAAAGCAGATGTGGAAAATGGTAAAATACAGGTTCAGCAAGCAAGTGTAACCAATATTCCATTCCCGGAAAATACGTTTGATCTCATCACTGCTTTTCAAACCCATTATTTTTGGACGGACATGGAGAACAGTATAAAGGAAGTTTTTAGAGTATTGAAAAAACAAGGTTGTTTCTTCATTATTGCCGAGGCATACAAAATTAATTATCATATGAAAAACTATAAATCAAAGGAAGATATGGAGAGGCTACTTAAAAAAGCGGGGTTTAATAAGGTCGAGTTTTATGCAAGCCCAAATAATAAATGGATATGCATCAGTGGAACAAAGTAGTTTTTATATAAAGAGCATCAAAACAAAAAGCACTTCAATCACGAAGTGCTTTACAACCATATTAGTGATGATCTGGTTCTGGAGTTGGTTCGTTAGGAATAACCGAACTAATTATAATTACCAAAATAGCAAAAATAATACCAAGCACGACGCTAGTAGATGCACTAAATTCAACCGCTAAAATTGAGCTTACTACATAGTTTAGCATAAATACTAATAGTAACGACCAAACTAAAGTCATTAGATATTTCATTTGTTTCACCTCAAAAGAATATTTTAAAATAGTATATCCATATTCATCTGTAATATCATACCATATTCCAATTTAAAAAAGAACAATAAACTTTAAAACAAAACATAATTAAAGGTTGAGGTTCTTTTTTTTATGAGCTATAATTATGACCAAGTACTAAATGTTAGTCGTAAAATGGGGGGATTACAATGAACGCAGGGATCATTGGAATAGGGAAATATGTTCCGGATAAAGTGGTAACAAATTTTGATTTAGAGAAAACGTTGGATACGAACGATGAATGGATTCGTACAAGAACTGGCATAGAAGAAAGAAGACTCGCAGCAGAAGATGAAGAGACTTCGGATTTAGCATTCAAGGCTGCCCAAAGTGCATTGGAAAATGCTGAAATTACGGCAGATCAAATCGGTTTAATCTTGGTAGCGACGGTTACACCGGACACTGCTTTTCCAAGTGTTGCGTGTCAAATACAAGAAAAATTGGGGGCAGCCAATGCTGCTGCAATGGACGTTTCCGCTGCTTGTGCGGGCTTTATGTATGGCATTGCGACGGCGAAACAATTTGTGGAAAGCAAAAGCTTCAAATATGTTTTGGTTGTGGGTGCTGAAAAATTGTCAAAAGTGACCGATTGGACGGACCGCAATACTGCCGTTTTATTTGGTGATGGCGCTTGTGCGGCTGTTATAGGTGAAGTAAGTGAAGGACGCGGTATTCTATCCTTTGAATTAGGGGCAGATGGTACTGGCGGCAAGCATTTGTATTTAAATAGTGAACGTGCGATTGCCATGAACGGACGTGAAGTATTTAAATTTGCAGTGAGACAGATGGGCGAATCGGCTGTTTCTGTTCTTGAAAAAGCAGGATTGTCGAAGGAAGATGTGGATTTCCTTATTCCGCACCAAGCAAACATTCGCATTATGGAAGCTGCACGCGAAAGACTTGAATTGCCGGAAGAAAAACTTTCAAAACGCATCCATCAGTACGGAAATACCTCATCGGCTTCAATTGGATTAGCTTTGGCGGATGAGCTGGAAGATGGTAAGATTAAAGATGATGATATTATTGTTCTTGTAGGGTTTGGCGGCGGTCTCACATGGGGCGGCGCGGTCATCAAATGGGGAAAATAATATAACTGATAAAAAGTAGTCTGGAACCTAAGGGGGAAAAGAGAAACTATGAATAAAAGAGTCGTAATTACTGGTATTGGAGCGGTTACACCTCTAGGAAATACGATTGAAGAGACATGGGAAAACATAAAAGCCGGCAAATCCGGTGTGGGCCCATTAACGCGTCTAGACGTCGAAAAATTCCCTGCCAAAGTAGCGGCGGAAATTAAAGATTTTGATATTGAACAATATGTGGATCGAAAAGAAGCCAGAAAAATGGACCGCTTTACGCATTATGCGTTAGCTTCAGCCATGATGGCAGTAAAAGATGCCGATTTAACAATAAATGATGAAATTGCGCCACGCGTAGGTGTTTGGATTGGTTCAGGCATCGGCGGAATGGAAACATACGAAAATCAATATATTACTTTCCAGGAACGCGGTGTTCGTCGCGTAAGCCCATTCTTTGTTCCAATGATGATTCCGAACATGGCTTCCGGCCAAGTATCGATTTATTTAGGGGCAAAAGGCATTAACTCATGTTCGGTAACGGCATGTGCATCAGGTACCAATTCAATTGGAGATGCATTTAAAGTTATTCAGCGCGGAGATGCGGATGCGATGATTACAGGCGGTGCCGAAGCGCCAATCGTCAACATGGCAGTAGCAGGCTTCTGTTCAAGTACGGCACTTTCATTAAATCCGGATCCTCAAACGGCTTCACGTCCTTTCGATAAAGAGCGTGATGGATTTGTCATCTCGGAAGGCGCAGGTATTCTAGTCTTGGAAGAGTATGAATTTGCCAAAGCGCGCGGTGCAAAAATTTATGCTGAAATCGTTGGCTACGGCGCAACAGGCGATGCTTATCATATTACAGCTCCAGCTCCAGAAGGGGAAGGTGCTGCACGTGCCATTCAACAAGCATTGGAGGATGGCGGCGTTGATCCTTCATTAGTAGGCTATATTAATGCACATGGTACAAGTACACCATATAACGACTTATTTGAAACAAAAGCCGTGAAATCGGTATTTGGAGACCACGCTTATAAATTAGCGATGAGTTCGACAAAATCCATGACGGGCCATTTACTGGGAGCAGCAGGCGGGGTAGAGACAATCTTTACTGCACTGGCGTTAAAAGAAGGAATTTTGCCGCCAACAATCAATTTAACGACTCCGGATCCGGAATGTGATTTGGATTATGTTCCTAATACGGCACGAAACCAGCAAGTGGAATATGCAATGAGCAATTCACTTGGTTTCGGTGGTCATAACGCAAGTTTACTATTAAAAAAGGTTGATTAATCGTATAGTATCCCTTTCATTTTAAAGTAGCATATAAGAAAATGTTTCATAAGTGTCCAGCTCCAGCGCCCAGCCCCTCGAGGTCGCTTCAGTCCCTCGGTCGAAAGCTGAAAAGATGCTTTCGATTCGGGCCTTCCAGCGCTTGTACCTGTCGCTCCGCTTTCGGTACACAAAACATCTGTCGGGGCTAAACAGGGCGCTTGCGCTTTTCTTGTCGATAAATGAAATGCCTTTAGCGAAAAGCTAAAGGCATTTTTATGTTCATCAATGAATATTAAGATACTAAAGGATGGTGGACATGTTTCGATTTATGTTGTTTTTATTTAGTTACGGCATTTGCGTGATGTCAGTTGGCAATTTGCTGCTTTATTTAAATTACCGTACGCTCGGTTATTCATGGCCGGCCGTGTGGTCATTTATCGTTAGCACGCATGAATTGTATTTAGCGATTGTTTCAATCGTTGTTTTGTTTATCTTGATTTTCGACCTAGTCCCATCGCGTTTTCCATTCTTGTAATGGTTTTTGAAGCAATGGCATTTGCTTTTTCGGCTCCTGCATCCAGGATGCGATCCAATTCTGCTGAATCAATGAGTTCGTTAAAACGCTCTTGAACAGGAGTTAAATGTTCAATCAGACTTGTAGCAACGCCTTCTTTAAATGCTCCATATCCCAATCCATCATATTTCTTCACAAGTGAAGGAATATCAATGCCGGTTACAGCCGATTCGATTGTTAATAGGTTGGAGACACCCGGTTTATTGGCTTCATCGAATGCTACATAGCCATCTGAGTCAGTCACGGCGGATTTAATTTTCTTTTCGATTTGTTTTGGTGTATCAAGGAAGCGAATCGTAGCCTTTGTATTTGGATCGGATTTGCTCATTTTCTTTGTAGGTTCCTGCAATGATTTAATGCGGGCTCCCGCCTTAGGCAATTGAATTTCGGGAATCACGAACACCTCACCGTATCGCTTATTGAAGCGCTCTGCAAGGTCGCGCGTTAGCTCGATATGTTGTTTTTGGTCATCTCCCACCGGCACAATATTCGTATTATATAATAGAATATCCCCGGCCATTAATGGAGGATATGTTAGTAAACCGGCAGTGACGGAATCTTTTCCATCCGATTTGTCCTTATATTGCGTCATGCGTTCAAGTTCCCCAATGGTCGCCACACATTGCAGCATCCAGCCTGCCTGTGCATGTGCAGGCACTTCTGATTGGATAAATAATGTAGCTTTTTCAGGATCGATTCCAGTCGCCAAGTAAGTCGCAGCCAGCGTACGGATATTAGAGCGCAACTCCTTTGGATCTTGCGGCACTGTAATGGCATGCTGATCCACGATGCAATAAATGGCATTTCCTTCCTCTTGCAATGCAGGGAATTGCATAAACGCTCCGATATAATTCCCCAACGTAATTACGCCTGTTGGTTGAACACCCGAAAAGATGGTTGTCATTTTGGTTTCCTCCTAAATTTGTTGATTAAAAAATATATACTTTTTTGAACAGTGTCCAGCGAAAGCCGCCCAGCCCGATCAGAGGTGGCGGGGCTAACCAGGGCGCTTGCGCTTTTCTTAACATAAAAAAACATCATGCGTCCTTACGTTTTCACGTAATGGGACGAATGATGTTGAATCCGCGGTACCACCCAGTTTGTCATAAATGACCACTTAAACTTCGTAACGTGAAGTAACCGGGCTAGACTACTGTAATTTCATAAAGCCACTCAAAAGTCCATTCCATTTGCTCCGTCTCCTGTTTGCACCGACCACAGTCTCTCTTTTCACGGAAGGCAAGTGTACTACTCTTTATCATCGTTTTTAGTATTATTTTTCACCATAAATCCTTTTGTATTCAATAAAAAATGATATACAAAAACAAGATTAAAAGCAAATAATATTTTTTCTATAAATAGAATGAAAAACGAACAATATGGGTAATAATGTAACGTGCAATAGTATATGACCATCCTCTAATGCATTTGACTGAAATTTTAGATTTTTATCGTTTGATAATGGCTAATTGAGAATATATTCAATTTGCACCAACGTAGTTTACATTGAATCCATTGGGGGAATAAAAATAGTATACTACAACAAATTAATGGGAATTACGTATATTCGAGCATATTTAGCGATAAATAATATCGTCTTTGCAACTTTTTTTGCTTGGGAGCTATATTCAAAAGGGTAAAAATAATATATAATGAAAACATAATCTTACATTAAACTCATTCTAAATTAATAAAACTTAAAATAGATTTAGGAAGCTAACGGAAAGGAAGTGTAATAATGATTGTAACATTATTTACATCACCAAGTTGTACATCATGCAGAAAAGCGAAGGCATGGTTGGAAGAACACGAAATTCCTTATAGAGAACGCAACATTTTCTCAGAACCTTTAACAATCAGCGAAATTAAAGAAATTTTGAGAATGACGGAAGATGGTACAGATGAAATTATCTCAACCCGCTCAAAAATCTTCCAAAAACTAAATGTGGATTTGGAAAGCTTGCCCCTTCAACAATTATATGAGTTGATTCAGGAATATCCTGGTTTATTGCGCCGCCCAATCATACTGGACGAAAAACGTTTACAAGTGGGATATAATGAAGATGAAATCCGACGCTTCCTTCCTCGGAAAGTGCGTGCATTCCAATTGCTTGAAGCACAAAAATTGGTCAATTAACTATTATTTGGAATATTTTGTTGAGTCAATCGATAAAATCCATTAACGATGGATTTTATCGATTTTTTATCTGAAAAGTTACATAATCCATGTCTTTATAAGAAATGTCTTTTCACCTTTTTTACTTAATTTTTAAAAATTTCTACTTGATTTCATGATTGTCCTCATCTACAATTTCAATATTCAAATTATTTTAGTTTATAAGCTTTTTTTCTTTTCATTTTAATTAGGTCATCATACAATAGAATTATAGAATAACGCATAGATATATAGAAAATGTTTTATTCTGTATGAAACTGCATTGACTGTTTATAAAAAATTCGAAAATTGGCTTAGGATCGCCGTCTCCTGTGAATACGGAAAATCCTGCTATAAAAGCCAAGGCGCATTTCATTTTTAAATGGTTAAACAATCGCAATGCAAAACATACTAAGAACGCTTTCTTTGTTTTTCAACGAATGACTGTGAAGGGAGTTGAAGTCTAATGGACATCGAACGCGTCAACGAAAACACAATAAAGCTCTTTATTACGTATCGTGATATCGAGGACCGCGGATATAGTCGTGAAGAGATTTGGTATAATAGAGCAAAAGGGGAAGAACTTTTCTGGGATATGATTGGAGAAATCAATACAGAAGATTACTTTGATCTTGATGGGCCAATTTGGATACATGTAAATGCTTCAGAACATGGTCTCGAGGTTATTGTAACCCGAGCTAACATAAATTCAGATGGAGAGTCCAACTCATTATTATCAAGTTTTGAAGAACATCGAGATGCCGCAAATCACAAGAATTTAGATGATTCCATCTTTGGTTCCTTCGATGAAGATGATGCAAATCTTGAAGGGATTAACCATGTATCTCTATATAAATTTAAAGACATTGATGAAATCATTCCTGTGGCAAACCGCCTCGTCTCATTTGGACTGCAGTCATCGCTGTATAAATTCGAAAATTACTATTATTTAGCAATCGATTTTACAAATGTGGATGAAAAGGAAGAACGTCAAAATATTCGCTCCATCATCAATGAATATCTTACTGGCTCCAAAATGACGATATATCGCCTGGAGGAATATGGCGAGCCCATCATGCCGGAAGATTGCTTTGAAACAATTATTCAATACTTTGCATAATGCAGCCAAAAATGGGGTGCCCTTATCCAGGCATCTCTTTTTTTGTGCCTCCGGATTGTTGAAAAATTAAACTTGGCTATAATTTACAAATTCAATTGATATAGTGCATGTTTCCTTTTACAATAAATTCAAGGAGGTAGATTATGCTTGTCGCTTATACGGAACAAAATGAACCGTTTGTTTTGAATTCTAGTATGCCTCACACAACATTACACCAACTTCGCACTACTACTAAATTCTATTGTCCACAATGCAAGGAACCTTTAGTATTTAAAATCGGAACTTTTAAAACGCCTCATTTTGCACATCTTTCAACGAATCACTGCGAAAATCAATTTTCCGAAGGTGAAACGGAACAGCACTTAAAAGGAAAAGAGCAGTTGTATCATTTCCTGAAGTCATTAGGTTTACAAGCGGAACTGGAAGCTTATTTGCCCACCATCAAACAACGGCCCGATATTTTAATTAACGCCCAGGAGAGGAGATATGCCATTGAATTTCAATGCAGCCCCATATCATTCGAGCGTTTAAACGAGCGAAATATTGGTTATAACAAAGACAGCATAGCGCCGATCTGGATTCCGGCTACTCCTGCTAAGATTGTTCAAAAAGGAATTCAAAAAGTTGCTTTAAGTGAACAGACAAAACAATTTTTGGCACCGTCTGACCGCCACCACTATCTTATGTCCTACAACCCCAACTTGCGACAGTTTTTTTATATTTCCAATCTAATGTTTTTACATGGCAATAGCTATTTAGCGAAAATACAAGTACTGCCTTTATCCAGACAAAACTTCCCCTTTTTTATTCCCAAGCTGCTCAATAAAAGTGAGTTGAAGCAATTTTTGAGTATTTACGAGCTGCTGAAACATAACTTTCTGCTTTCTCGAGTATTAATAAGTAGGCACGGGGTAAATGACTTAATGTTGAGAAGTATTTATGAGCTTCGCCTTCAGATCAATTCTTTGCCATCCTTTCTTGGGATTCCGCTTAAAGGCAGTGAAGCATTGAAAGTCTTTTCGATTGAATGGCAGATCGCATTATTTTACTTTATCTTTTTTACAAAAATAACGATTGCTGATTTAAATATCCCATCCATTCGATTCTTTTTAAAATGGGCAAAACTCCCGGAAACTCCCCAGTCAATCGAAGTGGTACAAGCTTATTGCCAAATCCTGAATTCTTTGGGGATACAAAATCATTTTCAAAAAGTGCCAGCAGAAGCTTTAGTTGAGCGGTTATGCACCCATTTTCTTGCAATGGGTATTGATTATTGAGAAAATAAACATGTTTTCGAATTTCAAAATGAATGGAATCGGAGGGTTTTGTGTATGGCAAAAAAAGTGTTAACTCGCGACCAAGTACCAGTAGAACTAACATGGGATTTAGATGGAATTTTTCCATCAGACGAAGCATGGGAGCAAGAATTCAAAGAAATTGAAAAATTAATTCCACAAGCAGAAAACTTTAAAGGAAAAGTTGCCGATGGGGCTAAGAACTTATTCGACACTTTGCAATTCAGCGATCAGTTATCGGAAAGATTTGGTAAATTATATGTTTACAGCCATTTAAAGCATGACCAAGATACAACGAACGGCAAATATCAAGCAACGGATAGCCGGGTTCGTTCGTTGGGAGCAAAACTTTCGGCAGCTTGGTCATTTGTTACACCTGAAATATTATCGATTCCGGAAGAGTCCATTGAAAAATATCTTGAAGAATACGAGCCTTTACGTCTTTATCGTCAAATGTTGACAGAATTGAATTTACAGCGTCCACATGTGTTATCGGCTGATAAAGAGGAGTTGCTGGCACAGTTTTCGGAAGTAACAAGAGCTTCCAGCGGGACATTTAGCGCATTGAATAATGCTGACCTGGAATTCCCTCTTGTTAAAAATGATAAAGGGGAAGAAGTGCAGTTAACTCATGGCAATTACATTACGTTCCTGGAAAGTGATCAAAGGGAAGTACGCGAAAGCGCATTTAAGGCGATGTATGAGACATATGGCAAATTTAAAAATACGTTTGCTTCCACTTTAGCGGGTAATGTAAAAGCACATAATGTAAGTGCAACAATTCGTCGCTACGATTCCGCACGTCATGCAGCGATGAGCAATAATAATATTCCGGAAAAAGTTTATGATCAACTGATTTCTACCATCCATGAATTCTTGCCGATTTTACATCGCTACATCTCTTTGCGTAAACGAGTGTTAGGCGTAGAAGAACTGCACATGTATGACTTATTTACACCGTTGGTAAAAGAAGTGAAAATTGAAATGCCTTATGAAAAGGCCAAGGAATTAATGGTCAAGAGCTTTGAACCCCTTGGCGATGAATATCAATCAACTGTCCAAAAAGGTTTGGATAGCCGCTGGGTAGATGTACTGGAGAACAAAGGGAAACGAAGCGGGGCATATTCTTCCGGAACTTATGGAACGAATCCATTTGTCTTAATGAATTGGCAAGATAACGTCAACAATCTATTTACACTTGCACATGAATTTGGCCATAGTATGCATAGTTACTATACACGCCAAAACCAGCCTTATCCTTATGCAAGCTACTCGATTTTTGTGGCGGAAGTGGCTTCAACGTGCAACGAAGAACTCTTGTTTGATTATTTATTGAGAACAACGGAAGATGAACAGCAAAAAATTTATCTATTGAATCATTGGCTGGATGGGTTCCGCAGTACGGTATTCCGTCAAACGATGTTTGCAGAATTTGAGCATTTGATCCATGAACTGGACCAAAAAGGCGAGGCTATTACTGCAGAGCGTTTAACTGAAGTTTATTATGATTTAAATAAACAGTATTTTGGCGACGAGATGGTTGTGGATGAGGAAATCGGTCTGGAATGGGCAAGAATACCTCACTTCTACTATAATTACTATGTCTACCAATATGCCACAGGGCAAAGCGCAGCCACGGCTTTAAGCAAGCAGATTCTGCAAGAAGGGAAACCTGCTGTAGAACGTTATATCAACAACTTCTTAAAGGCAGGATGTTCCGATTTCCCGATCGAAGTGTTGAAAGCTGCTGGGGTGGATATGGAATCTCCAACACCAATTCGCGACGCATGCAAAGTATTCGAAGAGAAGTTGAATGAGTTAGAGAAATTATTAATCAAAGGTTAAACGAAAATGTCCCGTAGCTGCTCATTTACGGGACATTTTATTTGTTTAGGATATTATTTTGTATCCTTTTTAAGGACATGTATTGGCATTTCCTGTTGAAAACGGTTACTATTTGACGAATTTGTGAAACTATTTTAGTAATGTTGCAATTCAATATTATTTCATGATAAAGTAAACACGTGAAATAAATCACATAACAAACACACCCCTTTGTTTGAACGTGAACATTTCTCCCATCCCCTTTGTAAGAGGCGTCACTTGGTGACGCCTCTTTTTTGTGCCTCAAAAAATTTTTCCAATAAAAAAAGGCAAAGAGAGGATCTTTGCCGACTTGTAAAATAGATTAATAGATTTTAAGAATGAGTTCTGCTTATATTTTGTGTTTGTGGCGCCATAGTGTTACTTCGTTATTATGAATGCGTTCAATTTTCTGCTGAAGCATCCGTTTCTTCAACTCACGTTCAGCCTCTTGTTCCGTAATGGAATAGATTTGTGCCACATCATAAGTTGTAAGGATTGGGTAACGTACAAATAACTCATCAAATGATGGTAGAGGATTACTCATAACTTCTTCACTCATCATTTCTTGAAGAATTTGGACGTATACTTCGTAAGGGTACATTCCACTTACTTTCAACCCTTCGTCTTCAATGCGTTCGTTAAAGAAAACAATGCTTGGAACTTCATCCACTTCCATTTCACGTGTGATATGCAAATCGCATTGAAAGGCACGAGCGGCTTCCTTTGAACCAAAGTCAGAAATGAATTCCTCCACATCAATGGCCGTTTCCTTTGCAATGTCGATTAAAGCGGCATAGGAATTGACTTCTTTCGTTTTAAGCAGTGCATGCTCCTGCAGTTTCAGCATATAGCGTGCAGCTGCACGTTTTCCTTGTAATTCAGCTGCCTTGATGGCAATCGAAGGTAAAGCCGGATGCGTAAAATCCAATTGGGTACCCGTCAAACAACCTTTAGTCCGACGACCCAGTGTATTCAGTGAGGCAAGTTTTGTGCTTAAAACATAACGCCAAGTAAAATAATGGTCGTATTCCAGCTGGAGTTTCCGCAAGACCGTTTGCATTCTTAGAGAATTAGCAGAAAGCGGGTCTATGAAAATATATAACTCTATTGGTTTCGTAATAGAAGCGGCGACAGGTTTTGTTAATAATTGAACATGATCCACTCTCATTCCTCCTCATCTTCATTTGGCGAGTTAATCATATGATTAGCCGTTAAGACAAGTCGTTGGTAATATACCTCTCTGAATTTCCCCTCGAGTCCCACCTCATCCATTGCTTCCTTCATGCATTCCAACCATGCTTGCGCCCGGTCAGGCGTAATTTTAAATGGAATATGACGAGCTCTTAGCATTGGATGTCCGTGTTCTTCAGTATATATATTTGGCCCACCTAAGTACTGGGTCTGAAATTGAATTTGTTTTCTAATTGTTTCAGTTAAATCGTCCGGGAAAATCGGTTTTAACTGTGGATGACTCGCAACGCGTTTGTAAAATGCGTGAAGGAGCTCAGAAAGTTTTTCAGCACCAATTTCCTCGTAAGGAATCGTATATTTTCGATTCATAGGTGTACTCCTTTACTTCGTTTAGTATACGTAAGAATGCCAGAGTAATGTATACCGTTTAGTGATTTGTCACAATTAGAATTTTTTTGTGATATCTACATTCTATCAACGTATTTCTATTTTCTCAAACAAATAGCATATCCAGGAATGCCATTGCTAAACCTAAATGAAAGAAAAATGGGAAAAAAGTAACGAAAAAGCACAAGCGCCCTGTGCGTTCCATGATTGGCGAAATTACCGTACATAAAGGAAAGAGGGAACCCAAAGCCTTAAAGGGACCCGGGCTGGCTTGTGCTTGTCAATGTTTTCTATGCTTGATAATAGTTCATAACTTTTTGTACATAGTTCTTTGTTTCTCTGAATGGAGGAATGCCGCCGTATTTTGATACATTTCCGGGCCCGGCATTATAAGCAGCTAAAGCCAATTCAATGTTTTGATCGAATTTTTCAAGCATTTGGCTTAAATATTTTGTACCGCCCATTATATTTTGTGCCGGATCGGTTGAATCCATTACACCAAGGTACCTTGCAGTTCCTGGCATTAGCTGCATCAACCCTGTTGCACCGGCGGAACTGACGGCACCTGCGTTATAGTTGGATTCTTGTTTAATCACGGCAGCGATTAACTTTTCGGGAACTCCAAATTTTGAAGAAGCCTGTTGTATAATTTCATGATATGCATTTGCTCCTTCCAATACATTCTCGAAACCGGCTGTATTTAAATAATCTTTATTTAAAGGTTGTACCGCATTTTGCTGGTCATTTTGCAATAAAGCATTGTAGCCCGATACATTGCCAAGTTGTGGATTGTAGTATAAATCACGGTTTGCCAAATCGGTATCCGAAAAGTTTGAATAAAACCCGAGCAAGTTTTCTGCTTCTGTTAAGGAGGAGGTAGTTGAACTCGTCATTTCCTCCAGTATTTGCGTAAAGATGGAATCTCCGCCTGTTAGTGGCTGAGTGCCGGAAGTTGAATTGCCAATGGTGCCGATTGCCTGTAATTCCATCAATGTTTTCATGGAAGATAGATTCATTACAATCAACCTTTCTCTGATTTTAGTGCTTTCATAAAACGAGCTATTTTTTTATCGGCAATTTGCGTCGGAATTTTATTTTCTTTTAAAAATTGATCAAAAATTTCTTTACCGGTGTGTTCTTCGTTTGTTTCATATTCTACCTCATAATCATCCTGGTTCAAATAAAAAGAGTGGTCCAATACCAAAGTGCCGCCTTTATAAGGCAATTCAACGCGATCGGTTGTCAATGATCCAAAAACGGAAAGCTTCTCGATAGGGACCTCAAGCTTCATCAATTTTTCTTTCACTGTGTTTGCCAAAAACGCTTCTCCTGACAGCATTAGCTGTGCCTGTTCTTCTGTTAACACATCCGTTGTTTCCAAATGGGTATGATCCGCCGTTTTTTCCTTTAATGTGCAGACAATTTTGCTGGAGGTTTCACGGATTCTTAATCCACTCCATAAAGCTTTTAAATGAAATTCCGGCGTATCAAAATAATGATTCGTTTGCCGAACTATCATTTCATCTTTCACATCAAATTTTCTTAACAGCAATTCATACTGTTCTTTCGTCAAACTATTTTTAAATTCAATCTCGATTTCCTGTGGCATGGTTTTTTCCTTTCTGGGTGTTGCGCTTTTCCCATCATGTATTTTTCTACAATCTTTTTCTCTTAATCAAATACGCCTTGGCGTATTTGAGCCTAGATTTTATCGAGCTTGCTCGATAAACTTCCTTTGAAAATCTGTGGCATCCGCCGGAGGCTCAACTTCATTCAGTGGATACTTATACTGTAATGCTTTACTTTTCCATTCATCTAACCTCTGATAGAAGTAGCTTTCAGACATAGAAGTTTGTGACTGCCGCTGACGCTATCGTCACATTAAGACATATGCTGAATGAAGTTGAACTATATGTTAAAATAGACAGAGAAAAAGAGCGGAAGGGAAGTTTACATAATGCGCAACATCTATACTATTGAAAATTGGCAATTTGTACATAATGAATTACATCTAAGTTTAAACGAAAATGAAAACAAAATCCAAATTCAACCTGCAGGAAAAGTCATCACGGACTCTGATCAATTGGCTTTGATTTATTTGGTGGAAGAAAATGAAGAATATAGTTATATTCAATTTCCACAAAACACTTGGTCCTCGATAGTGGAAGGTTTGAAGTCTGAAAAAAATCCAACCCTCGTTTTAGGGGATCAACACATCGAGTTGGTGGAATTCAACGAAGAATTAACCATGCTGCTTTTTAACATCGAAGGAAACGATAACTATGGAAAAGAATTCGTCGAAGCAATCGAAACAGCATTCGCTGAAATATTAAAAGAACAATAAAATTGTAAAATAAGTTGATAGAAAGCGCAGTAGGAGGAGTCTTTCATGGGACCGGGTTTGTGGGGAGTTTTTCTAAGTCCTTATATTCAGGCAGTTGATGAGTTGAAAATAAAATTAAAAGGGATGCGTTCGCAGTTTGGCATAACGGGCTCAACCTCGCCAATTGAATTTGTTACAGGCCGTGTAAAGCCTTTAGCAAGTATCTATGATAAAACACTTGAAAAAGGGATTCCTTTTGAACCATCATTGCAACTCGCTGCAGAATTGCAAGACATTGCGGGGTTGCGCATTATGTGCCAATTCGTGGATGATATTGCGACTGTAGTGGAATTGATTCGGCAAAGAGATGATATGAAGGTAATCGAAGAAAAAGATTATATTAGCAACAGTAAACCTAGCGGGTATCGTTCGTATCATATAATCGTTGAATATCCCGTGGAAACTATCAGCGGGAAAATTGAAGTATTGGCTGAAATTCAAATCAGAACGTTGGCGATGAACTTTTGGGCTTCCATTGAGCATTCCTTGAATTATAAATACAAAGGTTTATTCCCGGAGGAAATTAAAAATCGATTGCAGAGCGCGGCTGAAGCAGCTTTTAAATTGGATGAAGAAATGTCGTCCATTCGAAGTGAAATTCAGGAAGCGCAAGTCTATTTTAGTGAAATCAAAGAAGCGGTCAATCCAAATATTCGAACAACTGATGAAAAGGAGCGTGAATAGTTTGAGGTTTTCCATTCAATCACGAAGAGATTCCCAATCAAATGAACTAATGGAGCTCGCTAAAACTTATTTGACCGATTTTGGCCTCATCTTGGATGAAGAAGAACCGGAATTCGTCATTTCGATTGGTGGGGATGGGACTCTGCTGCACGCTTTCCATCGTCACTCCCATCGGTTGGATCAAGTTGCGTTCGTCGGAATTCATACGGGGCATTTAGGGTTTTATGCTGACTGGAAACCTTCTGAACTAGAAAAACTCGTACTGTCGATTGCGAAAAACGAGTTTAACATTGTGGAATACCCTTTGCTTGAAGTAAATGTTCATACGCAAAGCATGGAAACCGCGCGTTATTTGGCGCTTAATGAAGCAACCGTCAAATCTCCGGACGTGACGCTTGTGATGGATATTGAACTGAATGGCACTCCTTTTGAACGGTTCCGCGGAGATGGCCTTTGTATCTCTACGCCTTCAGGCAGTACGGCATATAACAAGGCTTTGGGTGGAGCAATCATCCATCCGAGCATTCCGGCACTTCAGTTGACGGAGATGGCTTCCATTAATAACCGCGTGTTTCGGACAGTAGGGTCGCCGCTCGTATTGCCAGCTCATCATCGGTGTATATTAAGGCCTGTGACAGAACAAAAGTTTACCATGACCATTGATCATAAACATTTGATTCAAAATGATTTAACGTCGATTACATTTAATGTGGCAAGTGAAAAAGTACGATTTGCCCGGTTTCGGCCTTTCCCGTTCTGGGAACGAGTTCACGACTCCTTTGTTGCAAATGAATAAAAGGTGATGTAATGAAAAAACGATTTCAATTGCAATTCCAAGCGGAAGTGGATGGACAGCTTCTCCGCCAGGCCATCCAAAAGCAGGGAATATCCAAAAAGGCGTTAACTTCTATTAAGTACAATGGTGGATACTTGCTTGTGAACGGCGAGGAAAAGACCGTGCGCCATGTCCTGAAAAAAGGGGATGAAATTACGATCCAGTTTCCGCCTGAACAATTCAGTGACGGATTGATTGTCGAGCAAGGAGAGTTAACCATCCTCTATGAGGACGAGGCTTTGTTGATTATTGATAAGCCGCCATTCGTCAATACCATTCCTTCAAGGGAACACCCAAAAGGAAGTATTGCCAATTTTATTTGCGGCTATTTTGAAAAACAGGGAATCGTTTCGACAGTCCATATTGTGACAAGGCTAGACCGCGATACTTCAGGTGTACTTTGTATTGCGAAAAACCGTCATATCCACCATTTAATGGGGCTGCAACAAAAGCAGCACAAAATGAACAAACAGTATGAGGCAATGGTTCATGGACATGTAATCGAAGAGCAGCAGGCAATCATTGCTCCAATTGGCCGCAAAGAAACAAGCATTATCGAACGTGAGGTTCGAGCGGATGGGCAATATTCCCATACGGATGTAAAAGTGTTAAAAAGAGGGTATACACAGAATGGGGAACCCATTAGCCATGTAAGACTTCAGCTTCATACGGGAAGAACGCATCAAATAAGAGTGCATATGGCCCATATTGGCCACCCGCTTGTCGGAGATGAGTTATATGGAGGGAGCAGGGTGCTTCTGAATCGCCAGGCACTTCACTGTGTGTCGCTCGAAATGAATCACCCTCTTACAGAACAAAAGCTGCAATTTACGAGTGAACCGCTTGAGGATATGAAGGGTTTGTTGATTGGCAAGGGAGATGTTCGATATTGAGCGAACATCTTTTATTTTTTGACTAGAATATTAGAAATCTTTGTCAAGATGGAAAAATGGCTTTACCTTAAAACAAAATCCGCCTATTATTACTTTGAGAGGAGGGGACAAGCATGGTAGAACAACAAAATAATAAAAATGAAGAGCTATTCAATGAAGAAGAATTGCGTCAATATTTGCTTGATGGAGACATTGAACGATTCCGCGATATTTTCTTCGAGCTTCATTCATACGATCAGGCCCAATTTTATGAGAAGGTTGGCCCCGACATACGGCAAACCATCTATCAATTCTTGTCTCCTCAAGAAATGGCGACAATTTATGAAACCATTGAATTAGAAGATGAAGAGTACGAGCAGTTTTTAAAAGAAATGGATACGGCTTATGGAGCGGAAATGCTTTCATATATGTATACCGATGATGCCGTTGACGTTTTAAATGAATTGGATGATGAACACCGTGAAAGCTATCTGGAAATGATGGATAGCGATATCGTAGATGAAATCAATGAGCTTTTGGCTTATGAAGAGTATACTGCCGGGGCCATCATGACAACGGAATATGTGTCCGTTCTTGAAAATTCAACCGTTCGGCAAGCGATGAACGTGCTGCGCAAAGAAGCGCCAAATGCCGAAACCATTTATTATGTGTTCGTCGTGGATGATGCGCACCGTTTAAGCGGCGTTATTTCTTTAAGAGATTTAATTATTTCGGATGAGGATACATTGATTCGCGACATTATGAACGAACGTGTCGTTCATGTAAAGGTTACAGATGATCAAGAGGAAGTTGCCCAGATCATGAAAGATTATAATTTCCTGGCGATTCCGGTAGTTGATGAATATCATGAAATGCAAGGGATTATTACCGTGGATGATATTATTGACGTTATTGATGAGGAAGCATCCGATGACTATTCGAAATTAGCAGGTCTTTCCGATGTGGATGATAAAGAAACAAGTCCCATCAAGGCTGCCAAAAAACGTTTGCCATGGCTGATTATGCTGCTGTTTTTAGGAATGATTACAGCAACGCTGATGGGCCAGTTTCAAGAGACGTTGGAAAAAGTCGCGTTGCTCGCATTGTTTATTCCTCTAATTTCCGGTACTTCCGGAAATAGTGGAACTCAGGCGTTGGCGGTAGCCATTCGCGGAATTGCAACGGGCGATATCGACGAAAAAAGCAAAATGAAAATGCTGCTTCGAGAAGTATTGACAGGCTTAACGATGGGAATTATTTGCGGCATACTTGTCGTTGTGATTATTTTCTTCTGGAAGCAATCACTGGAAGTGGGGTTGCTGGTCGGCGCGGCAATGGGTGTTTCGATTCTTGTCGCTACAATCGCCGGGTCTTTTATCCCGCTGCTTATTCATAAATTGGGGGCAGATCCAGCGGTGGCTTCCGGTCCATTTATTACAACATTAAATGATGTAACGAGTATTTTAATCTATTTAGGATTAGCGACGACATTCCTGGGGCAGCTAAATTAAGTTAGAAATTTCAACTGTGCTTTTTGCAAGATGGAGCTTACGGGGTTCTCCACTTTTTAATCAAGATTCACGTAAAATTTCATTTTGCATATTTATATGTAAAAAGGGATGTGTAAAATGGAAGAACCGCTGTTATTTATTTCAAGCCCACCATTTTATTTTACGGAAGTTGAGAAAACGGAAATCCCGTTTATAGAGGAAAGCACGTCTGTTTTTGTTCCAAATCGTTCTGACCGAATCGTTGATGGATTAATCGCCAGACAACTACACTTTTTTTCACAGCCGACAAATCAATTTAGAACCTTGATTTTTCATTTAACGAATGGCGAAAAAGTAATCGGCAGGTTACAGGGAGTGGAAGGAACAAACGTCCACATCCAATCCATCGATCAAAAGATTGTTATAAACGCCAATGACATTGAAACGATTACTTTAAAGAATGATTAATAAATGACAAACAAAGGATGATTCTAATTAAGGGGATCATCCTTTGTTATGTGCCGATTAGTATTTTATATATCTACGGAAAAAAGAAGAAGACCCAAACGGCCGCGCAATTGGCGGCAGTCTGGGTCCAGATTTCTTAGTGATGGTGAATGTTTAAGTCTACATCTGCAATACATTGAATCGCAGTGAAGTCATTTAAGTCTACTGTTACGCAAGTTTCTGTTCTTCTGAATCGTTTGATTTCCCCGAATGCGATTGGATCCAGCATTTGCGTTCCTTCTAGGAATACTGTGTCTGCTTCTTCTTCATCTACTTCTTCAGCGGCACCTGTTTCAAAATTATATGCAACTGCTCGCAATGTAGCACAGCAATCACCAAATACATCTTCTACACGGAAGAATGGAGTAGCTTGCCAAGTAGATCTTTTTCTAGCCAGTACAGTAAATGGTTTCCCGTGCTTATCTAATAGCATAAACACACGAGTATCCGCGTGGCCATGTTTGGATAGTCCGCCAATCGGTTCAACGAAACAACTCGTTCCGCATTTGTCGTCATGTCTGACTGCATGATTTTGTAATTTTAAAATTGTTTTTACTACTTCACAAATACACCCTTCATCATGAATGAAATCTTCTCTAGATGAGCTTTCTAAATCTTTTCTTCCACAACCCATTTTGTTTCACCCCTCTTAATTTTAGTTCAATCTACAATATGTCATTTCCCCGATGAAAACCGGGCTTTTGTACTGATGGACAGAAAATCATTCCAGCTTTTTTAAAAAAATTCCGTTAGAAATATGTTCCGCTTCCAAGCAAAAAAAACACTGTCGCTTCACTTTCGCGCAAAAAACATGTGTACCTGCCGCTTCGCTTTCGGTACAGTCAAAACATGGTGCTGCTGTCGCTTCGCTTTCGCGCAAAAAAAGATGTGTACCTGCCGCTTCGTTTTCAGTACAGCCAAAACATGGTTCTGCTGTCGCTTTGCTTTCGCGCAAAAAAACATGTGCTTCCTGAAATGAAACATATTGAATAGATTGAAAATCAGAAGTCCATAATGAATAGAAAAGGGGGTTGAATCTTGAAAAAATTCATCATATTTTTTTTCGTCCCATTTTTTTTGATTGGATGCTCTAATGAACAAATCGTGAAAGTGTCCAATAATGCAGCAGATGGAGAAAAAAGAGAAGAGATTGAAAATTTAATACGTGACACTAAAGAAGTGTATACGGGCACAGCCATTTTAGCGGGGGATGAATTACTGGTGGCCATTCAAGTGAATCCTTGGCTTGGCTACAAAGAGCAAAAGGTAGAAAAAAAATTGCAGAAAGAAATAAAAGAAAAGTATCCGGATTTACATGTTCTTGTCTCATCGGATTATAAAATGCATTGGGAGTCTCAAAAGCTTCTTAATGAAAAGGACTCCAAAAAATTAAAAGATGAAGTGAAAAAATTGAAAGACTTAGCTAAGGAGGAAACTTAAATGGATCCACAAGAATACCAGCAACTAGAGCAACAAATCACGCCTCCTACTCCTTATGTAAAAAATGTGCTAAAAGCATTTTTAGTTGGGGGACTCATCTGTACGATTGGACAAGCGATTATGTATTTATACATTATTTTTTTTGATTTTACAGATAAAACAGCAGGAAATGCAACAACAGCGACAATGGTATTTATCGCTGCGGTACTGACGGGGCTAGGCATATACCGAAAACTTGGCGCATTTGCAGGAGCTGGAAGCGCGGTGCCTGTAACGGGATTCAGCAATGCCGTTGTTTCCGCAGCCATTGAAGGCAGAACAGAAGGAATGGTTTTGGGTGTTGGAGGGAATATCTTTAAATTGGCAGGATCGGTCATTTTATTTGGAGTAGGTTCGGCTTTTTTTGTCGCTCTTATTAAACTGATTTTGGTAACGGCGGGCGTGGTGAAATGGTAATTTTATTCACATCCAAACCTTCCATTATTGCTTGTGGTGTTGCCGCTGGTCCTCTTGAACAACGCAGCGTATTTTATTCCTATTTTGACTCGGTCGCTGAAGATGAAAGATGGGGGCAAAAATCAAATGAGCAGGGACATTCAAAAATGATCCAGGAAGCGTGCGATATAGTCATGGAAAAGGCGAAAATTAAAAATCTGGATGTTGATTTCTTTTTAAGTGGTGACCTTGTGAACCAAATGACGCCAACAAACTTTGCTGCGCGGGAACTTGCCATTTCCTTTATCGGGCTTTTCTCTGCTTGCGCCACATCGGTTTCTTCCGTGATTGTTGCCAGTCTTCTAACAGAACTAGGGGCATCCCAATATGCCATTGCAGGAGCGGCTAGCCAGCATAACGCCATTGAACGTCAATTTCGTTACCCGATTAACTACGGTTTCCAAAAACCGGCAACAGCACAGTGGACAGTGACGGCCGCAGGATATGCCCTTATTGGCAAGCATGATCCAAATTTACCGTCAATAGTGGCTGGAACAGTGGGGAAAGTTGTCGATTATGGAGAAGTAAACCCGCTTCATATGGGCGGTGCAATGGCGCCTGCAGCGTATGATACCATTACATCCCATCTAAAGAAACGCCACCAAAAGATAACCGATTATGATTTGATCATGACAGGAGATCTGGGGAAAATCGGTCTGAAAATATTGAAAGCGATGTTTGCCCAAAGCGGCGAAAAACAAGAAGACTTGGAGATTTTCCGTGATGCCGGCGGAGAATTCTATGGTGAAGATGAAAAATTCCAAGCGGGGGCAAGCGGTGCAGGGTGTTCCGCTTCCGTATTCTTCAGCTATATTGAACAGCAGTTGAAAACAGGACGCTTTAAAAGAGTGCTGCTCGTTGCAACAGGCGCACTTCTCTCGCCGCTTTCTTACCAGCAAGGAGAAACAATTCCTTGTACAGCGCATGCAATCGAAATTACAATGGAATGAGGCAAAAAAATGCTTTTTTTTAACTTCTTAATTGCTTTTATGGTTGGTGGAATTATTTGTGTAATAGGTCAGTTATTAATGGATGTCGGGAAATTAACCCCCGGTCATACCTTGGTGACCCTGGTAGTTGCCGGATCTATCTTGGATGGACTGGGTTTGTATGATCCTTTAATAGATTTTGCAGGTGCAGGTGCAACCATTCCTATTACTTCTTTCGGCAACGCCCTAACGCATGGTGCGATGGCAGAAGCAGAAAAGCATGGATGGGTCGGTGTATTAACCGGAATGTTTGAAGTCACAAGTTCAGGGATAAGTGCCGCCATTGTGTTCGGCTTTCTTGCCGCTTTAATTTTTAAACCAAAAGGAAAAGTAGACTAGACGAATACCCCTCTTTCACTTTGTATGCCCACATACTATACAAAGTAGAAAGGAGGGGATTTTTTATGTGGAATTGCGGCCAAGTAAGCCCTGCCTATGATTACTGTGCACCATCTTATACGATGCCTGCATATGATATGTGTGAAGACCATGGTGGACACAAAGGTTCTTACTTTGTATTGATTGTGGTGCTGTTTATTTTATTAATTATTGTAGGAAAGTGTTATCTATAAGGGGGGAAAACAATGCAAAACCCTTTTTTCAGACAAATCGAAAATAAAACCGGCGTAAGTATGGATGAAATCTTCGCTTTAGCAAATGCAATTCAACATGCGGATTTTACCAACGAAAAGCAAGTACGCAAAATCATAAAACGCGTCAGCAAAATCGCAAATAAACCCGTATCTTCAGAGTTGGAAGATCAAATCGTAAAATCCATTATGCAAGACGGAAAATCACTCGACTTAGGAAAAATCCAAAAAATGCTGGGGTAATCTAGAAAAGCGCAAGCACCCCGGTAGCCATCGACAGTTATTTTTTGCGCGAAAGCGAAGCGACAGATATAAGCGCTGGCCGACAACAACGCCACGTCCTGTGGCAGATGTTTTTTGTACCGAAAGCGGCAGCGACAGGTACATTGTCGGCACTTGCACATCCATGTGCGGCGGAAGGCCCTCGGTCGAAAGCATCTTCTCCGCTTTCGACCGAGGGCAGATTTTTTTTGCGCGAAAGCGTAGCGACAGCAGCAGACCGCGACTCGAGGGGCTGGGCGCTGGAGCTGGACAATAATGAAAAGCGGAGAACGCTGTCTAGCTCCGACAACAACTGGAGAAAGCCACTTCGAGGACGCTCTTTGTCCTCTAAGAGGCTTTTGAAGTTGTCGAGGAGCTGGCGTTCGGAGCTGGACAACAAGAAAAGCGCAATTAGATTAATCAGCGCTATCCAAAACGGCATCCGTTTTAGGAGCGGCGTGATGACTCCTATGGTTGAGCGAACCAATAGAAAAGCAGCCGCTGGTCGGCTGCTTTTCATTGTTAAAGTTCTTTTTCCATTGCACGGTGTGGTATGCCGGCATCAAGAAATTCAGGGGATGTTACTTTATAATCCAGTTTTTCATAAAATGGAACCGCATAGCTTTGCGCATTTAGTTTCAACTTTTTAAAATCATGGTTCTTGGCATAGTGTTCGATTTCTTTCATAATGAGCAAGCCCAGTCTTTTTCCCCTGTACTCTTTTAAGACGCATACCCTTTCCACTTTTCCGATTTTTGGCTCCATTTCGCGCAGTCTTGCTGCTGCGATGGTTTTGTCCTCGTCCTTTACAATAAAGTGGGTGGCGGAAGCATCATGTTCATCCAGTTCTAAATGCTCGGGAACACCCTGTTCCTCAACGAAGACCTTTTTCCGAACGGCATATGCCAAGGAAAGCTCTTGTTCATTTTCAACGATTTTTACTAGCAAATTCTATTCAGCTCCAGTTAAACGATAAGTTTCATATGTCGTCCAAGATCCATCTTCGAGTTGATATACTAAATGAATGCGATCGATGGATTCTTGCTCATTTACCCCGATCATACGTAATTGGCCAAAGATATCGTCATGTTCTGTCGCTGTTAAATCTTGGGCAATTGTAATATGTGGAGTAAAGACATGTTTTGGTTTTCCGATATTCAAGGCATTTTGCAAATCTTGATGTATGTTTTGCAGTTGATTTGTTGGTTCAATTTTAAAATAAATGACATTCGTAGTTGGGTAGAACGAACTTACCTTAGATGCGTGAATCATTAAAGGTGCATATTTTTGTGCAATCGAAGCAATGGTTTGGGAGATATCTTGAATATCCGACTCGTCTGCTTCAAAAGCTTCTTTAAGGGTAATATGCGGAGTAATCTTTGAATAATGTGAATCGTAACGCTTGCGATAAGTATTGGCTAAATCTTGAAAACGTTTTGATGGAAATGCAACAATACCATATTTCATCGTTCCTGCCCCCTAAAATTCGTTATACATCCACATTATAACAGATATCGAATGCTGAGACATTTCTCTCGTGTTAAATTAACTGAAATTTTCAATTAAAGCTCTTCTAAGGTCGGGTTTCCAATATTTCCACGAATGGTTGCCATCAAATTCTTCGTAAAACGTTTTAAATCCCTTGGACACGATTAATTCATGAAGAGCACGGTTGGGTGAAAGAAAATCTTTTATTTTTTTGTCGGTCGTTAAAACCTCATCTTCTCCCGTACCGATAATATGGTAAATGGAAAGTGCAGTTTTAGCCGGTGAATTTTCAACCGATTTTAACACATAATCATCTACATAAGGGGATTGTAAAATCGCTTTGCCAAAAATGTTTGGATATTTTAATGCTGCAAGCAATGAAACAGTGGCTGCCATCGAATCTCCAATAACGCCCCTTGTCGACCCCATTTGGAAAGTGGAGAATTCCTCATCCAGGTAAGGAACCAGCTCATGCGCAAGAAAACGCAAGTACGCGTCATGCAGCTTTCCTGTCGGGATATATTTTTGACGGCGGTCTTCTACGCTCTTATAAGGAATTCCAACAATAATTATGTTCTCAATTTCATAATTGTCCAATAATTCATCCGCCAACCGGGTGATGCCACCTAGTTGAAAGTAATCTTTTCCATCTGATGCAATTAAAATGTTATATTTATTTAATGGAGTATAGTTTGCTGGTATATAGATTAATAATTCTTCTTCTTCCTCCAGCGAGTGGCTGTAAAATGAAACTTCCTTGATCGTTCCCTGATTCATGATGGAGTTCTCCTCTCTAAGTCTAAAAGAAATAAAACTCTTTAAAGTTTAGACAATGTCCAGCTACAGCGCCTTAGCCCGTTCTGAGGTCGCGGTCTGCTGCTGTCGCTTCGCTTTCGCGCAAAAAACATCTGTACCTGCCGCTTCGCTTTCGGTACAAAAAACATTTGTCGATGGCTAAGCGGGGCGCTTGCGCTTTACTTGGATGTCCAGCTCCGAACGCCAGCTCCTCGACAACTTCAAAAGTCCCTTACAGGACAAAGAGCGTCCTAGAAGTGGCTTTCTCCAGTTGTTGGGGCTCACAGGATGTGAGTCATGTCGACGGTGCAACACGATGTTGCGTTATCGTCGACTCGGAGCTAAACGGCGTTCTCCGCTTTTCTATATTACCGAAATTGTATCATATCCCATTATTTGCGTGTACTATGTAGTACGAATAGATTTTCTATGGCAGAAGGTTTAAACATTCTATTGAAAGAGGTCGATAAAATGGATAGTAAAAAGCGTATATCATCTGAAACAGTAACAAAAGCTACCAAAGAAGCATTAAAAAGACGTGGAGTGAAAATTGAAGATATTGCTGACATTGTTTATGAAATGCAATTGCCCTATAATGAAGGCCTAACTTTTGAGCACTGCTTGAATTCGGTTGAACGGGTATTGCGAAAACGGGAAGTGCAGCATTCTGTTTTGGTTGGAATCGAACTGGATGAGCTTGCAGAAAAGAAAATGCTTTCGGAACCGCTGCAATCGATTATCGAAGCAGATGAAGGGTTGTTCGGCGTTGATGAAACATTGGCTTTGGGCTCGGTTATGGCATATGGAAGCATTGCCTTAACAACCTATGGGCATCTGGATAAAAATAAAGTAGGAATCATCAAAAAGTTGGATACCAAAATTGGGGAGAACGTTCATACTTTCCTGGATGATCTCGTTGGAAGCATCGCGGCCAGCGCGGCTTCCAGAATTGCCCACCGTATGCGCGACTTGGAAGAAGAAGGCGAAACATTTGCAGATGTTCCGCCGTCGGACCTGGGTCCATCCGATAATTAAATGTTGCACATTAAGGCTGATGGCAACGAAATCATAAATTCACACTAACTAACTTGGAAGGAATATTTATGAAAGCATCCGATATAAAATCTTTAATCACAAGTGGAACCATTATTTTAGCTGTTATTTTATATTTACTGTTTAGATAGCCGGCAGTATAGTTGAAAGGAAATTCGCATTACATGTTTAAAAAGATTCTCCCCTTATTATGCTTAACCTTATTTTTAGGGGCTTGCAATATAAATGAAAACCTGCCAATAGAAGAGCATTTTGCCAGAAATGGAATAGCCGATACAGAAATTGGCGGTACGCATGATGTTACTTCTTTTGAAGAATATCCCCTCGTCAATGTAATAGATGGCGATACAATCAAAATCAAATATAACGGTTCCAATGAATCAGTCCGTTTCTTATTGGTAGACACACCTGAAACGAACCATGAAACGCTTGGTGAACAACCATATGGGCAAGAAGCCAAAGCCTTTACGAAAGCCTTATTGGAAGGACAGGAAACTGTTTACTTGGAATTTGATGTTTCTTATCGGGATAAGTACAAACGTTTGTTGGCCTATGTGTATACCGCAGACGGAAAAAGTGTACAAGAAGAATTGCTGAAAAATGGTTTGGCACGAGTGGCCTACATCTATGAACCCAATACAAAACATGTTGACTGGTTCGAAGCTGTGCAAAAACAAGCAAGAAAACAGGAAATCGGTATTTGGTCAGTTGAAAATTATGCAACGGCTAGAGGATACGATAAAAAAGTGTTTGAGGAAAAGCAAACAGAAGAAAATCATAACTCTAAATCCTCATGCACGATTAAAGGAAATATTAATTCCAGGGGCAAGAAAATTTACCACTCACCTGGACAGCAAAATTACGAATCTACAAATCCTGAAGAACTCTTCTGCTCTGCAAAAGAGGCGGAGGCTGCAGGATATAAAGCTGCTCCAAATTAACGAAAACTCGCAGGTAACGAATCAAACCGTTACTGGCGAGTTTTTTTATGATCTTTTTGTTAATCAGAAAAAGTATAGTACAGATAGACGGCAAGTTGTACTTTCAAATAATCTTCATAGTGGTTAAAGTCCAAATCCAATATTTCCTCGATTTTTTTAATGCGGTGGTAAAGCGTATTCGTATGAATATGCAGCTGCTTGGCAGTAGCAGTCATGGAACGGTTATTTTTTATGTACACAAAAAGGGTATGCAGAAGTTCTTCTTTGTTCTCCCGATTGGTCCATAAAATTGAAAATGTCTCTTGCAAAAAAGCATCGATTTCTTCAAGTGAATGGTTTAAAAAAAGAGTACTGATTCCAATATCCCTATAATTGAGAAGACCTTGTTTCTTTTGTTTTTTCAAATGAAGCAGGGCTTTTTCCGCTTTTAGCTGATTTTCCTCTGCTTGCCCGGGATAGTAATAACCTGTGCAATATCCTGCTCTGGCTACTACTGGAAACTCCTCGTTCCAACGATTGATGATCTTCTCGATGATTTTGAACATGGATGTTTTTCCCCCGGCCTCTTGGGCGGAAGAAAAATAAAGAACTTTGTTATGATAGCTAAAAAGAAGGCTATTTTCCAAAGGGATTTGCTCTTTTAACTGAGTTAAAAGAAGCAATGCGCTATTTTCAAGAGAACGCAAATCGACATTCCCATCCAATTCAATGATGGCTGATTGCAAGAAAGGATGATGCTGTAAACCTAATTCTTTGGCGGCAATTTCAGCCAGCTGGGGATTTTTGATTTTTAAGAAATTTTGGTAGTTCTCATACGTTTTTTTATACAAAATTTCAGTCTGCGATCGAAGCTTCATTATTTCCAGAGATAAAATGGGAGCTCCTTGTTCGATAATGAGCAAATCGAGCTGCGACAAAGGAGAACTTCCTTCTACAATCAGGCAGCCCAGAAATACAGAACCGGACCTGATGGGGTAAATATAGCATTCTATTTGAACCGTATCGCAGATGGATACGTAGCTTGGCTCGGTTTTGTTGGCAAAAATCAGAAAAATATCATCCAGACTTTTATCATAATATTTTATCTGCGCGGGCACGCAATTCCCCTCCAGATAATCTGCATAAACAAGTTTTCTCTCCATAAGACGATCCATCTCAAGGATAATCCCCTTTAATCCTTTGTTGTTATGAATTGATAATTCTGTTAAGTGACGGTGGATCTCATTTTGTTTTCCTAATAATGCGTTTGTTTCCTTGAGTTTTTGCGATAGGCTTGTTACATCATCAAGGCTCTTCTGCACTTCGGTATGAAGCTGGGCATTATGAAGGGCAATCGCAGCCTGGGATGCGAAACTCTCCAACAGCAGGAAATCCGTTTCATTTAGCCCTTCTTCTACATCAAAGCAATGAAAAGTCATTACGCCTATCCGTTTTGTTCCAAAAGAAACCGGCACGGATAAGAGGGATTTGATATTCTCGTTATTAGGATGCGCCTGATCGATAATGGTAAAATTCTCTTCACTTAAATCACTCATTCGGTCATAGATTTCTTCTCTTTTTGTAATGAGTTTTAGACGTCCATCCCTGAAAACTTTTCCTGTAATGGATTGCCCGACGCTTACTTTAAAGTCGCGGATGAGATCATTGAATCCCACATAAGACTTAACAATAAGTTTATCCAAAGATGCATCGTACATTTGAATATGTCCCGCTTCCGCAGTCTCTACAATTTTTAAGGCAAAATGCATAATCTTTTTCAAAACTTCATCCAATTCGAGGGTGGAATTGATTGCCCGAAAGCTTTCCATTAAATTCATCACATGATATTGGGTCTTCTGATTTTCTGCATTAAATTGGTCAAGAAGCGTTTCTTTCCTTTCCATATTTCCTCCTCTTCTGTTGAATCCAACAATTATAATCTATTAACATTGTGTATTTACACATTGACTGACATTTCTGAAATTATATACTATTTAATAAATAATAGGAAGTGTAAACGCTTCCTGCTTGAAAGGTGATTGATGTTTACAAAAAATCACTTTTTACAAGAAATCTAGTTTTTGATTGGTATAGGAGGAGAACGCCATTATGCAAAAAATCCAAGAGAATAATAAAAAAAGACATATCATTCTGGCATTGCTATTTTTAGGTTGGTGTTTATCTTATCTTGACAGGATGGCCATGAATGTCGGAATTGTGGAAATAGCAAAGGATTTTAATCTGAGTCCTTCTGTGATGGGGGTCGTGCTCAGCAGTTTCTTTGCCGGCTATGCGCTAATGCAGCTGCCTGGCGGTTGGCTTGCCGATAAATTCGGATCGCGAAAGGTAATCGCAATCGCTATTCTTTTTTGGTCCATCTTTACGATTTTGACGGGGATGGCTTGGTCCCTTATGACAATGATTATGGTTCGTTTTATGTTTGGGCTTGGAGAAGGAGCGTATCCAGCAGCAAGCTCCAAAGCAATATCCGATGTGTTTCCGAAGAAGGAACGGACAAGCGCGCAAACAATCATGATGTCATCGAATTCACTGGGAGGAGTAATTGCTCCTTTAATTGCAACGCCTTTGCTTGTATGGATTGGATGGCAACACCTTTTCATTTCCATTGGAATCTTGGGATTCTTTGTCGCTGCTCTACTTTGGTATTATTTAAGTCCCAAGAATATGCAGCCAAGCTTTGAAGAAGAAGAAGAAACAGGTGAAAAAGTTACATTTAAAGATGTATTGAAGCTTCGTCTCAGCTGGCAGTTGGCGGTTATGTGGTTTGGCGTAAGTACGGTTGTGTGGGGACTAATTTCATGGATGCCTCCATATCTTGTAGATGTAAGGGGTCTCGATTTGATGTCGATGGGTATGCTGACATCCATTCCAGCATTTGCCGGGGCAATCGGTGTATTGCTTGGCGGACAGCTCATTAAGTCGCGTTTAGCCGGAAAAGAGAAGTATCTTGCAATCGTTAGTTTTATTATCATGATTGTCTCTCTATATCTGTTGTTCAACGCACCTAGCGTTGGATTGGTAATTGTTTATCAGTCGATCTGTATGTTTTTCCATGGTCCGCTTGTAGCGATTATTTTTAGTCTTCCGCATAAGGTTTTCCCGAAGAATGTCATTGGGTCAACATTTGGGATGATCAATCTAGGCGGAATGATCGGGGCATTCCTCGCGCCAATGGTTATGGGCTATTTAATCGAAATATTTAATGGAGTCTACGCTTCTGCATTCATGTATATTATTGCATGTGCGATTTTGGGAATTATTGCGGCAGCGGGGTTGAAGCCAAAAAACAAACATGTTCAAACAACGGTCCATGAGGTAGAGACTCAAAATTAAATAGTTATGGCAAATTGTATGCTATTTCCACGATTACCATAGTGAAAAGGGGATTTGAAATGCTAGTCGATGAATTAATAAAAAAATTGGATGAAAAAAAGGAACACATAATAGAGATTCGCCGTTATTTGCATGCACACCCGGAGCTTTCTTTTCAGGAAGAAGAGACGGCAAAGTATATTAGCGATTTCTATAAAAATGTACCGGTCGATTCGGTTGAAACGAATTTTGGCGGCGAACGTGGTGTGGTTGTAACGATTAAAGGTTCCAAGCCGGGAAAAACGATTGCGATTCGTGCCGATTTCGACGCCTTGCCGATCAAGGAGGAAACGGGACTGCCCTTCGCTTCGAAAAATGAAGGCGTTATGCATGCTTGTGGCCATGATGGCCATACAGCATACATGTTGGTTTTGGCAGAAACTTTGGCGGAATATAAAAATGAGTTAAAAGGGACAATCCGAATCATCCACCAGCCTGCGGAAGAGGCTCCGCCAGGCGGGGCAATCGGGATGATTAAAGCAGGTGTCCTTGATGATGTGGATGCCATCATCGGCATTCATGTGATGAGCAATATGAAAACAGGCCATATTTTTTACAGAAGCGGGAATACCCAAACAGGGAGATCCTACTTTAAATTGGTCGTTCAAGGAAGCGGCGGGCATGGATCCTCCCCTCATTTGGCAAATGATGCAATCGTTGCCGCAAGTTCATTTGTGATGAATATACAAACCATCGTGAGCCGCCGAATCAACCCATTTGATATGGCCTCGGTTACCATCGGGAATTTTGACGGAAAAGGGACCTTTAATGTGATTAAAGATGCAGTTACGATTGAAGGGGATGTTCGTACAATGTCCCCGGAAACGCGGGAAATCGTGGAATCCGAAGTACGCACTTTTACGGAAGGATTGGAAAAATCCTATAAAGTGAATTGTAATCTTGAATACAAAAACGACTATCCTGTCCTGTACAATGATCCCGAAGTGACGGAACAGGTACTGCAAGCACTGGAGCAAGCACCTATTCCGGAAGTGGAGGCAATATTGGAAACTCCTCCGCAGCCGCCTTCGGAAGATTTTGCTTACTATCTAGAGAAAGTACCTGGCTGCTTTTTCTATGTAGGTGCACAGCCTGAGTCCGGGGAGGCCTATCCTCATCATCATCCTAAATTTGATATTAATGAAAAAAGCCTGATCATCTGCGCCAAAGCAATGGCTGCTGTTGTGGCTTCCTATTGTGATGGCAGCGAAGGTTAAGAGAAATTTTGGGATAGGGTTCATTGGTTGGAGTAAGTAGAACGCAGAAAAAAGACGTGTCCTTAGCGCTAATGTAAGACACGTCTTTTTGCTTTTACAAATTCAATTTTTTATTTTCGAAAAAGTTAAAGTTTAAAAATCACTCTGCTGGTCAAATTCCTGTGGCAATTCTTCTTCCTCTTCTTTTAGGAATAAAAAAGACTCGTCCTCTAATTGATGTACTCTTTCTCCATTTAAGCCAATAGCTAAAGCTCCCGAAAAAATTTTCTCCCACCAAGTATCAGTAGATATCATAGAAAATTGCCTCCTTTTTCTGTCCTTTACCTTCCAAATAGGAGATGTTACTTTCAATTACTTTTCCCTTTCTAGAAGGAATTACACGACAAATTGTAGTAAATTGTACATAATTATTATGGGCAATATAAAACGAATTATGTATGAAGCGAGGGATGAAGGTGGCAAGATATACAGCTCAAGATGTTGAAAACATGATAGAAGAGCAAAAAAATTTTTTTTTAACCGGTCATACAAAAAATATAGAATTCCGAAAAAATCAATTGTTGAAGCTAAAAGATAAAATCAAGGAATATGAAAAAGAACTATTGCATGCGTTAAACCTGGACTTGCGAAAAAGTGAATTTGAAGCGTACTCGAATGAAATCGGCATTGTCCTGGATAGTATAGATTATATGGTGAAACATGTTGAGGAATGGGTAAAACCGTTGCACGTAAAAACACCGATTCATTTTCAGCCTGCCAAGAGTTTTATAGTGAGGGAACCTTATGGCGTTGCATTAATTATAGGGCCGTTCAATTACCCTTTCCAACTCGTAATGGAGCCTTTAATCGGGGCAATCATAGCCGGGAACACGGCCATTGTAAAACCTTCTGAGTCTGCAGTGCATACGGCGGAGGTTACGAAAAAAATATTGGAAGAAACCTTCGATGCTTCTTTTGTGAAAGTAGTTGAAGGAGAGAAAGAAGAAGTAACACATCTGATCCACGCTTCATTCGATACTATTTTCTTTACTGGCAGTGTGGCAGTGGGGAAGATCGTTATGCGCGCGGCTGCTGAAAGGCTAACGCCAATCACTTTGGAGCTTGGCGGAAAAAGCCCTGCAATTGTCGACCAAACCGCCAATCTTTCTGTTGCAGCCAAACGGATTGTATGGGGAAAGTTCAATAATACAGGACAAACTTGCGTGGCACCTGATTATTTATTGGTCCATTCTTCGATTTACGAGAAATTCATTCAACAATTAAAGAAGTCCATTGTCGACTTTTATGGCCAAGATGCACAAAAAAGCGGGGATTACGGCCGTATTATCAACATGCGCCAATTCAATCGGCTTCAACAGTTGCTGCAGGCAGGAAAAGAAAATATAACCTTTGGCGGCCGTTTGGATGCATCGGATCTTTATATAGAGCCTACTTTGCTGGAAAATATCGATTGGGATCATCCAATTATGGAAGATGAAATTTTCGGTCCGATCCTTCCTATTATGAAATACGATAATTTAAAATATGCATTATATAAAATACAAAAGCTACCAAAACCTTTGGCGGCCTATTTCTTTTCGGAACATGAAAAAGCCATTGATATGTTTCTTGAGCAACTGCCGTTTGGCGGAGGGTGCATAAATGATACACTAACACATGTGGCCAATCCGTACTTGCCTTTTGGAGGGGTCGGTCCATCAGGTGTAAATGCATATCATGGGAAAGCAAGTTTCGAAAACTTTACTCATCCCAAATCCATCATGAAACGCTCATCTAAATTTGCAAATAATTTATTATTTCCCCCATATAAGCAAAAAGTAAAACTTGTAAGAACGATGCTGAATTAAAGATGCCGTTAACTAATCTCTTGCTTCTCATCTACCGGGAAAGGAAGAAATGCAGGCTTTTTTGGAAGATTTCTTGATTACTTCCAGCCTGGAGATAGTTGGAAAATACATACTTATTTCATGCAATCATAAAATTTTTGAATAACTTATCGAAAAGACTGTCGATATTTAGCGAATTTTGATATCATTATATTATTTAATCTTGGAGGGCTTTCTCATGAAGATGATTTTTGATGAAAAAAGTACAGTGGATTTATTGCGCCAACTCGTAAACATTCCAAGTCCTTCAGGTTATACAAATCAGATTATGGAGTTTATCGGAGCGTATTTACATAACTTGGGCATTGCCTATAAAAAAACACATAAAGGTGCCATTATTGCCAAAGTGGACGGCCAGAATGGCAGCGCGCATCGCCTTTTAACCGCACACACGGATACTTTGGGCGCAATGGTGAAAGAAATCAAGGCGAGCGGCCGTTTAAAATTATCAATGATTGGCGGGTTTAAGTGGAATGCAGTAGAAGGGGAGTATTGCACGATTCATACGGCAGATGGCCAAAAAATTCGAGGCACCATTTTACTTCATGAAACCACGGTTCATGTTTATAACCAGCCAGATACGATCAAAAGAGACGAAAACCATATTGAAGTCCGGATTGATGAAAAATGTTCGAGTGCACAAGATGTTCGAAATATCGGGATAGAAGTAGGCGATTTTGTATCCTTTGATCCACGTTTTGAAGCAACGGACTCCGGTTTTATCAAGTCCAGACATCTAGATGATAAAGCCAGCACCGCCTTACTCTTGCAAATGCTCAAAACCATTAAAGAGAACAACATTGCATTACCAAATACCACACATTTCTATATTTCAAACAATGAAGAAATCGGCTATGGCGGCAACTCCAATATCCCCGAAGAGGTAGTGGAGTATATTGCTGTGGATATGGGGGCAATTGGAGATGGGCAAAACTCGGATGAGTTTACCGTTTCAATTTGTGCGAAAGATTCTAGTGGTCCGTATCATTACAATTTAACAAGACACCTTGTGAAGCTGGCAAAACAGTATGGGATTGATTATAAACTTGATATCTATCCAAACTATAGTTCAGATGTTTCTGCAGCCATTCGGGCAGGTTTTGATGTGAAACATGCATTATTCGGTCCAGGAATTGAGGCTTCACATGCTTATGAACGTACGCATGTAGATTCACTAAATGCGACAGCACAGTTGTTATACGCTTATGTAACGTCAAGTATGGATTCGGAGGAATAATGATGTATACAGAAGAATTATTAAGTGTCATTCCATTAAAACAAATTATTGGTCAAATACCTAATACCATAAAAGATATATCGATTGATTCTAGAAGTGTTCAACCAAAAAGCTTGTTTATCTGCATTAAAGGAGAAACAGTAGATGGGCATGACTTTGCGCAGCAAGCGGTAGATGCAGGGGCGACAGTCATTGTGGCAGATCGCGAGCTTTCATTGGAAGGGGAAGCGGCACAGGTGATTGTGAAAGATACAGACCGCGTGTTGGGTCTTCTTGCCTCGAAATTTTTCGATTATCCGTCCAATGACTTGATGATGATTGGTGTCACAGGCACCAACGGTAAAACGAGTGTATCGGGTATTATCCATCATATGCTTGTAGGGTTTGGAGAGAGATCCGCTCTTTCCGGAACAATCGGATTTGAGCTGAATGGTGTTTTATATGAAACGGCCAATACAACAAATGATGTATTAAGTACGCAGCAAATGATATTCCGCGCCAAAATGGAAGGCTGCAGAGCGATGGTGATGGAAGTTTCGTCCCATGGATTGGCGTTAGGAAGACTGGCTGGCGTTGATTATGATGTAGCAGTGTTCACGAACCTGACGCATGACCATCTTGATTTCCATGGCACGATGGAGGAGTACGGACATGCCAAAGGCTTATTATTCTCTCAATTGGGACAAGATTTTACTAAGCCGAAATTTGTCGTATTAAATGCGGACGATCCATGGTCTGAGAAGTATGAAAAAATGACTTCCTATCCTGTTTGGTCGTACGGACTAAAAAATGATGCAGTTTTCCGGGCAGAAAATTGCAACTATGAAAACGGGATTACCACTTTCGACATGATAACACCGGAAGGCATCTTCCCGGTATCCATGCATTTGCTGGGTGAATTCAACGTATACAATGTGCTCGCAGCAACGGCCGTATTTTATGCCAGAGGATTTTCAATGGAAGACATAATCGAACAAATTGAAGATTTGGCGCCGGTACGAGGGCGAATGGAAAAAGTCAATACGGACCTGCCCCTGCAAATCTTTATTGATTACGCACATACGCCTGATGCGATTGAAAAAGCGATTAACGCAGCTTTGCCGTACAAAAAGCCTGAGAATAAATTAATCTTTTTAATCGGTACAGGCGGCAACCGGGATAAATCAAAACGTCCCGCGATGGCTGAAAAAGCATCGCGCGCCGACTATGTGATCCTTACGACAGATGACCCGCGTTTTGAGGAATATGATAGCATTACAGGCGACCTGGAAAAAGGAATGCTTCATGAAAACTATGCATGCATCGGTGACCGTGCTGAAGCGGTTCGCCACGCGATTTCCATAGCGAATCCTGGAGATATTATTGTCTTTGCAGGAAAAGGGCATGAAGATTATCAAATTATCGGAAACACAAAGTATCCGCACAGCGATGCGGAAATTGCCATCGAAGCAGGACGCTTGAAATTTGTTTAATATTACCCATAAAATATTTGACAACAACTCGACTATCTTGGTCGAGTTGTGTTTTTCTGGAAAGGTAAAAATTCGCAACAATCTATTCCCTTGGATTTTTTTACATAAACAATATTGAATTGGCTTCTAAAAATAGTTGTGCTATGAATGGATATTCTTTTATTATGGTAAAGGATATAAAAAGGAGACGAAAAAATGACTTCAAAATTGGAACAAGATATATTATCTCGTCGTACATTTGCCATCATCTCTCACCCGGATGCCGGTAAAACAACGATTACAGAAAAATTGCTATTATTTGGCGGTGCCATCCGTGATGCCGGTACGGTAAAAGGGAAGAAATCAGGCAAGTTTGCGACCTCGGACTGGATGGAAATCGAAAAACAACGCGGTATTTCCGTTACTTCGTCCGTCATGCAATTTGACTATCATGGCTTCCGTGTCAATATTCTAGATACCCCGGGTCACCAAGATTTCTCGGAAGATACGTACCGTACGTTAATGGCCGTAGATAGTGCCGTGATGGTTGTTGACGCAGCAAAAGGGATCGAGGCCCAAACTTTAAAATTGTTCAAAGTTTGCCGCATGCGCGGTATTCCGATTTTTACATTTATCAACAAGCTGGATCGCCAAGGGAAGGAACCTCTCGAGTTAATCGAAGAACTGGAAGAAGTGCTTGGCATCAATGCTTATCCGATGAACTGGCCGATTGGGATGGGGAAAGAATTTTTAGGGATTTATGATCGTTACAATAAACGAATCGAACAATTCCGCACAGAAGAAGAAGAACGTTTTTTACCGATTGATGAAGATGGGGAATTAGCCATTGACCATCCAATGAAAGTAACTTCCTATTATACGCAAGCAATGGACGATATTTTGCTTTTAAACGAAGCGGGAAATGACTTTTCGGAAGACAAGATTCGCCGCGGGGAATTAACGCCGGTATTCTTCGGTTCGGCCTTAACGAACTTTGGTGTACAAACATTCCTGGAAACGTATCTAAAATTTGCTCCGGCCCCTCAACCTCGTTTAACGGAAGATGAGCAATACATCGATCCGGTAGAGCATAAAGATTTGGCCGGGTTTATCTTTAAAATTCAAGCAAACATGAACCCTGCCCATCGCGACAGAATCGCATTTGTTCGGATTGTATCTGGAAAATTCGAACGCGGGATGAATATCACACTTGCGCGTACCAACAAATCCTTTAAAGTAACGCAGTCAACCCAATTTCTGGCGGATGATCGTGAAACGGTCGATGAAGCTGTAGCCGGAGATATTATCGGCCTTTACGATACCGGTACTTATCAAATTGGCGATACAATTGTTGGCGGAAAGAAAACATTCCAATTTGAAAAGCTGCCGCAATTTACTCCGGAAATATTTGTTCGTGTATCGGCGAAAAACGTCATGAAATCAAAACAATTCCATAAAGGGATTTTACAATTGGTTCAAGAAGGAGCAATCCAGTATTACAAAACCCTTCATACTGAAGAGGTTATGCTGGGGGCTGTTGGTCAGCTTCAATTCGAAGTGTTTGAGCACCGCATGAAAAATGAATATAATGTAGAAGTTCAAATGCAGCCCATTGGCACGAAAATTGCCCGCTGGATTGAAAACGAAGAGGACGTAAAAGAATCGATGTCTTCATCACGTTCAACTTTGGTGAAAGACCGTTATGATAACCTGGTGTTTTTATTCGAAAATGAATTCGCCATGCGCTGGTTCTCCGAGAAAAATGAACACATTAAACTTTATAGTTTGTTATAAAAATTCCCATGGAAATAATTTATTGCAAATGAATTTTGCTATGGTATAATAATATGGAATAAAAATTAAATATCCATTTGGCTTTTGTCAAAGGGGAGTAGCTATAAGTATTTAAATACTTACTTCACAGTCGTCATTACATGGATAAAACCATCGGGTGTGGAAGCATAGCAAATGAAACTTGAAAATCATTCCTATTGCTTAGCAAGACCTTTGCCTATTTTTAGGCATGGGTCTTTTCTTTTTGCCCAAAAATGGCAATGGATATTTAGTGGCATTTATTTATTAAAAACATCTCGATTTGGGTAAAACAATCAATAAGGAGGAAGATGACGTGGAGATATTTTTAGAGTATGCTTGGGTGCTTTTGGTACTCATTGTACTAGAAGGGTTACTGGCCGCCGATAACGCAGTTGTAATGGCGGTCATGGTTAAGCACCTGCCTCAGGAGCAACAGAAAAAAGCGCTGTTTTATGGATTACTGGGGGCTTTTATATTCCGTTTCGTAGCTCTATTCTTAATCACAATATTAGTGAATTACTGGCAAATTCAAGCAATTGGTGCAGCTTATCTTTTATTCATCTCCATCAAGAACATCTATGATCAGAAATTCAAGAAAGAAGAGGAAGATGATGACGGGATTGAAGAGCATTCGAAGAAAGGAAAAGGGTTCTGGCCTACTGTGGCAAAAGTTGAATTGGCAGACATTGCTTTCGCGGTAGATTCAATGTTGGCGGCTGTTGCGATTGCCGTTACGTTGCCGGAAGTCGGTAATTTCCATATTGGCGGCATCAATGCCGGACAATTCGGTGTCATGTTCTTCGGCGGTATCATTGGTATGATTTTAATGCGTTTTGCCGCTCAATGGTTTGTAAAAGTGTTAAACGATTACCCGGATCTAGAAACAGCAGCCTTCCTAATTGTTGGTTGGGTTGGTGTGAAGTTAGTGGTGTTAACATTATCCCATAATAAAGTTGGAGTACTGCCACATGACTTCCCTCATTCAACAACGTGGGAATTGATCTTCTGGGGTGTATTATTGCTGATTGCACTTGGCGGATGGTTTACAAGTGTGGCCAAAAAGAAAAAGCACGAACCACATCAATAGCAATGAAGAGGGGAACAGTTTTTGCTGTTCCTCTTTTCTTTATTATTCATTTTCCATTATAATTGGTTCACTAGAACAAATAAGCAAAAGAGGCGAATGAAGTGCCGAAACGACCAAGACGAACAAGAATTGCTACACCATTTCAGTTATTGGTAAGTTATTATTTTATTGCAATTGCAGGTTCATTTGTTTTATTGCGAATACCTGCTGTATATAAAGAAGGGGTTGAAGTATCGCTCGTTGATAGTTTATTTACTGCAGTAAGTGCAGTAAGTGTTACTGGATTGACTGTATTTGATATATCCGATACCTTTTCTCCTTTTGGAAAGGTCATATTGTTGATCATTCTTCAACTTGGTGCAATCGGTATTATGTCATTGGGTACATTTATCTGGATCATTATGGGGAAAAGAATCGGAATGCGTGAAAGACAGCTGATTATGATTGACTATAATCAGTACAATTTATCCGGCGTGGTACTTTTGTTAAAACAAATTGTAAAAATTCTTTTAATAATTGAAGCAACTGGCGCTTTCATTCTTTCAATTCATTTCCGCCAGTATTTTGATACATGGGGAGAAGCGATTCGCCATGGAATTTTCCATGCCATCTCGTCAACTACAAATGGCGGGTTCGATATAACAGGAAATAGTTTGATTCCATACCATCAAGATTATTTTCTACAGTTTATTACGATGATTTTGATTGTACTTGGAGCAATCGGGTTTCCGGTACTGATTGAGGTGAAGAATTTTCTATTTCGGAAAAATCCTGCGTTTCGTTTTAGTCTGTTCACCAAAATAACAACAGCCACATATGGTATATTATTTGTTGTCGGAACACTCGTTATTTTGCTCATAGAATCGTTCCAGTCTTTTCGGGGGATGGTTTGGCATGAGAAATTATTTACCGCCATGTTTCACTCGATTTCCGCAAGATCGGGAGGAATGACGACATTCGATGTGACTTTGTTCAGCGAAGCAACAGACATTTTCTTGAGCTTTCTAATGTTTATAGGTTCTTCGCCAAGTTCCGTTGGAGGCGGTATCCGTACCACAACTTTTGCGTTGGCGATTTTGTTCATGTATAACTTTGCGAATGGCCGTACAGATATCCAGTTATTTGGCCGGGAAATTTATTTGATCGATATTTACAGATCCTATGCTGTGATTATACTGGCATTTTTTATGGTAATGATTTCAACGATGATTTTGTTAATTACCGAACCGGCTGCAACCACAACGCAGATTATCTTTGAAATCACGTCGGCTTTCGGAACGGCTGGAATGTCTCTGGGGATTACGGAACATTTATCGACAGAAGGAAAGTTTGTTATGATGCTGCTCATGTTCATCGGGCGAGTAGGACTCATTTCATTTTTATACACGCTTGGAGGAAAGGTAGATAAACCACCTTATCATTATCCAAAAGAGCGTGTCATTATAGGGTAATAGATGGTTTGGGCTTCACTTTTTAGCTGTCGTTTAAATCTTTTTCTGCGTCCAGCGTTTCCCTATAGATTCGGTAAACGGGGTGCCTCATAAGTAATTGAGGCACCCCGTTTTATTTCGTAATTATAAAAATATTATAAATTTTCCCATAATAACGTGCAATTCCTGTGGAAATAGGCTAAATTAATAAATAGGAAAAAAACGTAAGTACTATTAGAATAGTATTTAATTTAGAGGCATAGTTATAATGCTTTAAATATTTTTAGACATGGGTATTCGAATGTTTTAAATGAAAACGGACGCAATAGTAAAATAGTAACGCGCCTTATTTTTTCATTAAAATGTCTAGAGGGTAAAAAGGCTTAGGGTAAAAGAGGGTTAAATCGCAAAATTATACAAATATAAACAATAAAATATTATAAAGGAGAACTGGAAATTTAAAAATTGCATTGTTTTACCCATTCAAATATGAAAAAGATTATGGAATAATTTGTATTAAGGTAATGTTAGAATATTTAGTATAGTGTAAAATCGGAAGTCATAAACTGGCAATTGAATTAATAGAATAGATATAAAAGGGAACTGTTATAAAAGAGCGTTTTTCTGATTGAAGGGATTGGGGAGTGGAAAATGGTGAAAACTGTTCGGCCTATTTTTAGGAAATTGTTGCAGACCGTTAAAGAACCAGTGCTGATATTGAATACTTCTTGTCAAATTGAGTCAATAAATGATTTTGCGGCTGAAATGCTGAATATTGATTCTTCGACACAACAGGTAATACAATTGGACGAGTTATCCCAAACTCGTTGGAATAATTTTTTATTAAGCATTAAAAGGAATCTGGGGGGATTTTGCCACCTAAACTTTCAAATTGGAGAGAACCATTTTAAGGATTTTCATTTAATGGGCTATTTCCATGAAAAAAAGGATTTAATTTTTGCAAGAATCTCCCGAATATCAGAAATCCCTCCAGTTTCACTGCAACAAAGTACTATGGAAATCTATTCTATTTTTAACGATATTTCACACGGTGTTATTCTAACTGATTTAAGCGGAAAGATTGTCGATTTCAACGATATAGCTTTAAATTATATTGGTTTCGACAGAAATACAGTATCCAACAAAGATCATGACTTTATTTTTAATACTTTTTTGGATTATGAGTCATCAAAACACCAATACTTTTCGGAACTGATGATTAATGGACGAGCTTCCATAAACGTACTGGTCCCAAGTGAAAATGGAAAAACAACAAAATATTATAAACTGGAAAGTAAATTAAACCATAAAGTAAACCTGATCATTACTACGATTACAGATGAGACGGAAAAAATGGCTTTGCAACAGCTGCTTGAACAACAGCAAACCTTAAATTCAATTGGTCAAATGGCGGCAAGTATAGCACATGAGATTCGTAATCCAATGACTTCATTGAAAGGTTTTGTTGAACTAATCAGACTCAATACAAATGATGATAATCAAAGTTACTTATCAGTCATGGATTCAGAACTGGAACGGATGGAATCCATCTTGAGTGAGTTGTTGTATTTATCCAAGCCAAAGGAACGAAAATATGAAGATACTTCAATCCTTCAAGTTGTCAATGAAGTGGTTGAACTCATGATGCCGCATGCTATGCAACATAACATCGTGTTAAGAGCGGACAAATGCGATTATTTTGATTTTAACATTCAGGGTAATTCCAATCGTTTAAAACAAATGCTGATAAACCTGGTGAAAAACGCCATTGAAGTGATGCCTCATGGAGGAGACATCGTTATTAAATTGGCGAATAAAAATGATAGCATCGAAGTTTCCGTGAAAGATGAAGGCAGCGGTATGTCGGAATCAGAATTGGATGGATTATTTACGCCATTCTATACAACAAAATCAGCCGGGACAGGGCTTGGTTTGGCATTGGTGAAAAAAGTAATCGAGGAGCATAGCGGTTCTATCGAAGTGGAGAGTGAAATCGGCATGGGAACAACCTTTAAACTATTATTGCCGATCAGCCATCAGCAAAAAATACAACAGGATGATGAAACATTTATCAAGATGTGGATGAAGAAAGATTCATTGGATAATTTATCGGTTGTTTAAACTAGTCTTGTAAGTATTTTGACAAAGCTTTCTTTTTATCGCTATAATTCATGTATATATTGATAAAAAGGATGTTTTGTCGTGTCTAATAATGATATTAAGCAATCGCTTAAATTGTATATTGTCTTGTCTCGTGCCAATAAGGCGATTAATGAAGTGACGAATCAGTTTTTCCAAGATCACGGTTTAAACCCTACAGAATTCGCAGTGCTAGAGTTGCTTCATCATAAAGGCCGCCAACCCCTTCAACAAATAGGGAATAAAATTCTGCTTGCAAGCGGGTCGATTACATATGTAATTGATAAACTGGAAAAAAGAGGATATTTGGAACGGGTATCTTGCCCGTCAGATCGCCGGGTAACTTTTGCTGAAATTACCGAGGCCGGTACAGAATTTATGAAGGAATTATTTCCGGAACATGAGGAAAATCTACATGAATTATTAAGTGTTTTAACGCCTGAAGAAAAGGATACGGCTATTGAGCTATTGAAAAAATTAGGTCTCTCTATCAAGGATTTGTCTTATTAGAACAAGATTAAAGGAGTCATCCCTATGCGGGATGACTCCTTTATATATGGAAATTATTTAATTGTCAGACCCATTTTAATCATTGCTTCGGATAAGTCGGCTTCTGCATTATCATATACTGATAATCGCACTACTTTATCTCCTCTTTCAAAAACGAAAGCAATTACTTCTTCAGATTCCAAATCTGCGATATAGGCTGCTTGATTTGATATGTCCTGGCCTTCAACTAAAGGAGCAACATCGTACTGTTCAACATTATCACTGATTGCAGCCATCATTTCTTCTGTATTGGCTACGACATCATCAAAAGCAGCATCATTGACGGATGACACTTCCACGCGCATGAAGACAGAATCGTTTTCGTCATAATAGACTACATCTTTTCCAGGCTCTTCTTGCGTGAATGTAAAACCATCCATGATATTCATGCTGTATTGTTCACCTGAAACAGGAGTTACTTCGGCAGTTTTTGTCTCGCCATTTGAAGTGTAAGTGATGGATTGAGTGTCTTCAGCTTTTGGTTCTTCTTCTGCATTCGGTTCTTCTTGTGCAGGTTGTTCAGCTTCACCATTTTCATCCTCTTCATTTGCAGAGCCATTATTAGGTTCTGCCGTTTCAACAGGTTTTTCGGAATTTACAGGCTCTTGCGTCTCTGTTTCATCTGTTGCTGTTTCGTTGGCAGGCTCTTCTTCTGCCGTGTTGCAAGCAGCTAGTACCCCAATTGACAGCAATAATGTTAAAGAAAGTAAACGGAATTTTTTAGTCATTTTTTTGCCTCCTTTAAAGAATTAAACGTTTAAGGTTTTGGAAAGTTTCACATGTTTTACTAAACAATACCTTACTATCATTTTAAACTCTAGCAGCATACTTTTTCAATATGACGAAAGCGTCATTACACAATGCGACATGGCCTATCCTATTGATTATTTAGAGGGGTAAAATCATGAATAAAAGCAAAATAAATATTTCATGCGAGACTATGATCAGCGGCATGCTTTTCTTCCATTCATAAAGAAACCCCAAAATTAGCCCTGCAGCCAATGCTGCCATAGCCCCCGGCAGAAATCCGCTTAAGGCAACAGATGATGCGAATAGGATACTAGTGATCACGACGGCGAATATTGGGGATACCCACTCTTTTAAATGCTGTTGAACAAATCCCCGCCAGAATAATTCTTCCCCGACTGCAATAATGCAAATGAGCAATAGATAGTGCCAAATAGTACTTGGTCCATATGTGTTCAGGAAATTTGACATAGAGGCGTTCATGCCGGAATATACCTGGGATAAAACGATATAGCCAATTCGGATGATTCCATATATAATGGTTCCATATCCAATCCCATACAGCAAATATCGCCAAGTGGGTAGTTCATCTTTAAATTTGCCATAAATGATCGCAATGGAAATCCCTATTAACAACGTAAAGGTATACAAATACCAAAAAATATCCGCTTCCTTGAAAGTGAAATATAACATACCATAGAAGAACAATAATGAAAGAAGGAGCCCAACAAGCTTTCTTGATTTGTACATATTTATGACCTCCTTCCCAACATCTTAACAGAAAAAAAAAACCCTATCATCTATTAACAAATGAAAAGGGATTTTTATCTATTATTAAAATCTATTAAATGGAAACTAAATTTCGTTAGGATGGTTTAAAATTTTATAGCGTTTGTGGTTGACTACCGTTTTTTCTTCCATATCCAAATCGTGGAAGTTATCCATGATTGTTAAATCTACGATGACGGAGTTTTCATTTACTTTTTCAACAACCCCTTGCAGGCCTTCTTTAAATTCGACAACATTTCCAACCTCTGCTATTTTCATAAGAGACAGCTCCTTATCGACTATTATTAAGAAAGTTAGCATGAAAACAGATTAAATGTAAAGAGGTTTTTTGAATTTTTAATTAACTTAACTAAAATTTAACAATTGGGGGCTAAATTGATGTACGAAAAAATGATTGAACAGTTAAAAAATGGGGAAATTAAAAGTATTAGGATTCCAAAAGGCGAATTTTTACTATTTAGAGATATATTGGTAAAAGATGATAAGTTCAAACATTTTCGCGGTGAAGCCCAGCAAGGCGGGGATGTTGTATTTACCTTTCTGGAGATACCAAGAAGTTAAGGTAAGATGTCGAACTTTGTCTAGCGATTTTCATTCTTATTTCTAAATAAAATTATATAATTAATACATCACATTTTTTTAGGAGGAGTTTTATGGTAAGAGACCTTTTAAACGAACTTGAGAAAAAGCGACAGTTAATGATTAAGTCAGGAGTTGAATATGGTCTGCAAAACCCTAAAACGATTCGTTTGAGCAAGGAATTAGATCGGCTAATGAATGAATATGACATAGAAGATATAAGCAATAAATTGCACCGAGCTGGACAACTAAAGAAAAATGCACAATACGATTTTATTCAATAAAAAAAATTTTAAAAAAATGGTTTAAAAAATAAAAAATGGGGGGATATTATTATTGAACACAGCAACATTCTCATTTCCCCCTTTAAGAGCAGAGGCTAAAGCCTTCTGCTCTCTTTTTTTGCATCGCTCTTCCTAAATGTGTAAAATTTCTGTTACGATTTATTCTAAATTCCCAATAACTGAAAATTTTTTGGTAAACTATTAGAAATTGGCTTATCGCAATTTTGCGGTAAGCCATAGTTGTACATATGAAGAATATAATGGAATTAGGGAGGAAATTACATGAGCCAAAAGAAAAAGATTTCGTTTATCGGCACGGGTGTAATGGGAGCAAGCATTGTTAGACACTTATTAAAAGCGGAACTTGACGTTACAGTGTATTCGCGTACAAAATCCAAGGCGGAACCATTAGTTCAGCTAGGTGCGCAATGGGCTTCAACCCCTAAAGAGGCAGCAAAAGACCAAGATCTTATTTTCACGATGGTTGGTTTTCCTTCAGATGTTGAAGAAGTTTATATGGGAGAAGAGGGAATTTTTCAATCTGCCAAACAAGGGGCAATTGTCATTGATATGACAACTTCACAGCCGACATTGGCGAAAAAAATATATGAAGCGGCCAAAGAAAAAAATATAGCGAGCCTTGATGCTCCGGTATCCGGTGGGGATATCGGCGCTCAAAACGGAACGCTATCCATTATGGTTGGCGGGGATGAAAAAATTTTCGAACAAGTATTGCCGATTTTCCAGCTTTTTGGCTCAAATATTGTCTATCAGGGAGCTGCCGGTGCAGGCCAACATACCAAAATGTGCAATCAACTGCTTATCGCAACGAACATGATCGGTGTTTGCGAATCCATAGCCTATGCATTTAAAGCAGGTCTGGATATTGAAAAAGTGCTGCAGTCGATTTCAACAGGAGCAGCTGGTTCGTGGTCGCTGAGCAATTTAGGTCCAAGAATGATTAAAGGAGACTTGGAGCCGGGTTTTTATATTAAGCATTTTATAAAAGATATGAAAATTGCCATTGATGAAGCCGAAAGAATGAATTTAAACCTTCCTGGCGTCAAGCTTTCGAAAGAACTTTATAACACCCTTCTTGAAAAAGGATATGGAGAGAAAGGAACACAAGCTTTAATTAAATACTATGAGCTTGATTAAGGGATACTGAACATGAAATCACTTTTTAGGAGCGAATGCCTTGAGTAGAACAGCAGGCAGTCAAATGTCAAAAAGCAGGAGCCCAATTGCTTTATACTTATCTTTGCCGATTCTTTCTTGGGCTTTCTATGATTTTGCAAACACTATCTTTTCTTCGAATATTAATACCGTCTTTTTTCCATTTTACATGGATGAAGTATTAGGCACAGATGAGGTTAGACAGCAAGTAGCAAGTACCTTTATCTCCTATGCCAATGCAGTGGCAAGTTTCTTTTTGGTTCTTTTCTCGCCGCTATTTGGTGTTTGGATTGATAATACAGGGTACAAGAAGCGTTTTATCGTTTGGTTTGCTTCCATTTCAATCTTCTTCACCTTCATGATGGGCGTATTTGCAGGAATTGATTTTAATACCGCTTATGCGGGCATTCCATTAAGTCTATTTTTAGTAGTAGTAAGTTTTGTGATAGCAAAGTTCTTCTTTAATTCGAGTTTAGTATTTTACGATACAATGATGGGCGACCTGGGGACAAAAGAAGAGATGCCCCTTATATCGGGATTCGGGGTTGCGGTAGGCTATTTGGGAACAATTTGCGGTTTGCTTGTTTATCTGCTGGTAAGTGATGGGGATTTCCATCGGGCATTTATTCCAACGGCCATTTTATACTTAATATTCTCGTTGCCGCTATTTTTCTTTATCAAAGACAAACCGATCCCGAAAGAACATAGAAAAAAGATTAAGTTTTTGGAGGGATATAAGGAAATCGTTCAAACTTTCAAGGAAATGAAAAAGTATAAAGCCATTTTTACATTCATGATTGCTTACTTTTTCTTGAACGATGCCATTGCAACTACAATTGCCATGATGGCTGTCTATGCAACGGCAATTGTCGGCTTTACATCCGGGCAATTCATTATTTTGTACTTGGTCAGTACGATTTCTACCGTAATCGGATCCATGGTATTTGGCTATATTACCAAATCGATTGGAGCAAGACGCTCTGTCACAATTGTGGCTATTTTAATGACGATTGCGTTGTTTGTGGCAGTTTTTGCAACAGAACAGTGGATGTTCTGGATTGCAGGAAGCATGTTCGGCATTTCCTTGGGTTCTATGTGGGTGACATCAAGAACTTTAATTATCGAATTGTCACCGGAGCATAAACGAGGCCAATTCTTTGGGCTATTTGCCTTTTCAGGAAAGGTTTCTTCTATTATAGGTCCGGCGCTTTACGGTACGGTAACCTTCTTGCTGAGGGATTATGGAACAATTGCCAGCCGGATTGCTTTGGGATCATTAATCGTTTTAACGATTGTAGGGCTTATTATCCATCTTCAAGTGAAGGATGAAGAAAATACATGATATGAGAATCCCTTCCTCTATGTTACAATTTACTTATTAAACCATTAATCGAAGTCATTGAATACTAAGCAAGTAAAGGAGAAAATAGCTTGGAACAAAAAGGGATCTTGCTGGAAAGCGGAACTAACGAACTTGAAATTGTCGAATTTGAAGTTGCGAATAATAAATTTGGCATTAATGTCATTAAGGTAAAAGAAATTATACAACCGATTCCTGTTACTTTTATTCCTCATGCACATCCGCATGTTGAAGGGATTATCCAATTGCGCGGCGAGGTGTTGCCTGTAGTAAACATGCTGAAAGTGCTTGGGATTCCAAACGGCGTTTTTAGTGATCAGCAAAAATATATCGTTGCAGAATTTAATAAACAAAAAGTGGTTTTCCATGTGGATAACGTAACTCAGATCCACCGAATTTCATGGAATGAAATCGAAAAACCTTCCGATATGTACCAAGGAGGTTCCACTCAAGTTATTGGCGTGATTAAACAACAAGAGTCGATGATTTTGCTCTTGGATTTTGAAAGAATCATGGTAGATATTAATCCGGAATCCGGAATCAACGTAGATTCAGTGAAAAAATTAGGGAAGCGGGAAAGATCAGAGAAGAAGATTGTTGTCGCTGAAGATTCACCGTTACTGCGAAAATTATTGCATGATACAATGCAAGAGGCAGGATATGTAAATCTTGAGTTCTTTGAAAATGGACGCGATGCCTATGAATATTTGGAATCTCTCCTTGCGACTGGCAGCAAGATTGAAGAACATGTTCAACTGGTTGTGACAGATATTGAAATGCCGCAAATGGATGGACATCATTTTACAAAAAAAATTAAATCCCATCCTGACTTGAAAATCATCCCGGTCATCATTTTCTCGAGCTTGATAACGGATGATCTTCGTCATAAAGGTGAAGTTGTCGGTGCCGAAGAACAAATTAGTAAACCTGAAATTGCAGAGCTCATCTTGAAAGTAGACGAGTTCATTCTTTAACCACTTTTTAGGGTATCCATAAAATTACATCAATCATGCAATGGCCGGATTCCTTAATTGGATTCCGGCCTTATTGCTTTCCGCGGTTTGCTTCATCAGTGGAGTACCCGGGAATGATGCTAAGGAATTTGGACTGGAATATTTTGATGTACCGAAAGCGAAGAGGCCATCATAAATACGCCAAGGCGCTATTGTTAACGTATTTTTACACCATTCTTAGGGTATAGATGAAACAATAATATATCTAATATAGAGAGAAGTGGTCAGCATCGGAAGTATGGAAAATTTAAAAACAGCAATTATAGATATTGGTTCAAATACCATTCGCCTGGTTCTTTATAAATATAATAAACTTGAAGGTTTAAGAGAGTTCGGGAATATCAAAACAGTAGCGCGTTTGCGAAGATATCTTCAACCTGATGGGGAAATGTCGGAAGAGGGCATTAAATTGCTGGGGCAAACGTTGCGTTCTTTCAAAGAAATTATCGATGATTATGAAGTTGAAGACATAAAAGCTACTGCGACCGCCGCGATTCGCCAAGCAAAGAACAACAAGGCAATTATTGAGCGAATGAAAATTGAAACAGGCATAGGCATTGAACTTTTGACTGAAGAAAAGGAAGCTTATTTTGGATTTATGGCAGTGGCACATTCCATGAATACACCATCCGCCGTTACAATTGATATTGGCGGGGGCTCTACCGAGATTACACTGTTCGAAGAGAAAACATTGAAGAAGGCTACTAGTTTCCCTTTCGGAACAGTTTCGCTAAAAGAAAAGTTTGTTTCGGGCGATATAATAAGTGAAGAAGAAAAAATACAAATGCATGATTATGTAAAAAAGCAGTTTGAACAATTAGACTGGATTAAAAATATGAATCTTCCTGTAATCGCCATTGGAGGAAGTGCACGCAATATTGCACAAGTCCATCAGCATCTTGTGGACTATCCGATTTCGGGAGTACATCAATATGAGATGACGAAGGAACAGTTAACTTATGTAAGTACTTATTTTGAAGGGATGACGTTCGAACAATTAAAGCAATTGGATGGTCTTTCTTCCGATCGGGCAGATATTATCAGCATTGCACTTGAAGTATTTCGTGTGTTAATGGCCGTAGTGGGGGCCGACGTATTTCAAATAAGCAAAAAAGGGTTAAGAGAAGGCATCATCATATCAAGAGTACTGCAAAATGATCCTGATGCTTTCAATAAATACACTGTTTTTGAAAAATATGCCCGGCGCATTACTTTCGAATATGGACGTTCGAAAGAAGAATGTGAATGGCTTCAAACGATTGCACAGCAGTTTTATGAAGAGTGCTGCCGACTTGAGGTATTCGATTATAATGAAAAACATTACGAACTGATCGGAAAAGCAGCACAAGTATTTGCGATAGGAGAATACATCGAACAAGATGCGTCCAATCAGCATACTTTCTATCTGCTTGCCAATCAATCGATTGAAGGAATGGACCATATGGAACGCATCAAGCTTGCGTTGCTGGCATCTTACAAGAACAGGGACTATTTCAGAAGGTTTTCAGCTCCTTTTATGTCATGGATGTGCAGGGAAGAATGGAAATTGCTGCGGGATTTTGGGGCACTTTTGAAATTTATCTATGCCTTGAACGTTTCAAAACGCAATATTGTGTCATCTGTCAAACTTGACAAAATAGATGAAGTTATTCATGTAAACGTTCTGACGGAATATAAACCAATGGCTGAAATTTACCAAAGTGAAAGACAGAAAAAGCACATAGAACGGATCTTCAAAAAGCCGGTACAAATTCATTTTTATAAAAAGGGTGAACAAGATGACAACTGAACATCAATTGGACTCATATGGTGAACAGCACAAACAAGAAACTTTGGAATACAAACGGATGCTGGAGGAAATCGCCAAGCCGCAGTATTACAACAACCGCGAATTAAGCTGGCTGGCTTTCAATGAACGCGTTTTGGAAGAGGCGGAAGATGTTAATAATCCCCTTTTGGAACGATTGAAATTTTTGGCAATCTTTAGTTCCAACCTTGACGAATTTTTTATGGTGCGTGTGGCAGGGTTGCAGGACCAAGTAAGAGCCGGCTATCATAAACCGGAAAACAAGGCAGGTTTGACTCCGAAGGAACAGCTGGAGAGGATTGCCGAAAAGACGCAAGCACTTGTCCGCAGACAAATGGAAGTTTTCAGATATTTACTATTTGAATTATTGCCTCAGGAAAAAGTGTATATTCGGGACTTTAAATCATTAAACGAAAATCAAAAACAATATGTGAATGAACTGTTCGAAGAGACAATCTTTCCTGTTTTGACGCCAGTAGCAGTGGATGCCTATCGACCATTCCCGACATTGCTGGGGAAAACATTAAACTTGCTTGTGATGTTGGAGGAAAACTCGTTTAGTGAACATAGTGAAAAAATGGCGATTGTACAAGTTCCCGCAGTGTTGGAACGTTTTATCGAATTGCCTAGCGACAAAGATGAAAAGGTATTTATTCTTTTGGAAGACGTCATTACTTCCCATATAGATAAGCTCTTCTACGGATATAAAGTAAATTCAACACAAGCTTTCCGCCTAACGCGCAATGCAGATTTAACGATTCACGAAGAAGGCGCACGCGACTTGCTCGTTGAAATTGAAAAAGAACTGAAAAAACGTAAATGGGGAGTAGGCAGCCGCTTGGAAGTGCGTGATGGCGAAATCAGTGACGAGGTTCTGGACTATTTATTGGATGAATTCGAAATCCAAGAGTCCGATGTATTCAAAATCGGAGGTCCGCTGGATTTGACATTTTTATTTAGCTTTGTTAAGAAAATTTCAGTCGGCCGAGAGCATTTACTATATGAAACTTTCTTTCCGCAGCGTCCAAAAGATCTGGATTTAAATGAAAATATTTTTGAAAAGGCACTAACGCAAGATCTCTTTTTCCATCACCCTTATGAATCGTTTGAACCAATTGTTGATTTTATAACGGAAGCTTCAACTGATCCATCTGTTTTAGCGATCAAACAAACGCTATATCGAGTGAGCGGAAATTCACCGATCATTTCCGCGTTGAAACAAGCTGCCGAAAATGGCAAGCAGGTGACAGTATTAGTTGAATTGAAAGCTCGTTTTGATGAAGAAAATAATGTTCATTGGGCAAAAGAATTGGAACAGGCCGGTTGTCTTGTCATTTATGGAATGAATAACTTGAAAACCCATTCCAAAATTACGCTTGTCGTTCGTCAAAATAATGGAAAAATCGAACGTTTTGTTCATTTAGGGACTGGGAACTACAATGATGCAACTGCGAAAGCTTATACGGATATGGGCATTATTACGTCGGAGAAGGAATTCGGTATTGATGCAACAAATTTCTTCAATTATTTAAGCGGTTATACAGAAAAGCCGCAATTCCATCATCTGGTAGTGGCGCCGTTTGATATTCGTGACCAATTTATTGAATTAATCGATGAGGAGATTCGTTGCCATAAGCAATTTGGAAATGGATTTATAAGGGCAAAAATGAATTCATTAACAGATAAAGACTTAATTATGAAATTTTATGAAGCTTCCATACATGGTGTAAAAGTAGAACTTTTAATTCGGGGTATTTGTTGTTTGCGTCCTGGAATTCCAGGGATTAGTGAAAATATTACCGTTACAAGTATCGTAGGGCGGTTTTTGGAACATACCAGAATTTACTGGTTCCACCACAATGGGGAGGATCGAGTCTTTTTATCTTCCGCCGATTTAATGACACGAAATATGATCAAGCGAGTGGAAATTTTATTTCCTATTTATTCAGTCGATATCAAAAATAGAGTTATTGAGATTCTAATGACTCAACTGGCGGATACAGCCAAAGCCCGTATTCAAGATGCCGCTGGAAAATATCATTATAAAGAAGTGCGTGAAGAATCGGTAAAATTAAACTCCCAAGAGCAATTTATAATGGAAGCAATGAGCAGCGTGATAGATGAAGAATAGGATTATTATTTTCTTTTCACTCTGAATCCCTCCGATTTGCCATGAATGAGATTAACTGGGAAATAATTCATGGCAAAATGGAGGGGCATGTTATAATATAAAAGAATAACTGAAACTGTATTTTGCTGCATCTGGTACTAACTAATGGGGGATATCATATGATTACATTTCCAATATTGAAGCTTGAAACATACTTGCGGGACATTATGAAATTAAATGCATTCGATTCCGTTATCATGGTAAAACAACAGCCTGAAGGGAAATACTCTGTCGAAATGATCAATTCCTATGCTTCAGTTTTATCCCCTAAACCTTTTATAAAAGGGATGGATGCAAAAACCTTCTTTGAATGGATTGATTGGGATCAATTGGAAAAAATGCTCCTTCACCCCAAGGAAGAAGTAGAATATTTATCGATAAAAGGCCATTCGAAGAAATTTTTACTTTTTATTGAACCCATACAGACAAAGGAAGACAAGTACTTTGCAGTCATCATCAAACATTTGATGGAAGAGTCCGGTTCTTTAAGCCTTTATTCTTTCAAAAATGAAAATACAGGTTTATTAAACAAAAAAGCCTTAAATACAAGATGGTCCGAGCATTACCAGAGTTATAATGATTTGCGTCAGATTTCATTGTTATTGCTGGATCTGGATCGCTTTAAAAAATATAATGAATCGCTCGGCAAGCAAAGAGCCGACAGAATGGTCAAGTTAATCAGCCAACGGTTTTACAGTGTGCAAGATGATTCCTGCGAGGTTTTCCATTATAGCGGCGATGAATTTGTATTTTTGGTGCGAAGTCATTTAAGGGAAGAAGTGGAGCTGGTTGTTCAGAGGATTTACGATCAACTGAAAGAACCTTTTTTAATTGATGACCAAGAATATTTTGTAACCTGCTCGATTGGAATTTCAACTCTCTCTTCCGAAACTGGCCGGGACTTGGAGACGCTGCTTCAACAGGCGGAACAAGCGTTATTTTATGTAAAAAAACATGGAAGAGCGCATTTTCGATTTTATCGCGAAGAGATGAGCCATACATTCCAAAATGAAGTTTTAATGGAAGCTCATTTAAAAAGAGCAATTGAATTCAATGAACTTTCCATTCATCTACAGCCGCAAATAGACTTTGATACATATGAAATTGATAGCTTTGAAGCTTTAATTCGATGGAATAACCCGAAATTCGGTTTTGTACCGCCTTCACAGTTTATACCTTTAGCGGAGTCATCGGGGCTGATTATACAAATAGGAGATTGGATTTTGGAAGAGGTATGCCGGTATCAAAAAGAGTGGAAAGATAAAGGATACCGAGCCGTTCGTATCGCGGTGAATATCTCACCCAAACAATTCAAACAGGATCATTTTGCAGAAAAAGTAAAACAAATCATCTCAAAATACAAGATAGAGCCGAAATATATCGAATTGGAAATTACCGAAAGTTCAATGGTGAATGTAGAAGAAACGGAAAAGATTCTAAAAAGCCTGAAAGAATTGGGTGTTTTTGTTTCAGTGGATGATTTTGGGACAGGTTATTCGTCACTAAGCTATTTGAAAAAATATCCGATTGATATTATTAAAATTGACCAGTCATTTATAGCCGATCTGAACAAAGATGAAAAAAATGAAGCAATTGTTAAAGCCATTATTGCTCTTTCCCGAAACTTAAAGATGGATGTAATTGCAGAGGGTGTGGAGGAAAGAGACCAGGAAACATTCCTTAAATTGCATCAGTGCAAAAAAGGGCAAGGTTACTTATACAATAGACCTTTACCCGTTGAGGAAATCGTTGAAACCTATTTTATAAGATAAGCGAAACCAACAAATTTTATATTAAATTTGTTGGTTTTATTTTTCGTTTTATTTATCTGTCTTTTCTGAAAATTCGAATGACAGGTTGGTGGACATGTAGTAAAATTGTGAATGAGAATTCATTTTAAGGCTGGGGGGCTTTCGATTGAAGAATGAGACGATCATTATTACGGGTGGTTCTAGCGGCATGGGACTTGCGATGGCAAAACAATTTGTCAAAGAGGGAGCAAATGTTGTCATCTCAGGGCGTGATCAAGAACGATTGGAAAACGCAAAAAATGAAATTTTGGAGATTGGTTCTTCTATAGAAATTTTCCAAATGGATGTAAGGGAAATTGAACATGTTAAAGCAATGGTTGAATTTACTTTAAACAAGTTTGGCAAAATTGACGGTTTGATTAATAATGCGGCAGGCAATTTTATTGTAGCAGCTGAAAAACTTTCGCCGAATGGCTGGAAAGCGGTAATTGATATTGTCTTGAATGGAACTTTTTATTGTACATCGGAAGTTGGGAAGTACTGGATTGAACAGGGAATCAAGGGAAAAATCTTGAATATGGTTGCTACATATGCCTGGGGAGCAGGAGCGGGTGTCATTCATTCAGCAGCCGCAAAAGCGGGTGTTCTCTCGTTAACGCGCTCCTTGGCGGTTGAATGGGGGCACCAATACGGTATTCGAGTAAATGCGATAGCGCCGGGACCGATTGAAAGAACAGGAGGAGCAGGGAAGCTTTGGGAATCGGAAGAGCAAGCAAACCGTACATTAAATTCCGTTCCATTAAAAAGGCTTGGAACTCCGGAGGAAATAGCCGAGTTGGCATCGTTTATAATGTCTGAAAAAGCAACTTATATGAATGGGGAATGCGTAACATTGGATGGCGGCCAGTGGTTAAATCAACATCCATTCTAATCGATGAAAGCTTGGGCACCGTACATGCATCCGTCAGGGAACACTGAATTTCAGAATAGAACACCCCGGTCGATGCATACTAATTACACTTTCTTAAATTTAGGGCGGGAGGTGTAATTATGGGGATGTGGACAATACCAACAATCATTGCCAGCGCCTTAATTGTGGCGGTTTCATACTATCTGACAGCTGGAGTTATGAAAAAGGCGAAACATCAATCAACTGCATCTGATTCACCGATTAGCAAAGTTATAAGAGATCATCCGGTAGCAGCGAATCCCATTATTATTATGTATCTAATTTTTGGGCTTTTCACTGGAATTATCATCTTTTATTACTGGGCCAAGACTGGATATTAGTATGTGAAGTTGAATAGCATGCATTCATTAGAATTCAGCGAATGTAGCAATAGTTATTGGACTTTAAGATTCTTACACTTTTTGGATGCACAAGGAGGTGTCTCAGGGCCATGAGACACCTTTTGTGTTGTTGTGCTTCAAGGGAAGGGCTTCGGTTTCGGAAAAATAGTTGAGTTGGCATAAAGAATAGTCGGTTAAAAACGTCTAATACCCAATCTGCTTTCTGCCTTTGGAAAACCCCCAAGCAAGAAACACCTTACTATCCAAATCGACCTTTCTGCCTACAGTATCTGAAACTCATCCGAAGTAAATTGCGTCAATAAAAATGTGACATTGCGTTTTGTTCGACAGGGCTAATTGGATACATTCTTTCGCATTTCAACAAAAAAATACTGGTTCTGTATCATGGTCAATTGTGAACAAATTGTGATATGATAGAAGGAGAGTGTAGCTTCCCTGTTCGTAAGTGATTGACAGACAAAGGAGTAGAAGGTCATGATTTCAACTAACACTAAAGCATTATTAGATACGCCAATTAGTGACTTTATTATTTCATCCGAGAAAGTGGCCCATGTGCAAATTGGCAATAGTGCTGAGCATGCTTTACTCGTCTTAACAAAAACAGGTTATTCTTCTGTTCCCGTACTTGACATAAAATATCGCCTGCACGGTCTTTTAAGCACCAAAATGATTACAGAATCCATTTTGGGTTTAGAGCGAATAGAATACGAAAAATTGCCGGATATTAAAGTGGACGATTGTATGGATTGCGACGTCACTTATCTGAAAATAACGGATAGCTTTCAAAAAGCGCTGGATCTGGTGATTAACCACGCCTTTCTGTGCGTGGTCGATGATGAAGGAACCTTTGTCGGAATTTTAACGAGACGCGTTATTTTAAAACAGTTGAAGAAATATATTTACCAAGTGGAAGATTAAGAGTATAAAGTGTAAAAGCGGCAAAATCCTATGATTTGGGTTTTGTCCTTTTTTACGCAAATTAACAGATATAAGGGGGAGTTGGATGACGGTTACAGAAGCGGAAATCATTAAGATACTAGCAGAAGAAAAGAACATGCGAAAAGCGGCGGAACGACTTTTTCTCACCCAGCCAGCACTCTCTCAACGACTGCAATCCATTGAAAAAGATTGGGGAGCGCAGCTTTTTATTCGTTCTCAAAAAGGGCTTGCCCCTACCCCCGCAGGAGAGTTGGTGATTCAATATGCCAACGAGACCATTGCCAAAAAGGAAGAAGTGTTTGATACGATTCAGGCGCTTCATTCGAAAGTACATGGAACCTTGAAGATTGCCTGCGCTTCCATTGTAGGCCAAAATTGGCTTCCAAAAGTGCTGAAGGATTTTGTTACACTTTATCCGGATGCGAAGATTTCGCTGATTACGGGGTGGAGTTCCGAAATTGTGAAAGCCATTTATGAAGGAGAAGCCCATGTCGGCATTGTTCGCGGGCAAACGGAATGGAAAGGAAAAAAAATCCACCTTTTCCGAGATATGATGTATCTGGTCGATCAGGAAATTCAAAAATTCGATGATATTTTAACGACAGATCGCCCGTTTATACAGTTCAAGAGTGATTCGAACTACTATCAGGAAATTCAGTTATGGTGGCAGCGTCATTTTTCCTCAAGTCCCAAAAGGCAAATCATTGTGGATCAAATTGAAACTTGCAAGCAAATGGCCATGAACGGAATCGGGTATGCGATTCTTCCTTCCATAACATTGAATGGTGGAGAGAATGTAAACAAAATTCCCCTAACAAACAACGACAAAGATACTGGCTTAACAAGGGATACTTGGTTAATCGGATACGAATCCTCATTTGAATTAAGGCAGGTAAAAGCGTTTGTGGAAGTTGTCACAGACCATGCAAGCTGTCTTTATGATTATACAAAATAAGTATTCCTTATAAGAAAGGCCATCAGTTCAACGAAGACATTTTAATCAATAGCGCTTTCATATTATACGTGCTATTTAATGGAAATTTTAGTACAATCATTTTATTACGGATACTACATAAGAATGGAGTTTGACCATGACGAATAAATTAAATGCGCAAGAAATTATTCAGTTTATCTCAGATGCTAAAAAAGTAACACCTGTAAAAGTTTATGTAAAAGGAGAAGGTGTTGCTGATTTATCATATGGTGAAAATTCAAAGGTTTTCGGTGAAGGAAATAATGCGGTTGTTTTCGGTGAGTGGAACGAGATCGAGGCAAGCTTAAAAGAACATGGCGAAAAAATTGTGGACTATGTAGTAGAAAACGACCGCCGCAATTCAGGGGTACCCTTGCTTGATTTAAAATATCAAAACGCTCGCATTGAACCTGGTGCGATTATTCGCGACCAAGTCACAATCGGCGATCAAGCAGTTATCATGATGGGTGCCATTATTAATATTGGTGCTGAAATCGGCGAAAAAACAATGATCGACATGGGTGCTGTTCTAGGTGGACGTGCAACTGTAGGGAAGAACTGCCACATCGGTGCAGGAACAGTTCTTGCAGGCGTTATTGAGCCGCCTTCTGCAACGCCGGTAATTATTGAAGATGACGTTGTAATCGGTGCCAATGCTGTCGTATTGGAAGGTGTTCGTGTAGGTAAGGGAGCTGTCGTCGCTGCAGGTGCCATTGTTATTGGGGATGTAGAGCCAAATACTGTAGTTGGCGGTGTACCGGCACGCGTCTTGAAAAAGTTGGATGAAAAAACAAAATCCAAAACGGAAATTATTGATGCTCTAAGAAACATTTAAGAAGGTGTGAAGATGGAGTCGCTCATTCAAGTTCGAAGAGAGTTGCACGAAATACCGGAGCTGGGATTTCAGGAGTTTAAAACCCAGCAGTATTTATTGAATAAGATTTCCGGTTTTCCGCAGCGGTTTTTAACGGTGACAACGTGGAAGACAGGTATTGTGGTGAAAATAGAAGGCAGTGATCCCTCAAAAACAATCGGATGGCGTGCAGATATAGATGGCTTGCCTATAGCAGAAGAGACGGGGGTGCCTTTCTCTTCAACTCATGGAGGAAATATGCATGCATGCGGCCATGATTGCCATATGACGGTTGCTTTAGGATTGATTCAGGCGTTTACGGCCAATCAGCCGAAACAAAATGTAATCGTCTATTTCCAACCTGCCGAGGAAGGTCCAGGCGGCGCCGAACCCATGCTTAATTGGCTAAAATCAGAGCGCCCCGACCTTTTGGCGAATGAAATTTATGCACTTCATATAGCGCCCGAGTATCCAGTCGGAACGGTTGCGACACGTGCTGGATTGTTGTTTGCCAATACATCCGAGCTTTTTATCGATTTAAAAGGCTTGGGAGGGCATGCCGCATATCCACATAAAACAAGGGACATGACCGTAGCAAGCAGCAATTTGGTCCTGCAGCTCCAAACGATTGTGAGCCGCAATGTTAATCCAATGGAAAGTGCAGTTGTCACAATCGGGAAGCTAACTTCCGGTACAGTTCAAAATATTATTGCAGAAAATGCAAGGTTGGAAGGGACAATCCGTACACTGAATGCAGAGTCCATGGCGCATGTAAAACGCCGCATTGAAGCAATTTGCGCAGGGATTGAAGCTTCCTTTGAATGCGAAATTTCCATTGATTATGGTTCCATGTATTATGAAGTGAACAACCATCCGGAAAGTGCAAAGAAACTTCTGGACTTTGCGAAAGAATTCGAAGGGGCAAACGCATACGAATGCCCGGCAGCCATGACGGGTGAAGACTTTGGCTATTTCTTGAAAGAAATTCCGGGCGCGATGTTTTGGGCAGGCGCAAATTGTGATTATGGCTTGCATCATTCAAAGCTTAACCCTGATGAAGAATTATTGACCTTCAATAAGAACTTCGTAGAACAATTTATCCGAACTTTATAATAGAAAAGCGGAGGCGGCTCGTCGGAGCTAGCAGCCTCCGCTGGACAATAAGCAATTCAAAAGAGGTATCTCAAAGTGAACTGAGATACCTCTTTCTATTGATTGTATATTCTATTTTTCCGTTGCGGGATGCATTAGACCCGGTGCTTTTTTCTTTGTCCAGGCATAAGCGAGCACAAAACAGCCTAATAAAATGATCGCGCCCAAGATCAATGGAGAGGACAATTTCCATTCAAGCAACACGCCAGCTAAGGAAGGGCCAATCATATTTCCCAAACTCATGTAGGCGTTATTCATACCTGCAGCAAACCCCTGCTCGTCTTCGGCAAATTTGGAGATGAGGGTATTTACCGACGGACGGATAAATACGGTCGCGATTTGGAAAAGAGTTGTTACCGTTAAAATAATGAAAAACCCGCCGACATATATCATTAAAATCATTGTCGCTGCGGCCACAAGCAAATTGACTAAAATAACTTTCATTTCCCCAAATCGTTTAAATAATTTATCGATAATAAACATCTGCAAGATGACGCCCGCAAAACCGCCAATGGTGATGACAATGGCAATATCAATTGGAGAATAAGCAAATTTGTAAGTTAAAAACATGGATAAGGTCGATTGGAAATTTGAAATGCCAAAACTAAAGGTAAAGACCACAATCAGCAAAACAAAATAAGAGGTTTTAACTGAACGAACCATTTGCGTAAAAATATTTTCCCCTTTTGACTGTGCATGCGGTACTGCTTGTTCTTTTACCTGTGGCTTCACATTTGGCAATACAATGTAGGAAAGAATAGCGGCAAGCAGCGCTACAACACCTGCCAAAAAGAATGGAAACTGCAGGTCCACTTTTGCCAGGAATCCACCCAATCCAGGTCCAATCATAAATCCAAGGGAAATGGCCGCTCCGATTAGCCCCATTCCTTTTCCTCGTTCTTCTACGGTCGTAATATCGGCTACATAAGCCATAATAGGGGGCATGATAAAAGCGGCACCCAAGCCACTTAAAAAACGTCCCAAAAATAAGATCCATACCTCGGAAGCCAAGCCAAAGATAATTTGGGCAATTCCATAAACAACTAGTCCACCGATAATAAATATTTTCCTGCCGAATCGGTCAGATAGATTTCCGGCGATTGGCGAAAATAAAAACTGGGCAAACGCAAAGATGGCAATTAAAAAGCCATACACTTCACCGCCCGCATTGAAAACATGCAAGTAGGAAGGCAAAACAGGAATGATTATCCCGACACCGCCCATGGTAATAAACATATTCAACATTAAAATAAATAAGGCGATTTTTTTCTTTTTTTGTGACAACCGCTAGACCACCTTTCCTCAACTTCATCCCCGAAATGTACAGATTAGTAATAACAAGCTTACCATATTGTAAATCTATTAACTACTTTTAAATAGAGCGAAATAAACCTCCAAAGAAAAAAGAAAACCCGTCCTGAAAGTTTAAATTTCAACAACGGGTTCTCCTTGTTATTACTGCAGACTCATTTTAAATTCCAAAAAGTATTCATTATATTTTCCCAACCATTCGAGGCCGAGGTTTTCGTATACTTCCAATTTATCGCGAAGTTCTTCACTGGGATAGAAGCGCTCGTCTTCGATTACTTCCGGGTCCATTAATGCCATGGCTGCCAAATTGGGCGTCGAGTAGCCAACATAGTCATTATTTTGGGCCGAATTTTCAGCATCCAGCATAAAGTTGATAAACGCATGGGCGCCATCTACATTTCCGGCTGTTTTAGGAATCACGAAATTATCGAACCATAAATTGGACCCTTCCTCAGGTACGGCAAAATCCAGATCTTCGTTTTCCCACATCATATCCGCCGCTTGGCCGGACCATGTTAGAGCAACTGTTGCTTCATTGTTAATCATCAAAGGAGTAATTTCATCGCCAATGATCGCCTTGATATTTGGAGATAGCGAAATCAATTTTTCTGTTGCTTGTTGCAATAGCGCTTCGTCTTTTGAGTTTAACGATTCACCTAATGAATTCAGTCCCATGCCCATTACTTCCCGTGCCCCGTCCACCAAGAATACCTTATCTTGCAACGAAGGGTCCCATAGATCTTCCCACGTTGTGAACGTCAAATGGTCTTCAACCAAGGTCGGGTTGAATACGATGCCAACCGTTCCCCAAAAATAGGGAATGGAATATTGATTTCCAGGGTCAAAAGCCAAATCTAAAAAGTAAGGGTCGATATTCTTCAAATTTGGAAGCTTCGAATGATCGATTGGCAGAAGCAGCTCATCTTCAATCATCATCTCGACCATATATTCGGAAGGTACTGCCACATCATAGGCAGAACCGCCTTGTTCGATTTTCGTTTTCATCGCTTCGTTCGAGTCGAAGGTTTCGTAAATCACTTTAATGCCTGTTTCTTCGGTAAATTGATCAATTAAATCAGGGTCAATATATTCACCCCAGTTAAAAACGGTAATCGTGTCCTGACTTCCTGCCGAACCTCGAGATTCAAGCTGGTGAGCAGCAAAGAAGAGGAGCGCACAAACGACTAATATGGCGATTGCGGCTTGAACCAATGATCTCATCGCTGTACCTCCTTGCTTACGTGTTTAGAGCGGTTCGTAACAAAATAATAACCAATTACCACTAAAATCGTTACCAGGAAAACAAGTCCTGAAATTGCATTCACGGTTAACGAAATGCCGGCTCTCGCCATGGAATAGATTTCAACAGATAATGTGGAAAAACCGTTTCCTGTTACGAAAAATGTGACGGCAAAATCATCCAATGAGTAAGTCATGGCCAGGAAAAACCCAGCAAAAATCCCTGGTTGAATATAAGGGAGGATGACGCGTGTCAATACTTGCCGTTTTGTTGCACCTAAATCCAAAGCCGCATCAATCAGAGTGGTATTCATCGCCAATAGTTTTGGCAACACCATTAAGACAACAATCGGAATGGAAAAGGCCACATGGGAGATCAGAACAGATGTAAAGCCCAATTTTATCCCAATCAATGTAAATAAAATCAAGAAACTTGCCCCAATCACAACGTCGGGGCTTACAATGAGCACATTGTTCAAAGAGAGAAGCGTATTGCGCATTTTCTTATTGCGGATGGAAACGATTCCGATTGCCCCGAATGTCCCAATCAGGGTTGCAAGGAATCCAGATAATAAGGCAACAATTACGGTGTTGATCAAAATGATGATTAACCGCGAATCCGCAAACACGGCTTGGTAATGCTCCAAAGTGAAGGATTCGAAATGATTCATGTTGCCGCCGCTATTGAACGAATAAAAGATTAGGTAAAAAATTGGCGCATAGAGTACAACAAAAACTAATACTAAATACAATTTAGAGGCAGTCGATAATTTTTTCATTATGCGCGGCCTCCTTTCTTCTGGCCAGTTAACAGCATAATCACTACCATTATAATGATTAAGAAGACGGCGATGGTCGATCCCATCCCCCAATTTTGCGAGACAAGAAACTGCTGCTCAATTGCCGTACCTAATGTAATGACTTTGTTCCCCGCAATCAAACGCGTGATCATAAATAAAGAAAGCGCCGGGATAAATGTAACTTGAATTCCGGATTTTACGCCATCAATTGTCAAAGGAAAAATGACACGGCGGAAAGTGGTGAAACTGGAGGCGCCTAAATCCCGTGCTGCATATACTAATGTAGGATTCAATTTATCAAGCGAATTGAAAATCGGAATAATCATAAATGGAATAAAAATATACACCGACACAAAGATGAAACTAAAGTCAGTAAAGAGAATTTGCTTTGACTCAAGACCAAAGACTTCGATAAAGGCATTAACCGGACCATACAACCCGAAAATCCCGATAAAGGCATACGTTTTCAATAATAGATTAATCCATGAAGGAATAATGATTAACATTAACCATAAATGTTTGTGCTTTGTTTTGGTCAATAAAAAAGCAGTAGGATAGGCAATGATTAAAGTAAATAAAGTGATCAGGAAAGCATACCAAAAACTCGTTAATGTCATTTTTAAATAGACAGGTGTAAAGAAGGCTTTATAGTTATTGAACGTAAAGTTCCCGTTTAGATCCAGCATCGAATAATAAACAATCAGGGCAATGGGTGCAATGACAAAAAAGGCAATCCAGATCGTATAGGGGAACAGCGAACCTTTTGATGCTTTATTGAACATTTTCTTGTTCTCCATAAGATTCCAGACGTCTATCAAAGTCTTCTTCCGATTCGTTTAATCGCATGACATGAATGCTTTCTGAATCAAAGTTCAACCCTATTTGTTCGCCTACTGCTGCCTTCTTTAGTGAATGAACGAGCCATTCGTTTCCATCATGATCGTAAGTGGAAAGTTCATAATGGACGCCGCGGAATAGTTGTGTATCAACCTTTACAATTAATTTTCCATTATCGACGGTTGTAATTTCCAAATCCTCAGGACGGATCACCACATCTACTTTTTCATTCGGTTTCATCCCTTTGTCTACACAATCGAAAATGCGGCCATTGAATTGGACTTTAAAGTCTTCAATCATGACACCATCCACAATATTGGATTCGCCGATAAAGTCTGCAACAAACCGGTTGATGGGTTCGTCGTAAATATCCACCGGGGTACCGGATTGTTCGATTTTGCCATCATTCAAAACGAATATTTCATCGGACATTGCCAGCGCCTCTTCTTGGTCATGGGTAACGAATACAAAAGTTTTTCCCAGTCGCTGCTGCAATTCGCGAAGCTCATACTGCATTTCGGAACGCAGCTTTAAATCAAGGGCAGATAGTGGTTCGTCCAGTAGAATGACTTCCGGATCGTTGACAATTGCACGGGCAATTGCCACGCGTTGTCTTTGCCCGCCTGACATTTCGGAAATTTCGCGATTGCCATAACCGCCCAAGTTAACAAATTTTAGTGCTTCTTGCACGCGTTCCTGAATTTCTTTTTCCTTCAGTTTTTTTATGCGCAGCCCAAAAGCGACATTTTCAAAAACATTTAAGTGAGGGAAAAGAGCATAATCCTGGAACACCGTATTGACTTGGCGTTCGTTTGCTGGGACGTGGTTGATTTTTTTATCATTAAAATAGATGCTTCCTTTTGTTGGATCGGTAAACCCGGCGATCATACGAAGAATGGTTGTTTTACCGCAGCCTGAAGGGCCCAACAATGTATAAAACTTGCCCCGCTCCAATTCAAAATTAATATTTTTTAAAACGACCGTTCCGTCATCATATGATTTTGAGACATTCTCAAATTTGATTATCGTATCGTTCATTTGCCAACCTCCTTATTTGTTGCTATTCACTAAACTGAATATGGAAATTCTCCACTAAGCGTAAACATATCCTTAAAATAAAAAAATGAGAGAACGAAATGTACCTTATCACCATATTACTATACAGAAAATCCTTTGCAATTCATTGAGTAATATTCGAATAATTTCAAATAAACTAAAGTCTTATAGTGCAGAGTTCCTTGTCGTTTACAGTTTTAGAAAAAAGAAGTGGGGGGAGACATGATTGGTTGTTTTACAGGTTGGCAAGCCTGCACCGAAATTTAAGATGGATGCGGTATTGCCGGATAAAACCTTTGGCACCGTTTCTTTGGAAGAGTTGATTTCCGGGCAAAAGTGGACAGTATTGTTTTTCTACCCGATGGATTTTACTTTTGTGTGTCCCACTGAAATTACGTCTATGTCCGATTATTATGAGGATTTTCATGATTTGGATGCAGAAGTAATTGGAGTCTCGACGGATACGGTTTATACGCATTTGGCTTGGATAAATACAGATCGAGATAAAAATGGCATTGGCCCGTTGCAATACCCTTTAGCTGCCGACCACAATCAACAGGTAGCGCGAAAGTATGGCGTTTTGGTGGAAGAAGAGGGGATTGCTTTAAGAGGGTTATTTATTATTAATCCGCAAGGGGAGCTTCAATACCAGGTGGTTCATCATCAAAATATCGGCCGGGATGTGGAGGAAGTGCTGCGTGTTCTCCAAGCACTGCAAACAGGAAAATTATGCCCGGCAAACTGGAGGCCAGGGGAAGAAACCTTATAACAGGATTTATTCGCACCCGGCATCTTTTGAGGAGGAGTTTTATGAAATTGCGTTCGCCCATGCCCGAGCTGACAGGAGAAACAGCATGGATCAATGGTCAAGTGAAAAGGGAAGAGTTGATGGGAAAACCGACAATCATTCATTTCTGGTCGATCAGTTGCCATTCCTGCAAAGAAAGTTTGTCGGAAGTTCGTTTTTTGAGAGAAAAGTACGGGAATCGCATTCATTTCATTTCAGTCCATATGCCTCGGTCAAAGGAAGATACCAATTTGGAAAAAATAAAGAAAAGAGCTCTAAAGTACAACATGACGCAGCCTATTTTCGTTGATAGCAAGTTGGAATTATCAGATCGTTTTCATAACCAGTATGTTCCTTCATATTATATTTTTGACCGTAAAGGAAACCTTCGATATTTGCAGGCAGGGGATAGTGGATTGAAATTGCTAGAAAAGCGGATTGTGAAACTAATGAATGAGTAGCAAATCGATGAAAATCATTCTTTCGTGCAGTGAACAAACAAAAGTAAAGTCGATTCTTCAAAAACTTAAGGAAGAATCGACTTTTATTTATACTGTTTTAGATTGCGCTAGTTTCTTGAGATAGTATTGTTCCTCTCTTAACATATGTTCTGCCATGGAAACAGTAAAAATACCCAGTACTTCCGCTGTTAACTCCATCTCTTCCAGTTCGTGCAAAAAAGTCTTGAATAAACCCATTTCAATTTCAGCTTCATGATTAAATCTTGCCAGTGCAGGAAATTCACTTGCATTCGTCCGTAAGTAACCTGTTAACTCGACAGCTTTTAAATAGAATTGTTCAAAATGCTTCGTAAACACATGGCTTTTGTCCTTGAGCCTTTTCTCTACACCATCAAGTCTGTCGTTGATGGCTCCTGCATGCCCGGAAGCATCGAGAAGCCAAAGCAGATGATGATGCAATTCATGAAATATGGGTGGAACCTTTCCCTCTTTGAGGAAGCTTAAAAGCAGTTGATATTCTTCCAATTCATTGACCATATGATTTAAAAAAGTTGGAGTAAGATGAATTTTCATACCGCCAGTAATATGGCGTCTTATAAGGGAAAGTTTAAACGATTTGAATTCTTCTACTTCTTCCTCCACGCTATTTGTAAACGGCAGGATTGTCGATTCATCCAATAGTTCAATTTGCGCGAAGAGTTGTTGAAATTGCTGAATAAAATGCGTTGCTTTCGCAATGTCGTCTTTTTCGGACGGATATAATGAATCATGAATAAAATGAGCGTGGTCACCTAGCACGGATAACCAAAAATCATGTTCAAAGACGGCCTGTTCAAAATAGTCCAGTTTTTACAGCTCCTTTTTTATTATTCAGATTAAGTTATTCAAAAGGGTTTTGGGATATTAAACATAAAGCCATATAACTATTATTTATAAAAAATATAAAAAATCGGAAATATTAATCTTTTCATCCTTCCAATATAATTAGCTCAAATAGGAGGGATCACATGCAGAATAGTGTAAAGGACCAGTGGAACGCGAAAGCTTATGATACGAATCATTCATTTGTTTCAAGATATGGCGCGGATTTAGTAGAATTATTATCTCTTCAGGAAAATGAAAAGATATTGGATGTTGGGTGCGGAACGGGAGATTTAGCAAATCAACTAAAAGATAGCGGTGCAGTCGTAACTGGGATCGATCAATCTGCAAATATGATTGAGCAAGCCATAAGCAAGTACCCAGCAATAAAATTTGAAGTGAAAGATGCAACTGAATTGGACTATGCTGAGGAATTTGATGCTGTCTTTTCAAATGCTACACTGCATTGGGTGAAGCCACCGGAAAAGGCTTTGCAATGTATTTATAAAAGCTTGAAATCCGGCGGGCGATTTGTAGCGGAGTTTGGGGGAAAAGGGAACGTTGAAATCATTACGAATGAAATTATTAATCAAATAAAAAAAGCAGGATATATCTTTAGCGATGAGAATTATCCTTGGTTTTATCCAAGTATCGGCCAATACACACCCCTTATGGAGCAAGCAGGATTTCGGGTAGTCTACGCCCAGCACTTTGACCGCCCTACTGAATTAAAGGGTGCTGATGGTTTAAGAAACTGGATCCATATGTTTGCCAATCAATTATTTACCGGGATCGATGCGGCCACGAAAGAATCCTTGATTAGTAAGGTTGAACAATCTCTTCGGTCTTCCATGTACCATAATGGTTCGTGGTTCGCGGATTACAAAAGAATACGGGTAGTAGGGGTCAAAGAGCATAAATAATCATGAATGACCTAATCGATTGACCATATAAATTTGAAACTGGCATTTGTACAAATGATATAGACTAAGTTAAACTAAAAGCATCTGCTTTGTACGGAGGTTTAACATGAAAAAAGAATTTGTTGTTGTAGGATTAGGTCGGTTTGGTGGCAGTATCGTAAGAGAACTAATTAGGCTTGGAGCCGATGTGTTGGCAATAGATGCCAAAGCTGAAAGAGTAGACGAGTATGCAAAGATTGCAACTCAAGCGGTTATTGCTGATACGACGGATGAAGAAACGGTTATCGCGCTTGGAATCCGCAATTTTGAACATGTCATTATTGCGATCGGTGAAAATATTCAGGCAAGTATTTTAACCACTTTGATTTTGAAAGATTTGGGGGTCCAGCAAATTACGGTCAAAGCCACAAATGACTACCATGCAAGGGTACTGCATAGGATTGGTGCGGACCGTGTTGTCCATCCGGAGCGGGACATGGGTATACGTATTGCCAATAATATAATGTCCAGCAATGTATTGGATTATCTAGAGTTATCTGACGAGCATTCCATCATGGAGATTCGGGCGAATGAACGAATTGCGGGATATTCATTAATCGACTTGGATATACGTGCAAAATACGGTATTAATATCGTAGGGGTAAAACGCGGAGAAGCGATTCTTATCTCCCCGGCGGCAGATGAAAAAATATTGCTTGGTGATATTTTGCTTGTGATTGGGGCAGATGTCGATATTAATCGCTTTGTGAAGAAAATGATGAGTTAAGAATTGTAGTTCATAAAAAAGGGCTTAGTTCGCAATTGTGAACTAAACCCTTTTTTTAAGTCAATTGACTATTCTATGCTTAAACTTCCATAATAATCGGCAAAATCATTGGACGTCGCTTTGTTTTTTCAAATAAATATGGTCCAAGTACGTCCGTAATTTCATTTTTCAATTCGGTCCACTGTGTAGACTTCAATTGAATCATTTCATTTAGATGGTTGTTCAACATTTTTTGAGCTTCACTGATGAGTGAACCTGATTCACGCATATAGACGAAACCTCGTGAAATAATGTCCGGGCCAGCCACCATTTTTTGTTTTTTCATATCGACACTTACAACGACAATAACTAAACCTTCTTCAGAAAGAATGCGTCGGTCGCGCAATACAATATTTCCGATATCCCCAATGCCGCTGCCATCAATATAAACATCGCCGGAAGGAATTTTGCCGGCAACGTGCGCTTCGTTTGCACTTAAAGCCAGCACCTCGCCATTTTCCATGACAAAGGTATTCTCAATAGGGACATCGCAATCTTCAGCAAGTTTTGTATGCATTTTCAACATACGGTACTCACCATGAATCGGCATAAAGAATTTTGGCTTCATCAAACGGAGCATCAGTTTTTGTTCTTCCTGGGATCCGTGCCCGGAAGTATGGATATTGTTCAAAGAACCGTGAATAACTTCGGCTCCCGCGCGGAATAAAAGGTTAATGATTTTATTTACGCTCATCAAATTCCCTGGAATCGGTGACGAAGAAAATACAACCGTATCTCCCGGCTGAATTTGAATTTGACGGTGTGTTCCATTTGCAATTCTCGATAAAGCAGCCATCGGTTCACCTTGGGAGCCTGTACATAAAATCAAGACTTCATTGGCCGGCAAGCGGTTAATCGTTTGCGCATCCACAAAGGTTTCCTTCGGAGCAGTAATATAGCCCAGTTCGCGGCCTATGGAAATGGCATTATCCATGGAACGGCCGAATACGGCAATTTTGCGGCCATATTGTGCAGCTGCATCCGTTACTTGCTGAAGACGATGAATATTTGATGCGAATGTTGCAAAGATAATGCGACCATCCACTTTTCGTAAAATGTCATCGATACTTTCTCCTACTTTGCGTTCAGACATTGTAAAGTTCGGAACTTCCGCGTTTGTACTGTCCGAAAGCAAGCAAAGAACGCCATCGCGACCGATTTCGGCCATTTTCGTTAAGTTGGCCGGCTCCCCGACAGGCGTAAAGTCAAACTTAAAGTCGCCTGTATGCACAATATTGCCGGGAGGGGTTTTCACGACAATACCAAATGCATCCGGAATACTATGTGTTGTTCTAAAGAAGCTAACAGATGTTTTTCTGAATTTAATCACATCGTCTTCTTTGATTTCAATCAATTTAGTCGTACGCAATAGGCCATGCTCATCCAATTTATTGCGCAATAGCCCCAAAGCAAGCTTGCCACCGTAAACAGGGATGTTTAACTGGCGCAATAAATAGGGAATTCCGCCAATATGGTCTTCGTGGCCATGTGTGATAAATAAGCCCTTTATTTTATCGATATTACGCACTAAGTATGTGTAGTCAGGAATCACATAGTCGATTCCCAACAAATCGTCCTCCGGAAACTTGATTCCGGCATCAATGACGATGATTTCATCCTGGAATTGTACTGCATATGTGTTTTTTCCGATTTCGCCCAGTCCGCCGAGAGCGAATACCGCAGCTTGGTCATTTTTTACAAATTTCATAATAAATTATGCATTCTCCAAGCGGAAGTTAGGGCTGTTTTGTTCATATTCCAAATAATTGCCCTCCAGTAATTGGATATACTCGATATTATAGTTGCGATCTTTTAGATAATCACGGACTTCTCTCTCAGAAGATGCTTCTAAATATAGACTTTTTGTATTTTCGCGAACTGGTACTTCTGACGCATTTTCTTGGTAATAAACTTTGTAAATCATAAATTCTCTCCTTTGATTAACGTACATTTGCTTGCACCATTACAAATTATTTAAAGCTCTTACATTGCCTGCTAAAACTTCAGTTTGCCATTCTTTCTTGTGGCGTTTTAAGGCATTCTCTTCTTTTTGCCATATTTTTCGGCACGGAAACTCACTATCACTCATATTACCATCAAATGGATGCAGAGTCTCGTTTTACTATCAGGTTGGTGAATTGAATTTTCCTGGTATCTAGTAAAAGAGAAATGTAATTGCCTAAAATCGGGTTGCATTTCCTTTATATTATCACGCGTCTCGCTTAAAATAAAGAAAAGCCCTTCAATTTTGAAGGGCTTAAGCAATTGACTTTTTACCGAGGATGCCATTTAATCGTTTCAAAATTTTCTTTTTGAGTCGCTTCAACATGGCACATCACTCCTTACTTGGATTATACTATTGATTTCTCTATATGTAAAGTATTTTCTATTTACATATAAATATGTGTTGAGAGGTTATGGACATGACAAGAATTCTATTTTTTGATGTGGATGGAACGCTTTATAATAGCAGAAAGGAAATTCCCGATTCTGCCAAAAAGGCGATTCAAAGAGCAAGAAATAATGGATACGAAATTGCTATTGCCACCGGAAGAGCTCCTTTCATGATCGAAAGCGTTCTGGAGGAACTGGAGATTGATACATTTGTTACTTTTAACGGCCAGTATGTCGTCTATAAAGGAGAAGTTCTATTTACGGATAGTGTGCCCAAAGATTATTTAGCCAAAATTATTCGCTTTGGAGAGGCGCGAAATCATCCGGTTGTATTTATTGACGATAAAGAAATGATTGCTTCGGTTGACGACCATTCTTTCATTGAACAAGGAATAACCACATTAAAATATCCCTACCCGCAGAGCAATCCGTTATTTTATGAGGATAATGAAGTGTACCAAACACTGATTTTTATGGAAGAAAAAGATGAACAGCTATACCGCGATTCTTTTCCGGAAGTTAAATTTGTTCGATGGCATCCTTACTCCTGTGATATTTTGCCAAAGGACGGTTCAAAAGCACGGGGAATCCAGTATTTGCTTGAAAGAATGAATATTCCGATTGAAAATTCAATTGCCTTTGGCGATGGGTTGAACGATATTGAAATGCTTCAGGCTGTGGGCACTTCGGTTGCAATGGGCAATGGTCATGAAAAAGCGAAAAAAGCGGCGAATCTTGTTACCGATCATGTTGACGAAGATGGTTTGGCAAGGGCGATGAGCAAGCTGAACATCATTTAAAGCAAATACTCTTCCTATACTATTTTATGTAGTATGTTTAATAATGCTTAGACTATAAATAAAAAATTTTGTTCATAATAAAGAAGGAGTCCTGAAAGCAAAACTTTCAAGACTCCTTTTTGGATTTTACTATAAAAAACATAAGCTTTCGGTACAAAAACATCTGTATCTGTCGCTGCGCTTTCGATACACAAAAAATCTATACCTGCCGCTGTGCTTTCGGTACAGGAAACATTTGCTGCTGTTGCTTCGCTTTCGCGCAAAAAATATCTGCTGCTGTCGCTTCGCTTACGCGCAAAAAACATCTGTCGATGGCTAAGCAGGGAGCTTGCGCTTTTCTTACTAATCCCCTAACGGAAAAGAATCCGGTACTGATGCAAATGGATTTTCAGGATTTATGTGATCATAAAACATGACACCATTCAGATGATCCAATTCATGTTGGAAGGCAATTGCAGGCAATCCTTTTAAGCGCAATTTCTTTTCTTCGCCATCGATTGTCCAAAACTTAACTGTTATTCTGGCATATCGAGGAACATAGCCAGGGACATTCCGGTCAACGGACAAACACCCTTCGCCTGAAGGGATGTATGTTTTTTCGACCGAATGGCTCACAATTTTAGGATTGATGGCAACAAAACTTAATAGTTCGCCTTGGTCATCTTCCAAATGAAGTGCGAACATTCTTTTTAAAGAATTAATTTGATTGGCTGCCAAACCGATACCGGATCGCAGTCCATATTTTTCTGCAATTTCAGGGTTTTGACTGTTAATCAAGTATTCTAGCATGTCATGAGCCAATTTGCGGTCCTCTTCGGTTAGAGGGAATTTTACTTCTTCTGCTCTGGCTCTTAACGTAGGGTGACCTTCACGGATAATATGTTCCATTAAAATCATCTTTTAACTTCCTTTCAACTAACAACTAAATAATTAAAGTATATAAGAAATGACGATTCATCGCCAAATTTTTTCGGGATGAAAAATTCTTGTGGCCACAATGTCCAATCTTTTTAAAAATATCACAATTCACTGGCTTTTGCTTTAGAAAAGTTTAGTCATATCAGTATATGTGAATAAAGATAAAGTGAACCTTTTTAAGGAAAGTTATATCGAAAATAGGAATTTATTCAGCGTTGGCAAATTCTGTTGTAATACAGATTTTGTTTTAATATATAACAGATTGAAAAAGACGATAGAAAATGTAATGAGAAAAAAAGTGCGAAATAAACGATAATCTATGATTGACCGATTGATTTTATTTTTATATACTCAATTTAACAATATATTGTACTAATATTTTTAAAATTAATTTTGATACAGAACTAAGGGAGAGGTGCTATATGGGAGAAAAGTTAAAAAAACAATTTGATCCTGCTGCTACTTTACAGGAAGTCGAAAGCAAATTTGAAATGTTCCAGATTCTGAATGAAGAAGGGAAAATTGTAAACGAGGATGCAGTTCCTGATTTGTCTGACGAAGAATTAGTTGAATTGATGACTCGCATGGTGTTTACGCGAATTTTGGATCAACGCTCCATTTCCTTGAACCGTCAAGGGAGACTTGGTTTCTATGCACCAACAGCGGGGCAGGAAGCTTCACAATTGGCTTCTCATTTTGCTTTGGAAAAAGACGACTGGATTTTACCGGGTTACCGTGATGTTCCACAAATCGTATTCCACGGACTACCTTTATGGAAAGCATTCTTGTTTAGTAGAGGCCATTTTGTAGGAAATCAAATTCCTGAAGGTGTCAACGTGCTGCCGCCTCAAATCATTATTGGCGCCCAGTATGTTCAAGCTGCAGGAGTAGCGCTTGGCATTAAAAAGCGCGGAACGGCAGATGTAGCCATTACGTATACTGGTGACGGCGGTTCATCGCAGGGAGATTTCTACGAAGGCATCAACTTTGCAGGAGCATTCAAAGCACCGGCAATTTTCATTGTCCAAAATAACCAATTTGCGATTTCAACTCCTCGCGATGTACAAACATCAGCAAAAACAATTGCCCAAAAAGGGATTGCCGCAGGTATTCCAAGTGTGCTGGTAGACGGAATGGATCCACTTGCCGTTTATGTAGCAACTCGCGATGCTCGCGAACGCGCCGTAAAAGGGGAAGGTCCTTCATTAATCGAAACAATGTGCTATCGCTATGGACCGCACACAATGTCCGGGGATGATCCAACTCGTTACCGTACAACTGATATCGATAATGAATGGGCAGCCAAGGACCCGATTGTTCGCTTCCGCATTTATCTGGAAGGAAAAGGGTTATGGGATGAGCAAAAAGAAACGGAAGTAATCGAACGAGCAAAAGAAGAAATTAAAGCTGCCATTAAAAAAGCGGATGAAACACCAAAACAAAAAGTTACGGACTTAATTTCAAATATGTACGAGGAAAAGCCGTATAACTTACAAGAGCAATATGAAATCTTTGAAGCGAAGGAGTCGAAATAACCTATGGCACAAATGACAATGATTCAAGCGATTACGGATGCACTGCGCTGCGAACTGAAAGATGACGAAAATGTATTAGTGTTCGGTGAAGACGTAGGTGTAAACGGCGGGGTCTTCCGTGCAACAGAAGGCCTTCAAAATGAATTTGGCGAGGATCGTGTTTTTGATACACCTCTTGCTGAATCTGGAATCGGTGGTTTAGCGGTAGGTCTTTCGTTAACTGGTTACCGTCCAGTTCCCGAAATTCAATTCTTCGGCTTCGTTTTCGAAGTAATGGATTCAATTAGCGGACAACTGGCTCGCTATCGCTACCGTACAGGCAATACTTTCAATATGCCTGTAACAATCCGTTCGCCATTCGGTGGCGGTGTTCATACTCCGGAAATGCACTCCGATAGTTTGGAAGGTTTAATGGCACAGCAACCAGGGTTAAAGGTAGTTATTCCTTCAACTCCATACGATGCAAAAGGGTTACTGATTTCATCCATTCGTGATAATGACCCAGTCATTTTTCTCGAGCACTTAAAACTGTATCGTTCTGTAAAAGGAGAAGTTCCTGAAGAATCTTATACTATTCCTTTAGGCAAAGCAGACGTAAAACGTGAAGGTAAAGATTTATCTATATTCGCGTATGGTTTAATGGTGCATGAAAGCTTGAAAGCGGCCGAAGAGCTTGAAAAAGAAGGATACTCAGTGGAAGTAGTGGATTTGCGTACGGTGCAGCCACTGGATATTGAAACGATTATTGCTTCTGTCGAAAAAACAAACCGTGCAATCGTTGTTCAAGAAGCACAAAAACAAGCCGGCATTGCTGCCAATGTGGTGGCGGAAATTACGGAACGTGCAATCCTAAGCCTGGAAGCACCAGTATTGCGTGTTGCCGCACCGGATACAATTTATCCATTCCCGCAAGCCGAGAATATTTGGCTGCCAAACTATAAAGATATTTTAGAAACAGCTAAAAAAGTATTAACATTCTAATCGAATGATTTGTGAGTAGAAAGGGTGAAATTGATGGCTTTTGAATTCCGCATGCCTGATATTGGAGAAGGTATTCATGAAGGTGAAATTGTAAAATGGTTTGTTAAACCAGGTGACAAAATTCAAGAAGACGATGTTCTGTGTGAAATCCAAAATGACAAAGCAGTTGTTGAAATGCCTTCACCGGTTGAAGGAACAATCGAAGAGATCCTGGTTAATGAAGGTGGAGTAGCGGTCGTAGGAGATGTAATTATTCGAATTGATGCTCCTGGGTACGAAAATCTTCAGTTCAAAGGGGATGACCATCAACAAGAAGAGGCTACTACTACAACAAACGCACAAGTTCAGTCTACTTTTGAAGATGGACAAGAAGTTGAAAAAGAACCAGTAAAAGGTGATTCGAAAGAAGACCCAGCCGTAGATCTTGCACCGGACACTTCAGAGAATAAACGTATTATCGCGATGCCATCCGTACGAAAATATGCACGAACAAAAGGCGTGAACATCCAGCTTGTGAGCGGTACTGGAAAAAATGGACGCATCTTAAATGAAGATATCGACAATTATTTAACTGGCGGGGCTGCAGCTTCAAAAGAGGAAACTCCAGCAAGCGACAATACTGCAGAAGTTAAATCAAGCGAAGAAACAGCTTCTACTCCGGTACCTGTAAATCTGGAAGGAGAATACCCTGAAACACGCGAGAAAATTTCAGGAATTCGCAAAGCAATTGCCAAAGCGATGGTTCATTCTAAACAAACGGCACCACACGTTACCTTAATGGACGAAGTAGATGTGACGGAATTGGTGGCACATCGCAAAAAATTCAAAAATATTGCTTTGGAGAAAAACATCAAATTAACATACTTGCCATACGTTGTGAAAGCACTGGTTTCCACATTGCGTGAGTTCCCTGAATTTAACCGTTCATTTGATGATGCAACAAATGAAATTATCCAAAAACATTACTATAACATTGGGATTGCAGCCGATACGGAAAAAGGTTTGCTTGTACCAGTTATCAAAAATGCAGACCGCAAATCAGTATTCACGATTTCTGCTGAAATAAATGAATTGGCAACAAAAGCCCGTGAAGGCAAATTGTCGTCAAATGAAATGAAAGGCGGCTCTTGTTCGATCACGAATATCGGGTCTGCAGGCGGCCAATGGTTCACGCCGGTAATTAACCATCCGGAAGTTGCAATTTTGGGTATCGGACGAATTTCCGAGAAACCAATAATAAAAAATGGTGAAATTGTAGGTGCACCTGTGTTAGCATTATCATTGAGCTTCGATCATCGTATGATCGACGGAGCCACAGCGCAAAACGCTTTAAATCATTTAAAACGTTTGTTAAGTGATCCGGAACTTTTATTAATGGAGGCGTAAAAAAATGGTAGTAGGAGATTTCGCAATTGAAATTGACACATTAGTAGTAGGGGCTGGTCCTGGTGGATATGTTGCAGCAATTCGCGCTGCACAAACAGGTCAAAAAGTTACAATCGTAGAAAAAGATGTAGTAGGTGGCGTTTGCCTTAACGTAGGATGTATTCCTTCAAAAGCGTTAATCTCAGTGGGTCATCGTTTTGAACAAGCAAAACATTCAGAAGATATGGGTGTCATTGCGTCAGAAGTTAAACTTGATTTTGATAAAGTTCAAGAATTCAAGAACGGTGTTGTCAAGAAGTTAACTGGCGGTGTTGAAGGGCTTTTAAAAGGGAATAAAATTGAGATCGTAAAAGGCGAAGCGTATTTCGTTGATGCCAATTCAGTTCGTATTATCGACGGAGATTCTGCTCAAACATATACATTCAAAAATGCAATTTTAGCAACAGGTTCTCGTCCGGTAGAAATTCCAACGTTCAAATTTACGGAACGTGTCCTTAATTCGACAGGCGCTCTTAACTTGAAAGAATTGCCGAAAAAATTAGTTGTAATCGGCGGCGGATATATCGGTACAGAGCTAGGTTCTGCTTTTGCTAACTTCGGTACTGAAGTAACAATTATCGAAGGCGGCAAAGATATCTTGGCTGGTTTCGAAAAACAAATGACGCAAATCGTGAAAAAAGGCCTTAAGAAAAAAGGCGTTTCAATCGAAGTTAATGCATCTGCAAAAGGCGTCGAAGAAAACGAAAACGGCGTAGTTGTGACTTATGAAGTTGGCGGAGAAGAGAAAACGGTTGAAGCTGATTATGTATTAGTGACAGTAGGTCGTCGTCCAAATACAGATGAATTAGGTCTGGAGCAAATTGGTGTTGAATTTGCAGAACGCGGGTTAATCAAAGTGGACAAACAATGCCGCACTAATATTCCAAATATTTATGCGATTGGTGATATTGTGGACGGACCACAACTTGCTCACAAAGCTTCTTACGAAGGTAAAGTTGCTGCGGAAGCGATCGCTGGGGAAAATTCAGTTGTTGATTACCTGGCAATCCCAGCTGTATGTTTCACAGATCCAGAAATGGCTACTGTAGGATACAGCGAACAGCAAGCAAAAGAAGAGGGATTAGAAGTAAATGTAGCGAAATTCCCATTTGCAGCTAACGGCCGTGCATTGGCACTAAACCAAACTGAAGGTTTCGTGAAACTAGTTGCACGTAAAGAAGATGGCTTGCTTGTAGGTGCTCAAATCGTTGGTGCTGGTGCATCCGATATGATTTCAGAGCTTTGCTTGGCAATCGAAGGCGGCATGACTGCTGAAGATGTTTCATTAACAATTCACCCTCACCCAACATTAGGTGAAATCACTATGGAAACTGCTGAAGTATTACTTGGCAACCCAATCCACATTATTTCAAAATAATCTATACGACAAAACGCATTTTGCTGCAACTTTATGCAGCGAATGCGTTTTTTTTTCACCTCTCCTATCTTGCTCCTGAAATGAGGCAAAATCCATATTTCATAAAATTCCCTTCAAAACTACAAAACATTCTAACAATTTAATATAATAGAATCATTATAACTTACATTGTGAGGGGTAAAATGAAATTGCGTTCCATGCAATCAAAAATCTTTAGCTATAATATTGTCATTATTTTGCTCATTTCCATTGCATTGGCCGTATCTTTTTATTTCATTTTATCGAATGCGATTAAAGAAGAAGTTGGATTAAAAGCATTGCATATTGCCAAAACAACTGCCCAGCGTCCTGATGTGATTGCAGGATTTTATGCAGAAAATCCTACAGAAGTGCTGCAACCCATTGCTGAAAAAATCCTGCAAGATACAGATGCGCAATATGTGGTAATTGGAAATGACCAGGGAATTCGTTATACCCACCCGATCGAAGAACGCATTGGCCAAAAAATGGTTGGCGATGATAATAAAGGAGTTTTGGAAGATGGCTTATCTTATATTTCCGAAGCTACCGGCACTCTTGGAGCGGCCATTAGGGGGAAAACTCCCGTCATTGGGAGGAACGGCAAAATAATTGGTGTCGTTTCAGTTGGATATTTGAAAAAAGATATAAGCTCCATCCTTCTCAAGTATTCTCACAACAGGATAGTGATTCTTGTCTTGATTGTAATGATTGGTTCTATTTTCGCTTCCATTTTATCATCAAGGCTAAAAAAAGAGTTATTGAATTATGAGCCGGTTGAAATCGCAAAACTATTGCAGCAACAAAATGCCCTGATAGAATCCATTCGTGAAGGAATCATTATGATTGATGAGAAAGGCAGGATTACAGTGATCAATTCTGCCGCCTATAAAACATTGGAGATTGATGAAAATAGTCAGGTTATAGGAGTTGATATTCGTACTTTTATACCCAATACGCAAATGTTTGAGATACTGCTTACTGGCGAGCGGCACTTAGATCGGGCGATGGAAATCAAGGGGAAAGATGTGATTGTCAATCGAATTCCTATTTTCAAGGAAGATCAGGTAGTGGGGGTCGTTTCAAGTTTTCGCCCAACTTCGGAAATTGACCGGCTGGCGATGGAACTTTCCCAGGTAAAAAAATATACGGAAGCTCTTAGGTCTCAAACACATGAATATAATAACTTCTTATATACTATCTCGGGCCTTATTCAATTGAAAAATTATGATTCGGCACTTGAGTTAATACATAGCGAGCGGGAATCTCAGGGAAATTTAATTCATTTTATTTCCGAGAGGCTGCAGGACCCCTTTATAAGCGGTATATTGATCGGATTTTTTAATAGAGCAAAAGAATTGAAAGTAAAATTTATACTTGACGAAGACAGCAAACTGGAACAATTGCCCGCACATGTCCAAAAGCACCTTTTTGTTTCAATCTTCGGGAATTTAGTAACGAATGCTTTTGAGGCAGTCGAGCACTTGCCTGAGGAAGAAAGAATGGTACGCATCTTGATTTGGGGCCACGGAAAAGGTTTGTTGATCGAGGTGGAAGACAGTGGAAGAGGAATTGATGGTAAAGTAAAAGATATTCTTTTTGAAAAAAGAGTGTCTACAAAGAATAAAAAGAATCAACATGGTTTTGGCCTAATTAAAGTGAAAGAAAATCTTGAAGAATTGGGCGGCGAGATTTATATAGAAGAAGGGGATTTAGGGGGCGCGTTATTTATAATTGAAATTCCGAAGGGGAGGAATGGCCATGAAGGACAAGGTCGAGGTGTTAATTGTTGAAGATGATAAACGAATCGCCAATATTCATCTAAAATTTATCGAAAAGATAAATGGTTTTCAAAGTATCGGAGTTGCTTATAATGCGGAAGAAGCGTTCGATTGGGTAGAAACTGTCAAGCCTGATTTGGTTTTGCTCGATGTGTTTTTTCCCGATAAACTAGGTACGGATATTTTGGAGTTCATTAAAAGGAATAGTCCGGAAACCGATATTATTTTTATCACGGCAGCTTCCGAAACTGAAATCCTGAAAAAAGCGTTTCGTGGCGGAGTGATCGATTATTTATTAAAACCCGTAACATTTGAAAAATTTAAAGAGTGTTTGGAGACTTATCAAACAAAAAGGCGGTTGCTTGAAAAAAAGTCGCGTCTTGAAGAGCATGAAATCAAGGAGATATGGTCCTCATCAAAAGAGATATCTGCCGGAGAATTGCCGCCCAAAGGAATCGATGTGATTACAAGAGGAAAGGTGTACGATTATTTAGTCTCGTGCCCGGAAGGAACAACGGCAGAAAAGCTGGGGAAAGATATGGGATTGAGTCGATCCACCGCGCGACGCTATCTGGAGCATTTAGTATCCGAAAGCAAAGTATATACAGATTTGATTTATGGTACAGTAGGACGACCGGAAAGACGGTACATTATTGGAAATAATAATTAAAAAATTTATAAAAACAGCGAACTTCTATTTGTAGATGTTTGCTGTTTTTTTGTGAACATTATGAACAAAATTAGCCTTTATAAAGAAAATACCATTTTAATCTCCTTTTATTGTCTTTTGTATTCGCTTTCATTAATTTAATGGTAGACACCATTTCTTAAGAAAGGTGTAAACAAAGGGGGATCATAAAATGAGGAAATTATTGATACTTTGTTTTGCCCTTGCGCTGTCAGTCATTTTAGCAGCATGCAGCGGGGACACGGCATCTAATAATGAAGAAACCAAATCGAAGGGAGAAACAGATTCTACAGAATCCACAGGTTATCCAGATAGCAATATTACCATTGTTGCGCCATCCGGGGCAGGTGGAGGATGGGATTTAACAGCACGTGCAATTGCAAAAGTTATGTCTGAAACTGGTTTAGTCGAGCAGCCTATCACGGTTGAGAATAGAGCCGGCGGTGGTGGTGCTGTATTTATGGCAGAATATGCAACAAAAGAAGTTGACAATGATTATATGCTGATGACAAAATCGCCGCCAATTCTTATAAATAATTTAAAAGCAGAAGGAAATAGCCCTTATGGTTATAAAGATACAACACCGCTTGCTCAATTAACGCGTGATTATGGAGCGATTGTTGTAAAAGCGGATGCACCTTATAACAATTTAACTGAATTATTGGATGCCATTAAAGCCGACCCATCATCCATTACAATGGCAGGTGGCTCAGCTCCTGGGTCAATGGATCATCTTGTTGGGATTTTGCCGGCATTTAAATATGGAATCGACCCAAAAGTTGTAAAATATGTTTCCTATGATGGCGGTGGAGAAGCTGTTGCTGCCTTATTAGGCGGGAATGCGGATGTCATTGCAACAGATGCATCATCGATTGGAGAATATGTAAAATCGGGCGATGTAAGAGTTCTGGCAGTAAGTGCAACTGAACGTCTAACAGGCACGTTGGCGGAAGTCCCGACATTCCAGGAACTTGGCATTGATGCCGAGTTTACAATTTGGAGAGGATTATTCGGTCCAAAGAATATGTCGGAAGAAGCTGTTAATTATTGGGCAGCCAAGCTAAGTGAAATGGTTGAAACAGACGAATGGAAAGCAGAATTGGAACGTAATGGATGGCAATCAGAATATCGCAACGCAGAAGAGTTTACTAAGTTTTTAGAAGAACAAGAGAATGTAATAGGTGAATTATTGCAAGCTTTGGAAATGCATAAGTAACTAGAGGGCTGTCCTATAAGCAGAGTCTTAAAGGACAGCATTTTTTTAAATAAATGGAGGCTGGCCTATGACGAATACTTTCGATAAAAGTATGGGTGTTATCTTATTGGTGATCAGTATTTTATTTGTAACAGAAAGTATGAAAATCTCGGGAAGCGCATATGGATCCGTGATTGGACCCAAAACCTATCCATTAATACTGGGAATCATACTTGGATTCTTAAGTTTACGGTTATTATACGAAACTTTTAGGAAGAATTCTGAAACACCGGAAAAGATGAAGTTAAATTATAAACGATTTGGAATAATATTAGTTTCTGCTATCCTATATGTATTTTTGCTAGAAATAATCGGTTATATTTTAGCTACTTTCCTATTCTTATTGATTTCTTTTTGGGTTATGGAAAAAGGGAAACTTTTATCTACCATACTTATTGCACTCTTTTTTACATTAGGCGTTTATTTGATGTTCGTGACTCTCCTAGGAGGATCTTTACCTAAATTTACTTTATTTTAAGCGGGGGGTTGTAAATGGCAACGTTTCAATTTTTGATGGATGGATTTGCCACAGCTTTACAGTGGCATAATATATTATTTGCACTGGTCGGTGTAATTATAGGTACGGCAGTGGGAGTTCTACCAGGTATCGGACCTATGAGCGGCGTGGCTTTATTAATACCCATTACTGCTACGCTAACATCGGGGCTGCCAACGGAATCAGCTGCAGCCAGTTCGATTATTTTACTGGCCGGCGTTTATTATGGAGCGATGTACGGGGGCTCTACAACTTCTATTTTATTAAATACACCGGGTGAATCTTCGTCGGTGGTTACTGCACTGGATGGCTATCAAATGGCTAGGCAGGGACGGGCTGGTGCTGCTTTATCCATTGCAGCGATTGGATCCTTTGTTGCAGGTATTGTGTCCCTAATTGGCTTAGTATTGCTGGCAGAGCCTCTATCCAATATTGCCTTGGAATTTGGACCAGCTGAATATTTCTCTTTGATGCTTTTGGGTTTATGTGCCGTTAGTGGTCTTGCGGGAAAATCAATGACCAAAGCATTGATTATGACAGTGCTGGGTCTGATGCTGGGGACAATCGGAATAGACGGAGTTTCTGGAATTGCAAGGTTTACATATGACATACCAGTGTTATATGGGGGAATTGAATTTTTAACAATTGCGGTGGGATTATTTGCCTTGGGAGAAGTATTTAAAACGATTCTGGAGAAAGAAGCAGACACAGACCCAATTGCCAAAATTACGCGTATATTGCCAACGAAACAAGATTTAAAAGAAAGCGCCAAACCAATTGCGAGGGGATCTTTATTAGGATTCTTCATCGGAGTACTTCCGGGTGCCGGCGCGACACTGGCATCATTCTTTTCCTATATAACAGAAAAAAAAGTCAGCAAAAATCCGGATTCGTTTGGGAAAGGAAATATCGCCGGAGTAGCGGGACCGGAGTCAGCCAATAATGCGGCTTCTGGCGGCGCGATGATTCCACTATTAACCTTGGGAATTCCAGGTTCAGGAACAACCGCTATATTAATGGGAGCACTCATTATGTATAACGTGCAGCCAGGCCCATTGTTATTCGATGACCACCCAGAAATCGCCTGGGGGCTAATTGCAAGTATGTTTTTTGGGAACTTGATATTATTGATCCTAAATATGCCTTTGGTACGGGTATTCGCTAAAATTATTCAAACACCTCAAAAATATTTGCTGCCGATTATTATTGCTATTTCCTTCTTTGGTGTTTATGCGGTTCAGTATTCGACGTTTGATTTATACTTGCTGCTTGCTTGTGGGGTATTGGGGTATTTATTTTCCAAAAATGACTACCCAGTAGCTCCATTAGTGTTGGCCTTGGTTTTGGGACCGATGATTGAGAATAATATGAGACGTGCCTTAACCATTTCAAACGGCGATTATAGCATTTTTGTTACGAGTCCGTTATCATTGGCATTTTTAATCGTTGCGTTTGCTTGGATTTTCGTACCGATTATCCTGAAATTTACTGGAAGAAAAGTTATTGTAAATGAAGAAGAATAAATCCTGCAGGAGAGATAAAGAATATTTTCTTTGTCTCTCTTTTAATTTCTTAATCCTGAGACAATGCTAACTCTCGAAAATGGAATGCTATAATTGAAGGGATAGTTTAAATTAGGAAGAATTATAGACAACCTATTTTTATAGGGGTAAAATAGCGTTTATTAAGGGGGTGAGTGGCAATAAGAGAAAGTTGCTTTCTATCTATTGCCGATTGATGCGAATCATAAGAATAATTGCTCAAATTCTATTATTGTATATTTTTTATTATATGGGTGTCTTTATTGTTGAATTGACAGGATTGCCATTGCCTTCCAGCATTATCGGCCTGGTACTGTTAGCGGTTTGCCTGAAAATGAAGCTGGTGAAAGTGGAGTATATCCGAGAAGGCGCGGGGTTTTTAATAGCGTTTATGACCTTGTTTTTTATCCCTCCGATTGTCGGCATTATTGATTATCCACAATTGTTGTCAGGCAATGGGATGATTCTGATGGGCACTGTTGTTGCAAGTACTTTGTTTGCCATTCTATGTACAAGCAAATTAAGTGAATTAATCGAGAAAAAAGAAATGGCCATAAAAGAAAAGAAAGAAAGGGAGGATGAAGGAAGTGAAGGCAGTCATTTACATAATTAGTACTGTCCTGGTATATATATTGATGTACCAGTTGCATAAAAGATATCCCTATGCTTTTCTTTTGCCAATCTTAACGACGACCATCGTCCTGGTAGCGGCATTATTATTGTTTGAAATTCCATTTTCCGAATACATGGAGGGCGGAAAGTATATTCAACATCTACTGGGTCCTGCTGTTGTGGCTTTAGCCTACCCGTTGTACAACCAACGGCATCTCATTTCGAAATTTAAATATACGATTCTTTCGGGAATTTTTATCGCCATGATCAGCGGTCTATTAAGCGTGTATTTCATCCTGAAAGCATTAAAATTGGAAGAGCGTTTTATCTTAACGTCCTTGCCAAAATCGCTCACAACCCCCATCGCGATGCAAGTAAGCGAATCAATTGGCGGGATTCCATCGCTAACGGCGGTTTTTGTAATGATTGCCGGGTTCACGGGCGCCTTATTTGGTCCAATTCTTTATAAGATGCTAAAAGTAAATTCACCGATTAGTAGAGGAATTTCAATGGGAAGTGCCAGTCATGGAGTGGGGATTTCAAAATTGAAGGATTATGGGGAAGAAGACCTTTCAATGGGTTCCTTATCAATGGGGTTGAGTGCTGTCATCGGTGCAATTCTCTGCCCGATATTTGTTTTCTTTTTCTTTTAAAATAAAAACACGATTTTCACTACCATTATAGTGAGAATCGTGTTTTATTTTATCGAAATTTGCCTTAAATGATTGGCATACGCTCTTTTATTACGCGGATTGTTTTTAGAGTAAGATCTTCAGGACCCTGTACAGGTAATCCTGCTTCTACATTCATTTTAATATATTCGATATTATCTTCCGTAATTATTTCCCCGGGAATGAAAATTGGGATTCCAGGAGGGTATACCATAATAAATTCTGCGCAAATATACCCAGCAGATTCATCTAAAGGCATTACTTCTGTACTAGCGTAAAACGCATCGCGCGGAGTCATCGCCAACGCTGGAATATCAGGTACATTAACAATCGTTTCTGTTACAGCCGCTTTCAATTCGTATTCTTGCGACATTCTTTGCAATGCATTGACAAGCAGATTAATTTCTTTTTTCGTATCTCCCAATGTAATCAAGCAAAGAATATTGTAAAGGTCGGATAGTTCAACTTCAATATTCGCGTTATTTCGCAGCCATTCTTCCGCTTGATGTCCCGTAATTCCCAAATCTTTTACACTAATAAGGATTTTAGTAGGGTCCATGTCATAAGTTGCAGAAGAATGCAAGATTTCTCTGCCTGCCACTTTTAAATGCGGAATCTTATTGATACGCTTTCTCGCATCTTTTGCAAGGCGAAGGCATTCATCGATTAAATCATACCCATGTACTGCCAACTGGCGTCTAGCGCAGTCCAGCGATGCTAGAAGCGGGTATGAAGTTGAAGTCGTCGTAAGCATAGATAAAACGGACTGAACTCGATTGACAGAAACTAAGCCTTCACGCACGTTCAAAACGGAACTCCCTGTCATGGAGCCGCCTAATTTATGAACGCTTGTTGCGGCCATATCGGCTCCCGCTTGCATAGCGGAAAGCGGTAACTCGTCATGGAATTTGATATGAACACCGTGTGCTTCATCCACTATTACCGGGATATTATGTTCGTGTACCATATCTACAATTCGTTTTAAATCAGTTGCAAAGCCAAAATAAGTAGGATTGATCACCAACATCGCTTTTGCATCTGGAAAAGTTTTAAGTGCTTTTTCAACAGATTCAACAGAAATTCCGTGGGCAATTCCATATTCTTTATCAACTTCTGGAGCAATGAATATTGGAATGGCACCGGAAAGGACAATCGCTGACATTGTTGATTTATGGACATTCCGTGGTACCAATATTTTATCGCCTGGACCGACGACGGATAAAATCATCGTCATGATGGCGCCACTAGTACCTTGAACGGAAAAGAATGTATGATCAGCACCAAAGGCTTCAGCTGCTAAATCTTGAGCTTCTTTAATCGCGCCTTTTGGTGAATGTAAGTCATCTAGTGGAGCAATATTGATTAAATCAATTGATAAAACGTTGTCGCCGACGAACTCACGAAAAGCTGGATCCATTCCTTGACCCTTTTTATGTCCCGGTATATGGAATTGTATCGGATGTCTATTTCGATGTTTGAGCAATACGTCGAACAATGGAGTCTCTAACTGTGACAACGCAGGTACCACCTCACTTTATATAAATTACAAAACAAGAAGAATTATAGCACCTATTCAATTTCAACGCCACAAAAAAATTAAAGGAATTTTTTCTATTAAAGAGAAGTATACAATAATTAAGAGAAAGGGGATATGAAAATGATTTGGGATACCCGGGTTGCAAGATTACTAGAAATCAACTATCCAATCATACAGGGTGGGCTTGCTTATTTGGCTTATTCCGATCTTGCGGCAGCTGTTTCCAATGCAGGCGGATTAGGTCAAATAACGGCCATGAGCTTAAAATCTCCACAACTATTAAGAGACGAAATAAAAAAAGTAAAGGAAAAGACGGATAAGCCTTTTGGCGTTAACTTTGCCATTGGGATGCATGGCACAGGCTTCGAAGAAATGGTTCGAGTGGCAATAGACGAAAAAGTACCTGTTGTTTCAATGACAGGCGGAAATCCGGCACCGATTTTTGAACTTTTGAATGGGACAAATATAAAAAAATTAGTGTTGGTCGCTGCTGTAAGACAGGCTCAAAAAGCTCAACAACTTGGAGCGGATGCCGTAATGGTAGTAGGGCAGGAAGGAGGAGGCCATCTGGGGCGAGATGATGTGGGAACAATGGTTTTGGTTCCCAGGGTGGCAGACAGTGTCTCCATTCCTGTTATTGCTTCAGGCGGCATTGGAGATGGACGTGGTTGGATGGCTGCACATGCGTTGGGAGCGGAAGGAATTGAAATGGGAACGCGTTTTATTGCAACAAAAGAATGCATCCATGCCTCCCCTGAGTATGTTCAGCGTTTAATTCAGAGCTCGGAATCCGATACTACGATTATTAAGCGCTCGATTGGTGCACCAGCACGGGTATTAAGAAATGAGTTTGCGGAAAAAATAATAGAAACGGAAAAAAAGACGCCTACTTACGAAGCTCTTAAAGAGTATATAAGCGGCGAAGTGAACAAAAAATTCATTTACGATGGCGATGAGCAGAATGGTTTTGGTTGGGCGGGCCAAGTAACCGGTCTGATCCAGGACGTTCCATCCGTTCATGAGTTAATCCAGCGAATGGTTGCACAGGCAGAAGAAATAAGAGTAAAATGGGGTCACTAAAGCAAGAAGGCGGGGTCTTTTAATGGAATATTCTTATCCATTTTCAACGGATTGGTCCACAACGGAAATAATTGATGTAGTTACGTTTTTTGAAGGAATTGAACAAGCATACGAAAAGGGAATCAAACGGGAAGATATGCTTGCGAGATATCGGCGTTTTAAAGAAATTGTCCCTTCTCAATCGGAAGAAAAAACAGTATTTCGCGAGTTTGAAGAAGTTAGCGGATATGTAAGCTATAAAGTTGTTAAACTAACAAAAGAGCTGGAAAATGGAAAAATCATAAAAATGTAAAGAATTTGCAGTTTCAAAAGTGCGCATGAATGTTTTTTAGCATTCATGCGTTTTTATTTTCGTTTTTTTCATGGAAGCGGGCTAGCGGATTAGGCAATGGACAACTCACAAAGGTTTTTTCTTTTGGGGGATACAATGTGTGTATCTGCGTTCTCTCTTCCTGCAATAAAATTACTGATCATTTTGGCGCCAAGTGCACTGTAGACTGTCCCGTTTCCGCCGTAGCCGAGCAAATAATAATGATTCGGTTTTGTGGGATGTGGGCCTATGAATGGCAATTGGTCTTTTGATTCAGCGAATGTAGCAGCATAGCAATAATCCACTTCTAAATCTAAATGCGGGAATAGTTGTTTCGTTTGACTTAAAAGCTTTTCCGCGCACTCATTAATTATTTTTTCATCAGTTGGGGCTTCCGGGATATTTTCATCCATGCCTCCAACCATAATTGCCCCTTCTGCAGTTGTTCGCATATACAAATACGGTCTGTTCGTTTCCCAAATCATTGCTTGATTATGCCAGTGAGTATTGGATTCAATTGGTTTTGTCACCATAACATAAGAACGATTGAACACGCTGTTTTCGCTTTCCGCATTAAGATTTTTTTCATAGCCAATAGTATAGATTACATCTTTGGCCAGGAATTGGTGAGAATTGGTTTGCAGCTGAACTTCGTTGTTTTCATAAGTGGTATCTTCAACAACGGTATCTTCAAATAAATGCACACCGTGATTTTGCAAATACGTTAATATGCCAGTAATGAATTTTAACGGGTTAATTTCTGCGTCTTGATACGTCACGATTGCTCCCGGTTTATAGAATGGCATGTACGTTGATAAAGTTAGCCCATCCCAATATTCGCAGGGGAATCTATTGTCGTACAACGTTTCATATTCTTTTTTCAATTTTTCAACATGGGAAACGTCGCTGGCAAAATAGATGCTGGGCCGTCGAACAAAATCAACATCAACAGGAAGCTCTTTTGCGATTTTTTCGATATCGTCTATTGCTTCGTAAGATAATCGATAGAAGCGGACAGCATCCTTTTTTCCAATCTGATCAATAAGATCTGAAAGCATAATATCATTTGAATATTGAAGCAAGCCGGTATTGGCGGCTGTACTGCCCTGTCCAAATTTTCTTTTCTCTAAAATGGCTACAGACAGCCCATCTTTTAATAATCTATAAGCGGTTAAACAACCTGACATACCGCCCCCTATAATAATCGCATCATATCGTTTTTTTGGTTTTTCCGGTTTTTTTGCTTTGAATGGAGTTGATAAAGTCGTCGGCCAATATAATGACCCATTATGAAGATTCATGTAGTACACTCCTTAAATGTCTAAATTGCTCGGTAAACTTTACCCGGTTTCGCTTTTTTATAATCATCCATTCTTTTGGAATTTCTAAAAGTACGCAAAATAATGAGTATGGCGGAAAAGAGTAATCCAGGAAGGGGATATTGGAAGCCGAGGAAAAAATAAGATGGAATTATGTAATGTTTGCTAGGTGGATGTGCATATTAATGATACAACACACCAAAACGAAACACAGAGAGAAGTAAATGAAGGCTGGAAATGAAAAAAAGCAAAAGCTTGTACACTTTTGCCTTTTGCAGCCATCAACCAAGTTGAGATTTGCTTTATTTTCCTATGATCAAGTTGTAGATGGGCAGTAAAGCTTCAAAAGTTTTCTCGGTCGTTTGCAAAAATTGTTCGGGAGAAAGATTGACCGCTTCTTTTTTTGAAATATGACGCCCAACCAGAAATTCACCCTTTTTAACGTCCCTTAAGCGAATGAGCAAGTCTTCAAGCTGTTTTTCCTCACGCCCTATTTTTAAAGAAATTGCGTCTTGTGACATGTGGTCACCCGAAATGATGAAATCATTTGGCAATTTGTCAAAGTGGTCAATATGCTCCAGTAAACGTGTTGCCATTTCAGATTTTTGGGGTGCTTCATAAATAATTGCAACAATGATGAATAAATGTGTATTCCAAAGCCCAACTTGAAAATGAGGAAGCGATTTATAGCCACGTTTATACGGCGCAAAAGCTACCCAGGAATCTTTGGGAGGATTGATTGTTCTTCGGGCATGTTTCGCAACATGTGCAAAGAATTCATCCCCGGTTTGAGCGCTAAAGTAACTGGAAAAAATATCGCCCAATTGCTGGAATTTTGGACGGACAACGGTTGTTAAAGCTTCCATTCGCTGCTCCAGCCCGTCTATTTCAAAAACTTCAAAGTCTTGGTTTGTCCATTGGATTTGGTCCATTAATTGCAGCCTCCTCATTGCATTTCATGTTTATTTTAACGGTTTTTTGGGAAAAATTTTGTAACAAACAACTTCATGAGACAAAAATTTTAAAAATGAAAGGGAAGTGATTTCTATGAAACAGATGATTAAAATTATACGCAAAGTCGACATCGAAAAGCAATATGAACAAGTTCTGCGCCTGGAGCTTGATTATGAGCTGGCCTCCTTGTATGCTGCCATGCAGGAAAAAGATGAAAAAGAAATGGAAAAAAGCAAGAAACGATTAAAAGAAATCCAAGATGAATTAGATGGTCTTCACGCTTATGTTTGACAAGTTAATCGATTGTTAAAATCACTTGCGCCTTCTTGGTCTGCAAGTGATTTTTGTTATAATTAAATGGTAAACCATGAATATTATGAAAATTCCTCGAAATAAAGTAGAACTTCAGTTATTCTAATGGAAAGGTTTATATAAAAAGGTGGGGGCTAAATGGATTTAAAAGTAATAGACAAGTTCGCGAAGGAAATGATTTTAGAGGCGGGTAAACGCATAAGAAGCGCTTTTTCATATGACATCATTATCGAAACGAAAGCAAATCCAAACGATTTGGTAACAAATATTGACCGGGAAACAGAAACTTTTTTTATTAACCACATAAAAGCAACTTATCCTACCCATAAAATTTTGGGGGAAGAAGGGATGGGTGAACGAGTGGACTCGCTTGAAGGCCCCGTCTGGATAATCGATCCGATTGATGGCACCATGAATTTTATAAAACAGCATCGGCATTTTATGATTACAATCGGTTTTTTTGTTGATGGTGTAGGGAAACTTGGGTACATATATGATGTAATGAGGGGGGATTTGTTCCATGCCATACATGGGGAAGGGGCATGGTACAATAATACGCCGCTAAGCAAACTGGAGCCTTTGAATCTTGAGGAAGCAGTTATTGGAATAAACGCTACTTGGGTCGCACCGAATAAAAAAGTAAATCACGAGAAAATCATTGATTTGGTCAAAAAGGTAAGAGGGACAAGATCATATGGCTCGGCAGCAATGGAAATTGCCTTTGTAGTAAGCGGGAAGCTGGATGCCTATATTTCGATGAGGTTATCGCCCTGGGATATTGGCGGGGGAACGGTGATTGCGCAAGAAGTTGGAGCCATTGCTTCCAACTTAAAAGGACAACCCTGCAATCTGTTGTCGCAAGATACGTTTATTATCGCAAACCCATTCATCTATGAACAAATACTGACTGATTATATTGAAGAAAAATAAAATAAAGAGCACGATTTGCGATTGTTTTAACTCGCAAATCGTGCTTCTAAAGGATCAAGAAAGAAATATGTTTTTCGGAGTCCAACGAGCTATTGTCCAGCTCCGGCGCCCAGTCCGAGTCTTGAGGTCGCGGTCTGCTGCTGTCGCTACGCTTTCGCGCAAAAAAAATCTGCCCTCGGTCGAAAGCGAAAAGATGCTTCGCGATTCAGCCGGCGCTTGAGGCTCACACGACGTGAGTCATGTCGGCGTTGCTGCTGTCGCTTCGCTTTCGCGCAAAAAACATCTGCCACAGGACGTGGCGTTATCGCCTACGCGGGGCAAAGCATGGCGCCTACGCTTTTCTATAAAAGCCCTTGGTCGCGGAATTTGCGTTTCGTTTTGAAGCCTACTGACATAACAACATATAATGCAACGATTCCTGCGATTGCACCGAGCCAAGTTTGTGCTGCAATTGCATAGCCGATGGAAATCATCGATAGCATTGCTGCAATAGCAAAAATAAACATAACTGCTTTTGCTTTGTTCATGGGAAATTGCCTCCTTGGTATGTATGTAAAAACCGGATTATTAATAATATTGAGAAACTGTAAAAAAACAAAAAAAGACAATTTACTCTTCTTGTGCTATAATAACACAGTTAATCATTCGAAAAAAGAATATGGAGTGGAATAATGACAAAGTTACGCGAAGATTTACGCAATATCGCAATTATCGCACACGTTGACCATGGGAAAACAACATTAGTAGACCAATTGTTAAAACAATCGGGAACTTTTCGTTCAAATGAACATGTCGAAGAACGTGCAATGGACTCAAATGATATCGAACGTGAACGCGGGATTACAATCCTTGCTAAAAATACAGCAGTAAATTATGAAGGAACAAGAATCAACATCCTGGATACTCCTGGACATGCCGATTTCGGTGGAGAAGTAGAACGTATTTTAAAAATGGTAGATGGCGTTTTATTGGTAGTAGATGCATATGAAGGTTGTATGCCGCAAACACGCTTCGTTTTGAAAAAAGCATTGGAGCAAAAATTAACGCCAATCGTTGTTGTAAACAAAGTGGACAAAGACTCTGCCCGTCCGGAAGAAGTCGTGGATGAAGTATTGGATTTATTAATCGAATTGGGCGCCGATGAAGAGCAATTGGAATTCCCGGTTGTATTTGCTTCCGGTGTTAACGGGACAGCATCGCTGGATTCAGACCCATCAAAACAAGAAGAAAATATGAAGTGCCTATTTGAATCAATTATCGAGCACATTCCGGCACCGGCTGATACACGCGAAGAGCCTCTTCAATTCCAAGTGGCGTTGCTTGATTATAATGACTTTGTAGGACGTATCGGAATCGGACGCGTTTTCCGTGGAACGATTCATGTAGGTCAACAAGTTGCTTTAATGAAACTTGATGGATCTGTGAAAAACTTCCGCGTGACTAAATTATTCGGTTTCTTCGGGTTGAAACGTGAAGAAATTCAAGAAGCGTACTCAGGTGATTTAGTTGCGGTTTCGGGAATGGAAGAAATCAATGTAGGAGAAACAGTTTGTCCGATTGACCATCAAGATGCGCTTCCACCGATGCGTATAGATGAACCAACATTACAAATGACTTTCTTGGTTAACAACTCTCCATTTGCTGGTCGTGAAGGAAAATGGATTACATCAAGAAAAATCGAAGAACGTCTTCGTTCACAGCTGCAAACAGACGTATCCCTTCGCGTAGAAGATACGGATTCACCGGATGCCTGGATTGTATCAGGTCGTGGAGAACTGCATTTATCCATTTTAATCGAGAATATGCGTCGTGAAGGCTATGAATTGCAAGTGTCAAAACCGCAAGTAATCATTCGTGAAATTGATGGCGTACAATGTGAACCGATTGAACGCGTACAAATTGATGTACCGGAAGACAGTGTAGGTTCAGTAATTGAATCTCTTGGTAACCGTAAAGGTGAAATGCTGGATATGATCAATGAAGGAAACGGACAAGTTCGTATTATCTTCATGGTTCCAGCACGTGGATTAATTGGCTATACAACGGAATTCATGAGTTTAACAAAAGGTTTCGGAATCATCAACCATACTTTTGATTCATATCAACCAGTTGTTGCCGGCCGTGTTGGCGGTCGTCACCAAGGCGCGCTTGTGTCCATGGAAACAGGGAAATCAACTACTTACGGCATGATGCAAATCGAAGACCGCGGTACACTATTCGTGGAACCGGGTACTGAAATTTATGAAGGTATGATTGTCGGCGAGAATAACCGCGATAATGATATCACCGTTAATATTACAAAAATGAAACAAAAAACAAACGTTCGTTCAGCTACTAAAGATGCAACAAACGTTATTAAACGCCCTCGTATTTTAACGCTTGAAGAGGCACTGGAGTTCCTTGATGAGGACGAGTATTTGGAAGTAACGCCAGAATCGATTCGTTTACGCAAACAAATTCTTGATAAAAACGAACGCGAAAAACAAGCGAAAAAGAAAAAGAACGCTGAACAATAAGATGTTCACGACTTTGCGGGGAAATGTGAAAGGTGTCCTAGAAGATGAACTATTATGGAATCCTAAACTATATTTCTGCATCTGCACCTACGAATGCGAGTGAGAATGCATTTGTGTTCAACCGTATGTCAGGCATCACTCGTTATCTATACGAAAATATGCCAAGTTACCAGTTGGCTGGTTATGCTACATTTATTTTGGTATTTGTTTTATCTGCAATTGTCTATAAACTTGGCTTTGCGAAAAATGATTTAAAACTCGTACAGAATGTGATCATTTATATTTTCCTTTTTATAGGTTGTATCGTTTTGACATTCTTGGCACTATTCTTGCCGATGATTGAAGGCTTGATTGTGGCAGCATTGATTTTAATTCTGTACAAGACACGTTTATGGCGTGAAAAACGTGAAGAAAAAAGAGCTGCGTCATAATTGAATAGTTTATTGTAAGCATTATGGGTGACCTGAAAGTTGTTGAAAAGCAACTTTCAGGTCGCTTTTTTTATGGTGTCATAGATGCAAAATAGGCGAAAGGAAGATTTGAAGTTTTCTATAAGGAGAAAAAAGCATGTGAGCCAGCGTTCCATAGCAAACCTTTTTATAATGCTATTGAAAGTCAAAAGAAGCTGCGATTCCGAAAGAAAAGCGCTTCATAAGCGGGATGAACTGCAAAACGCGAGAGGGAGGCATCGGAAAAGAGCTTCATAGGCAGGATGAACTGCAAACCTAGAGAGTATACCATTAGAAAAGCCTTTCATAAGCCCGATGAAGTGCAAATGAAGCAAACGTTTCTTTCGAAAAGCCCTTCATAAAATCTTTAAAGATAACATTTATCAAAATCCCCTATGACAACAAATTTCTAGGTATTCACACATTTTTCCCAAAAAGCATACTCTACCTATGATAAACCAGTAAGAATAGGGAGGTTGGGGCATTGAATAAATGGGTAAAGTCTAGTCTGTTTGTTGCAATTTTAAGTCTCGCGGTTCTTCTAGTTACAGCATGCGGCGAAAAGGAAGAACTTCAAAAAGTTAAGGTCGGTGAAGTAACTCGCTCCATTTTCTACGCACCTCAATATGTAGCCATTACCCAAGGCTTCTTTGAAGAAGAAGGGCTGGATATAGAATTATCGACAGTTGCCGGTGGCGATAAAACGATGACGGCGCTTTTGTCGGATGGCATCGATATTGCGCTTGTTGGTTCGGAAACGTCGATTTATGTAACTGCGCAAGGGGCAAATGATCCTATTAAAAACTTCGCACAATTGACGCAGACGGATGGAACGTTTTTGGTTTCAAGGGAAAAGATTGAAGATTTTTCGTGGGATATGCTAAAAGGTACCACATTCCTTGGTCAACGCAAGGGCGGGATGCCTCAGATGGCGGGCGAGTTTGTATTGAAGAAACATGGAATCGACCCCCACGCTGATTTGGAGCTAATCCAGAATATCGATTTTGCCAATATTTCAACAGCCTTTGCTTCCGGTACAGGGGATTTTGTTCAATTATTTGAGCCAACCGCTAGTGTATTCGAGGCAGAAGGAAAAGGGCATATCGTTGCTTCTTTTGGTACCGAATCCGGTCACTTGCCGTATACCGTCTTCATGGCAAAAGACAGCTTTATGAATGATAACCCCGAAACAATCGAGAAATTTACACGTGCATTGAAAAAAGCTCAGGATTTTGTTTATGAATCTTCTGCTGAAGAAGTCGCAAAAGCGATTCAGCCATTCTTTGAAGAGACAGAAGTAGAGTTGATTGCTACCGTAGTGGAACGTTACCGGGAACAAGAATCGTACGCAAAAGATCCGATATTGGATGAAGAAGAGTGGAACAACCTGCAAGATATTATGGAAGAAGCGGGAGAACTGCCAAAGCGTATGGACTATAACGAACTTGTGGACACAACCTTTGCGGAAAAGGTTTTGAAATAGATGGATTTCTTGACGGTTGAAAATGTACACCATACGTATTTATCCAAGGAAGCGGCAACAGAAGCACTCTCAAATATCAACTTAACCATCCATCAAGGTGAATTTGTTTCATTCATCGGTCCCAGCGGATGCGGCAAAACGACTCTTCTTTCCATTATTGCCGGGCTGTTTGAACCAGCGTCCGGTACCGTGAAAATCGAGAATCAATCGGTTTTCGGAAATAAAGATTTATCAATCGGCTATATGCTGCAGCAGGATTACCTGTTTCCTTGGAAGACAATCGAGGATAATATTACTCTCGGTTTGAAACTTCTTAACAAGGACAGTGAAAGCTACGCATCGACAGCCTCAAATCTATTGAAGGATGTCGGGCTGCCGCCTGTTGAAAAGAAATATCCGCGCGAACTTTCTGGCGGGATGCGGCAGCGCGTGGCATTGGCCAGAACCCTTGCAGTTGACCCAAAGATTCTGTTGCTGGATGAACCATTTTCAGCCCTGGATTATCAGTCGAAACTAAAACTTGAGGATTTGGTTTCGAATAAATTAAAAGAATATGGCAAAACAGCAGTTCTTGTCACTCACGACCTAGGCGAAGCCATTGCCATGAGCGATCGAATTTTCCTTTTTTCCGCAAGACCCGGCAAAGTATATCGAGTTTTCGAAGTGCCCGAGGAATTAAGAGCTCTAACGCCTTTTGAAGCACGAGCGCATTCAAGCTATTCCTCCCTGTTCCAGCTTATTTGGAAGGAGCTTGAAAGTCTTGAATAACCAAAAACTTCATGAACAATTTATATTGTCGCTAAAACAGGAAAAGAGATTGGTTCGATTTTATCAATTTTTGATTTTGATTGTCTTTTTTGGATTGTGGGAAGCTGCCTCACATTTAAGGTGGATAGACCCACTCATTTTCAGTTCTCCTTCGAAGGTATTTCATTTGCTTGCCGAAAAGCTGGCAGATGGAACCATATTGGTGCATATTGGCTATACCCTATTTGAAACGGTACTGGGATTCATCATCGGTACATTGCTGGGAACCATCTTAGCTGCGATTTTATGGTGGTCGCCGTTTCTTTCCAAAGTATTCGATCCCTATCTGGTTGTATTAAACTCCATGCCCAAAGTGGCACTTGGACCTATATTGATTGTAGCAATGGGACCCGGCATGACTTCGATTATTACAATGGGCGCGATTATTTCGGTCATTATTTCGACAATCGTGATTTATACATCGTTTCGGAATGTCGATGCCAACTATTTAAAGGTACTCCAAACTTTTAATGCAACACGAAGCCAAATGTTTAAGGAGGCAATCTTGCCTTCCTCGTTTCCGACAATCATTTCAACTTTAAAGGTAAACGTTGGTTTGTCATGGGTGGGGGTTATAGTAGGGGAGTTCCTTGTTTCATCCAAAGGGCTTGGATATTTGATCATCTACGGATTCCAAGTGTTTAACTTCAACCTCGTGCTTATGTCGCTGCTCATCATTGCGGTATTTGCAACAATCATGTACCAGTTGGTGGAAATGCTCGAAAAGAAATTGATTAAAAACGAATAGGCATAATGAAGATCTTTGTGCATTTGCGCGACCGATTTCAGCAAAGGAAACTTTGTCGATGAAAACTAAAAGGCCGGTTTTGAAAAATCATCATTTTTCAAACCGACCTTTTTTATGATTCCTTAGAACTCTTCATCAATCGGAGAGGAAGTTCGGAAAAAACGGAAATTTCCAGTTGCCAATCTTGCCTCCGTATTCGCTGCAATCCGATCATAGCAGGTTTCACACATATACGTATGAATCGGCCGATTGCGTAATTTCTTGGCTAAGGGTGCGTCATCATCAAGCTCGTTGATGGAATCACATATGACACATTTGACTCGCATTTTTTATTGGTCCTCCTATTAGTCAACTCGGATTGCCGCGATATTTTTAATGGGATTGTCAACATTTGAACCATCCGCATATAAAAGATGAACCGGACCGCCATCCATGATGGGTTTACCGTCTTGGCTATACTTAAAAATGAGTGAGTTCGCTTCTTCAATCGAGAAAGCATGCTCTTCTCCGTCTTTTAGCTCGAACACAACTTTTTCTGCATTATCCTGGATTTCTGCATTTTTCAGAAAGTGTTTAATCTGCATACCGAATGTACCCGTTTTCATTCCTTGACGGTCAAATTTTCTTTCTGTTTTTAAAGTAGGAGGGAATGTAGCTCCTTCCATAATTTCGCGCGACCAGTGTTTGCCAGTATTTAAAAGATATTTTAAATCCTCGTCTTCCTGTTCGTTGCCGACGGAAAAGTAGGTTGTTAAATCCAATCGGCGATCATCGAAGATCCAGACAGTAGGATCCAATGTAATTTTATATTTAACTGCACCTTTAATAGGTATGATATTTTCCATTTCCAAAGTCCCCCTATATCTATCAATCCTTTTTAAGTATAACGCTACTTATGGCAATTAATAAAGAAATTTAATCAAAAATCGCCTTTTCATATGTATGCACTTGCATTTTTATCAGCTTACAGATAAACTTTAATAAGATAGAATAGAAGAAATTCAAATGATGGGGGCGTCCTCATGGATACGAAATCACAAGCTTCCTACCAGGATCAAGCTTTGGAATTGCTGCTTAAAGATGCAGATAAAATTGCACGTTTAATAAAAGTTCAAATGGACCATTTAACAATGCCATCGTGTCCTTTATATGAAGAAGTACTAGATACGCAAATGTTTGGCTTATCGCGTGAGATTGACTTTGCCGTGAAGCTTGGATTAATTGACCGTGAACGAGGGAAAGACATCCTTGATACATTGGAAAAGGAACTTTCTTTGCTGCATGAGGCGTATACAAACAAATAATTTAAAACTCAAACGCTATTTTCGCGCTTTGAGTTTTTTTTCTAAGACGAGGAATTTAAAATGAAAAAATATCTTTATCATTATGTCAGGAACTTTGATTATCCGCTATTTTTTACATATATATTTTTATGTTTATTCGGGCTTGTAATGATTTATAGCGCCAGCATGATGGTGGCCATGGTTTATGAAGACCAGGATCCCGATTATTTTTATAAAAGGCAGTTGCTGAATCTTGTCGTAGCATCTGTTGCGTTTTTTGTCGGTGCGTTCATTCCGTATAAACATTATAGTAATAAAAAGTTGATGGTAGTTATGCTTTCCATTATGCTAATTTTAATGTTTTGGGTATGGAACTTTGGGACCGGGGCTGAAGAAACAGGTTCCCAAAGTTGGATCGACCTTGGTTTCATGAACTTTCAGCCTTCCGAATTCGCAAAACTATTTATCATTCTATATTTTGCAGGCGCCTTTTATAGAAAAAGTTTAAAGAATTCCATTGAGAACTTGGGTCCAAACAATATTATCTATCCGATTTTGGTATGGCTGTTCATTATATTCTGTGTGGCCAACGAAACGGATTTGGGTGCCGTGATGATTATTTCTGGAATCGCGATTGCTGTCGTTGCAGCAAGCGGTATTCAATTTAAAAAGTTTCTTAAATTTTTTGGTGTATTAGCTGGATTTGGTTCTGCTTTAATTGGTTTTGTCTTATTAATCAAAGGGGACGAAATTTTAACGGAAAATCGAATTGGCCGCATTAAGGCCTTTTTGAACCCTTTTGAATATGAAGATGGGTCAAGCTACCAAATCATTAATGGATATATTGCAATCGGTTCCGGAGGCTTGGATGGGGTTGGCTTAGGACAGTCCATTCAAAAACTGGGATATCTCCCGGAACCGCAGACAGACTTTATCATGGCAATCATTGCCGAAGAATTGGGGATTTTAGGCGTTATCATTGTATTGGGCGGGTTGGGATTTATCGTTTTTAGAGCTTTAAGTGTCGCACTGAAAACGAAAGATCCGCTAGCCAGAATGATTGCTGCCGGCATTGGGAGCTGGATTGCCGTACAATCATTTATCAACCTTGGGGGATTATCGGGACTTATCCCGTTAACCGGTGTTACGCTGCCTTTTATCAGTTACGGCGGAACATCTATATTATTGCTATCTTTTGCAATGGGAGTACTCATTAATGTTTCCATGTATGTGAAACTGGAAAAGAAGAGATCATAGGGGGTATGTTTTTGTGAAGAAAATCAACAAAATTTTGGTTGCAAACAGAGGGGAAATTGCCATCCGTATTTTTCGTGCCTGCAACGAACTAAAGCTAAAAACGGTGGCAATTTATTCAAGGGAAGATAGTGGTTCCTACCACCGTTATAAAGCGGATGAATCCTACCTTGTCGGCGAAGGGAAAAAGCCGATCGATGCTTACCTGGATATCGAGGGAATCATCGAAATCGCTAAAGATGCAGAAGTCGATGCCATTCACCCTGGTTACGGCTTCCTATCCGAAAACCTTGAATTTGCTAAGCGCTGTGAACAGGAGGGCATTATCTTTATCGGTCCTACTTCACAACATTTGGATATGTTTGGGGACAAAGTAAAAGCAAGAGAACAAGCTATTGCAGCGAAAATCCCAGTCATTCCTGGCAGTGATGGACCAGTTTCAAGCATTGAGGAAGTGATTGAATTCGGGGAGAGTCATGGCTATCCTCTCATGATTAAAGCAGCTCTTGGGGGCGGCGGTCGCGGGATGCGCCTTGTTCATTCAAAAGATGAACTTGCATCAAGCTATGAACGTGCGAAATCCGAAGCAAAAGCGGCTTTTGGTTCAGATGAAGTGTACGTAGAAAAAGCCATTATTAAACCAAAGCATATTGAAGTTCAGATCCTGGGAGATGCTTCGGGCAATATTGTTCATTTGTATGAACGTGATTGCTCGATTCAAAGACGCCATCAAAAGGTAGTCGAAATTGCTCCATCCAACTCCATCTCCGATGATCTTCGCCAACGAATTTGTGATGCAGCTGTACAGTTAATGCAAAATGTTAACTACATAAATGCAGGTACCGTAGAGTTTTTAGTTTCTGGCGATAATTTTTACTTTATTGAGGTAAATCCGAGAATTCAGGTAGAACATACCATTACAGAAATGATTACGGGTATTGATATTGTACATGCCCAGATTAAAATTGCCGAAGGTCACCAGCTGCATTCCAATGAAGTGGGAATTCCGGCACAAAATGAAATTCCTTTATTTGGCTATGCGATTCAATCCCGTGTGACAACGGAAGATCCGGCAAACGACTTTATGCCGGACACTGGCAAGCTGATGGTTTACCGTTCAAGTGGCGGTTTCGGAGTTCGTCTGGATGCAGGGAATGGATTCCAGGGTGCAGTTGTAACACCATATTATGATTCTTTGCTGGTTAAAATTTCAACTTGGGGAATGACATTTAAAGAAGCGGCGAACAAAATGCACCGCAATTTAAGAGAGTTCCGTATTCGAGGCGTTAAAACCAATATTCCATTCCTGGAGAATGTCGTTCTTCATGAAAAGTTTATTACAGGTGTGTTCGATACTAGCTTTATTGATACAACACCGGAATTATTTGATTTCCCGATTCGCAAAGACCGAGGAACAAAATTATTGAATTATATTGGAAACGTCACGCTAAATGGCTTCCCTGGTGTCGAGAAACGATCAAAACCAATTTTGGTTCAGCCTCACAAACCAAAGCTGGACCTTAAATCAACAGAAATTTTGCCTGGTACAAAGCAAATCCTTGATGAGCGCGGTGCGGAGGGGCTTGTTACATGGGTAAAAGAGCAAAAAGATGTATTGTTGACTGATACAACTTTCCGTGATGCCCATCAATCATTGTTGGCGACACGTGTTCGCTCCCAAGATATGTACCAAATTGCCGATTATAATGCCCGCATGCTAAACGATTTCTTCTCATTTGAATTATGGGGTGGCGCAACGTTTGATGTAGCCTACCGCTTCTTGAAAGAAGACCCATGGGCTCGATTGGAAAAATTGCGCAAGCAAATGCCGAATGTTCTTTTCCAAATGCTGTTCCGCGGAGCAAATGCAGTTGGTTACAAGAACTACCCAGATAATTTAATCCGTGAATTTATTCAGGAATCGGCATCTTCCGGAATCGACGTATTCAGAATATTCGATAGTTTAAACTGGATTAAAGGGATGGAAGTCGCTATTGATGAAGTACGCCAAACAGGAAAAATTGCTGAAGCGGCGATTTGCTATACGGGGGACATTTTGGATGATTCCCGCGCAAAATATACAGTTCAATATTACAAAGATATGGCGAAGGAATTGGAAGCTGCAGGAGCTCATATTTTGGCAATCAAAGATATGGCTGGCTTGCTGAAACCGGAAGCTGCATACCGTTTAATTTCAGAGCTGAAAGAAACGACAAATCTGCCAATCCACCTTCATACACATGATACGAGCGGCAATGGGATCTACACATATGCGAAAGCGATTGAAGCAGGAGTAGACATTATCGATACGGCATTGGGTGCTATGTCCGGTTTAACTTCGCAGCCAAGCGCCAACTCATTGTACTATGCGATGAAAGATGGACAACGCGAAGTACGTGCAAATATTGATGCTCTTGAAGAATTGTCATACTACTGGCAAGATGTTCGTACATTTTATGGTGATTTCGAAAGCGGGATGAATAGTCCGCACTCGGAAATTTATGTACATGAAATGCCAGGCGGCCAGTACAGCAACCTTCAGCAACAAGCAAAAGCTGTTGGATTGGGCGATCGCTGGGATGAAGTAAAGAAAATGTATTCACGCGTAAACTTGCTGTTTGGGGACATTGTTAAAGTAACACCATCTTCAAAAGTTGTGGGTGATATGGCATTGTTCATGGTGCAAAATGACCTGAATGAAGAAAATATCTTTGAACGTGGATGGTCTATTGACTTCCCGGATTCTGTAGTGGAATTATTCCAAGGATACTTGGGTCAAATCCCTGGCGGTTTCCCGGTAGAATTGCAAAAAGTCATTTTAAAAGACAGAGAAGCCATAACAGTACGTCCAGGAGAGCTGTTGGAACCAGTAAACTTTGCACAACTTGAAGAAACATTATCCGGAAAACTATCGCGTCCTGTGACAAAACAAGATGTTCTGGCATACGCGCTATATCCTAAAGTGTTTGAAGAGTATATGACAGCATGCAGCCTATTCGGCGATATTTCGGTTTTGGATACACCAACATTCCTGTATGGTTTAAAATTGGGTGAAGAAATCGAAGTGGAAATCGAAAAAGGAAAAACGCTGATTATCAAGCTCATCGAAATCGGAGAGCCGCAACATGATGGCACACGTATCATGTACTTTGAACTGAATGGACAATCACGTGAATTGGTTATCCAGGATATGACAGTTGAAGTTGATGGCAATACATCTGTTAAGGCAGATCCAAGCAATCCAAATCAAATTGGTGCAACAATGCCTGGTACTGTTCTTAAAGTTGTCGTTTCAAAAGGCAGTCCGGTAAAGCGCGGCGATCACTTATTGATCACCGAGGCAATGAAAATGGAAACAACTGTACAAGCTCCAAAAGACGGCGTAGTGAAAGAAGTGTACGCTTCAGCTGGAGATGCCATTTCAACTGGCGATCTATTAATAGAATTTGAGTAATAAAATCATATAACGGGGAAAGGGCAGCGAGTATTTGCTGCCCTTTTTAATATAATAATAATAATAAGAGAGGTTGTCCCAAAACTGGACAACCTCTCTTATGTGTTTATAAAAGTCAGCGATGATTCTTTTCGTTATAATTGCTGCGGGAAACGAGCAATATCATATAGCATAATAAACCGAATAGGCATGAGATAAATAATGAATGCAATAAAGAAACGATTAAGTTAAGTTTCGTAAATATAATCAACATGCCGGTCATCATTTGAGCGAGTAGAATCAGAAATGCAATTATCCAGCCCCAGTAAATAACACGCTGATTTTTGTAATGCTTCATGGTATGTATCAAAATATATAAAATCCATATGAAAATCAATAGTACTGCAAAACGGTGTCCCATTTGGACCCATTCATACATATTGCTTGGCAGTGCAAACGGGGTTTCGTTATTGCAGAACGGCCAATCCGAGCAAACTAGGCTGGACTGTGTATGTCTGACTAATGCTCCTGTATAGACGACTATATAGGAATATAATGTAACGCCAATCGTATGAGTTCTTAGTTTTTTCCCGATATATACTTGATCGGCATCGAATTTAGTATCCACTTCAAACACAATCATTGCCAGCAGCAGCACGGACGCGAATGAAATTAACGAGATACCGAAATGAAGCGCTAAAATAAAGTCACCCTGTCCCCATAATACTTGCGCAGCCCCGATTAAGGCCTGAGCCAACAAGAAAAAAATTGAAACTATTCCCAAAAACTTTACTTCGCGAATGTGCCCAAGTTTTCGCCATGTCCAAATAACCAAAGCGAAGACCAAGATTGACACTGCCCCGGTTACAAACCGATGCGAGAACTCTATCAAGACTTCAGTTGTTATTTCCTTTGGAATAAGGGAACCATTACAATCTGGCCAATTTCGTCCGCAGCCCAGTCCACTTTCTGTTTTTGTAACAAGAGCTCCACCCAAAAGAATAAGCAACATGCCAATCGTTGTAGCCAAGGCGATCCATTTCAGTAAGATATTTTGATAATGTTGCATTTTGAGCCACCTTCTTTACCTATCAATACGCTTATTGAAAAAACATGATTTACAGCAAAGTAGGGCAAATCGATGTCTTTTCTTATACTGATAGCCAATGATTATATGGCAATCAGCATAAAAAGCCTGTCTATTTTTGATAATATCGAATAAACAGATAAAAGACAACTTCAATCAGGGAAAGGTTTCCTGATGAGTAAGGGTTTTCACAAATTGTTCATAATTTCGTGCATTTCCATTCACATATATTCCCATAAAATGCATTACTATAGAGATGTTCAAAGGAAAATTATGCTAGCACACTTGCGTGTTTGTGCAAACTTCATCGAAATTTCACTTAATGTCTAGAAATTAGTGACAATTTTCGATATAGTTGTTGTTAGCGGAATATGCTTACAAAAATGAAAGGAATAATCATTTTCCCTTCTCCAAAACTGCAATTATATTACAAAAAAGACTTCATATTTTATGCACTTATAAGGCTTAAGATTATTTTTGCAGATTAGAATCATAGCTTTGATCTATCAAAGTTGAGGTTGAAAAAAGAAGTTCTTTTTTCTAGTTTTGCTGATTAGGCAAAGGGAACATGCTGGTTTTCTTTCAGAAGTTGTAGGTGAAATTTTAAGCACAAGGCACATCAAGCCTACATGTGCGGCTGGTTAGAAGTTGGCAATCATACTGCACAATCAACGATGAGACTGGAAGATAACAAGGTTATTAGATTTTCTTGTCCAGGCAGTTTTTACTAAACCAGTAAAAATGTATAACGATTTCATCGTTTTTTACAGTTTAGCAGAATGCCAAATTCTAAGGTGTAAGGTTCGACTGAAGAAGAAAATTTCAAACACACCCTTTTTTATTTTTTAACGCAGACTTGTTTATTTTCTTTCGGATTTCTTCCTTCAAGGGGGGATTCACATAGAACCACTAGGCCAATGTTTACAGTTGCACACGAAATTCACAAAGAAAGAGGGGTTAATTAAGCTATGATGAAAGGGCTTAAAAAGTGGCGTCTTTTCTCGCTGTTAGCGGTCATGACTGTTTTTCTTTCTGCATGTGGTGAGGAGTATATTTCTACACTTAAACCAGCAGGAGCAGTGGGAAAAGAACAATTTAATTTACTATTATTCTCGATCACGATTATGGCTTTGGTAGTAATAGTAGTATCAGTTCTTTATTTGTATGCTTTTATGAAAGCTCGCCGTTCTAAACTCGGCGATGACTACATGCCAAAACAAGTAGAAGGAAGCCATACACTGGAAGTAATTTGGACAGTAATTCCGATTGTATTGCTATTGATTTTGGCGGTTCCTACTTTAATCGGTACTTATAAGTTTGCTGATGTAAAAGCAATGGAAGAAGTGGATGAAGAAGGAAACAAGACTGCTCTAACGGTCAATGTTACCGCAAAATTATATTGGTGGGAATTTGAATATCCGGAGCAGGGCATTATCACAGCCCAAGAACTTGTGGTTCCTACAGGCGAAAAAGTTTACTTTAACTTAAAAGCTGCTGACGTGAAGCACTCATTCTGGATTCCGGCTGTTGGCGGTAAAATGGATACTAACGTTGAAAACATGAATAAATTCTATTTGGAGTTTGATGAAGAGTCAGAAGGTCTGAAAGATGGCGTATTCTACGGTAAATGTGCTGAGCTGTGCGGTCCTTCGCATGCTTTGATGGACTTTAAAGTGAAAGCTGTAGACCGTGCTGAATTTGACCAATGGGTTGCGGCAATGCAATCTACGGAAGGTGCAACTGCATCGGCGGATTCAACGGACTTAGGGGAACAAACATTTGCAAATAGCTGTTTAATGTGTCACGCAGTTTCCGGTGTTGGGGCAGCAGGCGCGATGGGACCAAACTTGACGGCGTTCGGGGACCGCAATCGTGTAGCGGGAGTGCTTGAACATTCAAAAGAAAGCTTGGAAGAATGGGTTGCTGACCCTGAAAGCATTAAACCAGGGAACTTGATGACTGGTAAATATGGAGAACTTTCCGATGAAGAAATCAGCGCGGTTGCCGATTACATTATGAGTTTATCTGTAGAACAATAATTCAATCTAGATAGTAACCTTGAAGGAGGTAAAAGTTGTGAGCTCTGTCGCAGTCTCAAATAAAAAAGGCTTTGGGGCAACATTATGGGACTATTTAACAACTGTCGATCATAAGAAACTTGGCGTCATGTACTTATTTGCCGGAACTTTGTTCTTTGCAATCGCGGGTTTTGAAGCGCTTTTAATGCGTATCCAGTTAATGATTCCCAACAATGATTTTGTTTCAGCCGGTACTTTTAATGAACTATTAACAATGCATGGTACAACGATGCTGTTCCTGGCAGCGACACCATTGCTGTTTGGCTTTATGAATGCAATTGTACCTTTGCAAATCGGAGCGCGGGATGTTGCGTTTCCATTCCTGAACTCCTTAGGATTTTGGTTGTTCTTTTTAGGGGCCATCTTCTTGCACTTATCATTCTTTTTGGGTGGCGCTCCTGATGCAGGTTGGACAAACTATGCTTCTTTAGCGTTATATTCACCTGGCCATGGTATTGATTTTTATGTCTTAGGGCTGCAAATTTCAGGTGCCGGTACGTTAATTTCCGGTATTAACTTCATTGTGACGATTATCACAATGCGTGCACCAGGTATGACATTTATGCGTATGCCATTATTCACATGGACTACTTTAATTTCCAGTACATTAATTTTATTCGCATTCCCTCCGCTAACAGTTGGGTTATTCTTCATGTTAGTTGACCGTATGTTCGGAGCAAACTTCTTCGATCATACCATGGGTGGTAACACAATTATTTGGGAGCATTTATTCTGGATTTTTGGTCACCCTGAAGTTTATATCTTGGTGTTGCCTGCTTTCGGATTATTCTCTGAAATCATTCCGGTATTTGCTCGCAAACGTTTATTCGGATACTCCTCAATGGTATTCGCTACAATCCTGATCGGTTTCTTAGGGTTCATGGTTTGGGCTCACCATATGTTCACTACTGGACTTGGAGCTACAGCTAACGCGATTTTTGCTGTTGCAACAATGGCCATTGCCGTTCCGACGGGTATGAAGGTATTTAACTGGATTATGACAATTTGGGGCGGTTCGGTTAAAGTGACTGTACCAATGCTATATGCACTTGGTTTCATTCCATCATTCGTAGCTGGTGGGGTAACAGGCGTAATGCAGGCAGCTGCACCGCTTGACTACCAATTACATGATTCTTACTTTATCGTAGCGCATTTCCACTACGTAATCGTTGGTGGTATCGTTACCGCAATCTTTGGTTCAATGCATTTTTATTGGCCAATCATGTTTAACCGTGCTTTAAACGAAAAATTGGGAGTTTTGACATTCTGGATCTTCTTTATTGGATTCCATTTAACATTCTTCCTGCAACATTTCTTAGGTTTAATGGGTATGCCTCGTCGCGTATTCACTTTCCAGGCAGATCAAGGCTGGGATTTATTTAACTTTATTTCATCAATCGGTGCAATCATGATGGCAATCGGGGTAGTATTATTGGTGATCAATATTATTATTACAGCTAAATCGAAACCATTAAATTGCCGTGATTACTGGGGAGACGGACGTTCACTTGAATGGGCCATCAAAACGCCGGTACCGTTCTACAACTTTAAACAAACGCCGCTTATTCGTGGATTCGACCCTTATTGGCTTGAAAAACATGATGGCAATAAAGAAGGTATGATTTATGCAGAGCCGCTTGGTGATATCCATATGCCAAATAACTCCATCTTGCCTTTAGTCATGTCAATCGGGACATTTATCGCTGCATTCGGTGCACTTTATCATCCAGACGGAGTAGCATGGTCAATTCCGGTTATTATAATAGGTCTTGGTATTACTGTTGCTTCAATGATTTTACGTTCCGTGAAAGATGACCTTGGTTACCATGTTCATGTTGAGGAAGTTATTGCAACTGAAGAACATCTTTATGGAAAAGGGGGTAACAAATAATGGAGCATACGAAATTCACCCCGCAAACGTGGCCCGATAAAGCCGAACAAGCCACTATGGAAGGAAGAAACAAATTCGTAGGCATTTGGATTTTCATCTGTAGTGATATTACGCTGTTTGCCAGTGTATTTGCTACTTACCTTTCTTTAAAAGACAAAGGACCTGCTGGCATGGAATTTTCAGCGGCGGAACTTTTTGAATTGCCATTGGCATTTGTTATGACGATGTTATTGTTAACTTCTTCATTAACATCGGTTTATGCTATGTACCATTTGAAAAATCATAATTTCAAAGGCGTTCAAATCTGGATGAGTATTACTGTATTATTGGGTCTCGGATTCCTTGCCCTTGAAATTTATGAATTCTATCATTATGTTCATATTGGATTTGGTTATACACAGTCAGCATTCTCGTCGGCATTCTTTACATTGGTAGGAACGCACGGATTGCACGTTGTTATTGGTCTGGTATGGATTGTCTGCTTAATCGTTCGTAATGCAAAACGTGGACTTAACTTATACAATGCGCCGAAATATTATGCTGCTTCTATTTTCTGGCATTTCATCGACGTTGTTTGGGTATTCATCTTTACTGTAGTATACTTGATGGGGGTGTTAGGATAATATGGGACACGATACACATGTTCAAGCCAAATCTAAAAAACAGTTTGAATACGATCGTCACCACAACGCAATGCACATGCGCAAGCAAGTAATTAATTTTGCAATAATGATTTTCTTGACATTTGTTGCTTTTGCTGTTGTAGTCGCAGATTTTTCACCTTACTTTATTAAACCAGTAATTTTGCTCTTAGCTGGTATTCAAGTTGTATTACAATTGTATTCTTTCATGCATATGGATGATAAGAAAGCAAGCCATATGGGTGTAATTGCCACATTTGTATGGAGTGGCGTATTAATAATATTCCCAGTCTTCCTTACATTCGTAACGATTATCTGGTGGTAAGAAACAATTCAAAAAAACATCAACTATGCTTTGGCTTAGTTGATGTTTTTTTAGCATATTTGTGAAGTATATATTATAAGTGACCGGAGTCCGAGAAGCGAGAATATGAATTTCCTCAACAAATATGCAAGGATAGCAGTTGGAAAATTGCTGAAAATTGTCATAGTTCGTTCATTGATGTTAAGAGGTAAGCATTCTATAATGAATCTATTGAAAATTAAAGGAGCACAAATCATGCCATTAAGTATATTTGGTTTTCAAGCGCTGTGGAGTCCTTATTTAATAGGAGTTATTGTATTTCTAATAGTAGTCTATTTTTTAGTAACAGTTGTCTGGAGAAAGGACTTTAAGGTTAGTGAGCCCTTAAAGAAAAGTGAGGCAACCTATTTTCTTTTAGCAATGATTTTGTTTTATATCATAAAAGGTTCTCCAATTGATTTAATGTCTCATATCATGTTTACATATCATATGGTTCAAATGGCATTTCTTCTATTATTAGTTCCGCTGTTTCTTATTAAGGGAATCCCTTGGTGGGTTTGGAAAGTGATGATCGAGGCACCAGTTGTCCGCAGTATTTTTAAAATATTTACGCAGCCGGTTGTATCTTCATTTGTCTTTGCGCTGATGTTTTCGCTCTATCATATGCCTGGGGTTTTTGATGCCATCAAATTAGATGAAACGTTCCATGGAATATTTACTTTCTTCCTGTTCTTATCTGCATTCTTTATGAATTGGCCGTTGGTAAGCAACATTCCAGGACAAAAGCAAATGAAGCATTTTTATAAAATTGCTTATGTTATTGCGAATGCGGTACTTATTACTCCTGCATGTGCATTGATCATTTTTAATCCGAATCCAATGTATGCAACTTATACAGATGGAGAGGCTTGGTTAAAAGCGATGGAACTTTGTGTTCCGGCAGCGACATTATCCGGATTATCTCTTTCCGGACCGGAATTGTTCAATAATATGAAACCGCTTGAAGACCAACAATTAGGCGGAGTTTTAATGAAAATCATTCAAGAAATTATTTTTGGGATTGTTTTATTTAAAGTGTTCCGACAATGGTGGAGACAGGAGAAGAAAGATGACCATTTTATTACGGAAAAGTCATTAAGAGAATTTCAAGCAAAGAAACAGAGCCAGCAATTTTAACTTCGTTCAGTCGTGGGTCCAACCCTACACCGAAATAGAAAAAGTAGTTTAATACAACGTCTCAACTTATTTGCATTTTGTGGATTGGTTGGTGATAGGAGGATGAAAAAATGGGTGTACCGGTTCTACCAACAATCAGTACTGCATTTATTGTGATTAGTGCCGTACTGGTCGCAATTGGTTGGGGTCTAATTTATAAAAGAAAAATTGAAGCACACAAGAAAGTGATGCTTGCTGCAGGTGTAGCCGCGTTAATTTTCTTCATTATCTATGCTTCTCGAACAATATTTATCGGAAATACTTCCTTTGGCGGTCCAGATGAATTGAAAGTGTATTATACTTTCTTTCTGGTTTTCCATATTACACTGGCAACTGTGGGAGCTGTCTTTGGAATTGTCAGTATTGTAACGGGATTGAAAACAAAACTTAGCATTCATCGAAAAATAGGACCGATAACTAGTATAATCTGGTTTTTTGTTGCCATAACAGGAGTAGCGGTTTATTTATTACTGTATGTTATTTATGAAGGTGGACAAACAACCTCACTGCTTAAAGCAATTTTTGGGTTCTAGCCTTATTCGATAAAGGCGCATATAATTTAAAACAGCCTATAAGCAAAAGCTTATAGGCTGTTTTAGAAAAATCAGATAGATTTTTCGAAGTTCTGTCAGTGAACAGCGGCGTTATCTTGTTGGTACGCGCTCTTCCGTTGAAACGGGATTATCCAAAGTGCTATCAAGTTTGCTTACTGGCACTTCAAGCCCGTATGATAAAAATTCTCTTTTTACATTTGCCAGAATTTGTTCGCATTCATTCACTAAATGTTTAGGGAATACTTCATCTACATATTCTACACCATGTGGGTAGTAATACTTGCCTAGAGCAGGCTTCAAGATTTTAAGGACTGCCGTGTTGTTTCCAACATCCCCTGAAAGGGCGCTGCAGAAAACACGCAAATAATAGCGACCTTCTTTTAAATCAAAGCGTTTGTCGAAAGTCATGCGGTCATAGTCCCAACCACCATCGCAAACAAGGCCGTTTTTCTCCATAACGCTTACAAGCAAGTCTTGTTCGGCAGTTATATTTTCAAGTGTTTTGTTTTCGAAATACATGATTATTAATCCTCCTTTAGCAAAATCGTACAATAAGTATACGCTCATTTTTTATAATAGAGCAAAAATTCTTTCGTTGCAATGGCAACATTGTGTCAACTAATAAATTGATAGAGTACCATTAATTAACTAAAAAGGATAAAAAATTTATGAAAACTCTTTTTCGAATCTTAATCATCCTTTCATTCCTTGCATTGCTATTTTTCTATACTTCTAGCACAAACAATGAGGAACCTTTAGAAGGGCCAAACTATTCATCTCAAATTATACCAAATATGGAAAAGGATTTACAAATTTCGCAAGAAGGGCTTCCGCGTCCAGAACAAGGATTATCGACCTTTATAGGCAAAAGCAGTGAAGAGTTGCTAAAAAAATACGGTGAACCCAGTCGTTATGATCAGTCCTCTTATGGTTATGAATGGTGGATTTATAATCAAGGTTCACCTGAATTTGCAATGTTTGCAGTAGATAATGGAACCATTACCCAAGTTTATACCAATGCACCCAATCCTGATGTTACGCCTTATAGAATAGGCCAAACTTTGGATGAGATTTATCGAATGACTATTATTGATCCAGAAGTAAATGCGGCAATTGATGAAAATATTTATACATTCACGATGAGTGAGGAAGATATGAATACAAGAATTTTAACGAAATTTGATCAAGTGTTCGCGCAATTATATATTGATAGTGAAACTGGCATGTTAAGCGGAATCCGTTTTATGGATAACAAAAGCTTGGTCATGCATCGTCCGTATGAAATGACTTTTGCAGGCGAGTTATTCTCTGCACCTAATCCCACATCGTACTTACTGGAGGAGAGCAGCAAGGCAAGTGCAAAACAATTAACCGATCTGCTTAATATGTTTCGATTAAATCATGGGTTGCTCCCATTGGTTGATGAGGAGCGATTATCAACTGTTGCGATGCAGCATAGTGAGGATATGTATAGCCAAAATTATCTTTCTCATGAATCTCCTACAGAGGGCTCGTTGAAAGAACGATTAAAAAACGAGGGAATTCAGTATGAAAGGGCGGAAGAAATCATTGCGACCTCTTATATTGATTCCATCGAAGCTGTACATGGATGGTTGAATTCAAGCGTTCACCGGGAGATTATGCTAAATGGGGGATTTACCCATATCGGATCAGGAACATTTATAAATTATTATACCCAAGTATTTATCGAAAAAGAGATGCCACAAATCAAACAATAAAGTATTAGAAACCCTTTTAGTCGAGTAAATTGACAAAAGGGTTTTTTTAATCTTCATTGAACCCAAATTACTAATGTTTTCAAAAGTTTGAGAAAGTCATCTATTCGCCTAAGCACTTTCGTGTGTCACGACTTGATACCGAGTCATAAAATAGGGAAAAGGAGTGACAACTTGCAATTAGCGGAACTTTTAAAAGAATGGCCGTGTTCGGTAAAAGGCGGTTCTATTCGAGTAGAAGTTAAAGGCATCGAGGATTATGCACAGGGTGTAAAAGAAGGGGACTTATTTGTTGTACGTAAAGGACGGAACTCGGACGGCTTAAAATATATCAATATAGCACTTGAGAATGGTGCAGTTGGAGTCGTCATTGAAGATGAAAAACAATTGGATTCGCTGAAACTATCTGTACCGGTAATCTGGGTTCCAAATGTGTTGAAATTCATGTCATACAGCGCAGCGAAAATTAACCGCTACCCGGCAGAAGCGATGCAAGTCATTGCCATCACGGGGACAAATGGAAAAACTACGGTTAGCCACTTTATCGGACAGCTATTATACGCACTACATAAAAACGTAATCGTCATTGGAACAAATGGAATCTATATCAATGGGGTTGAAGTTCATCTAGATTATGAACACCTTACAACTTTGCAGCCAAAACATTTGCACAAAATTCTAAAAGTGGCTTTGAGAAAAGGAGTGGAGTATGTAGTACTGGAAGCGTCTTCAATGGGACTGAGCAAGCATCGCCTGGATGATTGTTCCATTAATATTGGGGTATTTTTAAACCTTGCAGAAGATCATATTGAAGATCATGGTTCTTATGAGAAATATAAAGCGGCTAAGCAACTTCTTTCAAGTCTATCGGAACAACTTGTTTTGAATGGCGACGATTCATTTTGCCGGACGGTCGGCCTTCAAGCGAAAAAGAAAAAAGCCTATTTTGGATTGGGCAATCGCGTAGATTATCAATTGCAACTTCTTGCTGAAGGATTAGTGAGCTCTACTTGTTGTTTGCAAAGCAAAAAAGGCCAAAAAGTATTTTCGATTCCTTTTGTAGGGGAACATCATCTGCAAAATGTGATTGCAGCCATAAGCACGGTCAGTGAGCTAGGTTTTGGGGTGGAAGAAATTACGGAAGCTGTCGAAAAGCTTTCATTGCCAAAGGGTAGGTTGGAAGCAATCGAAAATGAAATGAATCTGGATATCTATATTGACTATGCCCATACCGAAGCGGCATTACGAGCAGTATTGCAAACGTTAAATAAGACAGTTAAACGAAACTTGATCGTTGTGTTTAGTTGCGGCGGAGACCGCGATAAACATAAAAGATTGAAAATGGGGGCAGTCGCATCTAAATATGCAGATATGATTTACTTAACATCGGATAACCCCCGCAGCGAAGACCCTGAGCAAATTAATGCACAGATAGCTGCTGGTTTTTCTCCAAAGCAACACTATGAAATGATTTTGGACCGAGCAAAGGCCATTGAAACTGCCATTCAAAATGCCCAGGAAGGGGATACCATCCTGATTGCAGGGAAGGGGCATGAAACCACACAAACAATTGGTTCTGCCGAAATCAAATTTTCTGATAGTGAGAGTGTAAAAATTGCGCTTGATAAATGCACGAAGAAACAATAGCAAAAGTGGAGAACACCTTTTTAGCCTGTATGGATGGATATGCAATGCTGTTAATCGGGTTTTCCAAAAAAAAATAAAACATTCATCATACAATCTTCCTTAAAATCTGCTATGATAATATCAGATTGGAGGAAAATATTGATGATGATGACATCAGAATGGGCCTTCATTTTAGATGAAGCAGATGAATTGAGTGCAATGATCCTCTCTTCAGAACAAGCTCAAAAATTACGTGATGCATATGCTGCTGTCTATGGTGATGAAAGTCTCGTGCACCAGATTTATGCATTCAATCGCATGAAAGAACAATATGAGGATGTACAGCGCTTCGGCAAATACCATCCCGATTATCATATAATTATGAAAAAAATTCGCCAGCAGAAAAGAAGTCTGGATTTAGATGAGCGTGTAGCGAATTTAAAATTAGCGGAGAACGATTTTCAGGATCTGTTGGATGAGATCAGCCTTCTAATCGGAAAATCAGTTTCCGACGCTGTCAAGGTACCGGTAAGCAATCCATTCTTTGCAACAAGCTCCTCTTGTGGAACAGGTTGCGGAAGTGGGGGAAGCTGCTCTTGTTCGGCATAAACATAGCCGCCCTTTAAGGGGCGGCTGTTTTTATGCGGCGAAAGGGACGCAACTGACATAAACAATTAAAGAGGAAGCTCCAGCATTTAATCTTCTTTTGCGCGATTTTGAATCTGTTCGATTGCCTTTACGGCAATATCCGGTCGGTCCGTTACAATGCCTCTTGCGCCATTTTCGATCAAGCGGCAGATTGTTTCTTCATCATCTATTGTCCAATAATGAACAGGAATGTTCAGTTTGGATAAGAAAGCGATAAACCTAGGCGAATCCAATGCTGCAACGCCATGTTTAGGCGGAATTTGGAATACATCCACTTTCGGATGATAAAGATGGCCAAATTGGCTGGTAAAAGCGGTAAAGGCTTTTCTTACATCATTTTCGCCCGCACCCAGAGCCACTTGATTTTGGGCATATAAATTAAATCGATCTACTTGTTCGCTATAAAAACTAGTTACCACTACCTGGTTTTCTGCTTTGAATTCCTCGATTAGCCTCCATAATTTCGAGGGCATCAGGCTACCTTCATACGATTCGGGATGATCTTTGATATCAATGTTGATATACGTATTCGGGAAGATTTCGAAAAGCTCGCGCAATGCAACAATTTCAACTTTTTGATCTTTATAAGGGCTATTGCCGTCCAAATCGACAAAATGATAGCCAAAATTAAACTGTTTTAATTCTTCCAGCGTATAGTCTTTAATAAAACCCGTTCCCTCGCACGTACGGTCGATCGTTTCGTCATGGAAAACGACAATTTCTTCGTCTTTTGTAAGACGTATATCCAGTTCAAAACCATCCACACCCAGTGCGAGCGCTTTTTCAAAGGCCAACATCGTATGTTCGGGTGCCAGGAGGGAACCTCCACGGTGCGCAAGTACAATTGGCCGGCTATATGTTAATACTTCTTTATCTTCTCTCTTTTGAGGTCTCGAGATTGCTTTGCTGCCAGCCCAAGCTGCTGCGCTGGCCGCTGCGATGGCAATCGCTGCTTTCGTTTTTTTCCCCATTAAAATCCTCCTTCAGCATGCAACATCATAATCGCAATATGATTGTTGTTGCCAACCATCTAAATTTAGGTAAATCATTTGTAAACTCTAAAATGATTATAACGGATATTTCCTCTTTGGTGTCATACAAATAAGCATTGAATTGAGGGTGATTTCAAACTTTCATTGCACCCCTAATAATTTGAGTTTTCGATTCAACCCAATAAAACATACAATAATCATATGCCTTTTACTAAAGGCTTGATTCATTCGGTTGTGCGATCTCACCTTTTGTGTTTTCCATTACACAGTAAAGACTTTTAGCGAATGAAGTTAAACTCTGTTGCTATCAAAATTAACCTTATGGTATTCTTTTATGTAAGAAAAGAGGGAAGTGAAATGCAAGAGCGACAAGGTTTAATCATTTATATTCATCAACTGAAGCATGCCAAAAGTTTGAGAAAATATGGACATGTTCATTATATTTCTCGAAAGTTAAAATATGTCGTCATTTATTGTAATCGTTCAGAAATTGACAGTACAATCAATAAAATACAACGCCTTCCTTTCGTGAAAGACGTTGTAGAATCGTTCCGGCCGTTTTTGAAAACCGAGTTTGAAAACGCAAAACCCGATAAGGCAAAAGAATATGATTATAAGGTTGGATTATAATATAAGTCAGTTGAATTTTCCCGCTTGGGATGATTAGCAAAGTTCAAATGCTATTGTTTTGGAGGGATAAAGTGATTCATTCGCAAAATCCCGATTAAATGTTGATAGAACAAAACAGGCTCCGAGAAGAAGGAAGAATGTTTTATTTCCATTGGTATCGCTTTTTTTCCAAGTTCACCCAATGCCTCTTCGAAAATTTGAAGGCGTTTGGAAGGCTTTTCGGGATTATATGGGATTCCTTCCCGGCAAACATATATTGGCATAAATTTGCTTTCCCCAACCGGCTTTAAAGCCACGGCAATGGAAGCAACTTGTGATGATCCGTTATTTGAAATGAAGATGAATGCGTGATGAAATCTTTTTTCGTTCGTTTTAGTTAATTCACAAAGTTCATAAATATCTCCATAACCTTGCCCAAGTTCGATAAATTGCTGTATCAACTTTTACACATCCTTTCCGATAACAATAGTAACACGACCAATGGGGGAAGGTACATGAAATTTGCAATAAGTTTTTTTGGGTTATTATTGCTCGCAATCAGTGGAATGCTCTTCTTCCAGTTTCAAGTCTATTCGAGTCATCTTGAAACGGGGGAAGACAAATTTTCATATACGCAAGAAATAGAAATTACATACCGCAATGGAAGCTTGGACATCCGCCAGCATTTCCGCAACTTACCAAACCAAGAAGTTAACATCTCTTGGCCAAATCTCGCAGTAAGTACAGATTGTTTTTTGGAAACCAAAACCAGCTGCGATCGCTTAAGCGATGATAAAACGAAATTTCTTAGCGGCGAGGCTAGAAATGCATCATTGTCTTATATTATTCCGCTGGATGGCAAGTTGCGTTCCAAACAATTATTAAAAGATATTTTTGTGACATTAAAAAATGGACAGGCTACATATTCTACAGTACATATATCAACCGACAATCAGCTAAAAGGCCAATGGATTACTGGGTTGCCTTTAGTCGGAAATCAAACTTTATCGCTTGTGAACTATTCCATGTTCAGTGGAACAGGAGGAGTGTCGGAAATTTATTGGCAGCGTGGGGAAATGAACATGCACAAAGTCGCGGATCATCTTTCCATTTACTCAGAATCTACCCTCAACACCAAGTTAAGTAAGCAACTAGAATCTCTCGCTTTTTTAAAGGATGAACATTTGGCGATTGTACATGGCAAAAATTTGTCCGGACAACAAGGAAATCGTATATTGTTTATAGATGAGCTTTCAGCAAATGGCATCAACAAAAAGATTTCTTTATTACAAGTTAGTCGTCTGTATGATTTTGAAGAAAGCCCATCGTGGGTACATGAGGTAGTGGCCTCATTTTTAACAAACTCATCAATCGGCGGCAACAAATCGATTGAAATGGTCGATACTTTAAAGGATAGGTTCACGGAGGAGCAATATCGACTTTGGATTGAACAATTGCAAAGCATCAAAGGTGAATCCATTACAGCGCACCGTTTGGATGAAATGCTGTCGGCTGTTTTCGGGGTTTCAACAAACTATTTTACGATGAATGAAAAAACGAAATCGGTTTATCCATTGTTGTATGTTGATGATCGTGAACTGTTTGTTCAGGATAAAAAGCAAGAGAATGTTACGGTTGTTTTAAAAGATGGGAATGTTTTGTATTCGGTAGATACTATCTTAAAGACATTGGGATATAAAACTTCTGTGGGGGAAAACGGATATTACGTCCAAAATGCAACGCAAAATTTCAGATTCCCGCTTCAGTATGGTTTTTATGTATATAACCAACAGCGGTACAATACGATTTCCGAACCCATCACTACCATAGAAGGCGATTATTACATCGAGGAATCATGGTTGCAGCGATTATTCAATGTGGATATTCAAAAAAACGAAGATTCAATTGCTATAAAGACGAACTAATACTATTTAAAGGCATGGTGATACGATGAGAGTTGTAGCAGGCGAGAGAAAAGGAATGCCTTTAAAAGCGGTGACGGGAACAACAACCCGACCTACTACCGACAAAGTAAAAGAATCGATATTCAATATGATTGGACCATTTTTTGATGGCGGCATTGTTTTGGATTTATTTGCAGGAAGCGGTGGGCTTGGCATCGAAACATTAAGCAGGGGGGCCGATCAAGCCATTTTTGTAGAAAAAGATGGCCGTGCTTTTCAAACATTGCAGGACAATCTTAAAAAGTGCCGATATGAAGAAGTGAGTGAAGTTTACAAGACTGATGCTTCACGCGCTGTAAAAGGGTTGATAAAAAGAGAGATTTTAATTGATTATTTATTTTTGGATCCTCCTTACCACAAAAAGGAGTATTATGATTTACTTTTAACATTAATCGAAAATAATAAGCTCTCAAACGAAGCGATTATCGTTTGTGAACATGCAACAGATGTCGCTTTGCCAACGAATTATGGCGCCTATCGATTAATTCGGCAAGAGACATATGGGAGTACAATTATTTCAATTTATCAAAAAGAGTAGAAGAGATGAATTGATAAGGGAAGAGGGAGAAATTGTTGTCTGAAAAAATTGCAGTTGTACCAGGAAGTTTCGATCCAATCACGAATGGGCATTTGGATATCATTCGACGGGCAGCAGACGTTTTTGATGTTGTCTATGTTGCCGTGCTAAATAATTCTTCGAAAAATCCGCTCTTTTCCATTGATGAAAGAATGGCTTTAATAGCCGAAGTGGCAAAAGACTTGCCGAACATTCGCATTGAAAGTTCATCAGGGCTATTGATCGATTATGCCAGAGCAAAAAATGCAAAAGCGATTGTTCGCGGCTTAAGAGCCATTTCGGATTTTGAATATGAGATGCAAATCACGTCCATGAACAAATTTTTGGATGAATCGATTGAAACCTTCTTTATCATGACCAAAAACCAGTATTCTTTTTTAAGTTCAAGCATCGTCAAAGAAGTAGCACAATACGGCGGTACAGTTACAGGTCTGGTTCCTCCGGAAGTAGAAAAGGCATTGCTGCAAAAATTCAATAAGTAGTTCTCTAATAAATCCAAAAAGTTTAACGACAGAATCCTATATTTGATTCTGTCGTTTTTTTATTAACCATCAGAGGAAGATAAAATAAAAAAGAACGGGAATTAATAGAGTGAATAGTATTCTCATTAAAATATAAGGTTTTAATGAGAGTTGTTCGGTTTTCGCAATGACGCCTACTTGCATGTGTATGCTTAAGCTTTGGCATGTTAAGAACGTTGTGAGCAGGATCGGCAATAGCGTTGGTTGGTTGGCAAACAACTCTTGTCCAATTTGCAAGCCGTTTGTCATTTCAAGCATCGCTGCAATGAGCAGCATCAACTGATCCGGGATATCCGGAAAAAAGCTTTTTACAGAATGCATGACAACCGTGTAAATCGTGGTAAAGAAAATAATGGTCGATGCGACAACAAGAACGGTTGGGATGCTATCCTTTACGCTGCTTGTAAAAGGATTGGTCGTTTTTGCCGGAGCCTCCATTGCAATAGGTTGTCCTTTCTTTTCTTTATGAAAATACCGATACGCCCAGAATAAAAAAAGGAGAGATACTCCATGGTATAAAAATAAAAATTGCCAACTGAAAGTCGTACTATTTAATAAATCATTCCCCACAAAGCCTAAAACGAATAAAGGACTGGGACTATGACAAATACTTAGAAGGATGTTTGCTTCGCGGATGGAAATTTGATCGCTCTTTTTTAAGTAACTGATTGTTGCAGCGCCAGTTGGAAATCCCCCCAGGGCACTAATGCCATACGTTTTAAGATAAAGCTTTAATCTTGATGAGGAGTTGCTTGTATTGGGGGTTAATCGAATAAACCATTGTGTCAAGATCAAGTAGGGCAGCAAATAGGGAAAAAGAGCCTCCATGAAAAGGTTTACACCAAGATCGGTTCCTTCATGGGCGATTCCCGGGAAAAGTAAGAGCAAAAAAATTAACGTAATGCATATCAACAAATAGAATAGTGGAATAAGCATCAACTCTCTTCAAATTTTTGTTTTCCAATAGCGCGAGTGCTAAACTAATATATGCGGCTTAATAAAATTTTAGTCTCAAAAAAGGTTTCTTCAGGAGGTGCTTTACAGATTGAGAAAATCGTTCATATCTATACTTTTGCTGGTCATCGTGGTCTTTTTCCTAAGCTTTTATCAACTGGATTATTATATTATGAAGCCTGGTGGTGCTTACGATGTGAGTGAATTTGTAACGGTGGAAAATAGAGATAAAGATCATGCAGGCACCATGAGTTTAATGACGGTTGCCATGGCTCCCGCGACACCTCTTACATATACAATCGCCCATTTTAGAGAGTATCAGGATATTTATAAAGAAGAAGATGTGCGCCAAGAAGAGGAAGATGAAGAAGAATATAATGTTCGTCAATTGGACCTAATGTCGGGTTCGCAATTCAATGCACTTTATGTGGCATTCAAAAAGGCAAACTTGCCTTATACAATTGAGTACCATGGTGTGACGGTGCTCAATGTTTTGGAGGGTGGCGCAGCAGACGGAAAACTGAAACCGGGAGACAAAATTGTTGAAATCGATGGGCAATTAATTGAAAAAGCGGATGAACTTACTGAAATATTGCGCACGAAAAAAGAAAATGACAAAGTTGAACTCGTCATTAGCCGAAATAATGAACTCCTCGATCGAACGCTTACATTAAAACCGATTCCCGGAGCAGGTAAAGGCCAGGTGGGCATCGGAATCACCTACTCCGAAAGCAAGGCAATTAAAACAAAGCCATACGTAAACGTAAATGCCGAAAAGATTGGCGGACCATCCGCAGGCTTAATGTTTACGCTGGAAATTTTGAATCAATTGCTGGAGGAAGATTTAACAAAAGGATATAGCGTAGCCGGTACTGGTCAGATGTTTGAAGACGGTACGGTTGGACGTATTGGCGGCATCGAAAAGAAAATTGTCGCAGCCGATCAAGATGATGTGGAAATCTTTTTCGCTCCAGATGATCTAATCACCGAAGGAATGCTTCAGGCAAATCCCGACATTCAATCGAATTATGAAGCGGCAGTAGAAACGGCTAAAGCCATTAACACCGATATGAAAATCATCCCTGTGAAAACAGTTGATGATGCACTTAATTATCTAGAACAACTTCAGCCGAAAAATAAATAAGGATTTGCTTTTGAAATTTAGCAGTCTTAAGGAGGTGTCTCATTCATGATGGAGACACCTTTTTCTTTGGTTGAGATTTCAGCGGCAAGTGTTACCTCAAATTAGTGTCCCATAGCTCCAACATCTGAGAAATCTTCAATAGTTTAATTTTTACTTTCCCAATCGCGGTACCTATCATAAGGCAAATCTTTATAAAATAAGGAGGATGGCTCCCCAGATTCTTTTCGAGATCATGCGGAATTTTTTTGCCCCTAGCTTTATAAGATTTACATTCGAATTGGCGGGGTTTGATAGTCAGTCGCGATTTTTTGGCCTGTTGCCAACTCAACCCCCAGTGCATACATATCTGTGGCATGAACATCCAGGGAAAGCATGGCATCATCTTTTGTTGAAGCAACGCGGCTGATTAACGGGAGTGAGAATTCTTTTTTATGCTGGGATAAATAAGCTTGGCCGTTCTGTGACATGCCCAGCAATCGAATGTAGGTCGGGTTTGTAAATTGATGCAATGCTTCCTTTGTAATCCCGGTATAAATATGCGTAACCATCCGCTGTAGTCTTGTCCAAGTATATCGTTTCGATTTAATGGCATTCATCAATTCGTTGAATGAATTGCTTCGCTTCGCTGCTTTTATAAGGGCGAATTCAATGCCTTCATTGACATCTGCATATTGGCTTAACTGCTGGGGCGTATTGCGCAAAATCGCATACTTAAGATATGGCCAAAATTTTTCCCAAGAGATAAACGTGTGGTAGTGTTCCATCCAGCTTTCCAATTCGTTGAATGTATGCTGTGGAACAAACTGCTTTATGTTTTCTATGGAATCATTTTCGGCAATTGCTTTTCTGATGCCCGTGGCGCTTGCTATAGAAGAATCCGGATTAATGTCCTCATGAAAGCCTGCTTGAATCCGAGGAATCGTGATGGGTTCGATCGCCAAATTTAACCGCTTTGCAGCCTCGATATAATGGTAGCCCAAAATATTATTGGGTTGCGATAAATCAATCGTTTTCGCGCTTTCTTTTTGCCGAAGTTCCTCATAAGCCTTGAATAAACTTTGCGGATAACTAATTCCTGTTGTCACATACTGTTTAATAAGCGAATTGTAATGTTCGTTTTGCTTATGAATTAAATCGAATGTATTTAAAAATGGGGAAATGGAGCCTTCTTCGCTTCCAAATGCAAAACTTTTACAGCCAATGGCATCCAATAGTTGAATGGCACCTTCGGCAAAAAGGGTTGCATGTGCTGTAGAGTAAACATACGGAAGCTCAATGACGAGATCCACACCATTCATGAGCGCCATTTTCGTGCGGTGATATTTACTGACGAGAGCAGGTTCGCCTCGCTGCAAGAACTGGCCGCTCATAACAGCGATCACTACATCTGCCTGTGTTTTGCTTTTTGATTGACTTATATGATAAAAATGTCCATTATGGAATGGATTATACTCAACAACAACACCAACTGCTTTCATTATGCTACACTCCTGTTAAGGGCAATATTTTCCTTAAAGTCACTTAACTTCATTCAGTAAGGCTCCACCTTCTATAAGTGGTGATTTGGATATGAAAAGTGAATCAATTCGGTGGGGTTCAAAGCCAGACTGAATGAAGTTATAGCCTCCGGCGGATGTCACAGATTTTTAAGGAAGTTTATCGAGCAAGCTCGATAAAATCTGGACGCAAATACGCCAAGGCGCATTTGATTAATTAAATTATATTACTCAATTCGTATAGTGACAAGAAAATATCTTGACATCTAAAATTACACATTATATAATCAACATTGTTGTCTCGAGGTGATTAATGAATGAAATGGTCAATTCATCAATTATCGAAGTATCGCCAAAATGGGATGCCGATAGATGCAGAAGTACAATTAGATGATGTAAAGAAACGAAATCATGATATACGTCATATTTCCCCTGTTCATGTAAAAGGACACTGTACTTTCGGTGCATCGCAAATGACATGTCAATTTACGATGACAGCGACATTGACGCTTCCTTGTGCTCGAACATGGGAAGATGTTGAATTTCCTATCAAAGTCGACGCAGTTGAAATTTTCAGCTGGATCGATTCTGAACTTCGCGGTAATGACGATGAAGACATCCATTATATCGATGGAGAAGTAATCGACTTAAAACCAGTTTTGGAAGAACTTGTTCTGCTTGAAGTGCCGATGCAAGTATTCAAAGAGAATACGGAAGGTACTGTAGAAGGCGGCAAGGGATGGAGTTATTCAACAGAAGATGATGTAGCTCGTCAAAACGAAAATGACGAACCAAAAGTGGATCCAAGACTTGCTGATTTAGCAAAGTATTTTGATCAAACAGATGAATAGATAATCTGTAAGGAGGTGCCAATAATGGCTGTACCATTTAGAAGAACTTCTAAAACTGCAAAAAGAAAGCGTCGTACGCATTTCAAATTATCTGTACCTGGTATGGTAGCATGCCCAAACTGTGGAGAAGCAACTTTATCTCACCACGTTTGTAAAGCTTGTGGTCACTACAAAGGTAAAGAAGTAGTTAGTAAATAATTCAGTATTTACTAGTATCAAGGCTATTAGAGAGGCCATGGCTCTCTAATAGCCTTTTTTAGTTGCCAAAATCTTGTAAAATGAAATTTTCTCTTTTACTATTAGTTGAAGCGGCAATAAAAAAGGGGATGTGCAGGAATTGGCTTATAAAATAGAAACCTACGAGGATTTCATACTTTTTACAATTGATCGGCAAGAGAAAAGAAATGCAGTAAATGGTGAAGTGATGAAAGGCTTGAAAGAAGCAGTTGCTCTTAGTAAAGAACAGGATCATGTTAAATTTTTTGTCATTACAGGAAGCGGCGACAAAGCTTTTTGCTCCGGCGGGGATTTATCGGAATTTCATCGTTTAAAGACTGAGGAGCAGGCATTTGGCATGTTAAGCGAGATGGGTGCTATTTTATATGACTTAGCGACGCTGGAAATTCCGACCATTGCATTGGTTAATGGAGCGGCAGTTGGCGGGGGCTGCGAAATTGCCACCGCATGCGATTACCGGCTGGTTGCAGGTCATGCGAAATGCGGCTTTATTCAAGGAACTTTAGCCATCACGAGTGGATGGGGCGGAGGTACTTATTTGCTTGAAAGAGGCTTGCGGCATGATTATGCTTTGAAAATGCTAAGTGATGCAACAACCTATGATGCGAGACAACTCTATGAAATCGGGTGGGCTACAAAACTCTTTGATAATTCTGGAGAACGAGCGCTGAACGAGTTTATAGCAAAAATGAGAAACTTGCATCCAACAGTACTTCGTGCTTATAAAGAAATTCAATTGCGAAAATGGAAGGAAAGCAAGATGTATAATCGAGTGATGGAGGAAATTCGATTATGCGCGAAACTATGGGAAAGTGATGTACATCATGAAGCGGTAAACCGCTTTTTGAATAAGTCCAACTAGAGAAAAGAAGATAGTTGCATACACTTAATTATTGGGCAAGAGTCGCTTGAAAGAAAATGGTTATGCTACTTCCTATTTTTCGATTAATGGTATTCTATTTATTCTATTGACATGCATATAGTAGTAAAAAATGCGAGGTGATAGAAATGGATGGAAAGCGACGCAAAGATCAATGGACAGCGGACGACGACGAAAAATTAGCGGAAATCGTCATTCAAGCGGTCCAGAATGGAAAAACACAATTAGAAGCTTTCGCCGAAGCTGCGAGTGTTTTAAATCGAACGAAACAAGCTTGCGGCTTTCGTTGGAATAAAACATTGCGGCAACAATACGGCCAAATGTTGAATAGTGTAAGAAAACGTCCGAAGCAATTAATGCGCAGCCATTTAAAACTAGCACTTAATAGTTTTGATGAACTGACGGAAGCATATAACGAATTGGAAATAAAATATCGTGAACTGCAAACCGAACATGAAAGAATACTAAAATGGCTTCAACAAGGAACAAGTTTCATCGAGAATCATCTTCATCAGCATAAATAAAAGGAAGGTTCAATGTCTTATCTTGTATAATCCAGCGCATCAATGTATTTAGGGTCGCCTACGAGAAAGTAAACGAAATAAATAAAGTTTGCTTTTAGAAAAATAGGCGGCGCAATAATGCATCCAGAGGTATGATGTGAATTGTTTAATAGGGGAATCTAAATAGATCTAAAAGGGCAAGTTTTGCACCAATGGTAAATAAATTTGCACGATCTTATCGAAAATCGTGAATATATCTATTATAATGAATAGAAATGAGACAAAAGGTCTGCCCATAAGGTGGACCTTTACTTTTGTGATCAGACAATATTTGCAGCAGATATGCTCGGCCTGCGTTGTATGAAAGAAGGGAAATTCATGGATATTGTTGTTGTTGGCGCTGGATCGGTAGGGATGTTAATCGCCAGCTATTTGGCAGAAGCTAATGAGCGTGTTACGTTAGTGGTGCGGAGGAAAGAACAAGCGGAAAATCTGGAGAAATATGGTCTGGTTCGTAAAAATATAGATGGTTCCCTCTCAAAATCAAGGATTAGGGTAGCAATGAACTTGGAAAATATATCAAAAGACACTTTGGTAATTATTGCCGTTAAATACGGACAGCTAAAGGAAATCTATAAACAATTGCAAACCCTTCATGTGGAAACTCCCCTTCTTTTCTTGCAAAATGGTTTGGCTCACTTCGATGAAGCTTCTATGCTCCCACAGAGAACCATTGCTTTTGGATCCTGTCAATTTGGAGCACAACGTGAAAATAATGTGACCGTAATCCACCGAGGACAAGGTGTTTTAAAAATCGCTGTTGAAAAAGGAGATTCAAAACAACCCTTCAGCATTTTCTCCAAAAGCAGCAATGAGCTCTTTCAAGTATTCTTTGAGAATAATGCGGAGAAGATGCTGTTCGAAAAAGCTCTATTGAATTGTTTTGTGAACCCTTTAACGGCCATTTTAAAAGTGAAAAACGGCATGTTGATCGAGAATCCGCAATCGCTATTGCTTTTGGAAAATCTTTATAAAGAATTAAAAGCGGCTTTTCCCGAAGAGATGACAAGCGTAAAATTTGAAGATGTAAAAAATTTATGCAGAAATACGGCAGAGAATACGTCTTCCATGTTGGGTGACTTCCTTTATGGACGGCCTACCGAAATAGAAACAATTGTGGGAGCTGTTTTGAAAAGAGCCAGAAAAAAAGGTAAGCAATGTCCCACTTTGCAAACATTATATTCGTTAATTTTGATAATGGAAGGAAGCGGTGAAATGATGTGATCACAATTCTTCAGGTTTTGGTAAGCGGGATTATTTTATGCCCTTTAATTTTATTTATCATTTTATTTGCGATCGGTCGAAAGCGAAAAAAAAGCGCGGCGAAATCCTTTGGTTTTGCGGCGGATTTTACCACATTTGTTTTATTTTTCTCTGTACCTCTTTCAATTTCCAGCTTGTGGGGGATGGATTACAATTCACTTGTTTTTGTGATTGCTCTATTCATAGCGATTATTTTTACATACATAGATTGGCGCAATAAAAAGGAACTGGAAATTTTTCCACTCTTCAAGAAAGTCTGGAGATTGTATTTTCTCTTGTTATCAGCAGCCTATACCGTCATATGGGTCATCGGATTGGTCCAGAGTATACTTGAATATGTTCTCGACTAAATCAACTCAGTCAGGGGTAAATCCACAGGTCCGGCTCTTCTTCGCCAAGTCCTTAGCGCAGTTACACATACGCCAAGGTCCCTTGATTTAAGCATTTTCTTTTGAAGAATAAGAAGGATACTTTACAATAAAGAATGGAAATATAGATAAATAAATAGATATTAGATGGAAATTAGAACAACGATCGATCACTGTTCGTATAGTAGAGGAGATTTTTTATGAAACTGGAACAGATTGAAATACCAGTTAACAATAATTTAATGCAAGATTATTGGGCGGGTAATGAGACATTACTTTCTTTTTTTGATTACAAATTGAACGACGAAGCATTTAAAGTGCGTTTGAATTATTTAAAATCAAAGCACCATTATTCTAAAGAACTTAGCCATATTATTCGCCAATATATGGAACCGCTTGGGATCTCCGAAAAAGCGGCAGAAAATCTGGATGCTTTGGAGAAAGGATCCGTTGCTGTTGTAGGTGGCCAGCAAGCTGGAATTTTAACTGGCCCATTATATTCTGTTCATAAAGCGATATCGGTCATTTTAATAGCAAAAGAGCAAAGCGCCAAGCTTGGGGAGAAAATTGTACCGATTTTCTGGATTGCCGGAGAAGATCATGATCTGGATGAAATCAATCATACCTATACAATAGCGGAAGGTACAATCAAGAAAAGAGTTTATAGTGAACGTTCAAAATTAAAAACAATGGCGTCCGAGACGAAAATCGTAAAAGAAGAACTGCAAAACCTAATTCAAACGGTTTTCCAAGATTTTGGCGAAACGGAATATACGCAAGAACTATATCAACGTTGTATAGAGCAATTGAATCAGAGTGAAACCTTCACTGATTTTTTTGCCCGTTTAATGAACGAATTGTTTAAAAATGAAGGATTGTTAATGATTGATGCTGCTTTTGTTCCTTTCCGTCAATTTGAATCGGACTTCTTTGTGAAAATGATTGAATGCAATGAGCAAATTTCTTCGGTTGTCGCAAAAAAGGAACTGGCCCTGCAGGAAGCTGGCTATGGTACCCCAATCAATGCGTCTGAAAACAATGCCAACCTTTTTTATGTCAAAGATGGGGAACGGTTTTTGTTAACAAGAAATAATCAAGGTTTTGAAGATGCTACCGGCTATATCTCTTTAACGGAAAAGCAATTATTGGAAACGGCAAAAGAACATCCTGAATGCTTGAGCAACAATGTTGTGACAAGGCCTCTTATGCAAGAGATGACCATACCGGTCCTGGCCTTTGTGGGAGGTCCCGGAGAATTAGCCTATTGGGCAACGTTAAAAGATGCCTTCCATGTGCTTGACTTGCAGATGCCGATTTTGGCTCCAAGATTCAGCATTACCCTTGTGGAGCGGAAAATTGAGCAACTGCTGGCTTCATATGAATTAACGCTTCCCGACATTATGAACGGCAAGGCACAGACTTTAAAAGAGCAATACATAGAAAGTATTCAAGAGGAACAGTCAAAACAGTATATTGCATCCTTAAAAGCGGTAATCAATGAGCAATATGAAAAAATTGAGGCACATTTAGAGTCCCAAAACCTTGAATTGCATTCTATTATTGATAAAAACTTGAATTACCATGAAATGCAACTGGATTATTTAAGCAAAAAAATAGAGCAGCAAGTTTTGAGCAAGCACGATAAAACAATTCGCCAATTTTCTGCAATCCAATGTGAACTTTATCCAATCAATAACCTTCAGGAAAGGGTCTTTAATCCATTCCAATATCTAAACAGCTATGGACCGAAGCTTGTGGAAGATTTATGTTCATTGCCAATGGGCCTAACAAGTAAGCACTATGTCATTAGCCTGTAATATTTGAATTGTAAAGTTTAAAAAACGTGTGCCTTTATACCTAACGGTGGATTCGTTGGTTTAATGTTGTGACTTTAGATTCACGAAAAGAGTTTTGAAAGAGCGAAATCTATTCATTAAATAGTGATTTAAGCATAAGTGAATCTTCATTACTAACTATTTTGCGCCTATCACTTTGCTTTTGGCGCAGCAAAAGGGGGTATCTCGATACTGAGATACCTCCTTTTTTATGTCTATTTTCACAGGGCAAAAACTGTAGAAAAGTTCTATGGACACAAATTGTAAAAAGTTCTTAACAATCTCTTTAAAAATGTGGAGGAAAGTGGGGGAATGTGGTACATTATTTACTAAAGTGGGGTGAGTAGCATGTTCATGGGAGAATATCAACATTCGGTTGATGCAAAAGGACGCCTAATTATTCCCTCTAAGTTTCGAGAAAATTTAGGAGAGACTTTTGTAATTACCCGAGGACTTGATAACTGCTTATTTGGTTATCCTATGGACGAATGGCGAAAACTCGAAGAAAAGTTAAAAGAATTGCCCATGACTAAAAAAGATGCACGTGCTTTTGCAAGGTTCTTTTTTTCTGGAGCAACAGAAGTTGAAATAGACAAGCAAGGGAGAATTAATATCCCAACCACACTAGCAAATTACGCAAAACTTGAAAAAGAATGTGTCGTATTAGGCGTATCAAGCAAAATTGAAATATGGGCCAAAGATACTTGGGAATCCTACTTCAATGAAGCTGAAAATTCTTTTAATGAAATTGCAGAAAATTTAATTGGCTTCGACTTTTAGAAAAGTTGTTGGAAAAAGGAGTTAGGTTAATGTTCGATCATACAACCGTGTTATTGAAGGAAACTGTTGATGGATTGAACATCAATCCACAAGGAATTTATGTGGATTGTACATTAGGTGGCGCTGGGCATAGCGAATACTTAGTAAAGCAACTATCACCAGAAGGTCGGCTATTTTGTTTCGACCAAGACATGACAGCAATAGAAAATGCGAAAATTCGTTTAGCGCAGTATTTGGATCGAGTGACATTTGTTCATTCGAATTTCCGTTATGTTAAAGAAGAAATGCAAAAACTTGGCGTCGAAAAAATTGATGGTATTTTATATGACTTAGGAGTGTCTTCCCCACAACTTGATACTCCCGAGCGTGGATTCAGCTATCATCATGACGCACCCTTGGACATGCGTATGGATCAAACAGCCTCGCTTTCAGCATTCCATGTTGTAAACGAATGGGCATACGAAGATTTGGTACGGATCTTTTTCCGTTATGGCGAAGAAAAGTTTTCTAAACAAATTGCCCGAAAAATTGAAGAGGCGAGAAAGCATGCGCCAATTGAAACAACCGCACAACTTGTTGAATTGATTAAGGAAGGAATTCCTGCTCCTGCCAGAAGAAAAGGTGGGCATCCTGCAAAAAGAGTTTTCCAGGCAATTCGAATTGCTGTGAATGATGAGCTGGGAGCAGCAGAGGATTCTCTAATGGATGCAATCGAACTTTTAAAAGTCGGTGGACGAATTAGTGTTATTACCTTCCATTCTTTAGAAGACCGTTTAACTAAAACGATTTTCAAAGAGGCTTCATCACTTCCTGATTTACCTCCCGGGTTACCAGTGATTCCAGATGAATACAAGCCAACTTTAAAATTAATCACAAGAAAGCCGATTGTGCCTACAGAAGAGGAATTGGAGGCCAACAATCGTTCGCGTTCGGCAAAACTCCGAATTGCTGAAAAAATAAATGAGAAAGGACGTGAGTAAATGGCAGTTCGTGTTAGGCAAAATTCTTATATTCAGAACCCAGACATACCACAACAGCAACCACCCCTTAAACAGCAGAGCAGCAAAAAGAAGAAATCCATTGTTACTGCAAAAGAAAAAATGATATACTTGGCATTTGTTGTCATGGTTGCTGTTTTGGCAGTTACAGTACTACATAAACAAGGTTCAATCCAGCAAACAAGTTATGAAATTCAAGAAATCGAATCACAAATCGCGGAAATTGAAAAGCAAAATGTAGATTTAAAAGTTCAAGTAAGTGAGTTGTCCACTTATGAACGCATTTGGGAAAAAGCAAAAGCACTCGGTTTAACACTAAATGAGAAAAATGTGAAGGTAGTGCCGGGAGAATGAAAAAACAGAAATTTCGATTCCAATGGGGAGCCTTTCTAATGTTAGTACTTTATGGAGGGCTCTTTTTTGCATTATTCATCCGTATTTTCTATATTCAGGCAACGGGAGAAGTGGACGGGCAGCAATTGGAAGCGAAAGCCGCGGCACTCTATGAAAAAGAAGCGGTGCTTTCGGCGGAACGTGGACAGATTTTAGATCGAAATGGAAGTGTTATTGCTCAGGATACTTTAAGCTACCGATTAATTGCTGTAGTAAATCCACAAGCAACGACAAATGAAAATAAACCGAGACACGTAGTAGATCCAAAAGAGACTGCATCCGTACTAGCAAACTATATATCAATGGAAGAATCCGAGATTTACAAGATTCTTACGAAAAAACTAAGCGATGGAAGAACGCCGTATCAAGTCGAATTTGGCGTAAGTGGACGAAGTATAAGCCACGAGACAATGACAGCGATAAAAAATGAAAAATTGCCGGGCATTACCTTTGCAAGCGACTCTACACGCTATTATCCGAACGGTCCGTTTGCATCCCACTTAATCGGCTTTGCCTTAAAGGAAGAACAAAAAGATGGCAATTTCAAAACAGTGGGCAAAATGGGACTGGAATATACGTATAATGAAGAACTTACCGGCAAAGACGGGTCCATGCAATATGAAAGCGACATTTTTGGCTATTTGCTTCCCAATAGCGAAAAGATGGTAGAACCCGCAAAAGACGGCAGCAATATCTATCTAACATTGGATAAAACAATTCAAAACTTCCTGGAAGAAGCAATGTCAGATGCCTATAAAAAATATGATCCGGAATCAATGGTTGCGGTTGTGGCAGATCCAAAAACCGGCGAAATCCTCGCAATGTCCCAACGACCGACATTTGATCCCGATACGCGCGAAGGCCTAGATTCATGGAACAATAAAGTAATAGAATCGGTTATCGAACCGGGTTCCACAATGAAGATTTTCACGTTGGCAACTGCGATTGAAACCGGAAACTGGCATCCGAACGCCTACTTCCAATCCGGTGCATATACTTTGCTTGGTGATACAATTCGCGACCATAACCAAGTAGGGTGGGGACCCATTACCTATTTGGAAGGTTTCCAACGTTCATCGAATACGGCCATTGCACATATGCTTGAAGATATCGGGAATGATAAACTGATAGATTACTTCAAGAAGTTTGGTTTTGGGGAAAAAACGGGAATTGACCTGCCTGGCGAAGCCTCCGGAACCTTATTAACAAAATACCCGATTAACTATGTAACGACTGCCTATGGACAAGGGTCGACAACAACTCCAATCCAGCTTGTGCAAGCGATGACAGCTATTGCGAATGATGGAAAAATGATGCAGCCCTATGTGATTGATAAAATAGTAGACTCTAGTACAGGGGAAGTAATTCAGGATGAGGAACCAAAAGCAAAAGGTACACCGATTTCAAAAGAAACTGCAAAACAAGTTAGTGAAATATTGGCTTCCACTATTACATCGGAAAATGGAACGGCGAAAAGATATGCAATCGAGGGATACGAAGTTGCAGGTAAAACAGGGACGGCCTATATCCCGAGATCAGACGGCTCAGGGAGATATTTAACGGGCAATAAAAATAATTATTTCTATTCCTTTTTAGGGATGGCTCCGGCAGAAGACCCACAATTAATTGTTTATGTTGGGGTAAAACAGCCGAAGCTGGAAGCTACTGAACCTGGTTCTCAACCCGTGGCGGAAGTATTTACGTCCGTGATGCAAAATAGCTTGAAATATTTAAATATTAATCCGGAAGATGTAGCAGAAGTACAAGCAACACCAATGAAAGATTATGTCGGCAAAAACGCAGAGAATGTCCAAGTCGAATTGATGAATGAAGGGGTAACACCGATCATTATCGGTGAGGGCGGCAATATTACATCCCAATATCCGGAAAAAGGGATATCGCTGACGAAAGGCAGTTTAGTCTTTTTGAAAACGGATGGCGCCATTACACTTCCTTCCTTTAAAAACTGGTCGCTGCGGAACATGCTTGTATATAAAATGATGTCTGGCCTGTCGATTGAAATTGAAGGGGAAGGATTCGTGGAAAGCCAAAGCGTCTCCGAAGATACAATCATTGGAGAGGGGTCTCCAATCGTGGTGAAATTAAAGACGCCGGAAGAGTCCTATCGTACAGCTCCAATAGAAGAAACGACTGAAGATGGGGAAGAACTGCCGCAAGATTCATAAACCTTTCGAATAGAAGTTGTTTTAAATTCATACTTTGTTAAAAACGAGGTGTGAATTATATTATGAAGTGGATTTCAGCCATTTCAAAAAAAAGGTTAAAGCTAATCATCTACGGGTTTATACTTTTTGGAATAGCGGTACTCATTAGATTGTTTTATGTCCAAGTCATCCAGCATGACAAGCTTACGGAACTTGCGAAACAAAACTGGGATAGGGAAATTCCGTTTGCATCTGAAAGAGGAGAAATTGTTGACCGAAATGGGGAAATTCTTGTCACCAACAAATTAGCTCCTACATTATATTTTATGCCTGCACAAAACGATGATATTGAAGGAGCGGCAAACCAGATTGCCTCGGTGCTGAATCTCGATGCGCAAAAGTTATACGAAAAAATGAACACACGCGCATATTTGGTTAAACTTGCACCGGAAGCAAAAAACATTTCGTATGAACAAGCCGTGCAAATTCAAGGCCTTAAAATAGACGGGCTTTATAGTGGAGTAGACTATGTCCGGCATTATCCTTTTGGGCAATTATTATCGCGTTTTATAGGCTTTACAGGCTATGATACGCAGGGCCTTGCGGGCATTGAATATCAATACGATCAGGTTTTAACCTCAAAAGATGCCGCGATTCGGCTCTTTACGGACGCAAAAGGGAATTCCCTGCCCCATGTTGATGATGAATGGCGAGAGGGTGACCAGGGGGCAACAGTTCAATTGACAATCGATTTGGATGTTCAGAAAGTGGTTGAAAGAGAACTGTCGCAAGCAATGAAAAAGTATGATGCCGACCAGGCGTTGGCAATGGCGATGAATGTAAATACTGGGGAAATATTGGCTTTGTCATCTTATCCTACATACGATCCCGCAAATTTTGAAGATGTTGATCAGTCCATATATAATCGTAATTTACCTGTCTGGATGACTTATGAACCCGGCTCGACATTTAAAATTATTACTTTAAGCGCCGCACTTGAAGAAGGTGTAGTAAATTTAGAGAATGATCGTTTTTATGACAAAGGCTACACAATAGTGGAAGATTCCAGGCTGAGATGCTGGAAACGCGAGGGCCATGGAAGCGAGACTTTTTTGGAAGTCGTGGAAAACTCTTGCAACCCCGGTTTTATCGAGATGGGCCAGCGTGTGGGTTCCCAAAAGCTCATGGAATATATTAAAAAATTTGGTTTTGGGGAAAGTACAGGTTCCAACATTGCGGGTGAAGCATCAGGAATTCTGTTTTCTGAAGAAGCTTTTGGACCGGTAGAACACGCAACAACTTCATTCGGGCAAGGAATTGCAGTGACTCCGATCCAGCAGGTCCAAGCGGTGGCTGCTACCGTAAATGGCGGGAAATTATTTACGCCCTATGTTGTTTCGAAAGTAATTGATTCCGAAACTGGCAATACTATCCTTGAGAATCAGCCATCATTAAAACGAACTGTCGTTAGCGAGGAGACATCCGCGAAGGTACGTTCGGCATTGGAATCGGTGGTTGCCAACGGTTCGGGACGTGCTGCTTTTCGGGATGGATTGCGAATTGGCGGCAAAACCGGTACAGCCCAGAAAGTAGCTAATGGCCGCTATAAGGATGGCGAATATATCGTATCATTTATCGGATTTGCTCCGGCCGATAATCCCGAAATCGTAGTATATGTGGCCATCGATAATCCGAAGGCTGCAACAGTTTTCGGCAGTACAATTGCCGCACCGATCGTCGGACAAATTATAGAAGATGTTGCGCCAACTGTTGGGATTGAAGTGGATCGGGAAGGCCAGATGGAGAAAGAGTATCGCTGGGGGGACGCAATTACCGAACGAGTACCCAATCTTGTCGGCTTTTCAGTTGATGAAATTATGAAATTGCAATACCCCTTCAAGCTGGAATTCCACGGAAAAGGGACAACTGTCAAAACGCAATTACCAGAACCGGAAAACATTATTTCTAATGATGGTACAATCCATCTTTATCTGGAAGAAAACAATTAACATCAAAGATATTGTTAGAATAGAAAATATGAAGTAAGAAAGAGAAATTAAAGGAGATTTAACATGACAATCACAACAACAATAACCATACTAGCGATTTCATTTATCGTTTCCGTGGTTCTGGCGCCTATATTGATTCCCATGCTGCGCCGATTAAAATTTGGACAGAGTATCCGGGAAGAAGGCCCGCAATCCCATATGAAAAAGGCTGGAACTCCTACTATGGGGGGAATCATATTCTTAATCTCGATTATCGCTACGACAGTGATTGTTGGAAATATGTTTGGCATCTTTACGACTCAATCGGTGGTCATCATCCTTGTTTTAGCAGGTTTTGGCTTAATCGGATTTTTGGATGACGGCATTAAAGTCATTTTTAAACGCAATTTGGGGTTAACATCCCTGCAAAAATTAATTGGCCAAATTATCATTTCGGTTGCAGCTTTCCTATTGTTGAGACTGGGATCATTTGATACGTCAATTGGCATTCCGTTTACGGATTGGTCGATTGATTTGGGAATTTTTTATGTAGGCTTTTTAATTTTCTGGTTGGTCGGCTTCTCCAATGCAGTCAATTTAACGGATGGTCTGGATGGATTGGTTGCAGGCACGGCATCCATTGCGTTTTCCGCATTTGGTGTCCTTGCGCTATATAATGAGCAAGCGGATGTTGCGTTATTTACATTTGCGGTAACGGGTGCGCTATTAGGCTTTTTAATTTTTAATGCGAACCCAGCAAAGGTGTTTATGGGTGATACCGGTTCCCTTGCATTGGGAGGGGCGCTTGCTTTAGTCTCGGTTCTGGTAAAAGAGGAACTGCTTTTACTCTTGATTGGCTTAGTATTTGTAGTGGAAACACTTTCAGTTATTTTACAAGTGGCCAGCTTCAAATTAAGAGGAAAACGAATCTTTAAAATGAGTCCCATTCACCACCATTTTGAATTAAGTGGATGGTCCGAACGCAAAGTGGTGGGCGTCTTTTGGTCAACAGCATTGGTTGTTGCTTTAATCGCAGTCGTAACGGAGGCATTAATATGATTCAATATACAAAATTGCAACATAAAAAAGTGTTGGTGCTGGGGTTGGCGAAAAGTGGCGTCGCAGCAGCCGAATTATTGCATGAATTGGGCGCTTTTGTAACTGTCAACGATTCAAAACCCTTTGATGAAAATCCTCAGGCACAAGGGCTATTGGAAAAAGGAATTACCGTTATTTGCGGCAGACATCCAGAAGACTTGCTGGATGAAGGATTCGTATTAATTGTTAAAAACCCTGGTATTCCTTATAACAATCCAATTATTGAAGATGCCATTGGACGCGGCATCCCTGTTATTACGGAAGTGGAACTCGCCTATTTAATAAGTGAAGCGCCGATTATCGGAATCACGGGTACAAATGGCAAAACGACAACGACTACTTTACTCTTCGAAATGTTACAGCGAGGCAATCGCAACCCTTTAATCGCCGGGAATATTGGAACCGTTGCCTGTGGAGTTGCCCGTGAAGCTGCGGAAGACAATGTAATCGTAACGGAACTTTCTTCTTTCCAGTTGATGGGTACAGTTGCGTTCAAACCCAAAATCGCCATCTTGACCAATTTATTTGATGCTCATTTGGATTATCATGGAACTTTCGAGGAATATGCAAAAGCAAAGTTTGCCATTACGAAAAACCAGGATGAAAACGACTGGCTGATTTATAATGCAGGCCAGGACGTTGTAAAAGAACTTGCTTCAAAATCAAAAGCTAGAAAAGTACCGTTCTATTCAGACGGCCGTACAAACGAAGGAATCAGTGCGGATGCTGCAACGATTTATTGGCAAGGCGAACCGTTTATTGAACGTAAAATTATTGCGTTGCCGGGAAAACATAACCTGGAAAATATTTTGGCATCCCTTGCCGCCTGCATTTTATATGGCTGTGATAAAAATGCCCTCGAGCAAGTTTTATGCACCTTTACCGGGGTACGCCACCGTACGCAATTTGTAAGGGAATGGAACGGGCGCAAATTTTACAATGACTCCAAAGCAACCAATTGCCTTGCAACAAAAGTGGCTTTGGATGCCTTTACACAGCCGACGGTTTTAATCGCAGGAGGGTTGGATCGTGGTCATTCATTTGAAGAATTGCGTCTATCGATGAAAAATGTAAGAGGTGTTGTCGCCTTTGGACAAACGGGCGAACGATTTCTTGAATTTGCAAAATCTTGCGGTGTAGAGGAAGTTGTGTTGGCGCAGGATGTTGAGGATGCTGTTTTGCAGGCCGCCCGTATTTCAAAGAGCGGTGAAGTTGTCTTATTGTCACCGGCTTGTGCAAGCTGGGATCAATACAAAAGTTTTGAAATACGCGGGGATTTATTTATTGAAGCGGTAATGAAATTGTAAAAACGATGATAACGGTATAACCTCTGTGCTTGGAGCAAATTCTCCGAGCACGGATTTGTAAAAAAACAGAACGTAATCATGAGAATAGGAAAGGATGCCTTAGCTGAAGTTTACTTATAAAAGGCTATTCATTGGTTCTGCGTTGATCTTGTCCATAATCGGGGTAATCTTCATTTTTTCTGCGGGTACATATTGGAGTTCCATTCATTACGAAGGCCAGTTGCCGTTCTATATGAAGCAAAGTATTTACTTGGTTCTCGCTATCCTCGTCTTTTTGTTCGTGACAAATACGCCGTTTTTCACTCAGGAAAAGACTTGGACTCTACTTTACGTTTTTTCATTGGTTCTATTGATCCTCGTATTGATACCGGGCATCGGCATATGGCGAAATGGCTCCAGAAGCTGGATTGGTCTTGGTCCATTGACGATTCAGCCGGCAGAATTGGTGAAAATTACAACTCTAATGTATTTAAGCTTTTTGCTTAGCAAAGTAAAAAAAGATGAGCGGGTTGTTCAAATAAAGCATTTTCTTATTATCATTCTTCCCAGCGCTTTAATTATGATGCAGCCGGATTTTGGCTCCGTTTTTATTCTGGTGGTCTCTTCTTTTTTATTGCTCTTTATTGCAAGATATCCGATAAAGTTGTATGTCGGGTTCATTCTGTTGGGAATTATGGGGTTGGTAGGATTAATCGCGTCTGCTCCATATCGGTTGAAACGGATTGAGGCTTTTATCAATCCTTGGGCAGATCCCCTGGTTAGCGGGTTCCAGGCAGTTCAGTCCCAATTAGCCATTGGTCCCGCCGGTTTGCTGGGCCATGGTTTTCAGGCAAGCCGCCAAAAGTTTTTATATTTGCCAGAGCCTCAAAATGATTTTATTTTCTCCATTATTTTGGAGGAAATCGGATTTTTGGGTGGCTGTGTTGTATTGGGATTGTTTGGTTTGTTTATTTATGCTGGATGTGGACTGGCAATCCAATCATTAAAGAGTGCCGACTTTTATGCCATATCGGCCCTTGTAGGGATGGTTGGATTTCAGGCCGCCTTGAATATTGGAGTGGTGATCGGCCTGATTCCGGTAACGGGCGTTACACTGCCGTTTATCAGCTATGGCGGAACATCACTGATGATTATTTGGTTTGTAGTTGCCATTATCATTAGCTTTGCAAACCGAAAGGATCCCACGTAGCAGTTAACAGTAAGTTGAATGAATCTATGAAAATGTTAATTCTTGAAGTATAGCAGTAGGCAACTATGTCGGCGAGAATGCAGACGATGTGTTTTCGTCGACGTGGGGCTGGACGAGCCGCCTGCGCAATTAATGTTGTCTAGCTCCGGCGCCCAGCCCCTCGAGTCGCTTCGCCTCCTCAGACAAAGGCAAAAAGCGCCTTTGTATCGGAGGCTCCAGCGCATGGGGCTCACACGAAGTGAGTCATGTCGACGATGCAACACGACGTTGCGCTTTCGTCGACGCGGGGCTAAGCAGGGCGCCTGCGCTTTTAATAGAAAGGAGGAGTAGAAATTATGGATAAAGTAATCGATATTGAAGAGCGTATACCAACCCTGCGAGAAAAACGAAGAAAGCGAACAAATTTCAAATTTATTTTCCTCCTGCTGATTTTTTTAATAACCTTATTTTTACTCCTTTACTTTCAATCTCCCTATAGCAAAATCAGTAAAGTTGAAGTAAACGGCGCCGACTTGGTGGGTGCTGAAGCATATGAAAAGCAATCGGGCTTGCAAACCGGCGATTCGATTTGGGGTTTTAAAGCAAATGACATTGAGGACACAATCGGTAAAGACTATTGGATAAAAGATGTGCAGGTTAAAAGAAAGTGGCTGACGACTGTGCAAATTGAAGTGGATGAATGGGAAACGGTTGCTTACCTTTCTCTTGACCAAAAACTTTATCCGCTGTTGGCAAATGGCGATGTTTTTAAAGAATCCAGCAAACTGAAGCCGATTGATGCACCCTTGTTTTTGAATTTTGAAGATGAAAAGGTTAGAAGACGGTTATTAAAAGAACTCGGAAAACTTGATAAAAATGTTTTATCGATGATTTCACAAATTAATTCCACCCCTTCCAATTCGAATCCTTTCTCTATCACTCTATTTATGAATGATGGCTATGAAGTTCGGGCGGAAGTAACATCATTGGCTGACAAACTGAATTATTACCCATCGATTGTCGCGCAAATCGAAAACGATGGGACCAATCAGAAAGGCATTATCGATATTGAGGTTGGGTCATATTACAAATCTTATGAAGATGAATATGCCCCATTCAGCAATGATTCGAATAAAGAAGAATCCGGTGAGGGAGAAGAGGAAGTGATAACTGATGAAGAAGCCACTTCACCTTAAAAGCGGCAAATTTAAAAGAAAGCAGCTCATCATACTCATTGTATGCATCGCTACAGGATTTATGATTGGCTATTCTTTTAAACTCACGCAAAATCAACAAAAAGCAACGGATCCTTATTGGAATCAAGAAGACTCTTATCGTGAAGAATTGATTGAGCAGCAGGAAAGAAATAAAGAATTGGCGGAAGAATACTATTCCTTGCAAAACAAAATGAGAGAATACGAAAAAACGTTTGCGGAAAATGAAGAAGAGTATGAGCATTTAATCGAAGAAGCAGAAAGATTGCGATTAGTGCTCGGGTATTTACCTGCACAGGGGGAAGGAATTCGGGTAACGCTAAAAGACAACGAATATAATCCGAACTCTACGAATCCAAATGATTATATTGTGCATGAATTCCATGTGTTGTCGGTTATCAATGAATTGAAAATATCCGGAGCAGAAGCCATTTCCATTAATGGACACCGACTCAAATCAAATTCCTATATCAGGTGCAATGGCCCAGTTATAACAGTGGATGGCAAGCAATATCCTGCACCTTTCGTAATTGAAGCTGTCGGTAATTCGGAAACGCTTGTTTCTTCGCTGAAAATAACGGGAGGCGTATTTGACCAATTATTAAATGATCGAATCGTTGTCACGCTGGAAGAACGAAATTTAATCAACATGCCAACCATTAATGATGAAATAGTATCGTAATTATATTCGTGGACAAGCCTGTTTAGCGTTTAGGAGGGGAACCAATGAAGAAAAAAATAGTGACCCGAATAACGATTATATCATTTATCATCGGCTTAATGATTGCGGTTCAATATAATACGGTTCAAAACCCAACTACGAGAGATACCCGTGACATCTGGGAAATCAGACAGGAGCTTTCCAAGCAGAAAGCATTGCATTCGGATTTATTATCGAAAATTGACAGGGTTAACCAATCTATCGGGCAGTATGAAAACGACAGTGAAAGCAGACAAGCGGCATTGTTGAAAAATACGGTGGAAGATTTGAAGCGTCAAGCCGGATTGCTGCCGGTCTCGGGGCCAGGTTTAGTATTGGAGATTGAGCCGGCAAAGGAATTAATCCAATTCGGCTATGAAATTGAACCAATTTCTCCTGATCTGTTGATTCGATTGGTTAATGAAATTTATCGTTACGATGGGCGCTATATTGAAATTGCGGGCCAGCGCCTTACCCATACATCCGCCATTCGATTCATCAGTGGGGAAACAACGATTAACAGTGTGCCAATTGAAGAAGCAGACATTGAAATGAAAATTATTGCCGAAACATATGAAGATGCCGAGAAACTCTACGGCTACTTATATGCATCTTCTTTCAGGGATGATTTTTACCTTGATAATCTAAGTTTGACAATCAATGAGCCGCAGCAAAAAATCACGATTACGGAATTTGAGGGACAATTGCCAACTGATTATTTAGCTGAAAATAACGAAGGGGAATAACTATGTGGTTACCGTTTTTAGGATTACTTTTAGGACTAAGTTTAGGGTTATTAACCGATATGCAAATCCCTGCCGTTTATGAAAACTACTTATCCATCGCTGTACTTGCGGCATTGGATACACTATTCGGCGGTATCCGGGCACACTTGCAGCAGGTATATGATGACAAAGTATTTATTTCAGGGTTTTTCTTTAATATCATCCTTGCGGCGGGACTGGCATTCTTGGGTGTACATTTGGGCGTTGACCTTTATTTGGCTGCCATTTTTGCCTTTGGTGTACGCCTGTTTCAAAATATAGCAGTCATTCGACGAATTTTGATAACAAAATGGGAAGAGAGACATATAAAAAAGGATGAAAATACAGTATAATAGCTGTAAAATGAAAGAATATGTATGGATTTTTTTAGACATCACTTTGGATTTACAATAGAATAAAATATAGTAGGAAACGAAGGAGGTGCGGAATGATGAATCATCAAGATATTTATATTTCACTAGATATCGGTTCATCTTCTATTAAAGTTTTGATAGGAGATATTACAAATAACCAACTCCATGTCATTGGCGTTGGCAATGTAAAATCAAATGGTATCCGAAAAGGCGCAATTGTTGATATAGATGCTACAGTACAATCCATTAAGAAAGCAATCGAACAAGCGGAACGTATGACTGGTATTAAAATAGAGGAAGTCGTACTAGGTATTCCAGCAAATCAAACTACTCTTCAGCCGGTAAAAGGTGTTGTCGCTGTCAATAGCGAAAACCGCGAAATCACGGATGAAGATCTAGACAGAGTCATCGAATCCGCACAAGTGATGTCCATTCCACCTGAACGGGAGCTTGTAAATTTGATTCCGCGTCAATTTATTGTTGATAATCTAGATGAAATCAAAGACCCTCGAGGGATGATTGGTATTCGTCTGGAGATGGATGCTACAATGATTACAACTTCAAAAACTTTGGTTCATAATGTGCTGCGATGTGTTGAGCGGGCAGGTTTAAGTATTAGGGAAATCTATTTGCAACCATTGGCTGCGGGTTTCTACGCTCTTACCGAAGACGAAAAAAACCAGGGGACAGCCTTCATAGATTTAGGTGGAGGTTCAACAACCATCGCTGTTTTTGAAGATGGCCTGCTTACAAAAACAGGAGTAATCGCGGTAGGTGGCGAACATATAACAAAAGATTTATCCATCGTACTGAAAACCCCTACTGAACAAGCAGAAATTATCAAAAAACAGTTTGGACATGCCTTTTATGAGGATGCTTCAGAGGAAGAAATCTTTGAAGTGCCGGTTTCCGGAACGGATGCAATGGATGAATACAGCCAAAAATTCATTTCGGAAATTATCGGGGTTCGTCTGGAAGAAATGTTTGAACTGATTTTAGACGAATTGGCTCGTTTAGGAGTGCGTGATTTGCCTGGCGGAGTGGTCCTTACAGGTGGGGTTGCACAATTAGAGGGAATTGCACAACTTGCACGCCAAGTTATGCAAACACGTGTAAGAATTTATACTCCGGATTATATAGGAGTTCGAGAGCCTGCTTTCACAACAGCTGTCGGTTTAATACGATATGCACATTTTGAGGATGAATTTTATAGTAGAAGTCCAAAACAAGCGCCTGCATATGCGTCTGTTGGTGCGGGAACAACTCCTCCTAAAAAACAATCTCATGCAGTAGAGAAAGAAAATAATCAACAAAACAAAACAAGCGTAATTAATAAAGCTAAAAAATTATTCGACAAGTTCTTTGAGTAAAATATATGATGAGCGTGGCAGGAGGAGAAACTATGTTAGAATTTGATACGAGTATTGACGAACTAGCTAAAATCAAGGTCATTGGTGTTGGCGGTGGTGGTAATAATGCTGTAAATAGAATGATTGAGCATGGTGTGCAAGGTGTAGACTTTATAGCGGTAAATACAGATGCACAGGCTCTGAATCTATCAAAAGCGGAGTATAAGTTACAGATTGGCAATAAGTTGACTAGAGGTCTTGGGGCTGGTGCAAACCCAGAGGTAGGAAAAAAAGCTGCCGAAGAGAGCCGTGAACAATTGGAAGAAGTTCTGCGTGGTGCTGACATGGTATTCGTTACTGCAGGAATGGGCGGCGGTACGGGAACAGGTGCTGCTCCGGTAATCGCTTCTATTGCCCGTGATTTAGGGTCATTGACTGTAGGTGTGGTCACACGTCCGTTCTCATTTGAGGGACGCAAACGCCAAACCCAGGCAATTGGCGGTATTGCGGCAATGAAAGAGGCAGTAGATACACTGATTGTGATCCCAAATGATAAATTATTGCAAATCGTTGATAAGAGCACTCCAATGCTTGAAGCTTTCCGTGAAGCGGATAACGTATTGCGTCAAGGGGTACAAGGGATTTCTGATTTAATTGCAACACCTGGTTTGATCAACCTGGACTTTGCCGATGTAAAAACCATCATGTCGGACAAAGGATCTGCTTTAATGGGAATCGGTATTGCCACAGGAGAAAACCGCGCTACGGAAGCAGCGAAAAAAGCAATTTCGAGTCCATTGCTTGAGACATCGATCGATGGAGCCAAAGGCGTAATCATGAATATCACAGGTGCTTCAAACCTAAGTTTATTTGAAGTGCAGGAAGCTGCAGATATTGTAGCATCTGCTTCTGATGAAGAAGTGAACATGATTTTCGGTTCTGTCATCAATGAAAACCTAAATGACGAAATTATTGTAACGGTTATCGCGACTGGCTTCTCTGATGATATTCTTACACAGCAACAACGCCAGACAAGCTCACGTCCAACGGGTACGATCCGTGGGGGTGGTAGTGGACAAGCTCAACCACAACAGCAAGCTCCAGTTCGTGAACGTGAACGTGTGCAAGAACAGCCAGTTCAACAAGAAACGCCAAGACAAGTTCAACACCAGCAAGATGATTTGCTGGATATCCCTACATTCTTACGTAATCGTCGCAACCGATAAGTCTATATTCGACAAAAAAGGAAGTGTCCCAAAGACACTTCCTTTTTCTGCGTCGAAAGCGAAGCGTCAGGCGCAAAAATCCTTTTTCTGCACCGAAAGCGCAGCGTCAGGCGCAAAAATCCCCTATGATGAAGCTCTCCATTTCTTGAAAAATACATAGAACATACAACTCATTGATTTATGAACTTACAAATCTTCTGTAAAACATGTCTAATTTCTTCAATTTATAAAAAATCTTGTCAAAAAGAAATCCATTATTCGAACGACGTTTTGACATATTCTTCAAACGAACGGTGTTACTCTAATTACAGGAGGACGTTGAAATGATTGGAGAATTACTCGTACTCTATAATACGTTATTTAATTATTTTTTATTGAAATTTACGCAAGAAATAACGGGATTATATGTTAAAAGGAGTAGATTGCTGCTTAGTGCGTTTTGCAGCGGACTCATCGCCAGCATTTTCTATCAGACATTAATAGGAGCATTACTAAGTTTTACGGTGTTAATCGGACTAGCATTTTCCTTTAAACTTCAGTCGCTGATCAAGCAAGGTACTGTACTGTTTTTAGCCAGCTTTTTTTTAGGCGGTGTATTAACAAGCTTACTGCCCTTTTTATTAAATCATTCGGATTTTACTTTTTTTCTTTTATGTACAGCCATTGCTTTTTTAAGCTTAACAGCGATTCACTCAAAATGGAAAAATATGATGCAATCAAAGATCCAGCTTTCATTTGTCGTAGATTGTGACCTCGTTTTATTTAAAAAAGCATTTCAGTTAAAAGGATTTATCGATACTGGAAATGAATGTACGGAACCAATGAGCGGAAAGCCGGTTCATTTTCTCTCCTATCAAGCAGTTTCAAAGGAGCTTCCTGAAGATTTTCATAAAGCGCTGCTGAGCTGGGATGAAAAAAATCCTTATCAACTCAAAATGTTCCCTGCGTATGTCTATCCAAAAGTACGAATCTTAACAATTTCAACCGTCCAACAAGAAAGGTCTACAGTACTTGCCTTTCGTTTTGAAAAACTGGTAATCAAAGGCACTACGACAAAAGAAATTTTTGATCAATATGTGGTCTTTACAAAACAGGATGCAAAATATCCGCAAGATGCACAAATGATTCTTCATGTTTTGGCGCTTTGATTTCATTCAGTGGAGCTTCTAAATTAGATGAATGGAAAAATCGATTCAATGATCGTTGGAAATCTGACTGAATGAAGTTAAGCCTCCGGCAAAATGCTACAGATTTTCAAAGGAAATTGATCGAGCTTGCTCGATAAAATCTGGGCGCACGGGTTTTGGCTGTGCCGAAAGCAAAGCGAGGCAAATTCGCCAAGCCGTATTTGATAGTGATGGTGCCTTCAAATTTATGCATAAAGGGGGAAAATGATTGTTTACTAAAATAATTGCCTTGATTAGAAAAATATTCAGTAAGTTTCGGCTAAAAGGAACCTACTATATAGGAGGACACGACTCATTGCCAGTACCATTGACTAGAGAAGAAGAGATAACAGTTATTGATGCCTTTATGAATGGAGATTTGAGAGCAAGAGATACATTAATTGAAAGAAACTTGCGTCTTGTTGTCTATATTGCAAGACGTTTTGATAATACGGGCACCCCGATTGAAGATTTAATCAGCATTGGATCGATTGGATTAATCAAGGCAATCGAAACATTTAATACCGAAAAGAATATTAAGTTGGCAACGTATGCATCCCGATGTATCGAGAATGAAATCCTGATGCATTTAAGAAAGACAAGCCGCATGAAAGGGGAAGTGTCCTTGGACGAACCTTTGAATTCCGATCCGGATGGAAATGAATTGCTGCTTTCGGATATTTTGGGGACGGAAGAACAAATTATCATGAATGATGTGGAAAAGAAAATCGAGCGGGCGACGATGTTCCAAGCAATCAATGGCTTAAGTGAACGCGAACGCTATATTATGGAATGCCGTTTCGGTTTGAATGGCAAACAAGAAATGACGCAAAAAGAAGTAGCCGATCATCTAGGCATTTCCCAAAGCTACATTTCACGTTTGGAAAAGAAAATCATATTAGATTTGCGTGAGCATCTAAACCAGCCAATTTCTTAAAGCGTAAGGAAGAATGTTAAACTGTTTTATAAGAATAAATTCAATTTGGAAGCGGGGGAAGTTAGCAGCCTCCGCTTTTTGGTGTCCAGTAAACTATGTGGGGCTGGGAGAGTTGCCTTCATTTTTATATTGTCCAGCTCCGGCGGCTAGCTCCTCGACAACTTCGAAAACCCCCGCGAGGACAAAAAGCGTCCTCTAGTGGCTTCCTCCGACGCACATGGACGTGCTAGTGCCGGCAATGCAACAGGACGTTGCGTTGTTGCCGGCCAGTTGTTGTAGGAGCTGGGCGAGCCGCCTTCGCATTTCTGGATGTCCAGCTGCGAACGCCAGCCCCTCGACAACTTCGGTACTGCCTAAAAGGGCAAAGAGCGCCCTTTTGTCAGTCCCTCCAGTTGTGTCGGGGCTAAACGGCGTTCTTCGCTTTTCTGGATGAAATTGGACGATTTCTTGATGCATATTCTTTTTTTTTCCGGACAAACTGAAAAAACAGTTCAGAGATAGAAGTGAAACTTCAGTCGGCATTTCCTGTCTCAATCGCATTAAGAGCCAGAAAATGCGGGGAAAAAACAGACAGTTCGGAGGAAAAGAAGATGGTTCGTACGAAAGTAGAACTTTGTGGTGTAGATACTGCTTCTTTGCCAGTGCTAAAACATGAAGAGATGAGAGAGCTGTTCGTTCGCTTACAAGCAGGGGAAGAATGGGTAAGAGATGAACTTGTATATTGCAATTTAAGGTTGGTATTAAGTATTGTCGGAAGATTTTCTTACCGTGGTGAGCAAGCAGACGACCTTTTCCAAGTAGGCTGCATTGGCTTATTGAAAGCAATTGATCATTTTGATTTGAAGCATAATGTACGATTTTCAACATATGCTGTACCAATGATCATTGGTGAAATCAGAAGACATTTGCGTGATCACCATGCTTTGCGTGTGTCCAGATCTTTGCGGGACATTGCCTATAAAGCTATGCAAGCAAAGGAGAAATTCATATCCGAGAATTTATATGAACCGACAATCGAACAACTGGCCGAAAGCATTGAAATGAAAAAGGAAGATGTTTTATACGCATTGGATGCCATTCAAGATCCATTATCATTGCAGGAGCCTATTTATTCCGATGGCGGCGATGCTGTCTATATTATGGATCAATTAAGAGATGATGATGTATCGGAAGACCAGTGGGTGGCATATGTTAGTGTAAAAGAAAGTATGCAAAAATTAGATGAACGCCAACAAATGATTTTATCCAAACGATTCTATTATGGCGAAACACAAACTGAAATTGCGAAATCACTCGGCATTTCCCAAGCGCAAATCTCTCGTCTAGAGAAAAATGCAATTGAGACAATGCAAAAAGACTATAAATTAGGGTAAAACTGCAGCGCACTTATTTTAAGTGCGCTTTTATTTTATAAAAGCGGAGGCGGCTCGCTTGCCTTCATTTAAAATAGCAACTTAAAACGAAAGGAGATTATATTGCGGTTTTCTGATGTGCAGCAAAAAGAGATTATTGAAGCGGGAAATGGGCGTTTTATTGGGTATATTGTAGATGCGGAGGTTAACGAGAAAACGGGAAACATTGAGGCATTTTTAGTCGCAGAACCAAAAAAGTTCATGTCGTTTATGCAAAATGAAGAACATGTTCGAAAAGTGCCGATTAATGACGTGCTCGTTGTCGGGAAAGATGTAATATTGATAAGAGAACTTTCTTAATACTAATCCTTTACATTGAAAATTACTATTTAGATTGATACAATAAAAGAAACTATTTAGGTAAAGTTGGGTTTAAATTGGCTAAAATCACTACAAACTTGCAAACAATTATGCACAAGATCGAACAAGCTAAAAACCGTGCAAACGCTAAACAAGAGATCAATATTATTGCTGTAACAAAATCGGTATCTATAGAAAGAACCGTGGAAGCAACCGAGGCTGGTCTCATCCACTTGGGTGAAAATCGTCCAGAAGGATTATTGGCAAAAAAAGGCGAAATAGGTAATAATGCAACATGGCATTACATTGGCACGTTGCAGTCAAGAAAAGTAAAACAGGTAATTAATGAAATCGATTACCTTCATTCGCTGGATCGTTTTAGTTTAGCAGAAGAAATCAATAAACGAGCGAACAAAACGATTAATTGCTTTGTACAGGCAAATGTGTCGGGTGAAGACTCCAAACATGGCCTTTCTGCCGAAGATGTGATTCCGTTTATTCAAAGTATGGAACAATTTGAACATATTCGAATTGTCGGCCTGATGACGATGGCTCCCAATACGGAAGATGAAACGATTATTCGCAACGTATTTAAAGAGTTAAAAAAAATGCAGCAAGAAGTTGTTAAGCTAAACTTGCCATATGCACCCTGCCATGAACTATCAATGGGTATGTCGAATGACTACGAAATTGCAGTTGAAGAAGGGGCAACATTTGTAAGAATCGGAACAGCTCTTGTTGGATAGAAATGAGGGATACGAGATGAGCATGAAAAATAAAATCAAAAATTTCTTTTACTTAGAGGAAGAAGATGAAGCAGTAGAAGCGCAAGTTCCAAGTAATACAGTTAACCTGCCGAGAGAACAAACTGTTGTAAAGTCGCGTCCCAAAAAGGAAAGAAAACTGGTAGAGGTTGAAACTCCTCAAGCTCAACCTCGTAATGTAGTCAGCCTACAAGCAGCTAATTCTATGAAAAATTCTAAAGTTGTTATTGTCGAGCCGCGTGTATATGCGGAAGCTCAAGATATTGCAGAGCACCTGAAAAATAAACGTGCCATTATCGTCAATTTGCAGCGCATTGATCGAGAAGCGGGAATTCGGATTATCGATTTTCTAAGCGGCACTGTGTATGCATTAGGTGGAGATATCCAGCGCATCGGAACGGACATTTTCTTATGCACACCGGAAAATGTAGAAGTATCCGGGGAAATCTCGAATTATCTATCCGAGGATTATTAACTTCATCTCCTTTCAGGAATGAAGTTATCCTCTCTTATGCATGTACATAATAAAAGATGTAAAAAAGAGATGAAATCGGAATTAAAAAGTAGAGAGGGTAATTTTTTTATATGAATTTATATTCCATCCTTACAGTAGTTACAATGGCATTCTCGATTTATTCGTTTATGCTGATTATTTATATTTTAATGTCGTGGGTTCCGGCAGCACAAGAATCCTCGTTTGGTCGTTTATTGGCCAAATTATGTGAACCATACCTTGGTTTTTTCAGAAAATTCATTCCGCCTATCGGAATGATCGATTTTTCACCCATCATTGCGATTTTATTGTTATCATTTATTGAGCGTGGTGTAAAAATCATTCTTATAAATCTTTTTGGTTAGTATCTATTTAAGGACAATCCCTACATCAGTAGGGTTTTTTTATATTTACATGGAAAGCTTAAACATAGTACTAGATAAAGCGAGGATTGCTTCATGGAGCACTTGATTCAGCATTTCAGAAAAGATGAACAAACATTTATAGAAAAAGTAGTTGGTTGGCAACGGGAAGTGGAAGATCGATTCGCGCCAAAATTAACAGATTTTCTTGATCCGCGGGAACGTTTTATCGTCTCATCGATCATCCATCAAAGCGAAGACCTTCAGACTACAGCTTATGGGGGCTTCCAGGAAGCGGAGCGGCAAAGAGTTATAATTTATCCGAGCTATTTTGAAGCGCAGTTGGACGACTTTCAAGTTGCTTTTTTCTCCATCAAATTTCCTTCCAAATTTGTTCAGCTAAAACATCCTGACGTATTGGGCGCATTGCTTTCTATGGGAATGGAGAGAAGTAAATATGGCGATATCCGGGTCGAGGACAATATTATACAATTTGCAGCGGCCGGGGAAGTGCAAGATTATATTATGGCCAACCTAACTTCCATCGGTAAAGCGAAAGTGCATGTCAAACCTTTAACCGAAACTGATCGTTTAATTACATTAAGTGAAGAATGGTTTGAGAAATCCTATACGGTTTCTTCCATGCGGCTGGATGTGATATTGGCAACCGTTGCCAATATTTCCCGTCAAAAATCGCAATCTTTAATCAAAGCCGGAAAAGTGAAAGTGAACTGGACGGTAAGGGAGGACGCATCCTTTGAAGTGCAGGAAGGGGATATTTTATCTGCCAGAGGCTTTGGACGGATCAAGATAATGATGACGGAAGGACGTACAAAAAAAGATAAAATCCGACTGCAGATAGGTCGATTAGAGCAAAAATAATAGCTAACTTGAAAATTTGCTAAATTTTGATGTCAAGAAACGACTGTGAATGTATAATAGAGTGAGATGTTTTTAAATAAGAAGGAGTGTTGACCATGCCATTATCACCTCTTGATATACATAACAAAGAATTTACGAGGGGCTTCCGCGGGTATGCAGAAGATGAAGTGAATGAATTTCTCGATCAGATTATTAAAGATTATGAAATAGTTCTTCGCGAGAAAAAGGAACTGGAAGATAAAATCAAAGTAATGGCCGAGCAAATGAGCCATTATAATACGCTGGAAGAGACGCTTCAAAAATCGATTGTGGTTGCACAGGAAGCGGCTGAAGAAGTACGCCGCAATTCCCAGCAAGAATCAAAATTGATTATAAAAGAAGCGGAAAAAAATGCAGACCGCATTTTAAACGAAGCATTGGGGAAAGCCCGGAGAATTGCCATTGAAATTGATGAATTGAAAAAACAATCCAAAGTATTCCGTAACCGGTTCAAAGTGTTGGTCGAAGCTCAATTGGATTTATTGAACACGGATGATTGGGATCACTTAATGGAATATAATGTAGGACTTACAGATATCCAAAAACACGCCAGAAAAGAACAAGATGACTTAGAATTATCGGAAGAAGAGTTAAATAATCTCTTATAATCACCGATTCACTTGACTAAATTTTTAGCTTTTCATATACTAATAAGAAAAGCGGAAGCGCCCTGTTTAGCCGCGACAAGCACTGGAAGGCCCGAATCGAAAGCATCTTTTTAGCTTTCGACCGAGGGACTGAAGTGACTCGAGCGGCTGGGCGCTGGAGCTGGACCAATTGGAGCAATAAACTAAATTAATAATGTGCATTGACGGAGACAGTATTTTTTGAAAGTGGCCAAAAGCGATTCGAGGATGGTGAAAGCTCGAACGAAGCATTCAGGAAGGAACATCACTCCCGAGCCAAATCACTGAACTAATAGGTGCTTGCCTATTGAACAGTAAGTGATTTCGTGAACACGACGTTACAGTGTCTAAGAGGCAATCAAACAACCTTTGATTGCAAATTAGGGTGGTACCGCGAGACTATAGCAACTCGTCCCTTTTCGGGATGATGTTGCTTTTTTTGTCCAGAAAAACGACACTTGGTATTGTTTTTATCAACAAAGTAAAATATAGGAGGAATTTTCAAATGGTAGAGTATAAAGATACCTTATTAATGCCGAAGACCGAATTTCCGATGCGTGGGAATTTACCGGCCAACGAACCCAAAACGCAAGCAAAATGGAATGAAATGGACATCAATGCGAAAGTGTTGGAGCGTACAAAAGATCGTCCGCATTTCGTTCTTCATGATGGTCCTCCATATGCCAACGGAGATATCCATATTGGCCACGCCTTGAATAAAGTAATTAAAGATATGATCAACCGCCATCGTTCCATGACGGGTTACTATGTGCCGTATGTTCCAGGCTGGGATACTCACGGTCTCCCAATCGAGCAAGCTTTGACAAATAAAGGCGTGAACCGCAAAGAAATGTCCATTGCAGAATTCCGCAAGCTTTGCGAGGAATATGCATATGAACAAATCGAAAACCAAAAAGGCCAATTCCGCCGCTTGGGCGTTCGCGGAGATTGGGAAAATCCGTATGTCACATTGCAGCCGGAATTCGAAGCTCGCCAAATTGAAGTATTTGGAAAAATGGCGGAAAAAGGCTATATCTATAAAGGGCTAAAACCGGTATATTGGTCGCCATCTTCAGAAACTGCATTGGCTGAAGCGGAAATCGAATACAAAGATGTAGAATCGTATTCCATTTATGTAGCGTTTGCTCTTAAGGATGCAAAAGGCGTTGTTCCTGAAAATGCAAAATTCATTATCTGGACGACGACTCCATGGACAATTCCCGCAAACCTAGGGATTTCCGTTAATCCGGAATTTACTTATACTGTTGTAGCAGCAAACAACGATCAATATATCGTGGCAAAAGACTTACTTGAAAAAGTAGCGGCTGAATTAGGATGGGAATCTTATGAAGTGGTTCAAGAAGTACAAGGTGCGAGCATGGACCGTTTAGTAGCGGAACACCCGATTTACAAACGCGATTCACTCGTTATGCTTGGCGACCATGTAACAACTGAAGCAGGTACGGGTTGTGTACACACAGCGCCTGGCCACGGTGAAGATGACTATCAAGTAAGTAAACGCTATGACCTGCCGATTTTAAGCCCAGTGGATAACCGCGGTTGTTATACAGATGAAGCACCTGGTTTCGAAGGGTTATTCTATGAAAAAGCAAACCCGGTAATGGTCGAAAAATTGCAAGAGTTAGGTGCATTGTTAAAAGTTTCGAAATTTGTGCACTCCTATCCACATGACTGGCGTACAAAAAAACCGGTTATTTTCCGTGCTACTCCACAATGGTTTGCATCGGTGGAAATGTTCCGTGATGAATTATTGCAAGCAGTACGCGATACGGAATTTACACCATCATGGGGCGAGACGCGTCTATACAACATGATACGCGACCGTGGGGACTGGGTAATTTCCCGTCAACGTGCTTGGGGTGTGCCAATTCCAATTTTCTATGCAGAAAATGGTGAGCCGATTATTACACCGGAAACAATTGCACACATCTCATCCTTGTTCCGCGAACATGGTTCAAACATTTGGTTCCAACGCGAAGCAAAAGAGCTCCTGCCTGAAGGCTTTACACATGAAGGTTCTCCAAACGGACTTTTCACAAAAGAAAATGACATTATGGACGTTTGGTTCGACTCGGGTTCTTCCCACCAAGGCGTGCTTGTTGAGCGCGGCATGAAATATCCAGCCGACCTTTACCTGGAAGGTTCGGACCAACATCGTGGATGGTTTAACTCTTCATTGATTACGTCTGTTGCGATTAATGGATACGCGCCTTATAAAGGGCTATTAACTCATGGATTCGTACTGGACGGCGAAGGGCGCAAAATGAGTAAGTCTTTGGGAAATGTCATCATTCCAGAAAAAGTAATGAACCAATATGGTGCGGATATCCTGCGTCTTTGGGTCGCTTCAGTCGATTATACTGGTGATGTTCGAATCTCGATGGATATGTTGAAGCAAATCTCGGAAGTATACCGTAAAATCCGCAATACGCTTCGTTTCTTGCATGGCAACGTTGCTGATTTTAATCCTAAAACTGATCGCGTTGCTTACAAAGATTTACGGGAAATGGATCAATACATGTACATGCGATTGCAGGATGTACTAAAATCTGTACGTCAAGCTTATGATCGTTACGAGTTTGCATCGGTTTACCATACGATTAATAACTTTGTGGCTGTTGAATTATCAGCATTCTATCTGGACGTAGCAAAAGATGTTGTATACATTGAATCCAAAAACAATCATGACCGTCGTGCAATGCAAACGGTTATGTATGACACATTGCTGACTTTGGTAAAAGTATTAACGCCAATCTTGCCTCATACGGCGGACGAATTATGGTCTTACTTAAACGAAGAAGAAGAATCTGTTCAATTAACAGACTTCCCGGAAGTTGACGAGCAAGACAACTTCCCAGAGCTTCGAGAAAAATGGGAAAAAGTGATTGAGGTTCGCAATGAAGTCCTAAAAGCCCTTGAAGAAGCACGTAATGCAAAAACAATCGGTAAATCGCTGGAGGCAAAAGTAACAATTTATGCGAATGAAGATGTGGAATCACTTCTTGCCGATCCAACGGTCAATTTTGCTCAAAGCTGCATCATTTCACAATTGGAAGTTATTTCGGATAAAGCAAAAGCGCCGGAAAAGGCACTTGTTTTAGAGAAAACTGCAATTGTGGTTGAAAAAGCTGACGGTGAAAAATGTGAACGTTGCTGGTCTTACTCTGAAAGTGTAGGCCAAACACCGGAGCACGCTACTCTATGCAATCGTTGTGCATCGGTTGTTGAAGCGGATTATCAATAATACACAATTCTCTTTGCATACAAAATGATGAAAAACAGATGGAGTCTGCTCTGGATTCTGTCTGTTTTTCTTTTTAGTAACGGTCTTGGTCGCGATTATGATAAAATGTGTAAGATATATACAAACGGGGGAAACACTATGTATAAATACTACGGTATAGCGGCATTTGTTGTTCTGCTTGACCAATGGACCAAGTGGCTGGTCGTAAAAAATATGGAATTGGGACAGCGTATTGCTATATGGGATCCATGGTTTGCACTCCTTTCACACCGTAATCGGGGTGCTGCGTGGGGAATGCTGCAAGGCCAAATGTGGATTTTTATCATTGTTACATTAGTCGTCATTGCGGGAATTATTTATTATTTCCATAAAGAAGCTAAAGGAAAACCTGCTTTTGCAATAAGTCTTATGATTCTCCTGGGTGGTGCCATTGGAAACTTTATTGATCGTCTTTTCAGAGGCGAAGTAGTGGATTTTTTCGATGTACTCATCCCGGTTATAAATTATCATTTCCCGATATTTAATATTGCCGATGCGGCGTTGACAATTTCTGTCATAATGTTAATTATCGTTATGCTCCTAGAAGAACGGAATGAAAAGAAAAAGGTGAAATAATGACAATCGTCACAATTACAATTGATTTAGAAAATGCAGGAGAGCGAATCGACAAAGCGCTTTCGACAATACAGGAAGATTGGTCCAGATCGCAAATATCTGCTTGGATTACGGATGGCATCGTGAAAGTAAACGGCGAAGCGGTAAAAGCGAAGTATAAGGTAAGAGAAGGCGACGTAATTGAGGTGGACGTGCCGGAACCGGAAAGTCTTGAAGTAATACCTGAAAACCTGGAGCTTGAAATTGTTTATGAAGACAAAGATGTTCTTGTCGTCAATAAACCAAAAGGAATGGTCGTTCATCCGGCGCCTGGCCATATGACGGGAACCCTGGTAAACGGATTGATGCACCATTGCAAGGATTTATCGGGAATTAATGGCGTATTAAGACCCGGAATTGTGCATCGGATTGATAAAGATACTTCCGGTTTACTGATGGTAGCCAAAAATGACCACGCCCACCATTCATTGGTGGAACAATTGGTGAATAAAACGGTTACGCGCAAATATACAGCTTTGGTTCACGGTCATATCGCACATGATAAGGGGACAATCGATGCACCGATTGCACGCGATCCAAAAGATCGCCAAAAGCAGGCGGTTGTGGACAACGGGAAGCATGCAGTCACTCATTTTCATGTGAAGGAGCGCCTTGGAAATTATACGCTTGTCGAATGCCGTCTGGAAACTGGACGCACACATCAAATTCGTGTTCATATGAATTATATTGGCTATCCGCTTGTTGGAGATCCGAAGTATGGTCCAAAGAAAACGATTGATTTTGGCGGCCAGGTTCTTCATGCAGGAGTACTTGGATTCATCCATCCAACATCAAAAGAATACCTGGAATTTGAAGTGCCGCTGCCTGATGATTTTGTGGCATTATTGGAACAAGTGAGAAGCGAAGCTTAAAAAAGCTTATTCACAATTTTGAAAGTAAAGTTGAATAGTATTGCAAACCCCCTGAATTGCTAAGCAAAATCAGGGGGTTTTTTGAAGATTTTTATTGCTGCAGATTGTTATAAAGGCGATATGAATCACCTCTATGTTGCCATAGAAAAAAATTTATAATGCAAAAGGAAAAACACAAGGCCTCTAATTTCCCATGGACGATCAATTTTTAATCCAAAGGGAAAATAGACGGCCTCTAATTGACCTTGCGTAAGCAAATTGCATTTCAAAGGTCAAATAGGGGGCTTCTAAATGCCTAACGTGAGCAGATTTGGCTTCAATGGGGAAATACAGCATCACCATTTTCCTATCCATATATATTTTTATACCTCTAAAGGTAATAAATAACGGTAATTCCAAGTTAATACTCAATTTCAATCCAAACTGCATAATAAATCTCTATTAAGCATTAAAATAAATTAATTTTCAAAACAAGGTTGACTTCACAAAATTAAAAGAATATACTTACAACAGTGAAAAACCTACGAGATAGGTATAAACTTACAATGAATTAGATAGATTCACCTTTAATGGCAGTCCAGAGAGGCTGAGAAGGTTGATGTTGAAATGTGTTATGGATTAGAAACTGTTCTAACGGAACAACAGATTTGACTGTTCCACTCCTTAGAATAGGTATCGCTGTATACTATTATGGCGAAATTTGTCCAAACATGTTTGATCGGATACGTTATTCCAACCTCTTGAGCGGATGCTTAGGAGGTTTTTATTTTGTCCAAAATAAGAATAACCCTCTAAAGAACTGCTTATGAAAAATTAATCGGGAAGGAGAAAATGAGAATGGGAAATATTACAGAGCTTTTGGATGCTCCTTCAATGAATCGCGTATTAACACGAATTGCCCATGAAATCATTGAGAGAAACAAAGGAATCGATGAATGTATCTTGGTCGGCATTAAAACACGCGGCGCCTATTTAGCAAGAAGGCTGGCAGAGAAGATTGAACAAATCGAAGGCAAGCCAATCCGCACCGGGGAACTGGATATCACTTTATACCGCGATGATTTAACGACAAAAAATAATGGGGAAGCGCTTGTTCAGCAAGTAGACATAGACTATGTTGTGGCCAACCAAAAAATCGTGCTTGTGGATGATGTTTTATATACCGGACGCACAGTACGGGCAGCATTGGATGCAGTGATGGATCTGGGTCGGCCGGCTCAAATCCAGCTGGCGGTTTTAGTGGACCGTGGACATCGGGAATTGCCGATTCGGGCAGATTATGTGGGGAAAAATATCCCGACTGCCGGGACGGAAAAAATCGTCGTTTGTTTAACTGAGGTAGACAAAGAAGATAACGTTACGATCCATAAATTGGATTAAAAAGAGGGGTAAAATTATGTCAAAAGCGGTTCTGGACATTCATGATAAACCAACAACTGGCCAACTGATCACACTAAGTTTTCAACATATGTTCGCAATGTTCGGTTCAACCATTCTAGTGCCAACATTGGTTGGCCTAAGCCCGTCAATCGCCCTATTATCGAGCGGGATTGCCACAATACTATTTTTGCTGATTACTCAATTTAAAGTACCGGCCTACCTTGGTTCATCTTTCGCTTTTATTGCACCAATCATTACCGTCGCGGGATTGAATGAAGCAGGCGTTGCCGTTAACCCAGGAAACGCAATGATTGGCGCAATGGCGGTCGGTGTGGTGTACGCCATCGTTTCCTTGATAATCTGGAAAACAGGTTATCAATGGCTGATGCGATTATTGCCGCCAATCGTCGTGGCGCCGGTAATTATTGTGATCGGGCTTGGGCTTGCCGGAACTGCGGTGGATATGGCGATGAATATCTTCGTAGAACAAATCGATTCTGCAACTGGAACAGTACATACTGTAAAGCAGTATAGTGGTCTGCACTTCTCGGCTGCACTTGTGACATTGTTTGCAGCCATCATCTTTAATGTGTACTTCAAAAATATATTGAGCGCAATGCCGATTTTGCTTGGACTTGTCGTTGGATATCTCTATTCTTGCATCATCGGAATCGTCGACTTTGGAGCTGTAAAAGATGCTGCATGGTTTGCAATGCCGGAATTTCTGATACCTGGTGTTGATTATGAGCTGAAAATTACATCAACCATCCTGCTTGCGATGGTACCGATTGTCATCGTAACGATTTCCGAACATATTGGCCACCAACTTGTGCTAGGGAAAGTGGTAAACCGCAATTACATAAAAGATCCAGGCTTGCATCGCTCATTGCTTGGAGATGGGCTTGGCACCTTCGTCAGCGCCATAATCGGCGGTCCGCCAAAAACAACATACGGCGAAAATATCGGCGTGCTGGCCATCACGAAAGTGTATTCGGTCTATGTGATTGGTGGAGCGGCAGTACTGGCCATTATCGTCTCTTTCTTCGGAAAAGTAATGGCAATTATTAATACAATCCCGACAGCGGTTCTTGGCGGCATTTCCATCCTATTATTCGGGATTATTGCCTCGAGTGGTTTGCGAATGTTTGTTGAAAACAAAACGGATTTCGGAAATAACCGCAACATGGTCATCGCTTCCGTTATTTTGGTAGTAGGGATCGGTGGGGCAAAAATTGCCATCGGCGACTCGTTTGAAATCTCAGGCATGGCGCTTGCAGCAATTATAGGTGTCTTGATGAACATCCTATTGCCCGGAAAAGATAAAGCGAATATAGAAGAATAATATGAAAAGACCTTTTTAAAGAATTGTCCAGAGAGGCAAAGAAGGGGCATAGAAAGCAAAGTACGAAGTCAATTTTTCTGTACTTTAGCTTGTTATACCTCCTAGCCTCGCGAATCTAGTTTTGCGAGGCATTTTTTCTAAGAATTTACCATCGGGCTAGACTGAAAAGTCCCAAACTTCTGAATATAATTTCAAAGAAGAAGCGTATTAGGAGGAAAAACAATGACAAATTTATTAACGATGAGAAATCTATTATCTATGGAACACTTAACGAATGATGATGTGATGATGATTATTGAAAGAGCTGCCCAATTTGAAGCGGGTGAACTTCCAGCGTTAGCGAAATCCTATCAGGTAGCAAATCTATTTTTTGAACCGAGCACTAGAACAAAAACTAGTTTTGAAATGGCTGAAAGAAATATAGGCTGCACTGTTATCCCGTTTGATACTGATTTTTCCAGCATGATCAAGGGAGAAACGCTGTATGACACAGTCAAAACGTTACAGATGATCGGAATGGATGCAGTCGTGATTCGCGCAAAGGAAGAGGAGTATTATAAGGAGCTGCTTACAGGGATTGATGTGGCAATCATAAATGGCGGAGATGGAACTGGACAGCATCCTTCCCAAAGCTTGCTGGACTTATACACAATATACAAAGAATTCGGCTCTTTCGAGGGATTGAATGTGACAATTGCTGGGGATATAACCCACAGTCGTGTAGCCAAATCAAATGCCACTGCCCTGAAACGCTTGGGCGTTAATGTACGTTTTTTATGTCCATCGGAATGGTCGGGTGAGTTTGAAGCGCATCACTCTTGGGATGGACTGCTTGAAGATAGTGATGTCGTCATGCTGCTGAGAGTACAACATGAACGTCATTGTGCGGACGAATGCTTTTCCAAAGAAGGCTACCATGAACAATACGGAATGACATTTGAACGTGAAGCAAGAATGAAGAAAAATGCCATTATTATGCATCCGGCACCGGTGAACCGCGATGTAGAGATTGCATCGGGACTTGTTGAATGTGAACGTTCAAGAATTTTTGAACAAGTGCGGAACGGCGTTTTTGTCCGAATGGCAATTTTGGAGACCATCCTGAAAGGAAGATGAGCCTGATGAAATTTATAAAGAATGTAAAGATGCTTAATGAGCAAAGTGAATTGATCGAAACAACCGTAACCATTGTAGATGGCCGCATTGAAGCGCTTGGCGCAAAACAGCCAGATGCAGCCGAAATAATTGACGGAAAAGGCCATTTGCTGTCACCAGGATTTGTCGACCTGCATGTTCATTTGCGAGAGCCCGGTTTTGAGCATAAGGAAACAATCGAAACAGGTACAGCTTCCGCAGCAAAAGGCGGTTTCACTACAATTTGCGCCATGCCAAATACAAAACCGGTACCGGATTCGATTGTCAATCTAAAATATATCAATAGTTTAATAGAAAAAAGTGCAAAAGTACGTGTGCTGCCTTATGGATCTTTAACAGTCGCGCAATCCGGAGATGAACGAACAAACTTGGCAGCTTTAAAAGAACACGGTGCTGTTGCCTTTTCGGATGATGGAGTCGGCATTCAGCTTGCATCGACAATGTACGAACAAATGCAGGATGCAGCAAAGCTGGACATGGTGGTTGTAGCACATTGCGAGGATAATTCATTAATATATAATGGCGTCATGCATGAAGGAAAACGCAACAAAGAACTTGGTCTCCCGGGCATTCCATCCATTTGCGAATCGGTGCAAATTGCAAGGGACGTCCTATTGGCTGAAAGTGCAGGAGCCCGTTATCACGTTTGCCACGTTTCCTCAAAAGAGTCCGTTCGAGCAGTAAGAGATGCAAAAGCGGCAGGGATTCGTGTCACGGCAGAGGTTTGTCCGCACCATCTCCTTTTGGAGGAAATGGACATCCCGAGTGATGATGCAAACTGGAAAATGAACCCGCCTTTACGTGCCGCTGATGATAAAGATTCATTGCATGCAGCGCTTCTGGATGGAACGATTGATTGCATCGCAACGGACCATGCCCCACATACGGAGGAAGAAAAATGCTGCGGCATGGTTGGGGCGCCGTTTGGGATCGTTGGTTTTGAAACGGCATTTCCGCTGTTATATACACACTTTGTTGAAACAGGAAAATGGACTTTGAAGCAGTTGATCGATTGGATGGCCATCAAACCGGCGCAAATCTTTAACCTTCCATATGGAAAGATTGAAGTAGGCGCTGCCGCTGATTTAGTCTTAATCGACTTGAGCAAAGAACAAACTGTCAACCCGGAAAGTTTTGAGTCAAAAGGACGCAACACGCCGTTTACAGGATGGAAGGCAAAAGGTTGGCCGGTATTAACTATGGTAGAAGGACGCATTGTTTACGAGGAGGCAAAATAATGAAAAAACGACAACTGATTTTGGAAGATGGCACAGTATTCAATGGCTACGCTTTTGGAAGCGAAAGAGCATCGCAAGGTGAAGTAGTATTTACAACGGGAATGACTGGATATCAGGAAACCTTATCCGATCCATCCTTTTACGGACAAATTGTTACATTCACATATCCTTTAATCGGTAACTATGGCATTAACCGCGACGATTTCGAATCGATATCCCCGGCTATTCGCGGAATGGTTTGTCGTGAACTGGCAAAAGAGCCTTCCAATTTCCGCAGCGATCTTTCATTGCACGATTACCTGGTTTCGCAGGATATCCCCGGCATTGAAGGAATCGATACTCGTAAACTAACTCGGATTATTCGTTCCAAAGGTGCTGTAAAAGCGATGCTGACAGCAGCAGATGAAGAAGCGAATATAGACGAAATAGCAGCAATATTACAAGCAACCCCACTCATTGCAAATCATGTAAAAGAAGTTTCGCCAAAAGCGGCATATCCAAGTCCAGGCCGAGGAAAACGCGTAGTGTTAATCGATTTTGGCATGAAGCATGGTATTTTAAGAGAATTAAATAAACGCGATTGTGACGTACTGGTTGTCCCTTACAATACATCTGCGGAACAAATTTTGGCATGGCACCCAGACGGCATTATGCTATCCAACGGACCTGGGGACCCGGCAGATGTAACGGAAGGAATTGAAACAATCCGCAATTTAATCGGAAAAGTCCCAATTTTCGGTATATGCCTGGGCCACCAATTATTTGCGTTAGCTAGCGGTGCGAAAAGCTTTAAGCTTCCGTTCGGCCATCGCGGCGCAAATCACCCGGTAAAAGACTTGCGTACTGGCCGTACTGAATTGACTTCACAAAACCATGGCTATGCAATCGATGAAAAATCGCTGGAAGGCACTGACCTGGAAGTAACGCATGTGGCGTTGAATGATGGGACAATCGAAGGCCTGCGCCATAAAAAGTATCCAATATTTACGGTACAGTACCATCCGGAAGCATCACCCGGCCCGGAAGATTCCAACCACTTATTTGATGAGTTTATTGAATTAATGGAAATTGAAGCAAAGGAAGGGAAACAACATGCCTAAACGTACTGACATTGAAACTATTTTAGTAATCGGATCTGGTCCAATCATTATCGGGCAAGCTGCGGAATTTGACTATGCAGGCACACAAGCTTGTTTGTCTCTAAAAGAGGAAGGTTATCGAGTAATTCTCATCAACTCAAACCCTGCCACAATCATGACAGATACTCAAATAGCTGACAAAGTATACCTTGAACCGATTTCCTTGGAATTTGTTTCCCGCATTCTGCGCAAAGAACGACCAGATGCAATCCTTCCGACATTGGGCGGGCAAACTGGCTTGAATATGGCGATTGAACTAGATAATTCAGGAATTTTGGAAGAACTGGGCATCGAAATATTGGGTACAAAACTGGATGCGATTCATAAAGCGGAAGACCGTGATTTGTTCCGTAACCTCATGTATGAACTTGGCGCTCCTGTGCCGGAATCCGATATCATTCATAATTTGGATGAAGCACGAAGCTTTGTTAAAAAAATTGGTTATCCTGTAATCGTGCGTCCTGCATTCACGCTTGGAGGAACAGGCGGCGGTATTTGCCACAACGATCAGGAGTTGGAAGAAATCGTAGCTAGCGGCTTGAAATATAGCCCAGTAACGCAATGTCTCCTTGAGAAATCCATTGCAGGGTTTAAAGAAATCGAATATGAAGTCATGCGCGATTCAATCGATAATGCCATCGTAGTATGCAATATGGAAAACTTCGACCCAGTAGGAATCCATACAGGGGATTCCATTGTTGTCGCTCCTTCACAAACTTTATCCGACCGGGAATACCAAATGCTGCGCAATATTTCGCTTGATATTATCCGCGCACTGAAAATTGAAGGTGGATGCAACGTACAGCTGGCGCTGGATCCATATAGCTTCAATTATTATGTAATCGAAGTAAACCCGCGTGTATCCCGTTCTTCGGCATTGGCATCAAAAGCGACGGGTTACCCAATTGCAAAATTGGCGGCGAAAATTGCGGTAGGCTTGACGTTGGATGAAATTATCAATCCGGTAACCGGTTCTACTTATGCAGACTTTGAGCCGGCGCTAGACTATATCGTTGCAAAAATTCCACGTTGGCCATTCGATAAATTCGAGTCGGCAAAACGTAATCTAGGAACACAAATGAAGGCAACCGGGGAAGTAATGGCGCTTGGCCGCACATTTGAAGAGGCGATTTTAAAAGCGGTACGATCCCTTGAAACGGGCCATTCACACATCGAGCTGAAACATCCAGAAGACAATAGCGATACATGGGTTGAAAAGCGAATTCGCAAAGCGGGAGATGAACGATTATTCTTCATTGGCGAAGCGATGCGGCGCGGTGTATCAATCGAAAAAATCCATGAGTGGTCTCAGATTGACTTATGGTTCCTAAATAAACTGCAAAACATTATCAACATGGAAACAACATTAGCCCAAAATGTAAATAATGCAGATATTTTACGACAAGCAAAACGAATGGGCTTTGCAGATAAAAAAATCGCCGAAATCTGGAACACAACTGCGAAAGAAGTATATGACTATCGCAAAGCACAAAACATCATTCCAGTTTACAAAATGGTGGATACTTGTGCAGCAGAATTCGAATCGACAACGCCATACTTCTATGGCACATATGAAGAGGAAAATGAATCAATCGTCACGGAAAAGCAATCAGTGATCGTGTTGGGTTCGGGTCCGATCCGCATCGGCCAAGGGGTGGAGTTCGACTATGCAACGGTTCACTCTGTATGGGCCATTCAGGAAGCAGGTTATGAAGCAATCATCATAAACTCCAACCCAGAGACGGTTTCAACGGACTTCTCCATTTCCGACAAATTATACTTCGAGCCACTGACGATTGAAGATGTGATGCACATCATCGACCTTGAAAAGCCGATTGGTGTGGTGGTTCAATTCGGCGGGCAAACAGCGATCAACTTGGCTGATAAATTAGCTGCAAACGGTGTGAAAATCTTGGGAACAAGCTTGGAAGATATCGACCGTGCCGAAAACCGCGATAAATTCGAGCAAGCGCTGCATCAATTAGGCATCCCACAGCCAGCAGGAGAAACAGCAGTATCAACTGATGAGGCACTGAAAATCGGCAAAAAACTTGGCTTCCCGGTACTGGTTCGTCCTTCCTACGTACTTGGCGGACGTGCAATGGAAATCGTTTATAACGAAGAAGAATTAAAACATTATATGGAAAATGCCGTGGAAGCTTCTCCTGACCACCCGGTATTGGTAGACCGTTACCTAACTGGCCAGGAAATCGAAGTGGATGCAATCAGCGATGGTGAAAATGTATTGATCCCGGGTATTATGGAACACATAGAACGTGCTGGTGTTCACTCAGGGGACTCTATATCCGTCTACCCGCCGCAAAAACTAACGGAACAGCAAAAAGCGACACTCGTGGACTATACTACTCGCCTTGCCAAAGGATTAAACATCATCGGTCTTATGAACATTCAATATGTCCTATCAAAAGGCGAAATCTTTGTGATTGAAGTGAACCCGCGTTCAAGCCGAACAGTGCCATTCTTAAGTAAAATCACAAATATTCCGATGGCAAACATTGCAACAAAAGCAATTCTTGGACAGTCGATTGTCGATCAAGGCTACGAAACAGGTCTTGCAAAGGAACAAAAAGGGGTATTCGTGAAAGTACCGGTATTCAGCTTCGCAAAACTGCGCCGCGTGGATATCACATTAGGCCCTGAAATGAAATCAACAGGGGAAGTAATGGGGAAAGATGCAACATTTGAAAAAGCATTATACAAAGGCTTTGTTGCAGCAGGCATGGAAATTAAAACGCACGGAACGGTCTTGTTTACAGTTTCGGATAAAGATAAAGAAGAAGCAATCGCGTTGGCGAAACGTTTCAACACGGTTGGATACCGCATCATGGCAACTGAGGGAACAGCGAAAGCATTCGCAGAAGCCGGTGTACATGCAGATGTAGTCGGAAAAATCGGTGCAAAAGAAAAAACATTGCTTGAAGTCATCCAGAATGGAGAAGCTCAACTTGTGGTGAATACTTTAACAAAAGGAAAACAGCCAGCTCGCGATGGCTTCCGAATTCGCCGTGAATCGGTGGAAAATGGCGTGCCTTGTTTAACTTCACTGGATACAGCTGAAGCGATGCTGGAAGTAATCGAATCAATGACATTTACGGCAGAAGAAATGCCAAAAGCGGAGGTATTTCATTAATGATTCAACAAGAACGAATGATTGTCGTTCGTCAAAGTGAAATTGCTCAACATATATTTGAACTAACATTGCAAGGTCAAATTGTTCAGGACATGGCTCCTGGACAATTTGTCCATATACGTGTGTCAGACAGCTTTGAGCCACTTCTTAGACGACCGTTAAGTATCGCAAATATTGACAAGGAAGCCGGAGAAGCAACGATCATCTACCGTGCGGAAGGCAGAGGGACAGAAATCCTTTCAACAAAACAAATTGGAGATGAAGTGGATGTTCTTGGTCCGCTGGGAAATGGATTTCCCGTAGACGCGGCACCTGAAGGAGGAACGGTTCTGCTCGTCGGGGGCGGAATCGGTGTACCGCCGCTATATGAACTTTCGAAAGTTTTAAACGCCCGCGGCATTCGTACTATTCAAGTATTTGGCTTTGCAACGGAAGATGTTGCTTTTTATGAAGAGCAGTTTTCCACTTTGGGAGACACTCATTTTGTTACAGTGGACGGTACGAATGGAACAAAAGGGTTTGTAACGGATTTGCTGGAAGAGCTTAAGCCGGAATTTGACCTGTTTTACGCTTGTGGGCCGCTTCCGATGCTTAGGGCGTTGGAACGTTTTTATCCGGAAAAGCCGGGATATTTATCATTTGAAGAACGAATGGGCTGCGGAATTGGTGCCTGTTTTGCCTGTGTATGCAAGACAACGGAAGCAACAGACCAGGATTATGTAAAAGTATGTTCGGACGGACCCGTTTTCCCGAAAGGAGTAATACAACTATGAGTCACTTAAGTATTCAACTCCCAGGGTTGGAATTAAAAAACCCAATTATGCCGGCATCGGGCTGCTTTGGTTTTGGCAAAGAATATGGAAAACTTTATGATTTATCAAAGCTTGGTGCCATTATGATAAAAGCAACAACGGTTGAAACGCGGTTTGGCAATCCTACGCCGCGCGTTGCTGAAACGCCTGCGGGTATGCTCAATGCCATCGGGCTTCAGAATCCGGGCTTGGAGAAAGTAATGAAAAACGAGCTGCCCTACCTGGAGCAATTCGATGTTCCCATTATTGCAAATGTTGCCGGAACAATCACGGAAGATTATGTAGAGGTAGCGGATAAAATTTCAGCCGCGCCCAATGTAAAAGCGTTGGAATTAAACATCTCCTGTCCAAATGTCAAGCATGGCGGCATTACGTTTGGGACAGATCCGGTCATTGCCCGCGAGTTGGTGGAAGCAGTGAAAAAGGTTTCCAAAGTGCCAGTGTATGTCAAGCTTTCCCCGAACGTAACAGATATCGTCGAAATTGCAAAAGCCGTTGAAGCCGGCGGGGCAGATGGCATTACCATGATCAATACTTTGATCGGAATGCGCTTGGATGAGCGAACAGGCAAACCGGTTATCGCCAATGGTACCGGGGGGCTGTCCGGACCAGCCGTAAAACCGGTTGCCATACGCATGGTTTATGAAGTCTATAAAGCGGTAAAGATACCAATTATCGGGATGGGCGGCGTATCGAATGCCCAGGATGTTATCGAGTTTATGTCGGCGGGCGCTTCTGCGGTGGCAGTCGGGACTGCAAACTTTGTAGATCCTTTTGTTTGTCCGAAGATTATTGAAGAATTGCCGGAGAAACTGGATCGGCTCGGAGTTAAGTATGTAAAGGAAATCATCGGAAGGAGCCACCGGTAAATGAACAATAAACCAATCATTGCACTGGATTTCCCTGGTGAAACAGAAGTATTCCAATTTCTTGGCTATTTTAATGAATCGTTGTTCGTCAAAATCGGCATGGAATTGTATTTGCAAGAAGGACCGGCCATTGTTCAAAAAGTAAAAGAACAAGGCCATGATATTTTCCTTGATTTGAAGCTTCATGACATCCCGAATACGGTAAAATCGGCGATGAAAGGCTTGGCCCGATTGGGTGTGGACCTGGTCAATGTCCATGCGGCAGGCGGCATCAGAATGATGGAAGGTGCTCTTGAAGGGTTGGAAGCAGGAACATCAGCCGGCAACAATAGAGCAAAGTTAATTGCTGTTACGCAACTAACGTCCACGACGGAAGAAGAAATGAAAAATGAACAAAAAATCAATTTATCCCTACTGGATTCTGTTCTGCATTACGCAGCAATATCGAAACAAGCAGGGCTCGATGGTGTGGTATGTTCCGTGCATGAAGCGGGGAAAATCGGCGAGACTTGCGGACAAGAGTTTCTCCGTGTAACACCCGGCATTCGCTTGGCTGGCGGTGCGGCCCATGACCAAAAACGAATCGCGACTCCAGATGGCGCACGTGCGGATGGTTCATCGCTGATTGTTGTTGGCCGTGCGATTACGGGCGCGCAAGATCCAGTGGCAGCATATAAAGAAGTTTGCGAATTATGGGGGGAACAATAATGTCAGTACAAAAAGAAATCGCACTTGGAATGTTAAAAGTAGGCGCTGTTGAATTAAATGTTTCGGAATTATTTACTTGGGCTTCCGGCATAAAATCGCCTATCTACTGCGACACGCGTTTAACGATCTCGGATCCGATTATCCGCAAAACGATTGCGAGCGGCCTTGCCCAAAATATCAAAGAATTTTTCCCCAAAACGGAAATCGTAGCGGGAACTGCAACAGCGGGAATTCCACACGCTGCCTGGGTAGCGGATCTTCTGGAATTGCCGATGGTGTATGTTCGTTCAAAAGCAAAAGGACATGGACGCGGAAACCAGATTGAAGGGAAATACCAGGAAGGGCAGAAAGTGATTGTCGTCGAAGACATCGTATCAACGGGCGGTTCCTCCATTACGGCAGTAGAAGCATTGCGTACGGCAGGTTGTGAAGTAGTGGGAGTAGTGTGCGTGTATACATATAATTTACCAAGAGCAGAACAAGCTTTTGAAGAAGCAGGTATAAAATATGTAAGTCTCACAAACTTTGACGTTTTAATAGAAGCCGCAATTGAAACGGGCGCCATCAAAACAGAAGACATTCCGTTTCTTAAAGAATGGCATGAAAAGCTTAAAGCGGGAACAGTTTAATATCAAGGTTTTAATTGCATCGTAATTTAATAAGTTATAAAAACTTTTATTTTTGCTTGTAGACTAAGTCAATATTAACTTTGTCTACAAGCTTTTTTATTAAATGCCGGAAATCCCCTTCTACGAAAAATCGAGTAAATAAGACAAAATCATTTTAAAACCTATTAACGTTTAGTAATATTTGTTAATAAAGGAGATTATGAACTTTTATTTGTGGAAAACAAAAAATATAATAATTTCTAAATCTCTAAAATATAAATGTAAGGCGTAAAGGAGTGAAGAGAATAGTGAATGTTATTTATAAAGATAAACTATTAGGCGTGGAAGAAGTTAGGCCTTTTTTCCATTTATTAAAAGAAAATATTGCCCGCTCCAGGCTGTCAATGACTGTTGTATTTATAAAAGCTTTTTCCGCAACAGAGGAGAAACAAGAGATTAATGATGAAATACAAGAGCAAGTCCAGCAATTTTTAAGATCTAAAGTTCGGGATACCGACTTGTTATTCAAACTCGATCAACCGAATAAATGGGGAATTCTATTGATGCAGAGTGCAGAAAAAGATGCAACGGCTTTTTTGCATCGCATTTTTAATCTTGTAAAAGACAAAGAGATTCCTTTTTATTCGGCAAACCAATTTGCATTATGCGCGATGGCGGCCGAAATAAAAACGAATAAGGTTGATCTCCAACAACTGATAAATGATAGAGACGAAGTTTTTCAGGAAATTGTGGAACCATGGAAAGTGGAAATAGTAACAAAATACAGAAACCCCGAACCCCAAGATATAAAAGTAAGCATCATTGAAAATAATGATATTTTCAGGGGCGTCCTTAAAACAACGATTGAAAAAATACAAATCAAGCACTTTGTTTTGGAAATTGCTGAGTTTGCAGACGGTTATGAGTTTTTAGAGTCTGGTAGGCATTTATCCAGTCATACACACATCGTCATCATGAACGATATTCTCCCAAAGAAAAACGGAATCGAGGTACTTGATCAATTAAGAAGCCTACCCAATCAAAAGAAATTCATCATCTACATGATGACAAAGCGAAATTCACAAACCGATATTATCAGTGCCTACGAAAGTGGGGCGGATGAATATTTAAAAAAGCCTTTTGACTTACGGCTATTCAAGGCTCAACTACTTCGAACATTAGAGAGATTACAATCATGATTATATTAACGGTAGAAATTTTATTATGGGTCATCCTCGCGTTATTGGTTATATGTTTCGCTTTAATACTGTATTTAATTATCAGAAGAAAAGTCCAGGAGAGAAGAAAAAGAGCAGCAAAGGAGTATATTGAAAAAACAGAGGGCCTATGGGAAGCTTTTTTATTGGAAGGTGGAGATTTCAACGAAGAGCAGGTTCCTAAGAATAAAAGTGAAATAATGGCGGTTGAATACATTTTTTTATCTTATATCCAGAATATGTACAATGAGGAAGTCAGCAGAAAAATAGGGGAGTTTTCAAATAAATATTTACTTAATTACTATGAAAAAGAGTTGAAAGGAAAAAACTGGGGTAGGAGAATCAATGCCTTGTATAAATTGATCGATTTTCGGCTTGTCGAACTCGTTCCTTATATCGAAGGATTAAGCCATAAACAAAAAAGTAAAGAAGAGCAATTTTTACTACTAAAAATCTATTCAATTTTTAACAAAGATAAGTTTGATCAAATCATCCTTTCAAATAAATATTCTTTCTCTGAAATTGAATACAAACAAATATTTTCATTGCTTGATGAAAGCATTCTATTGCAATTGACCAACAGGTTGGACGAAATGCAGCTAAATGCCCAGTATGCATTAATTGATACAGTTGGTTATATAGGGAATATCGAATTTGTGCAAATACTGGAAAAGTTGTTGGACAGCAAGAATTCGGAAATTCGCATTCGTTCTTTAAAGGGAATCGAAAAAATGGGATTAGTAAAAAATCTGGAATTATTTTTGCCTTTCGTAACTTCCCCCGTGTGGGAGGAACGATTGATGGTAGCTAAAGTTTTCCTTCATGTTCCCCTAAAATTTACCCTTGAACATTTGATGATTTTATTAAAGGATTCTAATCGGCAGGTACGGCAACAAGCTGCCAGCACTTTTTCAAATTTTCCGGAGGCAGAATCTGTTCTGAATAACGATAGTTTGAGTCCGGTATTGGAAGATTCATTGAATGTTGTACAAGAAATGATAACAAGAAGGTTGTAAATATGATGACGAATATAGTACATGGTTTTATGTGGTTTTTTGGCGGGATCATATTTTTTTACTTGATCGTTGTGATGGCAATTTATGGTTCCATGCTGGTCTTTGCCTTATTGAAAATAAGAAAAGAATATACACTGGACAAAGCTCTTTTGGATGAAGCGCATATTGATGCCTTTTACTCCAAACCGGTTTCCATTATTGTCCCCGCATACAATGAAGAAGTTGGCGTGATCGATAGTGTCCGTTCATTATTGAGCCTCCGATATCCTGAATTTGAAATTATTATCGTAAATGATGGTTCCACTGATGGAACAAAGCAGATAGTTATCGATCAATTTAAAATGAAGCCTGTCGACAGGTTCACCAGTGATGAGATAAAAACTAAAAAAGTGCTTCAAGTATATCAATCCAAAATTCATCCCCAATGTATTTTAATAGACAAGGAAAATGGAGGAAAGGCGGATGCTTTAAATGTAGGCATTAACCATTCGAAGTATCCTTACTTTTGTTCGATAGATGGTGACTCCATTTTGGAAGAGACTTCTTTATTGCGTGTAATGAAACCGATTATCTTGTCTGATGGTGAGGTTATCGCTGTTGGCGGCAATGTGCGAATCGCAAATGGCATACAAATGCAGTTGGGGTCTGTTTTGGGAATGAATTTATCGAAAAATTATTTAGTATTAATGCAAGTAATCGAATATTTACGAGCTTTTTTAATGGGACGTATTGCTTTAAGCAAGTTTAATCTCGTATTAATCATATCGGGTGCTTTTAGTGTCTTTTCGAAAAAATGGGTCATTGATGCAGGTGGCTATGCAATAGGGACGATAGGGGAAGATATGGAGCTGATCGTCAAATTGCATCGACTTATTTATGATAGGAAGGCGAAAAAACGGATTGAATTTGTTCCGGATCCGGTTTGCTGGACGGAGGCTCCTCAAACAATGTCTATCCTTCGAAAACAAAGAAGGCGATGGCACCAAGGTCTGTTGGAAAGCTTGTGGAAACACAAAAAAATGACGTTAAATCCGCGCTATGGTGGAATCGGCTTTATTTCGTTTCCATATTTTTGGTTTGTTGAATGTTTGGGTCCTCTTATTGAACTGACAGGCTATGTCTATATCATAGCTGCTTATTTCATGGGCAGCGTTTATTACGAGATTGCCTTGCTATTATTATTGATGTTTGTAATTTATGGGGGGATCTTTTCAATATTTGCGGTTTTATTTGAAGCGTGGAGCATGAATCGATATCCGAAAATTTCTGATATCTTCCGTATGGTCTTGCTGTCTTTCACGGAAATGTTTTGGTATCGCCCAATTACGCTTTTCTGGCGCTGTGAAGGGATTTTCAATTTTCTAAGGAAGAAAAGCGAGTGGGGCAAAATGGAACGGGTAGGTCTGGCTAGTAAGGAGCAACAGAAATGAAACGGATTTATATCGCAATAATCGTACTTTTAGTTATCATCAGCTTGCCAATTTTGCTATGGTTTTTAGCTCCCCAGAAACAATTGAACGTTGCCATCATTGATAAGACAGTCCCAAATGATTTATATCGCGAGCATCAGGGGCTAGTCTGGGCGTTAAATCATTTAAAATATGAAAAATTAAACAATGAAGAATATGAACTTACGGATTACTTTGGTACAAAACCAAAAGACCATAAGGTTGAATCAATTTCCCTTCCACAGGATTATTCTGATTTTGATGTTATTTATCTGGCAGACAGTTATGGTGTTTATGAAGAAGATTTAAAGGCATCCTCTAAACGTTTCGGTGCACGTTCGGAAAAAATTATTGGTGGACTGGAACTTCGGGAATGGAATCAGATTGCCAGAAGGTTATTGTCCGAAGAAAAAAGCCTGTTTATTGCGGAGTTTAACTCCTTTGCTTCCCCTACACCGCCAGAAACAAAAAATGCCATGCTTGAATTTTTGGGACTTAACTGGGAGGGTTGGGTAGGCCGTTATTTTACTGAATTGGATTATGAAAAAAATAATGAGATTCCCAGCTGGATTGTAGAAAGGTTTCAGGAAAATTGGAATTATGAAGGAGGAGGCTTCATCCTGGTTAATGATTTTTCAAGTGAAGTGGTGGTGCTTGAATTGAATCACCATATTAGCGAGGCTGGAATACGTCTCGAGTATACTCAAGAAGGACAATCACTTTTTGGAAAATCACCTCGCACAAACTATGAATACTGGTTTGATATTATTACTTCCGATAGTGAAGACACCGTACTGGCTAACTATAAATGGAGCCTGACAGAAAAAGGAGAAAAACTGCTGACTGAAAAGAGCATCCCGCTGTCGTTCTCTGCTGTCGTTAAAAACGAACGAGGAAATGCTGACATGTACTATTTTGCAGGGGATTACAATGATGTTGGTCAGTTGCCAAAATTTTATCAGGCAAAAGGACTTGGAGCGTTTTATAAAGTTGGCCAAAAGTTTTCGGATGATGCCTTTTATTGGTCTACTTATCTGCCAATGATGAATTCAATCTTAAAGAATTATCATGCAAAGTTGCATTCAGCTAAATAAATACCCGGCGGCCATAACAGAACTTGTTATAGTCGCCGGTTTTCCTATTCCTGTTTTAAAGCTATTTAGAAAATTAGCGATTAATATTATAAATTGCAGAAAAAAACGCCCGAAAAACAGGGCGTTTTAAAAAATGCTATTGTTTTAATTTCAGTACAAGTTCTTCATTTGGTGTCACAAACAATGTCTTTTGTTCAAAATAAATAACAAAGCCGGGTTTAGCGCCGTTTGGCTTTTTCACATGGCGCACTTCTGTATAATCGACAGGAACGGAAGAAGATTCACGTGCTTTGCTGAAATAAGCGCTCAAGGTTGCTGCTTCCAATAACGTTGTTTCATCCGGCTCGCTTGAATGAATCACGACATGGGAACCCGGAATGTCTTTCGTATGCAGCCAGACCTCACTCTTTTTGGCAACTTTAAATGTTAGGTAATCATTTTGTTTATTGTTTTTTCCTACAGAAATCGGAATGCCGGTGGACGACTTAAATTGTTCCGGCGATGGTTTGGTTGCTTTTTTCTTCTTTTTGCCTGCGCGCATTCTAAGATAACCTTGCTCTGCCAGTTCCTCTCGAATTTCCTCGATATCAGCAGGGGAGGCCTGGTTCACCTGGGCAGATAGCATTTCGAAATAGTTGATTTCATTTTCCGTTTTTTCAATTTGCTCATTTACCATCACAAGTGCATTTTTTGCTTTATTGTATTTTGTATAATAGCTTTGTGCATTCTCGACAGGTGTTTTTCGCTCGCTGATCGGAATCGTGATTTGTTCTTCGTTTTCGCTGTAATAATTTGAAACCGTAACTTCCTTCATTCCTTTTTCGAAAAGATATAAGTTGGCCATTAATAACTCGCCAAAAAGCTGGTAACGATCAAGCTTCGATGCTTGATCCAAATCTTTATGAAGTTTTTTTAACTTAAGCTTCAATTTATTGATTTCATTGGAAAGCCAGCGCTCGAGATCTCCTGCTTGCTGTTTTACTCGGTCGCGTTCCGCTCTTGCATAAAATACGCGGTCAAGTAAAGCGCTTAAAGTATTGTAAGTTGTTTCTGCTCCTTTTAAATGCTCAAGTTTGGTCGGCGAAAAGTAAATTTTTCGGTTTTCCTCCATATAAGTTGGATATTGCCCATTAATTATTTCGTTCATGAACGAGCGGAAAACTTCAACCTTCCCTCCATGCTGCATGCGATAGTTAAGCTCATTGGCATGCATTGGGGAAAAGCCCTTTAAATAGTCAACGATTTCTTTAGCCGACTTTTCTTCGGCAAAAAATTGCCCAATTTCCTCATCCGAGAGAGCCATGGGATTTTTTTTATCTTGTTCGGGTGGCGCAACATAAGGCTGGCCAGGCAAAACAGTACGATAACTGTTCATGGATGGCGGTAGATGTTTTAAGCTATCAAGAATCTTATTGGTTGTTTTATCGATTAAAACAATATTGCTGTGCCGGCCCATAATCTCGATCGTCAAAGTTCGAAAAACTTGGTCGCCGATTTCATTTTTGCTTTCGATCTCGAATTTGATGATGCGTTCGAATGGGTCGGTTTTAATAGAATGAATAAAGCCGCCTTCAATATGCTTACGGAGCAACATGCAAAACATTGGCGGTTCACTTGGATTATCTATGGAATGCTGAGTGATATGTACACGTGCATATGATGGGTGTATGGAACTTAATAGTTTATAATTTTCGCCGTTAGCACGAATTTGCAAAACAATTTCCAATGCGTTTGGCTGGTGAATTTTCGCAATTCGACCGGACTCCAGTTTTTTTAATTCATTTGCCATTGCAAATGTAAATAATCCATCAAAAGCCATGGTTACTTTCCTCATTTCTTGAATCTATTATCAACGGCTCATTTGCCATTTGGCGATTAAATAGAAAAATCTATTTCACATTATACTATAATATGGCCATAGTTCACTCAACTTTTGTTTTTTTGAGGTAAATAATCAGGAGGCTGTGTTATAATTGGAATAGTTTGCAAAGAAAGGTGTGACCAACCTTGGTGCGTAGTATGACTGGTTTTGGCAGGGGTGTCACAACTACGGATAATGTTCAACTAACTGTTGAAGTCCGGTCCGTGAATCATCGGTTTTTGGAGATTTATACAAAGTTCCCGAAAGAATGGCTGGAAGCTGAAATCGCAACGAAAAAGCTGTTGTCGCAATACGTAAGCCGCGGGAAATTGGATGTTGTCGTCAACTTAAAATCACTTGGCAACGAAGCGCATGTTGTGAAAATCAATTGGCCGCTAATAGAAGCGTATAAACTGGCTAAGGAACAGCTTCATGAAATGGTGCCATTGGATGAAAAGTGGTCAATGCAGGAAATTCTTTCCCTTGAAAATGCGGTAACTTATGAAAAAGAAGAATTTTCACTGCAAGAATTGATGGAAGCCGTGGAAAAATCCGTGAAAGAAGCAGCCGAAAAGTTGATTGCCATGCGTGAGCTTGAAGGGCAACAGTTAAAACAGGCTTTAATTGGATATAATGAACAGTTGAAAGAGCTAGTCGGGCGAATTCGAGCCTTATCCGGAGAAGCGGTCAATAAATATCGCGATAAACTGGTGGAACGCATAAAAGAAATCTCGAATCTTGAAAATCTGGAAGACCGATTGCTTGCCGAAGTTGCAATTTTTGCCGAAAAAATGGATATTGCAGAGGAACTTGATCGTTTGGATAGCCATTTTAAGCAATTGGAAAGTACAATTGAGGAATCTCAATCGATTGGACGCAAGCTGGACTTTCTCATGCAGGAAATACACAGGGAGATTAACACGATCGGCTCAAAAAACCAAAATGCCGATATTTCGAATTATGTTGTGCAAGCAAAAGCGATTTTGGAAAAAATGCGCGAGCAAGTTCAAAATATTGAATAATTATAATGGCGTCCATTGCATCAAATAAGGGGACAGCGCGACCTGCTTATTGAAGTTTCGCTTTATGCTGTTATAATAATTAAAATAATTGTTGAATAATGTATAATGTAGGTAGTAAGGGAGAAGAAGAGAACAATGAGAAAAGAAAGAGGTTTATTAATTGTTCTGTCTGGCCCATCAGGTGTCGGTAAAGGAACAGTACGGAAAGAACTATTTTCAAAACCCGGCACAAATTATGAATATTCGATTTCCATGACAACTCGCCTTCCACGCGAAGGTGAAGTGGATGGAGTGGATTATTTCTTTAAATCGCGCAGCGAGTTTGAAACCCTTATCGAGGAAGGTGGATTATTGGAGCACGCGGAATTTGTCGGCAATTATTATGGTACTCCGCTTGCTTATGTGAATGAGACGCTGGATGCCGGGAGAGACGTATTCCTGGAAATCGAAGTTCAGGGAGCATCGCAAATTCGCCAAAAAGCTCCGGATGCACTTTTTATCTTCTTGGCACCGCCAAGTATTACAGAATTGCAAAATCGATTGATTGGACGCGGGACAGAAACGGAAGAAATTATCAAAAAGCGAATCGATACGGCACGCGAAGAGCTTGAAATGATGAGTTTGTACGATTATGTAGTAGAAAATGATGAAATACAAAATGCATGCGATAAAATAAATGCCATCATCATTGCGGAGCATTGCCGCCGTGAACGAGTGGAAAAAACATATTTGTCGATGTTGAGAGGAGAATAAATTCAGTATGTTATACCCATCTATTGACGCTTTAAAAGAAAAAATTGATTCAAAATATTCGCTTGTGAGCCTGGCTTCAAAACGAGCACGCCAAATGCAGGAACAGGACGATGAAAAGCTTTCCAAATATGTTTCTTATAAACCAGTAGGAAAAGCATTGGAAGAAGTAGCAGCCGGTGTATTGAAAAAAGAAAAACAAGACGAAGCAACAGTTTACGAAGACGAAGTGTAATTAAGTGTTATCTAGCGCAAGCCACCCAGCCCCTCGAGGTCGCGGTCTGCCCTCAGTCGAAAGCTGAAAAGATGCTTTCGATTCGGGCCCTCCAGCGCTTGAGTCTCACACGATGTGAGTCATGTCGGCGTTGCCACAGGATGTGGCGCTTTCGCCGACGCGGGGCTAAGCAGGGCGCTTGCGCTTTTATTATTGATATGTTTTAACTAGTAGCTCCCGAAGAAGGTTTCTTTGGGAGCTTATCATTTGAAGGGAGAGTCCGTGATGCAAAAAAATATTTTGCTTTGTGTGTCAGGCGGGATTGCGGTTTATAAAGCAGTTGCACTCGTGAGTAAATTAACGCAAGCGAATTTCAATGTGAAGGTGATGATGACAGAATCGGCACAGAAATTTGTCACGCCTTTAAGTTTCCAAGTGATGTCCAAAAACGATGTATATATTGATACATTCGATGAAAAAGACTCTAGCAGCATCGCCCATATTGATTTAGCGGATTGGGCAGATTTGATTGTTGTGGCGCCGGCTACAGCCAATGTGATTGGCAAACTTGCAAATGGCATTGCGAATGACATGGTCACGACCACTTTACTTGCCGCGACTTGCCCAGTTTGGCTGGCTCCTGCCATGAATGTACATATGTATGATCACCCGGCCGTGAAGAGAAATATCGCTCAATTGGCTGAAGATGGCTGTGCTTTTATTGAACCGTCAGAAGGATTTTTGGCTTGTGGATATGTTGGAAAGGGACGTCTGGAAGAACCGGAAAAAATTACGCAACTGGTGGTCGACTTTTTTATCAAAGAAGCTGGAACTGAATGATAACAGTCGCCGAAGTGATTGTTGATGTTGCTGCCTATCCTGTTGATCGCCCTTTCGATTATTTGGTAGCGCCGGAAATGGCTGCAATCATCGAAGTCGGCAGTCGTGTAAAAGTACCCTTTGGACCACGCAATGTGCTTGGATTTGTAGTGGCAATAAAAGACAACACCGATATATCAATGAACAAGATTAAACCAGTTGCACAATTGCTTGATATAGAACCCGTTTTAACGCATGAAATGCTTGAACTTGCCAAATGGCTTAAGCAGGAAACCATTTGTTATGAAATCGATGCTTTGCAAGCCATGCTTCCTTCCGCTTTAAGGGCAAAATATGAAAAAATCGCCACATTGCAGACTGAAATTGAATTCTTGCCCCCAGCACTGCAGGAGGTCTTTCGAACTTCCCACAAAATCAATGTAAAAGTGTTTGAAAAAAACAATTTGCTTAATGAACTGAAGCAAGCATTAAACGATAAGCACATTTCAATTGAAAATATTGTTAAACAAAAAGGGAAAGTTAAGGAAATAAGAAAAGTTGAAATCCTGGATGATTCCATTAAGCTGTCGGAAATAGTTGATGGCATTTCAAATAGGGCTAAAAAACAAAAGCAGCTCGTGTTATGGATGCAAAATCACCAGGGTGAAATTATGGACCCCAATGTTATTTACAAAGAGGCCGGCGTTTCCCCGCAAGTATTGCAGGCGGTCGTGGAGTTGGGTGCGGCTTCCTTCATTCAGCAGGAAGTATACCGGGATCCTTTTACGAAAGAAGTGAAAAGGACAAACTTTTTAAACTTAACTGATGAACAAGACATTGCGCTAAATAAAATCACTGCGGCCATAAACGAAAAGCGGCCCGAAACCTTTTTGCTGCATGGAGTCACTGGGAGCGGGAAAACAGAAATCTATTTGCAAACCATTGCAAAGGTGTTGGCGGAGGGGAAAGAAGCGATTGTATTGGTTCCCGAAATTTCTTTGACGCCCCAAATAACCGAACGATTTCGGTCGCGATTCGGCGAACTTGTTGCAGTTATGCACAGTGGATTATCTGTTGGCGAAAAATATGACGAGTGGCGAAAAGTACATGAAGGGAAAGTAAAAGTAGTTGTCGGTGCACGTTCCGCCATTTTTGCTCCCTTTGAGAATGTAGGGGTCATTATCTTGGATGAAGAACATGAATCAACGTATAAGCAAGAAGATTCACCAAGGTACCATGCCCGCGATGTTGCCATTTGGCGAAGCCAATATCACCATTGTCCCGTTATTTTAGGGAGTGCAACACCTTCTTTAGAATCATTTGCAAGGGCGAAGAAAAATGTTTATACATTAATTTCGTTAAAAGAACGGGCATTAAAGCAATCATTGCCTACCGTTGAAATTGTCGACATGCGCGAAGAACTGAAAAAAGGAAATCGCTCCATGTTTTCGATGGATTTGGCGGAATCCATTCAGACCCGATTGGATCGCCAGGAACAAATCGTTTTGTTCTTGAATCGAAGAGGGTATTCTTCCTTTGTATTATGCCGCGATTGCGGGACGGTGCTGCAATGCGAGAATTGCGATATTTCATTAACTTACCACCGAAGCAATGAAAAATGTAAATGCCATTATTGCGGCTATGAAATTCATGTACCGAAAACTTGCCCGCAATGCCAAAGCGACCATATTCGTTTTTTCGGCACTGGGACTCAAAAAGTGGAAGAAGAAATCGCAAAATTATTTCCGCAGGCCCGCGTTTTGCGAATGGATGTGGACACAACAAAAACAAAAGGCTCCCACGAACAAATTCTGGAAGCCTTTGGAGAAGGGCAAGCTGATATTTTGCTTGGCACGCAAATGATCGCGAAAGGTCTCGATTACCCGAACATTACCCTTGTAGGCGTTTTGAGTGCCGATACCTCCCTGCATTTGCCGGACTTCCGGGCAGCGGAAAAAACATTTCAGCTGCTAACTCAAGTAAGTGGACGAGCAGGGCGGCACAACAAACCGGGTGAGGTTTTTATCCAAACGTATACACCCGAACATTATGCAATCGAACTGTCAAAAGCCCAAAATTATGAACCTTTTTATGAACGGGAAATGCATATGCGTCATCAGGCAGGGTATCCTCCGTACTATTATCTTGCCTTGATTCAAGTGTCGCATGAAGATGTGTTGATGGCAGCGGATTATGCCGGAAAAGCAGTCGACTGGCTTCGCTCCCAATTATCAAGCAATATCTCTATCATTGGACCTACTGCTTCGGGCATCAGCCGCCTCCAAAATAGATATCGTTACCAATGTTTGATAAAATACAAAATAGAGCCGGAGTTAATTCCAACGTTAATGCAATTAATCAAAATTTACCGATCGGATTGGATTAAAAAAGGAATACTCTTAACCGTCGACTTAGATCCTACGATGATTTGATGAACTAAACTATTTTGTAACGTAATTATATAGCTTAAAGAAGTGTAGAAAGAGGTAAACTTATAATGGCCATAAAAGAAGTTGTAAAGCACCCAGCGAAGGTGTTGACGGAAAAATGCGAAGAAGTAACAGTAATTAATGAAGAAATAATTGCACTTCTTGATGATTTATATGACACGATGGTGGAGTATGATGGGGTTGGGATTGCGGCACCTCAAATTAATGTTCCATTACGTGTAGCCATTGTCGAAATCGGCGAAGACCGAGACATTTTAGAAATGATTAATCCAACTGTACTGGAAACTTCCGGTGCAGAAGTTGATATAGAGGGATGCTTGAGCTTTCCGAACCTTTTCGGAGAAGTGGAGCGCCCAACTTATGTAAAAATCGAAGCTTGTGACCGGGAAGGCCGCGTTTATGAGCTGGAAGCGGGAGGATTTGATGCCCGCGCCATTCTTCATGAAATCGATCATCTTGACGGCGTGCTATTCAATTCGAAATTAATCCGCGTATTGACGGAAGAAGAATTGGCCGAGATGTATGGTGAGGAGGAATAACGATGACTTCAGTGGTATTTATGGGAACACCGGACTTCTCGGTTCCAGTTTTACGAATGATCTATGAAGAAGGATACGAGGTTTTGGCAGTAGTGACGCAACCGGATCGCCCGGTTGGCCGCAAAAAAGTGTTAACGCCTCCTCCTGTTAAAGCAGAAGCCCTTCAACTTGGACTTCCTGTTATTCAACCGGAAAAATTGCGAGGTTCTGAAGAGCTTCAGGAAATCTTAGCTCTGAACCCTGATATTGTTATTACTGCTGCTTTTGGCCAAATTCTTCCGAAAGAATTATTGGATGCGCCTCGTCTTGGCTGCATTAATGTACATGCATCCTTGCTGCCTAAATATCGAGGCGGTGCACCAATCCATCAAGCAATTATCGATGGGGAAGAAAAAACCGGTGTCACGATTATGTATATGGCCGAAAAATTGGATGCCGGCGATATTATTACGCAGCGAGCAATACCAATTGAAGAGGAAGATAATACAGGAACCATGTTCGAGAAATTAAGTATTGTCGGCAAAGAACTCTTAAAGGACACATTACCGTTAATTGTCGAGGGCAAAAACGAGAGAATTCAACAAGACGAGTCCCAAGTGACTTTTGCCCATAATATTTCAAGAGAACAAGAGCGGATTGTATGGTCGAACAGTGCAAAACAGGTATATAACCAAATTCGCGGACTGACGCCATGGCCAACCGCTTATACAAGCTATCAAGGGGAAAACATGAAAATATGGTCGGTAAAAGTGGGACAAACTACAACAGATCGGACACCAGGTCAAGTAGTTCAATTGAACAAAGATAGTTTTGAAGTCGCAACAGGCGATGGCCAAACGATTGCTGTGCTTGAATTGCAGCCGGCCGGCAAAAAACGAATGACAGCACAAGACTATTTGCGCGGAACAGGCATGAAACTTGCGATAGGGGACCAATTCGAATGACAAAAAAGAAACAGCAAATTTGGGATGGGAATGTTCGCGATGCAGCATTAACAATCCTATTAGCCGTGGATAAGCAACAAGCCTACAGCAATCTGCTTTTAAACCAAACCATCAAAAAATATAAATTGGAAGCAAATGACCGAGGACTGCTGACTGAATTAACCTATGGTACACTGCAGCATAAATACACACTCGATTATTATCTGGAGCCTTTTATCAGAGGGAAAATGGACCTTTGGGTAAAATGGCTTCTTCGCCTTTCATTGTACCAGATCGAGTATTTGGATCGGGTACCGGACCATGCTGCGGTCAATGAAGCGGTTGAAATTGCGAAGCGCAGAGGGCATAAAGGGATTGCATCTCTTGTAAATGGTATTTTGCGGTCCATTTTGCGCCAGGGCGTTCGTTCAACAGAGGAAATTTCGGATCCTGTTAAACGTTTGGCAATCGAAACGAGCCACCCTGATTGGTTGGTAGAACGATTGATTGACTCGTATGGCATGGAATCAACAACAAAAATGCTCCATGAAAATAATGTCGCGCCCATTGCCAGCGTTCGAGTGAATACAACCAAGGCAACAGTGCAGGAAGTGCTGCAAATGCTCGAACAAGAAGGAGTACAGGCGGAACAAAGTAAAGTAATGCCTGAATGCTTGCACTTAATCAGTGGGCAAGCGGCACGAACGAAAGCATTTAAAGAAGGCTTCCTCACGATTCAAGACGAAAGCTCCATGATGCCTGCCAATGTGTTAAATCCTCAGCCTGGCTGGCGTGTTTTGGATATGTGTGCTGCACCTGGCGGTAAGACAACACATATGGCAGAAAAAATGAAGAATGAAGGATCGATTTTAGCGACGGATCTACATCCACATAAACTTGACCTGATTGACGAAAATAGTGCACGCCTTGGATTGGGGATTATACAAACAGCTCCGGTCGACGGACGCAAAGCGGCACACCTTTTGCAACAAGAGTCATTTGACGCCGTACTGGTTGATGCGCCGTGCTCGGGATTCGGTGTAATGCGACGAAAACCGGATATTAAATATACAAAACGTGAAGAGGATTTATCGAATCTTCATGACATTCAGCTGGAGCTATTAAATAATGCAGTAAAAGTTCTAAAAAAAGGTGGACGTCTTGTCTATAGTACATGTACTGTAAATAAAGAAGAAAATGAAGAAACGGTCAAAGCCTTCCTAACGTCCCACCCGGAAATGGAGCCGGCTGACCTTGAAAATCTCCCAAAAGAACTTTTGGAACGAAGCCAGCATGGGATGCTGCAAGTATTTCCGCAAGATTTCGGCAGCGACGGATTTTTTGTCGCCGCCTTTCGAAAAAAGACAGAATAGGATAAAAGCGGAGGCGCCCTGCTTAGCCCCGCGTCGGTGAAAACGCCACGTCCTGTGGCGACGCCGACATGACTCACTTCGTGTGAGCCTCAAGCGCTGGAAGTCCCGAATCGAAAGCATCTTTTCAGCTTTCGACCGAGGGCAGACCGCGACCTCGAGGGGCTGGGCGCTGGAGCTGGAAATTAGAGATACAAAAGGAGAATCCAAATACTAATGGATCAAAATAATATTAATGAACGTATACAGGACTTAGTAGAAGAGACTGAACAAAAGCCCGTGCGTCGAGAGAAAAAAGAAAAACCGCAATTAAGAGAATCCATCTACTCTTTACGATTGGATGAATTGCAGCAATGGTTGACAGAGCATGGCGAAAAAGCCTTCCGTGCGGGCCAGATTTACGAATGGTTATATGAAAAACGCGTGAAGTCATTTGATGATATGTCGAATCTTTCCAAATCGCTTCGCGAAAATTTAAAAGAACACTTTGCCTTAACGACACTTTCAACGCTCATCAAACAAGAATCAAAAGACGGAACCATCAAGTTTTTATTCCAACTGCAAGATGGCTATAGCATCGAAACGGTTTTAATGCGCCATGAATACGGAAATTCGATTTGTGTGACAACTCAAGTCGGCTGCCGAATTGGCTGTACTTTCTGTGCATCAACACTTGGAGGGTTAAAGCGCCACTTAATGGCAGGGGAAATCGTGGAACAAGTCGTAAAAGTACAGCAAGAACTGGATGAAGTCGGCGAACGTGTATCGCATATCGTCATCATGGGAATTGGGGAACCGTTTGATAACTATGATAACATGATGAACTTCCTCAAAGTGGTAAACCATGATAAAGGCCTGAATATTGGAGCGCGCCACATTACGGTTTCCACTTCAGGTATCGTGCCTAAGATTTACAAATTTGCGGATGAAGAACTGCAAATCAATTTTGCCGTTTCTTTGCATGCACCAAACCAGGAAGCGCGTCAAAAATTAATGCCGATTGCACGTGCTTATAAACTCGATGAATTATTGGAAGCAGTGCGTTATTATACGAAGAAAACAGGGCGTCGTGTGAGCTTTGAGTATGGCTTGATGGCGGGAGAAAATGATTCGGTGGAAGTGGCGGAGGAATTGGCTGATTTAATCAAAGGCATTAAATGCCATGTCAACTTGATTCCGATTAACTATGTACCGGAACGTGATTATATCCGTACAAGCCGCAGCAGTATTTTTGCTTTTGAAAAAGCATTGAAAAAGCGCGGAGTGAACGTAACGATTCGTCGTGAACAAGGGGCGGATATTGCAGCGGCATGCGGACAATTACGTGCACAAGAACGCCAAGATGAAATTAGTAGGTAGGTGACTACTATGAAATATACAGTGGAAAGTGATGTTGGTCGTAAACGAACGGTGAATGAAGATCGGGTTGCCTTTTTTGAGCATCCCGATCGATTTAAGCTTGCTCTGTTGGCAGACGGTATGGGCGGACATAATGCCGGAGATGTAGCAAGTGAAATGACGATTGAAGAAACGAAAAATTTTTTCCTCAACATAGATGCCGCACAACTCGATTCGATTGAAGCCAAAAAACAATGGATGCTTAAAACCATTCAATCCGTGAATGGAAAAATCTATGAGCATTCTTTATCACATGAAAGCTGTAAAGGGATGGGCACAACGTTAATCCTTGTCTTAATTGATGGAGACGAATGTTTAATCGGGCATATTGGAGATAGCCGGGTTTATCATTTTACTCATGACAACGTTGGTTTGATTACAAGAGATCATTCCTATGTTAATTTTCTCGTGGAATATGGCGAGATTAGTGAAGAGGAAGCAGCCAACCATCCTCAAAAAAATTATATTGTAAAATCTCTCGGAACTGAAAGCTCGATTGAACCGGATTTTTATGAACTGCAATTGGAACCAACTTCGTACGTTTTAATCTGCTCGGATGGCTTAAGCAATAAACTATCTACAGATGAAATGTCGGAAATTTTACATCAGCCTTTATCGCTGAATGAAAAAGGCAAAAAACTGATCCAGCTGGCAAATGATTCTGGCGGGGAAGATAATATTTCCGTAATTTTATTATCCAACAATGAGGAGGTGTAAAGATGCTTGTAGGTAAAAGAATTAGTGACCGGTACAAAATTTTGGAGTTTATAGGCGGCGGCGGAATGTCCAACGTGTATTTGGCCCATGATATGATTTTGAATCGTGATGTAGCCATCAAAATTTTGCGTTATGATGCTGATAATGAAGAAGAATTCCATCGCCGTTTCCATAGGGAAGCAATTTCTGCCTCAAGCCTTGCACATCCGAATATTGTAAGTATTTATGATGTTGGTGAAGACCAGGATCTGCATTATATAGTCATGGAATATATCAAGGGCAAAACATTAAAACAATACATACATGAGTTTTCGCCTTTGTCGCCTGCCCGAAGTGTACAAATCATGAAACAACTAACGTCGGCAATTGCACATGCCCACGACAATCAAATCATTCACCGGGATATTAAGCCTCAAAATGTTCTGGTTGATGAGGAAGGAACTGTCAAAGTAACGGATTTTGGCATTGCCACTTCACTGAGTGCAACAAGTTATACAAAAACGAATTCCGTTATTGGGACTGTGCATTATTTGTCGCCAGAGCAGGCACGGGGTGGAACTGCTACAAACCAATCCGATATTTATGCACTGGGAATTGTATTATACGAATTATTAACCGGAGAACTGCCCTTTTCCGGGGAATCCGCTGTCGCAATCGCATTGAAGCACTTGCAAACGGAAACGCCATCTGTTCGGGCGTTTGATGCATCCATTCCACAGAGCTTGGAAAATATCATATTAAAGGCGACTGCCAAAAATCCCCTTCATCGTTATTTATCCGTGGAGGAAATGGAGGAAGACCTTCAAACCGTTTTATCTCCCAATCGAATGAACGAGAAGAAATTTGTACCGCCTATCGATGACGATGAAACAAAAGCAATTCCGATTATAAAAGAACGCATCCCTATCGAGCAAATTGCAAATACAAAGATTTTATCGCAGGAAACAGGTAAAATCGAAAAAGGCCAACTGCCGAATAAGCCTCACAATGAAGAAAAAGCATCCAAAAAGGAGAAAAACCGTTGGAAAATTTGGGCAATTATTATTGCCTCCATCTTAATCGTAATATTAGCCGGAATTTTGGCGTTTAACTTATTAAGCCCCAAAAAGGCACAAATACCCGAGGTGGCAAACTTGAAAATCGAGGAAGCGATTGAACAGCTGGAAGGAGCCGGGTTTGTTGTTGATGAACAAAGAGAAAAGCATTCTGCGGATGTAGAAAAGGGGCTTGTTCTGGAAACAAATCCAAGAGCCGGATTAACGCGTGTAGAAGGAACCGAAGTTGATTTAATCATCAGTCTTGGAAAAGAAACCGCCGAAATGGATGATTATACCGGCAAACCGGTCGATCAAATATCACCTATTCTGGAAAACGGAGATTTTAAAGGCCTCGATATAAACTATGCCTATTCTGAACAGGCTGAAGGAACAATTATTGAGCAAGAGCCGGCTGCGGGGGAAGAAGTGGTTCCAGCTGAAACAACCGTTACCCTTACTGTCAGCCAAGGTAGAGGTTATGGGACCGTGGCAAACCTATCCGGCTATAACAGAGCTTCTTTGAATGGCTACGAACAAAGTTCAGGGTTCCAGCTGGATATTAAAGAAGATTATTCGGATGATGTACCTGCTGGCGAAGTCATTTCACAAAATCCGCAAGCGAATGAAAGTCTTGCGTGGGGTGGAACCATTGAAGTTGTCGTTTCTTTGGGGCCTAAAGAGAAAAAATCCAAAGTCTATGTCAAAACAGTTGAGATTCCGTATGAACCTAATGAACCAGGCGAAGAACAAAAAGTTCGTATCTTCATACAAGATAAAAATCATACCATGGTTGAACCTGCTGAATCGTTTGAAATCACGGAAACAACGCCATACAAGATTGTACTCGAAATAGAAGAAGGCCAAACTGCAGCATATCGGGTTGAAGTGGATGGCATGACTTTTAGGGAAGATAAGATTCCATATGAATGAGAATTTGAGGAGTGAAAAAATGGCTGAAGGCCAAATCCGTAAAGCATTAAGTGGATATTATTATGTTTACCAGAATGGAGAATTGGTGCAATGCCGTGGACGCGGAGTATTTCGCAATCGAGGAGAATCGCCGCTCGTAGGGGATTTTGTTGATTTTACAAAAGAAGGCAACTCGGATGGAACAATCACTAAAATCCATCCGAGAACAAATGAACTGGTTCGGCCGCCGATTGCCAATATTGATCAAGCCTTACTGGTGTTTTCTGTCAAAGAACCTGATTTTAATACCATTTTATTGGATCGTTTTTTAGTTGTGCTGGAATCTTTTAACGTCGAACCTATCATTTGTTTAACCAAAGTGGATTTATTGACAGACGATGAACAGGAAAAGCTTTCAGGCTATATCGATGACTATCGGGCAATTGGCTATGAAATCATTGAGACTTTTAAAGAAGATTCAACTCTATTGCATCGATTGGAACCTGTTTTACAGGGAAAAACATCTGTATTAGCCGGTCAGTCGGGCGTTGGAAAGTCCACATTGCTGAATACTTTAATTCCGGAGTTGAATCTCGAAACAGGTATCATCTCGCAGAGTTTGGGCCGTGGAAAGCACACGACGCGCCATGTGGAGTTAATTGAAGTGTGCGGCGGTTTACTCGCGGATACACCGGGATTCAGTTCCTTTGATTTTGATACAATTGAAAAGGAAGAATTAACTTCATGTTTCCCTGAATTTCAACGCCTCAGCGAGGGCTGCAAATTTAGAGGATGCCTGCATATCAAAGAACCGAAATGTGCAGTAAAGGATGGGTTGGAGACCGGGGAAGTACGTCCCTATCGTTACGAGCACTATCAACAGTTTTTACAAGAAATTATTGATCGAAAGCCGAGGTATTAGTGATGATTAAAATTGCACCATCGATTTTATCAGCAGATTTTGCAAAGCTTGGACAGGAAGTAAAAGAAGTGGAAGCGGCGGGAGCTGAGTTGATCCACATCGATGTAATGGATGGCCATTTTGTTCCCAATATTACGATGGGGCCAATCGTTGTCGAGGCGTTGCGTCCTGTAACAAATTTACCGCTGGATGTCCATTTGATGATCGAAAATCCGGATGCCTACATTGAGCAATTTGCAAAAGCAGGAGCCGACTATATTTCTGTGCACGTTGAAGCATGCAGACATTTGCACCGTACGATTCAGTTGATTCGCTCTTTGGGTGTAAAAGCTGGTGTGGTATTAAACCCACACACTCCAATTGAAATGATTCAACATATATTGGATGATGTTGATTTTGTATTGTTTATGACTGTAAATCCAGGATTCGGCGGTCAAAAATTCATTTCTTCCGTTGTTCCCAAAATTGAAGCACTATCCAAAATCATCCGTGAGCGTGGGTTAACGATTGAAATTGAGGTAGATGGCGGCATTACGGCCGAAACGATTGGTGCATGCGCAAAAGCCGGGGCTACAATGTTTGTGGCAGGTTCCGCAATCTATAACCAAGAAGACCGGAAAAAAGCATTGCAAGAAATTAAAGCGGCTGGAGAGGCTGTGCTTCAATAATGAAAACCGTTGTAATTTGCTCGGGCGGACCAGAAGAAGACCTTTGTTCTTTCGAAAATTTTCGGCTAGACCAAACGCTTTTTATCGGGGCGGATCGAGGGGCGCTGTATTTGGTTGAACAAGGGATTGTGCCTGCTTTCATTGTGGGGGATTTTGATTCGCTGACTCAGGATGAGTGGGAGCACGTATCGAGGATTGCACTTGATTACCGAAAAGTCGGGGAAGAAAAGGATGAAACCGATACAGATCTGGCTCTTTTAAAAGCACTGTCCTACCAGCCGGAAGAAGTCTATTTAACCGGCGTAACGGGGGGACGGTTGGATCACTATGAAGCCGCTCTTCGTTCGATGTACCGATTTCAAAAGAAATTCCCGCAAACAAAAATAAAAATAATGAACGCTCTCAATGAAATTAGCATACTCTTTCCTGGAGAACATACTATATTACGAGATGAAAAGTTTCGATATATTTCATTTTTTGCTTATGACAATGAAGTAGAAAATGTAACATTGCGTGGTGTAAAATACGAAACGACGAATGACTGCATAGAAGTAGGCACATCTCGCTTTACGAGTAATGAACTGATTTCCAGCCTGGGGTATATCTCCTTTTCATCAGGCATATGTTTAATGATAAGAAGCAGTGACTAAAAAGGAGGGCCAGCACTTGAGAGTTTATACATTTCAATTGCCGAAATTTGTTAGTAATATTACACGTGGTTGCATCAATTTGTTTACAGGCGGCGGAAAGAAGAAGAAAAAGGAATAATTTTAACTTCATTTATTTTTTCAAGAAAAACGCCTCTAAACTAATTGAAATGCATCCAATGATCCGGCCAGCAAGAAAAAGAACTGTCCTCTTAAGGTTATGAGGCAGTTCTTTTTGTTTGCGATTCATTAGGATGAACATGGATGGATTATGTTGGAGGATGGGTAAAGGGATAGCAGAAGTAGAGCGAACAATGCCAATTTGGAGTGAGCTAGCTGTAAGAGTAGAAGCATGTAGCGGGTTAAACGGCCGATTTAAGGCGGTGGTGGAAGCGTCGTCTAATGTTGAGTTTGGTGCTGGTTTGACGGAAAATACTCGATTAGGAAGCATCTAAAGCAGTGTTTGGAGCTAACATGTTGGGGAATACTCGATTAGAAGGTGTCTAAAGAAGTGTTTGGAGCTAGCTTGATGGGAAATGCTCAATTAGAAAGCATCTAAAGCGGTGTTTGGAGCAAAAATGGTGAAAAATACTTGATTAGGCAACGTCTAAAGAAGTATGTGAAGCTAACTTATTCGAAAACACTTGATTAGAAATCGACCAAAGTTAAAGTTTTATGGAAAATAGGCAATTAAACGCTTCTAAACGCCGGTTTGAAGGTGGCTGAAGACGAAACGGTAGATTAGAGCGGGTCTAAACGCCCGTTTGGAGATGCTTAATGAGAAAACAGTCGAATTGAGTGCATTTAAACGCCCGTTTGACGTTACTCTATAAAAAAACGGTCGAATACAGCAAGAATCAGCATGCCTGTCTACACGTTTTCTGACCATGAAGCAACCAACCCCAATCTACCGCGCCTGACATTTCCATATGCACTTCAGACGCTTAATGATGTGTATCCTAAGCTGACCCTAGCTCCAAGAAGCTTTTCATATTTCTGCCAAAACCATACCCACACCCAAATCCAAAAGCGCTCCACTTCCCAAAATTAAAAAACATCAATTTTTACAATCGTAAAAATTGATGTTTTAAAAGTTAAGACGATGATTAAACGCGTTCAACTTTACCAGATTTTAATGCACGAGCAGAAACCCATACACGTTTTGGTTTACCGTTCACTAAAATACGAACTTTTTGAAGGTTTGCGCCCCAAGTACGTTTGTTAGCGTTCATTGCGTGTGAACGGTTATTGCCTGAACGAGTTTTACGACCAGTTACTACACATTGTTTAGGCATGTATATTCCCTCCTTACAGATGAATCTGAAAGATTGTTTTTCAGTTCTTTATTTCACATACTTTAATAATTTAACATAGACAGGAACCTGATGCAATAGTTTTCATTTAACCTTTCAAGAAAAAATCCTTTACACCATAAAAAATGTGCCGAAAAAGGGTATACTAGATAAATAAAAAAATGAAAATATTTCTCAAATATGGACGTATTCCATGGTTTTCTTTTATAATAAATTTTTGTGTAGTACAATAGAGTTAGTGAAAACGAATCAAGGAGGCAAAGTCATGTCCATTGAGATAAATAATGATCTGGGCCATATTGATATTTCAAATGATGTAATCGCACAAATTGCCGGCGGCGCTGCAATTGAATGCTACGGTATTGTGGGAATGGCATCAAAACATCATATTCGCGATGGTTTAACGGATATTTTAAGAAAAGAGAACTTTGCAAAGGGCATACTTATTCGTCAAGAAGGCCAAGACCTTCATATTGACATGTATATTATCGTCAGCTATGGCACGAAAATATCCGAAGTGGCTTATCAAGTGCAATCAAAAGTAAAATACACAGTAAATAAAACATTAGGAATGAGCGTTAAATCAGTTAACATATTTGTTCAAGGCGTTCGTGTTATGAATGTGTAAGAGGAGGATTTAAATCGGATGAAGTCACTAGACGGAATCAAATTTGCAGAAATGGTGCAAATGGGTGCCCATAATTTATCTCAAAATGCAAATTTTGTTGACTCTCTAAATGTTTTCCCGGTTCCAGATGGAGATACAGGTACCAATATGAACTTGTCCATGACATCAGGTGCAAAAGAAACGGAAAGCAATGTTGGAAAACATATTGGAAAAACAGCTCAAAGCTTATCGAAAGGATTGTTGATGGGTGCACGCGGCAACTCGGGTGTCATCTTGTCGCAATTATTCCGTGGTTTTGGAAAAGCCATTGAAAAAGAAGAAGAAATCAATGCAATGCAATTTGCAAATGCATTTCAGGCGGGTGTCGATACAGCTTACAAAGCGGTTATGAAGCCTGTTGAAGGAACGATTTTGACGGTTGCCCGTGAAGCTGCAGCAAAAGCTGTAGAAGTTGCGCAATCCCAGGACAATATAATTACGGTTATGGAAGCATTGGTAAATGAAGCGAAAAGCTCGCTTAACCGTACGCCCGACCTCTTGCCGGTATTAAAAGAAGTAGGCGTGGTCGATAGTGGAGGCCAAGGATTATTATTCGTATATGAAGGATTCCTTGCGTCATTAAAAGGGGAAGCGCTTCCTCAGAAAAACGATGCTTCATTGGATGATTTGATCAATGCCGAGCATCATCGTGCACAGGACTTTATGAACTCAGAAGATATTGAGTTTGGCTATTGTACTGAAATCATGGTTCGTCTGGAACAAGAGAAAGAACCATTTGACGAAGCGAAATTCCGTGAAGAACTAAATGTGATGGGTGATTCCTTACTGGTGGTTTCGGATGATGAAATTGCAAAAGTACATATTCATTCGGAAACGCCTGGTGCAGTACTTTCTGCAGGCCAGAAATACGGCAGCTTGATTAAAATTAAAGTTGACAATATGCGTGAACAGCATTCGGCAATCGTCAATGAATCAACGGAACCAGTCGTGCAAGCGACTTCCAATAAAAAAGAAAAACATCCGTACGCCGTGATTACAATCGCTATGGGTGAAGGAATTTCCGGGCTGTTGCGCAGCATTGGCGCTTCCTATGTGATTGAAGGCGGGCAGACGATGAACCCTTCAACGGAAGACATTGTAAAAGCTGTGAAAGAAGTAAATGCCGAGCGCGTTTTAATCTTGCCGAATAACAAAAATATCGTAATGGCAGCAGAACAAGCCGTTGAATTATTGGACATTGAGGCTGCAGTGGTACCAACGAAAACGATTCCACAAGGGATGGCTGCTATTTTGGCATTTAACCCGGAAGCGTCTGTTCAGGAAAATAAAGAAGGTATGACAGATGCATTCTCGCATGTGAAAACAGGGCAGGTAACGTATGCAGTGCGAGATACGTCCATTGACGGTGTGGAAATTCATAAAGATGATTTCATGGGATTGGCAGAAGGGAAAATTATTCTTTCCACTCCAAATTTGTTGGAAGCAGCTCAAAAAGTCGTTTCCCAACTCGTGGATGAAGATTCCGAAATTATTACCGTTCTCTACGGTGAAGATGCAACTGAAGACCAAGCGAATGAATTGGCAAGCTTCATTGAAGAGAATTATCCGGATGCAGAAGTTGAAATAGTAGAAGGTAAACAAGCCTTATATCCGTTTATTTTATCAATCGAATAGCTCAAGGTTTTCCAATAAAAAAGCCGACCCTCAAGTTGTTGAAAAAACATCTGGGGGTCGGCTTTTGAATTTCAGGGAATAAGTTGAAACGATAGGATCTAAAAAAACTTAAGTTTTGGAAACTATATACTTTGTAAGTCTAGGAATCTTCGTGATAAACTATCATTATAATGATAATTGATTTTCGTTACCTTTATCAGCATAAGTAGATTGTTAATTTCATTTAAACAAAGGGGAGAGCAAGATGAAGTTTACTTCAGTATTTGACATTATTGGTCCTGTCATGATTGGGCCATCTTCTTCTCATACGGCCGGGGCAGCACGAATCGGTCGAGTGGCGAGAGATTTATTTGGCAAAAAACCAACTTGGGCGAAAATCCACCTCTATGGTTCCTTTGCCGAAACGTATAAGGGGCATGGAACGGATGTGGCAATTGTCGGCGGTTTATTGGATTTTGATACTTTTGATGAACGAATCAAAACGTCTTTCGAGCACGCGAAAAACGCAGGACTGGAATTTGAGATCATTCCGGAAGAAGCCAACAAAGAACATCCTAATACGGCACGCATTGTGATGGGGGATGACACAACGGAAATGTCGGTAGAAGGAATTTCGATTGGCGGCGGGAAAATTGAAATCAGCGAAGTGAACGGCTTTAAATTGCGGTTAACAGGTGGTCTGCCTACGATATTGGTTGTCCATGATGACCGCGCAGGGTGTATTGCCAACGTGGCAAACAGTTTGGCGATGCATCATGTGAATATCGGGCACATGGAAGTATCGCGCATTGAACGTGGCCAAACCGCTTTAATGGTGATCGAGGTCGATCAAAATATCGATGATCGCATTTTGCATCAAATTTCACTGATTCCAAATATCACGAAAGTATCCAAAATAAATAACTAGGGAGTGGGCTTTAATGGATGTATTATTTCATAATGTAAGAGAATTGGTCGAACTTGCTGAAAAAGAAAATAAGCTTATCTCTGATATCATGATTGAACAAGAAATGAATATGACAGGGCGCACTAGAGAAGAAATTTTCACTCAAATGGATAAGAATCTTGTTGTCATGGAAGAAGCGGTGGAACGAGGTTTAAACGGCGTCCAATCGGTTTCTGGATTAACGGGCGGCGATGCAGTGCTGCTTCAAAAATATATTCAATCCGGCAAAAGCCTTTCAGGCGATTTGCTGCTTGATGCCGTTAGTAAAGCAGTTGCAACAAACGAAGTGAATGCCGCAATGGGAACAATCTGTGCAACACCGACAGCAGGTTCTGCGGGCGTTGTGCCTGGAACTTTGTTTGCCGTGAAAAATAAATTGAATCCTACGCGCGAGCAAATGATTAATTTCTTATTTACTTCCGGCGCTTTCGGCTTTGTAGTTGCCAACAATGCTTTTATCTCCGGTGCAGCAGGCGGTTGCCAAGCTGAAGTGGGATCGGCTGCCGCAATGGCTGCAGCAGCGATTGTTGAAATGGCTGGAGGTACACCTGCCCAATGTTCGGAAGCCTTTGCCATCACACTGAAAAATATGCTTGGCTTGGTATGCGACCCGGTTGCGGGACTTGTGGAAGTTCCATGTGTAAAACGAAATGCAATGGGCGCAGCAAATGCAATGGTAGCAGCGGATATGGCGCTTGCCGGCGTCACTAGCCGTATTCCTTGTGATGAAGTAATCGGTGCAATGTTTAGAATCGGTCAATCGATGCATCCAAGCTTAAAAGAAACTGCTCGTGGAGGTCTGGCTGCAACGCCAACAGGCAAGGCCCTTGCCGCGAAAATTTTTGGAAGTGCAGTTAAAGTTGACTAATATCACTGAACCGGTCAATACATTAAAAGGAATAGGAAAAGAAACAGAATCCCAGTTAAATGAAATGGGAATTTACACGATAGAGGATTTAATCTGGACGTTTCCTTACCGGCATGAGGATTTTCGGCTAAAAGATTTAGCACAGACGCCGCATAACGAGAAAGTCACGATTGAGGCACGGGTGGAAAGTGTTCCATCCGTACTTTATTTAGGAAAAAATAAATCGAGAATACAAGTAACAGTGTTAGCGGGAAGACATCTTGTCAAAGTTGTCTTCTTTAATCAAAATTACTTGCGAACAAAGCTGACGCCAGGACAAGTGGTCACGGTTTCGGGTAAATGGGACCGTGGGCGGCAAGTAATCAATGGCACGTCCATAAAATTTGGCCCCAAAATGGATCATACGGATTTTGAACCTGTTTATAGCTTGAAAGGCTCCATTCATCAAACTAAATTCCGCAAATATATGCGCCAGGCACTGGATTCCCTGAATGGTGTTATGGAGGAAACCCTGCCGCTTCAATTAATTGACCAATATCAATTGCCAACCATCCTCGACGCGTTGGAAGGTGTCCACTTCCCAAAAGACGCCGAACATGCCAAGCAGGCAAGAAGACGGTTCGTTTATGAAGAGTTATTGCATTTTCAATTGCGGATCCAGGCACTGCGCAAAACAACTAAAGAAAATGAAAAAGGCATTGCCATACAATATGACCTGCAAAAAGTGCGGGATTTTATTGCAACCATTCCTTTTGAATTAACAAATGCGCAAAAACGGGTAGTCAATGAAATCAGCAAAGACCTGAAACAACCGCATCGCATGAATCGCCTATTGCAAGGGGATGTTGGTTCAGGGAAAACAATTGTCGCAGCAATTGCGCTATATTCGGCTGTTACTGCGGGTTATCAAGGTGCCTTAATGGCGCCGACCGAAATCTTGGCGGAACAACATATGGAATCCTTAAAAAGCTGGTTTGATCCAATCGGTGTAAAAGTCGCATTGCTTTCAGGTTCCACCAAAACAAAAGAACGAAGAATACTGCTCGAAAAATTACATAATGGAGAAATCGATATATTAATCGGCACCCATGCTCTAATCCAACCGGATGTGATATTTAAAAATCTGGGGTTTGTGATTACAGATGAACAGCACCGTTTTGGAGTGGAGCAGCGCCGGATTTTAAGGGACAAAGGAATGAATCCGGATGTGCTGTTTATGACGGCAACGCCGATTCCCAGAACGCTTGCGATTACTGCATTTGGCGAAATGGACGTTTCCATCATTGATGAATTGCCTGCAGGGCGCAAACAGATTGAAACTCATTGGCTGAAAAAAGAACAGTTAAATGCAAGCATAACGAAAATGGAATCCGAGTTGCGGCAAGGCCGACAAGCGTATATTATTTGTCCGCTCATCGAGGAATCGGAAAAACTGGATGTTCAAAATGCCGTGGAAGTATACGAACAGCTAGCGACCATTTTTAATGGGCGCTATAAGGTAGGTTTAATGCATGGACGTCTTCACCCGGATGAAAAAGATGAAATCATGCGTGCATTTACGGAAGGCAAGGTAGATGTATTAGTTTCCACAACCGTCGTGGAAGTAGGGGTGAACGTTCCGAATGCATCCTTTATGGCCATTTATGATGCAGACCGCTTTGGATTGGCCCAGCTCCATCAATTGCGCGGCCGGGTAGGGCGAGGCGTCCATCAGTCGTATTGTGTGCTCCTGGCCGATCCGAAAACGGAAGAAGGCAAGGAACGCATGATGTCCATGACGCAAACAAACGATGGGTTTAAATTGGCTGAAAAAGACCTCGAACTGCGTGGACCCGGTGATTTCTTCGGAAAGAAACAAAGCGGCTTGCCTGATTTTAAAATGGCCGATTTAGTCCATGACTATCGAACGTTGGAAACAGCACGGCAAGATGCAGCAAGACTTATTTACGACGAGCAATTTTGGCAAGCAGAAGACTATCGCCATCTCCGCGAAATGCTGGAAGAGTCCGGCATCCTGACTGGGGAACGGATGGATTAGGAAAACTGGAATAGAGCCATAGAGCCATAGAGCCTGACCATTACGGCTATTCTCTGTTAAATAAAATATTTAACCTTAACCATAATAAATGGAGCGCAACAATTTGATGTTGCGTTCTTTTTTATGTAACTGTATACTGGTATTAGTACCAAGTGCTAAAATACATAAAAGTAGGTGGCGAGGGCTTTGAAGCGAACAAAAAAAGAACGGCAAAGACTGCTTATGGAAACAATCAAAGAAAACCCGTTCGTCACGGATGAACAATTAGCTTCACAATTTGGAGTGAGCGTTCAAACGATCCGGCTAGACCGTATGGAACTCTCAATACCGGAATTGCGGGAACGGATTAAGGACGTTGCTGAAAAAAATTACGAAAATGAAGTCAAATCTTTGCCTTTGGACGAAGTAATTGGTGAAATAATTGATATCGAACTAGATGAAAAAGCACTTTCTATTTTTGATGTAAAAGAAGAACATGTTTTTCAGCGAAACGGGATTGCGAGGGGACACCATCTATTTGCCCAAGCAAACTCGCTGGCTGTTGCTGTGATAAATGATGAATTGGCATTGACCGTAAAATCAAATGTTGTTTTTGTAAAGCCCGTTAAAGTTGGCGATCGTGTGATTACAAAAGCAATTGTACGAGGACAGGACCATGAAAAAAACCGTACATATATAGATGTTCTATCTACTGTAAATAATGAAACCGTATTTAAAGGCGAGTTTGAAATGTATCGTACGAAAGGGAAAGGTGACACCGAATGAAACTAGCAATAGATGCAATGGGCGGCGATAATGCACCAAAAGCAATCGTGGAAGGCGCATTGCTGGCATTGGAAGACTTCCCTAATATCGAGATTCAGTTATATGGAAAACAACAAGAACTGCAGCCTTTCCTTAAGGAACACCCTCGTCTGGAAGTGATTCATTGCGAGGAAGTGGTTGAGGCGGAGGATGACCCTGCCCGAGCGGTTCGACGCAAAAAGGATGCTTCTATGACGAAAATTTTGGAAGCGGTAACGGAAGGCCGTGCAGATGCTTGTCTTTCGGCAGGAAATACCGGAGCCTTCATGGCAGGTGGCTTGTTTAAAGTGGGACGGATCGAAGGAGTTGCTCGTCCAGCTTTAGCTACTACGTTGCCGACAATTGATGGCCAAGGGTTCTTGATGCTCGACTTAGGGGCAAATGCCGATGCAAAAGCAGAAAATCTGCTGCAATACGCCATCATGGGTTATATTTATGCAAAAAAAGTCAGAGGCATCGACAATCCTCGAGTAGGATTATTGAATATCGGTACAGAAGATAAAAAAGGGAATGAATTAACAAAGCAAGCATTCACTTTGTTGAAAGAGTCCGATATCAATTTCATCGGCAATGTGGAAGCGCGTGATCTAATGGACAACGTTGCCGATGTTGTCGTTACGGATGGTTTTACCGGCAATATGGTTTTAAAATCGATTGAAGGTACTGCCGGCGCAATGATGAATTTGCTGAAAGAAGCGTTTTTATCTTCCGCAAAAACAAAAGTGGGCGCATTGCTCATGAAAAGCGAACTGAAAAAACTAAAAGGCAAATTGGATTATTCCGAGTATGGTGGAGCGGCATTATTCGGGTTGAAAGCACCGGTTATCAAAGCGCATGGTTCCTCCAATGCCAGAGCCATTTATAGTGCAATTCGCCAAGCAAACATCATGGTTGAGCATGATGTAACGGATGTAATTGCCAAAACAATTTCGGCAAACCAACAATAGCAATAACAGGGATGTTGTTTGAAAAGGGGATTCTATATGACAAAAATAGCGTTTATCTTTCCAGGCCAAGGTTCACAAGTTGTAGGAATGGGTGAGGAGTTTGTTCAAAATAGCCCAGAAAGCAAGGCATATTACGAACAAGCCGACAAAGTACTGCAATTTGACTTATCGAGACTAATGTTAAACGGGCCTGCAGAAGAATTGACATTAACATATAATGCACAGCCAGCACTGCTGACAACTGGTGTTATGATTGCACAAAAACTGATGGCAGCGGGAATCAAGCCCGATTATACGGCTGGACATTCTTTGGGAGAATACAGTGCATTCGTTGTTTCGGGGGCAATTACTTTCGAGGATGCCGTCTTGACTGTCCATAAACGAGGCTTATTCATGAATGAAGCAGTTCCGGCTGGGGAGGGTGCGATGGCAGCCATTCTTGGATTGGATGCAGAGAGCTTGAAAGCGGTTTGTGACCAGGTAACAAGCCAAGGCGAAATCGTGCAACTTGCGAATTTAAACTGTCCTGGGCAAATTGTAATCTCCGGTACAAAACAAGGAGTTGAATTGGCTTCAGCTACAGCAAAAGAAGCTGGGGCAAAAAGAGCAATTCCTTTAGTGGTAAGCGGTCCTTTCCATTCGGAATTAATGCGCGGTGCATCTGTTCAATTAAAAGAAGTGATTGATGCAATCGAAGTAACAACACCTCATACGCCAATCATTAGCAATGTAGGGGCCGAAGCGTTGGAAGATGCTGCTTCTATTCGACAAGAAATGATTGAACAAGTATACAGCCCAGTATTATGGGAAAAAGACGTTCAAAAGCTTTTGGAACTTGGAGTTACAACCTTCATAGAATGTGGGCCGGGGAAAGTCCTTTCTGGATTAGTGAAAAAAGTAGATCGCTCGGTTAAAACTTACTGCGTGCATGATGAAGCATCACTTAACGAAGTAGTCGAAGCGCTTGGAGGAGAACTGAATGGGTAAATTGAATGGAAAAACGGCCGTTGTAACAGGCGCATCCCGCGGAATCGGGCGAGCAATTGCCCTGCAGCTTGCTGCAGAAGGTGCGAATGTAGTTGTAAACTATAGCGGCAGCGAACAAAAAGCTGCTGAAGTAGTAGAAGAAATTCAAAATCTTGGTGTACAGGCAGTTGCTGTACAAGCAAATATTTCGGAAGCTGAGTCTGTTCAGCAGTTGATGAATGCAGCGCTTGAGCAATTCGGTTCGATTGATATTTTAGTAAATAATGCAGGAATTACACGTGACAACCTTCTTATGCGCATGAAAGAAGAAGAGTGGGACGATGTAATGAACACCAATCTAAAAGGTGTGTTTTTATGCACTAAGGCAGTAACGCGCCAAATGATGAAGCAGCGTGCAGGCCGCATTATTAATATTTCCTCCATTGTCGGAGTAATGGGAAATGCAGGCCAGGCAAACTATGTTGCTGCAAAAGCGGGCGTCATCGGCTTAACAAAAACATCGGCGAAAGAGCTTGCTTCCCGCAATATATTGGTGAACGCCATTGCTCCTGGATTTATTACAACAGAAATGACGGATGCCTTAACGGAAGATTTGAAAAATGCGATGTTGGCCCAAATTCCGCTGGCGAAGCTCGGACAGCCGGAAGACATCGCAAAAGCGGTCGTGTTCCTTGCTTCGGATGATGCAAATTATATAACAGGCCAAACGATTCATATTGATGGCGGCATGTATATGTGATTGATTTCATTGCAAAAAAACTCTATTATATACAATGTTATGTTTTTTTGCTAACTTGTTTTCTTAAAGATCATTTGAGGGGAGGTGACCGATTTGGCTACAGTAATTGAACGTGTTACAAAAGTTGTCGTTGACCGTTTAGGCGTTGACGAAAGCGAAGTGAAAGCAGAAGCTTCATTCCGTGAAGATTTAGGTGCTGATTCATTGGACGTTGTGGAATTAGTAATGGAACTTGAAGATGAGTTTGATATGGAAATTTCAGACGAAGATGCTGAGAAAATCGCTACAGTAGGCGATGCAATCAGTTATATTGAAGGTAAAATTAGCTAATCGAACTTCAAAAAGTTAGCGCCATCCGTATAAACGCGAAAGGCGCATGATCAAGAGGCACAGTTGGGCAAATGGATAAATTGCACAACTATGTGCCTCTTTTCGTATTGCGAACATAGGAATGCCAAAGAAAAGTTGAATTTATCATGCTATACAAGGTAAACTATACGTTAGTTAGAATCTATTAGGAAGGCAGATTGTTCATGACAATTAGAAAAAAAGGGTTTCACTCAAAAATTGGGATATTGCCTGAAAGAGCAAGACAGCAATTTGAATTTTTGCAAGAAGAATTAAATATTTATTTTCGCAACAAAAGCTTGCTTTACCAAGCTTTTACACATTCATCTTATGTGAATGAGCATCGTCGAAAATTATTTACCGACAATGAAAGACTGGAGTTTTTGGGAGACGCCGTACTTGAACTTTCTGTATCTAAATACCTTTTCGAAAGATACCCGCATATGAGTGAGGGAGAACTGACGAAGCTGCGTGCTTCGATTGTGTGTGAACCATCGCTTGTTATTTTTGCCAACGAATTAAATTTCGGCAAATATGTTCTGTTGGGAAAAGGTGAGGAGCTTACGGGTGGCCGGGAACGTCCTGCGCTATTGGCGGATGTTTTTGAATCCTTTATTGGGGCTTTGTATTTAGATTTAGGTTTGGACGTCGTCGTGGAATTTCTGGAAAGAATCGTATTCCCAAAAGTAGAAGTCGGTGCTTTTTCGCATGTGATGGATTTTAAAAGTCAATTGCAAGAAATGGTTCAACAATCAAATAACGGCACGCTTCATTACGAGATTGTGGATGAAAAAGGGCCAGCGCATAATCGCACGTTCATTTCGCGCGTATTGCTAAATGAGCAAGAGTTGGGAATCGGGCGCGGAAAATCAAAGAAAGAGGCTGAGCAGCAAGCAGCGCAAAATGCGATGATCACGTTGAATCAGGCCAGCATTAAGGAGGACTAGCTAATATGTTCCTTAAACGACTTGAAGTAATTGGCTTTAAATCGTTTGCTGATCGTATTGGAATCGACTTTGTTCCGGGTGTAACAGCAGTAGTCGGCCCGAATGGCAGCGGTAAAAGTAATGTAACCGATGCCATCAGGTGGGTACTGGGGGAACAATCCGCAAAAAGTTTACGCGGTTCGAAGATGGAAGATGTTATTTTTGCTGGAAGTGAATCAAGAAAACCGCTTAATTTCGCAGAGGTAACACTTGTCTTAAACAATGAAGATGAAAAAGTACAAATGCCTTATAACGAAATTAGTGTCACAAGACGCGTATATCGCTCAGGCGATAGTGAATATTTGCTGAACAACCAGCAATGTCGCCTGAAAGATATTACGGACTTATTTATGGATTCGGGATTAGGAAAAGAAGCATTCTCGATTATTTCACAAGGCCGCGTAGATGAAATACTGAACAGTAGACCAGATGATCGAAGAACGATCTTTGAAGAAGCAGCCGGTGTACTAAAATATAAAATTCGCAAGAAAAAAGCAGAACATAAATTAGTTGAAACCGATGAGAACCTGCACCGGGTTCTTGATATTTTGCATGAATTGGACAGCCGTCTCGAACCATTGCAAATCCAGGCATCCACTGCCAAGGATTATATCCGGATGACAGACGAATTAAGAGAATCGGATATTGCCCTGACGGTGAATGATTTAATTGTCCATGCGAAAAATTTGCAGCAAATGGAACAACAGCGTGAACAATTAAAAACAGCGGAACAGCAGCATGCGTCAAACCTCGTGAACGTTGAAGGGCATGTTGGGGCCATCCGCGGAAAGCTGAAAGAAATTGATGAGGTTCTGGATAGCGCCCAAGAACAATTGGTAGAGGCAAGTTCCGAGGCAGAACGTTGGGAAGGGCGTAAAGCGCTTCTGAAAGAAAAACGTTCAAATGCCCATAAGCAACTGCAGCAATTGCAGCAATCGTTGCATGAGTTGCAGACTGAAGAACAGGAACTTTTGAGCAGTGAAAATGACAAAAAGTCGCAATTTACCGAAAAGCAAAAGGAAGTTCAAAAGCTAAAACAGGAAATTAAACAGCTTGATTTAACATTGAATTCTTCTGTTTCGGAAATCGAACAGGAAATTGAACATTCCAAAGATGTTTACATCGATTTATTAAATGAAGAAGCAACGGTTAAGAATGAATTAAAGCATATTGATCAACAACTTGCTCAGCAACTGGAAACGGCCGAGCGCATGAATGGCCGTTCTGCAGAAATGGCGAAGAGACTCGAGGAAGTCACGGAACTAAAACTGCAATTGGAAAAAAGCTTGAAAAAGGTTGAATTGCAGCTGAAGGAAAAGCTTGAACAATATGAAATTGTTCAACTACAGTTAAAAAACGCTACCTCTTCCTTTGAAGAAAAACAGCAGATGCTCTATCAAGCTTATCAACATCAGCAACAATTAAAGAGCCGTAGAGAAACATTGGCAGAGCTTGAAGCAGACTTTTCGGGCTTTTTCCAAGGCGTAAAAGAAGTTCTTTTGGCTCGTGAACGAGGAGAACTGTCCGGCATTGAAGGTGCTGTTGCTGAATTAATCCAAGTAGATGGACAGTACTCGAAAGCAATCGAGACAGCTTTGGGTGCAGCTTCCCAGCATATCGTGACAGACAATGAGCAGCACGCACAAAAAGCGATCGGCTGGCTTAAATCCAAACGGGCGGGCCGTGCAACATTCTTACCTAAAACCGTCATGAAGTCACGCAAACTATCGACTTCTCAAATAGCGCCTGCCCTGGATCATCCTGCTTTTGTCAGCCTTGCCTATGAACTTGTTGACTTTGATGAGTCAAATCAAACGATTGTTGAAAATTTGCTTGGAAACGTACTTGTTGCATCAAACTTGGAAGGCGCCAGCCAAATTGCCAGAAACTGCGGGTTTAGATACCGAGTTGTTACATTGGATGGGGATATCGTCAATGCAGGCGGGTCTTTGACTGGTGGTGCTTCCAAACAACAAAGTTCGTTATTCACACGTAAAGCCGAACTTGATCAGCTCACAAGCAATTTGGCGAAGATGGAAAACTCGATTGTGCAGGCTGAAAAATCCGTGGCGACTGAAAAAGAAGCACTTGCTTTATTGCGTGAACAGCTTGAAACGGTAAAGCTTGAAGGGGAAACACTTCGCCAGGAAGAAATTTCACAAAGAGCAAAGTTTCTTGAAGCAGAAATGGAAGAAAAAAGCCTGAAAGCAACAGTCAATGTCACTTTTTCAGAGCAATCTTCTGTAGTCTCAAGAAAAACAACGTTGCTTCAGCAAAAACAAGAAGCGTCGCAAAGGCTCGAGGAAATAAAATCGGAACTGGAAGAAATCAATCAAAAAGTGGAGCATCTAAGTGAACTGAAATTAAAAGGCGAAACAGAAAAGGATGCTTTAAGGGAATCTGCTGCCCAAAAACGATTGGAACTGGCCGTGATGGGGGAGCAGGTAAGCCAGCTTCAAGTTGCTGTAGCCGAGCTTGCTCTTAAGCGTTCGAAAGCAAAGCAAAATATAGAGTCAATCACTTTGGAAATCAATTGGCTTCAAAATGATGATGTAAACGCTCCTTCTGATGAAGAAATTGAAAAAACGGTTCTTGAATGGAACAGCAAAAAAAATTCGCTAACTGCAAAAATACAAGAAAACCGTACGTTGCGCGCCACGCATCAACAAAATTTGTCCCAGCTTGAAGAGCAATTGAAAGAGCTGCAAAGAGTGCATAAAGGATTCTTGGAGAGTTTGCAAGATATTGAAGTGAAGAAAAGCCGTGTTGAATATGAAATCGATCGGCTACAGACAATTCTCGATGAACAATATGAAATGGATTTCGAAGAAGCGCGTGAACATGTAATGGATCTGGAGGATGTTGATTCAGTACGCCGGAAAGTGAAATTGTTGAAGCAGTCGATTGAAGAATTGGGGCCAGTTAATTTAACGGCTATTGAAGAATATGATCGGGTACTTGAGCGCCATACGTTTTTAACTGAACAACGAAATGATCTGCTGGAAGCACAGGAAACATTGCATGAAGCCATTCGTGAAATGGATGAAGAAATGACCCTGCGCTTCAGGGAGTCATTCACGATGATTCAAACGCAGTTCCGACATGTATTCCGTGAGCTGTTTGGTGGCGGACAAGCCGATTTGGTATTGCTTGATCCTGAAAACCTGCTTGAAACAGGCATCGAAATTGTCGCTCAGCCTCCGGGCAAAAAGCTGCAAAGTTTAAGTCTCTTATCCGGTGGAGAAAGAGCATTAACAGCAATCGCTTTATTATTTGCCATTTTAAATTCCCGTCCCGTTCCGTTTGTGATCCTTGATGAAGTGGAAGCGGCACTCGATGAAGCGAACGTTCAACGCTATAGCGAATATTTAAAGAAATTAAAGGATGAAACGCAATTCATTGTCATTACACACCGCAAAGGAACAATGGAAGGTGCCGATGTTCTATACGGCATCACAATGCAAGAATCCGGTGTATCCAAACTCGTTTCCGTAAAACTGGAAAAAGAAGCGGTACTTACTTAGAAAAGCGGAGAACGCCCGATTAGCTCCGACAACAACTGGAGGGGTTGCCAAAAAGGGCGCGCTCTTTGCCCTTATTGGCAGCACCGAAGTTGTCGAGGAGCTGGCGTTCGTAGCTAGACAAGAGAAAAGCGCAAGCGCCCCGTTTAGCCCCGTCAAGCGCTGGAAGGCCCGAATCGAAAGCATCTTTCCAGCTTTCGACCGAGGGACTGAAGCGACTCGAGGGGCTGGGCGCTGGAGCTAGACAAGAGAAAAGCGGAGGCCTACAGGATGTAGGTTAGTCAGCCGTTGACACAGGACGTGTCGATTTTAGGCTGACTTCCTATTTACTGTTTAGCTCCGAAATTCGAGGAGCTGGGCGTCTTGCGTTGGTCGATAAATAATATACTTTCTGATTTGGAGACAAGGAGTGGAAGTGAATGAGCTTTTTTAAGCGACTGAAAGAAAAATTAATAGGAACTGAAGAGGAAAAAGTCGAGCAGCAGCAACTTGAAGCTCATGATACAGAAGAAAAGCTGGAAGAAGCTGAGCTTTTAGAAGAACAGGTTGACACGACTCCTTCAGTCGAAGAACAAAAACCGGAGATTCCCGAAGTAGAAGAGAAACCGGTTGAAGTGCAGGTTGATACAACTGAAGTTTCTTCGGAAGCTGAGGAAGAAACCCTTGCAGAACCTGTTGAAGAGACCGAAGAGGTTGAAGAGAAAAAACCATCCGCATGGTCCATTACGCAAAAGTTTAAAATGGGTCTGGCCAAGACACGAAATTCGTTTACTTCAAAAGTAAATGACTTGGTCGCGCGCTATCGCAAAGTAGATGAGGATTTCTTTGAAGAATTGGAAGAAATACTGCTTCAAGCGGACGTTGGCTTTGAAACGGTCATGGATTTGATGGACAAGCTGCGTTTTGAAGTACAGCGTAAAAACATCAAAGACACTGAAGGAATTCAAGCAATCATTTCCGAGAAACTGGTTGAAATCTATGAAGCCGGTGAAGAAGATATTGCCGAGTTGAACATGCAGCCAAAAGGCGAGCTAACGGTGATTTTATTCGTCGGTGTAAATGGTGTAGGAAAGACAACGACAATCGGTAAATTGGCGCATCGTTTAACCAAAGAAGGTAAATCTGTATTGCTTGCAGCGGGGGATACATTCCGTGCCGGAGCAATTGAACAGCTGCAAGTATGGGGTGACCGTGTTGGCTGTGACGTCATCAAGCAATCAGAAGGCTCTGACCCGGCTGCAGTGATTTACGATGCAATTGCTGCTGCAAAAAAACGGAATGCGGATGTGTTAATCTGTGATACAGCAGGGCGACTGCAAAATAAAGTCAACTTGATGAAAGAGCTTGAAAAAGTACATCGTGTTATTTCGCGTGAAATTCCAAATGCGCCACATGAAGTGCTGCTTGCATTGGATGCGACAACAGGGCAAAATGCTTTGATCCAAGCACAAACGTTTAAAGAAGCGACAAATGTGACGGGAATCGTGTTAACGAAATTGGACGGTACTGCAAAAGGCGGTATTGTATTGGCAATCCGCAATAAACTGCATATTCCCGTTAAATTCGTCGGCCTAGGCGAAAAAATGGATGATCTACAGCCATTTGATGCAGAACGTTATGTTTACGGCCTATTTGCGGAAGGATTGGAAAAAGAGCTGGATAAAATGGAAGACTAACGAAAAACTATTTCTGCAAGGGAAGCATCCTGCGCGGAATAGTTTTTTTATTGGAAACAGCAAGTGGCTTTTACGGTTAAACACCGTTGGGAGATGCTGCAGGAAAAACAGCCGATTAGAACGAGAAGGGATTTAAAGAGGGGGTTGATGCTAACGCAAGAGAAAGTGCTCGATTAGAAGTTATCTAAAGAGGCGTCGTAGCAACAAGAGAAAACCACTTCTAACCCCGTCTTTGGCATCAGCGGAAATTAACAGTAGTTTAATCATTTTTTGTCGGTATAACTATTTCTAAAAAAATAAAAAGAAAGCCTCCAATCACACCATTCAGATCGTTAAACTTGGGCAACTTCTCTTAGATTTTGCACAACAATCTACATCATCGCTAAAACTCCAACACCTCTTTTTACCTAATTTAATGGATAAATATAATTAGAGACTCGAAGTTTAGTATAATTAGCTATAGTCTTTACAAGAGCAAGAAGGAAGGGAAAAAGATGAAACGTCCAAATCTTTGGACCAAAAATTTTATTATTGTATGTGGCATGAATTTTTTTACCCACATCGTGTTTTATAGTTTACTTGCTACAGTCTCCTTATATGTCATTGAGCATTTTGGAAGAAGCCAAAGTGAGGCGGGCTTGGCTGTAGGAATCTACGTATTGTTGGCCGTTGTTGCCCGGCTTTTTGCGGGGAAAATTGTCGATGTGCTAGGAAGCAAGAGAATAATGATCATCTCAGCCATTTTCTTCTTTTTGGCGGTATTGGCACATCAATTGGCGACAACATTTACCCTGTTTATGATTATTAGAGCGATTCACGGATTTTCTTTTGGATTTTTAATGACAGCCGTAAACGCAATCATGGCCGAAGCAATTCCAAACGAGCGCCGCGGGGAGGGAACGGGCTATTATGCAACTGCCATGAATATTGCCATGGCTGCCGGTCCTTTTATCGGTTTGGTTATGCTGCGTGTAACCACGTTTGAAAATTTGATATGGATTTTGGCGATTGCGGCTTTTTGCAATATATTTGGTGTCTTCATCAACCTGCCGGCGACAGCAGACCAAAAGCTTCAGGAGAAAGTGAAATTTACATTTTCCCTAAGTGATATGTTTGAAAAAAGAGCGCTGCCGATAGCTATTTGCATGTTCGTATTGGGAATCGGATATTCAAGCTTATTAACTTATTTAGCTCCTTATACGGAAGAAATTGGTTTTGGGGAAGTTGCTACCTATTTCTTTGTCGTATATGCAGGGGCATTGATTGTTACACGGCCATTTACGGGACGTTTATTTGATCGTCTCGGAGAAAATATGTTGACGTATCCGATGTTGATTTTAATAGTCATCGGTTTTTTCGTTTTAAGCAAGGCAACAAGCGGATGGATGATATTGGTGGCCAGCGCTTTGATCGGGATTGGATTTGGTACGGTACAATCCAATTATCTGGCCATTGCCATTAAAGAAGCCATGCAAAATCGGAAAGCAACGGCTACTTCCACCTTTTTCATTTTACTGGACTTGGCCATTGGGATTGGACCATATTTATTCGGGATACTATTGGGCACTATGAGCTATCGTTCAATGTACAGCATCACGGTCGGTTGGTTTATTTTTGCAATCGCCGTTTACTTTGTGCTGCATGGCCGAAAAGCTAGCCGGCAAAAACAGCTTAATGAAGCCATATTAGGGGAAAGTGGACAAGGAAATTCCCTTGACAGTGGTACTTAAAATAGTTATGATACAGTAGACGAATTATGATTGGAGAGATACTTAATGCTAATTGAAAAAACAACACGCATGAACTTTCTCTTCGATTTTTATCAAGCATTATTAACGGACAAACAAAGAAGTTATATGGAACTTTATTATCTGGATGACCTTTCTCTAGGAGAAATTGCCGAAAGTTACAAAGTTTCACGTCAAGCTGTATACGATAACATTCGGCGTACAGAGGCGATGCTTGAGGAATATGAAGATAAATTACGCTTATTCGAAAAATTTGGCGCACGAAAAAAAATCCTTGAACAATTAGCAGATGCAGTAAAGGATGGAACTTCTACAATCGAGGAGCGCCTTGCATTACTTGAACAATTAAAGGAAACGGATTAGGAGGCTAAACATGGCATTTGAAGGGTTAGCAGAACGACTCCAAGGAACAATCCAAAAGATAAAAGGTAAAGGTTTAGTTACCGAACAAGACGTAAAAGCGATGATGCGGGAAGTTCGCCTTGCATTAATCGAAGCGGACGTTAACTTAAAGGTTGTTAAAGAGTTTGTCAAAAAAGTAAGTGAACGAGCGGTTGGAACGGAAGTAATGAAAAGCTTGACGCCTGGCCAACAAGTCATCAAAATCGTTCAAGATGAGTTAACAACGTTAATGGGCGGCGAACAAAGCCCTATTAAATTTAACACAAAGCCGCCTACAGTCATTATGATGGTCGGCTTGCAAGGTGCCGGTAAAACGACAACTACCGGTAAACTGGCGAATGTATTGCGAAAAAAACATAATCGCAAGCCCTTGCTTGTAGCGGCGGATGTCTATCGTCCAGCAGCCATTCAACAGCTTCAGACGCTTGGGAAGCAGCTTTCCATCCCGGTCTTCGCGCTTGGAAACGATGTGTCGCCTGTAGAAATCGCGCGGCAAGCGATTGAGCATGCAAAAGAAGAGCATCATGACGTAGTCATTATTGATACGGCTGGTCGTTTGCATATCGATGAAGCGCTCATGGATGAACTGAAAAATATCAAGGCGCTAAAAGAGCCGGATGAAGTATTTTTGGTCGTGGATGCAATGACAGGTCAAGATGCCGTCAATGTAGCGCAAAGCTTCAATGAAACAATCGGCATTACCGGCGTGGTGTTAACAAAATTGGATGGCGATACACGCGGTGGTGCGGCATTATCAATCCGTGCGGTTACTGAAAAGCCGATCAAATTTGTCGGTATGGGCGAAAAAATGGATGCTCTTGAGGCATTCCATCCAGAGCGTATGGCATCGCGTATTTTAGGGATGGGAGACGTTCTTTCATTAATTGAAAAAGCGCAAGCAAATGTCGATATGGAAAAAGCAAAAGAGCTGGAAGAAAAGTTCATGACTCAAAGCTTTACATTCGACGACTTTGTGGAGCAGCTTCAAGCAGTGAAGAAAATGGGCCCGCTTGATGAAATGCTGAAAATGTTGCCGGGTGCCAACAAAATTAAAGGCCTTGACAATGTGAAAGTGGATGAAAAACAAATGGGCCGCGTAGAAGCAATCATCTACTCGATGACGCCGGCCGAAAAAACACATCCGGAAATCATGAATGCAAGCCGCAAAAAGCGAATTGCGCAAGGGTCGGGAACATCTGTCCAGGAAGTAAACCGATTGCTGAAGCAATTTGAAGATATGAAAAAAATGATGAAACAAATGACGGGGATGGCCCAAGGTAAAGGAAAGAAAAAAATGAAAATGCCAGGTCTTGACTCATTGTTTAAATAAAATATTTCTGTTAAAATAATAGGTGTTAAGAAAAAACACTTTACAAACCATTCAAACATTGATAATATACTATCTTGTGTGAAACTTATTCGGAGGTGCAATAAAAAATGGCAGTTAAAATTCGTTTAAAACGTATGGGAGCTAAAAAATCTCCTTTCTATCGTATCGTAGTTGCTGATTCTCGTTCTCCACGTGATGGACGTCAAATCGAAACAGTTGGTACTTACAACCCACTAACTACACCAGCTACAGTAAACATTGACGAAGAGAAAGCTCTTAAATGGTTGTCTGATGGCGCTAAACCATCTGATACTGTACGTAACCTGTTCTCAGAACAAGGAATTATGGAAAAATTCCACAACTTAAAATTCAGTAAATAATTCTCGAGGTGACGTGTAATGCAGAAGCTGATTGAAACAATCGTAAAACCGCTGGTCGATTATCCGGAAGAAGTTCGCGTAGAAGCGGATGAGACTTCAAATCGCATTGTTTATAAACTTTTTGTTCATCCACAAGATCGAGGAAAAGTCATAGGCAAGCAAGGCCGAGTTGCAAAGGCAATTCGTACAATTGTTTATTCAGCTGCTGGCAGTCACCACAAGAAAAAGACATATGTCGATATATTAGACTGAGCAGCGGAGAACGTTCGTTCAAAGCTATTAAAAAGAAGGGACCTGAAAAGGCAATCCCTTCTTTTTTATTTATCTTTTTAGTATGATTGTACATAATAGAACTATTGTATATCGAGAGTTAGGTGGAATGCTAAATGGAATGGTTTAATGTAGGAAGAATCGTAAACACTCACGGAATTCGTGGGGAAGTCCGCGTGCTCTCTTCAACAGATTTTGAAGAGATTCGTTTTGCACCGGGCAATAAAATGGCTGTTTTTAAAAAAGAAGATAAAAAACCGACGTGGGTCAAAATTGAAAGCGTCCGTAAACATAAAAATTTCATTTTATTAACATTTGAAGGCTACAATAACATCAATTTAGTCGAACCTTTCAAGGAAGGTCTTTTAAAAATTACAAAAGACCAATTGGAAGAAGATGATTTGGAAGAGAACGAATATTACTATTTTGAAATTATCGGGTGTGACGTCTTTTCGGAAGAGGGAGAAGAAATCGGAAAAGTCTCCGACATTTTGGAAACCGGTGCAAACGATGTATGGGAAATCAAGGCACCAAACGGGAAAAAACACTATATTCCTTATATTGAGGATGTTGTAAAAGAAATCGATGTAGAAGAAAAGAAAATTATCATTCATGTAATGGAAGGTTTATTATAATGAAGATTCATGTATTAAGTCTATTTCCGGAAATGTTTACAGGAGTTTTTGGCTCCTCCATTTTGAAAAAAGCGCAAGAAAAAGAAGCCGTTTCGCTTGCTGTATCGGATATTCGCGATTTTAGCACCAACAAGCACAAACAAGTGGACGATTACCCATATGGTGGGGGAGCTGGAATGGTGCTCAAGCCGGAACCAATGTTTCAAGCAGTAGAAACGATTACGGAAGGCCGAAATCCAAGAATCATCCTCATGTGCCCACAAGGGGAGCGTTTTACCCAAAAGAAAGCAGAAGAGTTAGCGAAGGAAGAGGAATTGGTATTTTTATGCGGCCATTATGAAGGCTATGACGAACGGATCCGCACGCATCTTGTAACAGATGAAATATCGATTGGCGACTTTGTGTTAACAGGCGGGGAATTGCCTGCCATGACGGTCATTGATGCAGTAGTTCGGTTATTGCCGGGCGTATTGGGACAGCAAGATTCGCATATTCATGATTCCTTTTCTACTGGGCTATTGGAACATCCGCATTTTACGCGCCCAGCTGATTTTAGAGGGATGAAAGTGCCTGATGTTTTATTATCCGGAAATCATGCGAACATTGATAAATGGCGTGATCAAGAGTCCCTCAAACGAACATTTGAAAGACGGCCGGATCTTTTGGAAGAGATGGAGCTTACAAAAGAACAGCAAGCTTTTATTGAAAGCTTAAAGGAAAAATAAATTTTCAGTTCTTTATAGTTTATTTCTTATAATTCTTGCAAACAACACTGCATTTGTGGTATTATTCATTTTGTGCTTCTATGGAAGTACTGAATTACGGTGTTCCGCTGTGGCCGAACAGAGGACTGCAAGAGCATCTGTCTAAGGAGAGAAAATTTATGTCAAACATTATCGCAGAAATTACAAAAGGTCAACTTCGTTCTGATCTACCAACTTTCCGTCCAGGTGACACTGTTCGCGTGCACGTGAAAATCGTAGAGGGTACTCGTGAGCGTGTCCAACTTTTCGAAGGTGTTGTAATTAAACGTCGTGGTGGCGGAATCAGCGAAACTTTCACAGTTCGCAAAATTTCTTACGGTGTTGGTGTGGAACGTACATTCCCTGTACACACTCCAAAAATCGCGCAATTAGAAGTTGTCCGTCGCGGTAAAGTACGTCGTGCTAAACTTTACTACCTACGTAACCTACGTGGTAAAGCAGCTCGTATTAAAGAAATTCGCTAATAACGTTATGAGAGGGGGCTTGTTTACAAGCTCCTTTTCTTTTTCAATAGATAAGCGTTTTAAATTCGCATAAATTGAGTTTCTGAACTTGTCATACATAAACCATTTCAACTACAATGATGTTAGATTGGGGGATTATCTTCGTGGAGAATACAAAAAAAGAAAAGAATGAGCTTTGGGAATGGATCAAAGCATTAGTTATCGCGTTTGCAATCGCAGTCATTATTCGTTATTTTTTATTTACACCGATTGTGGTGGATGGTGATTCCATGATGCCAACATTGGAAGACGGAGATCGAATGATTGTCAATAAAATTGGCTATAAAATAGGTGAGCCTGATCGATTTGATATTGTTGTTTTCCATGCACCGGAAGGAAAGGATTACATTAAACGTGTCATCGGTCTTCCAGGGGACACCATCGAATATAAAGATGATCAACTTTACATTAACGGTAAAGCATACGAAGAACCATATTTAGATGAGTATAAATCCCAAATTACTGAGGGAACACTAACACAAGACTTCACATTGCAAGATGTCGAGCCTACTTTGGAAGAAATACCTGAAGGCTATGTGTTCGTAATGGGAGATAATCGACGCTACAGTAAAGATAGTCGCCATATTGGCGTTGTAAACGAAAAAGAAATTATCGGCAATACGAGTATTGTATTTTGGCCGCTAAGTGAAATGCAGATTGTAGAATAAACTTTTCATGAAAAGGAGGTTCTTTGTAATCTCCTTTTCTTTTTGACAAATAAGCGGGGCTAAATGGGGCGCTTGCGCTTTCCAATACAAAAGGAGGAATACAACATGACAATCCAATGGTTTCCCGGCCATATGGCGAAAGCTAGGCGGGAAGTACAAGAAAAACTGAAACTTGTGGATATTGTTTTTGAATTAATTGATGCACGATTGCCAATGTCGTCAAGAAATCCGATGATGGACCAAGTAATCAATCAAAAACCGCGTCTTCTCATTTTAAATAAAGCGGATATGGCGGATGATTCGGAAACCCGAAAATGGATCGAGTATTTTGCCCAGCGCGGACACATGGCCGTTGCCATCAATTCATTGGAAGGCAAAGGGCTGCAAAAGGTGACAAAAGCCGCACAGGAAATCCTGAAAGAAAAATGGGAACGCATGAAATCAAGAGGAATGAAACCACGGGCAATCCGTGCCATGATCATTGGAATTCCGAACGTAGGAAAATCAACTTTGATTAACCGCCTGGCCAAAAAAAATATTGCAAAAACCGGTAACATGCCTGGAATCACAAAGGCACAGCAATGGATTAAAGTGGGAAAAGACATTGAACTTTTGGACACACCCGGGATTTTATGGCCAAAATTCGAAGACCAGGAAGTAGGGTTAAAGCTGGCGTTAACAGGTGCCATTAAAGATACAATAATCAATATGGAAGACTTGGCTGTCTATGGACTGAAGTTTCTTTCCATCCACTATCCGAACCGGCTGGAGGAGCGTTACGGAATTACGTCGGTTGATGAAGAATTGGTAAACACATTTGACCATATTGGTAAGCGAAGAAAAGTGTTTGGACCGGGTGGGGAAATCGATTATGACCAAGTCGCACTCATTGTGGTACGGGATATTCGCAACCAACACTTCGGCACAATCACCTTCGATAGCGTGGACGAAGAATTAGAAAAAGAAGCATTGGCAGAACAGTAAGAGAAAAGGTAGAAAAAATCATGGTGATTTTTCTGCCTTTTTATTTTGTCCAAGTAATACGCTAAAAATTGAAGGTGCTCATGGACTGGGGAAGTGGAAAGCGGTGTGAATGAGTCCGTGAGGGAGATGCTCGTGGACTGGGAAAGTGGAAAACAGCATGAATAAGTCTGGGAGAGAGGTGCTCGAGGACCGAACAGTGGTTAACAATGAAAAGGAGTCCACGAGCCAATCACTCAAGGACTCCAAATCAGAGAAGTTCATTCAAATTTACGCCGGCATTTCTGTTGGCGTTGGTGCTGCATAACCATTTTTGTATTGTTCATCGATGGCGTTGCGAATTTCTTTTAAAGACTTCCCATCTTCCGCCATCTGAACCGACTGAATAGCAATTTCCAGGCAAACTAAACAACGAGTGCCATGGTCATCCCATACAATGGAGCCATCCTCCCGTGTTTCTGCGATAAAGCAATTTAAATTACTGCGGTGACCTGCCGACTCCCCACAACCGCAGTAGCAAGGCATCCATTCCAAGATATCAGTAGCTTGTCCTGCAACCTCGTAAACGAGTCGGATATCTTCATGCTGCGAATCCAAAAAGCTTGGCAGAATTTCCGCAGACGCAGTTTCTTCTTGAAGGTCTCCTGCAACATGATTCTGAGCGTCATGCCCAGCATGTTCTTGCGCCTCGGGCTTTTCTTGTGTTGCGGCATTTCCGCAGGCAGATAAAATAAAAATCATACATACAAAAAGAGGGAAAACTTTCTTCATTATGATTCCTCCATTCTATTCGTAAACATTATAGACTTTAGTTGAATGGGTAAACAATGGCTTATATGATAAATTAATAGAATAAATCTTTTTTCAAGACAGGGAATGCCGATATAAATAGAGAGAAAATATAGGGAAGTGTCATACATATGGGTAAAACAATAAAAGAGATACTAGCTGCTCTACATGCAGCCAAAGCATATGAAAGCTGGATGGATGAAATAAAGAACGATGAACGTGCAGGCGTGCAGAAGGCGTGGAAGCAATGGAACAATCGTATGGAAAAAGAAAAGAAGAAACTAGATGAACACAAAGAAAAAGTAGAATTTGATGAGAGTTTCCTATCTTCAAGTGAACAGTTTTTGGCAGGCATAGATGAAGCGGGAAGGGGTCCATTGGCTGGTCCGGTTGTAACGGCAGCAGTAATTTTGCCGAGAGATTGCAAACCTTTTATTGGCATTAATGATTCGAAGCAATTAACTAAGAAAGCTAGGGAAGAATTTGCCGCCATTATTAAGAAACATGCTCTAAGTTATGCAATTCATTTTCAAAGTGCGGAAATGATTGATGCATTAAACATTTATGAAGCGACAAAACAATCAATGAAACAAAGTATTGAAAACTTGGATATTCGTCCGGACTTTTGCATTGTGGACGCCATGGTATTGCCGATGGATATTCCGCAAAAATCCATCATTAAAGGAGATGCAAAAAGCCTTAGCATTGCAGCTGCCTCCATATTAGCGAAAAATGCACGGGATGACTATATGGAGAAGCTTCATGCCGAGCACCCTATGTATGGGTTTGACCAAAACGCTGGGTACGGCACGAAGCAACATTTGGAAGCATTGAAACAGCACGGCTATATTCACGAACACCGGAAAAGTTTTGAACCGATCAAATCAATGATTGAATCAAAGGAGCAAATCTTGATATGACGTTTACATCTTTTAATCCGATTCAAGGACCACAAGCTGCTGTTCAGCAAAATCAACCGCTTTCTTTAAAACAGGGGCAGGTGCTGCATGGAACAATCAAAAAACTCTACCCCGATCAAATGGCGGAGATCCAGGTTGGCTCGTCCAAGCTTTTTGCTAAACTGGAAACGCCTTTAAAAGCGGGAGACACGTATTTTTTTCAGGTTACGAGCATGAACCCGCAAACAGAGCTGAAAGTCGTCACAGGGCCAATGCAGAGGTCCTTAGCAACGACTCAACAACTAACGCAGCTGCTGGATAACCTGAATTTGCCGAAAACACCGGAAATGCAGCAAATCGTTGCTCAGTTTGTCAAAAATCAACTTCCATTGCTGAAAGAAAATCTACTATCAGCTGAAGGTTGGCTAAAAAGCCTAACGGAATCGGCTACAAAGCAAGAAGCGTTGCAGGCGATTCAAAAAATGGCTGAAATGAAAATGCCTTTTTCAAACGAAGTTTTTAAAGGGTTTCTTTATGGTTCCAAAATAAATGGAATGTCGAGTGCCATGACGAATCTTGCAAATGTGTTGGCACAGGATGTGAACATCGAACCTACTGTCAAGTCCAATATCCTTCAACAATTGCAATTGATTTCAAAACCATTGGCCGAAGAAACTGGTGGATCCATTTTATCAAACGCTGCCAAAATCCTGTCCAATCCAACTGAAGCGCCCCAGCAAAAAATGCAAATGCTGCAATTGTTGAAAGAAACAGGTATTTTACCTAAACATGCGACAATCGAAAGCTGGCAAAACGAAAGTTTCCAGCAGCAAAAAAATATGCCAGCCACATCTTTGCAGGCTCAACAAAATGCCGCCGAGGAAGCCTGGAAAACCCAAAGTTCAGAGCAACAAAGGTACATTGAGACAGGCAAGCAAACAGCAGGTGGAATGGTTCAAGAAATAATGGCAGCAAAACCATCCGATGCACAACAAAAAATCAATCAGCTTCGAACATGGGTCGCAAGCCAGGAGTCTTTTTCCGTTGAACAAAAATCGAGTTTGGAGCAACTCATCAATCGATTTGAAGCGTTGCCGAAAAACCCCGCTACAATGGAATTATTTGCAAAACAATTGCATGGCCAACTTGTAAAAGCATTTTCGGATGCGCCAAGCCAACAAACGGCAAATCTTGCATTCTCGCAATCCAATCATGAACAGTTATTGTCACTATTAAAACCGGAAGCCGGCAACAATTCATCCGCGTTAGTCAATTTAGCGAAATTAACGGCAGAATCCAATATCCCAGAGGTTCACGCGATCAGTGCTAGAGCAGAGCAGCAAGTTTTGTCGGCAATAGATGGCAAAACGATGGAACAGGCTTTAAAAACCATTTTAAAGGGATTGGGTCTGAGTTACGAGGCAACATTAAACAACAAAACAACGGATATAGGTGAATTGGCCCATTCTTTAAAACCGCAACTGTTATCGCTTTTGCAAGATTCCCAAACCTCAGCAGTTCTAAGGGATGCTGCCGAAAATGTGGTGGCGCGTTTAAATGGTATGCAATTCAATTCCGGAGAAAATGGGCCTCAGCATCAACTTGTCATGCAAATTCCTTTGCAATTTTTGGGAAAGCAAACGGAAGCGACAGTGCAATGGAACGGTCGCATGAAGGACAATGGCAAAATTGATTCGAATTATGCAAGAATCCTCTTCTATTTGAATATGGAAGCTCTTAAGGAAACGATGGTCGATATGCAAGTCCAAAATCGCATTGTCACAATCACTTTATATAATGATCAACCTGAGCTGGAATTGCTGACCGAACCATTAAGGGAGCCATTGAAACAAGGTTTATCCGAAAAAAGCTACCAACTTTCCGGATTATTCGTGAAGCCATTTGAAACAACCACACACCAACAGCCGATCAGTCATTTAAAAGAAAATAAATTCGAATCGAAAAATGGGGTAGATTTCCGAATATGAATGAAAAGAAATATGTCCGAAAAGAAGCGATAGCCTTAACGTATAATCCTGAACTCAATAACAGTCCAACTGTCGTGGCTAAGGGAAAAGGAAAAATTGCAGAGAATATCATTGAAAAAGCTGCTAATAGCGATGTTCCAATCTATGAAGATAAAAATCTTGTCGAGTTATTGGGAAATCTGGATTTGAATGAATCAATCCCGGAAGAATTATATGAAGCAGTGGCGGAAGTATTTGCATTTATATACCGGTTAGACAGAAGCTACAATCAAACGAAAAGATAAATTAGTAGATATTAGATTTGCGAAAAAGAGAAAATATTGTAATAAGATAACTTTTTCAATACAGGAAATACAATGATAGACTTTGTCAGAAAATTTGTTTAGAATGGGTTATGTCAACAAAATAATTTCCATAAGGCTGATTGGAGGATAAAACATGAATATCCATGAGTATCAAGGGAAAGAAATCCTTAGACAATATGGAGTGGCTGTACCAGACGGAAAGGTAGCATTCTCGCCAGATGAAGCAGTAAAAGTCGCAAAAGAATTGGGTTCAAACGTTATTGTGGTAAAAGCCCAAATTCATGCTGGTGGACGCGGGAAAGCCGGGGGCGTAAAAATCGCCAAAAACTTGGATGAAGTTCGAGCGTATGCGAAAGAACTGCTGGGCAAAATTTTGGTAACACACCAAACCGGCCCCGAAGGCAAAGAAGTAAAACGCCTATATATTGAAGAAGGCTCCGACATAAAAAAAGAGTATTATTTGAGTTTCATTGTCGACCGGGCAACTTCACGGGTAACTTTGATGGGTTCCGAAGAAGGCGGAATGGATATCGAAGAAGTTGCGGAACGCACTCCGGAAAAGATCTTCAAAGAAGTGATTGACCCACTTACAGGATTGCTCCCGTTCCAAGCACGCCGTATGGCATTCAATATGAATATTCCGACAAAACTTGTAAATAAAGCAGCGAAATTAATGCTTGGCTTATATGAGGCGTTTGTCGAAAAAGACGCTTCTATTTTGGAAATTAATCCACTTGTTGTAACAGGCAATGATGAAGTAGTTGCACTGGATGCGAAATTCAACTTTGACTCAAATGGATTATATCGACATAAAGATATTGTAGAATTAAGAGATTATGACGAAGAAGATGCAAAAGAAATTGAAGCTTCCAAATACGATCTTAGCTATATTTCACTGGACGGCAACATTGGTTGTATGGTCAATGGGGCAGGACTTGCCATGGCCACAATGGATACAATTAGCTACTATGGCGGCAGACCGGCCAACTTCCTTGATGTTGGAGGCGGCGCAACAGCCGAGAAAGTAACCGAGGCATTTAAAATTATTTTATCGGACACAAATGTAAAAGGAATTTTCGTCAACATCTTTGGCGGCATCATGAAATGCGACGTAATTGCAGAGGGTGTTATTGCGGCCGCGAAAGAAGTAGGTTTGGAAGTGCCTTTGGTTGTTCGACTTGAAGGAACAAACGTGGAACTAGGGAAAGAATTGTTAAATGCATCCGGTTTAAATATCGTGGCGGCTGACTCGATGGCAGATGGCGCTGAAAAAATTGTTGAATTAGTAGGTTAAGGAGGCAAAGGACATGAGTGTATATATTAATGCAGATACTAAAGTAATTGTGCAAGGTATTACAGGAGAAACAGCACTATTCCATACAAAGCAAATGCTGGAATACGGTACGAAAATCGTGGCAGGTGTAACCCCTGGCAAAGGTGGACAAGTGATTGAAGGAGTTCCCGTGTTCAATACTGTGCAAGAAGCAGTAGATGCAACTGGTGCGAATGTTTCTGTAATCTATGTTCCTGCCCCTTTTGCGGCAGATGCCATCATGGAAGGCGTCGAAGCCGATCTTGATATGACAATTTGCATTACCGAACATATTCCGGTGTTGGATATGATCGAAGTGAAACGCTATATGGAAGGCAAGAAAACTCGATTGGTTGGACCAAACTGCCCGGGCGTAATTACTGCAGATGAGTGTAAAATCGGCATTATGCCAGGCTACATCCATACTAAAGGGCATGTAGGGGTTGTCTCTCGTTCCGGAACATTAACATATGAAGCCGTGCACCAGTTAACCCAAGCGGGCATTGGCCAAACAACGGCGGTCGGTATCGGGGGAGACCCGGTGAACGGCACAAACTTTATCGACGTATTGGAAGAGTTCAACAACGATCCTGAAACATATGCGGTCGTGATGATCGGGGAAATCGGCGGTACGGCGGAAGAAGAAGCTGCGGAATGGATCAAGGCAAACATGACAAAACCAGTCGTCGGATTTATCGGCGGACAAACGGCTCCTCCAGGAAAACGTATGGGACATGCCGGTGCAATCATTTCAGGCGGTAAAGGAACGGCCAGCGAAAAAATCAAGGCGATGAATGAGGCGGGAATCGAAGTGGCTCCTACGCCGTCAGTAATCGGCGAAACATTAATTAAGGTGTTAAAAGAAAAAGGTCTATACGAACAATGTAAAACGCATTAAAATAGAAGGTGCAGCGTGTGGAGGCGCTGCACCTTTTCTTATAGCTCCAGCGTTTAGTGGAGTTAATCAGGGCGCTTGGCTTTCAAAAAATGCGGTCACTTTTTATACATGAAGCGTGGAGCTTTGTGCGAAGAAAAATTTCTTCATAATAAGGAGTGATACTATGAACGATTTGCAAGAACTCCTCTCTTTCCATTACGTTTATCCACTTCCCTTAAACAAATTCCGCAACTTGATGAAATCTATCGAATCGACACACAATTTGGCAAGAATTTCATCTTTTAGATTAGCTAAAATATTATCCATTTCGACAAATGCTGCAGACCAAATTTTAATTAATTATAAAATCGTGTTACAAAATAATCTATTGGAAGCATATAATTCTGCTAATATAAAAGTTATTCCATATAATAGTGAATTTTACCCTAACAGTTTGAACGATTTGATGGATCCCCCGACAGTCCTTTATGCAAAGGGGGACGTTACTCTCTTGCAGCACCCGATGAAAATTGCCATTATTGGTTCCAGAAAAGCGACCAATTATTCGGCCTTAGCCATGGAGTATATTGTACCGCCACTTGTTGAACAGAATATCGTTATAGTAAGTGGACTGGCAAAAGGAGCGGACAGCCTTGCCCACCATGCAACTTTGAAATTTGGAGGGAAAACAATCGCTGTTTTGGGACATGGATTTTCGCATATTTATCCAAAAGAAAATAAACTGCTTGCTTGCCAAATTCAAGAAAATCATTTACTTTTAACAGAATATCCTCCCTATGTTGGGGTCCAAAAATGGCATTTTCCGATGAGAAATCGTATTATAAGCGGTATTAGCAATGCCATTGTAGTGACTGAGGCAAATCTGAAAAGTGGTACACTAATAACAACCGAGCACGCTTTGGAACATGGGAAAGATATTTTTATTGTGCCTGGCCCGATTCACTCCGAACAGTCAAAAGGAACCAACAGCCTGCTTCGGGAGGGGGCAATCCCTATATGGGACGGGCATCAAATTCTCGAGGAATTGAAATTCTTTTAACTTCACTCAGCTTGGTACTATGCCGAAATTTGCATGAAGTTAAAGCCCCTAATGGTTTCCGCAGTTTCTTCGAGGAAAGCATGTTGAATCAATTTTTCCTACATTATAATGAGGCATAATTAATTGGTAAATATTAAAAAAAAGTTGCATTCTCATAAAAACTGTTATACATTTTGCAACAGGTATAATTTTTAGGTATTGCGTTATACGCATTCAAGATAAACAATTTACCTCTACAAGGGGGAAGTATATAGATGGCAGATTATTTAGTGATCGTAGAATCGCCTGCAAAAGCGAAAACAATTGAGAGATATTTGGGTAAAAAATATAAAGTAAAAGCTTCCATTGGCCATGTTAGGGATTTGCCGAAAAGCCAAACGGGAATCGATACTGAGAACAATTATGAACCAAAGTACATTACGATCCGAGGCAAAGGACCGGTATTGCAAGATTTAAAATCGGCAGCAAAAAAAGCGAAAAAAATCTATCTCGCAGCCGATCCCGATCGTGAAGGGGAAGCGATTGCCTGGCACTTGGCGCAAGCTTTAAATGTCGATACAACCTCCGATTGCCGCGTAGTATTCAATGAAATTACAAAAGATGCAATCTTGGAATCATTTAAACATCCGCGTCCCATCAACATGGATTTGGTAGATGCGCAACAAGCACGCCGCATTTTGGATAGACTCGTAGGCTATAACATTAGCCCGATCCTTTGGAAAAAAGTAAAAAAAGGATTATCGGCTGGCCGTGTACAATCCATAGCCCTTCGATTTATCATTGATCGTGAAGAGGAAATCAAAAACTTCGTGCCTGAAGAATATTGGTCGATTGAGGCAAATTTCGAAAAAGGCAAAAAGCAGTTTGATGCGTTTTATTTTGGAAATGGAAAAGAAAAAGTAAAATTATCAAATGAAGAACAAGTGAAAGCGGTTTTAAACGCGATTAAAGGAAACGAGTTTCAAGTTGCCAATGTAGTGAAAAAGGAACGCAAAAGAAATGCAGCACCTGCTTTTACAACATCTTCTCTGCAACAAGAAGCAGCCAGAAAACTAAATTTCCGTGCGAAGAAAACGATGATGCTGGCTCAACAGTTATATGAAGGAATTGATATCGGCAAAAAAGAAGGGACAGTGGGGTTAATTACGTATATGCGTACAGACTCTACCCGAATTTCAGAAAGTGCCAAAGCCGAAGCAATCAGTTATATTGATGGGAAATACGGTAAAGACTATATTGTTTCCGAGCCAAAGCAAACGAAAAAATCAGCCAATGCCCAAGATGCCCATGAGGCAATCCGTCCGACAAGTGCCATGAGAACGCCGGATGAACTAAAAGCGGTACTGAGTCGTGATCAGCTTAGACTCTATCGCCTGATTTGGGAAAGATTCATCGCAAGCCAAATGGCACCTGCAATTTTGGATACAGTTACGGTCGACCTCGTCAATGGAGAAGTCCAATTCCGTGCAAACGGTTCGCATGTGAAGTTTCCTGGTTTTATGAAGCTTTATATTGAAGGAACAGATGACCAAACGGAAGAAACAACAAAACTTCTTCCTGAGATGGAAGTGGGCGATACAGTTACTTCGCTTGAAATTGAACCAAAACAGCATTTTACACAGCCGCCTCCACGATTTACGGAAGCGCGTCTTGTAAAAGAGTTGGAAGAGCGCGGCATTGGACGGCCTTCAACCTATGCACCGACATTGGATGTAATCCAAAGACGTGGATACGTACAACTTGATTCAAAACGGTTTGTCCCTACAGAACTTGGTGAAATCGTTCACCAGCTTGTACTTGAATTCTTCCCGGAAATTATTAATATTGAATTTACTGCTAAAATGGAAGAAGACTTGGATAAGATAGAAGAAGGACAAACAAATTGGGTTAAAATTATCGATGATTTTTATAAAGACTTTGAAAAGCATGTCAAACATGCCGATGAAGCAATGGAAAAAATCGAGATTAAAGATGAACCGGCGGGAGAAGATTGCGAGAATTGCGGGTCTCCGATGGTTTATAAACTGGGACGATACGGAAAATTCATGGCATGCTCAAACTTCCCGGAATGCCGCAACACGAAAGCAATCATGAAACCGATCGGCGTGAAATGTCCAAATTGCGATACCGGAGAAATTGTCGAAAGAAAAAGCAAAACGAAACGATTATTCTACGGATGCAATACGTATCCGGAATGTGATTTCGTTTCATGGGATAAGCCAATTAGTAGACCTTGTCCGAAATGTAATAGTCTAATGGTGGAGAAGAAGATTAAAAAAGGTATCCAAATTCAATGCACAAAATGTGACTATGAAGAGGCGCCTACACAATAGCAGTAGAAAGATGGTAGTAAAATGACAGAAAAAATCGTAAATGTAATTGGTGCAGGGCTTGCGGGCAGTGAAGCGGCATGGCAAATCGCCAAGCGTGGTGTAAAGGTTCGTTTATATGAAATGCGGCCGATTAAACAAACACCAGCCCATCATACAGATAAATTTGCGGAACTTGTTTGTTCCAACTCGCTTCGTGCAAACGGCTTAACAAATGCCGTTGGGGTTATTAAAGAAGAAATGCGCATGCTGGATTCCGTCATCCTAAAGGCGGCAGACAATGCATCCGTACCGGCTGGTGGAGCGCTTGCGGTAGACCGTCATGAATTTGCGGGATATGTGACGGAGGCGGTAAAAAACCATCCGTTGGTTGAAATCATCAATGAGGAAGTAACGGAGATTCCAGAGGGAATTACGGTGGTAGCAACAGGTCCTCTAACGTCTCCTGCATTGGCAGAGAAAATCAAAGCCCTGACTGGCCAAGATTACTTATACTTCTATGATGCGGCTGCTCCAATACTTGAAAAAGACAGCATTAACATGGACAAAGTATATTTAAAGTCCCGCTATGATAAAGGGGAAGCAGCTTACTTAAATTGCCCGATGACGAAAGAAGAATTTGACGCCTTCCGTGAAGCGCTTCTTACGGCTGAATGTGCGCCATTAAAAGAATTCGAGAAGGAAAAGTATTTTGAAGGCTGCATGCCGATCGAGGTAATGGCTTCCCGCGGAGAGAAAACCATGTTGTTTGGACCGATGAAGCCGGTAGGACTGGAAGATCCGAAAACAGGAAAGCGTCCGTATGCTGTCGTTCAATTGCGTCAAGATGATGCAGCGGGTACTTTATATAACATCGTTGGATTCCAGACGCATTTAAAATGGGGAGAGCAAAAGAGAGTCTTTGCCATGATTCCAGGTCTTGAAAATCTTGAAATAGTAAGGTATGGCGTCATGCACCGCAATACTTTCATCAACTCGCCAACTGTATTAAAGAAAACATATCAACTTCGTGCCAATGAAAATATTTTCTTTGCCGGTCAAATGACAGGTGTAGAAGGATACGTTGAATCGGCGGGTAGCGGGTTAATCGCAGGAATCAATGCTGCAAGAATGGCGCTTGGCCAAGAATTGGTTGAATTCCCGTTTGAAACAGCATTGGGAAGTATGGCGCGCTATATTACGGAAGCCGATGCAAAGAATTTCCAACCAATGAATGTGAATTTCGGGATTTTCCCTGACTTGGGACAACGTATAAAGTCCAAAGCAGAGCGCGCTGAGAAACACGCAAACCGAGCATTATCAACAATTCAAAATTTTGTGACTTCTCAAACAATATAATTTGCAAAATGCCTTCATAAGTTGTTATAATTTATGAGGCATTTTAATTTTGTATACAAGAAAAGCGGAGAACGCCCGTTTGCTCCGATCGGACAATAGAAAGCGGAAAACACCTTTTTTGTCCGATAATAATGTAAAAACTAAACCGATTTATTAAAATTTGGCAATTTTCACAAAATGTTTAGAATTAAAAGATACGAAATACTTGATATCCGTCCGTGATAGGTATAGTGTCTTAATGGATGTTTTCAAAATATAAAGTGAATTAGGTGTGTTGCAATGCAAAAAACGTTTGCAGAGTTGGACAGTTTTCTCAAGTATATTCAAATAGAAAAAAACTTCTCGGTACACACGGTTCGCGAATATGAATATGACTTGAAAGAATTTTTAGCCTTTCTAAACTCAGAAGGTATTTCAAAATTGGAAGAAGTCGAATATCTCCATGCGCGAATTTATGTGACAAAACTTTATGAGGAAAAAAAAGCGAGAACCTCCATCTCTCGAAAGATCTCTTCAATTCGCTCTTTTTTTAAATATTTAAATCGCGAATTTAACCTTGATGATTCCTCATTCCAATCACTTTACCACCCAAAGAAAGAAAAACGATTACCGAATTTTTTCTATGAGGAAGAACTTACGCATCTATTTGAAAACAATGTCGGAAATGATCCTAAATCGATACGAAACATGGCTTTGCTGGAACTGCTTTATGCAACAGGTATTCGCGTAAGTGAATGTACTTCAATTGAAATGGCAGATATTGATTTTCATTACTCCATTATTCGGGTAATGGGGAAAGGGAGAAAAGAAAGAATTATTCCCTTTGGCCAATATGCGCATGAAGCATTGACTAGATATATTGAAGAAGTGCGGCCCAAGTTAATGAAAAACAAACAGCATCATAAACTTTTCGTCAATATGCGCGGGGGTGAACTTACGGCACGCGGTGTTCGTTATATACTGGAAGAGATGATTAAAAATGCATCCATGCATACAAAAATATACCCTCATATGCTAAGGCATTCTTTTGCAACGCACTTACTAAATCAAGGAGCTGATTTAAGAACGGTTCAAGAGTTGCTCGGGCATGCTAGTTTGTCATCAACTCAGGTATACACGCATGTAACTAAGGAACATCTTCGAAATACGTATATGAATACCCATCCACGAGCTTAATGTTAGGAGGAATGAAAATGGAGCAACTCCATGCGACCACTATATTTGCAATTCATCATAATGGAAAATGTGCAATGGCTGGCGATGGCCAAGTCACACTGGGAAATGCAGTTGTGATGAAACATACGGCCAGAAAGGTCAGACGTCTATTCAATGGGAAAGTGCTGGCAGGTTTTGCAGGTTCAGTTGCAGACGCCTTTACATTATTTGAAATGTTTGAATCGAAACTCAATGAATTTGACGGAAATTTGCAACGGGCTGCTGTCGAGGTAGCAAAGCAATGGAGAGGCGATAAAATGTTGCGTCAGCTGGAAGCGCTTCTTCTTGTAATGGATCGATCCACACTTTTATTAATTTCGGGTACAGGGGAAGTAATTGAACCGGATGATGGCATTTTGGCAATTGGTTCCGGCGGCAACTATGCATTATCAGCAGGAAGAGCCCTGAAACAATATTCGGGACATAACCTTTCCGCCAGTGAAATTGCCAAAGCAGCGCTAACGATTGCTGCTGAAATTTGTGTTTATACAAACCATAATATAATCGTGGAGGCGCTTGAAGAATGACACAACAAAATTTAACGCCAAGACAAATTACAGAACAGTTAAATCGTCACATTGTTGGGCAGAATAATGCTAAACGTGCAGTAGCCATTGCACTTCGAAATAGATATCGCAGATCCCTTCTAAGCGAAGAAATGCAAAATGAAATCATTCCAAAAAATATTTTGATGATCGGACCGACGGGTGTTGGTAAAACCGAAATTGCCCGAAGAATTGCGAAATTAACAAATGCTCCATTTATTAAAGTGGAAGCAACCAAGTTTACGGAAGTAGGCTATGTTGGACGGGATGTAGAATCCATGGTTCGAGACCTGGTTGAAAGTGCCCGTAGACTTGTAAAAGACGAAATGATGGAAGCGGTTAAAGATATCGCCGAGCAAAATGCCAATGAAAAATTGGTAAAATTGCTTGTTCCATCAAAAACAAAGCAAAAGATGGCACAAAATCCTTTGGAGATGCTTTTCGGGCAAAAAAATGATAATCAAGCAGAAGAGTCAAATCAAGATGATTCCGAAATGCGTTCAAAACGTTCCCAAGTGAAAGAGGACTTGAATGCAGGCAACTTAGAAGAAGAATGGGTGACAGTTGAAGTTACGGAACAAAACACGCCCTTCCTTGAAATGATGCCTGGCATGGGAATGGATATGGGTTCTTCCGGTATGCAGGATATGCTTTCGAGCCTGATGCCGAAGAAAACAAAGAAACGAAAAATGAAAGTAAAAGATGCGCGGCGTGTTTTAATTGTCGAAGAAGCGAATAAACTAATTGATACGGACGAATTAGCTGCCGAAGCAATCCGTCGTGCCGAACAATCCGGAATTATCTTCATCGATGAAATCGACAAAATTGCGAGCCGCAGTTCTTCTTCGGCTGATGTTTCACGAGAAGGCGTGCAACGCGATATCCTGCCAATCGTCGAAGGCTCCACGGTAACGACGAAGTATGGACCGGTTAAAACGGATTTTATGCTCTTTATTGCAGCCGGAGCTTTCCATATATCGAAACCAAGCGATTTAATTCCCGAGCTTCAAGGTCGTTTCCCGATTCGCGTCGAGTTGGATAAATTAACAAAAGAAGATTTTATACGAATCTTGAAAGAACCCGATCAATCGCTCATTTTGCAATACAAAGCATTATTGGAAACTGAAGGTGTATCGATTGAATTTACCGACGAAGCAATTGAAAGAATTGCCGAAATCGCTACGGAAGTAAACCAAGAAACAGATAATATTGGTGCGCGAAGACTTCACACTATTTTGGAAAGACTATTAGAAGAGCTTTCCTATGAAGCATCTGAAATCGCACCGGCACATATCGAAATTACGACGGCATATGTGGACAAAAAACTTGAAAAAATTTCAAAAAACAAAGATTTGTCACAATTTATATTATAATCAAGCAAAATTAGTTTCAATAAATTGTAGGAACCTTTAGAATATTAAGTGAATTAACATATGGACCCCTTAGGAGGATATTTATAAATGACTTTATTAGATAGAACACGCAAGATTAACTCCATGCTGCAAGCATCAGCCGGAAAGCCGGTTAACTTTAAAGAGATGGCCGACACACTTGGCGATATTATTGAAAGCAACGTATTCATCGTAAGCCGTAAAGGAAAATTATTAGGTATTTCCGTACATCAAACAATTGAAAATGCACGTATGAAAAAAATGTTTGAAGAACGCCAATTCCCGGAAGATTATGCACAGCATTTATTCGATATTAGTGAAACATCTCCAAATCTGGATATCAACAGCGAACATACGATTTTCCCGATTGAAAACCGTGAACTATTCGAAAATGGCTTAACGACAATTGTGCCGATTATCGGTGGCGGAGAACGTTTGGGAACATTGATTTTAGGACGTCTTTCCGACAAGTTTGAGGATGATGACTTAATCTTGGCTGAATATGGCGCGACGGTAGTAGGAATGGAAATCCTGCGCGAAAAGGCTGAGGAAATTGAAGAAGAAGCGCGAAGCAAAGCGGTTGTACAAATGGCGATTAATTCGTTATCTTATTCCGAATTGGAAGCAATTGAGCATATCTTTGAAGAACTGGATGGCAATGAAGGCTTGCTGGTTGCATCAAAAATTGCAGACCGCGTAGGAATTACCCGTTCTGTAATTGTAAATGCATTGCGTAAACTCGAATCCGCCGGTGTTATTGAATCAAGATCTTTAGGTATGAAAGGAACATACATTAAAGTATTGAACGATAAGTTCTTAAATGCATTGGCTGAAATTAAAATGAAGTAAATAAATTAATAAACAAGAATGGTTCTGTCAGTGTTGGCAGAACCATTTTTTTTTTTGGATAACATAGTTTTCTTTTAAAGATAACAAACTGTGATGCCGGCTTTGTGTGAAAGTCCAAACGACAAAAATTTATTCTTGCAGCTTCCTAATGATAATGAAAATATTGGTATTCCCAAGACGCTCGGTGTAGTATTTTTGATGGGTGGATTCGACTTATTTCGCATTGCGTTTGTAACAAACAGTCCATATTATGGTTGGTCCGAAAGGAAGAAAATTAATGCAAAATAGTGAGGAAGAGGATATTATCACTGTCGAAATAGTATAAATTAGTACGAATTGTGACTTGAAAATTCCCTTGATGTCACAAAATTAGTTCCTTAAGCCTATTAAAAAAGCATAAATGCCAATAGACACCAATAGCCCCTATAACTTAAAATTAAGTTATTGATTTGAAATATACTGTAATATAATTAAAATATTTGAGGTGAAAGCTTTGAATTTATTCGGAGGGACAATTAGCAGCCTGGAAAACGGCCTCAATTATGCTTCTTTAAAAAATAAAACGATCGCACAAAACATCGCAAATGTGGATACACCCAACTACAAGGCGAAAAATGTCAGTTTTGAAAAGATGCTGTCAGATGCGAAAAAATCGGCAATTTCCGCTAATCGCACCGACAATCGCCATTTTGAGTTTGACATCAAACAATCAACGCCGGGTGTTTACAGCTACGAAAACTTTAATTACCGGAGCAATGGAAACGGTGTAGATATGGATGCAGAACAAGCGAGCCTGGCCCAAAACACAATCTACTATAATGCGCTGATCGAACGGGTCTCCAGCAAGTTCAACACCTTGAATAATGTTATAAAGGGAGGTAGATAACTATGTTTATCTTTTCAAGCATGAATACGACTGCTTCCGCATTGACTGCCCAACGTTTGCGAATGGATGTTATTTCGTCCAATATAGCCAACGTTGATACAACGCGGGCTAAACAAGCGAATGGACAATGGGAACCCTATCGCCGTAAATCTGTCACGTTGACGGAAGATACTGGGCAATTTTCAAGTTTCCTGAACTCTGCAATGGGGAAAACAGAGAATGCCGGAAATGGCGTGAAAGTCACAAGGATTAATGAAGATAACCGAACGCCGTTCAAATTGGTATTCGATCCAACACATCCTGATGCAAACGAAGAGGGATATGTCCAGATGCCGAATGTCGATCTTTTGACGGAAATGGTGGATTTGGTTTCTGCCACTCGATCATACGAAGCGAATATAACCGTTTTTAATGCAAACAAATCCATGCTCACGAAGGCACTGGAAATCGGAAAATAACAATCATAGAAAGGGTGGGCTAGATTGGCAATCAATCCTGTATCGTTAAACCTTGCGAATGCCCAAGCTATAAATGACACGAATAAGATAGCTGCTGCTCCGACGCCATTTGAAGCACAACAGTCATTTGCGAATACATTGAAAGAGGCGATCGCTTCCGTTAACCATCAACAAATTCAATCAGATGCAATGACGCAAAAACTGATTAACGGCGAAGATGTTGAATTGCATGAAGTGATGATTTCAGCTCAAAAAGCGAGTGTAACGCTAAATGCAACAATGGAAGTGCGCAACAAAGCAATTGAAGCTTATCAAGAAATTATGCGAATGACGATTTAACTTCATTAAATAGCTTTATATTTGCACCAAACAAATAGATTCGAGTGCAGATATACAAGGAGACCAAATCACAGGTGCCAACACTCCCATTCTCAATAGGTGTGTGTTTAAAAAATCGGGGGATAGCTAATGAATGAACGTTTTACAAAAGTTAAATCGGACTCGACTCATTTTTGGAGGAGTCGTACAAAAAATCAAAAAGCTGCAATGATTGGTACGTTGGTAGGTGTCATCGCACTTGCAGCAATCCTTACATACTTTTCTACAAGAACGAAAATGGTACCGCTCTTTACAGAGCTAACTGCCGCGGAAACAGGAGAAATTGCGGAAGTATTGACTGCGCAAGGGGTGCCATATGAAATAGGGCCGGGCGGAACAAACATACTGGTGCCGGAAAAACAAGTCGATTCGTTGACAGTTTCTTTGGCTGCCCAAGGCTATCCTGAATCGGGAGAAATCAATAATTCCTTCTTCACATCCAATGCAGGCTTCGGGATGACGGATAATGAATTCAATGTGATTAAATTGGCTGCCACACAAACAGAATTAGCTAATTTAATTAAAACAATCGATGGTGTTAAAGATGCCAATGTCATGATTACGATGCCGGAACAGGGCGTTTTCGTGAACGATGCGGATCAGAGCGCAAGTGCATCCATTGTATTGGATACAGAACCTGGACATCAATTTACAGATGAGCAAGTGACAACATTATATAACCTGGTTTCAAAAAGTATCCCCAATTTAAGTACGGATAATATTGTTATTACAAATCAATATTCTGAGTACTTCGACCTGGAATCAGCTTCCTCCGGTTCCAACTCCATTGACTCTGTCGAAGGCCAGATACAGGTGAAAAAAACGATTGAGCGTGATTTGCAAAGACAAGTGCAAAAAATGCTCGGTACTTTAATGGGCAATGATAAAGTGGTTGTTTCCGTGACAACAGATATTGATTTCCAGCAAGAAAATCGTGAAGAAAAACTTGTTGAACCTGTTGATGAAGAGAACATGGAAGGCATTGAAATAAGCGCCCAACGGATTACAGAGACGTATTCGGGAGTAGATGCTGCATCCGGAACTCCGGAAGCGGGAGCGGGAACGGATAATTTCGTTGATTACAACGCGGTAACAAGCGGCGACGGAGACTATGAACGAGTTGAAGAAACAATCAACAATGACGTGAATCGAATCACGAAAGAAGTTCAGGAAAGCCCATATAAAATTCGTGACATCGGCATCCAGGTTATGGTTGAACCACCTGTTGCAGATGACGTTGCTTCACTGTCGAATGACGTTAGAACGGATATTGAAGAAATGCTTTCCGCGATTGTTCGTACAAGCATTGATAAAGAAGCTGCCGGTGAGTTGACGGATGAGCAGATTGGCCAGAAAGTGGTCGTTTCCGTTCAACCATTCTTGGGCAATGATGCAAGCGCAATCCAGGAAACGCCAACAATTCCTTGGTGGGTCTGGGTGATCGGCGGAATTTTGGTTGCAGTCATTTTATTGCTCGTAATCTTTATTGTTCGATCAAGAAGACAAACAGAAGAAGAAGAGGAATTCACGATCCTGGAAGAACAAGAACAGCTCATGGTGAATGACATAAATGAAGAAAAAGAAACGGAAGGCACCGTGCGCCGTAAACAGCTTGAAAAAATGGCGAAAGAAAAGCCGGAAGACTTTGCAAAGCTATTGCGCAGTTGGATAACAGAAGATTAATGGTGGTGTTCGAACATGTCCAAAAAAGAAAAGGAATTAACAGGCAAACAAAAAGCGGCCTTATTGTTAATTTCACTGGGACCAGAAGTCTCTGCTTCTGTGTATAAACATTTGAATGAAGAAGAAATTGAACGGTTAACGCTGGAAATCTCCAGTGTAAAAAAAGTGGAGCCCACTATAAAAGAAGATATCATTGAGGAATTCCACAATATTGCACTAGCCCAGGATTATATCTCCCAAGGTGGGATTGGCTATGCAAAAACAGTATTGGAAAAAGCGCTTGGGGCGGAGCAGGCGCAAGCCATTATTAACCGCCTAACGTCTTCTTTGCAAGTTCGCCCGTTCGATTTTGCACGAAAAGCAGATCCTGGACAAATCTTTAACTTTATTCAAAATGAGCATCCACAGACCATTGCGTTGATCTTGTCTTATTTAGACCCGGGACAAGCCGGTGTTATTCTGTCTTCCTTGCCTCAGGAAGTGCAAGCGGATATTGCAAAGCGGATTGCCATGATGGATTCGACATCTCCGGAAGTGATCAGTGAAATCGAGTCCGTGCTGGAAAGAAAGCTTTCGTCTACGGTAACGCAAGACTATACGGAAACTGGCGGTGTGGATGCCGTTGTCGATGTATTAAATGGTGTTGACCGGCAAACGGAAAAAACCATTCTTGATGCTTTGGAAATTCAAGATCCGGAACTTGCGGAAGAAATCAAAAAGAGAATGTTTGTATTTGAAGATATTGTTACGCTGGATAACCGTTCAATTCAAAGAGTGATCCGCGATTGCGAAAACGAAGATCTATTATTGTCGATGAAAGTAAGCAGTGAAGAAGTAAAAGAAATTATTTTCCGCAATATGTCTCAACGAATGGCTGATACATTCAAAGAGGAAATGGAAATCATGGGACCGGTTCGGCTTCGTGATGTAGAAGAAGCACAATCAAGAATTGTCGGAGTGATTCGTCGCTTAGAGGATGCTGGAGAAATTATCATCGCTCGTGGTGGAGGAGATGACGTTATTGTCTAGAATTATCCGATCTGCTCAATTCCAACAAGAAGACAAACAGGTCGAAATTCAGCTTCGCAATCTTTTTACGGAAGATTTTAATGGGGAAGATATCGAGAAACACCAACCTAACGCTTCTCTAATTCAAATCCAGGAAGAGCGCGAACGGCTTTTATCGGATGCAAAACTAGAGGTTGAGGCACAACAACAGCAATTTGAAGCCTACCGCAATGCACAGCTTGAAGAGCTTGAACAGCTTAAAAAAGCGTGGGAAGAAGAAAAGCTTTTATTGGAACAGAATGCTTACGAACAGGGATTTCAGCAAGGGTATGAAGAAGGAATGACAAAAGCGCATGCCGATATGCAGGAGTCCCTTGCACTTGCCAATAGAGTAATTGAAGACTCAAAAGTAATGGCGAACCAATATCGAGAAGAACAAGAATATGTGATTTTGGAGCTTGCCATCGCTGCTGCTGAACGAATTATTAATACAACGCTAGAAAAAGAAGATGAAGTGTTCCTATCCATCGTGAAAAAAGGATTAAAAGAAGCAAGGGAAATGAAGGAAATCAAAATCTATGTTTCGCCGGTTTACCATGCACTGCTTACACAGCATCGCAGCGAGCTGGTAGAAATTTTCCCGACTGATGTGCCGTTGTTTATTTTCGTTGATGATGAATTAATGGATACGCAATGTTATATCGAAACGAATCATGGTCGAATCGTATTGTCTGTGGATCAGCAGCTAAGCGAACTTCGCTTAAAGCTCAATGAAATTCTGGATACCAGGGAGTGACGCAGGATGAAAGCGGCTCAGTTAATCGATAAAATCCCAAAACTTGATACATTGAAGAAATTTGGCAAGGTAAACCGGGTAGTAGGTTTGATGATTGAGTCGCAGGGTCCTGAAAGCTCAATTGGGGATGTATGTAAAATACATGTCAATTCACCGAAAAACGGACATCAAATCATCCTGGCAGAAGTCGTTGGATTTAATAATGAGTATGTCGTTTTGATGCCGTACACTTCGATTCGTGAGATTTCAATCGGCTGTCTTGTTGAAGGCACCGGGAAACCGCTTGAAGTAAAGGTGGGACCGGAACTAATTGGAAAAGTACTCGATTCAATGGGCAACCCTTTTGATGGCTCATCCCTTCCAAAAGGGCTGGTAACGGTTCAGACGGAGCAAGATCCGCCCAACCCACTGGAACGGCCGCCAATTCAAGACCAGCTCGAAGTCGGCGTTAAAGCAATCGATGGCATGCTAACAGTTGGAAATGGACAGCGTGTGGGGATATTTGCGGGTTCGGGTGTTGGGAAAAGTACCTTGCTAGGGATGATTGCCAGAAATACGAAGGCGGATTTAAACGTCATCGCGCTAATTGGTGAACGTGGCCGGGAAGTGCTCGAGTTTATCGAGCGGGATTTAGGCGAAGAGGGGTTAAAACGCTCCATAGTCGTTGCGGCAACAGGCGACCAACCTGCACTTATGCGCATCAAAGGAGCATTTACGGCAACCGCCATCGCCGAATATTTCCGTGACCGCGGGTTGAATGTGATGCTCATGATGGATTCCGTCACGCGAGTTGCCATGGCGCAGCGCGAAATCGGTTTGGCAACCGGAGAACCCCCTGCACAAAAAGGGTATACGCCATCCGTATTCTCCATTTTACCGAAGCTGCTGGAACGTACGGGAACAAACCAGCATGGCTCCATTACGGCATTTTATACAGTACTGGTTGATGGGGATGATATGAACGAACCGATTGCCGATACGGTGCGGGGAATTCTTGATGGACATATTGTGCTCGATCGGACTTTGGCGAACAAAGGGCAGTACCCTGCTATTAATGTTCTAAAAAGTGTCAGTCGACTAATGAACCATATTTCAAGGCCGGAACATGTGCAAGCTGCCGAAAGACTTAGAGAACTTTATTATACATATGCAAAATCCGAGGATTTAATCAACATAGGCGCCTATAAACGCGGATCCTCGAAAGAAATTGATGAAGCAATCCACTATGAACCACTCATAACGAAATTTTTGAAACAAGGATATAAAGATAAGGTTTCTTTGGAAGATACGGAAGCGGAAATCATAGCATTATCAAATGGCGGTGGAAACTAATGGTTCAATATACATATCGTTTCGATAATATATTATCGGTACGGGAACAAGAAAAACAGCAAACGGAAGCTGCATACAAAGAGGCTGTTCGATCTTTTGAAGAAATCGCAACCACTTTGTATGAACTTTTAAAGAAGAAAGAAGATTTAATTACATATCAAAATGATCGATTGGCAGTCGGTGCAACAATAGATGAAATTCATCATTTTAGCACTTTTATCACCACTCTGGAAAGGACAATCGCAGAGGTTCAGCAAAAAGTTGTACAAGCCCGTACAAAAATGAACTATCATGAACAAAAATTATTAGAAAAAAACTTGGAAATACGTAAGTTTGAGAAAATGCGCGAAAAAGATCTTGCTATTTTCAAAGCGGAGCAGGATAAAGTTGAAATGCTCTATTTGGACGAACTATCATCCCTTATGTATTACAAAAAAGAATTTAGGTGATTTCATGGCAAAAGCTAAAGCAAAAAAAGAAACAACGAATATTCATGAAGAAAAGTCACCAGGATTATTTCAAAAATTGTTCTTTTGGTTTATCATCCCTCTGTTATTTATATTAGCGATTCTTTTGGCCATTGCGACATTTACGAATTTCAATGTTTTTGAAAAGGCAGCTGAACTAACGAATTTAAAAAGCGGTGAAGAATCACCGTTGGGAGATGCGACAACGAATTTCAGCGAAAAAGTTGTCGCTTTTGAGGCGGAAGTTAAAGAAAAAGAAGCAGAGATAGAAAAGTTGCAGGCAGAAGTAGAGGCGCAAAAAGCAGAAAATCAAGAAAGCCTCACGAAGCAAGAAGAATTGCAATACGAAATTGAAAAATTGCAAAACGAACAAACGGAAGCCAAAAAGGAATTTGATGATATCTTAAAGTCTTTTGAGGAAATGTCCGCTAAATCAGCAGCGCCCATTCTAGTCGAAATGAGCGAGGAACAAGCGGTGAAAATTCTGGCGAATATGGGTCCTGAAACATTATCGGGCATTTTGGAAAAAATGGACCCCCAAGATGCGGCTCGCTATACAGAACTTTTATCGCAGTAAAACGAAAGAGCCTTAAAAGGAGGTGAAATAATGAACGTAGGAATAATGCAGCTTTCATGTATGGTCAAAACAAACACTAAATCGGTTGCTACAAATGGCGCAACAGAGAAGAATAAAAGTTTTGGAGATTTGTTTAAAAACGCCATTTCTACTAAAGAATCTAATTTAGCTGAAACTGAAGCAATTGCAATGGAATCAGTTGACTTGGAGAAATTGCAAGATTTGTTAGGCTCTCAATCAATGGAAGACTTTTTAAACACATTGGGTATCCCTCATGATGAAGGGTTGTTCATGATTGGTGATGAGCAGGCGATAGCAGTAGATGAAATGATGAACCTTGAAAACTTGATGGCTGTACTGAATATTGAGCCAGATGAATTAGAGCAAACTTTGCATCAGCTAGGTGTTGAATCGGGTGAAAACACTGATATATGGGAATTAATGGAGGGCGTTTTGCAACAAGGACCGGAAATGCTTCAGCAAATATTAGCAGCATTGCAAGGTGAACAAAAAGCAATAACTCAACCAAGTGAATTAAAAATAACCCCTAAACAAGCTGAACAGCTCATGCAATTTTTAAAATTGGCACAAGTGGCCGGCAAAAATTCAGATCTATTGCAAAATCAAGCAACAACAGTAGAACAGCTTGACCAATTTTTAAAAGGAATGCAACTAACGCCAAAAGAGGGGTTGCCGGAACTTCCGAGAACATTAAAACAGCTAAATGAAATGTTGAAAATTAACGTTAAGGAAGTAGATCAACATCCCCAAAAGACCGAAACAACCTTGACGGGCAAGCTTCCTTTGCAGAATTTTGAACAGGTCATCCAGCAGGTAGTGAAGACTGTGGAAACAAGCGAATCCACACAAAGCCTGGATGATGTTGCAATGCCAAGCACAATGCCGAACACGAATATAACTGCAAGAACCATCACGGTTACACTACCGGCAGAAAAGGGGGCACAATCCGAGGCGCTTGCAAGAGAGATTCAAAATTTGCTTAATCGCAGTCAAATATCAACTGCTCCTGGAATGACAAAGCTATTATTGAAGCTGTACCCTGAAAATTTGGGATCGATTCGTATTGAAATAATGCAGCAAGATGGTGTTCTAACGGCTAGATTCCTAACATCAACAGCTTTAGGAAAAGAATTGTTGGATAATCAATTGCATCAGCTTAAGTCGGCGTTTGCACAGGCGAATATCCAAATGGATCGCATTGATATTGCACAAAGTTTGCAGGAAACGGACCGCAACCAGCGCGATCAACAGTCTTTTGGCCAGCAGTTTAAACAACAATCAGGACAAAAGGAAAAAGATCATCATTCAAAAGATGAGGAAGAAACAACATCCTTTGTTGATTATTTAATAAATGAGGAAGTGTAGAAAATGGCTACAACGGGAATTACCAATGATTATTTCTTGGCTTCAACACAAAAGCCGAAAATCAGCGAAAACGGCAATAACTCAAGCCTTGGCAAAGATGCATTTTTAAAAATCTTGATTACGCAATTACAAAACCAAGATCCAACGCAGCCAATGGATGATAAAGAATTCATTTCCCAAATGGCGCAATTTTCTTCCTTGGAGCAAATGCAAAATATGACAACAGCGATGGAAAAGCTGCTCACATCCCAGACGCAAACTCAGCTGATGTCCTATACAACATTTGTCGGCAAAGAAGTAAAATGGACAGAGTTGACGGAGAAACTGGATAACAATGGACAACCCATTATTGCCAAAGGAACAGGCGCTATTGACGAATTAAAATTTGTTGACGGGGAACCGGTATTTGTCCTGAAAGATGGCAAGGAAATCAAACCAGCTAACATTACTTCGATTTTAAATAATGGCTCCGCTGTTTCAGCAAGTGCCAAATCGGAAAATCCTTTTGCTGCGGCAAGCCAATTAATTGGCCAAACCGTTCAATATGACTCGAATGGCGAAATGCTGCAAGCAATCATTGAAGCTGTATCAACGAATAATTCAGCGATTGAGTATATCCTCAATGATGCGAACAAGACGCGTTTGAAAGAAGGACAATTTGAAGCAATGAGTAAATAAAAGGTGGTGTTGAAATGAATCGAATCGACATTTCGCACTTACCATTACGGCCAACGATACATAAGAAAAATGCAACGATCGCCCAAGTTCAAGGAAACCAGTCTTTTGTAAATCATTTGCAGAAAGCAACAAAGAATGGAACGCTTAAAATCAGTAAACATGCAAATGAAAGAATGATTGAAAGAAATATCCATATTTCAGAACAAGAATGGAAGCAAATGTCGCAAAAAGTATATGAAGCACGGGCAAAGGGAGTAAAACAGCCCCTCGTCTTGATGAATCAAGCAGCCTTAATTGTAAGTGCAAAAAATGAAACGGTAATCACAGCAATGGAACGATCGGAAACCAAAAATCAAATCTTTACAAACATCGATGGAACCATCGTACTTTAAAGGCAGGACCAAGAGACTTTTGGATGCCTCTTGTCGCTGACTGACAGACGCGGCAAACGAAGACAAACTAAAAAATAAACGAAAAACGAGAGGAGAACGAACAAATGTTACGTTCAATGTATTCAGGAATTTCAGGGTTAAAAAACTTTCAAACTAAATTAGATGTGATTGGGAACAATATTTCAAATGTTAATACTTACGGGTTTAAAAAAGGGCGCGTTGTATTTAAAGACCTAATTTCCCAGATGAATGCTGGGGCTACAGCTCCATCTGAAACTCGTGGTGGTGTTAACGCGAAACAAGTGGGTTTAGGTTCACAATTAGCGGCAATTGATACAGTGACAACAGGCGGGTCGTTACAAACAACAGGAAGAGTGTTGGACTTGGCGGTTTCTGGTGATGGGTATTTCCGTGTAGCAACAGGAGCGGGAGAAGGAACTGCTTCAGGTGATATTTCTTATACTAGAGCAGGTAATTTCTATCTAGATAGCGCTGGTTATATTGTAACATCTGATGGTATGTATTTACTTAATACTGATGGAGATGCAATTCAGGTTGATCCTACATCACAAAGTATGTCAATTGGCCAAGATGGAACAGTAAATATTGTTAGTTCAACTGGAGAATTGAGTTCTGCTGGAAAAATAAGTTTAGCAAAATTCCCTAACAGCGAAGGGCTAGAAAAAGTTGGCTCTAATTATTTTACACAGTCACCGGCTTCAGGGTTTCCTGATGGTGCTGATAGTATTGATGAAGCAGATTATAACCCACAAGCAGAAGGAAAAGGCTCCATCCAATCCGGCTTCCTGGAAATGTCCAACGTTGACCTTTCCGAGGAGTTCACTGAGATGATCGTTGCCCAACGGGGATTCCAAGCGAACTCTCGTATTATTACAACGTCTGATGAAATTTTACAAGAATTGGTTAACTTAAAACGATAATCAATTAGTAGGTTACTAGATTCCTTGAAAAGGAGGGTCGGGCCGGCACTCGTAAGCGTCCCGGCCCCATTTCAATGATTGAACTGACAAGGTTAAATGGAAAGACATTTTCGTTGAATGCTTTATACATAGAAACGGTTGAGTCCTTTCCCGACACAACCATTACGTTAACGAATGGCCGGAAGTTTATTGTGAAAGAATCTCAGGAACAGGTCCGGTTAAAAGTTGACAAATTTTATCGAAGCATCCAAGTTTTATCCAACCCGCATTTACGAGGTGAAGACAATGAAAAATAATAAATTATTAACTGTCATGCTCATTATTTTATTGACGATTACATTAATCGGGGTTGTCGTTTTTGTTTTGTTGACACAATTCAATAAACAATCGGCCGAAGTGGAACCTTCCATCGACGAGATCGTCGAGGCTTCCGTGGATGTACCGCAAATTACTACAAATCTGGCAGATAACAGCATTGCGATGATTTCCTTGAAAATCCAAACAGACAGCAAAAAAGCTGCTGAAGAATTAACAAAACGGGATTTCCAAACAAAAAATATTGTCATTACGCTGCTTTCTGAAATGACGAAAGAAGATTTGAAAGGGAAAGATGGAAAATTGTCTTTTGAATCGACTTTAAAATCCCAATTAAATGAGCTGATGCAAGAGGGGAAAGTACAGCAAGTATATATAACCTCCTATATCATACAGTGAAATTTAAAGAAACATCTTGAAATGGAGGTGGGCAAATGGCTGGAGATGTTCTATCCCAATCCGAAATTGATGCGCTACTTTCTGCAATCTCTACCGGAGAAATGTCAGCAGATGACATAAAAAAAGAAGAAGAAACCAAGAAAGTCAAAATCTATGATTTCAAACGGGCGCTTCGTTTTTCGAAAGACCAAATTCGAAGTTTAACCCGTATCCATGAAAACTTTGCCAGATTGCTAACTACATTTTTCTCGGCAAAGTTAAGAACCTATGTACAAATCAGTGTGGCATCCGTCGACCAAATTCCTTTTGAAGAATTTGTCCGTTCCATTCCCAATATGACATTAATAAATGTATTTGAAGTACCGCCTTTAGATGGTAATATTTTAATGGAGATTAATCCAAATATTGCTTACTCCATGTTGGACCGATTAATGGGAGGCAGTGGATCGAGTTACAGTAACGTGGCGAACTTGACTGAAATCGAACAGAAAATCATGAAAAACATGTTTGAACGTTCTTTCGATAATCTACGGGAAGCTTGGGAGACAATCGCCGAAATTGATCCGATTTTAGTAGAATTGGAAGTGAATCCTCAATTCTTGCAGATGATTTCACCAAATGAAACGGTCATCGTTATTTCATTGAACACGGTTATAGGCGAAACTACCGGTATGATTAACATTTGTATTCCTCATGTGGTATTGGAACCAATTATCCAGAACTTATCGGTTTCCTATTGGATGCAATCGAATACGAAGGAAGCCACACCTGAGCAAGCAACCATGCTTGAAAAACGAGTAAAGCAAGCCGAGCTCCCTCTCGTTGCAGAACTCGGAACAACGAACATCACGATTGAAGATTTCCTTTATATGAATATTGGAGACGTGATTCAATTAGATCAAAATATCGAAGAACCACTTACTTTAAGAGTTGGTTCAATACCGAAATTCACTGTGCAGCCTGGAAAACGGAATAAAAAAATGGCCGTCCAAATTATTGCACCATTAGAAGGAGGAGACGAAGATGAATGATGGTATGCTCTCCCAAGAAGAAATTGAAGCATTGTTAAGAGGAGAATCATTAGACGATCAACCAAAAGACCTAACATCTGAATCTTCAACGAACGAACCATTACGAGTAGAAGACTACTTGGATTCTATGGAACAAGATGCATTGGGTGAAGTTGGAAATATTTCTTTTGGTAGCTCAGCTACTGCTTTATCGACATTACTGGGGCAAAAAGTAGATATTACAACACCGGTTGTTTCCATTTTGGACCGCGATCAATTGGAACAAGAATTTCCCCATCCATATGTAGCAATCCAAGTGGAGTATACACAAGGCTTATCGGGAGCAAACTTGCTCGTCATTAAACAATCCGATGCAGCCATTATTGCAGACTTGATGCTAGGTGGAGACGGATTGAATCCCAGTCCGGATTTAAGCGAAATTCAACTAAGTGCAGTGCAGGAAGCGATGAATCAAATGATGGGATCGGCTGCAACATCCATGTCCACAATCTTTAATAAAAAAGTGGACATTTCACCGCCAACCATCGATCTGATGAATCTATCACAAAATGAAGGAACAGAACGCATTCCGGAAGACAATTTATTAGTGAAAGTTTCATTCCGTTTAAAGATTGGAACATTAATAGATTCGAATCTAATGCAGCTATTTCCGCTGCAATTTGGCAAGAAAATCGTAAAAATTTTATTGGGCGAAGAAGAAGGGCCAGCTCCGGCAACGCCAGAGCCGCCGGTACAACAACCAGCTGCGCAACAACCGCCAACTCACGAACCGGCACCGCAACCTGTCCCACAGCAGCCAGTACAGCCGCAGCAGCCGATGTACGAACGGCCGCCGGTCTATCAACAACAAGCGGCAACTGCTTATCAAGAGCCGCCGACAAACTATGCAGCACCACCATATCGTGCTCCGCAGCAACCTGTAAATGTACAACAAGCGCAATTTGCTTCTTTTGGGAATTCCCCAATATCGCAGGATGAAGCCCGCAACTTGAACATGTTGCTTGATATTCCTTTGCAAGTCACGGTTGAACTGGGACGTACAAAGCACTCGGTCAAGGAAATTTTGCAGCTGACTTCCGGTTCGATTATTGAACTGGACAAGCTTGCCGGAGAACCAGTCGATATTTTAGTGAATAGCCGCCTTATTGCAAAAGGGGAAGTTGTCGTTATTGATGAAAACTTTGGTGTCCGCATTACCGACATCATGAGCCAGGCAGAACGTTTAAACAATTTGAAATAGGATTTTATGGAGGGATTTTTTATGTCTAAAAGGATATTAATAGTTGACGATGCCGCTTTCATGCGCATGATGATCAAGGATATTTTAACGAAAAATGGTTTTGAAGTAGTAGGAGAAGCGGCGGACGGAGCCCAAGCTGTTGAAAAATATAATGAATTAAATCCTGACTTAGTAACAATGGATATTACGATGCCGGAGATGGATGGAATCGCTGCATTAAAAGCAATCAAGTCAACAAATCCGAATGCAACGGTTATTATGTGTTCTGCCATGGGCCAACAAGCAATGGTCATTGATGCCATCCAAGCAGGTGCTAAAGACTTTATCGTAAAACCATTCCAAGCAGATCGAGTAATCGAAGCAATACAAAAAGCTTTAGGTTGATCGAATGAATGGGAAACATCTTAAGAAATGGCATCTAGTTTTTGCATTCTTGATTGCATTCATATTTTTTGCCCCAAGTTTCGCTGACGCTGCAAATGGCAGCCAATCGGTAACGGAATGCTGGCAAAATCCTGATGCTGAAGGCTGTGAGGATACTACCCCGGCAGTGGAGGAAGAAAACGCCTCTTCGACGGTTGGATTAGGAATATGGGATTATTTGAAGATGTTATTGACACTTGTCTTTGTTTTGGCGCTTTTAATCTTTGTACTTAAGTTTCTCAGTAAAAAGAGTGCTAGTTATCAACAAAACAGCGTCATTCGAAATATCGGCGGAATCTCTGTTGGATCCCAGAAATCCATTCAGCTGCTTCATATTGGCGACAAGCTATATATAGTGGGTGTAGGGGAAGATGTGCAGTTAATAAAAGAAATCAACGATCCAACGGAAGTCCAGGATTTGCTGGATACTTATCAAGAAAAGCAAACCATGGCTACATCACCCTATATTATGGAGTTGCTTAATAAATTGAAAAGCCCGAATAAAGAAGAAAGCAATGATACAGAGAAATCGGCCAATTTCGGCGACATGTTCAAGAAACGTTTAACGGATATCCAAAAAACTCGTCAGCATGAGTTGGAAAAATGGAAGGAAAAGGAGAAGGATAAATAATGGAAGATTTTATCTCATTCTTTTCCGATAGCGATCCGGCAAACGTTTCCACATCTGTAAAGCTTCTTCTTGTTCTAACGGTCTTATCGTTGGCGCCGAGCATCTTGATCTTGATGACTTCTTTTGCTCGAATCGTTATTGTTCTTTCATTTACAAGAACAGCTTTGGCGACAAATACCTCTCCGCCGAACCAAGTAATTATCGGTCTGGCTCTATTTCTGACATTTTTCATCATGGCGCCTACATTCCAGCAAGTGAATCAAGAAGCGCTGCAGCCATTGTTCAATGAAGAAATCGAGCTGGAAGAGGCGTATGATCGAGCCACGATTCCATTTAAAGAATTTATGGCAGAACATACAAGGCAAAAAGATCTGGAACTATTCCTGGACTACAATCAGGCGGAAAGACCGGCTTCTATAGAGGAAATTCCACTTTCCATGCTAGTACCTGCCTTTGCGCTAAGTGAAATAAAAACCGCATTTCAAATCGGATTTATGATTTTTATTCCATTCTTGGTGATTGATATGGTCGTGGCAAGTGTCCTGATGTCTATGGGGATGATGATGCTGCCGCCGGTCATGATTTCACTGCCATTTAAAATTTTATTGTTTGTGTTGGTAGATGGCTGGTACTTGGTAATTAAATCTTTACTTCAAAGTTTTTAGGGGATGATAGAAATGACGCAGGAAATGGTCATTGCAATTGCAGAAAGAGCGATATGGATTGTCCTCATTGTTTCGGGACCATTGCTATTAATTGCGCTTGTTGTGGGTTTGTTAGTAAGTATTTTCCAAGCAACAACATCCATTCAAGAGCAAACGTTGGCCTTTGTACCAAAGATTGTTGCCGTGTTGGTGGCAATTATCTTTTTTGGGCCTTTTATGATCTCACAAATGACTTCATACTTTGCTGATATTCTTAACAATCTGACCCGGTACATAGGGTGATTGAATGACGGAAATCATCCCGGAACTTTCAGTGTTGTTGTTAATTATTGTCAGGGTTTCTGCTTTTTTTGTATCAGCTCCTTTTTTTTCATATCGGACAATACCCCCGCAAGTCAGAATCGCGTTGGCTGTGATTTTATCGTTGACGATGTATTATACATTGAATGCTGAAGCGATTTCGATTGACGGAAATTACATATTGCTCGTTTTAAAGGAAGCAATCATAGGGCTAACCATCGGCCTTGTTGCCTACATTATCATGACTGCCGTCCAAATCGCAGGCGGTTTTATTGATTTTGAAATGGGCTTTTCCATGGCCAATATCATTGATCCGCAAACAGGTGTGCAAACTCCCTTGATGGGTCAGTTTTTTAATTTTTTAATCCTTTTTGTACTGCTTTCCATTAATGGCCATCATCTTATGTTGGATGGCATTTTCTATAGCTATCATTTTTTGCCGATTGATCAAGTGTTTCCGAATTACGGGAATGAAGAGATCCCCGAGTTCATGATTAAGCTGTTTGGCTCGGTTTTTGCGATTGCCTTTCAAATGTCGGCCCCCATTGTGGCGACTTTATTTTTAGTTACGATGGCACTGGGGATTACCGGGAAAACTGTACCGCAATTAAACATTTTTGTGGTGGGTTTTCCCATCAAAATTATAATCGGCTTTCTTGTTTTAATCATTTCCATGGGTGTGATGATCGAAGTGATGGAAAAAGTAATCGAAATGATGATTCTTTCAATGAGGGATTTCATGCGGCTGCTGGGTGGTGCTTAATAGATGAAGATGCTACTTACTTTGGACATTCAATTTTTCGCAGGGGAAAAAACAGAAAAAGCAACACCTAAGAAAAGGCAAGATGCCAGAAAAAAAGGGCAGGTTGTCAAAAGCCAGGATGTCACGGCAGCGATTGTTTTGTTGTTGCTGTTTCTATTTCTTTACGTTACAGGTCCGATGATGATTGAAGGGTTCTTTGGCTTCCTGCGGCAAGCGTTCGAAAAGAACATGTTAATCGAAACATTGACAGTCGAAACGGTTATGCAGATGTATACAGATACCATGAAGGAAATGGCGAAAATACTTTTGCCTTTTATGCTAATCGCCGTCGTGGCGGGTGTTGGGGCAAATTTTATGCAATTTGGCTTCTTGTTTACAACGGAAACGCTGAAACTCGATTTAAAAAAGATGGATCCCATAAAAGGGATAAAGAAAATCATATCTGTTCGGGCCATTGTCAACTTAATCAAATCTTTGTTGAAAATAACTTTTATCGGTGCCGTAACGACCATTATCCTTTGGGTGAATTTGGAGGAAGTATTATCTTTATCTTTCCAAAGCGCCTGGGATATATTAACGACGGTTGCAAAGTTGACCGGTATGATGGGGATCGGTGCTTCCCTAACATTAATCATCATTTCATTGTTTGATTATTTTTATGAAAAATTTGAATATGAAAAGCAACTGAAAATGTCCAAACAAGATATAAAAGATGAATATAAAAATTCCGAAGGGGATCCGCAGATTAAGTCCAAAATCAAGCAGCGCCAAAGAGAAATGGCAATGCGGAGAATGATGCAGGAAATCCCCGACGCCGATGTGGTCATCACCAATCCGACGCACTATGCCATTGCACTAAAATATGATGATGGAAAAATGGAGGCGCCGATGGTTGTAGCAAAAGGGACGGACTATGTGGCGCAAAAAATCAAGCTGATTGCAAAAGAGCATGATGTGGTGATGGTCGAAAACCGTCCCTTAGCAAGGGCCATGTATGACCAAGTGGAGATTGGGCATCAGGTTCCTGAGGAATTTTTCAAGGCAATTGCAGAAATACTCGCTTACGTATATCGTATTAAACGTAAAATCTAAACCATAGTAGGAGGGGCAAACATGAATATTCGAGACTTAGGTGTGTTGGCCGCGGTCATCATGATCGTAGCAATGCTTATTATCCCTCTACCGACATGGTTATTAAGCTTTTTAATTATCATTAATATTACATTGTCTCTCATCGTACTGTTGGTGGCTATGAATATGAAAGAAGCATTGGACTTTGCCATCTTTCCCTCGGTCATCTTGTTATTAACTTTATTCCGATTGGGTTTAAGTATTTCGACGACTCGTGCCATCCTGGCAAATGGAGATGCAGGGGATGTTGTAGAAACGTTCGGTGAATTCGTAACGGGCGGCAACATCTTGGTCGGATTAGTTATTTTCATGTTATTGGTAATCATTAATTTTATCGTTATTACAAAAGGGTCCGAAAGGGTAGCGGAAGTTGCGGCGCGTTTTACATTGGATGCCATGCCTGGAAAGCAAATGAGTATTGACGCCGATTTAAACGCCGGAATGATTTCCGAAAAGGAAGCAAGAGAACGACGTGAAAAAGTGGCGAGGGAATCCGACTTTTATGGAGCGATGGACGGGGCAACAAAGTTCGTCAAGGGAGATGCCATTGCTTCCATTATCATGGTTTTCATCAACTTGCTCTTCGGTATTATTATCGGGATGCTTCAGCTTGGCTACTCAATGGCTGACGCGGCAAAACATTTCTCGACATTAACGGTCGGGGATGGTTTAGTTGCACAAATCCCGGCGCTATTAGTATCGACGGCTACCGGAATCGTGGTAACACGGGCAGCTTCTGAAGGCAACCTAGGAGAAGATATTGCCAATCAATTATTTGCTCAATCCAAACTTCTTTACATTGCTGGCGGTACCATCTTCTTGTTGGGTATTTTTACGCCGCTGCCTGAATGGATCACAATCCCAATTGCAGCAGTATTAATCGGTGGAGCTTATATGATCGATAATAGGAAAAAGAAACCGGAAGATCCGGAAGAAATGCTTGAAATGGAAGAAGAAGTGGCAGCAGATACGATGAAAAGTCCTGAAAATGTGGTCAATCTTCTGAATATCGATCCCATTGAATTCGAATTTGGCTATGGGTTAATTCCGTTGGTGGATACTGCACAAGGCGGTGACTTATTGGACCGCGTTGTCATGATTAGACGCCAGCTGGCACTCGAGCTTGGGATTGTCATTCCGGTTGTCCGAATTCGCGACAATATTCAACTCCAGCCAAATGAGTACCGAATCAAGATTAAGGGAAATGAAATGGCCAGAGGCGAACTTCTGCTGGATCATTATTTATCAATGAGTCCTGGTGATGATGATTCGATTGAAGGTATCGACACAATCGAGCCTTCATTCGGCTTGCCTGCAAAATGGATAACGGAGAAAGTGAAAGAAGATGCCGAGATGCTCGGCTATACAGTGGTAGACCCGCCAAGTGTCGTGTCCACCCATTTAACAGAGATTATTCGTGCAAATGCGCATGAATTGCTGGGGCGTCAGGAAACAAAACAATTAATCGATCACTTGCGCGAGAATTATTCGATATTAGTAGACGAATTAACACCAACGCCTTTATCGATAGGCGAAATTCAAAAAGTATTGGCCAAATTATTAAAAGAAAATGTTTCGATTCGCAACTTGCCGATTATTTTCGAAACATTGGCTGATTATGCGAAATTGACGAGCGATCCGGATGTTTTGACCGAATATGTCCGCCAAAGCTTGGCGAGACAGATTACGTCGCAATATGCAGCGGGCGGAACCAGCTTGAAAGTCATCACAATTCCTGGGAAATTGGAAAAGCTGATTGCAGATAGCATCCAGCAAACAGACCACGGCAATTACTTGGCAATGAATCCTCAAGATTCGCAAAATGTGCTGGAGTCGATTGCAAGAGAAGTGGAGAGGGTTTCTTTCATGGAACAATCCCCTATTATTTTATGTTCACCGGGAATCCGAATGTATTTAAGGCAATTAACAGAGCGCTATTTTGCACAAATCCCGATTTTGTCCTATAACGAGCTGGATGCAAATGTAGAAATTCAAAGTGTTGGAGTGGTGAATGTAGAATGAGAATGAAGAAATATACAGCACCTTCAATTGCAGAAGCAATGAAATTAGTTCGCGCGGAATTAGGTGAGGATGCGGTCATTATTAATTCAAAAGTGGTCGTCACAAAAAAATTGTTCGGCTTGATCAAACATAAAAATTTTGAAGTACTGGCAGGCATCGACCAAGTGGAAACAAAACAACCTACCTTCTCATTGCCGGATATCCAGCCGGCTTCAAACGTGTTTGCAACAGCTCATGAAGATGAAAAAGAAAATAAGGATGCACAGCTAACAAACGAGTTAAAAAGTGAGTTAGCAGACTTGAAGTCCATGATTAAACAAATGCAAAAACAAACAACTCAATCCGATATCCCCGAGGAATTTTTGCCTTTTATGGACTTCTTGAATGACCAGGAGCTTAGCGAGGAGCTCATCACGGCAATCGGTGATGAGCTTTTTGTGCATCAAAATCAAAAAAAAGAGAATTTAACGAATATCGAAATGAATGAAATTGCAAAAAGTATATTGCGAAAGTCATTGGCGGATTTGCCGATGGGCGGACTCTCTTATGAAAAGAAATATATAAATGTACTGGGTCCGACCGGGGTAGGAAAAACGACAACCATTGCCAAAATGGCTGCGCGCGCTGTATTGGAAAAAAAGAAAAAAATCGGTTTTATCACGACGGATACTTACCGCATTGCCGCCATTGAACAATTGAAAACTTATGCAAACCTACTGCAGGCGCCAATTGAAATTGTTTATAATTCGAAAGATTATCAAAACGCCATCGAGAAGTTCTCGGACCTCGATTTAGTGTTTATCGATACAGCCGGCCGCAATTATAAAGAGGCAAAGTATGTTGAAGATTTAAAGAAAATCATCAACTTTGATCAGGAAGTTGAATCCTATCTGGTATTGGCTCTGACAGCAAAAGAATCGGATATGGAAACAATTATTCAACAATTTAGTGAATTGCCGATCGATAAATTTATTTTTACAAAGATTGATGAAACAAATTCTATTGGCACTATGTATAATTTAATGATTAAATATAATAAAGGACTTGCTTACTATACGAATGGTCAAGAAGTACCAGAGGATATTGAAGAGGCCAATTTGGAAGCAGTGCTCCAATTGTTCTTTCAAGGAGAATTTAAATGAGAGACCAAGCTGAAAACCTACGAATGAAAATGCTGGAGAGTCAAGGTGCTTTGGGAAGATCAATCGCAGTGGTCAGTGGTAAAGGCGGGGTGGGCAAAAGCAATTTTTCTACAAACTTTGCCATCAATCTAGCCAAACTAGGGAAAAAAGTTGTCTTGCTCGATATGGATATTGGGATGGGAAATGTCAATATTCTTATAGGTAAAACGGCCGACTATAATTTGCGGGATTATTTGTATGGAGAATGCTCGCTGGAAGAAGTCATGTATGATGGCCCTCTCAACATTACATACATTTCAGGGGGATCCGGTATGTCCTCTGTAATGGAATGGTCAAAAGGAATGTTTGGGTCCCTTCTGCAAGCATTTGAGCAATTGCAGAAATCACATGATTATATTGTTTTTGATATGGGCGCCGGGGCAACGAATTGGTCATTGGACTTGCTTTCTGCCGTCGATGAAATCATCGGCATTACGACAGAAGAACCGACCGCGTTGACCGATGCGTATTCCATGATGAAATATATCCATATGAAAGATCCCAATAAAACAATTTATCTAGTATGCAATCGCTCCTATTCAAAAGAGGAAGGGCAAGAAACCTTATATCGTTTGGAAAGCACCATCCGAAAGTTTTTGAATAAGGAGGTCATTGTACTCGGTTCATTGCCTGAAGATGCTGTAGTTCGTAAAGCAGTTCGTGAACAAGTGCCTTTTTCGATTTCATATCCGGATAGCAATATCTCGAAAACATTAAAAGGAATGGTTCAACAATTTGTGGACCGCAATTTTACTGAAGTTCACGGGCAAAAAAGGCAAAGCACGTTTTTATCGAAATTGCGCAATATGTTTTCGAAGGGGCGTGGTTAGGTGGAAGTTTTAAAAAAAAGCAAACTTTTGGTTGTAGACGACTCGGCTTTTATGAGAAAGCTCATTAGCGATTTTTTTGCAGGAAACGCTAATATCGAAGTGATTGGTACGGCCCGCAACGGAAAAGATGCCATAAAAAAAATACAAAGCCTGCAACCGGACGTTGTTACGATGGACGTTGAAATGCCTATCTTAAATGGGCTGGATGCGTTAAAAGAAATTATGGAGCTTTGTCCTGTGCCTGTGGTTATGTTATCTACTACTACCCTTGAAGGGGCTGAAAATGCTTTAAAAGCCATGGAATATGGGGCCGTTGATTTTGTGGCAAAACCTGGCGGGAACATTTCGCTGGATTTGCACAAGATCGAAAAAGAATTGGTACATAAAGTGGAGCATGCAGCTCATGTCTCTGTGAAAAAATTAAGAAAAACATCCAAAGAACATACATTAAGCGAATCATTGACTATAAGTTCAAATGATTTTCAAAAAGCCCAAACGAAAAACGTCTCTGCACCTACGACTAGCAGGGGGGCTTTTACTGAAGAGGAGAAAAAGTTAAACAGGCAATGGAGCCAGACAACTAAAAAGGTGGTCCTAATAGGCACTTCTACAGGAGGTCCCCGTGCCCTTCAAGAAGTGATTACGAAGCTGCCTTGTTCTATAAAAGCACCTATTTTAATTGTTCAACATATGCCTGCCGGGTTTACGAAATCGCTGGCAGATCGTCTAAATCAATTAAGTGCAATCACCGTAAAAGAAGCGGAAAACGGTGATATTTTGCAAAATGGAACAGCTTATATCGCACCCGGCGGAAGTCACCTGAAACTTAAAAAGACAGGCACGAACTTCGAGGTATTGCTGGACCGGATAGAGCCGCCGCGTGGAGGGCATCGTCCGAGTGTAGATGTACTATTTGAAAATACGAGCCAATTTCCTGAATTCGATAAAGTGGCGGTCATTATGACGGGCATGGGATCTGATGGCTCAAAAGGGCTTATCCAATTGAAGAAAAACGGAAACGTAATGGCAATCGCAGAATCCATGAAAACGAGCATCGTATACGGAATGCCAAAAGCAGCCGTCGAAACAGAGCTAGTTGATGAAATAGTAGATGTTGAAGATATTGCGAAGGCGATTATGAATTACTTGCCATAAAAGGAGTTGTTCTGAGTGGAACTAAATCAGTATTTAGAGATGTTCATTGAAGAAAGTAAAGAACATTTACAATCATGTAGCGACAATTTGCTGGAACTCGAAAAAAATCCCGATGATCTAACAATAGTCAATGAAATTTTCCGTTCTGCCCATACGTTAAAAGGAATGTCCGCAACAATGGGATATGAGGATTTAGCGGATTTGACCCACAAAATGGAAAATGTGCTTGATGCTATTCGCAATGAAAAAATTCATGTAAACGCAGAGATTTTGGATGTCGTTTTTGAATCTGTCGACCATTTGGAAGAAATGGTCATGAATATTGCAGACGGCGGCGATGGAAAACGTAACGTTTCAGAAACAGTCGAGAAGTTAAAACGAATTGAGTCCGGAGAACCGGTGGCTGCATCATCAGCTTCCCAAAATCAAATAAACGAATCAGCGCCAGCCGAAAGCGCCGCTACAACCGCAGAAATTGCAATTGCGCCTGCGCTGGAATATGATGATTTCGAAAAAACGATCCTGTTGCAGTCTACAGAACAAGGGTTTAATGCCTTCGAAATAGCCGTTACTTTGAGTGCTGGGTGCCTGTTAAAAGCTGCCCGCGTTTACATGGTGTTTGATATCCTGGAGAAAAACGGAGATGTTGTAAAGTCGTCTCCTACAGTGGACAAATTGGAAGAAGAACAGTTCGATCAGGACTTTAAAGTTGCGCTTATTTCGCAAACAAGCGAAGACGAATTGCGCAGCAAAATTTTAAAAGTTTCCGAAGTAGAGAATGTGACCATCATTCCATTATCCAAAGACGTATTTGTTCAATCGGCTGTTTCAGAATCGAAAACGCCGGTAGAACAACCGGCAGCTGAAGAGGCGACGGCCGTTGCTATACCGGAACAAAAGAAAGAAGAGAATAATAGCCAAAAAGCTGCACCTGCCAAGCATGCTGCCAGCAAAACCATTCGTGTCAGCATTGAACGCCTGGATATTTTGATGAATTTATTTGAAGAATTGGTGATTGATCGTGGAAGGCTGCAATCCATTGCAACGGAAGTAAATCACTCAGAATTGAATGAAACCGTGGAACGCATGAGCCGTACAATGGGAGACTTGCAAACAATTGTCTTGACTATGCGCATGATTCCAATTGAAACAGTATTCAATCGATTCCCGAAAATGGTCCGTACATTGTCACGCGACTTAAACAAGAAAATCAACCTTGAGGTGATCGGGGCTGAAACTGAATTGGATCGTACAGTCATCGATGAAATCGGGGACCCACTGGTGCATTTAATCCGCAATTCAGTAGACCATGGTATAGAAAGTCCTGAAGTGCGTCGAGCAAACGGAAAACCGGAAGAAGGAAACGTCACATTGCGTGCGTATCACAGCGGAAACTATGTGTTTATTGAAATAGAAGATGATGGTGCCGGCATCAATCGTGAAAAAGTATTGAAAAAAGCCATTTCCAAAGGCATTGTTTCGAAAGAGGCCGCTTTGACCTTGTCGGATAGACAAATCAATGAATTAATCTTGGCGTCAGGCTTCTCCACTGCCGACAGCATTTCTGACATTTCCGGACGCGGGGTTGGACTGGACGTTGTAAAAACAACAATAGAGTCGCTGGGCGGCAGCATTTCGATTGAATCTACAGAAGGTTCAGGGTCCATCTTCTCGATTCAGCTTCCATTAACTTTATCGATTATTTCAGTTATGTTGGTGGAAATCGAACAAGAAATTTATGCGGTTCCTTTATCATCCATCATAGAAACGTCAATCATTAAAAATAGTGATATTCTCAATGCACACAACCAAAAAGTAATCGATTTCCGCGGGAAAGTGGTTCCTCTGATTTTCTTGGACGAAATTTTTGAGGTTCCTAGAAATGAAGGCAAAGAAGATGAATACCACTCGGTAGTCATTGTACGTAAAGGGGACAAACTAGCAGGATTGGTAGTCGACTCATTTATCGGACAACAGGAAATTGTCTTGAAGTCTTTAGGAAACTACTTATCTAATATTTTTGCAATTTCTGGGGCTACCATTCTAGGAAACGGTAAAGTTGCTTTGATCGTGGATTGCAATGCGCTGATGAAGTAGAACAATGAAAGAGGTGTAAAGTATGACCGTCGTAGAACAAGAATATTTAAAAGTGATCGTTTTCCAACTTGCCGATAAAGAATATGCCATTCCTGTATCGAACGTACAAGGAATTGAAAAATTAATGCATATCACGAGGGTTCCAAAAACGCCCAAGTATGTGAAAGGTGTCATCAATTTGCGCGGAGTCGTAACACCGATACTTGATTTGCGTGAACGTTTTGCCATCCCCGTCTCCAATCAGGAAGAGACAACGAGAATCATCATCATTACATTGGATGAAATGGAAGTCGGATTTATCGTGGACTCTGCCAACGACGTCATCGATATTCCGGTCGACTCGATTGAACAGCAGCCGGAAGTGGTTGGCTCGAACGAAGAAGATTTCATTTCAGGCGTGGCAAAAATTGACAACCGCTTATTAATATTATTGCATTTGGATAAAGTACTGAATCCTCAGACATAGAAAAGCGGAGGCCTACAGGATGTAGGTCAGTTAGCTGTTGACACACGATGTGTCGTTTTTAGGCTAACTTCCTAACGGTTTGATAAAACTCTCGAGGAGCAAGCTGCCGGAGCTAGACACTGTCCAGACTCCAAAAATCTTAAATAGTAGGGATGATCGTAATGATTGAAAATCAAAAGATTACATCATTGCATCTGGATATCTTAAAAGAAATAGGAAATATAGGTGCTGCGCATGCTGCGACAGCCCTTTCCAATCTGTTGAATCGAAAAATCGATATGCATGTGCCTAATGTCGAGACGGTCTCATTTAATGACATGATGGAACTTGTTGGAGGAGCGGAAACGGTTGTAGTCGGAATCTACCTGCGCATTGAAGGGGATTCACAGGGCAGCATGTTTTTTATCCTGCCGATTGAACGGGCAGACCGTTTCATTCAAAGTTTGATTCATGATGACGAATTCAGCTTTACTAATCATTTGATTTCCGAACTGGGATTATCGGCGATGCAAGAATTAGGGAATATTTTATCAGGTTCATATCTTTCGGCCTTATCGGATTTTACCGGTCTGAAAATCTACCCAACTGTCCCTGGGTTAAGTGTGGATATGTTTGGGGCCATCATTAGTACGGGGCTAATCGAAATTTCCCAAGTGAGTGATACGGTTATTGTGATCAATACATCCATTTTTGAAGACGGTTTCCAAAATAGTAATGAAGTTCACGGGCATTTCTTCTTACTACCCGATCCTGATTCCTTTACCTCTATTTTTAAGGCTTTAGGAGTTTCTTAATATGATTCAAACGCAGGCGGGTAATGTAGTCAAAGTAGGAATTGCTCAATTGGATATCGTGAAAATGCCAAATACAATACGCACTTCAGGTTTAGGCTCGTGTGTAGGGGTGGTATTGTATGATGAAACGAAAAATATAGCAGGTTTGGTTCATATCATGCTGCCTGAGTCGACTTTGTCGAGAACGCAAACGATTAACGAAGCAAAATTTGCAGATACAGGAATAAAAGCGCTTATCAATCAATTAAAATTGGCTGGTGTCCAACCATTTCGTTTAAAAGCCAAAATAGCAGGCGGAGCTCAAATGTTTAAATTCGCTTCTGACAAAGATACCATGCGCATTGGTCCCAGAAATGTAGAAGCCGTGAAAACGGAGCTGGCCAAAAATAAGATTCCGATCATTGCCGAAGATACGGGTGGCGGCAGTGGCAGAACGATCGAATTTAATCCCGCTACTTGTAAATTAAGTATTCGTACGGTCAATCAGGGAGTGAGTGAAATATAATGTTTGGTTCGATTTTTTATAACTTGTGGGGCGCTCTCCTTGGATTTACAATCTACTTTTTAAGTACACTTTCAGCTTCTGCTATTCCTTTAAATAGTATTCTAGGATCGCTGATTGCCGGCGCGGTCTCTTTTTTGCTCATGTATCCGATTCGTTTTTTGATTGGATACTGCCTTTATACGCCGGATGATCAACTGTTTCAAAACCTGGATGAGGAAAATGAAATGTTGCGCAACAATGCTGTGAGTGGACAAACAGAATCGGCGCAAAGGTCTTCCACTGTTGAATTCAGTGATGAAAATGCAGAGGAGATCGCCAAAGTTGTTCAGTCGATGATGAACCAAGAGATTCGTTAACAAATCATTCGCAATGTAGAAAAGAGTCGATACTGCGGCTCTTTTTTCAGTTTTATGTCAAATTTTAGTTGCTGATTAGTAGATAAAGAGTATCTGAGAGTGTAATTTATTGTAATCATTTGATATAATAACTTGGAGTAAGATTTGGATGCTTTCTCAGTAAAAGGCAACAAGATTCTATCGTTCTTACAGCGTAATTCCTAAAAAAATAATAAAAAAAGTTGATGATATAATTCATTTAAGTATGAGGTGACGACAATGGTACAGCTTCATGGAGATAATGAACAAGCTCTTTGGAATGGTTGGCTTAATGATCGCGATCCAGATGCAGGCAATAAGCTGTTAAATAAATATAAATCATTGGTGACTTATCATGTCCAACGCATCGGTGCCAGCGTTCCGAAAAATGTCTCCCGGGACGATTTAATGAGTTTAGGCATGATGGGCTTATTTGATGCGTTGAATAAATTTGATATAAAAAGAGATTTGAAGTTTGATACATATGCTTCCTTTCGGGTCCGAGGAGCAATCATCGACGGTCTGAGAAAGGAAGATTGGCTGCCGCGTTCGGCAAGGGAGAAATCGAAAAAGATGGAAGTGCAAATCGAACAATTGGAGCAGCGATTAATGCGTACCCCAACGCCTGAAGAATTGGCGGAACATATGAATCTGCCGGTAGAAGAAGTTTATAAAACGGTACAAGAGCATTTTTTCTCGAATGTATTATCAATCAATGAACAGCAAGATCAAGATGAATCGGATGGAAAGTCATTCGTCATACGCGACGAAAGAACAAAAACCCCCGAACAAGAAGTGGTTCAAGATGAATTGATTAAAGAACTTAGCGAAAATATTAAAAACCTAAACGAAAAAGAACAGCTGGTTTTAAGCTTATTTTATACAGAGGAGTTAACCTTGACAGAAATCGGCGAAATGCTCAATTTATCCACATCCAGAATATCTCAAATCCATTCAAAAGCATTATTGAAGTTAAGAAAGCTTCTGACAGCGGTCAATTAACTTCATTCAGCATACTTTAAAATGTGGACACACATTTTTCGGCTGTACCGAAAGCGTTAGCGACAGGTACATATTATTGGCTGTGACGAAAGCGAAGCGGCAGTCACATATGTTTTGGCTGTGACGAAAGCGAAGCGGCAGTCACAAAATTCGCCAAGGCGTATTTGAATAGGGGGATTCTAGATGAGCTTGAAGGCTTTGGAGCTGCAAATTGCCATTCCAAAAACGTTTGATGCCGGAAAAATAGCGGAGCAGCATCAACAAAATGTCATTTCACAGCAATTGAATGCACATGAGGCGTTAAAAAAGGAAACTGAGCGAAAACAATTGCAGGTAAGCGATAGTGAAAAAATCGATTTCATCAAAGATGGCGAAAAAGAAAGCCAGCAGCAAGAAGAGAATGCCAAAAAACAAAATAGCCGACAAAAAGAAGAAAAGGAAGTTCAACATCCTTTTAAAGGCAATTTTATTGATTTTAGTGGATAGGAGAAATGTATGACCGGCGTATTATTCGTGATATTAATCATCTCACAGCTCATTTGTTTTTACTTCATCGTACTTCTGAATTTAAAAATAGCAAAATTTAAAGACCTGGAAAAAAGACAGGACCAGTTAATCCGTGAAATGGATGATGCGATTGGTCTCTATTTAGTGGAGATGAAGGAAGAAAACGATCGTCTTATTAAAGAGCTTTCCAATATAGAGGGGAATGAAAAACAACATGCCCCAAAAGCTGGACTGGTAAATATAGAGGAAAACAAGACAAATGAAAAAGAGTCAGTAGAAGAAGTGAAAATAGACGCGAAGCCTTTTGTACCAAAATCGATGGCGGCAAATGCTTATAAACAACAAAAAAACGTGAGTCAACCTCCCCAAATGCTTAAGCCGCAACAAAATGAACAAGATTCGCCCATATTGCCTTCTTTTGAACAAAAGGTTTTAAATTTTTACAAAGAAGGCAAGACTATTGACGAAATTGCAAAAATCATGCAAAAAGGCAAGACGGAAATAGAATTGTTAATCAAGTTTCATGCATAAAATTGTTGCACTTCAAAATTCAGTGTGATATATTATCAATTGGTGTTAATTACACACGCATTTTGATGCAGTAAGTGGTGCTTTTTGGATAAAAAGTTGCTTGTTGCAGATGAAAAGTGCGGAGGAAAAAAACCAAAATATTAGGAGGAAACCTACATGTCAGTAATTTCAATGAAACAATTACTTGAAGCTGGTGTACATTTCGGTCACCAAACTCGCCGTTGGAACCCAAAAATGAAAAAATACATTTTTGTTGAGCGTAACGGTATCTATATTATCGATCTACAAAAAACAGTTAAAAAATTAGAAGAAGCTTACGACTTCATGCGCCAAGTTGGCCAAGACGGCGGTAAAGTACTTTTCGTAGGTACTAAAAAACAAGCGCAAGAAGCGATTAAAGAAGAAGCTGAACGTTCTGGCAACTACTACATCAACCAACGCTGGTTAGGTGGTACGTTAACAAACTTCGGTACAATCCAAAAACGTGTTGCTCGCTTAAAAGCAATCGAAAAAATGGAAGAAGACGGTACTTTCGAAGTACTTCCTAAAAAAGAAGTAATTCAACTTAAAAAAGAGCATGAGCGTCTTGTGAAATTCCTTGGCGGTATCCGTGATATGGCTGGAATTCCTGATGTAATGTTCGTAGTTGACCCACGCAAAGAGCGTATTGCTGTTGCAGAAGCTCGCAAATTAAATATTCCTATCGTAGGTATTGTTGATACAAACTGTGATCCAGATGAAATCGACTACGTAATCCCTGCAAACGACGATGCTATCCGCGCTGTTAAATTATTAACTGCTAAAATGGCAGATGCTCTAATCGAGTCAAAACAAGGTGAATCTGAAGCTCCAGCCGAAGAAGAAGTAGCTGCTGAGTAATTCGCTGATACAAAAGGTGATAAGTGGATGAACCCTCTTATCACCTTTTTTTAAAAAGAAAAGCGGAGAACGCCTGATAGCCCCGACAACAACTGGAGAAAGTCCCAAGAGGACGCTTTTTGTCCTCGCGGGGGCTTTCGAAGTTGTCGAGGGGCTGGCGTTCGCAGCTGGACATGCGAAAAGCGGAGGCGGCTAGCCGCGGCAGCTGGACACTGTTCCACAAGCTAACTTCCTTTTCTTAATAAATCCCAAAAAATTTAATAATTGATAACTCAAGGAGGAAACTTCAAATGGCAATCACTGCACAATTAGTAAAAGAACTTCGTGAAAAAACTGGCGCAGGTATGATGGACTGCAAAAAAGCTTTAGTAGAAACTGATGGGAACATCGATGCGGCAATCGACTTCTTGCGTGAAAAAGGGCTTTCATCAGCTGCTAAAAAAGCTGACCGTATCGCTGCAGAAGGAACAACTTACATCCTTGCTGAAGGAAATGAAGCAGTAATCTTGGAAGTTAACGCAGAAACTGACTTCGTTGCTAAAAACGAAAAGTTCCAAGTTTTAGTTGCTGAACTAGCAAAACTAATTTTAGCCGCAAAACCTGAATCAGTTGAAGCTGCATTAGAACTTGAGAATGCAGAAGGCGTTAAAGTTGAAGATCTAATCTCAACTGCAGTTGCAACAATCGGAGAAAAAATTACACTACGTCGTTTCGAAGTGAAAACTAAAACAGACGCAGATGCATTTGGTTCATACCTGCACATGGGTGGACGCATTGGGGTATTAGTAGTTCTTGAAGGTTCTACTGATGAAAGTGCTGCGAAAGATGTAGCAATGCACATCGCTGCCATCAACCCTAAATATGTATCTCGTGATGAAGTTTCTGAAGAAGAAGTTAATCATGAACGCAAAGTATTAACTGAACAAGCTTTAAACGAAGGTAAACCAGAAAATATCGTTGCGAAAATGGTAGAAGGCCGTCTTGGCAAATACTTCGAAGAAATTTGCTTACTAGACCAAACTTTCGTTAAAAACTCAGACCAAAAAGTACGTGACTTCGTTAAAGCAACAGGCGGCAATGTTACTTCATTCGTACGCTTTGCTGTAGGTGAAGGTATCGAAAAACGTGAAGACAACTTCGCTGAAGAAGTTATGAACCAAGTAAAAGGTAATTAATACAATCAAATAATACAGACTTTACAAAAATAGTGTGAGGATTTTCCTCACACTTCTTGTAAAGCCTTCAAACGATGCTTTTACGGGCAGTACTATCACCGAGTGTGGTATTACTGCCCATAAATGCGAAAATTGTTGATTGTATCATTTACAAATAAGTTGCCATAGGGAACACAAATGAGTGTTCCCTATTTTTCGAGTATTTTTAAGTTTGAATAATGTCTAGCGCAAGCAGTCCAGCCCTAGTCTTGAGGTGGTGGCCTGTCCTCGATCGAAAGCCAAAAAGCCTGGCAATTCGGATATAGCGCTTGAATGGCGTTTTCTTCGACGCGACGCTAATCAGGTGCTTGCGCTTTTCCAGAACAAAATTGAATTACGGAGGTTTACTATGGGTGTGCCACAATATGAACGTGTAGTGATTAAAATTAGCGGTGAGGCCTTAGCGGGAGAAGCGGGTTACGGATTATCGCCAAAGATTATTAAATCTGTTGCTGAAGATATTAAAGAAGTCGTGGAACTTGGCGTGGAAGTTGCTGTCGTCGTTGGTGGAGGCAACATTTGGCGCGGAAAAGTAGGAAGCGAAATGGGAATGGACCGTGCTTCAGCGGATTATATGGGAATGCTTGCGACTGTCATGAATTCATTGGCATTGCAAGATGCCCTTGAAAAATTGGAAATTGAAACGCGTGTTCAATCTTCCATCGTCATGACACAAGTAGCCGAGCCTTACATACGCAGAAAGGCAGTGCGTCACCTTGAAAAGAAACGCGTTGTGATTTTTGCAGCGGGAACAGGCAATCCTTTCTTCTCTACCGACACAACTGCTGCTTTACGTGCGGCTGAAATTGATGCCGATGCAATCTTGATGGCGAAAAATAACGTAGATGGTGTCTATTCTGCTGATCCAAAAACCGATTCCAACGCTATTAAATATGACACACTCACATATTTAGACGTAATTCAACAAGGATTACAAGTAATGGATTCGACTGCTTCTACTTTATGTATGGACAATGACATCCCATTAATAGTATTCTCTATTATGAATAAAGGAAATATTAAAAGAGCAGTACTCGGTGATAAAATCGGTACAGTGGTTAGGAGGAATTTATAATGCCTAAACAAACGTTAGCGCAAGCAAAAGACAAGATGGAAAAATCGATTTCCGCATTTTCTCGTGAATTAGCTTCAATTCGTGCAGGACGTGCAAATGCTTCACTTTTGGATAGAATTTCAGTGGATTATTATGGTGCACCAACACCGATCAACCAATTAGCTGGAGTTTCTGTTCCGGAAGCGCGTCTACTTGTCATTCAGCCTTATGATAAGTCCATATTGGGAGAAATCGAAAAAGCGATTATGAAATCTGATATTGGCATTACACCGACAAATGATGGAAATGTTATTCGTTTAGCGATTCCTGCATTAACAGAAGAACGCCGTAAAGAGCTTGTAAAAGTTGTGAAGAAAGAAGCCGAAGAGGCAAAAGTTGCCGTTCGCAACGTTCGCCGTGATGCAAATGATGATTTAAAAAAATTGGAAAAGAATGGCGACATTACAGAAGATGATTTGCGTGGTTACAGCGATGATATTCAAAAATTAACAGATGACTATATCGTTAAAGTTGACCAACTTGCAAAAGATAAAGAAAAAGAAATCTTATCTGTTTAGAATTTGCTGATTAAAAATCGATTATTTTAAGCATTTGCAAATTTTTTGTAAATCACATCGATTGTAGAACTAATTCAGGCATAGGGCGTCCTATCAATTAGGGCGTCTTTTTTACTTTGAAACAGAGCTTCGAAATGCCTTGCGGGCAGCAGAAGACTAAAGTGGAGCTTTGAATCTATGATAATAAAAGGCAATATTGATTAATTATCGATTTTTTATACATAAAAAATGTGTAGCATTGAAAAAAAAAGTAAATGATACGAAAGAACGTAAGACACATTCACTTGTTTTTGATATGATTAGAAAAATGTATTCTATGTAAAAAGGAAAGAATTTTTTACACATAGTTTTATAAAATGATAAAACGTCCTAAAAGTTGTCAGGTGGGGGAATTGCTAATGTTAAAAAAGCTATTTAGTAAATCAAAAGAGGAAAAGCACTCGATGGAGGTTGCACAATCTCTATTAACAAATGAATGTTTACCTTCCCATATCGCCATCATAATGGATGGCAACGGACGTTGGGCGAAAAAAAGAGCCATGCCAAGAATTGCGGGTCATCATGAAGGGATGCAAACTGTCCGAAGAATTGCCCGGATAGCGGATGACCTTGGTATTCAAGTATTAACACTATATGCTTTTTCGACGGAAAACTGGAAAAGACCCAAATCAGAAGTGGAATATCTAATGAGCCTTCCTCAAATGTTCTTGAATTCCTTTATGCCGGAGTTGATGGAACGCGATATTCGCATTGAAATGATCGGCGATATGGAGGGCCTTCCCTCTAATACGAAAAAAGCATTAAATCAAGCGATGGAAATGACGAAGAACAACAATGGGCTTATTTTGAATTTTGCCATGAATTATGGCAGCCGAGCTGAAATTGTTGCTGCCATGAAGGCAATAATGATGGAAGTAAGCAATGGAAAATTGACGATGGATGATGTGGATGAAAACATGATAAATCAATATCTGATGACCTCATCACTTCCAGAGCCCGATCTGCTCATTCGCACTAGTGGAGAAGTTCGCTTAAGCAATTTTATGCTATGGCAGCTGGCCTATACGGAATTCTGGTTTACGGACGTACTGTGGCCTGATTTCGACCAAAAAACTTTTATGCAAGCGATACAAGCCTACCAGCAGCGAAATAGACGCTATGGTGGACTGAAAGGAGAATCATCAAGTTGAAGCAAAGAATTATAACGGGGGTAACGGCAGGTGCACTATTCCTTGTATTCGTGCTGCTCGGCCAGTTGCCTTTTACGTTATTAGTATATGCGATTGCAGCAATCGGTATATACGAGCTTCTAAAAATGAAGCATATTCGAATTTTATCGATTCCGGGAATAATCGGACTATTCATCACATTTAGCATGCTGCTTCCCACATCCGTTCAGCTCAAAATGCTGTTTCACCCTACAACCTATACAAAAACCGAGTTTTTAATGATCGGTGTTGTGTTGCTGCTCATCTACTCAGTAATCGTAAAAAATAATTTTACCTTCGATGATGTAGGCTTTATTTTAATCAGTGCACTTTATGTAGGAATCGGATTTTACTATTTAATCGAGACGCGCAATGCAGGGTTGGAGTTTCTGATTTTTGCTCTGGTTATTGTATGGGCAACCGATTCAGGTGCTTATTTTATTGGCCGGAAATTTGGGAAAAAGAAGTTGTGGCCTGAAATCTCCCCAAATAAAACGATTGAAGGATTTGTAGGCGGAATACTTACTGCCGTTGTTTTTGCATGCATCTTCCAACTAATCTACCCTGTTTCACCATCTTGGATTGCGCTCATCGCGATTTCTGTAATCGCTTCAATTTTTGGGCAAATGGGGGATTTGGTAGAATCCGCTATCAAACGACATTATGCAGTAAAAGATTCCGGAAAATTGCTGCCTGGACATGGTGGAATTTTAGATCGATTTGATAGTCTTTTATTTGTATTGCCGCTACTGCACTTCTTACAATTCATCTAAACTAAAATTCATTGTTCGAGAAGAAGGATTCTTGAACAATTTTAACTTTTTCAGTAGTAGTTCAACCCCCGACTGTTTAGCCGGCCGCAGATGGTACAAATATTTACGGGAAGTTTAAAAAGGAAGTTAGCCTATAATCTGGACTCAACTACGCCAAGGCGCAATTGATCTTTTTGAAAGGAAGTTTAGCCGTGAAGAAAATTAGTTTATTAGGGGCAACAGGGTCGATCGGGATTCAAACGGTCGATATTTTGAAGAATAATCCGGAGAATTTTCATCTTGTTGCGTTCTCTTCAGGAAAAAATATAGAAAAAACACGTGAAATTATCCAACAGCTTCACCCGGAGCTTGTTTCCGTACAAGAGGAAAAAGATGCGAGGGAACTTTCCAAAGAGTTTCCAAAAATCCAATTCACCTATGGAACAAAAGGATTGGTGGAGGTAGCAACACACCCTGATTCAACCGTTCTGGTAAATGCAGTGTTAGGCAGCGTTGGCTTGGAGTCCACTTTGGCAGCCATCCGAATGGGGAAAACAATCGCGATTGCCAACAAAGAAACATTAGTTACTGCAGGACATCTAGTAATGGAAGAAGCTAGAAAAAACAATGTACAGATTTTGCCTGTGGATAGTGAGCATTCCGCTATTTTCCAATCAATGAATGGTGAAAATCCGAAGAGAATTGAACGATTAATCTTGACTGCTTCTGGTGGTTCGTTCCGTGACAAAACACGCGAACAGTTAAAAAATGTGACGGTGAAAGATGCTTTAAATCATCCCAATTGGTCGATGGGCGCGAAAATTACAATAGATTCCGCGACGATGATGAACAAAGGGCTTGAAGTGATTGAAGCACATGTTTTATTTAACATGCCTTTCGAAAAAATTGATGTATTGTTACATAAAGAAAGTATTATTCACTCTTTAGTTGAGTATCATGATACAAGTGTCATTGCTCAGCTTGGAACACCTGATATGCGTGTACCAATTCAATATGCATTAAGCTATCCGGACCGCTTGCCGTTGGTGGGAGGCACTCGTTTGAATTTAGCGCAAATTGGACAACTCCACTTTAGAGAAGTCGATTTTGATCGCTACCGTGCATTGAAACTGGCATATGATGCAGGGAAAGCGGGCGGTACATTGCTGACTGCGATGAATGCAGCAAATGAAGCAGCCGTTGCTCTATTCTTGGAAGAAAAAATTACATTCCTTCAAATTGAAGAAATAATTGAACAAATTATGAACAATCATAGCAATATTCTACTTCCTGATTTAGAAACAATCTTGCATGTAGATAGTGAAACAAGAAAAACGGTCGCAAAACTGGTAAAATAAATAGAGTGAGCATAGACTAATTAAACGTCTTTTTGAAGGTGGGATGATATGCAAACTGTAATAGCGTTTATACTTGTGTTTGGTTCCCTTGTCTTTTTCCATGAACTTGGCCACTTTATATTTGCAAAACGCGCAGGCATTATGGTGCGTGAATTCGCAATAGGGATGGGTCCGAAGGTTTTTGGAATGACGAAAGGGGAAACGTTATATACAATCCGATTATTGCCTCTTGGCGGATATGTCCGCATGGCGGGTGATGAGATGGATACGGTAGACCTGCAGCCAGGTTACCGAGTAGGGTTAATATTAAATCGTGACAATGTTGCCGAAAAAATATATTTAAATCAAAAAGTACAAAACCCAAATGTTCTATTCATGGAAGTGGAACGTGCGGATCTTGAAAAAGGATTATGGGTCGAAGGGTACGATGAAGACGAACAATTTGTTCGCATCAATGTATCAAGAACAGCGAAGATTGTAGAAAATGGTACAGAAACCATCATTGCACCGTATGATCGCCAATTCAATTCAAAAACTGTTGGACAGCGATCCATGGCCATTTTTGCAGGACCTCTTTTCAATTTCATATTAGCTTTTGTTGTTTTTGCTTTTATTGCTTTGATGCAAGGTGTTCCAACTTTTGAGCCCGTCATTTATGATGTGAAGGAAGGCGAACCCGCAGCCGAAGCGGGCATGCAGGCCGGGGACTATGTAAAGGCCATTGACGGGAAACCGATTGAGGATTGGCAGGAATTATCCGGAACGATTCAGGACAAACCCGGAGAAGAATTAACGCTTCTGGTTGAAAGAAATGGACAAGAACTTGAATTAACGATGACACCAAAGGTATTGAATGAAAGCGGGAAGGAATACGGGCAAATTGGTGTGATGTACCAAAGTCCGGTAGAAAAAAATCCGCTAAAAGCACTGGTCTTTGGGGTTACGCAAACGTATGATTATACAGTTCTGATTTTAAGTCTGCTTGGAGATTTAATCACCGGACAATTTACAATCGATGCACTGTCCGGGCCTGTTGGGATCTATAAAGCAACGGAAACGGTAGCCAAATATGGCGTTTATAATCTTATGAACTGGGCAGCGGTATTAAGTATCAACCTAGGCATCATGAACTTGCTTCCATTGCCTGCTTTGGACGGGGGAAGATTGTTATTCTTCGGAATCGAAGCATTGCGTGGAAAACCAGTCGACCGTCAAAAAGAAGGAATGGTTCACTTTGTGGGAATCGTCCTGCTTATGATCTTGATGGTAGTTGTCACGTGGAATGACATTCAAAGGTTCTTCTTTTAAATAGAAAAGCGGAGTGGGCTCGCTCACACCGCAGCCATACTATTCAACAGCAATTAACTAAACCTTATTCAATTATGGTAAAATTCCATAGTGAATAAGGTTTAGTTTTTTCTAAACAAAGGCTTAAAATAAATTATTATGTTATGCTTAAAATTGAATGAGTTCGAAAAGAAAAGGTGATGCGATATGAAACAGAGTGCTACGTTAATTCCAACACTACGGGAAATACCTTCCGAGATAGAAGCAAAATCGCATAAAATGCTGCTGCGTGCCGGGTTTATACGTCAAAGCACAAGCGGTGTTTATTCCTACCTGCCATTAGCTAAACGGATTTTAAATAAATTAGAGAAAATGATTCATCAGGAGATGGAAGCAATTGGCGCTGTGGAAATTGGATTGCCAACATTGCAGCCGCTATCCGTCTTGGAACATTCAAGAAATTATGATGAGTATCGAAAAGAATTGTTTCAAGTTTCCAACCGAAACAACCAAAACTTTATACTGGCACCTTCCCATGAGGAAGCAATGATCAAGTTAATTCAAGATGAAATACAATCATATAAAAGATATCCGATTACTCTTTATCAAATCCAAACCAAATATCGAGATGAAAATCGGGCGCGCAATGGACTGTTGCGAAGCAGGGAATTTTTAATGAAAGATGCCTACTCTTTCCATATAAATGATGAAACGCTTGAAGCGGTCTATAGTCAGATGACTGCTGCGTACTCAACCATTTTAAGCAAGTTAGGTCTTCATTATGAAATAATTCAAGCGGATGCTGGAGGAGCCGATGATGCAGAATCATTGGAATTTATCATCCCGGCTGACAATGGAGATACACTCATTGCTTATTCAGATGAATCCAGGTATGCTGCGAATATTGAAATTGCCGAAGTGGTCAATGAACCAACTTCTTCGAAAGAAACGCTGAATCCGATCGAGAAGGCAGAAACGCCGAATATACAAACGATTGAAGAAGTCTGTGCATTCTTTGAAATAGAAGAAACCGACTGTATCAAGGCCCTTGTCTATAAAATAGATGGTGAATTTGCCATCGTTTTAGTAAGAGGCGATCATCAAATCAATGGAGTTAAGTTAAAGAATGTTCTCCAAGCACGCACGCTTTCTTTAGCAAGCGAATCCGAAATACAAGAGCTGTTGAATTGCCAAATAGGCTATATTGGACCGATAAAGTTGCCCGTTGATGTAAAAGTAATTGCAGATCATGCCATCTCTTCCATCAGAAATGGGGTAGCCGGTGCAAATGAAGACGGTTATCATTATAAGAATGTGAATCCAAATCGCGACTTTGCCATCAATCTATATGGGGACATTCGCAATGTTAAAGAAGGAGACCCCGCTCCGGATGGAGGCACCATCTCCTTTAAAAGAGGGATTGAAGTAGGAAAGATCAGTAAATTGGGAACCAGTGTCTGCGAAAAGTTGAACGTCAATTATATGGATGAAAATGCACAACTGCAGCCTATTAGAATGGGCAGTTTCAATTTGGGAATCTCCAGAATTTTTGCGGTGATGGCCGATATCTTCCAAGATGAAAATGGATTCCTATGGCCAAAGCAATTTTCTCCTTATGATATCCATCTCATTCCGGTAAATATTCACGAAGAAAGCCATCTCAACTTAGCGGATGAATTATATAACATTTTAACGTTTTATCAATTTGATGTATTATTTGATGATCGAGATGAAAGTGTTGGCGTGAAATTTATGGATGCGGATTTAATTGGCTTGCCAGTACGCGTCACAGTCGGAAAACGAGCAAGTGAAGGAATAGTGGAAGTGAAAATTAGAAGTACGGGCGAAATGTTTGAATGGGCAAAAGAAGAGTTAATCGACCATTTGAACGAATATTTCCGTTCGAATTAAAAACGGATAAAGTAGGATTAATCGATTTTCGCACAATAAGCGAAAATCGTATTTTTAATAGAAAAGATAGATTTTAGATAAACCTGGCACAGGAAAGCAAGCTCAAATGACCGCTGCTGCTCGTCATAATTAAAGAAACTACAGGTGGTGAATACAATGGTAGAAAACCAAGAAGCGAGAGAGCGATTTTTAGCGCTTTTACAACAGCTGGAGCTGACGGAAGATGTGTATATGTCTTTTTTTGAAAAAGGAGAACTCACGCGCCTGACTGTCCATAAAAAGAATCGGGTGTGGTGTTTTGCAGTTCAATTGGAAGATATTTTGCCCTTCCAACTCTATCAACTGTTCCGAACAAGAATGGCCCAGCAGTTTTCACATATTGCCCAAACATCGATTGCAGTGGAGGCAAGAAACCCGCAAATCACGGAACAGCTGATCACGGATTATTGGTTGACTGCTGTTGAACAATTGGATGCCTCTCCGCCTTTGAAAAACCGTTTAATGACGCAAGTTCCGGAATGGACCGGAAATAAACTGGTTGTTTCGTGTATGGCGGAAATGGAACAGCTTACATTCAAATCAAAATACGGACAAAAGATTGTGGAAGTATACAGCAGTTTAGGTTTCCCTTCGTTTTCGGTGGATTTTCAGCTAGTGGAAGCAACCGAGGAAATGAAAGAGGCGCAACAACAGATGATTGAAAAACGCCAGCTGGAAGAAGCCGAACTTGCAAGAAGAGCAATGGAAGACTTCCAAAGCCGTGAAAAAGCCAAATCTGAAAATCCTGATTCCGTTGCAAGCAGCGGACCATTCCAGCTGGGTAATCTGATTAAGGAAACGGAAACGATGGAGATTCGCCGTATTCTTGATGAAGAGCGTCGGGTTGTAATCGAAGGATTTGTATTCGCAGCTGATATAAAAGAATTGAGAAGTGGCCGCTCGCTTTTGGAAATCAAAATAACGGATTACACGGATTCCATTTTAGTCAAAATGTTCTCGCGCGATAAAGAAGATGCAGAACGCATGGCGCAGCTCAAAAAAGGAATGTGGGTCAAAGTACGCGGTTCTGTTCAAAATGATACGTTCGTTCGCGATCTGGTTGTGATGGCACAGGATATTAACGAAATTTACAAAGAAACTCGAAAAGATACAGCGCCTGAAGGACAAAAGCGCGTTGAACTTCATTTACATACACCCATGAGCCAGATGGATGCAGTAACGCCGGTTGATCAATTAGTTGGACAAGCTGCAAAATGGGGACATTCCGCGATTGCCATTACCGACCATGCAGTAGCCCAAGGTTTCCCGGACGCCTATGCTGCAGGGAAAAAACATGGCATCAAAATTATTTATGGAGTCGAAGCGAATTTAGTCGATGATGGCTCGCCGATCGCTTATGCCGAACAACATATTGCGCTAGACGATGCAACGTTCGTCGTGTTTGACGTTGAAACAACGGGTTTGTCAACGGCATACGATACAATCATTGAGCTTGCCGCTGTTAAGATTAAAGAAGGCAAAGTCATTGATACGTTCGAACGCTTTGCAAATCCGCATAAACCATTAACCGCGAAAATTATCGAATTGACGCATATAACAGACGACATGCTCCGGGACGCACCGGAAGTAGACCAAGTTGTTGCGGAATTCAGGGAATTTATCGGCGATTCGATAGTCGTTGCCCATAATGCATCCTTCGATATCGGCTTCTTGTATACTGCCTACGAAAAAGCGGGGATTCATGGAGTTGTTCACCCGGTTATTGATACGTTGGAGTTATCGAGATTTTTAAATCCGACTTTAAAAAGCCACCGTTTAAATACTTTATGTAAACGTTATGGCATTGAACTAACGCAACATCACCGTGCCATCTATGATACGGAAGCAACAGGCGAGTTGATGCTGCATTTGTTGAAAGAAGCTAAAGACGCGGGAATTCAATATCATGATGAGTTTAATAGCCAAATTAATAAAAATGAAAGCTATAAACAATCTCGCCCATACCACTGCACAATCCTGGCAGTGGATAATGAAGGGTTGAAAAACTTATTCAAGCTCATTACCATAGCCCACACGCAAACCTACTACCGAGTACCGCGTATTCGACGTTCCGATTTAACAAAGCTTCGAAAAGGATTACTGGTTGGATCGGGCTGCAATAATGGCGAATTGTTCGAAACGGTCATGAACAAATCGATTGAAGAGGCTGAGAAGGTTGCAAAATTCTATGATTATATTGAAGTGCAGCCAAAACCGATTTACGCACCATTGGTTGAGGGCGGCATTATTCATGATGAATGGAACCTCGAAGATATTATCCGTAAATTGGTGAAGATTGGAAAACGATTGGACAAACCAGTGGTCGCAACCGGGAATGTTCATTATTTGCATGAAAATGATGCGGTTTTCCGTCAAATTTTAGTAGGATCCCAAGGCGGGGCAAATCCGTTGAACCGTTTTAAGCTTCCTCAGGCCCACTTCCGTACAACAAATGAAATGTTGGAGGAATTCGACTTTTTAGGGCCGGATACAGCAAAAGAGGTAGTTGTGGCAAACTCGCAAAAAGTGGCTGACATGATCGGGGATGTAAAGCCGATTAAAGATGAGCTTTATACACCTAAAATCGAAGGATCCGATGAAGAAGTAACGAACTTGACGTATGAGATGGCTCACCGCATTTATGGCGAGGAATTGCCTGAAATCGTTAAAGCGCGAATCGAAAAAGAATTAAAATCAATTCTAGGAAACGGATTCGGCGTTATTTACTTAATTTCCGCAAAGCTTGTGAAAAAGTCGTTGGCAGACGGCTATTTGGTAGGATCCCGTGGTTCCGTCGGGTCTTCGCTTGTTGCCACGTTCATGGAAATTACCGAGGTTAATCCGTTGCCGCCCCATTATGTTTGCCCGGACTGTAAAAACTCCGAGTTCTTTGATGATGGTTCCGTCGGCAGCGGGTTTGACTTGCCTAACAAAGATTGCCCAAAATGCGGCGCACGTTACAAAAAGGATGGCCATGATATACCGTTCGAAACCTTCCTTGGATTCAAAGGGGACAAAGTACCTGATATCGACTTAAACTTCTCCGGAGAATATCAGCCCCAAGCCCATAACTATACAAAAGTGCTGTTCGGGGAAGATTATGTATACCGCGCCGGGACAATCGGAACAGTTGCCGAAAAAACCGCTTACGGTTACGTGAGGGGATACTCGAATGATCATAATCTTACTTACCGAGGTGCGGAAATAGACCGTCTTGTACAAGGCTGTACCGGGGTAAAACGAACAACCGGGCAGCACCCCGGCGGTATTATTGTTGTTCCGGATTATATGGATATTTACGATTTTACACCGGTTCAATTCCCGGCTGACGCGCAGGATGCCGAGTGGAAAACAACACACTTTGACTTCCACTCCATTCATGACAATGTGTTAAAGCTTGATATTCTCGGGCACGATGATCCGACCGTCATCCGGATGCTTCAGGACTTATCGGGGATTGATCCGAAAACCATTCCGACCGATGACCCGGAAGTAATGAAAATTTTCTCGACTCCTGAATCGCTCGGCGTAACGGAAGAACAAATTGGCTGTAAAACAGGAACGCTGGGAATTCCGGAGTTTGGTACACGCTTTGTTCGTCAAATGCTGGAAGATACAAAACCTTCAACGTTTAGTGAACTTGTCCAAATTTCAGGGTTATCCCATGGAACCGATGTTTGGCTTGGGAATGCGCAGGAACTGATTCATAACGGTACATGTGTCCTATCTGAAGTAATCGGCTGTCGTGATGATATTATGGTTTATTTAATCTACCAGGGATTGGAGCCAAGTTTTGCGTTCAAGATCATGGAATCCGTACGTAAAGGGAAAGGCTTGACTGATGAAATGGAAGCCGAGATGCGCGCGCAAAGTGTGCCGGAATGGTATATCGATTCTTGCAAAAAGATTAAATATATGTTCCCGAAAGCCCACGCGGCGGCCTACGTTTTAATGGCCGTGCGTATCGCATGGTTTAAAGTGCACCATCCAATCCTGTATTACGCAGCGTATTTCACGGTGCGTGCGAGTGATTTCGACTTGATTGCCATGACGCAAGGGTCTGCCATGATTCGATCGCGCGTGGATGAAATTAATGCAAAAGGGTTAGAGGCGTCCAAAAAGGAAAAAGATTTGCTGACGGTACTGGAACTTGCGCTGGAAATGTGCGAGCGCGGAATGAGCTTCCAAAAAGTTGACTTATACCGATCCGAAGCAAGTGAATTTGTCATCGAAGGCAATACGTTGATTCCGCCGTTCGATGCCATACCGGGTCTTGGAACGAACGTAGCTAAAGCCATTGTAGCGGCAAGGCAAGATGGCGAGTTTTTATCAAAAGAGGACTTGCAGCAACGTGGCCGCGTTTCAAAGTCCTTGATCGAGTATATGGATACGCTCGGCTGCCTGGAGGGTCTGCCGGACGCAAATCAGCTTTCATTGTTTTAGATTAAGCTGTGAGGATGAAATGCATTACGAACGAGATTTTGCCCCAGAAAGCCTTTCATCGGCCGGATGAAGTGCAAAACGGGCGGAATTTAGCATCGAAAAGCCTTTCATCGCTCGAATGAAGTGCATAACCTTAAGTATTTTGCTACAAAATGCACTTCATTCCCAACAAATTCTTGGAAGTTTGCATTAAGTTTTAAACTGTGCTATTGTAATGGTAATAATTTGTTGATAGTTTTGCAGCAAAAGAGTGGGGTTTTTTTCCCGCTCTTTTCTGTTGTTACGCTTATGCAAATTTTTCTTACCAGTTCAAGCGGACTTCACCCGAATTTCACCCTGCTGTGGTGGAATTTCTGTTTTTTCAATTGATTAAGTTGTGCATATAACGGCAATTAGTATATTAAAAACATTTATCTTTCTGTAAAAGATAAAGGGTATGTTGAAAGCTTAAGCAAATAAATCATAGCAACAGACAATACGTTGGGAGGATCCTATGAGCAAAGTAACGTCGGTAATTGAAGAACTTGTAACGCCAATTTTAGAAGAGTTGGACCTTGAACTAGTCGATATTGAGTTTGTTAAAGAGGGGCGCAATTGGTTCCTTCGCGTTTATATCGACACACTCGAAGGCGGGATAGACATCGACCAATGTGCGTTAGTGAGCGAGCGTTTAAGTGAAGTTCTGGATGAAAAGGACCCAATCGAGCAAAACTACTATTTAGAAGTTTCTTCACCTGGTGCTGAACGACCATTAAAAAAAGATTCAGATTTCAAAAAAGCTTTAGGCAAATTTGTGTACGTGAAAACATACGAACCAATTAAAGATATGAAAGAATTCCAAGGTTATTTAACAGCATATACTGAAGAAGGTTTGGAGCTCGATGTTCGTATTAAAACACGGAAATTGACAGTTTTTATTGAAAAAGAAAAAATTGCGAAAGCGCGTCTTGCTATCGATTTTTCATCTGATAAGAGTAAATTGGATAGTTAAAAGGGGTCTGGCCCAAGCGATCAAGTTTTCCGTGCCGCAGATTGCCTTTCGTCAAAAAATCGCGGGTTGGACCTTCCTCTGTTATAGGATGTGCAAGTGCCGAAAAGCCTGGCGCTTTGGGGATGTTATCGGACAGGCGGATACAGCGTTTTTGCCGACGCGGGGATACACGGGGCGCCATGCGCTTTTCTCATAAAACTAGCTATTTGGGAGTGAAAATAAAATGAGTAGTGATTTATTAGAAGCTTTAACTGCTCTGGAAGTGCAAAAAGGGATTTCAAGAGAAGTCATTGTGGAAGCAATTGAAGCTGCATTAGTAACAGCGTATAAACGCAATTTTAATCAGGCGCAAAATGTACGTGTTGATTTAAACCTTGAAAATGGCTCGATGATTGTTTATTCGCGTAAAGATGTCGTGGAGGAAGTCGAGGATGATCGTCTTCAAATTTCCATTGAAGACGCAAAGGACATTAACCCTGCATATGAAATTGGCGATGTACTGGAACAAGAAGTCACTCCACGAAACTTTGGCCGTATTGCTGCGCAAACAGCAAAACAGGTTGTGACGCAACGAGTTCGTGAAGCGGAGCGTGGAATCGTTTACGAGGAATACGTAGACCGTACAGATGATATCGTCAACGGTACCATTGAACGCCAAGATGCACGCAACATCTATATAAGTTTAGGCAAAGTGGAAGCGGCATTGCCGGTTAATGAACAAATTCCGGGTGAAGCATATAGACCACAAAGCCGTATTCGCGTCTATATTACAAAAGTGGAACGTACAACACGCGGTCCTCAGGTCATTGTGTCACGTACGCATCCTGGCTTGCTTCGTCGACTTTTTGAAATGGAAGTTCCTGAAATATTTGAAGGTATTGTTGAAATCAAATCAATTGCCCGTGAAGCGGGAGACCGCTCCAAGATTTCCGTTCATGCAAATAACGAAGAAATTGATGCAGTCGGCGCTTGCGTAGGTGCAAAAGGTGCCCGCGTTCAAACTATCGTAAATGAGTTGAACGGGGAAAAAATTGATATAGTAGAATGGTCGGAGGATCCAATCGTGTTTGTTGCAAACGCCTTAAGTCCTTCAAAAGTATTGGACGTCATTGTCGATGAAGAGGAAAAATCAACAACTGTTGTCGTTCCTGACTATCAATTATCTTTGGCAATCGGTAAACGCGGTCAAAATGCCCGTCTTGCAGCTAAATTAACGGGCTGGAAAATTGATATAAAAAGTGAAACGGATGCGCGTGAGCTTGGGATTTACCCGAACCAATCAAGCCGTTTTAATGAAACCGAAGATGAAAACGATGGCGAAGACTTCTATAATGAAGATGTAGCGTACGATCTTTATCAAGACGATGAAGAATAAGCAATGTGCTTATAAAAACATGGTAAGTGCTTAAGGGAAGGTGAATTCTCATGGCAACACAAAGAAAGGTCCCTTTACGGAAATGTGTCGTAACCGGGGAAAGCTTGCCTAAAAAATCGATGTTCCGAGTTGTTCGTTCAAAAGAAGGCGAAGTATCGGTTGATGTCACTGGAAAAAAATCCGGCAGGGGCGCCTATATTTCGAAATCGGAAGAAGCAGTAGAGACTGCCCGAAAAAAGAACATATTGGAACGCCAACTGGAAGTGAAGATTCCGGATGAAGTCTATGATGAATTGATTAGGCTGATTCGCAGGGAGTCGATTTTATGAGTGAGAGACTGCTCCAATTATTGGGGTTAGCCGCTAGGGCGAGAAAAATAGTCTCCGGGGAAGAGCTAGTAGTGAAAGAAATACGTACAAATAAAGCAAAGCTGGTACTACTAGCAACTGATGCCTCAAAAAATTCTAGCAAGAAAATTCAGGATAAATGTACGTATTATAACGTTGAGTATCATGTGTTTGGTGATCGCTACCAGCTAGGGACTGCAATTGGTAAAGAAGCACGTGTCGCAATCGCTATAACCGATAGCGGATTTGCGAAAAAGATGTCTAGTCTACTCAACGAAAATTAATCGGGGGTGAGCAGATGACCAAATTAAGAGTTCATGAATATGCGAGAAAAGTAAATAAATCAAGTAGAGAAGTAGTAGAAGAACTGCAAAAGCTGAATGTTCCAGTTACAAATCATATGTCGATGCTAGAAAGTGATGCTGTATCCAAGTTGGATTCTATTTACAAACGTTCGACTGCAGGCAGTACAGGCGCACAGCAAGAGAAACGACAACCGTCATCGAATAATAGACAAAATGAGAACAGTAGACCGAAACGTCCAGCAAGCGGTTCATCGAATAGACCATCAAACAACAGCAATGGTTCATCGAATAGACCATCAAACAACAGCAATGGTCCATCGAATCGACCGTCAAACAACAATGGTCCTTCAAATCGACCATCAAACAATTCATCAAATGACCAAAAATCATCGCCTCAACAACATGGCGAAAAACATAAAAAAGGTAACCAAAATCGAAATATGTCCCAAAACAACAATAACAATAACTATAACAACAAAAATAAAGGCGGCTTTAACAACAACCAACGCAAAAAGCCGGGAATTCACGGAGGCAAACGCCGTCATCCAAAAACTCACCAACCAACGATTCCACAAACTCCAAAAGAGTTGCCGGAAAAAATTACGTTCTATGAGTCATTATCAGTAGCGGAACTGGCGAAAAAACTTCATAGAGAACCATCTGAAATCATTAAAAAATTATTCATGTTAGGCGTTATGGCAACGATCAACCAAGAATTGGATAAAGATGCAATCGAGCTGATCTGTGCCGACTATGGCGTTGAAGTGGAAGAAGAAGTACGCATCGATAAAACAGACTTGGATACTTACTTCGAACAAGAAGAAATAGCAGAAGGTGATTTGGAAGTAAGACCACCTGCTGTTACAATCATGGGGCACGTTGACCACGGTAAAACAACCCTGCTTGACTCGATTCGCCATACAAAAGTAACAGCTGGTGAAGCCGGCGGGATTACACAGCATATCGGTGCATACCAAGTAAACATCGATGGCAAGAAAATTACGTTCCTGGATACTCCTGGGCATGCTGCGTTTACAACGATGCGTGCACGTGGAGCAAGTATTACCGACCTTGCTATCATCGTAGTGGCTGCAGATGACGGCGTAATGCCTCAAACTGTTGAGGCCATTAACCACGCTAAAGCAGCGGAAGTACCTATTATTGTCGCTGTGAACAAAATGGATAAGCCTACAGCGAACCCGGATCGTGTGATGCAGGAATTAACGGAACATGGATTGGTACCTGAAGATTGGGGCGGCGATACAATTTTCGTTCCAATATCTGCCTTAAAAGGTGAAGGTATTGATACGCTTTTAGAGATGATACTATTAGTAGCGGAAGTACAAGAATTAAAAGCGAATCCAAATCGACCAGCAATCGGTACGGTCATCGAAGCGCAATTGGATAAAGGCCGCGGTTCAGTAGCGACATTATTGGTTCAAGATGGTACGCTGCGTGTCGGGGATCCAATTGTTGTTGGTCACGCATATGGACGCGTCCGTGCAATGGTAAACGATCTTGGCCGTCGTGTGAAAGAAGCAGGTCCTGCTACACCGGTTGAAATTACGGGTATTAACGAAGTACCGCAAGCCGGCGACCGCTTTGTTGTCTTTGAAGATGAGAAAACTGCTCGTCAAGTGGGTGAATCTCGTTCAATGACGGCTATTCAAGCGAGCCGTTCCGAAAAACAACGCGTCACTTTAGACAACTTATTCGAACAAATGTCACAAGGTGATGTGAAAGAACTGAATTTAATCGTAAAAGCGGACGTTCAGGGTACTGTGGAAGCGATGGCTGCATCATTAATGAAAATTGATGTAGAAGGCGTAAACGTGAAAATTATTCACACTGGCGCTGGTGCAATCACAGAATCGGATGTTACACTGGCTTCTGCTTCGAATGCAATCATCATCGGGTTCAACGTACGCCCAGATGTGAATGCAAAACGTGCTGCGGATGAAGAAGGCGTTGATATTCGACTACACCGTATCATTTACAAAGTAATCGAAGAAATCGAAGCAGCGATGAAAGGGATGCTTGATCCTGAATTTGAAGAAAAAATTGTTGGTCAAGCGGAAGTTCGTCAAACAATTAAAGTATCAAAAGTGGGTACAATTGCTGGTTCTTACGTAACGGAAGGTAAAATTGTTCGTGATGCAGGCGTTCGTGTCATTCGAGAAGGCATCGTTGTATTCGAAGGTGAATTGGATTCGCTAAAACGCTTCAAAGATGACGCAAAAGAAGTAGCAAGAGGCTACGAGTGCGGTATCACGATCAAAAATTACAATGACATAAAAGAAGGCGACATTATCGAAGCCTTTGTGATGGAAGAAATTAAACGATAATGATCGTTTATGCGGAAGTCGAGTTTCTCATTTCCGATTCCCATTCGTTAAAAGAAAAACGTGCAGTTCTCCAGCGAATGATTACCCGAACAAAACAAAAGTTTAATGTGTCGGTGGCAGAAATTGACCATCAAAATGTGTGGCAGCGTACAAGAATCGCTCTTGTGTGTGTGTCCTCATCCAAAATGAGTGCTGAGCGAGAAATCAATCATGCACTGGGCTTCCTTAACTCAAACCCTCAGTGGGAACAACTGGAAGTTTGGAAAGAAGATTTATAAGAAAAGCGCAAGCGCCCCGCTTTGCCCCGACAGATGTTTTATGTATCGAAAGCGAAGCGGCAGATACAAGCGCTGGAAGGCCCGAATCGAAAGCATCTTTTCAGCTTTCGACCGAGGGCAGACCGCGACCTCAGATCGGGCTGGGCGCTGGAGCTAGACACTATTCCAGCCGGGTTTTTTGCCCGGCAAAAGATGACTTGAAAATATTTAAGGTAGGAAAATTGTTCTCTTATGGCACTTAGCCATAGGAGGCAATGATTTTATCTTAAGAACAAAGAGGTGGCACTAATTATGTCATTACGTTCAAATCGAATTGCAGAACAAATGAAAAAAGAGCTTGGCGATATTATTACACGCAAATTGAAAGATCCACGAGTAGGATTTGTAACAGTTACGGATGTAGAGGTTACAGGCGACTTGCAACAAGCCGTTGTCTATATTTCAGCTTTGGGCAATGACCGCGAACGTGAAGATACACTGAAGGGCTTGCAAAAAGCTTCAGGCTTCATTCGTACAGAAATTGGTCATCGTATTCGTTTGCGCCGTACGCCTGAAATCTCATTTGAATTTGATTCATCTGTAGAATATGGCAACAAAATCGACGCACTGCTGCGTTCACTGAATGACGAATAATCAACAAAAAGCAAAGCCTACATCTGCATAAAAACGTGCAAATGTAGGCTTTTTTTATATAGAAAAGCGGAGAACGCCGTTTAGCCCCGCGTCGACGAAAGCGCAACGTCGTGTTGCATCGCCGACATGACTCACTTCGTGTGAGCCCCAAGCGTTGGAGACTCCGACTAGAAGGCGCTTTTTGCCTCGTAGGAGGAGTTGAAACGCTCGAGGGGCTGGCGTTCGCAGCTAGACACTGACTAGTTCGCATTGGCGGATAAAACTCATAAAGTGGCGGTTATCCTAAAGAAAGCGGCGAATATCCATCCACCCTAACAAACATAAATGATTTTAAAAGGAGAACAACAATGAACGGCATTCTACCGCTCTGGAAAGAACGCGGCATGACAAGTCATGATTGCGTCTTCAAACTAAGAAAAATTTTAAAGACTAAAAAAGTTGGCCATACAGGAACGCTGGATCCGGCAGTGGAGGGAGTTCTTCCAATCTGTATCGGTCAAGCAACACGGCTTGCGGAATACCTGACAGATGCCGGTAAGACGTATGAGGCGGTTGTTTCGATCGGCAAATCCACAACCACTGAAGATGCAGAAGGTGAAACGGTAGAACAGGATTCTTCCCACAAATCGATATCCCGTAATCAATTGCTGGAAGCGCTGTCTCAATTAACCGGGGAAATCGAACAAACGCCTCCTATGTACTCTGCGGTTAAGGTGAATGGGAAAAAACTATATGAATACGCGCGTAAAGGGGAAACAGTTGAGCGTCCAACTCGAAAAGTAACGATTTATTCGTTGGAACTGCTTGACGAGGCGCAAACTTATGAAGGCGAGGAAATTACGTTCAGCATCCGCATTGCATGCAGCAAAGGGACCTATATCCGAACGCTTGCTGTTCAAATTGGCGAAAAGCTTGGTTTTCCGGCACATATGGCTTCGCTTGTACGCACGGCTTCCGGCACTTTTATAAAAGAAAATTGTGTAACATTGCAGAAAGTCGACGAAATTATGTCGGAAGGCAAAATCGATGAAATCCTTCTTCCTGTTGAATATGCGCTATCATCATACCCTTATATTGAAATCGATGAATCGAACGAAAAACAAATTTTGAATGGACAAGTACTTCCAAAGCATGCATTATTAAAAGAAAATGATAAAATTGTTTTTGGCAAACAACAAAAAGCGTTCGCTGTATATAGTGCACATCCAACAAAACAAGGGTTCATGAAGCCGGAAAAAATGTTCCCGCAATAATCAAGGAGGCAAGATTTAAGATGAAGGTTGTTCATTTAAGGTATCCTCATGAGCTAAATCTAGCAAATGAAACAACTGCCTATTCTTTAGCTGTAGGATTCTTTGATGGCGTACATAAAGGACACCAAGCAGTCATCCGAAAGGCGAAAGAAATGGCGGAGCAGTTGAATATTGAAAGCGCCGTGATGACATTTGACCCACATCCATCCATTGTTTTGGGTGGACGAAAAGAAAAGGTTTTTTACATAACGCCGCTTCCGCAAAAACTTGAGGTTCTGGAAGAATACGGAGTTGAAAATGTTTTTGTTGTCCACTTTACTTCCGATTTTGCAAAACTCTCGCCGGAAGATTTTATTCAATATTTTATTCGCGACTTAAATGTAAAACACGTGACGGCAGGTTTTGATTATTCTTTTGGACAGTTTGGGAAAGGAAATATGGAGACGATGAAAGAGCTAAGCAATGGCGATTATGGCGTAACGGTGATTGACAAGCAAAGCGATGAGGAAGAAAAAATCAGTTCCACTCGAATTCGGAGATATTTGCAAGATGGCGATATGGAAAGCGCCGGACAGCTTCTTGGGCGTGCCTTTGAAGTACCGGGCATTGTCATCCATGGCGATAAGAGGGGGCGCACAATCGGTTTCCCGACTGCCAACATTCAGTCGATGGAAGGAAGCTTCATTCCCGCGACAGGTGTTTATGCCGTAAGAATTCTCGTGCAAAACAAATGGTATGACGGCGTTTGCAATGTTGGCTATAAACCTACCTTCAAGAACCCGGATGAAAAGCAATTATCCATTGAAGTACATATTTTCGATTTTAATAAGAATATTTACGGTGAAGAAGTTAAAGTAGGCTGGTACAAGCGCATCCGCAGCGAGCAAAAATTCAACGGCATCGAGGCATTGAAAGCACAGATCGAAAAAGATAAAAACGAATCCATTGAATTTTTTGCAAGGCTGCGTAATAGTTGAACGGTACAGGAAAATATGTTATGATTTTTTAAGTGCAATTATGCACGTTGCCTTTGCTCGGCTTTTCGACTCTCCAACGATTGCTGTGCAACAGGTGAAAAATTTATTTTAGGAGGTCCATTTACAATGGCAATTACAAAAGAACGCAAAAACGAAATTATCGCTGAGTACCGCACTCACGAGGGAGACACTGGTTCTCCAGAAGTACAAATCGCAGTATTAACTGCTGAAATCAATGCTTTAAACAGCCACTTAGGAACACATAAAAAAGATTTCCACTCTCAACGTGGTCTTCTTAAAAAAATCGGTCGTCGTCGTCACTTATTAAAATATCTTCGTGAAAATGACGTTCAACGTTACCGTGAATTAATCCAACGTTTAGGTTTACGTCGATAATCAGAAGGCTTATACCGGAGTTCTAGGCTCTTTGCCACATCAAAGTGCAAAAGAGCCTTTTCTTCTTAAGCCCGATATTGCATTTATGAAAAGCGGGAAGATTCCCGCTTTTTATTTTGCTTAAAGTAAATGGTCAATTATAGTAATTGAAAGTATGTATTTGAAAAATTTGGGCAAGTTAAAAGTGAGAATATTTCACAAACTAAATCGTAAATAGATAATTAGTTTGGAGAATAATCATGGAATTCGACCAAATTCCAAGATAATTGTAAAAAATATACGAAATAGACATAATTATATTGAAAATATTTAGCATAGAGATTGCTTTTTTGATACACTAATCTTGATTATATTCGTGAGCAGTGTGTTTTAAGAGAAAGGGGTTCATTAAATGACCGAAAAGAAAGTCTATTCTTATGAATGGGCTGGCCGAAAACTTGTAGTAGAAGTTGGGCAGCTAGCAAAACAAGCAAACGGTGCCGCTTTAGTTCGTTACGGCGAATCTGCGGTGCTTTCAACAGCAACAATGTCAAAACATCCTAAACCATTAGATTTCTTCCCATTAACAGTAAATTACGAAGAACGTCTATATGCGGCAGGTAAAATCCCGGGTGGATTCATTAAACGTGAAGGGCGTCCTTCAGAGCATGCGATTCTAGTTTCACGTTTAATCGACCGTCCAATCCGACCAATGTTCCCAGATGGCTTCCGTAATGAAGTACAAGTCATTTCAATGGTCATGTCTTCAGATCCTGACTGTCCGACAGATGTATCTGCTATGTTCGGTTCATCTTTAGCTTTGGCTATTTCGGACATTCCATTTGATGGACCGATTGCGGGTGTTCACGTTGGCTATATTAATGGTGAATTCGTCCTTAACCCAACAGCGGAACAAACTGAAAAAAGCACGGTTCATCTAACAGTGGCCGGCAATAAAGATGCCATCAATATGGTAGAAGCGGGCGCGTTGGAAGTTCCGGAAGAAATCATGCTGGAAGCCATTATGTTCGGGCATGAGGAAATCAAGAAACTAATTGCTTTCCAGGAACAAATTGTAGCTGAATTTGGAAAAGAAAAAATTGCGGTTGAATTATATGAAGTAAATCCAGAACTTCAAGCACAGGTGAAAGAAATGTGCGAAGAAGATATGAACGCTGCGATTCAAACAGTGGAAAAGCATGCACGCGAAGAAGCAATCAATGCTGTTAAAGAACGTGTCATGGCAAGCTTCGAAGAACAAGAAGCCGATGATGAAACAATTAAACAAGTCAAAACGATTCTGGACAAAATGGTGAAAGAAGAAGTTCGCCGCCTGATCACGGAAGAAAAAATCCGCCCTGATGGCCGTAAACTTGACGAAATCCGTCCACTTTCTTCTGAAGTTGGAATCTTGGAACGTACACACGGTTCAGGCCTGTTCACTCGTGGACAAACTCAAGCCCTATCGATTTGTACATTGGGACCACTTGGCGATGTTCAAATTATTGATGGTCTTGGACTGGAAGAGTCAAAACGCTTCATGCATCACTATAATTTCCCGCAATTCTCTGTTGGGGAAACAGGACCAATCCGCGGACCGGGCCGTCGTGAAATCGGACATGGTGCCTTGGGCGAACGCGCATTGCTTGCCGTAATTCCGGATGAAAAAGACTTCCCTTATGCAATTCGTTGTGTGTCTGAGGTATTGGAATCCAATGGTTCCACTTCTCAAGCATCGATTTGTGCTTCAACACTCGCAATGATGGATGCCGGTGTACCAATCAAGGCTCCAGTTGCAGGGATTGCGATGGGTCTTGTGAAAAAAGGTGAACATTACTCGGTATTAACGGATATTCAAGGGATGGAAGACCATCTTGGAGATATGGACTTTAAAGTGGCAGGTACGGCTAAAGGCGTTACCGCGCTTCAAATGGACATCAAGATTGACGGATTATCCCGCAACATCCTTGAAGAAGCATTGCAACAAGCGAGAGCAGGACGTATGATCATTTTGGATTCTATGCTAGCAACGCTTGCAGAATCACGCAAATCTCTATCTAAATACGCGCCAAAAATCGAAGTAATTCAAATCAACCCAGATAAAATTCGTGATGTAATTGGTTCAGGCGGTAAAACAATCAATAAAATCATCGATGAAACAGGCGTAAAAATTGATACAGAACAAGATGGTACAATCTACATCTCTTCAGCAAACGAAGAAATGAATAAGCGTGCGAAAGAAATCATAGAATCCATCGTTCGCGAAGCTAAAGTAGGCGAGTACTACATGGCAACGGTAAAACGAATCGAGAAATTTGGTGCATTCTGTGAAATCTTCCCAGGCAAAGATGGCTTGCTGCACATTTCGGAAATTCAAGAAGAACGTACGAACAAAGTGGAAGACGTACTAAAACTTGGCGATCAATTGATGGTGAAAGTAATCGAAATCGACAACCAAGGCCGCGTCAACCTTTCGCGCAAAGTAGTCATCAAAGAAGAAAAAGAACGCGCTGAACAAGCGGAACAACAATAACAGCAGAAAAACACGATTTTCGCAAGTCTTCTCCTAGCGAAAATCGATGTTTTCAAGCATTGAAACTGCATAGCGGTAAATAAATGAAGGAATAAAGCAATGGCTTTGTTCTTTTTTATTTTTTTGAGTGATTGGGGAAGTCGTAAGGCAATACAGGACCAGTAAATGCATGTTTGTAAGTGAAACTTTAATTGAAGGGAATATAAGGCACTTGTAAATGCCCGTTTGTAAGAAAAAGCCTCCAAAAGGGTTACTTAACAACCTAAAACATTTATACATAAAGCAAACTTTCAAAGTTGAAGGTTGGGACAGATTAGCATATATTATTAGAAGCATCATTTTTTAGATAAGCGAGGGGAAAAGTTGGTAACAGTATATACATGTCAAAACGGTGTGCGCATCGTTTCAGAAGAGATTCCGCATGTCCGCTCCATTTCGGTGGGGATTTGGGTAGGGGCTGGATCGCGATTTGAATCACCCGAAGAAAATGGAATAACGCATTTTATTGAACATATGTTGTTCAAAGGAACGAAAACGCGGACTGCCCGGCAAATTGCAGAAGAATTTGACCGTATCGGCGGGGAAATTAACGCTTTTACTTCAAAAGAAAATACATGCTACTATGCCAAAGTACTGGATCATCACGGGGAATTGGCCGTTTCAATTTTAGCTGATATGTTCTTTAATTCGACTTTTGATGCAAACGAAATCGACAAAGAACGACAAGTTGTATTGGAAGAAATATTAATGAGTGAAGATGCGCCAGATGATGATGTTCATGAGCAGTTGTGGCAAGTGATGTATCCCACTGATGCTCTGGGATTGCCGATTTTAGGGACAAACACGACGCTTCCTACTTTTACGGGCGATACGATTCGCCGCTATATGGAAAAGCATTATTCCCCAGAAAATATTGTAATATCAATTGCAGGCAATATAACGAAACAATTACTTTTACATATCGAAAAACTGTTTGGCGGATACGAACGTTCCGATTATGCCGTAAAATCAACATTATCCTATCCGGAATTCCATTCAGGGAAAATTGTAAAGCAACGGGAAGTGGAACAATCACATCTGGCCATTTCTTATCCTGGTATAGGGGTGAAAGATCCGAAGTTAAGCAGTTTTATTGCCTTGAATAATGTCATTGGAGGCAATATGTCTTCCCGATTGTTCCAGGAAATCAGAGAAGAGCGCGGCTTGGCCTACACCATCTACTCTTATCAATCGTGCTACGAAGATGTTGGGGCATTCACAATATATGGAAGTACGAATAATCAACAATTGACTCACATGCACGACACCATCAACGAAACGCTGCAAAATATTGCAGCAGAGGGCATTTCCGAAACGGAGCTCAGCAATACCAAGGAGCAGCTCAAAGGCAGCTTTGTATTAGGTTTGGAAAGCACTACTTCCCGGATGAGCCGAAATGGGAGAAATGAATTAATTCATAATCGCCAAATATCGATGGATGAAATCCTCGCAAACATTGATGAGGTTTCAATGCATACGGTAAATGAACTAATTGAGTCGATTTTTACAGCAGACCCCGCCATCTCCATTATTGGGCAAGGGGTAAAATAAGCATGATTGTCTTCTATGAAAATAGGGGACAATCATTTTTTTATTTAGGCATAAAGTGCAGGCAACTCTAAGTAAAGTAATCTATAGGAACGCTTTGTTCAAGCGCTTCAAAAAATGGGTGACCATCACTTCTTGGGTTGCATATAGTAACAATAAGCTCATGGAGGAGGGAAAACATGCTGCTATCGGAGCTTGCGGAAAAGGAATTAATCGAAATGGAAAATGGTGTGAGATACGGCTATTTATCGGAAACGGAATGCTTATTTGATCCAAAAACAGGGCAGATTATTGGCTTTGAATTGTATGAACAATCATCTAAAATGCCATTCCAGAAGAAAAAAGCAACCGCACCATTATTTATTCCTTGGGAAGAGATTCATCTGATCGGCGAAGATCGAATTTTATTCCACCGAACATCATCAAAAAGAAAGCAGTTAGACTAAATGACAGAAGAAAAGTGGCTCGTTGTTGGGACAGATACGCGAATGAAGTTCTTGGCAAAAAATTTAAGCAATGGCAATCGTACAGTTTATTATAAAAATGTAGCGGTTTGGGATGAGGAACTTAACAAAACGGTTCTTGAATTTCATCCTAATTTCATTGTGCTGCCCATTCACCCGCTGCCGGTTGAAGTGCCGATGGTTTGTGCACTTTCAAATAGCGTCATTTTTTCAGGTAAGTTGAATGAAGAATGGAAAGACATCTTAAAGCGCAATGAAATCTATTATTATTTGGAAGATGAAGGATTTATTTGGCATAATGCAGCGTTAACTGCAGAAGCGTTTGTCTCCCACTTCTACAATACCAAACGGGCAATTCAAGGCAAAAAGTTCATTGTTACCGGGTTTGGAAGAGTGGCCAAAATGGTTGCTCACATATTAAGAAGCATTGGGGCGGATGTAAGCATTGCCGTGCGTTCCAATGTGCAGCTGAATGAAGCCAAAGCATTCCGTTATAGAGCGGTAGATTTGGAAAACGCAAGCAATCTAGAAGGAGATTTTTTCATCAATACCATTCCGGCAAAATGGCTGGATGAAGCGTTTAATGAAAAAATCAATATGCCCATTTACGATCTAGCCTCCTATCCAGGGTGTTTACAAGATGATGTTATTCGAAATTCATATGAACTGTTGCCGGCGATGCCAGGAAAGTTTTTCCCGGAAGATGCCGGAAACATCCTATACCAATCAATTGTTGAACAATTAAGGAGGAGACACACTTGCTAGAGGGTAAAAGAATAGGGCTGGGAATTACAGCATCCCATTGTACCTATGAAGACGTGATTCCGAAAATCGAGAACTTTACCAAAGCGGGCGCAACGGTGGTACCGATTATTACTCATTCCGTGTTAACTGCCGCTACTAGATTTGGTACTGGGGAAGAATGGATTCAAAAAATCGAAGAAGCTACAGGACAAAAAGTGGTCTCTTCAATTGTTGAGGCAGAGCCGTTTGGACCTAGAAATCCTTTAGATTGCATGGTGATTGCACCGATGACAGGCAATTCCATCAGCAAATTTGCCAATGCTTCAACAGACAGCCCGGTTCTTATGGCAGCAAAAGCAACGCTTCGCAATGGGTCACCGGTCGTACTGGGAATTTCCACAAACGATGCGCTCGGTTTGAACGGAGTAAACATCATGAGATTACTGAACTCCAAGAACATTTATTTCATTCCATTTGGCCAAGACGATCCTCATAACAAACCAAATTCATTGATTTCCGACTTCACGAAAATGGTAGAAACCGTCGAAACAGCGATTTACCAACATCGACAATTACAGCCTTTATTCATCCAATATTCAAAATAACTAAAAATTCTAACACAACTCCTCCTTTTTATGATACAATTTTCAACATTATGTTATTAGATTTGAGGAGAGATGAAGGATGGCAAAAGAATTGACAGTTGCAATCGTTGGTGCAACAGGTGCAGTAGGAACGAAAATGAAAGAACAACTAATAAAACGAAATTTCCCGATTAAACATATAAAATTTTTGGCTTCAGCTCGTTCAGCAGGTACTGAAATTGAATTTAACGGCAACACATATACAATCGAAGAAGCAACTCCTGAAAGCTTTGAAGGGGTAGACGTTGCCTTATTTTCAGCAGGAGGTTCGGTATCGGCAAAATTGGCTCCAGAAGCTGCAAAACGCGGAGCGATCGTTATTGACAATACAAGCCACTTCCGTATGCATCCGGAAGTACCGCTAGTAGTACCTGAGGTAAACAGAGAAGATTTGGCGAAACACAACGGCATTATCGCCAACCCGAACTGTTCGACGATTCAAATGGTTGTTGCATTGCAGCCAATCCGTGAAAAGTTTGGTTTAACAAACGTAATTGTGTCAACTTACCAAGCCGTGTCAGGTTCCGGTGTCTCAGCAATCGAAGAATTACGCGCGCAAAGTGCGGATTGGGAAGCTGGGAAAAACGTGGAAGCGAATATCCTGCCAGCCAAATCAGATAAAAAACATTATCCGATTGCTCGTAATGTCATTCCGCAAATTGATGTATTTACGGAGAATGGCTTTACATACGAAGAAATGAAAATGATCAACGAAACGAAAAAAATCATGCATTCACCGGACCTGCCAGTAGCGGCAACTTGTGTACGTGTGCCGGTAGTATCAGGCCACTCGGAGTCTGTTTATATTGAAGTGGAAAAAGAAGCGAGTGTTCAAGATATCTTTGATGTGTTAAGAAATGCTCCTGGCATTGTGCTTCAAGACGATATTTCAACACAGGACTATCCAATGCCGATTTATGTTGAAGGTGAAGATCCGGTTTATGTAGGACGCATTCGCCAAGACTTATCAAACAAAAAAGGATTCCATCTGTGGGTCGTATCAGATAACTTATTAAAAGGTGCAGCCTTAAACTCAATACAAATTGCCGAGAGCCTATTAGAAGATAACCTACTATAAGGGGTGTATAGGGTGGATTTAGGTCGCATTGCTACGGCGATGATTACCCCATTTGACTCAAATGGCGAAATCGATTATGAAGTAGCAGAAAAAGTAATCGAGCACTTAATCGCAAATGGTACGGATGCACTGGTCGTATGTGGAACAACAGGTGAAACGCCTACACTGACAATCCCCGAAAAACGTGAATTGATTCATTTTACGATTAAAAAAGTCAATAAACGCATTCCCGTGATTGCCGGGGTAGGCTTGAATGACACAGCCTATACCATTGAAGCCACAAAAGTGGTGGAGGATTTCGGGGCGGACGGCATCATGGTGGTGGCGCCATTTTACAACAAGCCAAATCAACGAGGCATTTATGCCCACTTTGAAGCGGTGGCAAGTGTTACCCATCTGCCAGTAATGATATACAATGTTCCTGGGCGAACGGGCGTCAATATTTCAGCCGAAACGACCATCGCATTAAGCAAAATCCCGAATATCCGCATCGTAAAAGAAGCAAGCGGGAATTTGGACCAAATGACCGAAATTCTCGGAAACGTTTCGCCCGACACCTTCGTATACAGCGGGGACGATGCCTTAACGCTGCCGCTTGTAGCCATCGGGGGAAGAGGCGTAGTGTCCGTTGCTTCCCATGTCATCGGAAACGAAATGCAGGCCATGCTCCAAGCATTTGAAGAAGGCCGGCATGACGTGGCTGCCAAATACCATCAAGCGATGCTGCCATTGATTAAACAATTATTCAAAGATCCAAATCCAGTCCCGGTAAAATACGCACTCAGCAAACTCGGCTTCCCGGTCGAAAAAGTCCGCCTGCCCATGGTAGAAATGCTGGACGAAGACAAAACCAAATACGACCGCATCTGGGAAGAATTTCAGGAACAAGTGAAAGTCATTAAAACCTTATAAAATCGATAACGCAGGAATGTTGGTGGTTGTGCAGCATTCTTGCGTTTTTTGTTTTTGGGGAGCGAATGGTAGCACAGCTTACAATGCAAGAGGTTATTCGTAGTATGTCCATCGACGTTTACTAACCTTTTGATAATTATTGTCAAGCACACGGCGTAACTGTTTTTTGGAAGTTATGATTCGACACCAATCCATTATTTTAGGTAATGTTATTTTTTCATTTGGGAAAAGGAGGCTGTATTCATTGGCATTTCTTATTAATGCGGAATCTATAGACTCTTCATTCTTACAAGTTGTACAAATGGACTTCTTATTTTGTATAGTAATAGTTAACGATTGGCAAGCACCGCAGGACATCCCCGTTTGTAATTGATCGTTATTATAAGATGGGCGTTTTTGGTGGGGATGCTGTTGCATATGTAAAGAGGATAACTTTTCTGCCATCTTCTTATGTTGCATGTCTAATGTTGATTTGTGTGAATTGATTTTTTGGAAGAAAGTTTTAAGTTGGGTTGGCAAGATAAAGGGTTTATCTAGAGGAGCGAGATACAAAGTAAAGGCTTCATTTATAAAAATAACCATAGATTGTACAGGTATCGAAAAGCCTAGCTTATGTAATAATTGGCGAAGTAATAATTCGGATCGTTGCAATTGATTGAGGGGGTTAGATACTTCATTATCGTTTTTCTGAAATAACCGGTCATTTTTAAAGTAAAAATCGCCAAAGTAATTTTTGATTTCGAAGATATATACCAAATTGTTCGTTACTAGTAAAGTATCAAGCTGGAAAGTTTGGTTGCTTGAACTCAATAATAAATCGTTTAAGACGAGTACATCACATTCCAGCTTCTCTAAAAATGTATCAAAAAGCTTTTCCCCTTCGTACCCCTTTTTTAGATTGAAAAAATTTAGTTGATCTTCCTTAGATAATTCCATTCGATGTGCCAACAATTTTAGAATAGTCAACTCGGTCGGTTCAGTTCTATGTTTGAATATCAGAATACTCACCCTTTCAATGATAAGTTAGTTATAGTTTAGGTTAAATGTGAGTGTTACTAAAGGTAAATTGGAAAATAAATATTTACATTAGAAAAATCAACTATAAATGCTTTTTGAAAAGAATTAGCTGTTTGAAAGGGAATATAGAGGTGTTGTAAATGCTCTTTGTGGAAGAACTTGAGTTAGAAAGGGAATATAGAGCCGTTGTAAATACCCTTTGGCGATGAACTTGAGATTGAAAAGGAATATAGAGCCGTTGTAAATGCCCTTTGGCTATGGACTTGAGATTGAAAGGGAAAATAGAGCTGTTGTAAATGCTCTTTGGCTATGGACTTGAGATTGAAAGGAAATATAGAGCTGTTGAAAATGCCCTTTGGCGAAGAATTCGAGATTGAAAGGGAATATAGAGGTGTTGTAAATGCCCTTTTGCGATAAACTTGAGATTGCAAGGGAATATAGAGCCCTTGTAAATCCCCTTTGTCGAAGAACTTGAGATTGCAAAGGAATATAGAGCCGTTGTAAATGCCCTTTGGCGATGAACTTGAGTTTGAAAAGGAATATAGAGCCGTTGTATATGCTCTTTAGTGATGAACTTGAGTTTGAAAAGGTATATAGAGGTGTTGTAAATGTCCTTTGATATGAACTTGAGTTTGAAAAGGAATATAGAGCCGTTGTAAATGCCCTTTGTCGATGAGCTTGAGTGGGAAAAGGAATATAGAGCCGTCGTAAATGCCCTTTGGCAATGAACTTGAGATTGAAAGGGGATATAGAGCAGCTGTAAATACCCTTTGGTGATTAACTTGAGTTAGAAAAGGAATATAGAGCCGTCGTAAATACCCTTTGTCGAAGCACTTGAGTTGGAAAGGGAATATAGAGCAGCTGTAAATACCCCTTGGCGCAGAACCTGAGTTCAAAAGGATACATAGAAGTAATGTGAAATTCCTCTGGCAAACAAAACGTGTATTTGAAAGCATTATAGATAGTTAAATAAGCACTATAATACATAGCGCGAAAGAAACAGAGAATAATAATAAATCAAATTTAACTCTAGCCAAGTCTTTTACACGAAAATAATCAAGTGCACCCATCCCACCCCCACTTTCCAAAAAATATCGCTTTTTTATTTGTGCTTCATGGATGGACACCGTATAATGAGGTATAAGTGGTTGCGTTCGGGATAATATTAGGAGGAAATCAAGTGACGAAAACGAAAAACGAAGTAATCCGGGTCATCCCACTTGGCGGAGTGGGAGAAATCGGGAAATCGATGTATGTAATCGAAATTGATGAAGAGCTCTTCATCGTAGACAGTGGGTTAATGTTCCCTGAAGATGAAATGCTTGGAATTGATATTGTCATCCCAGACATTACATACCTGGAAGAAAACAAAGAGCGTGTAAAAGGGATTTTCCTGACACATGGTCATGAAGATGCAATTGGCTCGATTGCGTATGTGCTTCAAAAAATCAAGGCGCCTGTTTATGGTTCAAAATTAACAGTTGCGCTTGCAAAAGAGCATTTAAAGGATTTGCCGGCTCCGCACCCGGTGAAATTTTTCGAAGTAACAAATAAAAGCCGGATGAATTTTAATTCAACTTACGTAACGTTCTTCCATACGACACATAGCATTCCGGATTCATTGGGGATTGTTTTCCATACATCGGAAGGTGCCATTGTGCATACGGGGGAATTTAAATTTGACCAGTCGGCAAAAGGTAAATTCAAGCCGGACATTGCCAAAATGGCGCAGCTTGGAGAAGAAGGAGTATTTATCTTGCTTTCTGAATCCACGGAAGCGGAACGGCCAGGTTATACAACAAGTGAAGTCGTAATCGAAGAAAAGCTGGCAAAATACTTCCATGCTGCACCGGCGCGCATCATTGTTGCGGTGTATGCATCGAACTTTATCCGCATTCAGCAAGTGTTCAACCATGCGCAGGAAAATGGGCGTAAAGTGGCGGTCGTTGGGAAAAGCCTTGAAAAAGTGATTGATCTCGGCGTGAATCTGGGCTACTTGACGATTGACGAAGATACGCTTATTCCAGTAAACACGATCCAAAAATATAACGATGATGAAATTATCATTCTGGTGACAAGCAATCAAGGGGAACCGCTTGAAGCGATTGATAAAATTGTGCGCAAACAGCATCGTGATGTACGCATTAAAGATACAGATACCGTGCTGATCACATTTACCCCATCTCCGGGGATGGAAGTGCAAATGGCTGGCGCAATGAACAGTCTTGCAAAAGCTGGGGCAAATGTTTTGGCGGCTGACAAGAAAATTCACGTTTCCGGCCATGGTTCCCAGGAAGATCTGAAATTAATGCTGAATCTAATGAAACCAAAATACTTTATCCCGATGCAAGGCGAGTATAGAATGCTGATTGCCCATTCGAAGCTTGCACAATCAGTAGGAATGAAAAAATCACAAATTTTTATTGCCGACAAAGGTGATATTGTTGAATACAAAAACGGTAAAATGCGGATGAGTGGCCGTGTTCCAGCGGGCAACGTCTTAATTGACGGAATCGGTGTTGGAGATGTTGGAAATATCGTATTGAGAGACCGTAAATTATTATCTCAAGATGGCATTTTCATCGTCGTGGTCACGTTGAATCGTGCGCAAAAAAGAATTGCGTCCGGTCCGGAAATTTTATCGCGCGGATTTGTTTATGTACGCGAGTCAGAAGAATTGATTCTTGAAGCGACTGAACTGGCACGTACAGTTATTGAAAAGTATGTTAATAAAGATACGTTTGAATGGACAAACATTAAACAAGAAATCCGTGAAACACTAAATGCTTATTTATTCCAAAAAACAAAGCGCCGCCCAATGATTATCCCAATAATTATGGAATACTAAGCCTCTTTTAGTAGGGCGTGGCGGGCAAAAATAGGTCTGTCGCAACAAAAAAGGATTTTCTTAACCGATACCGGTCAAGGAAATCCTTTTTCGCTTCAATTTAATCAAACGCATGTTCTTTTAAACAAAAGTCATCATTTTCAAGAAAAAGTAGGTGAAGGAAATGGCAGTGAGGAAAAAAACGAAAGCCAAAAAAGGATTGCATCCATTGGCCTATGAAGTAATCGGATTATTGTTGATCGCTTTGGCGATCATTATCTTTTTTGAATATGGGGTCGTTGGTCGAACAGTTCAAACGATGTCCATGTTCTTATTCGGTAACTTGCATGTGGTCGTGCCATTTTTTACAGTATTGATTGCTGTTTTGCTTATGGTGCAAAGACAAGGAATTGCCTTTATGGACCGTGTGGTGCAGGGAGCGATTTTAATCGTCTGCAGTTTGGCGATTTTCAGCCACAGTGTATTATTTGAAGAATTATATAAGAGCAATAAACTATTAACAAATTCGGTCATCCGTGAAACCTGGCGTTTGTTAATTGACATGGAAGGCATCCAAAATCGCAGCACGGCCTTAGGCGGAGGAATGCTGGGTGCTTTGCTGTTCAGTATGTTCCATATTTTATTTGATTCGACGGGCGCCAAAATTGCCGCATGGTTTCTTTTCTTTGTCGGACTAATTTTATTAACCGGGAAAGCGCTCGTCCCTTATTTAATGGAGAATGCTCCTAAAATGAAAAAGAAATTTGCCTTCTCAAGACGCCGGGGCAAACCTGTTGTCAAAGACGAGAAAAAACAAAGACGCTCAAAAACAAAAGAGGACAAACCATCCAATGAAATTGCCGCAACGACGGCAGAAACTGGGCGCGGAAGGAAAAAGCGCAAAGCAAAAGAAGAACTAGTGGTGCAAGAGTATGTGGAAGATGAAGAGGACTACGATGAAGAGCCAATCATTTCAGCCTTCACACAAAATATTCACCATGAACCGCCCGCACAAATTACCATCAAGGAAGAGCCGGTAGAAGACAAGGGGAATATTGAAGAGGTTATTCAAAAAGCGGTGGAAACCAACATTGAAAATGCGGACTATCAACTTCCTTCCATGAGTTTGCTGCAGCTTCCCCCAACCTATGACCAAAGCGGGGAGTATACGGTCATTCAAGCGAATGCAAAAAAACTGGAGCAAACTTTCCTTAGCTTCGGTGTAAAAGCGAAAGTAACGCAAGTGCATCTGGGACCTGCGGTGACAAAATACGAAGTCATGCCGGATGTGGGAGTGAAGGTAAGCAAGATTGTCAGTTTGCAAGATGACTTGGCGTTGGCGCTTGCAGCAAAAGATATCCGCATGGAAGCACCGATTCCCGGAAAATCCGCCATTGGGATTGAAGTGCCGAATAGCGAAGTGGCGATGGTTACATTGCGTGAAGTGCTGGAAGCGAAAGAAAACAACAAGCCGGATTCGAAGCTTCTGATTGGCTTTGGACGTGATATTACAGGACAAGCCATTTTGGCGGAGTTGAATAAAATGCCGCACTTGCTTGTTGCTGGGTCGACAGGGAGCGGGAAATCGGTCTGCATCAACGGCATTATTGTATCCATTTTAATGCGCGCGGCTCCGCATGAAGTGAAGATGATGTTAATTGACCCGAAAATGGTCGAGTTAAATGTGTATAATGGCATTCCGCACCTTCTGGCACCTGTAGTGACGGATGCTCGTAAAGCGTCGCAGGCGTTGCAAAAAGTAGTATCCGAAATGGAACGCAGATATGATTTGTTTTCCCATACCGGAACCCGCAATATCAAAGGCTATAACGAGCATGTTGAACGTTTTAACTCGGAAAATGAAGAAAAACATCCAAAACTTCCATATATCGTCGTGATTATCGATGAGTTGGCAGACTTGATGATGGTTGCTTCGCATGATGTCGAAGATTCGATTACACGGTTGGCACAAATGGCGCGTGCTGCAGGCATTCACTTGATTATTGCCACACAGCGTCCTTCCGTTGATGTCATTACCGGTGTCATTAAAGCAAATATCCCTTCGCGTATCGCATTCGCTGTATCATCCGCCATTGATTCGCGCACAATACTGGATATGGGTGGTGCTGAAAGATTGCTGGGGAGAGGTGATATGTTATTCTTGCCGGCTGGCTCGTCCAAACCGGTTCGTGTACAAGGCTCATTTCTGTCTGATGAAGAGGTAGAAGCGGTAGTGGACTTTGTTATAGAACAACAAAAAGCGAACTATGATGAAACGATGATTCCGACTGATGAACCGGAAAAAAGCTTTGAAGAAGAAACCGATGAGTTATATGATGAGGCGGTACAGCTTGTCACCGAAATGCAAACGGCTTCCGTGTCCATGTTGCAAAGAAGGTTCCGCATCGGGTACTCGAGAGCGGCGCGAATCGTGGACCAAATGGAGCTTAGAGGGGTTGTGGGGCCACCGGATGGCAGTCGCCCTAGACAGGTATTAATCGACAAAGCGAGCGTTGAATAAAAGGCAGGAAAGTAACTTTCTGCCAATAAATTTAATGTTTATGTCGCAAATGTCATAAAATTGTCCTAATTTCTGAAAACTTCACATCTATTACACAACAGTTTTTGATTTTCCTATTTTCTTTAATCGAGAAAAATGTTATATTATGAAACGATTAGTAGGAATGTTCAACATCAGATGTCTGATCTTGAGTTGTGTGGTGGTGATGAAATTGTCGACAATAAAAGCAGATCATCGTCATTTATATCTCCAAGTCATTGATCGATTAAAATCGGATATCGAAAAAGGCGTTTATCGTGAAAATGAAAAACTGCCATCGGAATTCGAATTATCGAAAAGACTTGGAGTAAGTCGGGCTACCTTGAGAGAGGCACTTCGACTATTGGAAGAAGAAAATATTATCATCCGGCGTCATGGAGTAGGGACATTTGTTAACCCGAAACCAGTTTTCACATCAGGAATCGAGCAATTATCAAGTATTTCTTCCATGATTGAAAAAGCTGGCATGATGCCGGGGACAATCTTCATGAAAGCTACGGAGAGTTGTCCCACAGATGGTGATAGAGAGCGCTTTCAATGTGGCGAAAATGACCAAGTATTTACAATCGAACGTGTCAGAACAGCTGATGGAGAGCCTGTTGTCTATTGTGTGGACAAGGTATTGGCCAAACATCTTCCAACTGATTATGTTCAAAACAATGAACTATCCATTTTCTCATCGCTTGAACAAAACGGTGACATTCATGTAGCGTATGCGGTGACGTTTATCGACCCGGTAGGCTATCATGAACAAGTGTCGCCAATCTTGAACTGCGGACGGGAAACAGCATTACTCGTATTAAAACAGCTCCATTATGATCAAAATGATCGAGTTGTTTTGTATTCAAAGAACTATTTTAGAGCTGATAAATTCAGCTTCCATGTAATCCGGAAACGGGTGTAGAACATTTATTCAAAAAATTCCTGCTAATTACAAATCTCTGGGGGGTAACACTAATGAAAAAACGCAAATTTGGTTTGGCTCTTGCTTCAATCTTTGCGGCTGGCTCCATTCTTGCTGCTTGTGGCGGTGGAGAAGAAACTGAAAAGAAAGAAAGCTCCGAAGATACGTTCTCTGTAGCAATGATTACAGATACTGGCGGTGTGGATGACAAATCATTCAACCAATCAACTTGGGAAGGTATCCAAGAATTCGGTAAAGAAAATGGCCTTGAAAAAGGCGATGGCGGGTTCGATTACCTGCAATCGTCAGCAGAATCTGAGTATGTAACAAACTTGAATAACTTAATCCGTCGTGATTTCGACCTAATCTTCGCAGTTGGTTTTGCATTGCACAATGCAGTAGCGGAAGTAGCTGACCAACAGCCTGAAGCGCAAATTGCGATTATTGATGAAGTAGTGCCAGACAAAGAAAACGTCGCTTCGATCATGTTCCGTGCAAACGAAGCATCTTACCTTGCTGGAGTAGCAGCAGCTCAAGAATCAAAATCCGGTAAAATCGGTTTCATCGGCGGTATGACTGGTGAAATCATTGGTGGATTTGAAGCTGGTTATGTAGCTGGTGCAAAAGCAGCGAACCCTGATATTGAAATCGACATTGAGTATGCTGAAAGTTTCACTGATGCAGCAAAAGGCCAACAAATTGCAAAAAGAATGTATGATTCCGGCGCAGACATTATCTTCCACGCAGCTGGTAATGCAGGTAACGGTTTATTCACTGAAGCAAAAGAACGTAAACAAAAAGATCCAGATGCAAACGTATGGGTAATCGGTGTAGACCGTGACCAATATGATGAAGGTAAAGTAGATGACTCTACAAACGTTGTATTAACATCTGTTTTAAAACGTGTAGACGTGGCAGCGAAAGAAGTTGCGAACCAAGCAAAAGAAGGAAATTTCCCTGGTGGAGAACTAATCACTTATGGGTTGGCTGATGAAGGAGTTGGCTTAGCTGATCCTCGCGGTGCAGTTTCTGAAGAAACAGTTGCTGCTGTTGAAGACGCTCGTCAAAAAATCATCGATGGTGAAATCACGGTTCCAGAACAACCGGGTGAATAATTTTCGATGAAAGCGAAAGTTTTGCCTAGCCCTGAATCGTGCTGGGCAGCTTTCGCTGAACAATTTGAAAATTCCATATTTCAGTCTATAACCTCATGAAGGCTAGCTCTGCTAGTCTTCATGTTTTGTGAGGAGATATTTGTGGAAATTTTAAGAATAATTGTGATTTATTGAAAACTAATAATTTCCTATTTAACAAATGGATTGCTGATCTTTCGAAAAGATAAATTTTTGGAAGCGTTTTTCCGTATGAGTACCCACGTTCGAATTAATAGATGAAAGGTTTTAAAATGGCATCGCAATCTTAAAGCCTTTCTTGTGTTAATTTTTATTCAACACTAGTAATCTCTACTGATTTTGAGAGAAATCGGTTTATCGCACAAGTATACAAACAATTTGTGCAGCAAATAAAAAGTGTCCAAGGGAGTGAACACATTGGAATATGTTATTGAAATGCTTGGAATTCGCAAGCAATTTGGAGATTTTGTTGCCAATGATAACATCACCCTTCAACTGAAAAAAGGCGAAATTCATGCGCTTCTTGGTGAAAATGGTGCAGGAAAATCGACGTTGATGAACGTACTGTTCGGGCTATACCAGCCTGAAGCGGGAACAATCCGTGTTCGAGGAAAAGAAGTAAAAATCACTGATCCAAATGTAGCCAACAAGCTCGGGATTGGCATGGTGCATCAACACTTTATGTTAGTTGAAAATTTCACGGTGACGGAAAATATCATACTCGGCAGTGAACCGACAAAAATGGGAACCATCAACATCAAAGATGCGGCTAAGAAGGTACAGGCGCTATCCGAAAAGTATAATTTGAATGTTGATCCCTATGCCAAAATCGAGGATATCTCGGTTGGTATGCAGCAGCGGGTAGAAATTTTGAAAACGCTCTATCGCGGGGCGGACATCCTCATTTTCGATGAACCGACTGCTTCATTAACGCCTCAGGAAATTACGGAACTGATGCAAATTATGAAACGATTGATTGAAGAAGGAAAATCAATCATTTTAATTACACATAAGTTAAAAGAAATTATGGAAGTATCTGACCGAGTAACAGTCATCCGAAAAGGACAAGGCATCGGTACGGTCGTTACGGCTGAATCAAGCCCAACACAACTTGCCGAGTTGATGGTAGGACGTCAGGTTGTATTCAAAACTGAAAAGATTGCACCAAATCCTAAGGAAATAGTTCTTCAAATCGATTCATTGACCGTTGCAGATAACCGCGGCGTGGACAAAGTGAAAAACCTGAACTTAACTGTCCGTGCAGGTGAAATTGTCGGGATTGCGGGTATCGATGGAAACGGCCAATCCGAGCTGATCGAAGCCATTACAGGTCTCCGTAAAGTAAAAAACGGCAAAATTACGTTAAACGGCAAAGAAATTACAAACTTAAAACCAAGAAAAATCACGGAATCCGGTGTAGGGCATATTCCCCAGGATCGCCATAAACATGGATTAGTGCTGGATTTCCCTCTTGGACACAATATTGCACTACAAACGTACTACAAACAACCAATTTCCAAAAACGGTGTCATCAATTATAAAAAAGTAAATGAAATTGCACGCAACATCATCGAGCAATATGATGTTCGTTCAGGTGAAGGCGTAATGTCGATCACTCGTTCACTTTCCGGCGGTAACCAGCAAAAAGCGATTATCGGACGTGAAGTGGAGCGTAATCCGGATTTACTGATTGCAGCGCTGCCAACACGTGGTCTGGATGTCGGAGCGATTGAATTTATCCATAGACGATTAATCGAACAGCGTGATAATGGAAAAGCGGTATTGCTAATTTCCTTTGAATTGGATGAAGTCATGAACGTTTCGGATGAGATTGCTGTAATCTACGATGGCTATATCATTGATACGGTGAAACCGCAGGAAACAACTGAAAACGAACTAGGTTTATTGATGGCAGGACAATCGCTGCAAGAGAACACGAAGGAAGGTGGCCAACATGAGTAAGCGAGCGGTTAATATTTTAGTGCCACTGATTTCCATCATTTTAGGTTTGGTCATTGGCGCGATTGTAATGGCAGTGAGTGGATTTAATCCAATCGATGGATACGTTGCATTATGGAACGGTATTTTCATGGATTCCTATACTATGGGTGAAACGATTCGCCAGATTACACCATATATTTTCTCCGGTTTGGCGGTAGCCTTTGCGTTCCGTACCGGCCTGTTCAATATCGGTGTTGAAGGTCAGCTGATTATGGGATGGCTAGCCGCCGCGTGGGTAGGGCAAGCTTTCGAATTGCCGAAAATCATCCACCTTCCACTAGCGTTGCTTGCCGCAGCAGCAGCAGGTGCGTTATGGGCATTTATCCCTGGCTTTTTGAAAGCCAAACTTCAAGTTCATGAAGTAATCGTCACAATCATGTTGAACTATACGGCCATTCATGTTGCAAATGCGTTGATTGGCGTGATTTCAGGCGGTGGGGAGCGAACAGACAAAGTCCACGAATCTGCTTCTCTTCGTGCTCATTATTTAGAAGCCATGACAGATTATTCCCGTTTGCACTGGGGTATTTTAGTGGCACTGTTGGCAGTTGTGTTTATGTGGTTCTTATTGGAAAGAACAACTCTTGGCTATGAATTGAAAGCGGTAGGGTTTAACAAAAATGCATCGGAATATGCAGGGATGAATGTAAAGAAAAACATCATCCTGGCCATGGTTATTTCCGGGGCTTTTGCCGGGCTTGGCGGAGCGATGGAAGCACTCGGAACATTCGAAAACATATCCAAGCTTCATGCTGCGACAGGCATCGGATTTGACGGAATCGCCGTTGCTCTATTGGGAGCGAACCAACCATTCGGTGTATTATTGGGAGCTATTTTATTTGGTGCCCTGAAAAACGGTGGGTTAAACATGCCAAGTGAAGCAGGCATTCCAACTGAGATCGTGTCAATTGTCATCGCGTTGATTATCTTCTTTATTGCATCGGGTTATATCATTCGTGTGGCGCTAGAACGATTCGGAAAAAAGAGAAAGGAGGAAAAATAACATGAGCTTTCTAGAAGTGCTATATTTTATTATTCCTTCTGCCATCTTCTATGCAGCGCCATTAATTTTAACAGCAATCGGTGGGGTATTCACTGAACGATCAGGGGTTGTCAACATTGGTCTGGAAGGAATCATGATAGTTGGTGCAGCAAGCAGTATTATTTTCAACTTAACTTTTGCAGATCAATTGGGCAACGCCACTCCTTGGGTTGGATTGTTGGTCGCAATGATCTTTGGTATTCTGTTATCTCTCATTTTGGCAGTGGCTGCAGTCTCGCTTCGTGCAGACCAAACGGTATCAGGGGTAGCCTTGAACATGCTGGGTCTTGCTGCTGCAGTGTTTACGGTAAAAATGATTTATGATAAGGGGCAAACGGATGCGATTTCAGAACGTTTCTCGCGATTTGATATTCCTTTGTTAAGCGATATTCCGATTCTCGGGAAAATGTTCTTCGTTGACGTTTATGCAACATCCATTTTGGCATTCGCAGTGGCATTCATCGCTTGGTATGTCATTTACAAAACACCATTTGGCCTGCGCTTGCGCTCTGTTGGGGAACATCCAATGGCAGCGGATACGATGGGTGTGAATGTCTCAAAAATGCGTTATGTCGCTGTGATGATATCCGGGGCACTAGGTGGAATCGGTGGTGCAGTTTATGCACAAGCCATCGCAGGGAACTTTGGTGCCGCGACAATCAGTGGTCAAGGGTTCATGGCCCTGGCCGCGATGATTTTCGGGAAATGGCATCCGCTTGGAGCGATGGGTGCAGCACTATTCTTCGGTTTCGCCCAAGCACTCAGTGTTGTCGGCGGATCGATTCCATATGTGCAGGATGTACCGACTATCTTCCTATTAATCTTGCCATACGTCTTGACGATTCTGGCGCTGGCTGGATTCATCGGAAAAGCAAACGCACCAAAAGCAAGTGGTGTTCCATATATTAAAGGAAAACGATAAGCTGTCGTTTTGAGCAGTGCGCCTTCTCTTTTATAGGGGAGGCGTTTTTTTGTTCTGGTTGTACTGTAGTATTGGCAGTTTTGCAATAAATCCCGCCAGTTTGTGCGAGAATCCCGCCAATTTCGTTGATAAACCCGACACTTTATGCAAAAATCCCGACAAATCAGTAATTGTGGAAAATTTCGCGTGTTTTCACCTCTTCATGCAAGAATCCCGCCACTACTAGAAATCCGCCAACTTCTCAAAAAAATCTTCCGACTCTATGAAGAAATCCGCCTAATTCATAAGATATCTGCCAATAATCTAATTAAATCCGCCAACCCAATCAACACGTATTCTTTTTAATCAGAAGGGCAAGATTAATAAATAGAAGAAAACAAATTGGATTATTTTTGCATAAACACCAATACTGCATGTATAGTAGTATTATCACTGTTTTTTATCAGTGGGTGTTCACTGATTTTTTAGGTTAGCGTTTTACTACGTTGAGAAGCTATGTCAGGAGGAATTTTTTTGTTTTTAACAACAAAGTTGGCAGAAGGTGTACATCTGCATATTCGACAAACCACACAATTCAAAACCGTGAATTTTTCAATAAAATGGAGAGCTCCGTTGAATCAGGAAACTGCGGCGCAACGTGCAGTTTTATCAAACGTTCTTCAGCATAGCAACGGGAAATTCAAAAAATCGGCGGAATTCAGAAGCTACCTGGATGATTTGTTCGGCACGGTGCTTTATTTTGATGCGTCCAAGCGCGGCAGCGAGCATACGGTTTTATTGAACGTAGAAACCGTCAATGATCAATATCTTGCTCACAATAAAGTATTCAATGAAGTGCTGGATTTGATTCATACGGCGATTTTCAACCCGAATTTCGAAAACGGGCAGTTTGTGCCTTCGATTGTTGAGCGCGAAAAGGAAATGATCTTGCACCGTATTCAATCGATTTTTGACGACAAGACGCGTTATGCACAGTATCGACTCAATCAAATTATTCGCCCGAACCACCCAGCTTCGATTTCGGCGAGCGGGACGCTTGAAACGGTAGAGCAGGTAACGCCGGAATCTTTAACAAAAGCATACGAATCGATGATCAATGAAGATCGAATCGATATTTACGTTGTCGGTGACATCGATGTGGAAGCGGTTCAAAAGAAATTGACGGAAAGCCTGCCTTTTAAAGACCGCACGCCAAAACAGCCGGAACAAACGACAAATGAGTCAAAACCGGAAAGAGAATATACAAAAGAACAGCAAGAAATGAAACAAGGGAAATTGCATATTGGCTTTAGTACGCCGGTTCGATTTGGCGATGAGGATTATCCAAAAATGCAAATCTTCAACGGCGTATTCGGTGGCTATGCGCATTCCAAGTTATTCATGAATGTTCGGGAAAGAGAAAGTTTGGCCTACTATGCGTCAAGCTCCTATAACTCCATGTATGGTCTTGTTTTCGTTGTTTCGGGCATCGAGCCGTCTAATGAAAAGAAAGCAACCGACGTGATTTACGAGCAATTGGAAGCGATTAAAAATGGGGAAATTACGGATCTTGAACTTGCGCAAACAAAAGCGATGCTGATCAATCAGTTAAAAGAGTCATTGGATCTAGCGCGCGGGCAAATCGAAATTTTCGATCAATACAAAAACTTGAACGAGCCTTTCTCGGTTGATACGTGGAATGAGCGTTGGCAAAATGTCACAAAAGAAGATGTTCAGAAAATGGCTGAACAAGTGAAATTGGAAGCCGTGTATTTCTTATGCGGGAAGGAGGCCTAATCGTCATGAAAACGATTGAGTTTAAACAACTAGATGAAACGTTATATTATAAGCAAATGCAAAATGGGCTGGATGTATATATTCTGCCGAAAAAAGGGTTTTCAAAAACCTTTGTCACGTTCACGACAAAATACGGCAGCATCGACCGTACATTCGTGCCAATCGGCGAGTCGGAACAAATCACCGTTCCGGATGGGATTGCCCACTTTTTGGAGCACAAAATGTTCGAAAAAGAAGATGGGGATGTGTTCCAGCAATTCAGCGAGTCCGGTGCTTCCGCTAACGCCTTTACTTCATTCACGCGAACTGCCTATCTTTTCTCGGCTACAGACAATATTTATAAAAGCACAGAAACGTTATTAAATTTTGTTCAAGAGCCGTATTTTACTCCGGAAACGGTTGAAAAAGAAAAGGGAATCATCGGCCAGGAAATCACGATGTATGATGACCAGGCGGACTGGCGTTTGTACTTTGGGGCGATTGAAAATATGTACCATACACACCCCGTGAAAATCGACATCGCCGGAACAATTGAGTCAATCGACAAAATTACGGCCGATCACCTGTATACGTGCTATAACACGTTTTATCATCCATCGAACATGTTATTGTTTGTCGTAGGCAACATTGACCCGACGGAAATGATGGCGTTTATTGAACAAAATCAAGGCAAAAAAGAATTTTCGGAACCAACGAAAATTCAGCGCCATTTCGATGAAGAGCCAACAGATGTAGCAGTCAAGGAACGCGAATTGAAAATGGACGTTCAAAAACCAAAAGTTTATGTAGGATTAAAAGCCAAGCAGACGGATTTAAGCGGGGAAGAAATGCTTAAACACGAGCTTTCCGTTCAAATCGCACTTGAATCTTTGTACGGCCGTGCTTCGAACTTCTATACAGAAGTCTATGAAAGCGGGTTGATTGATGAATCGTTCGCTTATGATTTTTCATTGGAAAAAGGCTATGGCTTTGCATTGATTGGATCGGATTCCCGTAACCCGGATCAACTGGCTGAAAAAATTAAAGAAGTCATCAACAATGCAGCCACTATCCTGACGGAGGATAGCATTGAGCGCGTTAAACGGAAAAAAATCGGCTTCTATTTAAGAGCCTTGAATTCCATGGAGTTCATTGCCAACCAATTCACGCGCTATAAATTCAACGACATGAATTTGTTTGATGCAGTACCGGTCATCGAAAAATTAACGCTGCAAGATGTGGTGAAAGCTTTGGAAACCATCCAGGGCGAATCCCAACAAACTGTATTTAAAGTAATGCCTTCAAGCGAGCAAGCGGAATAATGAAAAAATTCGCACTTGTGGTCGGTGCTTCCGGTGCGATTGGAAATGCAATAGCAAGGCGACTGGCGCAAGATGGTTGGTCGCTTTATTTGCATTATCATGAAGGCCGCGCCAAAGTAAGCACTTTGATTGAAGAACTTCTACAAACTTCACCGAATCAGGAATTCTTGGCCGTTAAAGCAGATTTCACGCTGGAAGATGGGGCGGATTCCTTGGCTTCGCAAATCTACTCGCTTCAAGCAGTAGTCTTTGCAAGCGGCCATGCTTTCTATGGAATGCTTGAGGAAACGCCAGTGGAAGAGATGAATAAGCTTTGGAAAGTGCATGTGCAAAATCCAATGCGCCTCATTGCCATCCTGTCGCACAAACTGCGCAAGCATGAAACGAGCTATGTGCTGTTTATCGGATCGATTTGGGGTGAAACCGGAGCAGCGCTGGAATCGGTATATAGCGCGGTGAAAGGCGCACAGCATGCCTTCGTGAAATCCTATGCAAAAGAAGTGGCCTACAATCATATTTTGGTAAATGCCATTGCACCGGGCTTCATTGATACGCAAATGAACCGCCATCTTGATGAAGAAGAGAAACAAGGATTGGTGGAAGAAATTCCCCTGGCAAGGTTGGGCCATGTGAATGATGTAGCAAATCATGTTTCGTTCTATTTAAGCGGCCAAGCTGATTATGTTACGGGACAAATTATAAGAATTAATGGCGGATGGTACATATAAAATCTCAATTTGCACATAATAAAAGTGCAAAGGAGGAGAGAAACATGGCGCTATTAGAAAACTGGGAAAGATGGACATCTTTTTTGGGTGAACAAGTAACTGATGCCAAAGAACACGGTATGTCCAAAAAGGCGATCGAGAAATCTGCCGTGCAAATCGGTGATTACTTAGCTAAAAATGTTGACCCTAAAAATGAACAAGAACGTGTCCTTGCCGACCTTTGGCAAGTAGCAGATAGCGATGAAAAACACGCGCTTGCGAACTGCATTATTAAACTTGTTTCAAATAACCGCGTACAGTAAGTGAGATTGCACTTGATGCGGCCTGGCTTATAAAGTAGCAGTTATGCATTGCTGCTTATTTTAAATCATATATCATAGAACAATCACTTTCATTTCTTCTACTCATACTTTTAAGGAGGCCTTTCTTGACCTCCTTTTCTTTTGATTTAATTCCACAAAATTCGACATTAGGAATTTCTTTCCTCGAAAAAGGAGAAATTTAATATTTTAATAGGAAAAAGCGCCATTTCTAACTTTTCAATACATATAAAATCAGATATGATGAAACTTATAGGAAAAATATTCGTTTGTGTTAGTAGGGGGACGATTTATGGGCGAGTGGTATTTTGAGTATGAAATCCAAGTGAATCGTCCGGGTTTGTTGGGTGACATTGCCTCACTCCTCGGGATGTTGCGAGTAAACATCGTTTCAATTAATGGAGTAGATGAAGGGCGACGGGGAATGCTATTAAAAACGGAGAATGATGAATCCATTCGACGTTTTATTTCCATTGTTTCGACAATAGAAAACATTAACGTGACGAAATTTCGCGAACCAAAAGTGCGCGATCGTCTCGCCGTTCGCCATGGCCATTATATCGAACGGGATGCAGACGAAAAAAATACATTCCGTTTTGTAAGAGATGAACTCGGCATGTTAGTTGATTTTATGGCAGAATTATTTAAAAAAGACGGCCACAGATTAATCGGCATACGTGGAATGCCACGAGTCGGAAAGACGGAATCGATTGTTGCCGCTAGTGTGTGTGCCAATAAGAAATGGATTTTTTTATCCTCGACGATGATTAAGCAAACCATACGTCATCAGTTAATGGGTGATGAGTTTAACGAAAACAATATTTTTATTCTGGATGGCGCCGTCACAAAAAGAAGCACCGATGAACGGCATCAACAGCTTGTGAGGGAAATGATGCGCGTCCCGGCTGTTAAAGTGGTGGAACATCCAGATTTGTTTGTACAAGATTCAGAATACAAGCTGACGGATTTTGATTATATCATTGAACTCCGTCATCACCCGGAAGAAGTGATCACGTACGAAATGATTGAGAAAAATGAAATGATGTCGAATAGCGACCATATTGGCGGATTTCACGGCGGATTTGATTTTTAGGAAATCATGGAGTCAAGGGAATTTTAAATCGTGGATGATAAGATCCCGAGTTGAAAATGATGGAAAAGTAGGTGTTATGGTTGACTGAACTCGGAGCTCGCCTTAAAGAAGCGAGATTATCTAAAGGATATAGTTTGGATGATCTTCAAGAAATTACAAAAATACAAAAACGATATCTAAATGCGATTGAAGAAGGCAATTATTCAATCATGCCAGGAACATTTTATGTTCGGGCATTTATTAAGCAATATGCAGAAGCAGTTGGACTGGATGCGGATGAATTACTGGATGAGTTCAAAAAAGAAATTCCAAATCAGCCAACAGAAGAAGTCGCGCAATCGATTTCCCAAAGCCCGACCCGTCGCAGACTGAATACACGCTCGACAAATCGAATGCTGGAATCGATGCCGAAAATAATTGTAGGTCTATTTATTATCGTTATTATTGTGGCCATTTGGTTTTTATATCAGCAAAAAATGGCGACAAACCAACCAGATGAAATGCAAAAAGAAACACAGTTGGAATATGAACAAGTTCCTCCGTCCACATCAGAGAAGCCAGCTAAGGAAGAACAACCGGCAGAGGATGAGCAGGAGCCCGCTGAAGAGGAGCCTGCAGAAGAAGAAACAGCAACTCAGGAACTCTCCCCAGGTACTCCAAATGGCGAAACAACTACTTATACACTAACGGGTACCGACAAAATGGCGCTGCGCATAGAAGTAACTGGCGAGACGTGGGTAGGCATCCGTGATGAAGCCGGTAGCGAACAGGTGGATGCTCGCGTCTACAATGCAGGAGAAGTTGTAGAGTTTGATGCAACCACAAATCAGTATGCCCGCATTCGCTTAGGAAATTCCAACAATGCAAAAGTGTTCGTCAATGATGAACCACTTAAGTATGCACAATCCGCCGTTACACAAAATATCATTATTACATTACAACCGGAAGAATAGTCATCATCGCGATGGCTTTTTTCCTATTTTCGCGGTTCGCTGAGCTTGGTGTTGGTGAATAGTGGGGATGAACTGCAAATCGTTGGAGGAAGCGGGTGCAAAAACGCTTCATAAGCCGGATGAAGTGCAAATCTAGGATGACAGTAACCGGAAAAGCGCTTCATAGGCTGAATGAACTGCAAATGGGACGGGAAAGCTACAGGAAAAGCGCTTCATAAGCAGGATGAACTGCAAAACCAGCGCGAAAGCTACTAAAAAGGCGCTTCATAGCCCGAACTCCAATAAAATATATTAAAAATCGAAGAAACAATCCAGTTTACTCGAATGAAAGGTGTTAGCAAATGAATATACCGAATAAGATTACAGTCTCAAGAATCTTCCTTATCCCAATATTTGTGATTGTAATACTATTTGATTTTGATTGGGGAACCATGAATTTTATTGGCGCAGAAATGCCCGTCAACCACTTTGTGGCAGCAATAATCTTTATCATCGCTTCTTGTACGGACTGGGTAGATGGCTATTATGCCCGAAAATATAATCTTGTCACAAATCTAGGGAAGTTCCTTGATCCATTGGCAGACAAACTTTTGGTTGCTGCTGCATTTATCGTCTTGGTGGAACTTGGAATGGCGCCATCATGGATTATTATTATCATTTTGAGCCGTGAATTTGCCGTAACAGGTTTACGGGCGATTTTGGCAGGGGAAGGTGAAGTAGTAGCAGCGAGCCAACTAGGTAAAATCAAAACATGGGCTCAGATTGTTGCGATTTCATCATTGCTCCTACACAACACGATTTTTACGTTGATCAATATCCCATTTGACACTATCGCGCTTTATGTCGCATTAATATTTACAGTATGGTCTGGTTGGGAATATTTCTATTTAAATCGTCGCGTGTTTGTGAACTCTAAATAAGGGGGAAAACACATGAATGCAGAGATTATAGCGGTAGGTTCCGAGTTGTTGCTCGGACAGATTGCCAATACGAACGCCAAGTTTATTTCCAAACAATTGTCCGAGCTGGGCATAAACGTGTATTACCATAGCGTAGTCGGCGATAATGCGGAGCGTCTGAAACAGGCAATCACCATTGCGGAAGGGCGCGCGGATTTAATTATTTTCTCTGGAGGGCTCGGACCGACAAAAGATGATTTAACCAAAGAAACGATTGCCAGCCATTTAAACTTGCCTCTGGAGTACAACGCAACGGCCTTGGCGTACATTGAGCGTTATTTTACGACGAGCGGACGCGAGATGACCGACAATAATCGCAAGCAGGCACTGGTTCTAGAAGGGTGCGAGGTTTTGGCAAATCATCATGGCATGGCTCCGGGAATGCTCCTGGAGAAAAACGGCCGTACGTACATATTGCTTCCCGGCCCACCAAAAGAACTGGAGCCAATGTTCCAATTTGAAGCGAAACCGAAGCTTGCCGCAAAATTAAGCGCCGGTGGGGTAATCCAATCCCAAGTGCTGCGCTTTTATGGCATCGGCGAGGCGGAACTGGAAGTACGTATTCAAGATATACTAGATTCTCAAACTAACCCTACCATTGCGCCTCTTGCAAGCGATGGAGAGGTAACGCTGCGAATTACGGCAAAGGCAGATAATAATGAGGAAGCATGGAGATTGATTGAAGCTAAAGAAGCAGAAATTCTAGCAATTGTCGGCGACTATCATTATGGCTACAATGATGATTCATTGGCTTCCAAAATGGTCGAAATGCTTGTTCGCCATGAACTTACAATCGCGGCAGCCGAAAGCTTGACAGCAGGTCTCTTCCAAGCCGAACTTGCTGAAATACCGGGAATCGGCGTGTCATTGGCCGGCGGGCTAGTCACTTATGACGCCCAAGCAAAAGTCGACCAACTGGGAATACACCAATCCATACTAGATGAATTCGGCATTGTGAGCAGTGAGTGTGCAGAAGCGATGGCTGTAAAAGTTCGCGAAAAATTTGGTACGGATATCGGCGTCGGCTTAACGGGCGCGGCAGGACCTGACCCACATGATGGCCAACCGGCAGGAACGATTTGGCTTGGATTCAGTTTTGCCGATTCAAAACCGGTAACCCGTAAACTTCAATTGCAAGGGATGCGCAATACCAACCGCATTCGCGCAGTCAAATTTGCATACAGCTATCTGATGCGCTTGTTAGTTGAGAAAGGCTACGAAAAACTATAAAATAGGATAGTAGTTTTGTGACTATTTGAATTTAAAATTTGAGCTGTGAAAGTGGCTCAAATTTTTATTTTGCCCAAAAAACGAAAATATGTTCGCTTTTTTCTTGAAAATTGTCTCAAAAACAAGTATAGTAGAGACATAACAACGAGAGATTAAAACTTGTGTTTACATAAAACTATGGTTTATATATAAGGAGGAAATCATTTGAGTAACGATCGTAAAGCTGCATTGGATATGGCGTTAAAACAAATCGAAAAACAATTCGGTAAAGGCTCAATCATGAAACTTGGCGAACAATCAGATCGCCAAATGGAAACATCTTCAAGTGGTTCATTGGCACTGGATGCTGCATTAGGGGTAGGCGGCTACCCTCGTGGTCGTATTGTGGAAATCTATGGACCGGAATCATCAGGTAAAACGACTGTTGCCCTTCATGCCATCGCTGAAATACAGGCAAATGGTGGACAAGCAGCATTCATCGATGCAGAGCACGCGTTGGACCCGGTTTACGCACAAAAACTTGGCGTTAACATTGACGAATTGCTTCTTTCCCAACCAGACACTGGTGAGCAAGCATTGGAAATCGCCGAGGCATTGGTACGCAGTGGTGCAATCGATATTATCGTAATTGACTCTGTAGCTGCATTGGTTCCTAAAGCTGAAATCGAAGGCGAAATGGGTGACTCTCACATGGGTCTGCAAGCTCGTTTAATGTCCCAAGCATTGCGTAAGCTTTCAGGGATCATTAACAAGTCAAATACATTGGCAATCTTCATCAACCAAGTTCGTGAAAAAATCGGTGTTATGTTCGGTAACCCGGAAACAACGACTGGTGGTCGTGCGCTTAAATTCTACGCATCCATCCGTCTGGAAGTCCGCCGTGCCGAAGCGATTAAACAAGGTACGGAAATGATAGGGAACAAAACAAAAATTAAAGTCGTGAAAAACAAAGTAGCGCCACCATTCCGTACAGCGGAAGTTGATATTATGTATGGTGAAGGGATTTCTAAAGAAGGAGAAATCGTCGACATCGGAGCGGAACTGGACATCATCCAAAAAAGCGGTTCCTGGTACTCTTATGATGGCGAACGCATCGGCCAAGGCCGTGAAAATGCGAAAGCCTTCCTAAAAGCAAATCCGGAAATTCGCAACACTGTAGCAAACCAAATCCGTGAATCCTACGGCATGACAGCCAACTCCTACACAATTGGCTCCCATGACGAGGCAGAAGAAGAAATGGATTCAGAGCTGGCATTATTGCTGGATGAAGAATAAGATTATATCTCCGCCCGCCCTGAATTGGGGCGGGTTTTCTTGTTGAATGAATAGTTGACGAAATTTAAATGTCGGGATTAATGGAAGAAGTTTCAGGATTATTAGCAAAACTGTCGGGAATCTCAACAAAACTGTCAGGAAAATTGCCCAGTTTGTCGGATTTTATAAAATCAAAGCTCAAAACTAAGTTTGGCGGATATCTCGGCAAAAGTGGCGGATAAATCAAACAAACTGGCGGATAACTCAAAAAATTCACAAAAATCATTCCACAATTCTAAACCAATCTCATAGCATGCCCAACTCCGCCTAAAATTCCCTAAAAAGTGAATAAAAATAAAAAATTTTGCTAAGAATAAGGAGAAATATCTTATTTATTAAGTATTTTGAATAATGAAGTGGTTCAATTGGCTCGCACATATTAATGAACCCTCTTTCTAAAGAATTATTGTTCTAGATAATGCTAGTAATAAATTGCCTTCAAATTGAAGCGTGTCTTGTGGGAATCCTTGACATTGCTAGATTAGACCTATACAATTAAGATTGTAAATTTCTAAATTATGAAATGAAATAGGCAGTATATTGAGAAGTTTTGTTTGAAATCAATAGAAGTTGAATTTGGACTATTGGAACTTGAGTCAATGTATGAGCCGACTGAAAATGAAACGAATATAGCAAGAGGAGGTGTTCGAATGATGGAATACATTATCTCCGCTTTGCTTGGACTCATCGTCGGTGGCGCTGTTATCTATTTCTATATGAAAAAGGTGAATGAATCAAAAGTAAATGGTGCGAAACACTCAAGCATGCTTATCATAGATGAAGCTAAGCGAGAAGCGGAAGCGCTTAAGAAGGAAGCACTACTTGAAGCAAAAGATGAAACTCACAAAATTCGAACTGAAGCAGAACAAGACATCCGCGAACGCCGGGCAGAGCTTCAGAAACAAGAAAACCGGTTATTGCAAAGAGAAGAAAATCTTGATCGCAAGGATGATACTCTGAACAAGAGAGAATCAAGCTTAGAGCGAAAAGAAGAGGCTCTAACTGAGAGACAACAGCATATTGAACAGATGGAAAGTAAAGTGGAAGAGCTAGTACGCGAACAAACGTCAGAACTGGAACGCATTGCAGCCCTTACACGTGAAGAAGCAAAAGGCATTATCTTGAAAGAAGTAGAAAATGAACTTTCCACGGATATTGCGCATATGACAAAAGAAGCCGAAACACGTGCAAAAGAAGAATCTGACAAGAAAGCTCGTGAAATATTGTCACTTGCACTACAACGTTTTGCAGCAGATCACGTTGCTGAAACAACGGTATCGGTTGTAAACTTGCCGAATGACGAAATGAAAGGCCGCATCATCGGTCGTGAAGGTCGTAACATTCGAACACTGGAAACTCTGACAGGAATCGATTTAATCATCGATGATACGCCAGAAGCAGTTATTTTATCTGGATTTGATCCAATTCGTCGTGAAATCGCTCGTCTTGCACTTGAAAAACTTGTACAAGATGGAAGAATTCACCCCGCTCGCATCGAAGAGATGGTTGAAAAATCCCGCCGTGAAATGGACGAGCAAATCCGTGAAACCGGAGAACAAACAATCTTCGAAGTGGGTATTCACAACCTGCATCCAGACTTAATGAAAATATTGGGCCGCATGAAGTATCGTACAAGTTATGGCCAAAACGTATTAAAACATTCAATCGAAGTGGCGCATCTATCCGGCTTGCTTGCTGCAGAGCTTGGAGAAGACGTTACGTTGGCGAAACGTGCCGGCTTGCTTCATGACATCGGTAAAGCAATCGACCATGAAGTCGAAGGAAGCCACGTTGAAATTGGTGTAGAATTAGCTACGAAATATAAAGAGCATCCTGTTGTCATCAACAGTATCGCCTCCCACCATGGAGACACGGAACCAACTTCCGTCATCGCTGTTATCGTGGCAGCTGCCGATGCATTATCAGCAGCGAGACCTGGTGCTCGTAGTGAAACGCTTGAAAACTACATTCGCCGCCTGGAAAAACTGGAAGAAATCTCGGAAAGTTACGATGGCGTTGAAAAATCATTTGCGATTCAAGCAGGTCGCGAAATCCGTATTATTGTACAACCGGAGAAAATTGATGATCTTGCTTCTCATCGATTGGCGCGAGACATTCGCAAGAAAATCGAAGAAGAACTCGATTATCCGGGTCACATCAAAGTAACGGTCATTCGTGAAACACGTGCTGTTGAATACGCTAAATAAAAAAACATTACAGCTTGCAAACGAAGTCAATTTGACTTTGTCTGCAAGCTTTTTTTTGTGCAAAAAATATTTGTTTTGCATGTTGGTGGTATCCAATTGAAGTTATCTATAGAACTTGAAATATTGTTTCTTACAACAAAACTACTATTTCAAAATATGGTAGTAAAAACCTAGTTTGCTTACTAAATTCACTGGGTAACAAGAGAAAGGGTTGGAAAAATATAAATAAATTGGTATTATAGATTATATTTCCTAAGAACATAGTGATTCGTAGTACATATCTACTCTTTTACCGTAACTTTGGAATTTAAAGGATATTTTTTTACAAAAATGTGTCATCAAAAATAATCTTAGTAAAAAATTGGTAATTAATGAAAAATAATTATTTTTTTCATATTTTTATATGATATGATTTAAATATATTTTTAAGTTTTTAAAAATGGGAGGATCATATGAAAAAAAATACTACTAAAAAACTATTCAACATCGCAATCACTTCAGCAATGGCAACAGGAGCAGTTGTTGCAGTTGCGCCAACATCTTCAGAAGCAGCGCAAATCTTCACGGACGTAAATGTAAACAACACGCATTACACTTCAATTGCAGAACTATCTGCTCGCGGAATTATTAATGGTTATCCGGATGGTTCATTCAAGCCAAAAGCACCCGTACAACGTAATCATGCAGCATCCATTCTTGCCAATGTTTTAAATTTGGATTTGGTGAATTTGACAAATCCTCGTTTCAAAGACGTACCGCAAAACTATCCATATTATAAAGCGATTGCAGCTTTAGAGAATGAAGGGATTTTCAGCGGTTATAAAGATGGTACATTCGGTATCAAAAAACACTTAACACGTGGTGAAATGGCTGCAATTATTGTGAGAGCATTTGACCTTGGAGGAGGTAAGAAGACTCCATTTAAAGATGTGGCAAATAGTCCTTACAAATCAGCGATTGAAATTTTATATGCCAATAACGTAACATCAGGGACTTCTGCGACAACATTCAGTCCTAAAGCAAATGTTACGCGCGGCGAATTCGCATCATTCTTATTAAGAGCTGAAAAAATTAAAGCGGCACAACCAACACCATCAAAACCAGTTGAACCAACACCAATAGAGCCGACACCAACAAAACCAGAAGAACCGACGCCAACAACGCCTGTACAACCAACACCAACTAATCCAGGTAATTCAGGTGGTTCAGGTACAATAACTACACCGCCAGCAAAAACTGCTGCAGAAGTAAGAGCAGAATTTGTTGGTAAAGTAGAAGAAGAGATTATAAAAGCAAGTGAAGAAATTAGCGTAAAATATGTAACTCCAAGTAAGCCTGTTTTAGAGAATGGTGTATATAATATAGATCTTACAATCGAAAAACCTGAAACAACAGTGGCTGATGTACAAGAGAATAAGGCTGAAATTCTACCATTCATTACGAATAATGTAGGGTTAGTTACACAAGTACAGATTGGAAATAATCAACCAGTTGCTGTAACAGAAGAGAATAAAGCAATACTTCTAGGGCAATTAGTACAAGCTGCAGGTATCGATCCTTTTAAACTTGATGCTGCAACATTAGGAGACTTAGCTGGAAAAGACATTGGTCTAAAACTTTGGGTTAAAGATGGCGGAACAACACCGTTAGCTTACAATTTAGATTTTAAAGAATAAATGCATAACCAAGCAAAAAATCTATTCCCCAGAACACGGGTGTTCTGGGGAGTTTCAATGAAGGAGTAAGATTACCAACAATTAGAAATTAGAGGGGAAAAAGCACTATATGGAAAAGAAGCGTAGAAAAAAGCCGATGAAGAAATGGCTACTTTCAATTTTAGGTGTCGTGTTGCTTCTTGTTGCTATTGGCGGCGGGTATCTTCTTTATGAATTGAAGTTTAAAACCTATGATGTGGCTGATGAAAAAGTTGATGGAATTGTGGAAGATAATTATGTCATCGAGCTTCCGGATGGTACGGAAATTACGCTTGATCCTGAAGGGAATATCGTAGAAGAAGCTTCCGGCGAATTAGCACTAAACAGTGAAGGGAACGCAACTGCTACTGATTCTGCGACAGGTGAACTAAACGAACCTTCCAACAATAACGGAGAAAATACCGCTGGAGCTGGCAATCCATCTTCAACACAGCCAGGGAGTACTTCATCACAAACAGGAAGTAGTTCAACTCAAACTGAAACAACTGGTTCAGCCAAAGTAAGCCAAACAAGCAGTGGCACAAGTGCTGACAAACCAGAAACCCAAAAACCAACTGTAAAATCGATCAAAGATCAATACCGACCTTCATTGGAAGCATTGCAGGGACAAGCATCTTCTCGGATAAACGGCTTGATCGGCAATGCCAAATCAGAATATGTGCAAAAGAAAGCAAGCGGCGAGGATATTAGCGTTGGCTACTTTTATAGCAAATACATGGGGGCAGCGGATAGCCTGGAAGCAAGTACGGATGCGGCTTTCAATAGCCTAATCAGTATCGTTGAAAACGACTTGGCGCAAAATGGTTATGATAAATCCCATGCCCAAAGTTTCCGTGACGAATATGCAGCGTCCAAAGAAGCGCTTCGCAGCAACCTCTTATCCCAAGTAAAAGGCGCATTTTAATGATAAGAGTCTTGCAGATTTATGCAGGACTAAGAGCATAGATTATTATCCTTAGTCTTGTAATTTGCTATTTTCTGAAAAGAAAAAACCCTTCGAAATCCTTAAAACGCTAAAGAAAAATAAGGAATAAATAACAGCCTTTTCTATACTTGTATAGTATATAATTTAATAGAATATCATTTTTTAATTGTCTAGAGGAGAGGAACCTGTGGAAGAAACGATTAGCTTACAAGATTTATTTAAGATTATACGAAAAAGGCTGGTTCATATTATAAGTCTTACAATCATCGGTGCCTTGATTGCAGGGGTCATTAGTTTCTTTTTAATCACGCCGATGTACCAAGCATCCACACAAATCCTGGTAAATAAACAAGCGCAGGAACAGCAAACCATTCAATCACAAGACATTCAGACGAACTTGCAATTAATCAATACATATAATGTGATTATTAAAAGTCCAGCGATTTTATCATTGGTTATTGAGCATTTAGATTTAAATTTAACACCTGCACAATTATCCGAAAAAATTTCAGTAGCAAGTCAAAATGACTCTCAGGTGGTCAATGTGACAGTACAAGATGAAAATCCCGCAATTGCAGTGGAAATTGCCAATACAACGGCTGAAGTGTTCAAAAACGAGATTCCTGACCTGATGAGTATTAAAAACGGTGTGCATATTCTTTCTCCGGCAATCTTAAGCGAAAATCCATCGCCTGTAAAACCAAACAAAATGCTGAACATTGCCATCGGAGCAGTGCTTGGCTTAATGATTGGATTAGGATTGGCATTTCTATTGGAGTATTTAGATACTACAATCAAAACAGAAGAAGACGTGGAAGAGATACTGGATTTGCCGATTATCGGTCTTGTCAGCCCAATACCGGACGAACAGCCAATTTCGAATCCATCACGTAGAGGTAGGGGGAAGTAACCGTGTTTAAGCGAAAAAAGAAAAAATCAAACTCCATGTCGCGAAAAATTGTAGCAGCGACCAATCCCAAATCTATCAACGCCGAACAGTACCGAACAATACGGACGAACATCAATTTTTCAATGCCAGATCAAGAATTGCGGACACTTATGGTCACATCCGCTTCCCCGTCAGAGGGGAAATCAACATCAGCATCCAATATCGCGATTGTTTTTGCGCAAGAAGGGAAAAAAGTACTTCTGATAGATGCAGATATGCGAAAACCTACTGCACACCATACATTCAATTTGCTTAACACGTTCGGCTTATCGAATGTATTGACAAGACAACTGGATGTCAAGGAGACGATTCAGCGTACAGAAATTGAAAATTTATGGGTGTTGCCAAGTGGACCGATTCCACCAAACCCTGCCGAGTTATTAGGATCCAAAAATATGGAATTAGTAACCTCTAAATTGTTGGAGGAATATGATTTACTAGTATTTGATTCACCGCCAATTCTTTCGGTTGCGGATGCGCAAATCGTGTCAAACAAAGTGGATGGCACTGTCTTGGTCATTAACACAGGCAAATCAGAAAAAGAAAGCGCCACGAAAGCAAAAGAACTGCTCCTGGCAGCAAAAGCGAATATCCTTGGCGTGATTTTAAATAACTTTAACATCGAAAAAAACCACTATTATTATCATTATTACGGAACAGAGTAAAGAGCAAGCCATCCTTTACTCTTTCTTCTCAAAATATAGGAGGGAGGTTGATACTATGATCGATATGCATAGCCACATATTATGGAATGTGGATGACGGACCCGAGACAATCGAGCAATCCTTGACATTACTAGAGCAAGCAGCAAAAGAAGGGATTACCGATATTATTTCAACTTCCCATTGCCAGCACCCTCAATACGATGCGAAATACAACGTTGTCCTTGAACAAGTTCAGCAGTTGCAGCAAGAATTAAAGAACCGTCAAATTCCTCTTACGTTGCATACCGGACATGAAGTACGGTTAACGGAAAAACTAATTCCATCCATTAAAGAAGGCAGCATTCATGTGCTGGCTAATTCAAAGTATCTATTACTGGAGCTGCCTTCCAGCCACATTCCACATTATACAAAGAATATCATTCATGCCTTGTTAGTCGAGGGCATTACACCCATTATTGCGCACCCGGAACGAAACAAAGGAATCGCGGAGAAACCGGAACGCTTGGAGCGCTTGATACGGGAAGGTGCACTTGCGCAAATTACGGCGGGCAGTCTGGCGGGGCATTTTGGAAGATCCGTACAAAAATTATCACTAAATTTAGTCCGGGCAAATTTAGTTCATACATATGGTTCAGATGTACATAATTTATCGACTAGACCATTTCTTTTTGAAAAAGGCCTTCAATTTTTGAAAAAAAAGAAGGAATTTGAAGCGGTTGAAATGCTACTGCACAATAACAAAAAAATTCTCGAAAACCGATCTTTTATTCTGTTTGAACCAGAAAAAGTGAAACCGAAAAGATGGTGGTCTATATCTTAAGTTTACATACCGAGTCGGAAGTTGTGTTTTTATTTCGATATAAAAGACCTGACAAAATGTAAGTTAAAGGAAAAATACTTGTAAATATTAAAGAAAATGCTAAAATTTCAATCTTTCTTCTTTATAATTTCCATAAAAAGGGTATAATGAATTCGTGACTTTCATAATTTTTACAGTTCCATATATAGAAATAATTTAATAGAGGTAGAAAGAGGGAGAAGATGAATTACAAACAACGTTATACCGCTTTTGTTATATTGGATTCAATAATCGTACTATGTGCTATTTTCTTTTGTTATTGGGTTTTGCATCCAGCTAATCATATTTTCTCAAATAAGCTGATACTGCTTTCTGCGATTGCTTTATTGTTCAGTCATCATATCGCGGCGCATTTTTTTCACTTATATGACCGGATCTGGAGTGTAGCATCTGTTCGTGAATTGTTGACGATCTTCTATTCGGTTACCATTTCTATTGCTTCTGCTAGTTTGGTACAATTCGTTGTCAATGGTGATATATACTTTCGCTTAATGATGATTACATGGCTAGTGCATATTGTCATGATCGGAGGATCCCGGTTCATCTTAAGGATTGCGCATGACCGGACAACCATTAAACCATCCGGCGATTTAAAAAGCGTGCTCATCGTGGGCGCGGGACAAGCTGGGACAATGCTTGCACGAAGCATCAATAATAACCCGGAGCCGGAATATAAACCAATTGGATTTGTGGATGATGATCCAACCAAACAACAGTTAACATTGATGGATGTGAAAGTGTTGGGAACGACCGAGGATATACCGAGACTTGTCCAGGAGAAAAACATCGATGAAATTATACTGGCGATTCCTTCTCTAGGGAAATTTGGCATTCATGAAATCTATGAAAACTGTTCGAAAACAAATGCAACTGTCAAGATTATGCCAAAGGTCGAGGATGTTCTAACAGGGAAAGTGTCAGTCAATGACATGCAAGATGTGAGAATTGAAGATTTGCTTGGTCGAGATGAAGTCAAATTGGATATGATCGCGATTTCGAAGAAGCTAACTAATAAAGTGATTCTAGTAACAGGTGCAGGGGGCTCCATTGGGTCTGAGATTTGTCGACAGGTGTTGAAATTTGAACCGAAAGAATTGCTATTGCTGGGGCATGGTGAAAACTCCATTTACAGCATCCATATGGAACTGACTGAAAACGATAGTAATAGACTTACGGAAATTATTCCGATTATTGCGGATATTCAGGATAGGGAACGCATTTTTGAAATCATCAACTATTACCGGCCGGATGTAATCTATCATGCAGCGGCACACAAACACGTACCGCTGATGGAATACAACCCGGGTGAAGCGGTGAAAAACAATGTATTCGGCACGAAAAATGTCGCAGAGGCAGCTCATAATTTCGCAGTTTCCCACTTTGTCCTAGTGTCTACAGATAAAGCGGTCAATCCGCCAAATGTGATGGGTTCAACAAAACGTATTGCCGAGATGATTATTCAAAATCTTGCGACAAGAAGTGATACAAACTTTGCTGCAGTAAGATTCGGAAATGTATTGGGATCACGAGGAAGTGTAGTGCCACGTTTTAAAGCGCAAATCGCAACAGGTGGACCTGTCACTGTCACGCACCCAGAGATGACGAGATATTTTATGACGATACCGGAAGCATCAAGACTAGTATTGCAAGCTGGTACACTAGCGCGCGGCGGAGAAGTGTTCGTTCTAGATATGGGCGAACCCGTGAAAATCGTGGATCTTGCGCGAAACTTAATCCGCCTATCCGGCTTTACAGAAGAAGAAATTAAGATCGAGTTCTCTGGCATCCGGCCAGGTGAAAAGATGTACGAAGAATTACTAAAACCGGAAGAAATTCAAGAAGAGCATATTTATCCAAAAATTCACGTTGGCAGAGCGAATGCATTGGATAACGAGTCTCTTCAGGAATTACTCCTTAAATTGCAATCACTAGATATAGACGACATTAAAGAAGAAATTGTTGCAGTGGCGAATAACAAGTGGCAACACTCAAAAGATCGATTAGGTGTCTCAATGTAATGAAGTTTAACGAACTAATTTTGCATAGAAAAGAGGAAAGATTGTGTCAACTCAATTACTGCAAACGACTATTTTGAATGAACAATTTCTGAACATTGATTATTCCAAATATACTTCTTCCGTTGCAGCCATTCACCAGCATTTAGAAAATACGAAGGACGAACTAACAGGCTGGTTAAATGCACCGCTTGAAGATAATCATGAATTGATACATTCTATATTGTCAGTCGCAAATGAAATTAAAGATAATGCAGATGTGTTAGTTGTGATAGGAGTTGGCGGCTCTTATCTTGGAGCGAAAGCTATTCAAGACGCCTTAACACCATATTTTGGGGTTCATCCTAATGGGATTGAAGTAGTTTACGTTGGCCAAAACATGAGTGGCGCCTATATTCATCACCTATTAAAAAGTCTGGAAGAAAAAGAGTTTTATATTAATGTGATTTCAAAATCCGGTTCGACGATGGAACCGGCCTTGGCATTCCGTGTTTTCCGACAATATTTAGAGGATAGGTATGGAGAAGATTCACCTCAACGTATTATCGTCACAACCGATCCGGAAAAGGGAATTCTAAAAGAAATAGCTGACTTTCATGGCTATCGTCAATTTGAAATACCATGCACAATTGGCGGACGGTATTCTGTGTTAACTGCTGTAGGGTTATTACCAATAGCGGTAGCTGGGGTGGATATTATTCAGATACTTGCCGGGGCAAAACATGCGGCAATCTTATTGAAGGATGGAAACATAGAGCATAATGAAGCTTATCGTTATGCAGTGAGTCGATATGAATTGTTTTTACAAGGTTATAAAATCGAACTATTAGCCTCTTTTGAACCGTCTCTTGCCAATTTCCATGATTGGTGGAAGCAATTGTTTGGAGAAAGTGAAGGGAAAGACAAAAAAGGTCTCTTCCCGGCAACCGTAAATTTCTCGACGGATTTACATGCAATCGGTCAGTTTATACAAGATGGCAATCCCATTCTTTTTGAAACATTGCTGCATTTTCATAACATCAAGGATGACTATATTGTTCCGTTTAATGAACGAGATGAAGACAACTTGAACTATTTAAGTAATCGAAGCTTTAACAACATCAATGCTACTTCTAAGCAAGGAACAGCGATTGCGCATGCTGAGGGCGGCGTTCCCGTCATTCAACTTGAGTTGGAAAGATTAGATGCTTATCATCTAGGTTATTTAATTTACTTCTTTATGAAAGCATGTGCAATCAGTGCATACCTACTAGATGTCAATCCCTTTGACCAACCAGGAGTAGAGGCCTATAAGAATAAAATGCTAGAACTATTAAAGCAGAACGAAAATTGATAGGAAAGGATGACTATTTAATATGAAGAAAGTCAAAAAAGCAATTATCCCTGCAGCGGGTCTAGGAACACGCTTCCTCCCAGCTACAAAAGCGATGCCAAAAGAGATGTTGCCGATTGTAGATCGACCTACGATTGAATATATCGTCGAAGAAGCCATTGCTTCGGGAATTGAAGATATTATTATCGTGACAGGTAAGGGAAAACGTTCAATTGAAGACCATTTCGATCGTAATTTCGAGCTAGAAGCGAATTTAATTGAAAAAGGAAAGCTTGAGCTTTTGGAGAAGGTAAATCAATCCTCGAAAGTGGAAATCCACTATATCCGTCAAAAAGAACCTAAAGGATTGGGACATGCAGTTTGGTGTGCGCGTAACTTCATTGGAGATGAACCGTTTGCCGTATTATTGGGTGACGATATTGTTCAAGCTGAAACACCATGTACCAAACAATTAATCGACCAGTACTACGATACCGCTTCATCCATAATCGGTGTTCAAATGGTACCGAATGAGGAAACACATCGTTACGGCGTTATCGATCCGATTTCATCAAATGGAAGACTATATGGAGTGAGTAACTTCGTGGAAAAGCCAAAACTAGGAACGGCACCATCGAACCTTGCCATAATGGGGCGCTATGTACTAACTCCTGAAATTTTTGAGTTCTTATCTCTTCAAGAGAAAGGTGCGGGTGGAGAAATCCAATTAACCGATGCAATTCAAAAATTAAACGAGCGCCAAAAAGTATATGCTTATGATTTCGAAGGAAAGAGATATGATGTAGGAGAAAAAATCGGCTTTGTGAAAACAACGATTGATATGGCACTAGAAAATGAAGATATTCGAGAAGAACTTTATCAATATATGATTAAAAAAGTGAATGAAAGTAAGTTAGCAGCGAAATAGAGTTTCACTATAGGTGACCGCCTTCTTACCTTTATCAATGGAGGCACTCGATTACACTGTGGGTTACAAAAATACCTTAGATACGCATGTTATCACTGGTGTAGTGTGAGGGAGGGTTAGATGCCCTATAAATTAAAGTTATTCCTTGTAATTATAGAAGAGTAAGAAAACATTAAGTTTAAAATCATACAAACCTGAGATTGGAACTTTTAAAAATGAGTATTAAATAGTGTTGAAGTGATATATGAGAACATTTAATGAGAGTGTTTAAAAGGCGATTAAATGAAAAGGAATGTTATGTATTTGAATTACTTACAGTGTTTTTCATTCTAAGGATTATTGGATTAATTGCCGTCCCGAGTGCCGTTGCGAGTATAGAAAAAGCGAAAGAAGAAGTATGAAATCAAATCGGCTGGAAATAAGCAGATCTTATAAAATGCGATTATTGTCTAGTGGGATGAAACATAACGAAATGACTTTTAAAACCTATTTGTTAGAAATCCAAGTTACACCTTGTCCGGAAAGCGGGATACTCATATACAAGGAAGATCTGTTTTATGTAATTTGCATCTTATTGAAAATGATTTCAATGAAGAGAAGAAAGATAAAATCCCTTATTTGTAAAGAATATATAAACTTTGTTGTTAATTTTGATGAAAGGGAAGGCGAATTTTTGAAGAGAACACTAATGTTGAGTTTATGTTTATCTTAAGGTAATAAATTTACGCTAAGAGTTAAGCTAGTGAATCTATCTTAGAAATTTTTAGATATATTATTAGGAAATTTTTTATTTAGAAGAGTATAATAATTTATTTCGGATATTGGAATGAGAGTTTATAGCTAACTATATATTGTGGATTTGGGTAATTATGCACATATGAGGTTTTTCTATATGAATAGTATCATTTTGTAAGTATTTAAAGATAAATTCCTAAAATTACAGCTTTTTTTATAAAAAACGTTTATTAACGCGGTTTTTAAACAACCTAAAATAAGAAGGGGATTGAATGTTTGTGTGGAACCGAGTATCGTAGTTAGATTGAAAGTTAGAAGCCTTGTGGGATACGGGATTGAGGTGAGAGTTATGGATTGATTGAATGGTATAAAAAATAGGAAGAAACTCGGTTGGAGGCAATTTGGTGATGTATTTTTATTTTGTATTTGTATGTTAGATTGAATAGATATTACAAAGTGACTATCAGAAGTATATTGATTTAGTAGTTTAGTAGTTGATTGGAGTAAAAGTTTTGAAAATTCCAAGTAAGTCCTAATCTACTAAAGAATAATTAAAGAAGATAGATATTCAAAATAAGTGAGGTAAATTAAATGTCATATTTAGTTGTTATTGCGCATCCAGATGATGAAATTTTAGGAGCAGGAGCTACAATGTACAAACTAGCTCAGGAAGGACATTCGGTTAATGTCTGTATTCTTTCAGGTGATGTGAATGTGCGAAATCACAGACCAAGCACTGAAGAGTTAAATGAAGATCTAAACAGCTCTATGAATATTATTGGTGTCGATAGAGTTATTACAGGTAATTTTCCAAATATAGAATTTAACATAGTACCGCATTTAAAACTTGTTCAATTTATTGAAAAGGCAATTATTGAAACGGGTGCCGATGTAGTATTTACTCATCATCCAGCTGATTTAAATAATGATCATTTACATACTTCGCTTGCTTGCCAAGCTGCTGTAAGACTATTCCAAAGGAGAAATGATGTTAAGCCATTGAAAGAACTTCTTTTCATTGAAGTTCCATCATCTACTGAATGGGGATTAAATAAAACAATGAATCAATTCTCACCAAATACTTTTATTGAAGTTGGTGAAGAGAGTGTTGATAAAAAAATAGAGGCTCTTGCACAGTATCGTGGTGTAATGAGAGATTATCCTCATCCTAGAAGTAATGAAGCAATTAAAGGACTAGCTGCATACCGTGGTGGTCAAGCTGGAATGGTTTATGCAGAAGCCTTTGAAAGTGTTTTTAGACGTGGATTCTAGCATAAGAGAGGATGATAAATTTGAAGAAGAAAATTGCATTTGCAACTTGTGTTCAATTGGGATTAAGTTGCATTGAAGAAATATATCGTATTGGTGGAAATTTAGATTTACTAATTACTCTAAAAGATGAAAAAGCAAAAAATAAGTCTGGAAGAATTTATCTAGATGAAATTGCAACGGAGCATAATACCCCACTCTTGAAGATTAATAATATCAATGATCAAGAAGTTCTCGAGGGACTGAGAGAATATCAAATTGATTGGCTGTTCATTATAGGGTGGTCTCAAATTGCTAAAAAAGAAGTACTTGAGACACCAACTTATGGTTGTATTGGTATGCACCCAACATTATTACCAGTTGGTAGAGGAAGAGCGGCGATACCGTGGGCCATTATTAAAGGATTAGACGAGACTGGTGTGACGATGTTTAAGTTGGATGAAGGTGTAGATACAGGGGATATTATTGGTCAAGCTATCATAAGTCTTGATAAGAATACAACGGCAACTGAACTTTATAAAAAAGTAGATGATATGCACATCACTCTTACTGCGAAATTTTGGGATGATATTGTAAATAACAATATTACACTTACAAAACAGAATGAAGAGGCTGCAACTGAATGGCCTGGTAGAAAGCCAGAAGACGGTGAGATATTAGAGAGTATGACTATGGATGAAGCGGATAAGTTAGTTAGAGCTAGTAGTCATCCGTATCCAGGTGCTTTCTATAATGATGGTGAAAAGACAATAAGAATATGGTCAGCTCTAAAAAGTGTAAATGAAAGTGAAATAAAACTAAGTGATGGATATTTAATTCCTATTGATTATGAGATTGAGGGGTAGTAATGGGGGATAAAAAAATTCAAAAACTTATTAAACGTTTATTTGATATCGTTGTTTCTTTATTATTGCTTACATTATTTTTTCCTGTTTGGTTTATAATTGCTATTTTAATTAAAACCTCTTCAGATGGCCCGATATTTTTCTTACAAGAAAGACCTGGATTTCATAAAAAAATATTTAAGGTTTATAAATTTAGAACTATGAGACCTGGTTCAGAGAAAATGGTTAAGGGGAAAGAGGTAATGAAAAATGATGATAGGATAACTTTTATTGGAAAATTCCTAAGAAGAAGTAAAATCGATGAGATTCCTCAACTCCTAAATGTACTAAGGGGTGAAATGAGTCTTGTAGGCCCAAGGCCTGAGCGAGTTGCTTCTCTAGAAGACTATACAGATGATATTGCTAAAAGATTGAACATGAAACCTGGGATGACAGGTTTAGCCCAAGTTAGTGGGAATATCTACCTTACTTTGCAAGATAGATACAATTTTGATGTTTACTATGTAGAAAATTACAGTTTATGGCTTGATCTAAGAATTATGATAAGAACTGTAGGTGTACTTCTGTTTGGTGAAGATCGGTACGTTAATAAATGTTTTATCGATGTAAATAAAGGAGTTGCTGAAGTAGCTGCTACTAAAGAGGAGACGGTTTCAAAATGAAAAAGGTACTTATAACAGGTGTTAATGGTTATATAGGTAAATCCTTTGAACAATGGGTTTTGCAATATAAAAATAAATATACTGTAGAAAAAATTAGTTTGAGAGATGAGCGTTGGAAGGGTAGTTCATTTAAAGGTTATGATGCAGTACTTCATACAGCTGCGATCGTTCATGTCAAAGAGGATGAGGTAGAGAATTACTTTAAAATTAATAAAGAATTAACAATTGAAGTTGCAAAGAAGGCGAAGCAAGAGGGTGTTAAGCAATTTATATTTTTAAGTACAATGGGCGTGTATGGTACTGAAACAGGGTTTATCACAGAAGATACTTTACCGACACCGAAGACAGATTATGCTAAGTCAAAGTATGAAGCTGAACAAGTTTTAAAACAAATTGAAGCCCCTGACTTTAATGTTGCAATTCTAAGACCCCCAATAGTATATGGAAAAGATTGCCCTGGTAACTATTCAAGACTTGCTAGTTTGGCTATAAAGCTTCCATTTTTCCCTGCTATAGATAACGAACGAAGTATGATATACATTGATAATTTATCAGAGTTTATAAGATTAATTGTAGATGAAAATGTGAGTGGCATATATTTTCCACAAAACAAAGAGTATGTTAATACAACACAATTAGTAAAGTATGTAGCAGAATCTCATAAAAAGAAAATTAAGATGTCTAAATTATTGAACTGGACTGTTAGGTTGGGTTTGAAACATTCAGAGACATTAAGAAAAGTTTTTGGATCCTTTGTTTATGATAAAAAACTACCTGGAGGTCACGGGACTTTCTTGGGTGGTAAGAGCATTAATTATCAGACAAATTCATTTGAAGAATCGGTAAAAAAAACTGAGATGTAAAAGAAGAAATATATTTCTACAAAGAAAAGAGAGTGGATATGAAGAAAATTGTTATTTTATCAAATCATCACTCATATACATACAACTTTAGAAAAGAAATAATACAGGCATTAATAGATAAAGGTTTTAAAGTATGGGTTGTTATGCCTTATGGTGAAAAAGTAGAATTATTAGAAGAAATGGGTTGTATCTTTATTGACGTTCCTTTAGATAGACGTGGGAAAAATCCTATAAAGGACATGAAACTTATTACTCAATATTTTAAGATTATTAAAGATATTAAACCTGATATGGTTCTAACATATACAATAAAGCCAAATTTGTATGGCGGATTAATATGTAGGGTATTAGGAATACCTTATATTGCTAATATAACTGGACTTAGTTCAGCTATTGAAGGTAAAAAAATTATGGAGAATTTAATTGCTTTGATTTATAAAATTGCATTTAAAAAAATTACCTGTGTTTTTTGTCAAAATAGTGAAAACTACGATTATTTCGCTAATAACAAAATTGTAACAGATAAGTTAAGATTAATACCAGGTTCAGGAGTAAATATAAATCATTTTAGTTTGTTAGATTATCCAACGAGTAACAACATAAACTTTGTATTTATTTCCAGAATAATGAAGGAAAAAGGTATAGATCAATTCTTAGATGCCGCCCAATTTATAAAGAAAGAACATCCAAGCACAAATTTTCATATACTTGGTTTTTGTGAAGAGTCATACGAAGAAAAACTTAATGAGATGGAGAAAAATGGTGTTATAAAATATCATGGGATGCAGGATGATGTTAGAAAATTTCATGAAATTTCCCATTGTACAATCCATCCTACCTATTATCCGGAAGGTATCTCTAATGTGTTGCTCGAAAGTGCCGCCAGCGGAAGACCAATTATTACCACTAACCGGAGTGGTTGCCGTGAAATTGTTGAAAATGGCATAAATGGATATGTTGTTGAACAACAAAATAGTGAAGACCTTATTAAGAGAATTGAAGAATTTTTACAACTAGATTTTGAAGTCAAAAAACAAATGGGGATAGCAGGAAGACGAAAAGTAGAACAAGAATTTGATAGACAAATAGTAGTGAATGCATATATAGGAGAAATTGAAAAGCAAATAGTAGGTGAGTACAGTGAATTATAAAAAGTTAATACCGAGTCAAGATTTGCGATTTAAATTATTAAAGTTAACTGATTTTTTACCAGATAAACTGATGGTTCAACTTCAATATAGAATTGCTACTGGAAGAAAATTAAGTTTAAAAAAACCAGTTAGATTTACAGAAAAATTACAGTGGTATAAGCTATATTATCGCCACCCACTTATGACTCAATGTGCAGATAAGTATGAAGTTCGGAACTATTTAATTAAAAAAGGGTATGTAGATATTTTGGTTCCTTTATATGGTGCTTATGATACCGCAGAAGAAATTGACTTCTCAAAACTTCCAGAAAGATTTGTTCTCAAAACTACAAATGGTAGTCATACGAATATATTATGTGAAGATAAGTCTAAATTAGATAAAGAACTAACCAGAAAGACACTAAATAAATGGTTAAATGCTTGGGATGGAAAAGTTGGAAGAGAGTGGGCTTACTATGGTGTAAAACCTAAGATTATTTGTGAAAAATATCTTGAAAAAGATCGGAATGATGATCTAGTTGATTATAAGTTTTTTTGTTTCAACGGTGAACCATTTTATTTATATGTGATAATAGAAAGAAATCTAGAAGGTGGGCTAAAGCTAGGTATATACGATATAAACTTTAACAAACTCCCTTATAAAAGATCGGAAATAAAGGGTTTTAATTCTGATGTTCCCAAACCTAAAAACTTTGATAAAATGATTCAGATTGCTAGAGACCTATCGAAAGACTTCCCACATGTTAGAGTTGATTTATATAATATTGATGGGCATATAGTTTTTGGTGAATTAACATTTTATGATGGCAGCGGTTATCAAGGGTATACACCGGATGAGTTTGATTTTATGTTGGGAGAAAAGTTTAGATTACCCTAAAGCTTATAAAAGAGATGAGGATTTAATATGAAAGTGATTTTTTTCCATGATGGACCTATAAAAAAGGATGAGGATAATAATTACTACGGGACTGCTCATAATGATGATACATTTAAACGTTACTATCAAATAGCTGATGAGCTAGGTGTAGTTATTAGAGAAGTGAGTGTTTCTAAATCGGAAGCAGAACAAAAGTTGTCAAAAATTACAGTATCACCATTTGAAGTTGTGGCTTGTCCCAATATATCAAGTTTAAAAGGTATTTTACTTAAGGAAAAAAAGGCTAAAGAAATAATATATAAAGAGATTGAAAAATGTGACTATGTTGTAGCAAGGATACCCAGTATGATAGGATTTATAGCTATTGATTATGCTATAAAATTAAAAAAACCATATTTGGTTGAAGTAGTAACTTGTCCTTGGGATGCATTTTGGAATCATAGTATTAAGGGTAAAATTGTTGCACCATTTATGTATAAAAAAACTAAAGATTTAGTAAGGAATGCCGAACACGTCTTGTATGTAACGAATGAGTTTTTACAGAAACGGTATCCAACTAAAGGGAAAAGTGTGAACTGTTCTAATGTAGCATTAAAAAAATTTGATAATAGTACTCTAGAAAATAGAATAAAAAAGATAACTAATATGAATAAAGATAGAAGAGTGATTATAGGTACAACCGCAGCAGTAGATATTCGTTTTAAGGGACAACAATATGTTATTGAAGCTTTAGGAAAACTGAAGAGCCAAGGGTATAACAATTTCGAATATCATTTAGTTGGGGGAGGAGATCAAAAATACTTAAAAAATGTAGCTGAAAAAAATGGGGTTACTGATCGTGTTAAGTTTCTAGGTTCAGTTCAGCATAATGATGTTTTTAAATGGCTTGATGGTATTGATATATACGTGCAACCAAGTAGACAGGAGGGACTACCAAGAGCATTAATAGAAGCAATGAGTAAGGGGTTACCAGCATTTGGTGCTAGAACAGCAGGGATTCCAGAATTATTAGAAAAAGAATTTGTTTTCAGTAATAGCAAAAATAATTTAAGAGAAATATGTAATATCCTAACTTCTTTTGATAAAGAAACTATGCTTTCACAAGCTAAAAGAAATTATGAAGAGTCAAAAAAATATGATAGTTCACTAATTGAAGAGCGTAGAAGAAACTTTTTTAGACTATTCAAAGAAAGTTACTGATAGGGGCTTTAACTTATGATGAGAAGTAATCATATTCACAGCAACTTGCTAAATACCGACATCAATTATTTTTACCAAAGAGTAATTTCCTTTGTGGTTGTTTGTCTTTTGTTAAATATAGATATAATGTATATTTACGATTTTGAATTGAGTTATATAACCTTAATGTTTATGATATTAGTTCCTATTATTATAGTTCCATTATTTTTCTCAAGAGATTTAATGCATCCATTCAATATTATTTTCATGAGTAGTCAATTTTTATTTGTATATAATATGATCGACCTAAATGCAAATAAAGGGTATTTAAGGTATGGTTCCCTTCCTAGTGATTACTATAATACTGCCTTTGCTTTTGCCATATTAGTAATAATTATATGGTATTTGTCAATGTATTTAGGGTATTTTTATGCTAGTAATCAGCGCTCATCCAAAAATTTAGATATGAGAATGGTAGAATTGAATAATCCAAAATTAATTGCTTTTATGTTATTCCTAATTACTATAATAGGGTTTATTTTTACAATTTATTTAAAAGGTGGAATTTCTGGAATGATTCTTGCTTTATCAGGTAGAACCGAAGCATATTCAGGGCTCCATTACATGATCAAAATTGTTGGGTTGGGGGCAATTTCTGCACTAATTCTATTAGGTTGTGGCTATAAAAAGTTATCTTTTATTTTAATAATATTAACATTTATACTATTATCTTTATTTGGTGGAAGAGGAGCAGCCTTTTTTGGGTCTATCTTCCCTTATTTTGTTTATTACCATTACCGAATAAATAAGATTAAGTTTATTCATTTAATCCCTATTGGTATAATAGCAATTTTTTTCGGTATCGCATTAGGTAATTATAGATTATATCAAGAAGCAAGGATTTCTATTGGTGGTATACATGATATATTAAGTAAAATTGCACACTCTACCCAAGGAGGAGAAATTCTTCCGAGCTTGATTGGTTCATTAATTAATGGAAATATTGATTATGCAAGAGGCTCCACATTGATCAATATAATTTATGCTCCCATTCCAAGTAGTCTTTGGGCAAATAAACCTTTAATAGATGAATCAGGCATAGTTGGTCATGCGTTAATGGGGAGTAGCGTTTGGGGGCTACCTCCGAGACCATATGGTTTAGCCTTTTTTAACTTTGGTTTTATAGGCGTTTTAATTATAGGTTGCTTAACCGGTATTATTATTTATAAAATGTATCAAACATTTGTGATAAAAAATAATAATACATCAAGATATAATGTTGGATTAATATTTTATGTGTTAACGATCATTGCATTTTATAACGTCGTAGCTACTTCCGCACAAATTGATATAATTTGGAACATAGGTGTTTTTATTTTTATAAAGATATTAGACCAATTTTTTTGCATATTAGGATGGGGAAAGAAAAAGGTAGTTTAGCGGATTCAGCAGGTTTTTTAAAATGACTAAAGGAGTATTAGATGGAAAAGATTAGCTTTATTATTCCAGTTTACAATACTGAAAAATATATAAGACAATGCATTGATAGTATTCTTGTACAAAATTTATCGAACTTTGAAATCATAATTATTGATGATGGTTCAACTGATAATAGTTTAACTATTTGTAATCAATATTCCTCTAAACATAGCAATATACATGTTTTTAGTCAGAAAAATAGTGGACCATCTGCTGCTAGAAATAAAGGTATAGAGGAAGCGAAGGGAAAGTATATTTTCTTTATAGATAGTGATGATTATTACGTAAATGGAGCTTTAAATAAATTTGAAGAAATAGTAGAAAGAGAACCAGATGTAGATTTAGTATTCGGGAAAATAATGACATTTCATGAAGGCACTTCTAAAAAGATGCCCAAATTAAAATATAAGAATACTGGAAAAATTGGAGAATTAACAGGGGAAGAAGCCCTTTCATACCTAATAAAAACTAATCAAATAATGATATCTAATTATAGTGCCTTAATTAAAAAAGAATTGCTGTGTAGTAATCACATAAGGTTCAATGAGAAAATTTACTTCGCTGAAGATGTTGATTTTATGTTAAGAGTTTATTGCAGTTCAAAGAATATTAATTTTATAGATGAATTCTTTCTTATGTACAGGAAAAATAGAGAGGGACAATTAACTCAAAATGTTAATTATGAAAAGTTAGGAATGGCTGTAAATCTTTATGCAGATTTGATAGAAAAAATTGATACTTGGAATCTAAATACTGAAAGTCAGAAAGCAATAAAAAGATATTTATCTAATCTTTATTTTTCTACATTAGGATCGTTAAAAAAAGATGACAGGGAGTTTATGTTAAAGTATCAGTTGCTTAACAAACATCAAGGTTTAATTAAGTATGTAAGTGGCTTTAAGTTTTTTCTTGGTAAATGCGCCTTTTTTGTTTTTGGGTTCAACACTACTGTTCAATCAATGCAGATACTAAAAAGAATCTATTACAAATTAAAATAAAGTAAAGGGAATGTTTAGTTCCACAACAAACTGAGTTACAAAAATGCATCGTAAGGGGATATGTTGAGTATGAAAAAGGCTGGCATTATTACATTTCACTGCGCCGATAATTTTGGAGCTGTTTTACAAGTTTATGCATTGCAACAAACTATAAAAGAAATGGAAATTGATGTAGAAATAATTGACTTTAAACCAAGAGCTATAACATCTTCATACAATCATGATAGTAATATTAAATTTAATTTTAAAAAAATAGGTGTAGCAAGAACTATTAAAATCGTATTAACAAAAACCTATAACTATAGCAAAATTAAGAAGAGATTAGAGTCTTATGATACATTTAGGCGTAATTACTTAAAGGTATCTGATAAAAAATATTATTCAAACGAGGAATTATTAAATGATCCACCTAATTATGACTTCTTTATAACAGGAAGTGACCAAGTATGGAACCCGAAATTTAAGAAAGATATTGGAAATTCTTACTTCCTTGATTTTGTCAAAGGAAACGCTCGTAAGATTTCATATTCAGCTAGTATTGCTGAAAAAGTAGATAAACATTTAATAAAAGATTACAAAACGTATATAAATAACTTTGATTATTTATCAATAAGGGAGAAGTCAAGTTTAGATTTCCTTAAAAGCTTAACTAATAAAGACGTAGCCGTAACTTTAGATCCAACATTATTATTGGTCAAGGAGAAATGGGATAGGATAGTAGAAAATCCTATGAGGGGAAAAAAATACATACTTGTATATGACTTACAGCAAAACAAAGAACTCATAAAATTAGCAAATAAGTTATCGGAAGAAATGGGAGTTAGTATTATTAGTTTTTCCACAAATAAGGATTATAATAACAGAATCGATTCATTTCAAAACAAAAGACCGGATGAGTTTTTAGGTTTATTAAAAAATGCAGAATTAGTATTAACTAATTCTTTCCATGGTACAGTGTTTTCAGTTATATATAAAAAATTATTTTATGTTATGCCACCTAAAACTAGACAATCTAGGTTAATTGATTTTTTAAAAGATATTAAATTAGAGGATAGAGTTGTCAATAATTCTATTGATATAAAAAACTACAAGCAAGAAATAGACTATAACCAAGTAAACAATCTTCTCAAGATAAAAAGAGAAGAATCGATAAACTTTTTAAAGAAATCATTTGGGATAAATGATTAATTGTTAATAATATGAAAATGAAATTGTCATTTTATAAACAATCACAAGTGTTATAAGGAGACCCTAAAATGAAAAATCTAATTAAAAGGCTGCTTCCCAAAAAAGTTTACCTATATATTAGGAAAATAAAGATTATATATGCATTATTTACAAATTACTTTTATGATTTTTCAAGGTATATTCGATACTCATCTGGGTTAAATGATAAATCTCAATTAAAATTGGAAGCAAAAATTACTAAAACATATCATGTACTAGAAAAAGGTATAGGTATGGTAAATCCAAGAAAAGGTTTTGGTAAAGATAAAGCAGAACAATTAATTGACCTATTGCAGAGATACAAAAATTCAGGGTATCCGATGGATAGATCACAGATAAAAAGCGCAATTATTGTATTAAATGAATATTTTATATTTAATGGTGATGTTGAAGAAAGAAGATTAAAGTATCTTAAAGAAAAATCAAGAAGTTTAATTGAGAATTTTAGTGATTCAGCTTTTAATGGAGGAGTTATTCCTTTAAAAAAAGAAGAAATACTAAAAGATAGCAAAGGTGATTTTCAAGCATTGGCATTTAGTAGATATAGTATAAGAAACTTTTCCTCTAAAGAAGTTGATTTAATAAACATTAAGGAAGCAATAAAAATTGCGCAAAAAACTCCATCAGTTTGTAATAGACAATCATCTAGGACATATGTAATAAAATCAAAGGAAACTATTAACAAGGTTCTATCATTACAAAACGGAAATCGGGGATTTGGTCATTTAATTAATACTGTAATAATAGTAACTTCTGATTTGAATGCATTTGCTGAGGCAAATGAACGAAATCAATCTTTTATTGATGGAGGTATGTATTCAATGTCATTATTATATGCAATTCATTATGTGGGTCTAGGTTCGTGCCCGCTTAATTGGTCTGTTGTAAAAGGAGAGGACAAAGAATTACGGAGAGTTACAGGAATAAAAGAATCTGAAAATATTATCATGATTATAGGAGTAGGTCATTTGCCTGACCAGTTTAAGGTAGGTGTATCAGAGAGAAAAACTATTGAAGAAGTCATAACGGTTATTTGACTTGTGAAACGCAGAATTTTGAAGATGGGATTAACGAAACAATGTAGAAAACCGAAATTGTTACGGGTGTAGTTAAATCGATATTTCCACTGAATTTCCAGTGGGATTAATGTTTGTTTGAATGCTTATTTATATAAAGTCCTTATTTTTAAGCAAAAGGGTCTACTTTATATAAGATGATTGTAGGAGGGTTAATGAACATATTATGGATTTTAATGTTAAAAAAATAGTGAAAAAGCCCTTCGTTCGCAATGTGATAATAATGGCTTCTGGTACAGCAGCTGCACAATTGGTTGGTTTGTTATTGCAACCTGTTATAACTCGGTTTTATGGACCAGAAGCTTATGGTTTAATGGGCATATTTGTTGCAATAATAGCAATAATAGGTCCTATTGCAGCACTAACATACCCTATTGCAATCGTACTTCCAAAAAGTGATAAGGATGCTATCGGGCTAATTAGACTTTCACTATATATATCTACGGGTATCTCAGCAATTGTAGGATTACTTTTATTGTTTTTTAGTCAATCAATTGTTAGAGTCTTCCAAATAGAGGATGTTGCTCCCTTCATATATTTACTTCCTCTAATTATTTTTTTTGCAGGTTGCTTACAAGTTACAGAGCAATGGTTTATCCGTAAAAAGCAATTTAGAGTTTCCGCACAAGTTACATTTCTTCAAGCATTAGTATTGAATGGGAGCAAAGTAGGAATTGGTTTTTTCTATCCAGTAGCATCAGTTTTAATAATTATAACTGTATTTGGAAGTGGATTGAAAGCCTTTATGATGATTATGCTTTCAAGAGTGAGGAAAGAACCAAAGCTAAAAGAGAAGCAGAATAAAATGGAGAAAGTATCTATCAAGGAACTTGGAAAAAGATATAGAGATTTTCCGGTATTTAGAGCCCCAGAGACTTTCTTGAGTTCATTATCTCAGAACCTCCCAGCTCTGATGTTGACAAGCTTTTTCGGACCAGCATCTGCAGGTTTTTATACAATTGGAAAAATGGTATTGCAGTTACCAACAAATCTTATTGGTAAATCGGTAAGTGACGTTTTTTACCCTCGGATATCAGAAGCAGCAAAAAAAGGTGAGAATCTTACGAGTTTGATTAAAAAAGCAACTTTTGGTTTAGGGGTATTGGGAATAATCCCTTTTGGACTTGTGTTTTTCTTTGGTCCTTGGCTCTTTTCTTTTGTATTTGGAGAAGAATGGTTATCAGCAGGAGAATATGCAAGATGGATGGCTTTATGGGTATTTTTTGGTTTTATGAACAGACCAAGTGTTATGTCATTACCTGTATTATCGGCACAGGATTTTCAATTGAAATATACTGTTTTAATGTTAATAATTCGGATTATTGCATTGGCTATAGGTTATTATGGTTTTCAAAGTGATGAAATCGCTATAGCTTTATTTGGTATTTGTGGTGCGATACTTAATATAGGTTTAATAATAATTACTCTTTATATAAGCAAAAAGTATGATAAAATGCAGGGTGAAATAAATGAAAATATAGGAACGTAAAAGTTAATTACGTATTCATAATTACAATTATAGAACTTATCATTCCATCTTAATATAGAACGCTATAAAGAGGAATTACAGATACACAAGGATATTTCTGTTACTTTCCTATTGTTGTAAAACATTAGTAAATAAGAATTAGGTATATTCTTAATTACATGATGCTCTATATAGAGGCTTTATGTTTTATAAATAATTTTGAAAATGAGAGAAGGTTAATCATGTATAAAATAGCAGTGGCGGGAACGGGTTATGTAGGATTAGTAGCTGGTGTTTGCTTTGCAGAAGTTGGTCATCAAGTAACCTGTGTTGATATAGATAAAAAAAAGGTTGAAATAATGAAATCTGGAATATCTCCAATATATGAAGAAGGTTTAGAAGAGTTAATGCAGAAGAACAACGCTGCTGGAAGAATTGATTACACAACTGATTATCAATCGGCTTATAAGGATGCAGATGCAATTTTTATAGGTGTTGGTACTCCAGAACAACCTGATGGATCAGCAAATCTATCATTTATTGCTACTGTCGCTAGACAAATTGCTGAATCAGTAGTAAAAGATTGCTTAGTTGTTGTTAAATCAACTGTTCCAGTTGGAACGAATGACAAAGTGGAACAATTTATTAAAGATTTCTTAATTAATGATGTAAAAGTAGAAGTAGCTTCAAATCCAGAATTTTTGGCGCAGGGATCTGCAGTTCATGATACTTTACATGCAGAAAGAATAATTATTGGAACGGAAAGTAAGCAGGCTGAGCATTTACTCATGAAAATTTATGAGCCGTTCCATTTGCCTATTGTTTCTGTAAGTAGAAGATCTGCTGAGATGATTAAGTATGCGTCTAATGATTTTCTTGCACTTAAGATATCATATATGAATGATATTGCAAATCTCTGTGAATTAGTTGGTGCAGATATACAGGATGTTGCAAAAGGTATGAGTTTTGATGAACGGATTGGAAGTAAGTTTTTAAATGCAGGAATTGGTTTTGGTGGATCATGTTTTCCAAAAGATACAAAAGCTTTAGAGTATATTGCTAGACAAAATGGATATGAGTTGAAAACCGTTAAGGCTGCAATAGGTGTAAACAATGAACAGAAAACAATGTTATATAAGAAAGCAAGTAAAAGACTTATCACCTTTAACGGTCTTAAAGTAGCAGTACTAGGATTAACGTTTAAACCTGGTACAGATGATCTAAGAGAAGCAGCATCTCTTGAAAATGTACCTTTACTATTGGAACAAGGTGCAAATATTTTTGCATATGACCCTGTTGGAGCAGAAAACTTTGCTAAAGTTCATCCAGAAGGTAGGGGTGGTAGAGGGAGTATTACGTACGTTTCGAATATTGAGCACGCATTAGAGGGGGCGAATGTCTGCTTTATTTTTACTGAATGGGGAGAAGTTAAAGCAGTAACACCAGAAAAATATAAAGCATTAATGAGAACACCCTTAGTTTATGATGGAAGAAATATTTATCGTGTAGATAAGATGCAAGAAGCAGGAGTGGAGTATCATTCTATTGGAAGAAAATCTACCATCAGAGAAGTTTTAAAGGAGTCGAAGAATCTTGAATTACAAAACTCTTGATCCTTGTAAAACGTATTTAATTACAGGAGCAGCAGGTTTTATTGGGTACTATTTATCAAGAAAACTACTAGAGCAGGGCTGTAAGGTAATAGGTATAGATAACATAAACGATTATTATGATGTTAATCTTAAATATACTCGTTTAAATCAATTGGAACGTTATGAAAAGTTTACTTTCATTAAAGAAGATATTTCAAATAAGGAAATAGTCATGATAATTTTTAAAGAGTACAAGCCTAATGTGGTAGTAAATCTTGCTGCGCAAGCAGGTGTAAGATACTCAATAGAGAACCCGGATGTATATATACAAAGTAATATTATTGGGTTTTACAACATTCTTGAAGCATGTAGATATAATACAGTGGAACATCTAGTATATGCATCGTCTAGTTCTGTTTATGGAGCGAATAAAAAGGTTCCATTTAAAGAAACAGATTTCGTAGACAACCCAGTATCACTTTATGCATCTACTAAGAAATCCAATGAATTAATGGCTCACACCTATAGTCATCTTTATAAACTTCCAGCTACAGGACTTCGGTTCTTTACAGTTTATGGCCCGTTGGGTCGACCGGATATGGCTTACTTTGGATTTACAGATAAATATTTTTCTGGTGAGCCAATCAAGATCTTTAATAATGGTGATTTTGAAAATGACCTCTATAGGGACTTCACTTATATCGATGACATTGTAGAAGGAATAGAACGCCTTATAGGTAATCCACCTATAGGGGTTGTTCAACATAAAATCTTTAATATTGGGAACAACAGCCCAGAAAAATTGATGGTATTTATCGAAACTTTAGAAATTGCCTTAAGTAAAGCATTAAATAAAGAGGTGCGATTTGAGAAGATTTTTGAACCAATCAAGCCTGGAGATGTACCAGCAACCTATGCATCTACCGACTTATTACAAGAAGCGGTAAACTTTAAGCCAAAGACTTCTATAGAAGAAGGATTACAGAATTTTGCTAATTGGTACGTAGATTATTATAGAGTTAAATAATATCTAAAGCTCCTAGACCATTTATTGTTTAAGGAGCTTTATTATTTTAATAAGAAATAAAAAGAGAGATTTAATGCAAGTACGTAAAGCTAGCATATCAGTTGCAGGTCTAAGGACTAGATTTTTGCTTGCAACTAAAGAAATATTACCATAGTAGACAAGCCACACTGCAAAATACTATAGAAGAAGCACTGTAGTCAGGTATTGAAGAAATACTTATAATTAAAGGGAGAAATAAGAAGAGTATCGAGAATCAAGGTTTATTTTGAAAATCGAATTGGAATTAGAGTTAGAGGCAAAGAGTAATAGGAGTAGTAAGAAATTGTCAGTTTCCAAGGAATACTTAAAATAAAAAGGGTACTATTATGAACATAAAAAATTTTATGAGGTTTGTTATATTAATTGTCTTTCTAGTTTTTATATGGTTGCTTTTTGGTAAGGATTTTTTAGTAGTAAATGAAAAGCCAAAAAATTCTGATGTAATTATAGTTTTAAGTGGCGGCTCAGAAAGGTTAGAGAAAGCTGCCGGTCTCTATCATAGTGGTTACGCTGATTATGTATTGCTTACCAACTCGAATGCATCTGGAACGACGAAGGAAAAAGCAATGGCATTAGGCATCCCCGAAAATGCCTTAATCATGGAAGGTAAAGCAACCAGTACCTACACCAATGCATTATTTGCCAAAGATAAAATAGACAAGTATTCGTTCAACTCTGCCATCGTCGTGACATCGGATTACCATATTAGAAGAACAAAATTATCCTTTGACCGAGTTTTTAAAGATTCCCAAATGGAATTTGTCTATGTGGCATCTGCATCCAATGGAGAAATCGGTCAGTTTTCAAATAAAAAAGCTTTGAGAGAATATATTAAATTAATTGGCTACATTCTTGGTTTATATAAACTTATTGACCTTGAGGGTTAATTGATTTCTGAAAAAGAATACAACAGAACTCACTGTGCTCTGTTTTAGCTTATACGCCAAATAGTCTTTGAAAAAACATGTGGGCGCTATTTGCTCCTGCAATTTCAACGATTGTATGAGTGACAAAGATGCTGCAAATAATGTGCCTTAAGGTCATCGGGTAACCCTAATGCAACTGGCAGATCGACAAGCGAGTTGCGTGTAAAACCGCTGAACAAACATAAGTGCGTGACCGGAACCAACATCAAGATTGAACTGTTTTGCAATGAACCTAGAGATAATCACACAACGTCGAGATTCTTTTCGACATTATTCTTTTTTAATTAATTTATAAACTCTTTTATAAACTCTTTTAATTCTGAATGGGCCAATTTGTCCTCAACGTTAAGCTCAATCTGTCCTGTTGATAGAGGACAATTTGGCTGCATCGATGGGGCATTTTGTCATTCCAAGATACAAAAAAGCGAAGGTATTCCTAAACAATGAGATACCACTTGGATTTATCGGATTTATATGGAGTTTTATTCTTGAGTGAACGCAATAATCCTCTCATTTCTATACAAAAGATCCGACCAATTGTTTTGAAGCCAAAAAGGAAACTGTTGTGAACATTTTGAATAAGTATTGCAATGGCAATTATAACCATCATACTTGAATGGAGAGCTGAATAGCCTAAAGTGTTGCTAGTGCAGAACGATTGTTTCATTGAGCACGAGTATTGTTGCTAAAGTGAGTAATACAATCAGTATTGATTCATTTAAAAGAAGAAAGATTCATATTTGAACAACCCCTTCGTCAATTGGTATAAAAACGCTCTTTCGAATTTTTCAATACTACTTCTTTCTTTATTATAAATGCTACAAAATTGTCTTCAATAATTAAATATCGTTATTCATCCGAAAAAGAGTCATCATGGAAGAAAAAGTTTATTTGATCCGGCCAAATACCACTAGTTATGAAATGGTAAACACCTAGCAAGAGAATCGTCATCTATTTTTCAGTAAGCCCCGCTTAAAATAACCCATTCAGTTTTTCTTTCCAGCATTAACTGCCGCGCATTCTATTGAATCCCTTTATAAAACTCTTTCTTTCAACTCATGTAACTCTATCACTTCTACATGGTCAAAACTTCCTTCTTAAATTAATAGTTGCTTTTCAAATTTAGGGTAATCCTCTACTTCATAGCTATTAAAGAGAAAGATAATAAATAATTCATATATTGAAAAATAATTTGAATTGAAAGGTCATATATCATAAATCGTTTGAATATTAAAAGTATTAGGAAACTATCAAACTTCTACTATAAAATAGGGAGGAACAAAAAAATAGGGGGGCAAATGAGGATGAAAAGAAAAGCATTTTGGGGAATTTTTCTGTTTGTAATCAGTGCACTTTTGCTGGTAGGATGTTCTGGAGAAACCACTACAAGTGAACCGGCTGCTACTCAAGAACAAGGGAGTGACAATGCAACTGACAAAGATGCTGAAAATGGAGCTGACAAAACTTTAACGGTTGCCATCGGTTCGGATATGGTTTCATTCGATATCCATGATCATAACAATACTTCTACAGAGGCCATCCATGTCAATATGTTCAATTATTTATTCAAAAAAGATGCGAAGGGTGAAATTTACCCTGAGTTGGTCGAGGATTATCAAATCATTGATGATTTAACTGTTGAAATGAAAATTAAAGAGGGCGTTACCTTCCATAATGGCGACCCGCTTACTTCTGAAGACGTAAAGTTCACGTTGGAAAGAGTAGCGACAGACGATAAGTTGAAGGAATATCCAAATTATAAGCAGATTAAAGAAGTGCAAATAATCGATGATTATACGTTTAAAGTGATTACTCATGCGCCGGAACCTTCTCTATTCCACAGACTTTCACGTTTAGGGTCTGGTATTCTTCCGAAAAAATATATCGAAGAAAACGGCTGGGATCACTTCCTTGCGAATCCGGTAGGAACGGGTCCATACCAATTTAAAGAATGGGTACGTGACGATCACATTACCCTTGTTCCATATGACAACTACTATGATGGCAAAGTGGAAGAATGGGATGAGGTTGTGTTCCGTGTCATCCCTGAAAACTCAACACGTGTTTCCGAGTTATTGACAGGAGGCGTTGATATTGCCGTTAACATCCCTCCGGCTGATTGGGAGCGTGTGAATGCCAATGAAGGGACATCGATCGTACAAGAAATATCCAATCGTGTGATAATGTTGATTCTTCGTTCTACAGAAGGATTGCCAACAGCAGATCCTCGTGTTCGCCAAGCTCTGGATTATGCCATTGATGATGGCGCGTTGGTTAATAATGTATTGCTGGGAGGCGCGGTTCCAACTACTACCATGGTAGGTCCTGGTAACTTCGGCCATAACCCGGAACTTTATGATACTTACAACTATGATGTTGAAAAAGCAAAGGCGCTGCTTGCTGAAGCGGGTTATGAAGATGGCTTCGAGATAACGCTTCAATCTCCGCGCGGACGCTATTTGCAAGATGCTGAAGTAGCGGAAATGATTGCGGGTATGCTTGCAGCTGTTAACGTAAAAGTAAACGTTGAGTTTTTGGAATGGAGTAATTTTGTTGAAATGCGTAATGCCAATGAAAACAAGGAAGCTTACTTGCTTGGCTTAGGTAACTCTATGTTTGATGGCGCGTATTCTGTTGACTGGTATCGTGCAGAACGTTACGAAGGCCATACGGATTACAAAAACGATAAAATCGAAGAATTATTGGCTGCTTCTGCCGTTAATATGAATCCAGAAGAACGTGAGAAGCAAATCCAGGAAATTTCAGCCATTGCTGCTGAAGATGTGCCCTTCGTCAATCTTTATCAAGAAAAAATCAATATTGGTATAAGCGATAGCATCGATTTTATTCCAACACCGGATGAAATGATCTACGCACCATCTATTAAAAGAAAATAAATTTATCAATTAGAGGCTAGGGAGCAATCCCTAGTTTCTTTACTAAGAGGTGAGAAGATGGGTAAATTTTTGATTCGACGACTCCTGCAAATCATTCCGGTTCTTTTCATTATTTCATTCGTGGTATTTTGCCTGGTCTTTGTAGCTGGTGACCCCGTTGCATTGATGCTGCCGGAAGATGCAAGCCCTGAAGATATTGAACAGCTTCGAGAATCGCTTGGCTTGAATAAACCTTTTCATGTTCAGTATTTCACATATATGTTAGGGCTGGTGCAATTTGATTTCGGCGAGTCTTTCCGTTATAAAGAAAGCGCTTTACCGATTGTCCTTGAACGGCTTCCGGCCACTCTTGAATTGGCAACCGCTTCGATGATTGTTGCAATTGTGATTGCCATCCCTCTTGGTATTTGGTCGGCTACGAAGAAGAATTCCCCGCTGGACTTCCTGGCGACAGGTGGAGCCGTGTTGTGGAAAGCCATGCCAAACTTTTGGTTAGGGATAATGCTCATTATTTTGTTTTCTGTTACACTGGGCTGGTTTCCGGTATCCGGAAGAGGAAGTCTCAGCCACCTAGTTCTGCCCGCTTTAACACTTGGGACTGGAATTGCGGCAGAAATGACAAGGCTGATCCGATCAAGCATGCTTGAAATTCTGAATCAGGATTATATTCGAACAGCGAGAAGTAAAGGGATAAGAGAGTTTTTTGTTATTAATAAACATGCCTTTCGAAATGCACTGATTCCTGTTGTGACTATTACTGCATTGCAAACATCAACTGTTGTAGGAGGAACGCTAATCACGGAAACGGTATTTTCTTGGCCGGGTCTAGGACAGCTTCTCATCCAAGCGGTCAACACAAGGGATATGGCGATTGTGCAGGCAAGTGTGTTTATCATCGCTTTCATGGTCATCCTTATGAATCTGTTAGCGGATATTGTTTATAAAATACTGGATCCAAGAATCAAGTATTTGAAGGGGGAGGACATATGTCGGTCAATTCACAGATTGGAAATCAAGATTCAACAGTTGCAAGTTCAGTCAAGAGAACGCCTAATTTCTTTGTCCGTTGGCTGCGACTTCTGCTAAAAAGCAAAACCGGTACTTTCGGATTTATTATTGTGTTTGCTGTGATTCTTGTTGCACTTTTTGCTAAATCGCTTGCACCTCATGATCCCAAGATGATTAATCCCGCCATGATGCTTAAACCTCCAGTGTGGGTGGATGGAGGGTCATCGTTACATATTTTAGGCACGGATAACCTAGGTCGGGATATTTTAAGCAGGATTATCTATGGATCGCAAATTTCCCTTGCGGTTGGGATTTCTTCGGTTGCATTTGCAGGAGTCATTGGCGTCTTTGTTGGGTTGGTGGCTGGGTACTACGGAGGATTTATAGACAATATTTTAATGCGATTAGTCGATTCCTTTTTAGCGATTCCTACCATTTTATTTGCCCTTGTCTTTTTAACGATTTTCGGACCAAGCGTACCTACATTAATCGTGGTGCTTGGTATCACCAACTGGGTTCAATATGCACGACTTGTCCGGGGAGAAGTACTTTCAATCAAGGAACGCGAATTTGTAAAAGCAGCGAGATCAATTGGTGTACGGGATTGCAAAATTATTCTTAGACACCTTCTTCCCAATGTGATTTCCCCTTTCATCGTCATTTCGACTTTGAGTGTTGCAACAACCATTATTCTTGAAGCTTCTTTAAGCTTTTTAGGTTTGGGCATACAGCCTCCAACAATCTCGTGGGGCGGTATTTTAAGTGATGGGAGAGATTATGTAGCAACTAGCTGGTGGCTGGCCACTTTCCCTGGTATGGCGATTACAATCACCGTATTGGCAATCATTTTCCTCGGTGATTGGCTTCGTGATGTTCTTGATCCTCGAGACAATCATTAGGCAAATAACGCTTTCATTAATAAAAAAATTCTTAGATTAGACAAGAATACAATCGTTACTTCGGAAATATCCATTAGATAGTAAGAGGGGGCTTAACATGACAGAAGCGTTATTGGAGATAAAGGATTTAAAAACCTACTTTCATACAGAGAATGGAGTAGTTCCTTCGGTAGATGGCGTTTCTTTTTCAATAAAGAAAGGGGAAACCATTGCAGTAGTTGGTGAATCAGGCAGCGGAAAAAGTGTCACATCGCTATCCATCATGGGGCTGGTAGGCTCTCCAGGCAAGATTGTAGGTGGAGAGGTTTTATTTGAAGGGAAGGATTTAACGGCAATCTCTAAGCGAGACATGAGAAAGCTTCGCGGAAATGATATTGCAATGATTTTCCAGGAACCATTAACCTCCTTGAATCCACTGTTTACAGTCGGCAACCAAATCTCTGAATCGATTAAACTGCATCAAAATGCGAGCAAGGAACAAGCTAAGGTAAAAAGTATCGAGATGCTAAGAAAAGTGGGCATCCCTCGGCCTGAGAAGGTTTATTCTTCCTATCCACATCTGTTAAGCGGCGGGATGAGGCAGCGGGTCATGATTGCAATGGCTCTTTCTTGTAACCCTAAACTCCTGATTGCAGATGAACCAACAACAGCACTGGATGTAACGATTCAGGCACAAATTTTACAGCTTATGAGAAATCTTATACACGAAAACGATACATCCATCCTGTTGATTACCCATGACCTTGGCGTCGTAGCGGAAATGGTTGATACCGTCATCGTGATGTATGCCGGCCATGTTGTTGAATATACCGATGTCTATACACTTTTTAAGGAACCGAAGCACCCTTACACAAAAGGGTTGTTGGACAGTACGCCGAAAATTCATGAGCTGAAGGATGAACTGCAGTCAATTGAAGGAACCGTCCCAACACCCGGGTCCATCACACAAGGCTGCAGATTCCAGACACGCTGTCCATTAGCTTCAGGCAAGTGTTTCACAGAGGATCCAGAGCTTAAAGAAATCGCACAGAATCACAAAGTTCGCTGCTGGCTCCACGAGGAAGGAGAGGTGGCAATCTAAATGGTGCATATAATGGAGAAAAAGAACAAACAACAAGCTAAGGAAGAACAGTATTTATTGGAAGTAAAGGGCTTAAAAAAGTATTTTGATGTTAGTGAAGGCTGGTTGAAGAAAGAGAAACAATATTTAAAGGCCGTTGATGACATCGATTTTTATGTAAAACAAGGTGAAACTCTTGGAATCGTGGGTGAATCGGGATGCGGAAAATCAACTACCGGCAACTTGATTATGCAGCTGTTGGATAAAACAGAAGGCGAGATTCTTTTCGAAGGTGTGGACTTAAGTACATTAAAGGGAGAAGCTCTACGCAAAAAAAGAGCAGAAATCCAAATGATTTTTCAGGATCCGTTCTCTTCATTAAACCCACGAATGAGAGTATTTGAAATTATTGCCGAACCGTTAAGAACACACCAGGCAGCTAAAGGCAAAAAATTGGAGAACCAGGTGTATGAATTAATGGAGGTCGTTGGGCTGGATCGCTCCTATGCGAGAAGATATCCGCATGAATTTAGCGGCGGGCAAAGGCAGAGAATAGGGATTGCTAGAGCCCTAGCTCTAAAACCCAAGCTGATTATTTGTGATGAGCCCGTCTCTGCGCTTGACGTTTCCATCCAATCACAAATTCTTAACCTTATGGCTAAGCTGCAAAAAGACTTTCAATTGACCTATATATTCATTGCACATGGATTGCCGGCTGTTAAGCATATTAGTGATCGCGTGGCGGTGATGTATCTTGGCAAAATTGTCGAGATTACAACAAAAGAAAAGTTATTCCATCAGCCTTTCCATCCCTATACAGAAGGGTTATTATCGGCAGTTCCGATTCCTGATCCAACACTTCGAGAACAAAAACATCGAATTATACTAGAAGGTGATATGCCAAGTCCGGCAAATCCTCCTTCAGGATGCCGTTTTCATACGAGATGTCCGTATGCACAAGAACAATGTAAAGGTGAAGAACCGAAACTAATTGAAGAAAAGCCGGACCATTTTGTAGCCTGTCATTTCCCTCTGAAGGAAGGGCATGGCGTACTAATAGATCAATAAGCATTGGGAGATGGTGAAAGTGGAAACCTTTATACAAGGGAAAAAAACGGAGATGCTTCAACTAATTGAGCAGCTCGTCAATATAGATAGTGGCTCCTATGTGAAAAAGGGCGTTGACAGGGTAGGGGCGATTTTAAAGGAGAAGTATGAGGAACTTGGATTTATCGTTGATGTGAAAGAAGAAAAAGTTTTTGGCAACAACATGGTGATTCAGCACAAAAATGCGAAGGATCCAAAAATCATCCTTGTTGCGCATATGGATACCGTATTTCCGGAAGGCACTGTTGCCAAAAGACCTTTTACTATAGAGGGAAGCCGAGCATACGGACCTGGTGTTGTCGATATGAAATCCAGCCAGGTTGAATTAATCTATGCGATTAAAGCGCTGCAAAAAGTAGGGTCGAAAAGTGTGGAGAATATTTTGATTATTCTGAATGTTGATGAGGAATTGGGATCTATCACATCTCGCCCTTTAATTGAAAAGCATTCAAAAGGAAAAGAGTATGCGCTGATCATGGAACCTGCGCGAAAGGATGGTTCCCTGGTAACGGCACGGCGAGGCGGCGGCCACTATGAGATTGTGGTAAAGGGAAAAGCAGCTCACTCAGGCATTGAACCAGAAAACGGTAGAAGCGCCATTGAAGAACTGGCCTATAAAATTATTCAGCTCCATCAATTAAATGACCACGAAAAAGGCATTAGTGTCAACGTTGGATTAATCGAGGGCGGATCTTCCGTGAATACGGTGTCGGCAAACGCAGTGGCCCATGTCGATATTCGGATCTCCCAATTGGAACAGGCAGCCTATTTAGAAAAGAAGATTAAAGAAATCTGCTCCAAAACGGAAGTAGCCGGAACGAAGATAGAAATTGAGGGCGCCATTAATCGACCACCTATGGAATTTAACCACCAAACAGAAGAACTGTTTCACATTATCCAGGATGTTGGGAAAGAAATCGGCTTAAAGGTAAAATATACAGCAACTGGAGGCGGCGGTGATGCTTCCTTCACCTCGGCAACAGGCGTAGCAACAGTCGACGGTCTCGGCCCAGTCGGGGGAAATGCGCATAGTGAAAGAGAGTATTTAGAGATTGACACGCTACCGGAACGAACCTTACTTCTTGCGAAGACGATTCATCGGCTTTCGGAGTGAGGAAGGGATTCAGAAAGAAATCGCGAGCTTTTTTGCGGTTTCTTTTTTTGCAAGGATTAATAGATATGAATACCACTTTGTATAACAAATAAGCTGTTTCAATTGGAATCATTGCCTTATTGGCTGTACTGGTTTCACATGCACCATTTGGAGCAAGTAGGCCGATTACCTCATAGCGATGGTATCCTGGTAACGGTTATTCCTACTAAAGAAGGTTTCTTCAGCTTACTATAATCCTTTTACAATTTGATAATACTGCTAAAAGTATTGGGTTGGTTTGATTTTCATAGGATAAATATTGTCTATTTATGTCTAAACTATTAACTAATTTCAATTTTATGGATATAATGTATATTGTTAAACCTGATTAAAGGTAATTTTTACCAAGTATTTATTACTATAATTATGGTGTAAAGTATAAAAACTTTTAAAAGTTATTTTTAATTGCCAAGGAAATATTTTAATGAAAGAGTGTAGTGAATATGGATATGGAAAGAGTCCTCAATAAAGATAAAAGTCAACGAACTTCCATTCAAGCCATAGCTGTGATGATTTACAATGCGAAACAGTTTTACTCCCAGGAGGAAATGCTGGATACCACCATCAATGGATTACAACGCCCACTGGATAGTCAGATGGCTCCCAAATTCATGGAAGTATTGCAAGCAATCATATCAGATGTCTATCTGGGTAAAATCGAAACTGTTTCACATTACGGAAGAGAGAAACAAACATATAGAATGAAGCAATATTTATTTATTGCTTATCAAGGCCTATTAAAACTATAAGAATATTAAAAGTGATAATATCTTTGCTCCATCCGCGGCATATTTTTGAAAAGTTTGAAGGCTTTTATCTAACAAATGTCTTGGAAAGAAGGATAAGTTAACATGAAATTTTATTTTTTTAAGAGATTACGCTGTAAATTCAGAAAGATACACAAGTTCAACATATTGACAGATGAATGTGTATATTGCGGCAAAATGCGTAGACATTAGGATAGCGGGAGTAATCCGGGGGGGAGCCTTATTTTCTTTTTCAAGATTAGCAACTTACGATATCTTTTGAACAAGAAAAACTCATAAAGTTGGGAAGAAGGATATCTTCAAACTTTATGAGCAAAATATGTTGGGTTGCGGTATAAGGAAATCTGTATGGAAGGTGTTATCTATTATTTCGAATGTCAGATCTCAATTCAATTTTATATACTATTTAACAACAACTATCACTCAAAACGCAGCGCCTTACTCGGATTCATCCTAGCTGCCTTTAATGCAGGGTAAATCCCAAATAAACATCCGCAAGCCAACGTCGTGTATAGCGCTAGTTTCACAGCCCAAACAGGCAGAACTAAAGCAAATAGTTCAATATTGTTGTTCCAAACTTCAATAAATGCGTAGCCTAGACCAATGCCGATTACTCCACCGATGAAGCAAAGAAGCAGGGTTTCAAAGAAAAATTGAATCATGATTTCAAAGGTTGTGGCTCCTAACGCTTTTCGGATGCCAATTTCTCTAGTTCTTTCCCTAACGCTCATGACCATAACGTTCATAATGCCGGTACCGCTAATTAATAGCGCAATAACCGTAATTCCGACTAGCATGAGCTGCAAAATGGATGTCACTTTGCCGAGTGCGCCCAGCATTTGATCTTGCTTTACAACACTAAAATCAATTTCACTATGGTTCTCTTTTATGGCACTGAAAACGGCAGCATCGACTTCATCGACAACATCCATGGATGAGGCTTCTACTGTCATTTTCGTTAAATTTTTCATACTGGTTGTTTCGAGTGCTGTTTCAATTGGAATCATCACATTATTGTCTGTACTCGTTCCAAGTGCCGCATTTGGGGCAAGTACGCCGATTACCTTATAGGGGGTATCCTGAATCGTTATAGTTTTCCCAACTAAGGATGGTTCTTCCGCTGCCACCGAATCACCTGTTAGTAAGTTTAATAATTTCTTCCAAAGCGATTGTTGGCTGTCCGCGGAATCTGTATTATTCGTTTCCTCGGGGATATCCTGTTTGCCGAGAAGCGCATTATGGATATTGTTGCCAAGAACAATAACTTTTGCTTTCGCATCCTGTTCTTCTTCCGTGAAAAAGCGTCCTTCTTCTAGCTTTGAATGTTGCATCCGGGTGTATTGATGCGAAGTGCCAATTAACGCAGATTGAACTTTTTTATCTTCATATTGAACCCAATTGATGGTCTCTAGTTCAGGCATTACATAGTTTACATTCGGTACCTTTTCGACTGCTTTTGCATCCTCAATCGTCAACGTACTTGGTATGCTTGTCAGCCCACTTAGCAAATCTTTTTGACCGTTTGCTGTATCCAGTGCTCGTCCAGGCATGACTAAAATTTGTTCTGCGCCCAGGTTCCCCATTTGTTTCATTAATGAATCTTTCACACCAATGGCGATTGCCGAAAGCACAATCACTGCAAACATCCCGATGATGACGCCAATCATGGAAGCGAAGACGCGCGTTCGATTGGACCATAAACCATAGAGCGCCATTTTAAATCCGGATAGTATTTTCATAAGAGCACCCCATTCTGCAAATGGACAATGCGCTCCGCTCGATTTGCGACTTCGATGTCATGCGTAATCATGACAATCGTTACTCCTGATTCATGCAAGCGGTCGAACAAGCTCAAAATACTTTGCGTAGTTGCTTCATCTAAACTACCTGTCGGCTCGTCTGCCAAGAGGATACTGGGCTCGTTGACTAATGCCCGCGCGATGGCAACACGCTGTTTTTCACCGCCTGATAATTGGGCCGGTTTTGCCCGCTTTTTATGTAAAAGACCCACTTCATCCAACAGGTTATGAACACGCGCTTTTTTTCTACCCAAACGCTTTCGGCTGTAAGTTAGGGGAAGTCGTACATTTTGATACACAGACAAATTGGGAATTAAATGAAACTGCTGAAAGACAAAGCCAATTTCATTATTTCGTAAAGCTGTTCGGCGATTGGCTCTCATTTTATGTACCGATCTTCCTGCAAGTATGTATTCACCAGTATTGAATGAATCTAGGGCGCCCAGCAAATTCAGGATTGTACTTTTGCCTGATCCGGATTTACCCATGATGGCTATGTATTCTCCTTTTTTTACATGCAAATTGACGCCCCGTAAGATTTCTACATCCAGATTACCGGAGCGATAGTGTTTTTTGACGTTGCGAAATTCAATCATTTTTTGTGACCTACTTTCGAAATTGGTAAGTTTACATTCAAGCGTATGTACTTTTCTAACTAGGTTAATATCAAGATGAATCTGACTTTTTCTTATACCCATCTTTGTCTATTCATAAACAAAGATCTGCCAATAAAGGTAGAATGAAGGTAAACAACCTACAATCCCAGTATAGTCTCCAACCGAAAGGGAATGATAAGTCCATCAATATTTAAATGGGGGATTTACCATGTCACAAAGTTATGTACGAAAAAAACTTTTAGGCAAGAGACTCGAAGGTGGAAAGAATTTTATCTATATTTCATTTGTGAGCACGTTAATCTTGGTGTTAGGGAGCTTTGGTGCTCCATCTGAAGCGAAGTTTCAAGATGCTGATAAAACAGAATACTTAACTTCGGCGAAATTGGATAAGGATGCCCTGTACCAAAAGATTCAAGAATATAGCGACCAGCATAAAATTCAGCCAATTGATGCAAAAGTGGACAGGGTTTGGAAGGCAATACCTGGTTATAATGGGTTGGGTGTGGATGTAAAGGCTAGTTATAAAAAGATGAAAAAGCAAGGCCGCTTTGATGAGAAAAAGATTGTTTATAAAGAAATTTCGCCGAAAATCGGTTTGGATGACTTGGATCCACAACCAATCTATAGAGGAAATCCGGAAAAATCGATGGTGGCATTCGTGATTAATGTTGCCTGGGGGAACGAGTACCTGCCACCCATTCTTAAAGAGTTGAAGGATCATGGAGTCAAGGCGACATTTTCACTTGATGGCAGTTGGGTAAAAAAGAACCCAGGGCTTGCCCAAATGATTCAAAAGGATGGCCATGAAATTGGCAATCATGCCTATAGCCATCCCGACCTTCAAAAGCGCTCGGAAGCTGAAACAATGGAAGAATTGAAAAAAACGAATGATGTGATCAATGAAACCCTTGGTGTAACGCCAAAGTGGTTCGGCCCTCCAAGCGGCAGCTTTAATCAGACAACGGTGAATGTGGCCCATCAACTCGAAATGAAAACAATTTTATGGACAGTAGATACGGTTGATTGGAAAAAACCTGCAGCCTCCGAAATGGTGAATCGCGTTGTTTCCAAAGTTGAAAAAGGCTCTATGGTTTTGATGCACCCTACGCAACCTGTTGCTGAAGGTATGGAAGCGATGATAACAGAAATCCAAGCGAAAGGGTATAGACTTGGGACTGTTGGTGAATTGATGAGTGAAAAAAGAATCGATAAATGATTGCAAGCCCCGCCTGGGAATCTAGGTGGGGCCTTTTATCGACTAAATTTCAATGTGCTGATTCTATAAGGTTTTAACGGCATTTTAGTAGGGGATAAGTTCTTTTATATAGGAAGTTTTGAGAAAACAGGTCTGAACAGGGATAGAAGGAGTGTTTAATTTGGGGAAAAAAGAAAAAATCAAGAAGTTAAAGAATCATGCAATTGCGGATCTTCATTTGGTTGAAATAGAATATCAACAAATTGTTGAAAAAACTTTTCAAGTGCCCGATTCGTATAATTGGGAAGAGCTCTTAAATGAGACTGAATTAAAAGGGTTATACAAGGTGCGCAAAGACCGAAAATATGCGGCATTAACCGTTGAGCTTTATGCCATCATTGAGCAGCTTTTAAAAGATATTTATCATGCTTTTTATGATGCTGCATATATTCAAACGCCGGATGTAAATGTCATACTTGATTTAGAGGGAAAATTGAGCAGCCATGTAACCTTTAAAAATAATACAAAACTGCTCGCTGATTTAAGAAGTATTATTGTGCATGAGGACTTTTCGTTAAAGAAAGCTAGGAAAAAGGAAAATATCGATACGAACAATCGAAATTTATTTAAGCGCTTACTGAAAGATGTTGAAAACTATATTAAAAATATAAAACTAAACTAATAGGAACTACTGTCATATAAAAAAGCCCCGCCTGAAAATCTAGGCGGGACTTGCAATTTTTTTGCTATTAAGTCAAAGACGAATCCTTGATTTCTGCTATTTGTGTTTGAGTAAGCGTTTCTTCTTCTGCAGACTCTTCTTGTCGATAATATGCATGCTTTTCCTGAACAAAAAGGATGGCAATTCCGCCCAGCAACGCAGCGGTACCGATCAGCGTAAAATTCATTTGCGCGGATAAATTCATCGTTAAAAGAACCCCCACAAAGGTTGGTGCAAAAATACCGCCAACTCGTCCGAATGCCATGGCCGCGCCTACTCCTGTAGAACGGACTTCCGGTCGGTAATACTGCGATACAAAGGCATTGCTGATATTTTGTACCCCGACGGATGCAGCCCCAATCATACCGATCAACAAGTATACAATGAAAATATTATTTGTTAAACCGATGGCAGACAATGCAATTGCCCCCAGGAAATAAAGTGGTACCATCACATATTTAAAGCCCCATCGATCCGTCAAACGTCCAAAAATAATGGTTCCAACAATGGCCCCAACATTTAGAGCAACAACAAACAATAGACTGTTCCCCAAGCTATACCCAGCTTCAATCATCAGCTTCGGCAACCAAACATTCATCGCATAAATAAGAACAAAGGCTGAGAAGCAAGAAATCCAGAACATGATCGTACTTAATGCAAGCTTGTTTTTAAACAACATCACGAGCGGCGAACCTGCAGCCTTTTGTGCAGGCTTTGCAAAGGCAGTACCCACAGGCAAAGTTTCTTCGGGAGTTAATCGGTTCAGTATTTTTCGAACTTCTTCGTCTTTTCCTTTGGATAACAGGAAGTTAGCAGATTCCGGAAGCTGTTTCATCAAAAATGGTAAGAATACTAAAGGAATTGCGGCAATCCAGAAGATCGGTTTCCAGCCCATTGTCGGTAATAGCGACTTACTGAACAAGGCAGCGGCAATCGCCCCGATGGAATAGCCGCAGAAAATAAAGGAAACAATGGCTCCTCTAATTTTTTTCGGAGCGTACTCCGTAGATAGCGCAATCACGTTTGGCATTACGCCTCCGAGACCAAGACCGGCGATGACACGCATGATCGTGAACAGAATCGGTCCTCCGGCAAAAGTAGACAGCACGGTAAATAAGCTAAACATAATGGTACAAATAAGAATGACTTTTTTTCGTCCGATTTTATCGGCCAATAAGCCAAAAACCACGGCGCCGATTGCTGTTCCGGCGGCTGTGTAGCTTCCGATGGCTCCTGCTTGTACCGTTGTGATGGACCATTCTTCCATCAAGGAAGGCACAACGGAACCATAAATGACCACATCATATCCATCCATCAAGATAATGAAAAAGCACCAAAAAATCAAAGACAGATGGAAAAACCGAAAACGGCTATGATCGATTTTTTCATTTACGTGTACACCATTCATTCTCTACACCCCTTTATAAGTATTTCGCTTTGGCGTAATTGGGTTTAAAATTGAATTAAGTATCCCTGCAACTTTAGCACTTCGAAGCTTCAACGCGTCTATGCGCTAAAGTATTTAGAGTAAAAAAATTTAGTGAATCTCGAAATCCACAATGATCGTATCTTCCACACCTATTTCCTTTAAGAAGGAAACAATCTTCTGATGCTCGGGGTGGGGGAGGTAGTTTTCCAACGCTGCCCGATTTTCAAAACGAGCCGTTAATCCAACTTCATAGCCTTTGCTGCGTTCCGAGAAATTAATGCCCTGCTGGATATCAAGTATGCCGGGGATTTTCCCTTTGAGTTGCAGCGTTCTATCGATGAGCTCTTGTTTTTGTTCCAATGTTGCGGTCGGTGAAAATTTAATCAATACAAGGTGTTCAATCATACAGGGTCGCCTACTTTGCTGTTTAGCGATTCTCGATCAAAGCCGGCAATTTTTTTGTATTTATTCGCGATTGCTTCAAGCTCTTCATAGGAAATCACATCGTCCAGATTTTCAAAGCCTTCTGGTGCGCGTTCTTCAACAATTTGCATCACTTGCTCAGGACCATTTTGACGGTTTGTTAAAACAATATTGGCTGTTGGTTGGAGTCGTCTTGCTTCATACTCTTTTAAGGCAAGTTCCGCGTCTGGTTGCTCTGCAATGATTTGTCCAAGAGCATCGGCATCCAAAATTGCCTGTGAAGCACCATTAGAACCGATTGGGTACATTGGGTGTGCTGCATCGCCCAGTAATGTCACGCGGCCAAAAGTCCATTGCGGCAGTGGGTCACGGTCAACCATCGGGAATTCATAAACAGCTTTTGCGTCTTCAATGATTTTGGGAACATTCAGCCAGCCAAAGTCCCAGTTTTTAAATGCAGGAGCAAACTTTTCTTTATCGATTTCCTTGTTCCAATCCGCTCGATCCGGCATTTCGTCAATGGAAAGCTCGGCAATCCAGTTCACAAGCGAACGTCCTTCTTTTGCCAACTCTGGGCTAATCGGGTAGGCCACAAATTTTTGATCCTGGAAACCTGCCATGATCATCGAACGGCCAGTTAAATAAGGATCAGATTCCGTAATGCCTCTCCATAAGATACGGCCGCTGTATTTTGGCAGACCTTCGTTTGGATAAAAGTGCTTTCGAACGACCGAATGGATGCCATCTGCTGCGATCAGGATGTCTGAACGATGAGTACCCACGTGCTCGCCAGTTTTTTTATTTTCAAAATGTGCGACAACACCGTCTGCTTCATTTTCAAAAGAAGTGAGGTGGTGTCCTGTGAACACAACTTCTTCACCTAATTGTTCCTTGACCGCATTAAGCAGAAGCATTTGCAATTCTCCACGGTGAATGGAATATTGCGGCCATTTATAGCCCGCATTCAATCCGCGGTCTTCCTGCCAAATTTTCTTCCCAAATTTATTAACATACATTAGTTCGGCTGTTGGCAAGCCTGCTTTTTCGAGCTCTTCTGTTAAGCCGAGCTCGGTTAGAACCTTTACGGAATGGGGTAATAGATTGATACCAACCCCTAGTGCCTTGATGGTTTCGACACTTTCAAACACTTTCACTGACACGCCAGCGCGTTGAAGTGACAGAGCCGTAACGAGCCCGCCAATGCCGCCGCCGACAATGATTGCTGTTTTGATATTAGACAAAACAATTCCTCCATCCTTATTTTATTGAAATAATGTTGTTTTCTATTATCGCACAAGTATGGCAAGTGTTCTAGTAAACTTTGAAATTTTGTTTATTGACAGAGTATGGCAGAGTGGGAAAATAATTATGAATTAACATTTAAGGGAAAGAGGCTAATGCAATATGCTGCTTAAATTTTTAATTAAACTTTTACTAGTGCTGGTGGTCGGTTTAATCCTCATATCGATTTTCGGCAAAAACTTTTTAGTGGTCAATGAAGAACCCGTAAAGTCCGACGTGATTATAGTACTGAGCGGCGGGGAAGGACGGCTGGAAAAGGCAGCGTCGCTCTACGATGAGGGATATGCGCCACAGGTTTTGTTAACAACATACGGGGAAGACGGCTTTTCAAAGCAGGAAGTAATGGCAGCGGGCCTTCCCGATGAAGCACTCATTTTAGAAGAGGAAGCGACAAGTACGTATACGAATGCTCTTTATTCCAAGCAAATCATGGAAAAGCATCAATTGAACTCAGCGATTGTCGTCACATCGGATTATCATACAAAACGGACAAAATTCATTTTTGAGCGTGTTTTTGAAGAGTCTGGCGCTGAATTGACTTTTGTGGCAGCCACACCTGCCGATTCTCTGGGCGAATTTTCGTGGTTCACCGCTTTTGGGGAATATGTCAAATTGATTGGGTACTATTTAGGTTTATATAAATTCATCGATCTGTGAAGGGAATAAGCATGCTTGTAAAGGCTCAAACTACTGTGATTCATGGAGATAGAGCAAGTCAGGAAAAACCTTCCGGCAAAAAGAATAAGCGATCTAGAAAGCGAGGGGAATTCCCGTGAAAAAAGGAAGAAACTTATTATGGATTTCATTGGCTGCTAATGTTGTATTTATATTGGCAACAGTGTTTGTGCTAACTAGAAAAGGAGGTGCCGACATCTTGAAAAATGACGGGGTTTTAGGTGCTGAAGTATATACCAATTACTATTTGCAAAAGAAGGATATTTTCGAATCGACCGCGTCCACAAACGTGGATAAAATCTTTATTGGCGACAGCATTACGGATCATGGTGAGTTTCAGGAATTTTTCCCGAACGAAGTGGTCTTGAATAGAGGAATCAGCAAAGATACCTCAAAAGGCGTGTTGAACCGGATCAATGAAATTCTGGCGAGGAATCCAAAGGAAGTTTATCTTTTGATCGGAGCCAACGATATACGAACAAAAGTGGATAAAGCGACGTACATCCAAAATGTCGAAAATATCCTAAAATCCTTTGGCCATACCGATACGGAAGTCTATGTTCAATCCATCCTGCCGGTGAATAACTCCATCTACGGAAATAAAATAAAAAACGAAACTGTCATGGAATTTAACGTTGCCCTGAAAGAAACAGCGGAAAAACACAATGTTCATTTTATCGATTTGTTTCCGCATTTTTTGGATGAACACGGACAGCTGAAAAAAGAGTATACGTTGGATGGACTGCATTTGCTAGGAGAGGGATATAAGGTTTGGGTGAATCAGGTTAACCAAAACTCCTCAATTGTTCAGTAATTTGAAATCTAGTAAGTTAAATAGTGCTTTAGATAACTCAATTATCCTAATGTCTACAGTCTGACTCTAATTTCAAAGGAAAAGGTAAAAAATTTATTCTCTTAGCAATTGATAATTTCCGTTTTTTAACATAATATAATTGGTAGAAGTTTACAAATTGAGATAAAGGATACCTTAGCAAAAATATCTATCGAAGTAACACTTCCTAAATATTTGTCATGAACTTTTAAAAGTTTTTAATGTTTAGCAGTTATTTAATATGGGAAGATAGTTGCGTAGAGAGGTATAAATTGCTTGGGGAGGTTACTGGTTGTGAAAAATATGGAAATTCAAGAAGAATTTAAACAAATATTAGAATATGCCATTCAACGCGGCAATGAAAACGAAAATATAACGGTGAAAGAGTTTGTCAATGAGCTTGCCACACATTTGAAGCCGTTAGTTGATAAAGCAAACGAGAAGGAATTGTCTATGACACGTTAAGACAATTCTTTTTTCTTTGTGGATTCGGCTTGTTTGTATATGATTCCGCCAGTTATGGAGAAAATCCCGTCAGTTTCTTGAATAATCCCGTCACTTTTTGAAAAACCCGCCGCTTTTTATTGGAATCCCGCCAATTCTTTAAAATTGCACTAAGTATTTAAGAATCCCGACAGTTTTCCAACTAATCCCGACAAACTTTAAAATTTTCCCGCCAGCTTTATAAAAATTTCCGCCGCTTTTGCTTTTAATCCCGACAAATGACAAAAAAGCTCCCATCAATACTTCATTAACCCAGTTCCAGCCCCACCTAAATTACTGAGCCTCCTTTTTTTATCCCATCTCTCGTTATAAAACTTGAACCAAAAGAGAAAAATAAAAGAACGGCAACATATACATGATAGTAATCAAAATACGATAGATGGGTGATAGCGTGAATCAGCGGAAAGGCTTAGTAATGCGGGAAATTGCAATGAGCGAGATGGCGCAGTCGATTGATTTGTTGAATTATGTGTTTCAAATGTCCATGTCCATTAAAAAAGACCGGCGTTTTGTGAGCGAAAAAAGCCGGCAGTTCAATGAGGGGCATGCGTTGGGCTGGTTTGATGGCAATCAGCTGGTTTCGCAAATCTTGAGTTTGCCATTTCAAGTAAATGTTCACGGAGTAGCGTATGAAATGGGGGGCATTACGGCAATCGGGACGTACCCGGAATACTCCAGTAAAGGCTTGATGGACAGCCTGATTAAAGAAACGTTAACCGTAATGCGCAAAGAAGGGCGCTATATTTCGTATTTATTTCCTTTTTCGATTCCATATTATCGAAAAAAAGGGTGGGAAATCATGTGCGACATTGTGGAATTTACTGTGAAAGACACACAGTTTCCTAATTACAAAGAAGTGTCCGGTAAAATCAAACGTGTGGATACGCGCGCGGAGGATGTCCTCAAGGTATACGAAAATTACGCTTCTCGAACTCACGGTGCGATGATCCGCAATACAATCGCCTGGAATGAAAAATTTCATGAAGATTTTTGGGAAGAAAAGTTTGTGGATACGGACGTCCAGCTCCAGGCTGCCGTTTATTATGATGAAAACGACACTCCCCAAGGCTATTTGTTCTACCGTGTAATGGAAGAGAATTTTTATATCGATGAAATTGTCTATTTACAGGAAGAAGCGCGGAAAGGCATATGGAATTTTGTGTCCGCGCACAAATCCATGGTCTATAACGCCTACGGAAAAACGGCGGGCAATGAACCGGTTGCATTCTTGCTGGAAGATAGCGAAATCATGCAAAAAGTATCTCCCTATTTCATGGCACGCATTGTAGACGTGGAGAAGTTTTTGCAGCGCTACCCTTTTGACGAACCCGATTTTCATATTCGCTTCCAAGTATCCGATCGATTGATTGAGTGGAATAACGGAATTTACGATATCAAGTCGGAAAATGGTAAAACGACGATTATAATGATAGACGAGAATGACAGGGAAGATCTAACGGTTGGAATGTCTGTTCAAACGCTTGCAACCATGCTCCTCGGTTACAAACGCCCGAAATACCTTGAAAAGATAGAACGGATCAAAGGGAATGGCGATGTGATTGTAGTGTTGGAGGATATTTTGCCGGTGGGGGTGCCTGCTTTTATTGATTATTTTTAATGCAATCTATTTTATAAAAAATTCTTGCGAAAAAGTCCCTTTTAGGGGCTTTTTGTTTTGATTATTAACTAATTCTCCCTGAATAAGCACTGTAGCTTCATAAAGAACCACTAGATTCCTGCTTTATATGGTTATCTTAATTATAATGAATGTAAATTGTATAGAAGGTTCTTGTGAAAAAATCCCAATTAGGGGGTTTTTGTTTGGTAAAAGAGAGAAACAAACCGTTACAAATAAAACTATATGAACCTGCCGGGACAAATTAAAGATGGTTTTGGGTGTTAAGTAACGAGTTGAGTATATTTTGCTTAGTGTAAGGTTATTAGTGTGAGGGTCATTTTGCATATTTATTTCAGAATGGATAATTCTTTAGGATTGCATACGTATCATTAGTAAAACAATCATACTTTAATTCTTAAATTGAATAGTGTAAATAAGTAACGGCAATTGAGTTTATTTTAATTAATAACTGCTCCGAAATAATACTAATCTGAAAAATATATTAGTTCTGATTTCTTTATTTTTTCTTCTTAAAATATAAGTAGAAAGTAGCGAATAAATTTTACTGATTAAAACATGGGAATTTTAGTCATATTTGCATACTATAGTGACTGTGGAACTGTCGAAATATTGTTCCGATTATTTATAAAACATACAAAAAATGCTTGTAATATAAAACCCAAAGTTACCTCCAGTAATCAAGAAGTTTAAGGATTGTCCTAAAATCACGTAAATAAAAAAGCTTTGGCGTGTGAAGCCTTAAATTGACGGAAAAGGAAGTGAAAATACGTTATTATGTCATTTCACATGGCAAGCGATCTAAAAGTTCGAGCGTCTAAAAGGAAAAAACTGCTCTTCAATGCTTATGTAATCACTGCAACTAGATATTTCTTAATGGAGGACTGATGGTTTGTCTCATTTGCAAATAACTACTAACTTTGATGATTCTCGTTTGGAAGCTGATGCATTAAAATACCGTGCATCCATACCATCGATTCATCGCTTTTTGGAAGAGAAAGTGGGAGAACCAACAGGTTGGTTAGATGCTCCAGTGGAAATGACGACTGATCAAATTGACCGAATCTTGAATATTTCTAATGAAATTAAACGAAATGCAGATGTATTGGTCGTTATTGGTGTTGGTGGCTCTTATTTAGGGGCGAAGGCAATTCAAGAGGCTTTATCGCCATACTTTAAAAAACATGAAAATGGAATTGAAGTACTCTATGTAGGATATAACCTTAGCGGAACATATATAAAACAATTGGTTGAGAGTTTAGAGAATCGGGAGTTTTATTTAAATGTCATTTCGAAGTCTGGTTCGACGATGGAATCGTCCATCGCATTCCGGGTTCTAAGGCAATATACTCAAGAACGTTATGGATTGAAGGCGGCACAACGAATTATTGCCACAACCGACTCCGAAAAAGGAGTGCTAAGAGAAATAGCTCATGCACAAGGCTACCGTCAATTTGATATCCCAAAGAATATTGGAGGGCGCTATTCTACGCTTACCTCGGTAGGCTTGCTTCCTGTTGCGGTGTCAGGAATCGATATTTTGCAACTACTGGAAGGGGCAAAACGGGCAGCTATTGAGTTGAAAGAAATGAATGCAGAAAAGAATACAGCCTATCTATATGCAATTTATCGCAATGTTTTGCATTCTCGCGGGTATCAAGTCGAATTGCTGGCTTCTTTCGAACCGGGACTTCGCTTTATACATGAATGGTGGAAGCAGCTATTTGGTGAAAGTGAAGGGAAAGATAAGAAAGGCTTGTTTCCGGCAACAGTCAATTATTCAACAGACCTTCACTCTTTAGGCCAATATGTTCAAGATGGAAATCCGATTCTTTTTGAAACCTTTTTACACTTTAAAGATGTAGCCGAAGATTTTTCTATCCCTTACAGTTTGCTTGATGACGATCGTCTGAATTATTTAAGTAAAAAATCATTCAATGAAATTAATCAAATTTATAAAAAAGGAACCATTTTAGCGCATTCAGAGGGTGGGGTTCCCATTATACAAATAGATTTGAAGAGGCTGGATGCTTTTCATATTGGCTATCTCATGTACTTTTTTATGAAGGCTTGTGCAATGAGCGCATATTTGCTTGGTGTTGATCCGTTTGATCAGCCAGGTGTAGAAGCCTATAAGAAGAAAATGACGGAACTGTTAGTAGTAGAAACAACTGCGAATTGACGAGGAAAGGGGAAAACCGTTGAAAAAAGTAAGGAAAGCGATTATACCTGCTGCAGGTCTCGGAACGCGCTTCCTGCCTGCTACAAAGGCAATGCCAAAAGAAATGCTGCCAATTGTTGACCGTCCAACAATTGAATATATCGTAGAAGAAGCGATTCATTCCGGAGTCGAACAAATTATCATCGTTACCGGGAAAGGAAAGCGTGCGATTGAGGACCATTTTGATCGGAATTTCGAGTTGGAAGCTATGCTAGCCAGAAAAGGCAAAGTGGACCTTCTCGAAAAAATACGCACTTCTTCTGAAGTTGAGCTGCATTATATCCGTCAAAAAGAACCGAAAGGATTGGGCCATGCGGTTTGGTGTGCCCGAAAATTCATTGGAGATGACCCGTTTGCAGTTCTTTTGGGCGATGATATAGTTGTAGGCGATAAACCGGCAACGCAACAACTGATTGAACAATACGAGCAAACCCAAAGTTCCGTCATTGGCGTTCAAACGGTTCCTGAAAGCGAAACGAATCGATATGGGATTATTGACCCTCTAGAAAGTTCCGGTCGATTGTATCGGGTTCAAAATTTTGTTGAAAAACCACCACTTGGCACGGCCCCTTCGAATTTGGCGATTATGGGACGCTATATTTTAACGCCTGAAATTTTCGGATTTCTGGAGACGCAAGAAACCGGTGCCGGAGGCGAAATCCAGCTAACAGATGCAATTCAGAAATTAAATCAGACACAGAATGTTTATGCATATAATTTTGAAGGCAAGCGATTTGATGTCGGAGAAAAGTTAGGGTTTATTCGTACTATGGTCGAGTTCGCTTTAAATAATAAAGAATTTGGGCCACAAGTGGAAGCAATGCTGAAAGAAATATTAGCACAACGATCCAGCGATAAAAATTCTTAATCTCTCCCTAGAACAATCTAAAAAACCTTTTATGATATTTCACTTAGATAGACTGCCAACTGCACAAACCTTGTTTACCAACATTTGAAATGAGGTAGATCGGTGAAAAGATTTTGGAAGTGGTTTTGTATTTCGGCACTCTCTCTTTGTGCGATTACTCTTGCAATATATTATAAAGTCTACAGCGATGTAAAAGAAACAGTTGAAGTTGTTTATACACCCTTTCAAGATGAAACGACAATAAAAAGAGAGATAAAAAGAGAGAAGCCAATTGATGTAAAGGCGAAAGAACCTTTTTCTGCATTAATTGTAGGGGTTGACGAAAGAGCGGGCGACAAAGGACGTACAGATACGATGATTGTTCTGACGGTCAACCCAACGCAGAAAAGCACGAAAATGCTAAGTATACCCCGTGACACGTATACAGAATTAATCGGCCTTGACATAAACGACAAAATTAATCATGCTTATGCCTTTGGTGGAATGGAGATGACCATTAACACCGTTGAGGCATTGCTGGATATCCCGATTGATTATGCAGCAAAAGTCAATATGGAAAGCTTTGTCGAGATTATCAATCTTACAGGTAACATAAAAGTCGAAAATCCCTTTGAATTTGACTATGAAGGGGAACTCTTCCCTGCCGGAGAATTGGAATTGGATGGCGAAAAAGCGTTGAAATATGTACGCATGCGATACGAAGACCCACAAGGAGATTTCGGGCGCCAAAACCGACAAAAGCAAGTAATCCAGCAAATAATCAAAAACAGCCTATCCTTAAACACCCTCAAAAATTATCAATCCATCATTCAATCCCTGGAAAATAACGTAGAAATGAACATCCCCTTTGAGGACCTCCTCAACATACAAAAAGACTATCGCGATAGTTTCGGTACTTTAGAACAACTCTATTTAAATAATGGAACCGGTAAAATGATGAACGGAATTTATTATTATGTTCCTGATGAAAAGGAATTAAAAACAGTACAGGAAACTCTTAGAAGTCATTTGGAAATTAAATAAATGATTCATTTAAAACTTCTTTTCTATTAACACTTTCTACCATGAAAAATACATTATAGTATCAGTCGGTCCTTATGCTGAGTGATGTGAATGAAAAACTTATAATCCTATTAAGAGATTAGTAATCAAAAGAAATGGTTATTATGCGTAAAAGCGGAGGGGTACGATTGAAGTTGGCAGTCGTAGGGACTGGTTATGTAGGGCTGGTTACAGGGGTATGCTTGGCTGAGATCGGCCATCATGTAACTTGCATCGATATCGATGAAATGAAAGTTGAAAAAATGAAGAAAGGTATTGTACCAATCTATGAGCCTGGTTTAAGTGAACTAATGAATAAAAATATGGCCGCTGGTCGATTGTCATTTACCTCAAGTCATAATGAAGGTTTTGCTGGGGCGGAAGTAGTTTATATTGCCGTGGGTACACCCCAAAAAGATGACGGATCAGCTAATTTAACTTATGTAGAACAAGTGGCCGTAACCATAGCTAAAACCGCCAAAAACGAAACAATTGTTGTGACGAAGAGTACCGTTCCAGTAGGTACTAATGATCGATTGCAAACAATCATCAATCAAAATAAATTATCTCCTATAAAAATCGAAGTGGTATCAAACCCGGAATTTTTAAGGGAAGGTTCGGCAATATATGATTCATTTCATGGAAATCGCATCATCATAGGAGCGAATACCGAGGAAGCTGCCCAAAAAATCGCAGAAATCAATAAACCGTTTGGTATTTTTATCTATAAAACCGATATCCGAAGCGCGGAGATGATCAAGTATGCATCAAATGCATTCCTGGCAACAAAAATAAGCTTCATTAATGAAATTGCCAATATTTGTGAAAGAGTAGGGGCAGATGTTGAAAAGGTAGCGGTAGGCATGGGGCTTGATCAAAGAATTGGCTCTGCTTTTTTGAAGGCAGGGATCGGTTATGGCGGTTCGTGCTTTCCAAAAGATACAAAAGCGTTGATTCAAATTGCAGGTAATGTGGAATATGATTTCGAATTGCTAAAAGGCGTCGTGAATGTGAACCGAAAACAGCAGCGCATCTTGCTTAATAAGTTGCGTGGAATTGTAGGCAACTTTGAAGGTAAAAAAATAGCTGTTTTAGGGTTGGCCTTTAAACCGGATACGGATGATCTTAGGGAAGCTCCTTCCATTCTCATCACAAATGAACTAATAAATGGTGGTGCACAAGTTTATGCATATGACCCAATCGCGATAGAAAATGCAAAAAAAACCTTGAATTCTTCTATTATTTATGTGGAAAAATTAGAAGATGCTCTAGAGAAAGCTGATGCAGCCCTGATTCTCACTGAGTGGAGCGAGATAAAGAATATGGAGATTAGTTTATTTAAAACGATGAAGAACCCCATTGTTTTAGATGGGAGAAATTGTTTTTCACTGGTACAGATGCAAGAAAGCAACGTTGACTATCATTCGGTCGGTAGGCGTGTAGTGCGAAATGGAATAAAAGAAGTTACGGAGTGGTGAAAGAACTGCCTACACCACTTAAGCGTACTGATCCGAATGAACAAATTAAAACCAATACAAGTAAAGTTTATTTATTCACTAAACGGCTAATTGATATCTTACTATCCATTCTTGGTTTAACTTTCTTATTGCCTTTAATGATTTTGGTTGCTTTTTTGATCAAGTTTGAAGATCCGAAGGGAAAAGTGATTTTTAAGCAGATTCGTGTCGGGAAATGTGGTAAACCTTTCTATATGTATAAATTTCGTTCAATGGTAGCAGATGCTGAAGAACTGAAAGTATTGCTTTTGGAGAAAAATGAATCGACTGGTCCTATCTTTAAAATGAAAAATGATCCAAGGGTTACGAAAATAGGAAAAATTATCAGGAAAACAAGTTTCGATGAATTACCACAATTGCTGAATGTGTTAAAAGGAGAAATGAGTTTAGTAGGACCAAGACCGCCATTGCCTCAAGAAGTAGAACAGTATACAACTTATCAAATGCAACGATTAATGGTTCAACCAGGACTGACTTGCTATTGGCAAGTTAATGGCAGGAGTAATATTCGTTTTGAGGAATGGGTGGAGTTGGATATAGAGTATATTCGCAACCGGAACTTATGGGTAGACCTTAAGCTTATTTTGAAAACGATATTTGTTTTATGGGGATCAAAGGGTGCTTATTGATAGTATGTGATTAAATAAGAAGGGTAAAAGGGAATTGTCCAATCTCTATCTTAATAAAAATAAATTTGATGTTGATTTAGCCATATTTTATTTGCTTTGGCCAATAATTATTTCTCCTAAGGAAGTTCAATTTGTTGTTATTGCTGCTATCTTATTTGTCTTGATTACCAGGCATAAACTTTATTTTGATAGTTTAAGTTATTTCTTGGTTACATTTATATTTATTTATTTTTTTTCAATCGTCTATAACGTACTTGAACATGCAATAGAAACTGAACGAATACTTGCTACCATTAATACGTTCATTTTATGGGTTTTTGCATTTCTGTTCTATTCAATTTATAAATCCGTTGATATAAATTTAAAAGCAATAAAAAAAATTAGCTTTATTAATTATTTACTGCTTATTATCCTTTGGATGGTAAGTTTAACCGTTTATCATCTTACAAATAACCCCAGTTTCTCAATCTTGCATCGAATATTATATTACTCGGAATGGTTCGGTGGCAAAGAAGTGATGCGATTTGTCGCATTGATGGAGTATTCAAACTTGATTGTCTTGTTTTTTATGTTTTTTTATCCTCTGTATAGCCTATTCATATTGGAACTACAATATAAACTCCTAAAAATACCACTATTAATCATCGGCCTGATTCCGATTTTTTCTACGTTTTCCAGAAGCGGATATATAATTATTTTAATCTATTTACTTTCAATAGCGCTCCTTTATTTTTATAGAAAAATGAATTGTAATTTGTTTATTTCTTTCATTTCCTTTTTGTCTGCATGCTGTATCTTCATTTTTATGTATACAGGCTTTTCGCAGGAACTTTTTTCTGTGTTAAATGAATTATTGAGTGCTCGGGAAGGAAGTAATGATAGCAGAACTTTCTTAATAACAGAAAGTATACGTGTTACAATTGAAAATTCCCCAATTATTGGGATGGGAATAAAAACTACGTCGTCGATTGGCTATCCGCTTGGATCCCATTCAACTTTTGTCGGATTCTTTTATAAAGCTGGAATTATTGGGTTTATTCTGTCCCTTATAATTTTCACAATAATCGCTATAAAACTTTTAATCAGTAAAGGAAATTTAACACACAGTATTATGAAGTTATCATTATTGCTAATGATCCCGATGTTTATTGTTGAAGATATCGATGGATCGAACTGGTTAATTATCTTCTATTTTATATTTGCCTCCATTCTAATAAATAAAAAAAACACACATAAAAATTTTTGATTCGCAGATTTTTCATCTTAAAGAGTGGGGAGGAAGTTCTTGAATAAACGATTTATAGAGAAAGAGCTTTTTTTAGGAACTCAACTCGAGCTGGTTGATCGTATTGTTTCCAATACACAGAAAAAAATAAAAAAAGCCTACTATGCAATTAATGCCGACTGCATGCTTAAATATTGGAGCGACGAAGAATACCAAAAAATTATTAATATGCCAGCTCATATCACTTATGTCGATGGGATGGGTATTATTTTTGCACAGAAGTTTTTAAAACTTCCCATTGCGAGAGAACGCATTGCTACAACGGATTTATTTCCTGCATTAGTTAAACATCTTCAAAATCATAATAGCTTATTGAGGATTTTCTTATTAGGCGGCAAAAACGATACAGCTGAAATCGTCATTAAGAATTTTGGAACCAAATATCCCAATGTCAACTTTGTAGGAAGCCATCATGGCTATTTCGACAAAAATGAAGAAAGCAATCGTGTAATTCAATATATTAATTCCTTGAACGTGGATATTCTCTTTGTTGGATTCGGCAATCCAATACAAGAAAAATGGGTTAATAACTATTTTGATCAATTGAACGTAAGTACCATTATTACTTGTGGCGGGTTGTTTGACTATTACTCGAACAATGTAAAAAGAGCGCCCCTCATTTTGCAAAAAACCGGGCTTGAATGGTTTTATCGATTGCTGCAGGAACCAAAAAGATTATATAAAAGATACCTCTTTGGGAACTTCAATTTTATAAAAAATGTATTTTTAATAAAATTAAAATCTTCTCAAGAAAAAGTTATGGGAGATTATTAATGAAACTTTGTGATGTTCATATTGTCATATTATCAAGTATAAAGTGGGATTTTCTCTGGCAAAGGCATCAAATTTTTGCAAAATACCTGTCTGCTTATACAGAGGTTACCTTTGTAGAAACAACAGGGGTAAGAAATCCTTCTATTGGCAAGGCTCTTGAGCGACTGTCTCAAGGTATAGCAGGCAAGAGCGAATCTCCTGAACAATTTGAAGCAAATTCTTCCTTAAAAATTCTGCCGCCAATCGTTGCACCGCCAACCTTCAAATTTTATCGAAAATTAAATAAGCTAATTTTTATACCCAGGCTAGCAAAAAGAATAAAATCATTTTCCAATAAACCTATTTTGCTCATAACCTATCTACCTACAAGCACAGCATTGGAAATAATCGCACAATTGAAGCCAGTTAGAACTGTATATGATTGTGTCTTGAATTTCGAAAATTTCCCAAACGTCGTACACGATATTCAACAAACTGAAAATCAATTAATTGAAATCGCAGATGGTTTAATTGTAGATTCTATCCATCTTCATAAAAAACATAAAGCCAAGAGGGAAGATATTATCCAAATACCTGCAGCAGTTGATTTTAAGCACTTCAATAAAATTGATCGACAGGAAACATTAAATACAGCTGTTAAAAAAGTTGCCTATTTTGGAGGCATCGATCATTATCGAATGAATTGGGATATCTTAAAGCGAATTCTGTCTGAAAATATAACTGTAGAATTAATTGGTCCTGCCCCCGAAGGATTGCCATTTAAACATCCTAATTTAATTTACAGGGAGCCTATTTCACATAAAAAGCTGCCCTCGGCTTTAGAGAAAAGTGATGTATTAATACTTCCTTATAAAATTACCGAATTTACGAAAGGTACTTTCCCGGCAAAACTTTTTGAATGTTTTGCAACAGGAAAACCAATAGTAGCAACTGCACTCCCAGATATTGAAGTTTTCAAAGATGTGCTGGATATTGGGGAAGATCCGGATTCATTTATTCAAAGAGTGTTAGCCGCTCTACAGCAAGATATTGAAAATCCGAATAGAAAAATCCGGCGTATACAAATTGCGAGAGAGAACTCATGGGAAAACCGTTGCAGCTCATTAAAAATTACATTAGAACAATTTATACAGTAGTGAATAACAAATTTTAATATCGAACATGAAATTAAGAGTTTTTGATTTTTAATTTAAATAAAATAAATAAAAGAATAGATTTAATTAAGTCATAGAGATTCAATGCTTGGTTATTTTTAGCGGTTTTCAAGATTTTTAAAGCTTTTTTAAATTCTTTTTGCCTAAGGTAATAGCCATATAAAATGGTCATTTCAAATCCACAGATAGCTTTTTTAGATAAGAAAGGGCGATTTTCTTCTAACCATTTTAACGAGACATCAATATTCTTATAGCCTGCGCTTATTCGATCCTTGCGATCATCCACTTTCCAGATCGTTAGACTTTCTGGATAGAAGAGAAATTCAGCTTGATTTTTCAGCAATCTAAGACAAAAATCCCAATCTTGATGTTTCGTTAAAGTATTATTAAACAATGTTCTTTTTGCTAAATTTGAAGATACCATGTAGGTGCTTGTTTGAACGATATTCTTTTCGGAAAGTATATAATCCATGACATTTTTCGAAGGTGAAAATAGTTTATTTGTGCAATTCACTAATTTCGTATCCTTCTGCATATAAAGGTTTGTAAAACAAAACGCATGATTAATATTGTTCGCATTTTTTATCATGAATTTTAATTGTTTTTCTAATTTTTCTCTTGCCCATAAATCATCTGAGTCCAGGAAGGCTATGAATTCTCCTGTACTTTCAGTTATCCCTTTGTTTCTAGCTTCCTTGCCCTTTGTGTTTTGGTTCAACTTAATATATTTAATTCTCTGGTCACTTATGGAATTAACCATTTCAGAAGTATGATCTGTTGAAGCATCATCAACAATGAGCAATTCGAAATTTGTATAAGTTTGATTAAGTACAGATTGAATCGTATCAAGTATTATATTTCCCCTGTTAAAAGTGGGAATGATTACGCTTATAAGCGGCTTTTTAACCGTCAATTTATTTCCTTCCTTTTTGAAAAAATTTTTGATTGTGAATGGAAACGCCCCATCGACCCTTTCAATTCTAAGACAAATTGGTGAATTACACATTGTGCATGAAGAAGGATATCCTATTATATTGTTTGAAGTGGCGAATCATGTTAATGGAAAATACCATTATTTAGGGGTTTGGGAAGAATACTATTTGGTTGTGAGTAGAAAAAAATGAAAGTCAAAATACCGATCGTGAGGGAACAATTTGCAAAGGGGACTTTTAAAGGGATTTCAACTGGCAAAATGGATTTATAAAATGAGTTTTCCAATATTGGCGAAATTATCGCCCAAATTGTCTAGCAAGTTACTATTTTATAAAACCTTTGGAAAAAAACTTGATTTAAAGAATCCCAAAACATTTAATGAAAAATTGATGTGGTTAAAGCTAAATGAAAACGATGAATTAAAAACGAAATGTACAGATAAATTTTTGGTCAGAAAGTATATAAGTAAACTAGGGTACGGGCATTTATTAATAGATTTATGTAATGTTTACGAAAATATAGAAGATATAATTTTTGAGGAATTGCCTGAAAAGTTTGTGATGAAATGTACGCATGGGTCAGGGTTTAACATTATTTGTAAAAATAAAAGTGGATTGGATCAATCGAAAACAATTTCCCTTTTAAGTAAATGGATGAAAACGGATTTTTCTCTTTTAAATGCTGAACCCCATTATTCGAAAATTCAACGAAGAATACTCGTTGAAAAGTTTTTGGAAGGAAACGAGGGACAATTGCCAATAGACTATAAACTTCATTGTTTCCATGGAGAAGCAAAATTTATAGAACTAATAGTAGACCGTGAAACTGGATTAAAAAGTATCATGTTAAATTGTGACTGGCAGGTATTACCCTACACTGAACATAGTATTAAGCTGGAAGAAAAACTGAAAAAACCCGAAAAATTTGAAGAGATGATAGCAATAGCAGAGGAATTAAGTAAGGCTTTTTCATATGTGAGGGTGGATTTGTATTATACGGATAAAATTTATTTTGGAGAACTTACTTTTACACCGTCGGCTTGTTTGGAAACGGTAATATCCGAAGAAGCGGATTATCAAATAGGGCAATTGCTGGATTTATCAAAATCAACTTTACTTTAAAAATAAAATCTATTCTTTTTTAATGGGGTATCAAGGCTAGAGTTATAACTTGCCTGCAAAAAAATAAAAAGGATTTGGAATCATCGTACAGAAATTAATTGCTTTCAAAGATAAACTAAAATCAAGATTTATGAGGAATACTGGTTGGTTGTTGTTTGAGCAGATATTCAGGATGGCACTTTCTCTTGTTGTCACATCTTTGATGGCTAGATTTCTTGGAACCGAGGATTTTGGATTACTGAATTATAGCTTAGCTTATGTAATGATTTTTACTGCCGTAAGCAACTTAGGTATCGATAGTATTCTTGTAAATGAAATAATTAAAAATAAGGTTGAAGCCGGTAAAGTAATTGGTTCCACTATTGTCCTGCGATTAATTTCTTCAGTATCGTCCATTTTTTTGATTTATTTGATTGTAAAATATCTTAATCCGAATGATTTTACTTTATATACCCTTACAATCCTGCAGTCGATTTCATTAATTTTCACTGTGTTTGATTCAATTCAATATTGGTTTCAGGCAAATTTACAATCGAAATACATTGTGATCTCAAAGTCGATTGCTTTTTCAATTGTCTCTTTTTGGCGGTTATCACTAATTTTGTTTGAGAAAAGTATTTCTTATTTTGCGATTGCAACGGTTATTGAAGCGATTGTAATGAGTATCTTTATAGTAAGTTATTTTAAACGATTTAAAGGACCAAAACTTCAATTTTCCTTGGAAACAGCAAAACAATTGCTGATAAAAGGCTTCTACCACTTTATAGCTGCATTGCTTATTATGGCATACACGCAAATAGATAAAATTATGCTTGGAAAAATGGCAGGTGGTACAACAGTTGGCGTCTATACTGCCGCTATGACGATTTCAAGTTTGTGGATGTTCATTCCTTTAGCGCTTATTAATTCTGCCAGGCCGGTAATTATGGAAGCTAAGACTCAAAATGAAGATACCTATCTATTGAAAAATAAACAGCTTTATTGCTCAATCATTTGGCTGGGAATAATAGCTGCAGTAGTTATTTCATTGCTGGCTAAACCAATTATTCTTTTAATTTATGGTGAACAATTCATTGAATCTACAAAAATATTAGTTATTTTGATTTGGTCAAGAATATTTGCATTAGTCGGTACTGTAAAAGCTATTTGGCTGACAGTAGAAAGTTTAGCTCGATACCAAGTATATTTTGTAGGAATTGGAGCTTTTCTGAGCATTATACTCAATTTAATTTTTATACCTCGATATGGTGCTATGGGAGCGGCAATTGCAATTCTTGTGGCAGAAGCATTATCCACAATAGTAGCCTGTTTAGTATTTAAGCAGACTCAACCTTTATTTAAATTAATCCTTCATGCTTTCTTATTTAAAGGGGTCAAAAATCGAACATAATTTAGGATGCGGTAAAAAAGAATCGCTTAGTTTATTTTTTCTTAGGACTAAACTCTTTTAGAGAGAGAATAGTCCTGTAGAAATATATAGTTACAGCAAATAAATGGTATTAATATCAAATGATTGTTCATACACTAGAGCGTTATGTGTATGGTATGCCCATTATGTGAAAGTGTTTTTTGTTTTTTTAAAAATAAAAAATGAATAATCAGGAGCGAATTCTTAATGATTCTAGTGGTTGGTGGAGCAGGTTATATCGGGAGCCATCTTGTCAAGGACCTGGTCATGGAAGAGGATGTATTAGTACTAGACAATCTAATAACCGGCCATCGTGAGGCCATCGATCAGAAAGCTTTATTCATTCATGGAGATATTGGAGATCCCTTCGTTTTAAAAACTGTGTTCAAAAATTATCCCATTAAATCAGTAATGCATTTTGCTGCTTATAGTTTAGTAGGGGAATCAGTTCTAGATCCACAAAAATATTATGAAAATAATGTAGGCTCTACACTCAATCTATTAAATGCGATGTTAAAACATAACGTGAAAAATTTTATTTTTTCCTCTACTGCAGCAACTTACGGAATCCCAAATGTAGAACTGATCGATGAAACGATACCTGCCAATCCAATTAATCCTTATGGTAAATCAAAACTTATGATTGAAGAGATTCTTGCTGATTACGCAAGTGCATATGAAATGAAGTATACGATTTTAAGATATTTTAATGCTGCTGGTGCCCATGAGTCGGGTGAAATTGGAGAAAAGCATGTACCAGAAACACATCTCATCCCGCTTATCCTACAACACTTAGCTGGATTGAGAAAAAATATATCTGTATTTGGTACAGATTACGATACACCGGATGGTACTTGTATTCGGGATTATATCCATGTAACCGATCTGGCTAAAGCACATATTTCCGCATTGCACTCATTGCTGAATGGGTGGAACAAGTCAGCAGTTTATAATTTAGGTAATGGTCAAGGATTTTCTGTGAAAGAAGTAATTGAAACCTGCGAACAAGTGACGGGATTAAAGGCTGATGTTGTTTATTGTGAAAGACGTGCAGGAGACCCTGGCCGTCTTGTGGCATCTGCCGAAAAGATAAAGAGAGAGCTTGGTTGGGAAGCGGAGCGAAATTTAGAGCAAATCATACAAAGTGCTTGGAAGTGGCATCGAAATCAAAAATATTGACCCAATAAAAGAATAATGGTGAGGAAAGTCAAAAAAATCCTTCCTAAAAGAATAGTGGTAAATCATATTAGCAAGAATCAGCTTTATTCTTTATTTTTCAGCTGGGAGGCTTAATGAATGAAAGAAAAAAACAGTCTTCAGGAAATAATGAAAGTAATTAAAAAAAGACTCTTCCTCATTATTAGCGTGTTTGCAGTCATTACGGGAATCACTGCAGGGGTTAATTATTTTTTTCTTCCTGAAATCTATCAAGCACAGACACAAATTTTGGTGAATCAAAAAAATACAGATGAACCGGCTTTGTCTTGGGCAGAGAGTGAAGCCGATTTACAATTAATCGATACGTACAATGTTATTATTAAAAGTCCAGCCATTTTAAACAAGGTAATTGAAGAGCTGAAATTGAATTTAACATCTGCTGCTTTGTCTGAACAGATTACAGTGTCTAATGAAGAAAACTCAAAAGTTGTTAATATTTTTGTCGAAGATCCAAATGCAAAAAAAGCTGCAAAACTTGCTAATAAGGTTGCCGATGTCTTTAAAGAGGAAATCCCCACTTTGATGAGCGTGGATAATATCAATATTTTATCAAGTGCCAATTTAAGTGATGATCCAAAACCAGTAAAACCAAATAAATCGCTAAACATTGCCATATCGGCCATGATAGGTCTGTTGCTAGGAATTGGACTGGTATTTTTAATAGAAGTTATAGATACGACCATCAAGGATGAAAACGATATAGAAGCTATCTCCAAGATTCCCATAATTGGAGTTATCAGTTCTTTTGAAGCAGAAAAAATCCAAGCTTCGGAAAAGTTAACGAGGAGGAATAAATCTGTTTAAAAAGAAGGAACGGAAGGTAAACCTTGCCAAGATGCCACGCAGGCTGGTTACACTTTCAGATTCAAATTCATTTGTTTCTGAACAATTTCGAACAATCCGTGCCAACATTAATTTCTCTATGCCTGATCAAGAACTAAAAACCATCCTCGTCACTTCTTCCACTCCGGGAGAAGGAAAGTCAACAAATGCAGCAAACCTAGCAATTGTGTTTGCTCAAGAAGGGAGAAGAGTATTATTGGTGGATGCTGATTTACGGAAGCCTACGTTGCATTATACTTTTAACATCCAAAATACAATGGGTTTCTCCCATATATTGTTAGGTAAATTCTCTTTGTTAGATACGGTGCAAGAATCGCCAATTGTAGGATTAAATCTTCTTCCAAGCGGTACGATTCCTCCCAATCCATCCGAATTGCTTTTATCAAAAAATATGAATCATTTTTTAAAAGAGGTTAAAGAAAAATACGACATCATTATTTTTGATGCGCCTCCTCTTCTATCGATGTCGGATTCTCAAATATTGGGAAATAAATGTGATGGGACATTGTTAGTTGTTAATTCTGGTGTAACTAAAAAAGAAAGGTTTTTGAAATCTGAAGAAATACTCCTATCTTCAAATGCCAAAATTATTGGAGTAGTTTTAAATAACTATAAAATGCCAAAAGGTCAGTATTATTATTATTCCTATTAAATTGTTTAGATGGAACTCACATGAGCTCTTTCTTTATATCCCCGGCAACCTCAAAATATACTACAATTTTGAGAACTATATAAAATTATAAATTACATAACTGAATTGGCAGTGTCAATCAGCAATATGGTTTATACTAAATAATGGAATGTTTACCAGAGTAATTATTGCAGAGAATCAAGGAAGGTGCTTTATGGAAAAGGTTTATACAAAGTGGGTATCGAACTACTTGCCAGAAGATTTGAAAGAGGAATTAAATTCAATTGCAGACAACCACCATGAAATAGAAGACCGCTTCTACCAATACGTAGCTTTCGGCACCGGTGGTATGCGCGGCGTGCTGGGTGCCGGAACAAACCGTATGAATATTTTTACGATTCGCCGTGTTGCCGAGGGGCTGGCACGGTATATTGAAGAATGTGGAGAAGAAGCTAAAAGCCGCGGTGTTGTGCTGGCGTATGATACTCGGCATTTTTCACAGGAATTTGCGGTGGAGACGGCGAGAGTATTAGGGGCACATGGGATTACCTCATATATTTATAAGGAACCGCGCCCAACGCCACAGCTCTCTTTCACCGTTCGTGAATTAAATGCGTTTTCTGGCGTGGTGATTACAGCCAGCCACAATCCAAAACAATACAACGGATTCAAGGTGTATGGGGAAGATGGGGCACAGCTAGTTCCTTCTGCGGCAAAAGCAATTGTGGATGGGATGGAAACTATCGAGGATATTTTTGAAATTGGAGTAGCTGAAATTTCGGAACTGGAAAAGCAAGGCTTGGTCAAGTGGATTCTGGAGGAATTGGATGCTCTCTACTTGAAGAATCTCCTCACGTTAAAAGAAAATGAACAAATCGATACTGCGATGAAAATCATTTATACGTCTTTGCATGGTGCTGGATTGGTGCCTGTTGTTTCAGGCTTGAAGCAATTTGGATTTACCAATGTCCATGTGGTAGAGGAGCAAGCCGTGCAGGACGGTGCGTTTCCAACGGTTTCCTACCCAAACCCGGAGGAGCAGGCAGCGTTTCAGTTGGCAATGGAGCTTGGGGAGCGTGTAGGCGCGGATTTGTTGCTGGCAACCGACCCTGATGCAGACCGACTCGGAGTTGCCGTGCGTAATGGAGATGCCTATACCTTGCTATCAGGCAACCAACTTGGCGCATTGCTTTTGCATTATATTTTGCAGACAAATCTACAAAATGGAACATTGCCTTCAAATGGCGTGATGATTAAAACGATTGTAACGGCTGAACTTGGTGCAAAAATTGCCGCGCACCATAATATTGCTACCGTAAATACACTAACAGGCTTCAAATATATCGCTGAAAAAATCGAAGAATATGAAAAATCGCAGCAATATTCTTTCCTATTCGGCTATGAAGAAAGCTATGGCTATTTGATCAAAAGCTTTGCGCGCGATAAAGATGCCGTGCAGGTTGCCTTGAAAGTGGCGGAAATGGCTGCCTACTATGCGACAAAAGGTGAGAGTTTACTGGATGCATTGAACAATTTATTTGAAGAATATGGCTACCATAAAGAAGCGCTTGTTTCCCAAGTGTTCGAAGGAAAAGATGGCCAGGAGCAAATGAAAGTTATTTTAAATAATTACCGAGAAAACCCTCCTTCGGAAATAGCGAAAATTCCGGTTGCCCGGGTGGAAGATTACTTAACGGGCATGGTTACATTGGCGGATGGCATAACGGAAGAATTGACGCTGCCAAAAGAAAACGTAATAAAAATTGTATTGGAAAACGAAGCCTGGGTAGCCATTCGCCCTTCTGGAACCGAACCGAAATGCAAATATTATTTTGGCGTAGTGGCAGAGTCTGACGAAGAAGCAAATCGTTTATTGGAAGAAATGAAATCGGACATTCTTTAAAAGACAACAAATCGTCGTTTAACTTATCCGACTTCATATATGAATAACCCTTTTTCCCAATGGCCACAATGAGGGAAAAAGGGTTTGATTATGCTTGGAATCTGAAGGGAACTTTTTAAAAGGGATTTTTGTTGCATTTTTACTATCCATTCCTTTGTGGATGTCGATATTTGGATGGATTAAAATTATGTCAAGTATATTTCACCAAACCAGTCACTAGTTGCGACAATTGCGCTAGTGATTTTATTATGTTGCGACAATCGTCTCGGAACATGGTAGAATGAAATGACTAGTTTTGAAATTGTGAGAAAGAGTGATAGTGTTCATGAAAGTAATTTTTATCGGGGATATTGTGGGATCGATCGGTCGGGAAGCGGTCGAGAAATATTTGCCGCGTTTAAAGAAAAAGTATGCGGCGGACGTAGTAATTGCCAATGGTGAAAATGCAGCTGCTGGGCGCGGCATTACCCAAAAGATTTACCAACAGCTTCTGCAAGTGGGCGTCGATGTCATCACGATGGGAAATCATACGTGGGATAATAAGGATATATTCGAATTTATCGATGAAGCGGATTACTTGATTCGTCCAGCAAATTTTTCAGAGGAAGCACCCGGGAAAGGTATGGTGCAAATTTCGAAAAATGGTGTGACATTATCGGTTATTAATTTACATGGGCGCGTCTTCTTGCCGCCTCATGAAGATCCATTCGCCTATGCGGATCGCTTGGTGGAAGAGGCTCGTAAAATATCGCCGCTTGTTTTCGTTGATTTCCACGCCGAAGTGACGAGTGAAAAAATCGCTTTGGGCTGGCATTTGGACGGACGCGTTTCCGCAGTTGTCGGGACGCATACGCATGTCCAAACGGCAGACGCACGTATCTATCCTAAGGGTACAGCCTATATCACGGACGTTGGAATGACAGGACCATATGATGAAATCTTGGGAATGAAAAAAGAAAGCGTCATCTACAAATTCCAGACGAACATGCCATCTCGCTTTGAAGTGCCGAAAGAAGGCCGGGAAGTGTTGAGCGGCTTCTTTGTTGAGATTGACGATAAAACAGGAAAAGCGTTGCGATGCGAGCGGATTTATATAAATCACGATTACCCATTCATGGCGTAAATATAAGCGTATGGCCAAATCAAAAAATACTGATTTGGCCATTTTTTTATGCAGTCGCTTTAGGTTTGAAAAAGCAAGTTAGGGTTAATATAAAAAGCGGAGGTGAAATTTTTGTACAGAATCCTTTTATTGTCGCTTGTCTTTATATGTGTTTTTTTCAAGCCGGCATATGCCGAAAATTCTGAGCCCATCAAGATTTTATCGATCGGCAATTCTTTTTCCCAAGATATTCAAACTTACATCGATGAGATTGCTGCCTCCGCAGGCGTGGATGTGATTGTCGGGAATTTATACCGCAGCGGCGAATCGCTGGAAGGTCATTGGAAGCAGGCCTCCCAATCCAACAAAGCCTATCATTATGAAAAAAAGGTTATTTTTAATGGGGAATCTCAGGCTAGAACTCTTCATAATATTTCTTTAAAAGATGGGTTGGCTGATGAAAACTGGGATTACATAACCCTGCAGCAAACTTCAGGAAAATCGGGACTTTACCGGACCTATCAACCTTATTTGGGAAATTTGATCGACTATATTGGCTTGCACCAAAAAAATCCGAACGCACAATTGGCCATACATATGACTTGGGCTTATGCCAAAGATTCGTCTCATAAATCTTTCCCTTATTACGGAAAAAATCAGTGGAACATGTATCGTTCTATTGTTTCTACTTCCTTGCAAGCGATGAAGGAGCCTTCGATTTCGGTTATTCTTCCAACAGGCACCGCTATTCAAAATGCCCGTACGCATGCGACGTTAAACCGATTTGGCGATGAATTAACGGCAGATGGCTACCATTTGGGTCCTCTTGGCGACTACATCGGTGGAATGGTTTTGTTCGAAACATTTTTGGCAAAACCATATCACAAAGACATTTTTAAAGAGGTAAACTTTAAGCCCGCTGAAATTACAGATAAACAAGCCTATTTGGCGAAACTTGCCGCAAAAGAAGCGGTGAAAAATCCGTTTGATGTGACCAATATTGATCTTGTGAAATGAAGGGAAACGCCGTTTCAAGTGTAACTTAAAAATAATTGGCTTTCCCTGACAATATGGACATTATCCGATTCTAATTTGTTCTTTCCCAACATAAAATGTGATACGGACACTAAGTTGAAGTCCTTTGAATGAACGCCCAAATATAGAATGCTTCATTCAACATTTACTAATAAAGCTACATGGGGAGGAATAAATGTGGATTCATTAAAAGTATCATCTCGCTCTAATCCAAATTCTGTCGCAGGTGCGCTTGTTGCTGTTATCCGAGAGCAAGGGTATGCGGAAATGCAAGCTGTAGGTGCGGGTGCATTAAATCAGGCAGTAAAAGCAGTTGCAATTGCGCGCGGTTTCGTCGCACCAAGTGGCACGGACTTAATTTGTGCACCGGCGTTTGCGGATATTACCATTGCCGGTGAAGATCGGACGGCATTAAAATTGCTTGTTGAAAAAAGAACTCGATAAGTGCGTTCTGTAAGCCCTGATGAATTGGCGAGAGCTGGTTTGAAGGGCTTTTTTTATGCATAAAAAAAGCGGTCCAGTATTTCTGGCCGCCTATTTAAGAGTCTTATTCATTTATATTGATCTCTGTTATTTGGTAAGTACCTTCTTCCGTTAAGATAACGGTGTAATCTTTGTATCTGTCATAGTACTTATGTTCGTTAGCTGCATTATAAAAGTCAAATTGCTCGTTTGTGGAGACGATTGCATAATCTTCAAATATTTCCACATTGGTAACTGTATTTGATGTAAAGTCGAATTGAAAGCCTTGACCCGCAATCTCGGAAACATACTCTTCTAAGTCAATATAAGCATTGCTTCCAGGTTACAGCATATCCTGAATGTAATAAAAATCTTCGAAGTACAAGGCCTCTTCATAGTAATCGCGGAAAGATAAAATGAAATTCGTTAAAGTTTCCTCATCATAGCTGAATTCGTAGGACTCCCAATTTTCCTCTGAATAAGATTGATCCTCGGTCGAAATCTCTTTTTCATATGAATACTCTTCTGCACCATAAGAATCTTCATACTGATTTTCATTTGAAGAATAATTTTCATAATAATTATTCCAGAATTCTTCGTATTCATCAGAATAAGCTTCTTCTTCAGCGGAAGGATCCGAATAGAGGAATTCGTCATTAGAATTAAAGGCAGTTGCAACTTCCGTTTCATTCATCGGATTTGAAATCCAGCTGTTAATGAGTTCGGCGACTGTATATAAGGGAATTGAGAATCCGAAACTTGTATTTTTTGGTGTGTAAAGCAAAGAATTAATGCCAATCACTTTTCCTGTTTTTCCATCAAGTAGAGGGCCGCCGCTGCTTCCTAGGTCAATCTGCGCATCGATTTGGTAAAGTGCCTCATATACAAAATCATATTCGACATCTCGGTCCGTTCCTGTTAAATAGCCAATGGAAGCGGAGTTTTCAAGCCCTTGGGGACTTCCGATTGCAATTACTTCCGAGCCAATTTCCGATTGTTCAAGTTCAAGGGAGAAAGGCGAGGATTGGGCGTAGTTTTCAGCTTTTAACAGTGCCACATCCGAGTAAATGGAAATCCCGACGACCCGTGCCGGAGATTCCTGACCATTATGGTTTTTGACGATTACATCTGTATAACCGGCCACAACATGCGCATTGGTGACAATATAGCCGCCTTTTTCATACAGAAAACCGGAACCCAGCCCTTCTGCTGTCAGAACCGTGAATACTTTTGGCATCGATTCTTTAATAATTTGCGTTTTTTCTTTTTCGGCTTGCTTCGAGTTGCTTGTTGCAGGTGTGAAAACTTTCTTTACAGCCTCGGCAGCTTGTTGCGGTTTGGATTCTGCTTCCTGTTTTGCAATTTCTGCAGGGTGGGAAAGAACCTGGAAAATTCCGATACCCACAGCTCCTGCTGTTAGTAAAGTTGCAAAAATCCCGATAATTAACCAGATTCTTGCCGAACTTTTCTTTCTATTTTTTTGCTGTCCGCAAGAGGAACAAAATTGTGCGTTGTCCTCTAATTTAGATCCGCAATTTGAACAATACATTGTAATAACCCCATTTATTGATATCCATTATTTCCTAATATTTTAACAAATAAGTGGTAAAAATTAAATGGGTATTTGGTTGTTTTTAGGTATAAATGTTTAATTTTCTTTCGAATGAAAAAGGTCTAAAGTAATAATGTGGAAAAGGTATAGTGGTAGAGGAGGTACAAGAGTAAGAATTGCTACAAAATATCTCCATTAAAAGGTAGTATGCTAATAAATGAAATTCGATGGAATCTACCGTTCACGCTATGTTTTCCGTCAAAGGTCTGAAATTCATGAGATTGCCTTTTTTTCGATAGTTTATGGAAAATGTTCGTGTTAAACTTAATGATGGAAAAAAAGATAGAAAAACAGTTTTTAAGGAGTTGTTACTATGTTACATCAGCTTTCGTGGAAAGTCGGTGGGCAACAGGGTGAAGGTATTGAGAGTACTGGGGAAATGTTCTCAATGGCCATGAACCGTTTAGGTTACCACCTTTATGGCTATCGCCACTTCTCTTCACGCATTAAAGGCGGCCATACCAATAATAAAATTACTGTTCGACCAACGAAAGTCCGTGCAATTGCGGACGATTTAGATATATTAGTGGCATTTGACCAAGAAACAATCGAAGTGAACTATAAAGAATTGACGGAAAACAGCATCATTTTGGCGGATGCGAAGTTTAACCCGGAAAAACCGGAAGACTCAAAAGCGCCATTGTACATTGTGCCGTTTACGGAAATTGCAACAGAATTAGGGACATCCCTAATGAAAAACATGGTGGCGATTGGTGCCACAGCCGCATTATTAAATCTTAAAACGCCTGTTTTCCAAAGCGTCGTGGAAGAAATTTTCGGACGCAAAGGGGAAGAAGTGGTTAGAAAGAACATGGAAGCTATCCAAAAAGGCTATGATGCGATGAGCGACTTATTGGGTGACCGAGTGGGCGAGTGGGAACTTGCGCCTGCAGATGGTAAACGCCGCATGTACATGATCGGCAACGATGCGGTGGCTCTTGGCGCCCTTGCAGCGGGTGCTCGCTTCATGTCGGCTTATCCGATTACTCCGGCTTCCGAAATCATGGAATATTTAATTGCAAAGCTTCCGAAATTGGGAGGCGCCGTTATTCAAACGGAAGATGAAATTGCAGCAGCAACAATGGCGATTGGTGCAAACTTCGGTGGAGCTCGTTCATTTACGGCATCTGCAGGACCAGGTTTATCGCTTATGATGGAAGCGATCGGTCTTTCCGGCATGACGGAGCAGCCATTGGTCATCGTGGATACACAACGTGGGGGACCATCAACTGGTCTGCCAACAAAACAAGAGCAATCCGACTTGATGGCAATGCTTTACGGTACACATGGTGAAATACCGAAAGTGGTAATCGCGCCTTCTACATTGGAAGAAGCGTTCTTTGATACGATTCAGGCATTCAATATTGCCGAGGAATTGCAGCTTCCTGTCATACTGATGACTGACTTGCAATTATCGCTTGGTAAACAAACGACAGATCCATTTGATTACAGCAAAATTGAAATCCGCCGCGGCAAAATAGTGGATGACGTGCTTGAAGCACCTGAAAACAAAGATTACTTTAAACGTTATGAAAACACCGAAGACGGCATTTCGCCTCGCGTGTTCCCTGGTACGGAAAACGGCATCCACCATGTAACAGGTGTGGAGCATGATGAAACAGGAAAGCCAAACGAAGCACCGAAAAACCGTGAAGTGCAAATGGACAAGCGTTTCCGCAAGCTTGAAAAATTGAACTTCGATACACCGGTTTATGTAAATGCTCCTAACGAAGAAGCTGACGTGTTATTGGTTGGATTCAACTCAACGCGCGGGACGATTGAAGAAGTGCAAGAGCGCTTAACAACAGAAGGCTTGAAAGTCAATCATGCGCATGTTCGTCTGCTATTCCCATTCCCTTCACAGGAAATGGCGCCATTAGTGGCGAATGCGAAAAAAGTCATCGTTGTGGAAAATAACAAAACCTCTCAACTGGCGAATATCATGAAAATGAATATCGGCGGTCACGATAAAACATACAGCATCACGAAATATGACGGAACACCGTTCTTGCCTCGTGAGCTCACAAATAAAGTAAAGGAGCTGCTTGACTAATGGCAACATTTAAAGATTTTCGTAACTCAGTGAAACCGAACTGGTGCCCAGGCTGTGGTGACTTCTCTGTTCAAGCAGCGATTCAACGTGCTGCAGCGAACGTAGGCATCGAACCTCATGAATTGGCAGTTGTTGCGGGAATCGGCTGTTCAGGTCGTATTGCCGGTTACATCAATTCATACGGATTCCACGGGATTCATGGTCGCGCATTGCCGATTGCACAAGGCGTGAAAATGGCAAACCGTAACCTGAACGTAATCGCTTCTGGAGGTGACGGAGATGGATTTGCGATCGGTATGGCACACACTGTTCATGCGATCCGCCGCAACATCGATATCACTTACGTGGTAATGGACAACCAAATCTATGGATTAACAAAAGGTCAAACATCGCCTCGTTCAGCGCAAGGCTTTGTGACTAAATCTACGCCGGGCGGAGCAATCGAACCTTCATTAAAACCGTTGGAAGTGGCGTTATCATCAGGTGCGACTTTCGTTGCACAAGGATTCTCCACGGACATCAAGGAATTAACGGCCTTAATTGAAGCCGGCATCCAGCACAAAGGCTTCTCGTTCATCAACGTGTTCAGTCCGTGTGTTACTTACAACAAAATCAACACATACGAATGGTTCAAAGAGCACTTAACAAAACTATCCGATATCGAAGGCTATGATTCTTCCAATAGAGAACTAGCGATGCATACGGTTATGGACAAAGAAGGTCTTGTAACAGGCATTATTTATCAAGATACTGAAACAAAATCATACCAGGAAAAAGTACCAGGCTACTCGGAACAGCCTTTAGCTGACTTGGACATGAACTTGACTGAAGATCAATTCAATGAATTGGTGAAAGAGTTCCTATAAACGTTTAAGCTTCCATCCTTTTGGGGTGGGGGCTTTTTTGTGGGGGAAATTTGATTAACAATAAATTAACTTTATAACTATATTTTTACAATAACTTAACATTTAATATATAAATACTTTATAGTACTAAACTATGATGAAAGTACTACAGCATAGAGGAGTCGTTTGGGGTGGGTTTGAGACGTTATATCCAGGTTAAAGATCGATTGGTTGTGTTAATGATCGTTTGTATCATTTCAAATTGCATTTTGGCCATATTCAGTATGGACTATTTGCGCAAGATGGAAAATAATACGGAAGAAATGTATCAGGAGAAACTGTTGACCGTAAATGCCATTTCCGAAATAGAAAATTCAATACATATAGGTGAGGCTAACCGTGCAAATGAACTGCTATCTTCCTTAAATAAATTTGATTCAAAGATGGAATTTTACATATCAGAGTTAAGCTCAACTCTTGAAAGCGGCAATGATCGTGAAGTGCTATCACTTACGCAGGAAATGAAACAATATGTCATGGATCGGGCAGATAGTCAACTAGCTTCGCATAAAAAGGATATTTCTTTTGGCTACAAATTGTTGACCGGAGTGACGATATTCATTATTTTAGTTATTTTGTATTTCATCATCGGTGCAACGCGGTCGGTTAATTTGCCAACGCGCCAATTGAAGAAATTATTGAAACAAGCCCAGCAAGGGGATTTTACGCAAACTGCGAAGTATGATTCAAAGGATGAACTTGGGGAAGTCATGACAAGCTACAACCTGATGGCATCCGAAGTAAAAGAATTGCTCAAAACGGTGCAGCAAAGTGCGGCTTCCGTGGATGAAGCCAATGACCAATTGCAGCAAGCTTCCGAGAGGACGACGAAAGCATCCCTTCATATTTCACATGACGCACAGGATTTGACGAAAGCGACGGTTCGATCGGCAGAGCAATTAAACTTGAACACTCTTTCGCTGCAGGAAATTGCGCATGGCGTGGAAGTGATTTCGGAGCGAATTGATTTTATTGAGCAAAACATTCGGCAAACGGTGATGGAAGCAAATGCAGGGGTCCAATTTGTGAATGTTAACATTGAACAAATGAACGAGATTGAACAAGCGGTCAAAAGAGCAAATGATATGATGGGGATTTTGGTGAGCCACTCGAAGGAAATCGAGCAAGTGATCCAGATTATCAATTCGATTGCCGAGCAAACCAAATTATTGGCCTTGAATGCAGCAATTGAAGCAGCCCGTGCAGGGGAAGCCGGTAAAGGGTTTAGCGTGGTAGCAGGTGAGGTGCGCAAGCTTTCGGAGCAATCCGTGGACTCGACAAAAATTATTGAAGAAATCCTTAAGAAAATTCAGGCCGATTCAACTCAATCCGTTCAATTCATGGCAAGTGCAATAGATTCCGTCCAAACGGGGATAGATGCAACAAACCAAACAGCATCAAAGTTCCAGCAAATTGTGTCGGCTGTTAACGAAGTTGGTCCATATATTGGCGAAGTAGCCACGACAATCAGCTCGATTACCGAAAATACGAAAGATGTGGCCAACAATTCTTTACAATTGAGTCAAGTTTCTGAAGAAAACACGAAAATGATTGAACAGGTTTCCGCTTCCACGGCGGACCAGCTCGAAGCAACACGAGCGATGCACGACGAAATCCAGAAAATCACGAGAAACATCCGTTCTTTAACTTCCGCGATTAAGCGGTTCACGGTATAGGAAATATTAAAAATGCCGGTCTAGATTCCGGCTTTTTTTATTTGGTAATTTCGGGAACAAGTTTAGTCGAAAAACTGTCATACTTATATACGCAAAATTGACTTTTCAGTAGGAGGCAGCTAGTTTCCCGCTTTCAAATTTTTATTATAATAGCAGAAAAGGAGGAATTATATTGATCATAATGAAACGAAAGTTACCTTCTAAACTATTCGTCCTGGATGCGCTGAAACGACGGATTGATCACAACCATGACATGCATGAACTTGTAACTTCGCTCATGCGGCGCGCTGAAATTGGCTACCGCGGAGAGTTAAAGGTTGATCGACTCTGGCAGGAAATCACTGTGCCTTCAAATTCTTACCTCTTTCATAACTACGAAAGCCAAAATGATTTTGGCAATTCCCATCAAATCGACTCCCTCTTTATTTGTCCTCACTTCATTTTGATTCTTGAAATTAAAAATATCTCCGGTTTGATTTGGTACGAAAAAGAAAAATACCAATTTATGCGGAAAAAATTAACGGGGGAAATCGAGAGCTTTCAAAGCCCCTTCGAACAAGTACAGCGCCATGTGGATTTTATGGAACGAATTGTAGAACGTTTGGGACTTGAATTACCTCTTCATAAAGCTGTTGTAATCGCTGAAACCTCAACTGTTATCGGGAATGTGCCAGAAGAAATCCCCGTTTTCCATTCGATTGGGTTGCCTAGTGAGATAAAAAAGCTATTATTAAAGTATAACAGTCCGGCACTTTCGTCACCGCACTATGAAATGTTGGTAAACCAAATTCAAAAAATACATAAGCCGAGTATATATAAGCCGAAATTTGAAATTCCTCCTTTGCGAAAAGGGGCGATTTGTGAGTGTGGACGGGTGATGGAGTTTCATCACGGAAAATTTGTTTGTATTTGCGGGTTGAGATCGAAGGAGCCGCTTTATCAAGGATTACATGATTATAGATATCTTTTTGATGAATGGATTACGAATCAAGAGTTTCGGAAGTTCTTTTTGATAGAAAGTAGAGATGCAGCAAATAAATTACTAAAAAGAACGGAATTTTACTGTGAGGGCAACAACAAAGGAAGGCGTTATCTTATCCCGGAAGACGTTTGGCGGATAAATTGAAATAATTGGCGGATAAATTAAATTTTTGGCGGATATATCCTCAAAACTGACGGATATTTTATCAAAATTGGCGGTTATCCACTCGCCAGCCTCCAATTCCAGAAAAGAGGGATCAACTTGAATAAAATAATTGATTTTATTTCGGTTAAAGAGCAGAAGCAGAATGAGAAGTTGGATAAGGTGTTTCGCAAAGCGAATACGCTGAAGGATGTTCAGGAAATTGACAAACTGGTTGATGAGAAGTCGTTGGCTGTGAAGGATCACAAGTTGTTTCTCGCATTTTTGAAATACTTGGAACTGAAGGAGTTGGAGCCCCACATGATTTTCAAGGAAGTGCTGCAGCTGCCGAAGCATGAGTTTGAAGCGCGGCATCAGATGGATTGGCAGTCGGTGGTTCAGCTATGCTTTACTTTTCTGGCTATTTTAAAAGAGCATGATCCAAAGCAATATTTGGAATTTATTGTGTCCAATTGATTGTATTCAATTGAAAATATTATACAAATTTCATGCACCTTATTGTTCTTTCTACGCATTCTTCGCTATAATAATAAAATGGGATTCGAATGGATATACCCCATTTTGAAAGGAGTTTCTAGATTTCAATGAATGAGGAACAACGACTAGCAAGTCAGCAAGTTAATCAACCAAAACCTAAAAATACAAAGCCTGAAAAGGATTATAGTCAATACTTCGAGCGCGTCATTACAGCGCCTTCTCTAAAAGATGCGAAAAAACGCGGAAAAGAAGAAGTCAAATATCATAAAGATTTCAACATCGCTGAAGAATTTTTAGGCATGGGCAATGGTCGTAAATTTTTTATTCGCACATATGGATGCCAAATGAACGAGCATGATTCTGAAGTGATGGCCGGTATTTTCATGCAGCTTGGATATGACCCGACGGACAAAATCGAGGAAGCGGATGTGGTTCTGCTCAACACATGTGCCATCCGTGAAAATGCCGAAAACAAAGTCTTTGGCGAGCTCGGCTATTTAATGAAATATAAACGCTTAAATCCGGAAATGTTGATCGGCGTTTGCGGCTGTATGTCGCAAGAAGAGTCGGTTGTCAATAAAATCCTTACAACTTATCAGCATGTAGATATGGTGTTTGGTACGCATAATATTCACCGTTTGCCAAACATTTTAACAGAAGCATACATGTCAAAAGAAATGGTCATCGAAGTATGGTCAAAAGAAGGGGATGTTATTGAGAACCTTCCAAAACAACGCAATGGTGCAATCAAGGCTTGGGTCAACATCATGTACGGATGCGATAAATTCTGTACATATTGTATCGTTCCATATACGCGCGGGAAAGAACGCAGCCGTCGTCCGGATGAAATCATCCAGGAAGTGCGCGAATTGGCAGCACAGGGCTATCAGGAAATTATGCTGCTTGGGCAAAACGTCAACGCGTATGGAAAAGACTTCACGGATATCGAGTACCGTCTTGGTGATTTGATGGATGAGTTGCGCAAAATTGATATTCCGCGCATCCGTTTCACAACCAGCCACCCACGCGACTTTGATGATCACTTGATCGAAGTGTTGGCAAAAGGCGGCAACCTGGTTGAACATATTCACCTGCCAGTTCAATCCGGTTCCAATGAAATCCTGAAAATCATGGCGCGCAAATATACGCGTGAACATTTCCTTGAATTGGTTCGCAAAATCAAAGCAGCGATGCCGGATGTTGCGTTATCAACGGATATAATTGTCGGTTATCCAAATGAAACGGAAGAACAATTCCAGGAAACGCTGGATTTATACCGCGAAGTTGGATTTGAGATGGCCTTTACTTACATTTATTCACCACGAGAAGGCACGCCTGCAGCAAAAATGACGGACAATGTGCCGCTTGAAGTGAAGAAAGAACGCTTGCAACGCTTAAATGCGGTCGTTGAAGAATTCTCAGCGGCGGCTTTGAAAAAATTTGAAGGCCAAGTAGTTGAAGTATTGGTGGAAGGCAGCAGTAAAAAGCGCGATGACGTGTTAGCTGGCTACACTAGAAAAAATAAATTAGTCAACTTTGATGGACCAAAGGATTTAGTAGGAAAGCTTGTGAAAGTAAAAATACTCGAGGCGAAATCTTACTCACTGCGCGGTGAGTTTTTAGAGGTCGTCAATCGACATGAGGTGGAAGTAGGATGACAACGAAGCTTTATACAAAAGATGAAATCGTTGAAAAAGCAAAAGAAATTGCCCATATGATTGCGAACACGGAAGAAGTGGATTTTTTCAAGAAAGCGGAAGAGCAGATCAATGAAAACCAGTATGTTCGCGAAAAAATTGCCAGCTTGAAAACATTGCAAAAACAAGCGGTTAACTTCCAGCACCTTGGGAAAGAAAAAGCGTTGAAATTAGTTGAAGACAAGATTGCTAAAGTGGAAGAAGAAATCGATGAAGTACCGATTGTGCAACAATTCAAGCAATCGCAAATCGATGTAAATAACCTTTTGCAATTAGTTTCCAATGCCATTGCCAACAACGTAACGAATGAAATTATCGAAACAACTGGCGGCGACCTGTTGCGCGGCGAAACAGGATCCAAAGTTCGCAATAGCCAGCCAGGAAGCTGTTCTTAATATAAAACGATTCAAACCCCCGAACTGTCAACAGATTCGGGGGTTTTTTATGTGCGAAATAGCATACACAGTGAAGGGCAAAACATTTCCTGTGTTATATTGAATTTGCCTCTAACAGTTTGCTGAACCTCATACATAAAAAATACCATCCTATAGGTTTGTAAAATTTCTGTAACCTTGTTGTAATGTTTTTGTTAACTAATTAATTAAAGGGGTTTACCCATTTTTGTCGAATTTTAAACATGTAAGGGGGGAGAATTTTATGCAAGTAAAAGTTATTTCTAGTAATGATAAGAAAATTTTCCAAGATGAATTGCAGCAGTTTTTGACAATTATAGAAGGGCAAGAAATTGTAGACATTAAATTCTCGACTAGCAATGATCGAGGTCATGGGATCGAATATTCGGCGTTAATCCTTTATCATAATAAATATTAAGATAGAAAGTGTTTGCCTTCCGCCATGGGAAGGTTATTTTTTTGGAGAAATCAAGCTTTTGCATTGCCGCTAAGAACAGATTGGAAAAATTTTGTCACACTCTGGGCCCAACCTTAATACTATAAGGTGTCAGCAGCAGAGATTCGAAAATTCAAAGTACATTTATGCTTTCGGTTTTCTCGCCGGAATCCTGGCGTGAAATAGCGATTTGTATAACTGACGAAATGATGAATCTCTGACATTTCACCAATTAGGCATATGCCGCATATGATAGTTCGACATGATGTAAAAGGAGGAAAAAGGTTGAAACGTTTGCGTCAAATTGTGACAAAAGCGGTTGTCGCAAAAGGGAAGAAAAGGGTGGAAGCGAGTGAAGTGATTCGCCCGTCGTCTACGCCAACAAGTATTTTGGGATGCTGGGTAATCAACCATCACTATACGGCCAAAAAAGTGGGTAAACATGTTGAAATTACAGGTAAATTCGATGTGAACGTATGGTTTGCACATAACAGCAATACAAAAACGGCGGTTCATTCCGAAACTGTTCATTACAAAGATCGGATCAAATTGCATTACCGTGATCAAGATGTGATTGATTCCAACGACTGCCATGTGCGTGTCATGCAGCAGCCGAACTGTATTGAAGCGGTGATTAACCAAAATGGCGATTGCTTCGATGTTGTCATTGAACGTGAATTTGTTGTCGACGTGGTTGGCGAAACAAAAGTTGTGGTTTCGGTACACGAAGTAGATTATGAAGAAGAGTGGAGATATGAGGAAGAGGAAGAGTCATCTTCAAGCTCAAGTTCTAGTTCTTCATCGTCCTCTTCATCCTCATCTTCAAGCGACAACTTCAAATTTGACGATTCCTCATCATATAACTAATACAGCAAGAGCGCCCTCTACAATAAATTCGTAGATGAAAAGGCGCTCTTCTTTTTTTGTGGAATGGAAAGTTTTCGTTTTCAAAAAAGTAGGATTTCTCGTTTATAAGCAGTTTTTTGTTATACTAAAAGAAGAGACATTATGTATATTGCAAGTAGAGAGGTTTAACCAAAAATGACAACTTATACCCCAATGATGCAACAGTATTTAGCAATCAAATCTGAATATGAAGATGCATTTCTTTTTTATAGATTAGGCGATTTTTATGAATTGTTTTTTGACGATGCCATCAAAGCATCGCAAATTCTGGAAATTACTTTAACAGGCCGGGATGCTGGAACAAAAGAACGGATTCCGATGTGCGGCGTTCCGTTTCATTCGGCACAAGGCTATATTGAAACGCTCATTTCAAAAGGCTACAAAGTGGCAATCTGCGAACAAACAGAAGATCCCAAAAAGGCAAAAGGTGTCGTCAAACGCGAAGTCGTTCAGCTGATTACACCAGGGACGATTATGGAAGGCAAAACAATTGACGGCAAGTCGAACCATTTTATTGCTTGTGCGGAAAATTTGACTCCGAACAGCTTTGCTTTTGCTTATTTGGACGTTTCGACCGGTGAAGCGAATACATCCATTGTCGAAGGCGGAACGAAAACATTGCTGCAGCAATTGATTGCCTTTAACATTCGCGAGCTTGTGGTTACTGAGCAGCTGCAAATGCTATTGGCGGAACAGGCAGGCCAGTTGGGGATCGTTCTTTCCCTGGAAACGGAAGAAATGCCTGAGGAAAAGTCGGCGGAATATATCAATAACTTGCCTAATGAATTAAAAGGCGTTGGCAAAACATTGCTGCAGTATGTGGAACGAACGCAAATGCGCTCGCTTACCCATATTCAACCTTTTACATATACAGAAACAAAGGAACTATTGCGAATTGATACGAATTCAAAACGTAACCTGGAGCTTCTAGAATCGATTCGCGGCGGCGACCAAAAAGGCACGTTGCTATGGCTGCTGGATGAAACCGTCACGGCAATGGGTGGACGGAAATTGAAACAATGGCTGCACCAGCCTTTAGCGACGCGTTCTGTCATCGAAAACCGGCTCGCGATTGTGACAGATTTATTGGATGAATTTTTCGTTCGCAATGAGCTGCGGGAGTTGCTGAAAAAAGTATATGACCTGGAGCGTTTGGCTGGCCGTGTTGCTTTTGGAAATGTTGGTGGCCGTGATTTGGCGCAGCTGCGCGAATCATTGCGCCAAGTGCCGGCCATCAAGGCTCAGTTAATTGATTCAGGCAAATCGACGTTAGCGAACTTAGGCGAGAAAATTAATGAGTGCGCGGATATTGAGGAGCTTTTATCGAAAGCCATTTCGGATCATCCTCCGATTTCCATTAAGGAAGGCGATGTGATTCGGGAAGGATACAATGGAAATCTGGATGAATTGCGTTTTGCTTCTCGCAACGGGAAAGACTGGATTGCCCAATTAGAGCAAAAAGAGCGTGAAGTGACAGGCATCAAAAATCTGAAAATCGGCTATAACCGTGTTTTTGGCTATTATATTGAAATCACCAAGTCCCAGATTGCCAATGCTGATTTATCGCGCTATGAACGAAAACAAACGCTTGCCAATGCGGAACGTTATATTACCGAAGAACTGAAGGAAAAAGAAGCGATTATTTTAAATGCCGAAGAACAAAGTTTGGCACTCGAATATGATTTATTTGTTGAGTTGCGTGAACGTTTAAAAGCGTACATTCCGCGTGTTCAGGCATTGGCCTCCGAGATTAGCGAGCTGGATGTTTATATGAGCTTTGCAGTTGTTTCCGAGAAATATCGATTTGTGAAGCCAACGTTCCATGAAGGGCGCGCATTAAAGATTATCGGCGGGCGCCACCCGGTTGTTGAAAAAATGCTGAATAAACAAATGTATGTGCCAAACGATTGTGTTTTGCCGGATAATCAAAACATGATGCTGATTACGGGGCCGAACATGTCCGGGAAAAGTACCTACATGCGCCAAGTCGCGTTAATTGTCGTGTTGGCGCAAATGGGATGTTATGTGCCGGCGGATGAAGCCGTGCTGCCGATTACCGATCAGATATTCACTCGAATTGGAGCGGCGGATGATCTTGTTGCCGGCCAATCAACGTTCATGGTGGAAATGCTGGAATCCCAGCATGCGATTACAAACGCAACAGCGAATAGTTTATTGCTGTTTGATGAAATCGGGCGCGGAACGTCCACATATGACGGAATGGCCCTAGCGCAGTCGATGATGGAATTTATTCACGATCATATTGGTGCGAACACGTTATTTTCAACGCATTATCACGAACTGACGTCGTTGGAAGAAGAGTTGGAACGCCTTCAAAATGTGCATGTGAGTGCAACCGAAAAAGATGGCAAGGTCGTGTTCCTTCACAAAGTTCGACAAGGCGCAGCAGACAAAAGCTATGGCGTGCATGTGGCACAGCTAGCCGAAATGCCGGAAGCCATTATTGAGCGCGCAAGAGTGCTGCTCGAGGAATTTGAATCGAAGAGCGGCGAAGCGGAAACTGCAGCAGCTGAGCCAGTGGAAGATGCGCTGCAACTGTCATTCTTTGAAGAGGAAGAAAATGTTGGAGTGGCCGAACCAAGTTTGACTGGTGCTGAACAAGAAGTTTTGGAACGACTCCAAAAAATGAATATTATGGGTACATCTCCAATTCAGGCAATCAATGTGCTATATGAATTGCAGCAGGCTTTGTTGAGTAAGAAATAGAGAGTGGAATATTGAGAGCAGTTTAGAAGTGTCGGGATTAATTCGAAAAGTATCGGAATTCTCGAGCAATGTGACGGGATTCTCGGGAAAAGCGACGGGATTTTCGCGATTGGCGGATATTTTGTGAAAAGTGGCGGATATTTCAACAAAGTTGGCGGATAAATCCCGAAAACTGGCGGATATCTCATCCAAACTGGCGGATATCCGCCTCCACAAACTAGAAATAAGAAAAAGGAGGTTCTTCAATTGGGAAAAATTCAAATTATGGATGAATGGTTATCGAACAAGATTGCAGCCGGGGAAGTGGTGGAACGCCCATCTTCAGTTGTAAAAGAACTCGTTGAAAACGCCATTGATGCAGGAAGCACATCAATTGAAGTTTTTCTCGAAGAAGCGGGGTTAACCTCCATACAAGTGACGGATAACGGAAGCGGGATGGATGAAGAAGATGCATTGAAATCTTTTTCTCGGCATGCCACTTCGAAAATTTCAAATGAGCCGGACCTTTTCCGCATTCGGACATTAGGTTTCCGCGGGGAAGCGCTGGCCTCCATTGCGTCGGTCTCCAAAGTGACATTGAAAACTTCGGATGGCGAAAATAACGGCCTGGAAATCAGAATGGATGGGGGACATCTAATTTCTAAAAAGCCCACTGCGTTTCGCAGAGGAACCGATATTACGATCGCCCAATTATTTTACAACACACCTGCTCGGTTGAAATATTTAAAGACTATCCAAACAGAGCTTGGCCATTCCATTGATTATATGAATCGTCTCGCGCTTGCTTACCCGGAGATTGCCTTCAAGCTTGTCCATAATGGGGGCACACTTCTTCAGACGAACGGAAGAGGCAATGTCCAGCAGGTAATCGCGGCAATCTACGGGGTGCAAAATGCGAAAAAAATGATTCCTTTTAGCGCTGAATCCAAAGATTATAAAGTGCACGGCTTTGCGAGCTTGCCGGAAGTTACGCGGGCGAATAAAAACTATATGTCCATCTTTGTGAACGGGCGGTGGGTTAAGCACTACCTATTGCAAAAAGCGATTGTGGATGCCTACCATACGTATTTGCCGATTGAACGCTATCCGATTGTGGTGCTCTATGTTGAGGGAGATCCTTATTTAACCGATGTGAACGTGCATCCGGCGAAATTGCAAATTCGCTTGAGCAAAGAACAGGAACTGCTGCCGCTCGTGCAGGAAGCAATTAACAAAGCCATTCGCGCGAGCATCCATGTGCCGGTAGCCGAAAAGAAAGAAAAGCCGGTGCGCATTCCAAGTGAGCAGATGAATATTTGGAAGCAGCCCGCTCCTTCATTTAACGAAAATAAAATCAATCAAATTGTGGAAAAGTTAAGTGTTGAGAGTTCGGTGGTAAAAGAACAACAAGAAAGTGCGGTGGCTGTTTCGGAGGAAGTGGAAACGCCGACCGAGCTTGAACTGGAATGGGCGCCGCCAGCAGCGGAAGAAAGCAAACTGGAGCCTGTCGTCGTGCAGCAAGAAGAACCGGTTGAAGCAACCGAGAAAAAAGAACCGTTTCCGGAGCTTGAAATCGTCGGGCAGATTCACGGTACGTATATTGTGGCGCAAATGGAAGACGGCTTTTATTTAATCGACCAGCATGCTGCCCAGGAACGAATCAAATATGAATATTTCCGTGAAAAAGTCGGTGAGGTGAACGCCAATGAACGGCAGTCGCTCTTGTTGCCGATCACGTTCCATTATTCTGCGGATGAAGCGCTGATTTTGAAAGAAAATTTGCATGCTTTGGAAGAAGTGGGTGTGTTTTTGGAGGACTTTGGACAATCTTCTTTTGTAGTGCGCGAATATCCAACTTGGTTTCCGAAAAATTTTGAACAGGAAATTATCGAGGAATTGATTGAACAAGTATTAAAGTCACGTAAAGTGGATGTAAAAAAACTTCGCGAAGAAGCAGCCATTATGATGAGCTGCAAAAAATCAATTAAAGCCAATTACTATTTGACAAAGGAACAAATGGCTGTCTTGCTAAATGACTTGCGCAAAGCTGATAATCCATTCACGTGTCCGCACGGAAGACCAGTGATGATTCACTTCTCAACGTATGAAGTGGAAAAGATGTTTAAGCGGGTTATGTAGAGATCGAAGGAAGTTTGCATAAATAGGGCGTTAATTTGCGGTTTTGCATGGGCTATTTGCGAAAAAGGCAATTTAATTTGCGAAAAATGATGCTCTATTTGCGACTTTCAATTGTCAATTTGCGAAATTCACTAATCTATTGGCGAGTCCAAAGTTACCTAACCTAGTGCAAGGGGGAAATCAGAATGTTTTCATTTAAAGAGCGTCCGAACATATTAAACACGTTAAACAGTTATACATTTGATGTACTTGTGATCGGAGGGGGCATCACCGGTGCAGGGATTGCGCTGGATGCGGCTTCCCGCGGGCTATCGGTGGCGCTTGTGGAGATGCAGGATTTTGCGGCCGGGACGTCCAGCCGTTCCACGAAGCTGATTCATGGCGGGCTTCGCTACCTTAAACAACTGGAAGTAGGGCTTGTGGCGGAGGTCGGCCGTGAGCGGGAGATTGTCTATGAAAATGCCGTGCATGTGACGCAGCCGGAATGGATGATGTTGCCGCTCTACGAAGAGGGAACGCTGGGCAGGATGACGACGCGCGCGGCACTGATGCTTTACGACCGGCTGGCAGGAGTGAAGAAAGAGGAACGCCGACGGATGCTGTCAAAGCAAGAGACGCTGGAAAAAGTACCTTTCTTGAAAGAAGAAGGCTTGCTTGGTGCGGGGTATTATGTGGAATATAAAACCGATGATGCACGACTTACGTTGGAGGTTCTGAAAAAAGCGGTTGAATATCGGGCGGTTTGCCTTAATTACGCAAGAGTGACTGATTTTGTCTATCAAAAGAAAAAACTCATCGGGGCAAGCGTTCGCGATGAGATTTCAGGAGAACACATCACCATTCATGCCCATCAGATCATCAATGCAACAGGTCCTTGGGTCGATGAAGTGCTGAAAATGGATAAACAATTGAACTCCAAAAATATTCGCCACACAAAAGGGGTTCATGTTGTCATCGATGAAACGAAACTTCCGCTAAAACAAGCGGTTTACTTTGATACCGAAGATGGGCGCATGGTGTTTGCCATACCTCGCGATCATAAAACATATGTTGGTACAACGGATACTTTTTATGATGAAGATCCAATTCAGCCAACTGCTTCAAAAGAAGATGTAGACTATTTGCTGAACGCAATCCATGCGATTTTCCCGAATGTCAACGTTACGGCAAGCGATGTTGAATCCACTTGGGCAGGCGTACGGCCATTAATTTACGAAGAAGGAAAAGACCCTTCTGAAATTTCGCGCAAAGATGAACTTTGGGTTGCGCCAAGCGGCCTCCTCACAATAGCTGGGGGGAAATTAACGGGTTACCGTCAAATGGCTGAAACCATTGTTGACAAAGTCGTCAAACGGAATAAATTCAAGCATGCTACCAAATGCATAACAAAAGAGCTGTCCTTATCAGGTGCCCGTGGGCTTAACTCGGTCAATTTTGGCGATTATGTTGCAAATAAATCAAGAGCAGGCATCGACATGGGCATTTCTTATCACGAAGCCCAAAGACTTGTTCGCAAATACGGAACAAATGTTGATATTGTGTTCCAATATTTAAAAACGATGGATCGAAGCGAACAGGCGATTCCTTTGGCCCTTTACGCAGAACTGCTTTATGCGATTTATTATGAGATGGCGATGACGCCTTGTGATTTCTTTATTCGACGAACAGGCGCACTATATTTCGATATTGAACTTGTCGAGCAATATAAAGCGCAAATCCTTGAGATAATGGGCAATATTTTGGGTTATTCTGAAAGTGAGAAGATTTTTTACCGTATGCAATTAGAGCAATTCATTGATGAAGCAAAAAATCCAATGAAATAGGGTGAATGCACTTGGTAGAGCTTGCAGAAATCATGACAATGGAAGATGGGCATCAGGTATATGTTCGCATGTTTCATCCGATTGGAAAGCCAATAGGGCATTTTCATATTATGCATGGCATGGCGGAGCATAGCGGCCGGTATATCGAGTTTGCCCACGCCCTGATGGAGCTTGGTTACTTTGTGACGGCCCACGATCATCGGGGACATGGCGAAACAGCAAGATTAAACGGCCAGCTCGGCCATTTGGGAGACGAAAAAGGCTTTTATCGCCTGGTGGAAGATGCTTTCGAAATCATCCAGCATTACAACGCATTGAAACAATTGCCGGAAACCATTCTTTTTGGACATAGTATGGGTTCGTTTGTGGCAAGAAGGTTTATGCAGCTTTATAGCGGGCATATTGACCGGTGTATTTTATGTGGAACAGGAGCGACAACGGCACTGCATCTGCTCGGCAATCTACTCTCCCGTTCCCTTTGTACGTTTCGCGGCAAGGATATGCCCAGTCAGCTAATGAATGATTTGAGCTTTGGAAGTTTCAGCAGAAGCGTGTTGAATTCGAGAACGATTTATGATTGGCTTTGTACAAATGACGAAGAAGTCGAAAAATATATAAACGATCCTTACTGCGGTTTTGTACCGACCAATCAATATTTTGCGGATGTAACAGAAGGTTTATTATTAATTAACAAAAAAGAAGAAATCCAAAGAATCCGAAAAGATTTGCCTGTTTTATTGATCAGCGGCACCGAAGATCCGGTTGGGTTGAATGGGGCAGGTGTGTTTAAAATCGGAAAAGAAATGCATGACGCAGGTCTCGAAGATGTTGTTGTCTACCTTTTCGAAGGAATGCGCCATGAAATTTTAAAAGAAAAAAATAAAGAGCATGTGTATCATGTGATTGCACGGTGGTTGAATAGATGAAGAAAGAAAAAATTGAAGTTGTCGCGATTGTCGGTCCGACAGCTTCAGGAAAAACAGCATTAAGCATCAGGATGGCCAAAGAGTTTAATGGCGAAATCATTAACGGCGATTCGATGCAGATTTATAAGGGGCTTGATATTGGCACGGCAAAAGTTACGGAAGAAGAAATGGAAGGAATTCCGCATCATTTACTGAGCTTTAAAGAGCCAACGGAAAGTTTTTCGGTGGCGGACTACCAAACGCTGGTTCGCGAGAAAATCGCCGAAATCCAGTCTCGCGGCAAACTTCCCATTATTGTGGGAGGTACCGGTTTATATGTACAAGCCGTCTTATATGATTTCCAGTTCACCAAAGAAGAAGTGGATGAGGTAGAGCGACAAAAATATTACGAGGAACTGGCGAAAATCGGTCCGGATGCGATGCATGCAAAATTGGCGGAGCTTGATCCGGAAACCGCCAAAACCATCCATCCCAACAATACGCGCCGGGTTATTCGAGCGCTCGAAATGGTGGAGCTCCACGGGGTGTCCAAAGCGAGTGAAGAGCATAACCGGGGTGATGTGCCACTGTACAACCATCTGATTATCGGAATGGATATGGACCGGGAAAAATTATATGAGCGCATCGATTTGCGAGTGGATTTGATGATGGAAAAAGGCTTGCTGGAAGAAGTAAAGGGACTATATAATCGCGGGATTCGCGGCGTGCAATCCGTACAGGCAATCGGTTATAAAGAGCTGTATGCTTATTTGGATGGATTGGTGACGCTTGAGGAAGCCGTTCTGCAGTTAAAGCAAAATTCAAGACGGTATGCCAAACGCCAATTAACCTACTTCCGCAACAAGATGGATGTCAAATGGATTGGACAAGAGTTTGACAAGATCGAAAAATATTCCAAATTATTTGAATTTCAAGAAGGAAAATGATTTCCAACCGCCGAATACATTATAGTGGTAAAAAGAAAATAAAGAGGTGTATACGGAGTGAAGTCAATTAACCTACAAGATACTTTTTTGAACAACCTTAGAAAAAACAATATGTTTGTGACCGTATTCTTATTGAACGGGTTCCAATTAAAAGGTCTTGTGAAATCATATGATAATTTTACGGTTTTGCTAGAAGTGGATGGAAAACAGCATTTAATCTACAAACATGCCATTTCCACATTTTCACCAGCCAAAAATGTTTCGATCTCTTCCGAAAACGAAGAGCGATAAATACCGAATCGGCGAAGTGCGGTTGCTTGCCGATTTTTTTGCGGTTCATTTATACTAGTAGGGAACATCTTTGTATATCGGTTTGTACAGGGGACTTTTAGGAGGTATTTTACAATGAAAACAATGACAACAGACGAACTAATTAATCTGCTCGATGCCAATGAAGATTTAAATATTATCGATGTGCGCGAAGATTTCGAAGTAGAAGAAGGCGTGATTCCTGGAGCTGTCCATATTCCGCTAGGTTCCATTCCAGAGCGCGCCGGCGAATTGGACAAATCAAAAGAATATATCATGGTTTGCAAAGGCGGCGTTCGCAGCGCAAATGCGGGCGAGTACCTAGAGTCCCAAGGCTTCCAAGTCGTGAATCTTGAAGGCGGCATGATGGCCTACGATGGAGAGCTTGAATTTAAGTAAGCTTATTTGAGGAACTGCTGCGGAAATGGACAAAATGGTTAGAAATCCAGATGTATTTGGCTGGAATCCGACAATTTTGATGAAATTCCCGATACTTTTCTCATAAATCCAGACAAATAAAACACGCACCTATATGAGTTTAATTCTACTCATTTAGGTGCGTTTTAATTATTTCTTAAACGATCTAACAGGTAATCTCCAGCCCCTTGTATAAGATAAAACTCGCAGAATCACGATGATAATAAATAGTGTATAGTAGAAAAAGTCCCCATTTATGAAATCTAGTCCAATGAGGAAGCCGGCGCCAGCTGCCCAAACGGCATAAACCTCCTCGTGAACGATCATTGGTTTTCTTCGCGCCAAGACATCACGGATCATTCCCCCACCGGTACCGGTTAGAACAGCCGCCCCAATCACGGCCTCAATCGGAAGCCCCAGCGACACGGCATAAATTGCACCTTGAATGGCAAAAGCCGACAAACCAACAGCGTCGGTTACTTGTCCCCAGCTGCTCCATTGCTTGAACAAGTGATTTGGCATTAAGAAAAAAAGTGTAATCGCACCGAAGGCGATTTGAAACAGCAATTCTTGGTTCCATAAAGTAGTAGGCGGCAAGCCAATTAATAGGTTGCGTACAGCGCCCCCACCAAATGCGGTGACCATTCCCAATAAATACACACCAAACAAGTCGCATTCTTCTTCCATGGCGACAATTGCACCTGAAATCGCAAAGGCAATTGTCCCAATAATATTCAAAAATTCCCACGCCATGTTTATTGCCTCCTAAACGCCCTATACCAAATTGAGAATAGCAGTTTTAAAAGATTCCGTAAAGAAAATGCAAATCGGAGGGCAACCTTTCTCATGTTTCCTGACATAGTAATTTCTATTTTGAAAACCATGAAAGAATTGTTAAGATAAGAAAGGAAATGATTGAACAGTAAACGCAAGTCCTTTTTGCGTTTTTATAGAACGGAGTATGAAACATGACATTTGCATCAATTTTAAAACCCGAAACTTTGCAATTAGCACAAAAAATAGAAGAGAAAATACAGCCCTACCATCGGAAAGTGGAAGAAATGGCTTTCTTCAATCAACAAAAAGTATTGGCTGCTTTCCGTAAAAATCAGGTCAGCGATTTTCATCTTCATCCATCAAACGGCTACGGCTATGATGACGAAGGACGCGATAATTTAGAGCGCGTCTATGCGGAAACCTTTGGGGCGGAAGCGGCGATTGTGCGCAGCCAGATTATTTCTGGTACGCACGCGATTACATTGAGTCTATTTGGCGTCTTAAGACCTGGTGATGAGCTTGTTTACATCACGGGAAAACCATATGATACCCTTCAGTCAATTGTCGATGGCGGGGACAAAGATACCGGTTCGTTAAAAGACTTTCATATCGGCTATGCGCATGTTGATTTGCTGGATGACCGTGATATTGATTGGGAAGGGGTAAAAGCGGCGGTCAATGAACGCACTAAAATGGTGGCGATTCAGCGTTCGAAAGGCTATGCAACACGTCCTTCTTTTTCAATAGAAGAGATTCAGGAAATGTGCAAAAAGATTCGTGAGATTAAATCGGATGTAATCATTTTTGTTGATAATTGCTACGGAGAATTTGTGGAGGCTATGGAACCTACCGAAGTGGGCGCGGATTTGATGGCGGGTTCTTTAATCAAAAACCCGGGCGGCGGCTTGGCAAAAATCGGCGGCTACATTGCCGGGCGAGCGGAATTGGTGGAACGATGCGCCTACCGCATGACTTCACCGGGGATTGGCGCGGAAGCAGGGGCTTCATTGAATACATTAGCGGATTTTTATCAAGGCTTCTTTTTGGCTCCACATGTTGTGGCGCAAAGCTTGAAAGGCGCGATTTTCACGGCAGCCATGCTGGAAGAACTGGGGATGCGCACATACCCGCATTATGCGGCTCATCGCACGGATTTAATTCAATCGGTTTCGTTTAATACGCCAGAGCAGATGATCTCATTTTGTCAGGAAATCCAGGCAGCATCGCCAATTAATGCGCATTATGCGCCGGTTCCTGCCTACATGCCGGGCTACGAAGATGACGTAATTATGGCTGCAGGCACGTTTGTGCAAGGATCAAGCATTGAATTGACGGCAGATGGTCCCATCCGTCCGCCATATACTGCCTATGTGCAAGGCGGCTTGACTTATGAACATGTCAAATTTGCGATTTGCAGCGCGGTGCAGAAAATCAGGCAATAGTTAGAGTGGGTAGCGATGTTTATCCCGCTTAACTCTGTGAGATATTCGCCCATCTCCAAAAAATACAACCCAAACCAAATTTTTATTAATAACATATACTATTGAAAAATATAGTAAAGTAAATCTTTGAAAGATTGGGGTTGGGTATGGGGCACAGAAAACATGGGAACTACGACCTCATCATCATGTATTTTGTCGGTATGTGGGTACTGACCATTATTGGGCTTTTGGTGGCAATTTTGCTTCCTATTTCCATCATTATTCTGTTGTCAATTATAGGAATTGGATTGATTGTCATCACGTTTTGGCTGCGGATCGGGAACTTGCTAATCTTTTTCATTCCGCTGTTGATGGGCGTTTTCGCCTTTCTTGTACTCATCATCTTCATTGAATGGCTTGGGGCTGCGTTGATTGTTTCGGTGTTTGTCGGAACGGTCGTTATTTTCCTGACTGTTGCTTTTTTAAGTATAAAACTGATTGAATATGGCACTTCAGAAGCCATCATGTATGCAATTACAATATTGATTGTGTTCGTTGTGTTTGCATTCATCTATATTTTCATTCCGGTGAGCAGTCCATTTTTCCTTGTTGTGGCGGGAATATTTGTTTTGGCATTTGCCCTGTATACGGTGTATGAAATCGATAATATCCGTTCCAAGTATGTAAAGGAAAATGAAGTATTGTTTTTTGCGCTTCGATTATATTTGAATTTAGCATATATTGTCTTGAGCTTGATTGTCTCATCGAGAAAAAGGTAAGGTGCCGCTGTTTGGCACCTTTTTTTGGCTGCTTTTGGCTTCATTTTTCTATTGATGTTAGTTTTCCTCACACAGAATTGACAACCTATCTAACTCCAGTTAAAATAACATCAAGGGAGGGGAATTAAATGAGTAGTGAAAGAAGAGCTAGTGAGTTAAGAAGATCCATGCCGCTATTGCCAATTAGTACGGTTATGCAATTAACTGAACTATCGGCGCGCCAAATTCGCTATTATGAAGAACATGATTTAATTCAGCCGCACCGGACGGAAGGCAACAGAAGAATGTTTTCCTTGAATGACGTGGATACGCTATTGGAAATCAAAGATATGCTCGAACAAGGCGTAAACATGGCAGGCATCAAAAAATTGTTTGAAATGAAAAAGAACCCGGCTGTACAAGCTGCCAAAGCAAAGGAAGAAGTTTCGGATGCACAGCTTCGCCGCATTATGCGGGAAGAGATGCTGAACAGTGGACGCCATCAAAGAACGTCCTTGCGTCAAGCGGATTTATCGCGTTTTTATCAATAAACGCGTTGATTAAATAAAATTTTATGGCATGTGCTATAGGAAAAAGTAGGAGTGTGGAATACTGTGAGTAAATATACGAAAGAAGATATTAAACGTCTCGTTCAAGAAAAAGGTGTAAAATATATTCGATTACAATTTACAGACATCTTAGGAACAATTAAAAACGTAGAAATTCCAGTAAGTCAATTAGACAAAGCACTAGACAACAAAATGATGTTCGACGGTTCTTCGATTGAAGGATTTGTTCGTATCGAAGAATCCGATATGTACTTGTATCCTGATCTTGACACATTCATGGTATTCCCGTGGACTACGGAGAACGGAAAAGTCGCGCGTTTCATTTGCGATATTTATACTTCTTGGGGTGAGCCGTTTGCAGGCGATCCACGCAACAACTTAAAACGTGTTTTAAGTGAAATGGAAGAGTTAGGTTTCACGCATTTCAACCTTGGACCGGAGCCGGAGTTCTTCCTGTTTAAATTGGATGCGAAAGGCGAACCGACTTTGGAAGTAAACGACCATGGCGGGTATTTTGACTTAGCGCCAACAGATCTTGGCGAAAACTGCCGCCGCGATATCGTGCTTGAGCTTGAAGAGATGGGCTTTGAAATCGAAGCATCCCACCATGAAGTAGCACCAGGCCAACACGAAATCGACTTTAAATATGCAAACGCGATTGAAGCGTGCGACAACATCCAAACATTCAAGCTGGTTGTAAAAACAATCGCACGTAAACACGGATTGCATGCAACGTTCATGCCAAAACCGTTATTCGGTGAAGCAGGTTCAGGTATGCACTGTAATGTTTCTTTATTCAAAGGAAAAGAAAATGCGTTTTATGATCAAACGACAGAGCTTGGTCTATCCGAAACAGCGATGCAATTCATGGCAGGCGTATTGGAGCACGTTCAAGGCTTTACAGCGATCACAAACCCGACTGTAAACTCTTACAAACGTTTGGTTCCTGGCTATGAAGCGCCTTGTTACGTAGCATGGTCGGCTCAAAACCGTTCACCATTAATTCGTGTACCGGCTTCCCGCGGATTATCGACGCGTATTGAAGTGCGTTCGGTAGACCCTTCTGCGAATCCTTACTTAGCATTAGCAGTGATTTTAGAATCTGGGTTGGACGGCATTCGCAAACAATTGACGCCGCCGCCGGCAATCAACCGCAACATCTACATCATGAGCGAAGAAGAACGCAAAGCAAACGGCATCGACAACTTGCCGCCGTCACTTGACGATGCACTTGTGGCCCTTGCAAACGATGAAGTGGTGAAGAGCGCATTAGGAAAACACATCTATGCCAACTTCAAAGAAGCGAAAGAAATCGAATTCGACATGTTCCGCACAGTCGTGCACCCTTGGGAACGCGAGCAGTATTTGAAAATGTACTAAGAAGTACGTACTTGATACAAAATAAAAGCCCATTCCATTTCGCCAGGTATAATGGTGAGTGGAATGGGCTTTCTTTATGATATTGGATGTATTCTTCAAACAATTCGTCTTGATTCCAATAATGTGAGGCGTTTTTCTAATTCTTCGATCTTTCTTTGCTGTTTTTGAATGAGTTCTGATTGCTGCTGGACAAGTTCTTTTAGTTCCTTGTATTGATTGGTGTCATAATCTTCGGAAAGATGCGTGGTCGAAGAATTAGAACTCCGTGTTTGATTAGTTCCTTTAATGGTAACGGGATAGGACTGCCCAGTGACTAATTCAATCGATTCGGTGATTAATTCGGTATAATACTTCTGTAACCAATCGGCTGCAAAACTATTTGGTGCAATGACAACCACAGTGTTGTCATCCGTCAACTCCCCCGATGTGGCCTTTAACCAAGTTTCAAAGCTTGCTTTCGAAATCTGTTTCTCAATCCGTTGCAACACTTGACTCCATTGATCCATCAAAACTCATCTCCTAATAAAATTGCAATTAATAGGGCAGGGCATTATTGCGTTTCTTTCCATGTTAGCACATTTTCAAGCTCCGTAATCAAAGCCCCATTCTCTTTATCGAAAATCTGAATCAGCACCCGCGACATATTTTCATAGCTTTCATGCGGCTGAAGTTTCAACAAAATATACGAATCGGACTCATTATGCTTCTCAAATGTCATCGTCGACTTCTCGATTTTAGGCTCCCTATAGCCGATGGACTGGATTGCTTCTGTTCTTTCGTTGAATGTATAGTTTTCAGCAGCGGCGAATGCTTGGTTTAGTTCGGTTTGGGCGGTTTTGGTTGCTGCGGCGATTTCTTCTTCGGAAAACGAAACTGTTTTATCTGCAAAATCATAGAACATTGTTAGGGCGCCACCGATGAGTAAGAGGATAATAATGACTATAGCTATAATTTTGGTTGTTGATTTGTCATGTTGTTCAAGTATTTTCATAAAATTCATCCTCTAAATATAGGTTGTGAAATATCTTCAATTGAAAATATTGTAATGAGAGTAAAACCTATAAAGTTGCATCAATTAATTTATATAATTCTTAATTGGGATATTTATCTAAATATCCTTTTTGCTCCATTAATGGATAATTCAATTTATAAAAGAATAATAATTTTAAATTGATAAATTGTTACCAGTATTATTGGTGTTTTAATTTTCTATTTGTATTTTATTATCTATTAAAAGAGAAGAATTATTATCAATATACTCTTCAACCTCAATTTCAACTTCTTTTTCTATTGTTTCATAATCTTTTACCGTTTCGTATATATCGCGTTCTTCAGTCTCAATTAATTCTATATAATTTTCAGTTCCTTTAATATGACCACTTTTTAAATTAAGAGTATCGGAAATAATTGATCCTTCAAATATATCTTGGTTTCCAACCTGTATTGTTATTTCACTATTAGGAGCAATAATATTACCTTCAAAAGTTGTATGTGCTTTGTTAAATATTACTGATACTTCAGGATTCTCTATATATAAATTACCCTTAAAGTTGATCTTCGGAAAGTCCAAATCACTATCGCCAAGATAGTACAAATTTAATTTACCTAAAGCCCCATATATCCCCTCTTTCTCCTTATCCTTATCTGAAAAAGTTAAGTTATTCTTAACGATAATCGTTAGACTACCTTGACCATTAATCTCCAAGTCGGTTAATTGAGAAAAATCAAGAGAATCCATAACAATAACATGATTATCGCTTATATTTTCTGGAAGCTTACTATCTCCAATATTATTTGCCAAGGTTTTTATAGTTTCAAAATTAATATCATCCAAACCTATTTGAGAAGTACAAATATTAGATGCATGATTCTTGGAGTCAACTAAACTATTTGTATCCACACAACCATCAATTATAATATTACCTTCTCCATTATCTACAGTTACATTATTAGCTTTTACAACTAGTTCATCTTTTGTTATTAATTTCTTTGAGATAACAATTTTTTCTGTCCCTATAAGTACTTTTCGTTCTTTTTCAACCTGTTCAGATTTCCTCTCCTTTTTGGTTATCGGAACTTTTGTTAAATTGGTAGAAGGGTTTAAGGACAATTCAATTTCTTGACTTACTTGTCGTTCTTTCTCGTCTATTTTACCTCTAGATGTTATCTTATATATTATTTTAGTTAAACCTGAACTAAGAGTTGTATCATTACAGTCTGTTAAGTTTGAATTTAAACCTACTTTCGTGCATGTAACTTCAATTTTTGCATTTGGTTTATTTCCGTTATTTTTTTCAAAGTTTTCAAAAATAATACCGTGAAATGAATTGGTATCTAAATTGGTTAATACATTATTTAAAAATCTATTATTAAGTTCGATAAGATAGGAATTTTCATCTATTATTCCGTTATTAAGTTCTTGAAGTGTGTGTGTGCGTGCTTCCGATAAAGCTTGTTGAATTATAATGTTTTTATTCGAGATATCTAAGCTAGCTTTAGCTTCTATCAACCCCGCTTCAGCAATATAATAAACAGCTTGATCGATTCTTTCATTTGATGAAACATCCATTGTTTTTCCTGAAATTGTAAATATGCTTAGTCCTAAAACAGAGAGAAGTGCTAAAGTAAAAAGTGCAATTAACATTGAGTAACCAATTTCATTTTTACATAAAATTTTTTTCAATGTACTCTACTCCTTAAACTTATTTTTGTAGAAATAGGGTCTGAGTTTTCAGCTTTAATTACAATAGTGATCTCAGAAACCTCTCCACTATTTATTACTGTAGGATTAAAAACAGTAACATTTTCCAAAATAGTTGTTCCAACCTTTTTTAATATTTTTGCTTCTGAGACATAAACGAAGTTTGAATATTTTGTTCCATTTTCATCTAATTTCAAAGTTAAAGTTGATGTATTATTATCAAAAGTTACTTCCGTAGCTTTACGAATATCTTTTGTGAACAATTTTAAACCATATGAAATGTCAAAAAGGTCCTGGTTTTTATCCATTTGATTACCGTATTGTTCCTGCCCATTTTTTATAACACTGAATAACAAGAGCACGACCATCCCCAAAATTAAGATAGTAGCTAATACTTCAATGAGGGTTATTCCATATTGATTTGTGTGTTGATTTTTAGCTTTCATCTTATGTTCCCCACTCTAAAGTATTTTCCATTTGTGCTTTCATCGTGCCATTTTTTTTATCGTAAATTTGAATCAAAACTCTAGTTAAATTTGTTGACGCTATTGTTTTAGGGGTGACTTTTAGAATAATATAAGCACTTTCTTGTTTTTCATAATAATACTCCTCAATACCATTCTCATTTTTTGATTTTATGAAATGAAAATTAGGAAAAATATTAGCTTCAAAATTACCTATCGGAAAAGGATTTTTTGCCGAATAAGCATATAATTCTTCTATTTCTGTCTGCGCTATATAGGTTGCATCGATAATTTCCTCAGAAGTTTTTGTGGTTTTCGCAGATTGTACTAACATTGTAAAAAAACTTAATAAAATAATCGATAAAATAACGATTGAAGCTACGACTTCAACCAAAGAAAGACCTGATTGGTTTAATCGATTTGTAAATTTTATTTTTATCATAAAAGCACCTACTTTTCACCTGATTTCTGAAAGGATACATTTTATTAATCCCTTGATGTTGTTAAAAATGATCATTGAGACTAAAGGGTTAGTCCTCTTTAAAGGTATTATATAAACAACACACTCAACCAACCTTTATGGGTTATTAAAAATATTTTAATAATCTAAAGGTTATAGAATGATTTGTTAATTTCATATAATAATATATCTTTTGGTAAAAAAGATATATACATTTCTTGAAAATTTGTGTAACTTATAAATGTATTAGAAATAAGGAAGCATTTCTTATATTTTTTAGGTTTTTATAAAGATTTATACAATTTTTTTATTACTTTTAGTTTAATATAGTACAATGTAATTTGACAGAATATATTTTACTTTTATAGAAGTACTTACTATATTAACTTACAATATATGTTAAAATATGATGACAAAGAAGTAGTTTAAAAGATTTATTAAATAGAAAATTTTTTAGCTGGTAGCTCGAGGTGATTATAGTGCCATATAATAGAAAGCTAACATTATACATAGTTCTAACTACGTTGTTCATATACATATGTACGCCCGGGAATACCCTGCAAACTGCCTATGCCGATGAGACTGACAATGAATCGACAATTGCAGGGGTGTCTGTAGGTGGTCTTGATGAGAATGAAATGAAGACCGCGTTGCAAACGGTAATTGATGCATGGGTTGGGGAACGGATTGTCGTAAGTGGAGGTGGGCAAGAAGTCTTGATAGACCCTTCGCAAATTTCCTTCAACGTAGAGGCATCTGTCGCACAGTATGAAGAGACTGTGGACAAGCCTTGGTTTGCTTTTTGGGAATCGGAAAGAGTCGTTCATTTGCCATTGCAAGTCACTTTGCTAGAAGACGCAACGAATGCGATTTCCAAAATAAATACTTGGGATCAAGAGGCTACAATCCAGGCGGTTACTACACAAATATCTTATTTAAAAGAACATGAAATCGAAGCTATTTTAAAGGATCTTTCACAGGTGGAAAATGAGCGTTTGGCACTTGTGATTAAAGAGCTGCCTGATGGTGCAGTGGATTTGGAAAATATTGCCGAATTGCTGGATGACACTATCTTATATCCCGGTGAAACTTTTTCGTTTATCGAAAAAGTAGGGAAAACAACAGCCGATCGGGAAGCGAAAAATTTTGTTGCTTCGCTTTTATATGAAGCTGTTTTGCATACGGAATTTGAAATTTTGGAACGCCGCTCTCAAGAACAGGTACCTGCTTATTCGGAAGCTGGCATGGATGCGGCCATCAATATTCAATATCGCGAGGACCTACAATTCCTGAATAGTTCAAAAAGTGTAGCCAAAATCAATGCTGAAGTAGATGATTCGCAATTTAAAGTGGAAATTTATTCTGATACAAAAAGTAAAGATGTACTCGTACATATATTAAAAGAAGATATTTCTCCTCGCATTATTCATCGATATTCAGAAGAATTGCCAGTTGGGGGAGAACAGTTGATTCAAGAAGAGCAAAAAGGGATGCGCGCGGTTGTCACACGTAGCATCACTGTAAATGGCAATACAACCGAAGAATCAATTAGTCGGGATTATTATGCCCCGCAAAATCGAATTGTGTTAGTGTCGACCCAACAGCCTGTTAGCGGAATTCCTGAATCTTCCGTTACCGGTAATCCTCCCGAAAATGAAACGGAAGAACCAAGCATGGAAACGAATCAAGATTCCGGTGACGAGACAAATCAAACGCAGAATCCAGAATATGACCCAGACACGCAACTGGATTTAGATAATAATGATTTGCCGGACATCCCGCTGAACGAAGATGAAAACGCGTTGCCGGAAGGAAGTTACTATGATAAAGGTGGAAACATCGTTATTCCATAGAAAGGGGCGTCTATCTTATGAGAATTCAAACGCGTAAACGGCTGGGGGACCTGTTGGTAGAAGCGGGTGTTATTACAAATGAACAGCTTGATTATGCCTTATCCAATAAAAGCCGTGATGAAAAACTGGGTGATTTCCTCATTCGAGAAAACTACCTAACCGAACAGCAATTGATCGAAGTCCTGGAGTTTCAATTAGGCGTTCCGCATATTAACTTGAATCAATATTCCATTGAGCCTGAGTTACTGCAATTGGTACCTGCCGAACTTGCCAAGCGTGCCAACATCATGCCCGTTCGCCGCGATAAAAATAAATTGTTTATCGCTATGGCCGATCCTATGGACTATTTCGCGATTGAAGAAGTTCGAATGGCAACTGGCTGCCAAATTGAAACAAGCATTGCAGCAAAGGATGATTTATACCGGACCATCACTAAATACTACGATTTACAGGAATCGATGGAAGCAGCACTTTCTGACCTTGGTATCGCTGTAACTGAAGAACAACCAACAGAAATTACGGATGAAGAATCACCCATTGTTCGACTGGTGAACCAAATCATTGCCAATGGCGTTGCGCAGCGTGCGAGTGATATTCACTTTGACCCGCAGGAAACTGATTTCCGAGTCCGCTATCGGGTGGATGGACAGCTGAGAACGGAACGTTCATTGCCTAAGCATATGCAAAACATGTTAACTGCACGTGTGAAAATTATGGGTGGCTTGAATATTACCGAAAACCGTATTCCACAAGATGGCCGTATTAAAACAACTGTGAATTTTAAACCGATTGATATTCGTCTTTCTACATTACCAACGATTTTTGGTGAAAAAATCGTTATGCGTATTTTGGATTTAAGTAATACAGCAACAGACGTAGACAAGCTGGGGTTATCTGAACAAAACGAGGAGCTTTTTCGAAAAATGATATCTCGTCCAAATGGCATTGTCCTACTTACGGGGCCAACAGGATCGGGTAAATCCACTACGTTATATGCCGCACTGTCCCATTTGAATAAGGAAGGCGTCAACATTATTACTGTTGAAGACCCGGTGGAATATCAGCTGGAGGGCATAAACCAAATTCAAGTAAAAGAAGAAGTTGGCTTAACGTTTGCTGCGGGATTGCGTTCGATTCTCCGGCAAGACCCGGATATTGTCATGATTGGGGAAATTCGGGATCTCGAAACGGCTGAAATTGCAACCCGTGCCTCCTTAACAGGGCATTTAGTATTAAGTACACTGCATACCAATAGTGCGGTTGAGTCAATATCAAGACTGCATGATATGGGCATCGAACCGTTCTTGATTTCATCTTCGTTAGTAGGCGTTGTGGCACAGCGGCTTGTTCGACGAGTTTGCCGTGATTGTGGAAGAACTGTACCTGCCAATGAGCGGGAAAAAGAGATTTTTGCGCAAGTTGGCATGACTGTCGAAAAGGTTCAGCGTGGAAACGGCTGTCCGGCATGCAACAATACCGGCTATCGCGGACGAATTGCGATACATGAAATCTTGCCGATCGACCGCACGCTGAAAGAGTTTATCCTCCAACGGCAAAGCGTCAACTCAATCAGAACTTATATGAAAGAAGCAGGTTACCGCACTTTGGTCCAAGATGGATTTATGAAAGTGCTGGATGGACTTACGACAACCGAAGAAGTGTTGCACGTAGCAACCGTTGAATAGGAAGTGAAAAAATGTTTAGTATACGTTCACTATTAGAAAGAGCATATGAAGAGAAAGCATCTGATTTGCATATTACAGTAGGAATTCCACCAGTCTATCGTATCAATGGGAAACTGCAGCAATACGGTGATGTGGCAGTTGCGCCTGAAGATGCACTTGCCTTGGTAAAGGAAGTTATACCAGAATATAAGGTGGACGAATATTACGAGAAAGGTGAGACGGATTTTAACTTTTCGTTAGGTGATTTATGCCGATTTCGTGTAAATGCATATCATCAACAAAATGCCGGTGCAATCGCATTCCGTTTAATCCCGTCCAAAATACCGACCATTGAGTCGTTGGGTATGCCAAACGTACTTTATGATTTAGCTGATAAACCACAAGGACTCATTTTAGTAACCGGTCCCACGGGTTCAGGTAAATCAACTACTTTGGCTGCGATGCTGGATTATATTAATGAAACAAAATCAAAACATATTATTACGTTGGAAGATCCGATTGAATACTTGCATCATCATAAAAAATCTATCGTGAATCAACGTGAAATCGGCATTGACACACAGGATTTTGCGAGCGGGTTGCGTGCTTCACTCCGTCAAGACCCAGATGTGATTTTAGTGGGGGAGATGCGTGACCTGGAGACGATTTCGACAGCCATTACGGCTGCGGAAACAGGACATTTGGTGTTCGCGACATTGCACACATCAAGCGCGCCTACAACGATTGACCGAATTATTGACGTGTTCCCGCCGCATCAACAGGGGCAAATACGTATTCAACTGGCGAACGTCTTGCAAGGGATTATATCGCAAAGATTGTTTGCTCGAAAAGATACATTTGGGCGTATTGCTGCAACGGAAGTGCTAGTTGCGGTTCCTTCGGTGACGAACTTGATCCGCAATGAAAAAGTCCACCAAATCCCAAGTGTCATGCAGACAAGCAGGGCGCTGGGAATGCATACACTGGATTCTTCGATTCAAATGCTCATGTCATCAGGAAAGGTTTCAATGGAAGAAGCCCGTCCTTTCCTGGAGGACTATAGTATATGAATGTTGGTGAGTTAATTGACGGTTTATAAATATATTGGACGCACAAAACAAGGCACACCCAAAAAAGGCATTGTCGACGCTGCGAATAAACAAGCGGCGATTGCAAAGCTGCGCTCACAAGGAGTTAACCCGCGCGAGGTAACGGAATCTACCAGTCTGCTTCACAAGGATTTAAATCTGGGCGGGGGAAAGGTTAAAAACCAGGACTTTGTTATCTATTGCCGGCAGTTTGCTACATTGATTCGCGCGGGCGTTTCCATCGTGGAATCCACTCATATCCTGGCACAACAATCAAAAAGCAAGCCGCTGAAAAAAGCGTTGGATGCGATTGAAGAGGATATTCGGTCAGGGGTCCCTTTTTCAGATGCCACTTTAAAGCATCCAAAAGTCTTTCCTTTATTGTTTTCGAACATGATGCGATCCGGTGAAGCTACAGGGAATATCGACGACACATTGGAACGCTTGGCGAATTCATTTGAAAAGCAATATAACTTGAAGAAAAAAGTGCAGTCGACGATGACGTATCCGGCGATTTTGTTTGTTTTAACCATGGTGGTAGCCGTCTTCATGATGGTTTTCGTCGTTCCCTCATTCGTGGAATCGTTTGAATCAATGGGAGCAGAGCTACCGTGGATGACGGTTGTAATTATTGCAATCAGCGGTTGGCTGCAAAAGTTTTGGTGGGTTGTTCTCTTGCTGGTTATTGCGTTAGTGGTAGGTTTTCAATTGTTATATAAAGGAAATAAAGAATTTAACTATGCAGTACATTATGCGCTGCTCAGAATGCCGATTTTCGGTCCATTACTGCAAAAGTCGGCGATCTCTCGGATGATGGGAACCTTATCTTCTTTGTTCAGCAGTGCTGTACCGATTTTGCAGTCTTTAGCCATTGTTGAAAAAGTAGTGGGCAATCCGGTCATGAGTAAAGTGGTAGTGGAAGCTAGGGAAAGTCTTGAAAAAGGTAATAGTTTATCAGAACCGCTGGAAAATAGCTGGCTTTTCCCGCCGCTAGTTACATCGATGACAAGAATTGGGGAATCGACTGGTTCGCTGGATTATATGCTGGAGAAGGTAGCGCAGTTTTATGACGCAGAAGTGGAGAGGTCGGTTGATACTTTAAAGTCGCTGATTGAACCATTAATGATTTTATTCTTAGCGGGAATTGTAGGAATTATTGTAGCAGCGATTTTCTTGCCGATGTTTAGTTTGTATGAACAAATGTAGAAAAAGGGATTTAGGAGAAAGGGAGTTTTGCAGGGAGGTGAGAATGGAATGCTAAAAACGTCCATGCAAATTTTTAAATAATTAATTTATTAAAACAATGAAAATGGGAGGTTTTAATATGTTTAAAACTATGAAAAAACGTATTAAAAATGAAAAAGGTTTAACATTGATAGAATTATTAGCAGTAATTGTAATCTTAGCAATTGTTTCGGCAATTGCAATTCCTGCAATCGGGAATATAATTGATAATTCTCGATATAATGCTGTTAAAGCAGATGCTATTAATGTGATAAATGCAGCACAGTTATATTATACTGATAATCCAACAGAAACTACAGCGGTAAATGTTACAAAACTAAAAAGTGAAAAGTATCTTGAGTCTGCTGGTAAAATTCCAGTTGCATCAACTGTATCTACTACAAATCCAAGAGAATTAACAACAATTGCAATAACTTATACTAGTGGTAAAACTGTTACATTTGGTGCTGCTTCTATAGATGAAATAAACGCAGATAATCAAAAAGGTAGCGCAGATGGTAATAAAACAATTTCTGGCAGCTAACTTAGTTTAATTCCCTAAAAGACAACTAAATTTTGTTAGTTGTCTCATTAGGAAATTAAAATCACTAAGGATATGATTTTACATTATCCAACAAAGGAGCCCTTGCGATGTTCAAAAAGAAAAAAACCTCCCACGTTTCCATCGAAATCAATGATTACGTACTTCGCGCACTTGTTTTAAAGGGCCCTGATTTGACTCAAGCTAAGTTGTATGAGGTTCCGTTACCGAATGAGGTAATTGAGGAAGCTACGGTCAAGGATGAGATGGCGTTGTTTGAGATTTTCAAAGAAAACGCTTCCCAGTGGGGCGGAAAACGACAGAATGTTCGTTTTTTTGTTCCGGATCCGACCGTGCTGTTGAAATCGTTTGAGTATCCACGTGATGTGGAAGCCGATAAACTCAAAGAATATGTTCAAATGGAGCTTGGGCATAGCATTCATTTGCCTTTCCAGGATCCTTTGATTGATGTATACGACCCAACGGAAGGCGACGGACAGGCGATGCTGTTTGCCGCTTCGTCGGAAGAAGTCAACAAATACATTAACTTGTTCCTGGATATTCATATGGAACCGCAAGCTGCAGATATCCGCGCTTTGTGCAATTTGCGCTTGATTGAACATCTGGAATTGCTAAGTGAAGACAAAACCTATCTCATTGCCAATTGGCTGATTAATGAATTATCCATTTGTATTTATTCGAATGGCCATGTGGATTTCCTGCGTTACCAGCAAATCCCGACAAACATCAATCAATGGCACGCAAAGCCGGCAAAGGAAAATGAAGTAACCTTTACATACGATGGGGACTTGGAAGATTACCGCATGACCATTATGGATCAAATTCTCGAACTTGACCGGATTATGAACTTCTTCCGCTTCTCCTTGCATAAAGGGGAAAAGTCCGTTGATGAAATTGTTGTGATGGGGGATAACCCGCTGCTTGATACCATCTTTTCTACCTTGCAGGAAACGTTGCCCGTTCCCATCAAGATTGTTGATGACGGGCTAATTGAAGAACATTACCCAGGATTTCAGGCAAAACATGCATCCTTGCTTGGGTTGGCGTTAAAGGAGATTCATTAATGGTACCAGATATTAACCTCATACCCAGAGAAGAACGAACCCAGCAAAGCTCCAAACTGCTTAATCTATTACTGGCGATTCTTGTACTATTAATCTTGTCGTTGCTGGTATGGCAATATTTTAGTGCTCGCGCAGATGTTACTCGATTGGGAAATGAAGAAGCCAATTTGATTGCTCAACGCGATCAACTTTCAGCAAATGTGAATTCGTTGCAGCCGGAAAATCAAGGGAGCATGCAGCAATCCCTGCAATTTGTCGAGACTGTTTCCTACCCTGTAACACAGTTAATTTACGAAATTCAAGGATTGCAGCCAAGCAATTCCCATTTACGAAGCTATACGTTCAGTCCTGAAAGTGTTACTGTTTTATTGGATTTTGAAACGCTCAGTGATGCGGCAACCTATGTTTCGCGTTTGTCGAACAGTGCCTATTTTACGGATGGGCAAGTAAACTCCGTGACAAACTCCGACTTGGGAGGGGAACTTGAATCGGAAAATGAGATCGATTTTGATGTCGTTCCAAGGCAGTCCGTTGAAATTACCCTTTTACTGGATAGAGCCTATTTAACTGCTGGAGGTGTTCAATAATGAAACTCTCCGGAAACAAAAATACTTCTGCTTTGTTGCTAATCGTTTTGGTAGCGGCTTTATTATTTGCGCTTTATTATTATGTGGTGCTGCCGAAAAAAGACCAGGCTGCCTCGCTTGAAAGCTCAAAGGCGGCATTGCAAACCGAAATCGCGACTTTACAGGAACAACAGGCTCTAATGGAAGCACAAGCATCCTTGCCTCAAGAGTCGAATATAACGACACTGCGCAAAAAATTGCCGGCATCCCGTGAAATCGATCAGTTATTATTAAATCTCGAAGAAATTGAATATATCACCCAATCTCGGATTCTTTCAATCGGATTTAACAGTTATGATACGCTTGTCTCCGAATCTGGCATAGTACCAGTACCAGAGGAAGAGGTTGCAACGGAAGAAGCGGCAGAAGGCCAAAATGATGCAGTGGAAGAAGAAACCATGGTAGACGGAGAATCGGTTGAAGTGGAAACTCCGGTATCGCAAATCGCCGCCGAAACGCTGCCGCCGGAACTGAAATTAATTACGTTCAATCTTGAAATTGCCGCCTCTGAATACGAAGATTTACTGCAATTTATCGAGGAAATTGAAAATCTTGAGCGCATTATGCACATTGATAGCATCAGCTACACGCTTCCTGGTGAAGAAGAGGCATTTATGGAAGAAGCTGAGGCTTTAAATGCTTCCGTTCAAGTAACGACTTTTTATTATGAAGGCGAGTCTTAAAGAATGGCGCTTGTCGGGTTTCGTTTTTACGGACCCGACTCTTTTAGCTTTAAATTCAAAATAGTAGGAAAGGAGAATCAAAATGGAGATTGTTTATACGATTTTTGCTTTTATATTTGGGCTTGTCTTTGGTTCTTTTTTCAATGTTGTTGGGTTAAGGGTGCCGAAAAAAGAGTCTATCTCAACCCCTCCTTCGCATTGTACGAACTGCCAGCGCCGGTTAACGCTGCCTGATTTAATCCCCGTTTTTTCATATCTTTTTTTGCGCGGCAAATGCAGAAGCTGCGGCGTGAAAATTTCACCGATTTACTTACTGACCGAGCTTGTGACAGGAATCTTATTTGCTTTTTCCGTTTATCATTTGGGGATCACCGTTGAAACAGCGGTAGCCTTATTGTTCATTTCTTTATTGATGATTATAGTCGTATCCGATTTTGCATATATGTTAATCCCCGATAAAGTTTTGCTCTTCTTTTTGCCTCTATTGATCGTCGGACGAATCTTCTCCCCGCTGCAGCCATGGTGGGATAGCATTGTTGGTGCGGTTGTCGGGTTTGGAATCTTATACTTGATTGCCGTTGTCTCAAGAGGCGGCATGGGTGGGGGAGATATTAAACTCTTCTTTCTAATTGGTCTTGTACTCGGGACGATGAATACGCTATTAACCCTATTTTTGGCTTCCTTTATCGGCATGATTGCTGGGATTATAGTTCTGAAAATCCGCAACCAAGGAAGAAAAACACCCGTTCCTTTTGGTCCGTCCATCGCATTGGCCGCCATCATCGTTTATTTCTACGGTGACAGTTTGCTAAATTGGTATTCCGGTCTATTTTTCTAATCCTCCACATATTAAAGGTATAAACAATTTATCTAGATTGTGGGGGTTCAGTGCATGAAACCAATCATCGGCATTACGATGACAACGAATAACGGGCAATATTGCATCAATGAGGCTTATGTAAAATCGATTCTTCAGGCAGGCGGAATTCCGGTTAATCTACCTTTTGGCATTGAACAAGATGCAGAACAGCTGCTTGACGGGCTGGATGGACTGCTGTTAACAGGAGGCGTCGATGTACATCCGCACCTTTTTAACGAAGAGCCGCATCTTTATATTGGCCATATTATGGTCGAACGGGATGAAGTAGAGCTGAGGTTACTGGAAGTAGCGCTAAAGAAGAGAATGCCGATTTTTGGAATTTGCCGCGGCATTCAGGTGCTGAATATTGCGTTGGGAGGAAACCTTTATCAGGATATTAATTCGCAATATGAGAAAACACCCATTCTTCATACTCAAAAAGCAATAAGAAAAGAAGCTTCGCATTATATAACAATCGAGAGAAATAGTAAGTTATATAACATAGTAGGGCAAGAGAAGATTGCCGTAAACTCAATTCATCACCAAGCGCTAAAAAAAGTGGCGGAAGTGTTTGAAGTAACAGCACAGGCAAGCGATGGCATTATTGAAGCCATTGAAATGAAAGATTATCCATATTGTGTGGGTGTTCAATGGCATCCCGAGGAAATGGCAGCAGCACAGGACGAAAATGCGAAAAAATTATTCGCATCCTTTATTGATGCATGTAGCGGAAAATCTTCGTTATCCCAATGAGAGACCAAGAACTGAAAACGCCAGAAAAGAATGTGGCTCATACTACAATGGGGGTCACATTCTTTTCTTTTTCCCAAGTTCGAGTTTAGAGCCCTTCATCGGTTGCTTAAATGTGCCTTTTACTATATTCATCAACTAGAAAATAATAGAGTAAAATAGCCTTTTTACTCCCGAAATAGAATATAATGTAAATACAGCTTTGGTAGAGGAGAATATCAAACTAATAAGGGGTAATGATAAAATGAAAGCGAATAAGCTAGTTTTTGATCATTTAGTTGATATTAATCCACGTACTGGCGTGATTAAATTTAATGGGAAGCGAATGGGTCTTATTGCAACCGAATCCATCGGGTTTTTAAGACGGGATTTAATTCGCATTTTGGGAACCGAGCGTGCAAAGTCCGTATTGATGCGCCATGGCATGACGAGCGGTTATAGTGCAGCGCAATCCGTCAAGAAAGCTTTCCCATGGCGCTGTAAAGAAGAGCTTATTTTGGCAGGTCCTGCACTGCATACATTGGAGGGGCTTGTCATGGTAGAACCAAGTGAAATTCAAATTGATGGTGACTCGCTTTATATGCAAGGAACTTGGTTTTACTCCTATGAGTACGAAGAGCATGTAAAGCATTTTGGATTTAGCAATGAAAGCGTTTGCTGGAACCTGGTGGGTTATGTGAAAGGTTTTTTATCCAATGTATTCGGAGATGAGGTTATTGTTTATGAGGAAACCTGCAAAGGAAAAGGGGACTATCAGTGTACATTTGTAGCTTGTTCTTCCCATCTAGCTCCACCGGAACATTCGAATTCCCTGCACCATTTTGAGGAAGACTGTCTGCTATCGGAATTTGATGAGAAGTTTCATCAACTAGAACAAGCACAATCCGTGATACAGCGTGCGGATCGTCTCAACGAAAAGTTAACCAATGCACTGTTAAGCGAACAAAACTTGGCCTCACTTTTAAACTACATGAGTGACGAATTGGGAATTAGTGTGCTGGTTGAACGAAACAGAATAAGAAGGCCTATTGAATTTATCTTTAAGGAAACTGTCCATGAAAAAATCTATGCAGCATATAGCAATGGAGAACAGCTGCCCGAACAAGGTTTTGTTGAAGTATTTCCTATTAAAAGTGAACAGGCTTATTATGGCAAGCTTGTACTCATCGGCCAGGGAATTTTAAAGGATGAGGAACGTCTGATTGCCGGGCGCTGCATCTCGCCTTTTTTATGGTACTTCAATACACAATATAAAGTGGCTGAAAGAACATGGCGAAAAAAGGTGAATTTGTTCGAACAGATTATTGGAGGAAAGGGAAACAGCGGCACCCTTAAATTGAATCCAAATATTCTGGATGTTGATATCCATCAACAAAATAGAGTCTTAATGATCAAAAGTGATATCGAAAATGTCTATACGCTTTATTTGTTTATTGAAAAGCTACTAGTAACAGATATTTTTATTAAAGAAAATTATGTTGTCATTTTAGCATCAGAGCTAGAAAAGCCCATTCAACAGACGGCAGAGGATATACTGAATGCCCTCATTGAGATGTTTCCGCAAAACAGCTTTTATATTGGCGTTGGTCAACAAGGCAATTCCTTGGAAACATTGGCAACAAGCTATGAAGATGCAATGAAATTGTGCAATTTCTTGGTTCATTGTTCATCCAAGCGGCAACAAATTGCTTATTATGAACAACTGAAACATGTTTTGTTGTTTTTGAAAACATCCGAACCCACTCAATTGATTGTTTATTACCAGAATGTAATTGGCAAATTAATTGACCATGATATACACAATGAGGCGCAGCTGTTATTGACGCTTCAAACTTTTTTCGATTGTAACGGCAATATCAATAAAACTGCACAGCAATTGAATTTATCGATACCTGGGCTGCGATATAGAATGGAAAAAATCGAATCGCTTGTAGATGCGGATTTGAAGTCTGGGGATGGCAGATTCCAGTGCCAGCTTGCTTTACAATTCTATTATGCGGTACAAGCCATCAAATAAATGAAAGGTATTATCGAACTCGTTTTTTCGATAATACCTTTTTTAATGCTTTACAAAAGAACCTACTTTATGGTTTGTATAGTAGTTGCCCAAAAGACTATATGTTTTATAAATTAACTGAAAATTCAAAATAGAGTAATATAAAATTATCCTTTAACAGTTGATTAGTAGGGGATGGGGGATACTCACGGAAAGGGGAGTTGAATAGTGGATGTTCAGCAAGCAACAAAACCATTAACCGGGCAAGAATATCTGGACAGTCTGAGAGACAATCGGGAAATTTGGCTGGATGGCGAGCGAGTAAAGGATGTTACGACACATCCGGCATTTCGAAATTCCGCTCGTTCCATTGCACGGTTGTACGATGCTCTGCATGAGGAGAAGTACAAAGACGTTTTGACAACTGAGACCGATACGGGCAGCGGCGGCTATACATTTAAGTATTTTAAAGCGGCCAAAAGTGCACAAGACCTGATTGAGGCGCGCGATGCAATCGTTCAGTGGTCAAAGTTTACTTATGGACAAATGGGGCGAACACCGGATTATAAAGCATCTTTTTTAGCCACGCTTGGCGGGAATGCCGAATACTATGCACCGTATTCCGATAATGCGCGGCGATGGTACAAGGAAGCACAAGAGCGAAATTGGTTTTTCAATCACGCGATTGTGAATCCGCCGGTTGATCGCAATAAAGAAGTGCATGAAGTAGGCGATGTTTTCATTCGCGTCGAAAAAGAAACGGATCAAGGGTTAATTGTAAGCGGTTCAAAAATGGTGGCAACAGGTTCGGCAATTACCAACTATAATTTCGTTGGGACATATGGGCTGCCGATTCAACAGAAAGAGTTTGCTGTCGTATTTATCGCACCCATGGATGCACCTGGCGTGAAATTGATTAGCCGAGCTTCTTTTGAATTGAAATCAGCGGTAATGGGGACACCGTTTGATTATCCATTAAGCAGCCGTTTTGATGAAAATGACGCTGTACTGGTGTTTGATAAAGCGTTGATTCCGTGGGAGAACGTATTAATCTACGAAGATATGAAAAAAACAACTTCCTTCTTCGTTGAGAGCGGCTTTATTAACCGATTTACGTTCCAAGGGGTTTCACGGTTGGCGGTAAAACTGGACTTTATCATCGGCGTATTAATGAAAGCGCTTCAAACAGCAGGGACCGATCAATTCCGAGGCGTGCAAGCACAAGTTGGCGAAATTTTGGCATGGCGCCACATGTTTTGGTCGTTAAGTGATGCGATGGCTTTAAATCCGATAAAGCTGGACAATGGTACCGTCATTCCGAACCTTAATGGTGGGTTGGCATACCGCGTGTTTTTGCAGGAGGGCTGGCCAAAAATCAAAGGAATCATTCAACAGATTGTTGCAGGCAACCTCATTGTACAGCCATCCAGTGCGCGTGATTTCTTGAATCCCGAGTTCCGTCCGACGCTGGACAAATTATACCGCGGCTCTAATGGAATTGATGCGGAAAGCAAGATTAAAATCGTTAAGTTATTGTGGGATGCCATTGGTACTGATTTTGGCGGCCGCAGTGAACTTTATGAACGCAACTATGCAGGCAACCAAGATGATATTCGTTTGCAAACATTATTTGCCGCTCAAGGCAGCGGGAAGGCAGACGAGTTCATGGCATTCGCGGAAGAATGTATGAACGACTACGACTTGCATGGCTGGAAAGGCGACACTTGGGTTAATCCGCAAGATGTTAGCTACTATAACAATCAAAAATAAATGAAAAGGGGACATGAAAATGAGTTTATATGATGTTGCACAACTGGCTCACGTCGAGCTATATACACCAAAGTTGAAGGAGTCTGTTGAGTTCTTTACAAAAATTATGGGTCTTCAAGTTACGGTAGAAGCTGGTGAATCAGTTTATCTTCGTGCGTATGAAGATTTTTACCATCATACTTTAAAACTAACTGCTGGCCCGGAACCAGGGTTGGGTCATGTGGCATGGCGCGCAAGTTCTCCTGAAGCATTGGAACGCCGGGTAAAAGAACTTGAAGAGAGTGGCCAAGGGAAAGGATGGATTGATGGGGACTTGGGACATGGACGCGCCTATCAGTTCACAACACCAGATGGACATCTACAGGAGATTCTTTGGGAAGTGGAATATTACAATCCGCCGGAAGATCAAAAAACATTGCTAAAAAGTCGTCCGCAAAAGCGTCCAATGCAAGGGGTGCCGGCACGTCGCCTAGATCACGTTAACTTAATGTGCAGTGAAGTTACGCCTAACAAAGAATTTATGGCTGAACGTTTAGGCTTCAAGCTTCGCGAGCGTATCGTTGTAGGCGAAGAAAGGGAACTAGGGGCATGGATGAGTGTCAGTCCGCTAGTACATGAAGTAGCTCTTATGCAAGATCAAACAGGAAACAAAGGTCGTTTCCATCATATCGCATTTTGGTATGGATACCCGCAGCATCTAATGGATTTAGCGGATTTGTTGGTGGAAAACGGCATTAAAATTGAAGCGGGCCCAGGAAAACATGGCGTGAGCCAGGCTTACTTTATGTACGTATTTGAGCCGGGCGGAAACCGCGTAGAATTATTCGGCGATTCGGGCTACTTAATCTTTGACCCGGATTGGAAACCGATCACTTGGCGCGAAGAGGATTTACAAGAAGCGATTATCTGGTATGGTTCTCCACTGCCTGAAGAGTACTTCTTATACGGAACGCCAGACCGCAAAGTAGGAGAGCCTGTAGTCTAAGTTTCTCGTGATAAGCATAACGACTTTAATAGAAAAGCGAGGTGAACACTGTGATATATATAGTTGGCTAGATGGCTATATATATCACAGTCTACTATGGAGGATCGATTATTTCGAAATGCGATGGGGAAGTTTGCTACCGGTGTAACAGTCATTACAACCACACTCGATGACGAAACATATGGCATGACGGCAAATGCTTTTATGTCTGTCTCGCTCAATCCACCCCTTGTCGTTGTGTCAATTGGGGAAAAAGCGTCCATGCTGAGCAGAATTGAGCAAAGCAATACATTTGCTGTCAGTATTTTAGAGGAAAATCAGAAAGCTTTATCGCAGCATTTTGCTGGTCAACGCCAAGAAGGGCAAGAAATTCCTTTTGGGGAATTAGAGGGCTATCCAGTGATCGATGGTTCGGTGGCTCAAGTTGTTTGTGATGTTGTCTCGACCCATGTAGAGGGAGATCATTCATTATTCATTGGAAAAGTAAAGGCAATCCATATCGAGGATTATAATCCACTCTTATTTTTCAATGGTGGCTACAAAAAACTTGCAGTTGACGAGCTTGTATAAGGAGGAACTAGAATGAACGAAACAGCCATTGCTCATGAATTGCTTGAGGCGTATAAAACACGCTGTCCCATACAGCCGTTAACGACAAACTATCCAACAATCAGTGTAGATGAGGCATATCGAATTCAACTGGCACAGATTGAAAGCCGAATTGCAAATGGCGATGTGATTGTCGGCAAAAAGATTGGTTTGACAAGCAAAGTGATGCAGCAAATGTTTAATGTAACAGAACCGGATTATGGCCATATTTTAGCTTCCATGGTGCTTCCGGATGGTGAGGAAATCGCAATTGAACAAATGATCCAGCCAAAAATAGAATTCGAGATCGCATTTGTTTTAAAAGAGGATGTAAAGGGACCAAATGTAACGGAAGAACAAATAGTCGCTGCTACGGAGTATGTTGTGCCGGCATTTGAAATTATCGACAGTCGAATTGAAGATTGGAAAATTCGGTTTGAAGATACGGTTGCTGACAATGGATCATCAGCTTATGCCATTTTAGGCGGCAAACCGACTCGTATAGAGGATGTGGATTTAGAAACAGTAGGCATGAATATTTTAAAAAATGGCCATTTTATCGACCATGCAGCAGGGGCAGCCGTCATGGGGAATCCAGTTCGGGCAGTAGTATGGCTGGCGAATGCCCTTAGTCGATATGATATTGGTTTGAAAAAAGGCGAGTTCGTATTGGCCGGAGCACTGACAGCGGCCTTGCCAGTTGAAGCAGGCGATACATTTACAGCCGATTTTGCTCACCTCGGTACAATCCAGGTGTCCTTTAAGTAACTTCAATAAACATTCAGGAGGGGCGATTATGAAAAAATTGAAAGTAGCGATTATCGGATCCGGCAACATTGGTACGGATTTAATGTATAAAATCGAACGCTGCGACCATTTGGAAATGAGTGTCATGGTTGGAATTGACCCACAATCTGAAGGGTTGGCGCGTGCAAAGGATCGCGGCTATTTAATAATTGAAAACGGCATCGATGGTTTATTGGAACACCCAGAAAAGTTTGATATCGTTTTTGATGCAACGACAGCCAAGGCACATAAAGAGCATACGGAAAAGGTGGAAGCCCTAGGCAAGCGTATGATTGACCTAACACCGGCTGCAATTGGACCTTACGTTATACCAGCTGCGAATTTATCGCAACATTTGGAAAAATCGAATGTCAATATGGTGACTTGCGGTGGGCAGGCAACAATCCCAATCGTATATGCCATCAATGAGGTTGTTCCACTGGATTACGCAGAAATTGTTGCAACAGTTGCGAGTAAATCTGCGGGACCTGGAACACGTGCTAATATCGATGAATTTACACAAACAACAGCTAATGCCATCGAACGAATTGGCGGAGCGAAAAAAGGAAAAGCGATTATTATTTTAAATCCAGCGGTGCCGCCGATTATGATGCGTGATACGATTCACGTTTTGACATCCGAACCGGGACATGAAGAAGCAATTACTGAGGCAATTTACGCTATGGTCAAAAAGGTGCAAGAGTATGTACCGGGCTATCACTTGAAAAATCGGCCAATTATCGATGGAAATCGTGTAACCGTAACGGTTGAAATAGAAGGGGCAGGCGATTTCTTCCCGCCATATTCCGGTAACTTGGATATCATGACGGCAGCAGCAGCCAAAGTCGCAGAAGAAATGGCAAAATCATTGGTAGCGACTACATAGGAAGGAGAATGGATGATGAATAAAGAAATTACAATGTTAGATGTAACATTGCGGGATGGCAGCCATTCCATGCGTCATGCTTTTACGGAGCAACAAGTTCGGGATGTTGCAAGGGGTTTGGAGAAAGCAGGAATTCCCTATTTTGAAGTATCGCATGGTGATGGTTTGGGCGGATCGTCTTTGCAATATGGTTTTTCAAGAGTGGATGAACTTAAATTAATTGCTGCTGCCAGGGAAGAATCAGCCAACTCAAAAATTTCCGTTCTTATTTTACCGGGTATCGGCACAAGAAAAGATTTGGAAAATGCAGCAAGTGCCGGCGCCAATATGGTGCGGGTGGCGACTCATATCACAGAAGCGGATGTGGCAAAACAACATATTGAGTTAAGCCGCAACTTGGGCTTGGAAACGGTCGGGTTTTTAATGATGGCCCATATGGCTCCGACTTCGGTGTTAATTGAACAAGCGAAGAAGCTGGAAAGTTACGGTGCCGAAATCGTCTATATGACGGACTCGGCAGGTGCATTGCTGCCTCACGAAGTAACGGAGAAAGTAACTGCATTGCGTGAAAATATCAGCTGCAAAATTGGCTTCCATGCTCATAACAACTTGTCGCTGGCAATGGCAAACACGATAGCGGCTGTAGAAGCAGGTGCCGAGTTTGTGGACGGCAGTCTTCGGTGCTTAGGTGCCGGCAGCGGCAATACACAAACCGAGGTAATGGCGGCTGTATTTAGCCGGTTGGGATATAAAACAGGTGTCGATTTGTATAGCGTGATGGATGCAGCAAATGATGTGGTCGCAAAATTTATGCCACGTCCACAGGAAATTACAGGATCTAGTTTGATCATGGGGTACTCCGGTGTGTATTCAAGCTTCTTATTATTTGCACAAGAAGCAGCAGAGCGCTATGGGGTGGATGAGCGCGAAATTTTAGTCCAGCTTGGCCAAATGCAAGCGGTGGGTGGCCAGGAAGATTTAATCTTCGAAGTCGCCCAGCAAATCGCAAAAGAACAAGCAATGCTAGTGAAGTAAAGGAGGTTTATGCATGCTGAAAGTGGATGTGCTCGAAGAAATGACGGATATCTTGTTTCGAGCTGAGAAAGAGCGCGTTGAAATAAAAAAACTGACCGAACAATATCCAGAGTTAACGATTGAAACAGCATATACCGTGCAGGAATCGTTAGTCGAGCGGAAGCGCCGCGAAGAAGGAACATCCTTTTCCGGATGGAAGCTTGGTTTAACGAGTAAAGCAAAGCAGCGGATGATGGGAGTTCATGAACCGTCTTATGGAAGGCTGCTAAGCAATATGGAAGTAAATTTAGAAGATCCGATTTCAGTAGCTCCATTTATCCATGGCAAAATTGAGCCGGAAATTGCGTTTGTAATGAAAAGAGATCTGGATGGGCCGGTTGTAACGGTAGCAGATGTGTTGAATGCAACGGAGTATGTCATTGCAGCAATGGAAATTATCGATAGCCGTTATGAAAATTTTAATTTTACCCTACCGGATGTCATCGCGGATAACTCTTCTTCTTCCCGTTATATTTTAGGAAAAGTTAAATGTGATGTGAGAGAAATAGATTTAGAACGTATGGGGTGTGTGTTTAAGAAGAACGGAGAAGTCTGCTCTACCACAACAGCTGCTTCGGTCATGGGAAATCCGGCCCGCGCAGTGGCATGGATGGCTAATAAGCTGCTTACGCGCGGACAAAAAGTACGGGCGGGTGAAGTGGTACTTAGTGGTGCATTGACGGGAGCAGAAACATTTAATGAGAATGATACGTTTTCCATTCGATTTGATGGGTTAAGCGGTTTTGATGTGACATTTACAAAATAAAGGAGGGGTATAATTTGCCATTTCTACAAGTAACGATGATTGAAGGCCGTCCAGCAGAAAAAAAAGAACAATTAATCGCTGAACTGACGAGCACGGTGAACAAAGTATTGGATGCACCATACGAAAATATTCGCGTATGCATTAACGAAGTGCCGGCAAATCATTGGGGCATTGCGGGTCAATCCGTCCAAAAACGATCAGAAGAACAAGGGAAGGTGTGATAGGCTTATGACTGAGGTAGCAACATCCATTCGAGAAGTCAAACTGTTTATAAATGGAGAATATGTAGAATCTTCCGATCACCAGCAGTTCGAAGTGAAAAATCCGGCGACGCAAGAGGTTATCGCAAAAGTCCATGAAGCCTCATATGCGGATGTAGATCGTGCATGCCGTGCTGCTCGCCAGGCTTTTGAAGAAGGTCCATGGCGCACAATGTCTGTTTCTGAGCGGTGCGCTAAAGTTCGTCGTATGGCGGAAATTATACTAGAACGCAAAGAGGAACTTGCACGCTTGGAAGCCCTTGATGTAGGGAAACCTTATCAAGTTGCTGTGGAGCGTGAAATCCCGCGAGCAGCGGAAAACCTGAAGTTCTTCGCTGATTTTATGGAAAAACAGGGTGGCGAGGTCTACCCGATGGATGATGAGTTTTTAAATTACACCCGCTATGAGCCAGTAGGTGTGGCTGCATTAATTACACCTTGGAATCTGCCATTCATGCTAACAACTTGGAAGCTTGGTCCATGTTTGGCAACCGGGAATACAGCAGTTATCAAGCCTGCTGAAGTGACGCCGCTAACAGTGTCTTTATTAGGCGAAATTGCGAAAGAAGCCGGTATTCCGGATGGGGTTGTGAATGTTGTCCATGGATTTGGCGGTGGATCTGCAGGGGAATATATGACAACTCATCCAGAAGTAGATTTAATTTCCTTTACTGGTGAAACGACTACAGGGAAAACGATTATGAAGAGTGGCGCGGACTCGCTAAAGAAGGTATCATTCGAACTTGGCGGCAAAGCAGCCAATATTATTTTCGAAGATGCCAATCTTGAAAAGGCAATTCCTGTCTCCATTCAAGCTGCATTCATGAACTCAGGCCAGGTATGCTTGGCAGGATCGCGTATTTTAGTGCAGCGTACAATATTAGATGAGTTTTTGGAACGCTTTAAAGCCGCTGCAGCGGAACTTGTTGTGGGTGATCCACAAGATCCAAAAACGAATATGGGACCAGTGGTAAGTGAAGAACATTATGAAAAAGTGTCAAGCTACCTTGATATTGCAAAATTCGAAAATGCAACATTGATATATGGGGGAAAACGGCCGGAATTACCGGAAAATTTAAGCACCGGCTATTACCTGGAACCAACCATTTATTTGCAGGAAAACCCGAACGCTCGAATCTGCCAGGAGGAAATCTTCGGTCCGATTGTAACGATCATTCCTTTCGATACAGAAGAAGAAGCGCTGGCAATTGCGAATGGTACGGATTATGGGCTGAATGGCATTATTTGGACTGAAAGTTTAACGCGTGCACACCGAATTTCCCATCATGTGCGTGCAGGTACGATTTGGGTGAATTGCTGGTTTGTTCGTGATTTACGTGCCCCATTCGGTGGTTTCAAGAAGAGCGGTGTTGGGCGTGAAGGCGGACATCATAGTTTGGAGTTCTTTACGGAAGCCAAAAATATTTGTATTGCTTTAAAATAATAGAAATTAAATAAATCGATTTGCCGCAATGCGTATGGCAAGTCGATTTTTTCTATGTGAGGACTATAGAGTTGTAGTTTGCATGAGTGGCACCGACAGACCTCAACAACCGAACTTTGCCGGTTGTCGGGTCACTAACTATTTTTTAATGAATATTTCTATATAACCCTACGACTTTACCCAAAATCGTCACTTGATTTACGAGGATTGGGTCCATACTTGAGTTCTCGGGCTGCAGACGGAAATGCGTTTTTTCTTTAAAGAAACGTTTGACTGTCGCTTCATCTTCCTCTGTCATCGCGACCACGATTTCCCCGTTTTCGGCACTTGATGCTTGTTTAACGATTACATAATCTCCATCCAAGATTCCCGCTTCAATCATGGATTCTCCCATTACTTCAAGCATAAATAGTTTTTCGTCACTTGTCCCATATGTATTTGGAAGAGGGAAGTATTCCTCGATGTTTTCGATAGCCGTAATAGGAAGCCCTGCCGTTACTTTCCCTACTAAAGGAACGTGAACAACCGGTTGTTTTGGAATCATGAGATCTTCCTGCTCCAACACTTCAATGGCACGCGGTTTCGTAGGGTCGCGGCGAATTAAACCTTTGCTTTCCAGACGCGCCAAATGGCCATGTACAGTTGAACTAGAGGCAAGACCAACTGCTTCGCCAATTTCCCGGACAGATGGCGGATAACCTTTTGTACGAACTTCTTCCTTGATGAATGTTAAGATGTCTTCTTGTCTTTTTGAAATCTTTTTCAACTCTATCACCTCTTTTTGTGAATATGTATCTCTATTGGTTACATATAGTATAGCAGTGGGAAAACGAAAATGCAAACATAGGTTCGAAAATGGTGTTGACAAAAAACAAATGTTCGGTTTAAAGTAAGAACATACATTCTACGAACAAACATTCGGAAAAGGGGTTATATTGATGATGAAATGGCTACAAAACAACACATATATTGTTCTACTATTCTTTGCATTCACTGCTATGGGCGCTTTTTTGCTCATAACAGATCATGGCGAAACAACATACGAACAAATTGAAATCGAACAAGGCGATACTTTATGGACTCTGGCGGAACGATATCGTGGTACAATGACAACGCAGGAATGGGTTGACCATGTAAAACGCGAAAATGGATTAACAGCAGAAATGATTGTGGCAGGACATGCCTTGACTGTTCCAATCAATGAAAATAGCATTCATATTGCAAATTTGGAGAATGAAGAAGAGCTTCATTCGGTAGAGGTAGCGATCAAGAACCAATGAGTAAAAATAACAAAGCAGTCATTTATGCACGGGTAAGTACCGAAAAAAATACGCAGGAAACTTCTCTTGTGAGGCAGGAAGAGGAATTGCGGAAATATGCCGCGTCCATGAAGTATCAAGTGTTGGAAGTTTTCAAGGATCAGCACAGCGGTTATGAAGTGGAGCGGGAAGGTTTACTTGAAATGCTGGATTACATAAAAGAAAAAAATGCAACCGCCCTTTTTGTGCAGGATGAAACACGACTGGGACGCGGAAATGCACGGATGGCCGTCTTGCATTTGCTTCAAAAAAGCGGGACAACGGTTTATTCACTGAACAATGCCGGTCCATTGACATTGAATGAAATGGATTCGATGCTACTTGAGATTTTGGCGATTGTGGAAGAATATCAGCGCAAAATTCATAATGCCAAAATTAAAAGGGGCATGAGGCGGGCAATAGAAAATGGCTATCGTCCGGAGTTGAACATTAAGAACCGCCACAATCATGAAGGACGCGAAAGAATAGAAGTGCCTATTGAAGAAATCGTGAAACTTCGCGACAAAGGGCTTACTTTCCAGGAGATTGCTTCCACATTAAGAGGGCTTGGCTTTCAGGTCAGCAAAGCAACTGTTCACCGAAGATATACAGAATATATAGAGGGGCTTGAAGGATAAAGGAAAAGAATAATATAGGATCGTACATTACATATTAAATTTTTAGTATGTAATGTACTTTTTTTATGCTCATTTTAAAAGAAAGACAATTAAAATAGCGCATCCTATGATAGAGATGGTATCGCCCATGCCACCGCCTTTAAAGTTGGCAATGCGAAAACTCTTTTTCGTAATTGGATAGAGGAGAGGGATGCCTCTTCTCGTCATCATGTCCAAAAGCAGATGACTCCACATCCCAGCGCTTAATCCCATGATAAAGTAACTGGATAAAACTTGGGATTGTCCTGTTAATTCCTTGGAAAAAAAGTAAAGCAGTGCTGAAAAAGCAAAGATGACCAATGGAGTATGTATGACGCTTCGATGTCCCAGTGTCTTGCTGATAATGAAAGAAGCGACTTTCAGCTTTCTGCCGATATAGCTATTGCGATGATCGATATCCGGGAGAAGGGACCCTAATAGTGCTCCGCAAAGTACAACTCCACCACTAACCATTGCATCTGTTAGCCCAATTTGTGGAACTGTTGATTCGATGTTTTTTAAAACAGCAATACCTGCCGTTAAACCACCCATTAAATGTGCCGGTTTATTCATATGATGCCTCCTTGAAATAAAAAAGATGGTCTGCCCATATTGTATACGAAAATATGTTCTGTGCCTTGAGTTTTATCAAATTTCTAAAATTGAGAATTTATAAATGGAGAGGCTGGCGGAATTTAATAGTTTGTTTTTAGCTATATTACTAAGAAACTTATAAATAGTAATACGAGGAGAATTAGTTAGAACAATAATTTCGTGGAGTTAATTGTGTGGACAATTAAGGGGATACTCTGAGATAAAAGAGCGTATTGGAGAACTTCTATAAATACACAATCGCACCCTCAAGTAGATAATTGAGAGTGCGTTAATGATGAAACAATTAAGGATTTTTAATGATGTTCTTTTCTTGAATCAACTTAAATAATTCGGCTTTATTAGAGGGAGGTGCAAATACTCCTGAATCTTTAACCAGCTCTTCATATACTTCAAATAACCAAGGTTTTTCAATATGTGCAAGTTGAAGCATATCATTATTTGAAAATAAACCTTGAGCGTTCCCTTCGTAAATAACTTTTCCATCGTGAAGCACAATATAATAATCAGCCCAGCCATATACCAAGTTAATTTGATGAGTGGCAAACAAAAATGTTCGATTATCATCCAAAAGAAGGTCTAAATACTTCATTAGCTGCTTGGAAAAATAATAATCCAAGCTGCTTGTGGGTTCATCCAAAATGAAAACAGAAGGATCCATGGCATATACTCCAGCAATCGTTGCTCGTTTTTTTTGCCCGCCGCTTAAAAAATGGACGGGTCGTTCTGCCAAAGGTGTTAGCTCTGTAAACTGGAGAGCCTCTTCAACTTGCTGTTGTATTTTCATTTTTGGCCATCCCAGATTAATTGGCCCATACATGACATCTTGCTCGACTGTTGATGCAAATAGTTGGTGATCCGCTTCTTGAAAGATTAATCCCACTTTTTGTCGAAGTAAAGAAGTTGTTGTTTTTTTATAGTTTAATGGACTGCCTTCGAAAATAATCTCCCCATGCGTAGGAGGAATCAGGCCCATCAATAATTGAAAAAGCGTGGATTTTCCCGATCCATTTTGACCGAGAATGGCGATTTTCTTATTTTTCGGTATAGTAAAGGTACAATTTGATAAGGCCATTGTACCATCAGGGTAGCAATAACCTACATCGTTCAACTGGAAATAAGGTGCTGTCAAGTAAACGCCTCCTAACATAGCAAGAGTAATAAGGTAATGGTAGTATACATTGCCATCACCCATCTCAGTTTTTTACAAGCAGCTTTCTTCTTGTAAAAGACTTGTGGAATTAAAAAAGAGTCGATATTTCGAGCTTTCATTGCCAATATCATCTGGCCGTTTCGCTTAAAAATCTCCCTGGCCAGTGCTGCAATCAGGAATGACAAAGCAAGAAAGCTGGATTTTGCTGTTTGATAACCTAATCTCGTTTTTTGGGCTATATAGATTTTTTGCATACAATCCAAAAATATAAATATAAAATGATAGGTTAAAGTCATTAGTTCAACGATTACATCGGGTATACGCAACTTCTTTAGAAAATGATTTATCTCATACATTGGAGTAGTTAAAATACAAAAATATAAACAAGCAACCATTCCAAATGCCGTATAAAATAATTGAAATGCCCGAAGAAGATTACTAGATAAGATAAAGATTTTTATCTGAAATATAGAGGTAACCCAAATAGCTTCACTAGGCAAGGTAGAAGCTAATGTAAATGAAATAGCGACTGCAAGAACCCCCAAAAGACAGAAGCTCGCTGGAGCCAATAATAACAAAAGGTAATAGCGAAAAGGGATTCGTGCAATACATACAATCAGAAAGGACATAAGCAGAAATGTCCATAAGGCAACGGCAAAATCACGTGTCAGCCAAACACATAAAAGAGCGCCAATTGATAAAACGATTTTTTGATTTGCGTTGATTGAAGCTAATTTATTGATATGCGCATATTGATCAATCGATAGCATTACGAATCAACCTTTGAATTTTTTGAACGCCCACGCATAAATCCAATGAAATATCCAATAAAGCCCGCCCCGATTATGGCCTGCAAGACAAATAATAAACTTTCCACTTCACCGCTTGGGGGTTCCCAAATTGCATGGAACCATGGTTCATAACTAACGGCAATGTCTGTAATTGCTTCTTCCGCTTTTCCATCGGCTCCATCAAAGTCCGCATCCTGTAAAAAAATAAGTGGAAATATTGTTAAAATTACAACAAAGGAAAATAGAATTATATTTTTTCTCCACATACTAATTCTCCTTTACTTTCAAAATATTTAGGGCAGTTAATTCCCGCTTATTGTATAGTTGCAGGAAATTCATAACAATAACGGTTAATATACCTTCACTAACTGCCAATGGAATTTGCGTTAAAGCAAAAATACCACTGAATTTTTGAAAAGAAGCAAAGAAACTGCCAACTTCAGAAGGGAATGCGATTGCCAATTGGAATGAAGTCATAATATATGTACCTATATCACCTAGCATAGCCGCCAAAAATACTGCAACTGAAAAAGATGCTCCAATTTTTGTTGCTCCTTTGAAAATGCCATAAGCAATGAATGGTCCGACGATAGCCATGGAAAATATATTTGCTCCCAAAGTAGTAAGGCCGCCATGGGCAAGCAGTAATGTCTGGAATAAAAGAACGATGGATCCCATAACACTCATGATAAAGGGGCCAAATAAAATTGTTCCTAATCCTATACCTGTGGGATGAGAAGAACTGCCGGTAACTGAAGGGATTTTTAACGCGGATAAAACGAATGCAAATGCACCCGATAAACCTAACAACATTTTACTTTCAGGATGTTCCTTAACCGTTTGCTGAATCGAACGTAAACCTATGAACAAAAATGGCAAACTTAACAGAAACCAAAAAATTGCCCATCCAGGAGGCAAGAATCCCTCCATAATGTGCATCGCATAGGCTTGTTGTGGAATAAACAATAATGCTATCCCAAAATAGAATAGTTTTGAAGTAAAGCTTTTCATGATTATCCTCCTCTTAAGCATTTGACGAAAAAATTTTGGAAGAAAAGTGCATGAAAGAAAGACACATTATTTTATATGCCTTTGTCCATACCTATCCTCGTAGGCTGAATTTACTTGATTATTGGCAGGTCTCCTGACTTTTCATCAACGCGTTCCAAACCTTCCCGTTATTAAAAACAGTGGTCATGTTGGGTTGCTCCGAATTACAGTTGCGGGACAGTGACGGAATTGCACCGTGCTTCCCTATTAAGCTAAAAATAGCGCCAAAAATCATTCAAATGTCGTCATATGGACATAATAGCAGTTATTCCATGCTGAATCTATATTTACCTAAATTTTTAAAAAATGGTTTGATTCTTAAATTTAATATGTTATAGTTTTCATAATTTAATATTAAAGTTTGAAAATTATTAAGTGCTCATAATTCAAATGAGGTAAAAGGGAAACTAGTGAAAGTCTAGTACAGCCCCCGCTACTGTAAGGCAGATGAACCCACAAAACCACCATAGCATTGGGAAGGTGTGGCAGTAAAATGAAGCCGAGTCAGGAAACCTGCTTAATAATGATAGTTATACTTTTCGGAGGGAAAAGATAAGGCTAGAGTTTTGTTAATTACATGAAGGTATTTAACTTTTTTGTTATGCCCACGTGATTTAAGCCTGTATTCCTTAAAAGAGTACAGGCTTTTTTATTTTCCCCAACATTTTTAACCTTCCAACCAGAGCGGAACAATCTAAGGAACAAAAAAGATTCCCTATTTTAAACCGGGGGCTGTTCGTGATGAGCACTTTCATGCAAGGAGAGAGCAAGTTTTCAGATAATTTTATAGTTTAGGAGGAGCGTTATGAAGAAAGGGAAAATTTATGTCGTTGGCTTTGGACCAGGCGATTATGAACATATTACCAAAAGGGCCGTTGATGCCTTGCAGGAAAGCGAGTATATCATCGGCTATAAAACATATGTGGAGTTAATTGCACATTTAGTTACAGCGAAATCGATCGTCAGCACGGGAATGACCGAAGAGGTTTCTCGTGCACAGGAAGCGGTTCGCCAAGCGGAACTAGGCAATATTGTATCTGTTATTTCCAGTGGTGATGCGGGTGTTTATGGAATGGCGGGACTTGTCTATGAGGTGCTCATAGAACTTGGTTGGACGCAAGACACCGGCATAGAAGTCGAAGTCGTACCCGGGATATCGGCGATAAATTCTTGTGCGAGTTTACTTGGTGCTCCCGTTATGCATGACTCCTGCACCATTAGTTTAAGTGACCATTTAACACCATGGACAGTCATTGAAAAACGGATTGAAGCCGCTGCCATGGCGGACTTCGTCATAGCATTTTACAATCCCAAAAGCGGCCGCCGTACAAGACAAATTGTTGAAGCACAGCGGATATTATTGCAATATCGCTCTCCGGCCACACCGGTTGGTCTAGTGAAAAGTGCCTTTAGAGAAAAACAACACATTGTCATGACCACTCTAGCAGAAATGTTAAACCATGAAATTGGCATGTTAACGACGGTTGTGATAGGGAATTCCTCCACATTTTTCTATGATAATAAAATGATTACACCTCGTGGGTATCAACGGAAATATACATTGGGGGAAGAGAAACAACCATTGAAACCACATCAGCGTTTGAAAAAAGAAGCTGAACCATGGGCGCTTGATCAGGAAACAGGTTATGCAAAAAGTGGTTTTGAAAAAATCGTTGTTAAAAAAAAGACTAATGAATCACCCCTTGAACTAGCCAATGAAGCATTGGCACTTGTAGGTGGACAACGGAATGAACCGTCAAAAGGACAGACTTTAGCAAAGCCAATTGTACAGCAGAAAATCGAATCCATATTCGAGATTGGAGTAAGTCCAGGCGTTGCGAACAAATTTTTTACCCCTGAACAAATGCGTACTTTGGCAGATGTCATCGGCGAAAACGGCACCATGGAATATACACCTGATCATAAAATTCATCTAAAGATCCCTACAGAAAATCCTCTCGAAATTATCGGAATCTTGGAAAATGTCGGATTCTTACTTGCTCCAACCGGTGATTATTTAAATCTAAAAGCATGTGATTTTTGCTATGGCGAAAAAACGGATGCTATTCCATATGCAGAAGCACTTCAACGAGATTTAGGCGGAATGAAATTACCCAAGGAATTACATATCGGCTTTAATGGGTGCGGCATGGCATGCTACCGGGCTGTATTTGATGATATTGGCATTGTCTACCGGAAGAAGAAGTTTGACTTGTTCATTGGGGCAAAGCCGGTCGGGCGTACTGCTCACGCAGCGCAGCCTGTTGCGGAGGGAATCGAGCCAGAGGCATTGGTTCCATTAGTGACAAGAATCATTGAGGAATATAAAGAAAATGCCCATCCAAATGAACGTTTGTTCAAATATTTTAAACGTGTTAAACGCATTTTGAATTACGACTATCAGGACATGAGCTGCAAAATAGAAGTTGAACCGGCACCATGCGGAGATTAGGAGGAATAGCATGATACTTTTCTTGGCTGGTACAAGTGATGCAAGAGAGCTTGCAGTTTATTTGCAGCAAAACGGCTTCTCTATACTTGCAACGGTTGTCACGCAATCTGCCGCTGATAGCTTACAGCAGGCGGGGATTAAGCATCATATTGGTCGATTGAAAATAGAAGAGATGCAGCAGCTCGCCACTCATATCGGTGCCAAAATTATTGTCGATGCCTCGCATCCATTTGCCGAAGAAGCTTCCAAAACAGCCATTGAAACAGCAAAAACTATTGGAATTCCGTACTTAAGATATGAGAGGGAAAACAGTGTTTATGATCACAAACTTATTACGGAAGTAGAGTCATATGAACAAGCTGCACTCGAGGCGAAAAAAAGGGGCGGCAACATCATGCTAACGACAGGCAGTAAAACGTTGGCAACCTTTACGAAACATTTATTGAATGAGGATATGAAATTATACGCTCGTATGCTGCCCAATGTAGAGAACATGCAAAAATGTGCAGATTTAGGGGTTCCTCAGAAGAATATCATTGCGATTCAGGGACCTTTTTCAAAAGAGTTAAATCAAGCTCTTTATAAACAATACGGTGTGACTTTGATGATTACAAAAGAAAGCGGGCAAGTTGGTTCTATGGATGAAAAAATTGAAGCAGCAATCGAACAGCATATAGAAGTAATCTTAATCAAACGGCCCCGCATTCATTACGGCCAGAAATATTCCACGAATGAAGGAATATTAAATCATTTAAAAGGAGAGTTAAACAATGGCTAATACAAATTTCAATACAGAGTTCACGCCTTTAACTGTGAATCCTGACAAAATTTATGATTATAGTTTTTCAATTATTGATGAAGAGATGGGTGCACACTCTTTTTCAGAGGAACAATGGAAAGTAGTTCGCCGTATTATACACGCGTCGGCGGATTTTGAATTGGGCCGCAGCGTATTAATCACGCCGGATGCTATAGAAGCTGGGATTCAAGCGATTCTGAAGGGCCGTCATGTTATTGCGGATGTCCAGATGATCCAAAGCGGTTCCGGACAAAAACGATTCCAAAAACATGGAGGGGACTTGCATTGCTATATCGCGGACCCAGATGTGGCGGCAGAAGCCAAAGAGTTAGGGACAACACGTGCCATTATTTCCATGCAAAAAGCAGTACGCAAACATGAAGGGGGCATTTATGCCATCGGGAATGCTCCGACAGCATTATTGGAATTAATCCGGCTTATTAAAGCGGGCATTGCAAAACCTGATTTAATTATCGGGATGCCGGTTGGATTTGTATCAGCAGCAGAGTCAAAAGAAGAGTTGGCGAAGCTTCAAGGAATTCCATATATTACGAATGTGGGGCGAAAAGGCGGCAGTACCGTAACAGTTGCTGCATTGAATGCCATTTCGATTTTAGCGGATGAACGTGCAAAAGAAAACAAATAAAAAAGATCCGAAAGATATGCGTCACGGCTATACAACGGGTGCCTGTGCAACCGCTATGACAAAAGCTGCTTTACTTACTTTGGTTACAAACGTAAAGCAAGAGCAAGTCACCATTTTTCTGCCTGCCGGGAAGTTTGCCACTTTTGAAATATCGGAGACAATGATCGCTCACGATACTGTTAGCTGCACAACGATTAAAGATGCAGGGGATGACCCGGATGTCACCCATTTGGCACGCATCGTTAGTTCCGTAAGATTTTTGGACGAACCGGGGATTCATCTTGATGGCGGGGTTGGCGTTGGACGTGTAACAAAACCGGGGCTGCCTGTGCCGGTTGGTGAAGCTGCCATCAACCCGGTGCCGCGAAAAATGATTTTGGAAGTCGTTCAAGAGTTGGTCAATACCTATCATATAGAAAAAGGAATTGAAGTCGTGATCTCGGTTCCTGATGGGGAAGAACTGGCAAAAAAAACATTGAATGGACGGTTGGGTATTATCGGAGGCATTTCGATACTGGGTACTCGTGGAATTGTGGTGCCTTTTTCAAGCTCGGCCTATATGGCAAGCATTGTACAAGCGATCAGTGTAGCGAAGGAAGTCGGTTGTGATCATTTAGTACTCACAACTGGCGGCAGAAGCGAAAAATTCGCGATGAAGCAATATCCGGACCTTCGTGAAGAAGCGTTTATTGAAATGGGGGACTTTGCCGGTTTTACCTTAAAACATATTAAGAAAAAGCAAATTTCAAAAGTTTCTCTTGTCGGCATGATGGGAAAATTTTCGAAGCTTGCCCAGGGAAATATGATGCTTCATTCAAAAAGTGCACCGGTTGACTTTGGCTTTTTGGCAGAAATCGCAAAACGAGCCGGTGCGTCGCAGGAAATACAACAGCAAATTAAAGAAGCGAATACAGCTTCTCAAGTTGGAGATTTAATGAAAGCTCACAACAATATTACATTTTTCGATTATTTATGCCGTAATTGCAGTTATCATGCCATTTCCCATGTTAAAGGAGATCTGGCTGTATCCACTGCATTTTATTCCATGAATGGTGAATGTTTGGGGAAGGTGGAGCATCTTGACACAATTGATGAAGATGATTGGTATCGGGGATAACGGGGCTGCCGGTTTGTTGCCTCAGTATATCGAATGGGTTGAACAAAGTGAAGTTTTGGTTGGTGGAGAACGCCAACTGGATTTTTTTCCATCCTATACAGGTCAAAAAATCGTAATTAAAGGGGGCTTGTCAAGACTAGTTGAACAATTGCAGGCAGAACAAAGGAAGACGGTTATTCTGGCATCCGGCGACCCTCTTTTTTATGGGATTGGAAGCTATTTATCGAAAAAAATCCCCTTGGAGATCTACCCATATGCAAGTTCACTTCAGCTTGCGTTTTCCAGATTGAAGGAATCGTGGCAAGATGCGTATATTGTTAGTTTGCATGGCCGTACAATAAAGGGTCTGGCCCAGAAGATAGATGGCCGCCAAAAGGTCGCGATTTTAACGGACGAGGACAACTCTCCCATTGCCATTGCGAATTATTTAAAGCATTTCGGCATGACGGAATACGAAATGTTTATAGCCGAAAATTTAGAAGGCGAACATGAGCAATGCCGGTTAATGACATTAGATGAAGTTACGGAGAGTTCATTTTCTCCATTAAATATTGTGATTTTGCGCCAAACAACGAGAGGTCCCGTTTATCCATTGGGGATTGAAGATGAGGAATTTTCACAACGCAAGCCAGATAAAGGCCTGATTACTAAAAAGGAAATTCGTGTTTTAAGTTTGCAGGCTATGAATCTTGAACCGACCAGTATTGTTTGGGATATCGGAACCTGCACAGGCTCCATGGCGATTGAAGCTGGCAAACTGGCGAAAGAAGGAGCAGTTTTTGCCATAGAAAAAAATGAGGGAGATTTGGCGAACTGCCACGAAAATCAGCAAAAATTCCGTGTCGATATCACGGCTATCCACGGGAAAGCACCTGACCGCCTAGAGGAGTTTCCAGATCCAAATTCAATCTTTATCGGTGGATCCGGCGGAGAAATGCAGCAGTTGCTGACTACATGTATTGAAAGGCTGCAGCCAAACGGTCGACTGGTTATGAATTTGGCTACAATCGAAAATTTATATGAAGCTGTCAATTGTTTAAAAGAATTGCAATGTGATGTTTCGATATTGCAGGCCCAACTTTCGCGCAGTAAGCCTATTTTACATATGACAAGGTTTGTACCGTTAAATCCAATCTACATTATCACGGCAAGTAAGAAAGGAATCGAAAATGCATAATTTAGGGAAATTATATGGATTGGGCGTTGGTCCGGGAGATCCAGAACTCATTACAGTAAAAGCATTCCGCATGTTAAAGGAGTGTCCGGTTATTGCTTATCCCAAAAAACTGCGTGGGAGCAAAAGCTATGCACACCGAATTATTGAAGTATACATTCAGCCGGAGGAAAAAGAAATGCTTGGATTAGTATTTCCAATGACAAAGGATGAAGAGACATTGGCAAGAGAATGGTCCAAGTCCGTGGAGCTGATTTATGCTTCATTGGAAAAAGGGAAAGATGTTGCCTTTGTAACGGAAGGTGACCCGATGTTATATAGTACATTCATTCATCTCATGAAGTTGATGCGGGAAAAATACCCGGCGGTTGAAATTGAAACAATCCCAGGAATTTCTTCGTTCAATGGCTCCGCTAACCGGTTGGGTATTCCCTTGGCTGACGGAGAGGACCATGTGGCGATGATTCCGGCTACAGATGATTATGAAAAAATGAAAAAGGCTTTGGAAGATCATGATGCCGTTGTTTTTATCAAGGTTGCGAAAGTAATGGATATGATGCTGGAGCTGCTAAAAGACATGAATCTATATGAAAAAGCTGCAGTGGTAACAAAAGTGACGTCAGATGAAGAAATCATTTGGAAGCTGGATGAGTTGGAAGGTGTCGAACTGAATTATTTATCGTTAATGGTGGTGCGCAAATAATGAAAAAAATATGGATTATTGGAGCCGGCCCAGGTGACCCGGATTTAATTACGGTGAAAGGCCTTAAGCTTATGCAGCAAGCTGATGTTGTGATGTATACGGACTCACTCGTCAACGAAGAGTTAGTTGCAATGGCAAAGCCGGGCGCGGAAATTATTCGTACAGCGGGTATGCATTTGCAGGAAATGGTTGATTGTATGGTTGGATTCGTGAATGAGGGGAAAATGGTCGTGCGCATGCATACAGGAGACCCGGCAATGTACGGAGCAACAATGGAACAAGTAGCTCTATTGAAAGAACATGGAATTGGCTACGAGGTAGTACCGGGAGTTAGTTCGGTATTTGCTTCGGCAGCTGCTGTTGGAGCCGAGTTAACCATTCCCGATTTAACTCAAACGCTGATTTTGACGCGTGCGGAAGGGCGTACCCCTGTTCCGGAACTTGAAAAATTACGTTTACTTGCAAGCCATCATTGTACAATTGCATTATTCTTAAGTGCAACATTGACCAAGAAAATAGTCAAGGAATTGCAAGAGGCAGGCTGGGCGGATGATACACCCGTCGCAGTCATTCAAAGAGCTACATGGCCGGATCAAAAAATTGTTCGTACAACGTTGATTGAACTTGATGAGGCGATGCGTGTAAATGGCATACGAAAGCATGCAATGATTTTGGCTGGTTGGACTTTGGATCCGGCGATTCATGAAAAAAACTATCGTTCTAAACTTTATGACGCTACTTTTACCCATGGTTTCCGAAAAGGTGTGAAAGTCGATGATTGAATTGCAGGAGGGGGTAATTCCTGAAATTGAAGTGACAAAGCCTTACGCATTAGTGGCCATTACCAAGCATGGTGTTCAAAAAGCGCGCCAAATGTTGCAGGATTTTCCTCATGTCGATTTGTATTATATGGAAAAATTCGAGCACGGCGACGAACAAGCGAAAGGCATTCAATTATTTAAAGGAACAGTTCGTTTGTTATTGCCGGCCTTATTTAAAAAATACAAAGGACTGATCTTAATCATTTCATTGGGTGCCGTCGTTCGCATGATTGCCCCTATTTTGGAAGATAAAAAGAAAGACCCGGGCGTGTTGGTGATCGACGATAAAGCAGAGCATGTTATTAGTGTATTGTCGGGACATATTGGGGGTGCCAATGCGTTAACGCATGAAGTGGCCAATGTGATTGGGGCAAAACCTATTATTACAACAGCTTCGGATGTGCAAAAAACGATTCCCGTTGACTTATTTGGGGCGCGGTTTGGATGGGTTTGGGACTCTGATGAAAAATTAACGCCGGTCAGTGCTGCTGTCGTTAATGAGGAGCATGTGGCGATTGTACAAGAAACTGGAGAGACAAATTGGTGGATGCATGATACACCAATACCTTCATCTATTAAACAATATCAAACGATTGAGCATGCCATAGAGGCCAAGCCGGATGCAGCCCTAATAGTTACGGACCGTATTTTGGAGAGGGACGAAGAAGTCATTTTAACGAATGGAGTCATCTACCGGCCAAAATCGATCGTGCTTGGAATGGGCTGCAACAGGGGAACATCTTTCGACGAGATAGAAGCAGTTATTGACGAAACGTTAGCTGAGCTAAAGTTATCGAAAAAAAGTGTCAAAGCCTTGGTGACAATTGATCTAAAAAAAGACGAACAAGCCTTGATCGATATTACGAATCGGTACGGGTGGAAGTTTGTCACATATACACCTGGGCAATTGAATGAAATGCCATTGCCCAATCCATCTGAAACCGTCTTTAAATATACCGGTGCATATGGAGTAAGTGAACCGGCTGCAATGAGATATGCCAATACGAGCGATTTATTGCTGGAAAAAAAGAAGAGCGGCAATGTGACGATTTCTATTGCCAGATTGAACTTTTGTTAGGGGGGAATTATGGTAAACCGTTTTGTGATTGCCGGAACAGGCAGTGGAGTTGGCAAGACGACATTCTCCATTGGTTTAATGAAAGCATTGTTGAATAAAGGGCTGCGTGTCCAAGGATTTAAATGCGGCCCTGATTATATAGATCCTTCTTATCATACAGCCGTTACCAAAAGAGTTTCGCGCAATATTGATAGCTGGATGTTGTCCCATGATGTGGTCAAAACCATTGTAAGCCGGGCAAGCGAACAAGCAGATGTGGCCATTATTGAGGGCGTAATGGGCTTTTATGACGGGAAAAGTCCGTTAAACGATGAGGGCTCCACAGCTGACATCAGCCGAATTACTTCAAGCCCCGTTATATTGGTCGTAAATGGTGCGAGCATGGCAAGAAGTGTAGCAGCGGTTGTAAAAGGATTCCAAACCTTTTCGCACGATGTCAATATCGTCGGGGTTATTGCCAATCAATTAGGCAGTAAAAGCCATTATGAAATTGTAAAAGCCGCCATTGAACAGGAATGCCAAATCCCTGTAATTGGCTACTTGCAAAAAGGAGCGGTACCTCCTTTGCGCAGTCGCCATTTAGGACTCATTCCAGCCATTGAAAGAGGCGAACTGGATCCATACTTTGAGGAACTTGCACAAGCAATTGAAGCAACCGTAGATTTGGAGCTATTGCTGTCGTTAACGGAGGCGCCGCAATTAGAGCAAACCACTGTACTCTTCAATCCGCAACAAAAGGAAAAAGTTCATCTTGCTGTTGCAAGGGATGAAGCTTTCAACTTCTATTATCCGGAAAACTTAGAATTGCTGGAGGCACACGGTGCTGTGCTGCATTATTTCTCTCCTTTAAGAAATGAAGCGGTACCCGAAATCGCCCAAGGGTTGTATATCGGTGGCGGGTTCCCGGAGGAATTTGCAGAGCAGCTATCCAAAAATGAACTTACCAAAGAATCGATTCGCAAAGTCATTGCGGCTGGTATACCGACTTTGGCGGAATGCGGAGGCTTTATGTATTGTACGGAAGCCATCGAAAGAAGAGATGGTGAACAATTTAACATGCTCGGTGTTATCCCGGGCAAAGTGGTCATGCAAGATAAATTAGCTGCCTTGGGATACCGGGAAATAACAGGGGTAGAAGGGAACTTTTTAATTAAAGCACAGCAGCAAGCGAAAGGGCACGAATTTCATTATTCGACTTACCAAGGCGACCACGGTTCCCCAGCCTATTTTTCCAAGGGAAGATTCCGTGCGCAGCAAGAAGGCTATTTAGGCAAAAATTTAGTGGCAGGTTATACTCATTTTCACTTTGCCTCTAATATCCAACTCGTTGAAAACTGGTTAAATGCATGTCTGGAGGAAACAAAATGAATCATTGTGAACAATGCGATAAATATGTCTGGAAAATCTCAACAGGAGTTCAACAAATATGACAGGTAAGGTTTATTTAGTTGGCGCAGGCCCGGGCGATCCGAAGTTAATAACCGTTTATGGAGCCGAATGCATAAAAAAGGCGGATATCATCGCTTATGACCGGTTGGTAAACAAAGAGTTGCTGAACTATGCCAAGGAAACGGCCGTACTCGTCTATTGCGGCAAAGAACCGGGTAAGCATTCTTTGATACAGGATGAAATACATGAGCTTTTGGTAAAGGAAGCAACCAAAGGAAAAATGGTTGTTCGATTAAAAGGGGGAGATCCTTTTGTATTTGGTCGTGGGGCGGAAGAGGCTGCTATTTTAAGAGAAGCAAATATCCCATTTGAGGTTGTTCCGGGAATAACTGCCGGTATTGCAGCAGCGGCTTATGCCGGAATTCCTGTCACACACCGCGACTACGCGACGAGCTTTGCCATTGTAACCGGTCATGGTCGTGCCGAAAAGGGAAATGACTTTTTACATTGGGAAGCCCTGGCGAATGGGATTGATACGCTGGCGTTTTATATGAGCGTCGGAAATATTGGACATATTGCAAAGCAGCTTATTGCCCATGGCCGGAATGAAAATACGCCAGTCGCTGTAATAGAGCGCGGTACAACTGTAAATCAGCGGACATTTACAGCAACATTATCAAACATAGATGAAAAAATTCAACAAGAAGAAATCGTCAATCCAGCATTGATCCTGGTAGGGGATGTCGTGAACGTTAGAGAAAAAATCGCCTGGTTTGAACAAATGGAGGAATCTATACGATGACACTCTACGAATCATTAAAAAAACGCCGTGCGATCCGACAATATAAAAATATACCCATAGAAAAACATAAAATTGAACAATTGCTTGAAGCAGCAACATTTGCACCAAATGATCGCAATCGTGAGCCATGGCATTTTTATGTACTGCAAGGAGAAGCATTAAAAAAATATGAAGAAGTTGCCACGGAATATTTAGTAGAACGTTTTCCAACAAAACCAAATTTGGTTGATAGTTCATTGAAGGTTATTCAAACCACGCCACTTGTTATTGTCGTAACTTCCGAAAAAGTCGAGAATGATGAAGCTGCTACAAAAGACAATGTATTCGCCGTTTGCAGCGCCATTATGTCAATGTGGCTGATGGCTGAGGAACTGGGTTTAGGTTTTGTATGGCGTACAAGAGGAGTTGGCCTGGTTCACGATGAGCGGCTGCAGACATTTATTGGGGCGAGTCAAAGCGAGCAGATAGTAGGAACTCTTTTTATTGGATATCCAGAGGACGAAAAATTGCCAGAGAAAAAGCGTACTTCATTTAAAGAAAAAACCACTTGGCTTTAGGAGGGGAAAAATGGACAAACGGGGTCTGATACTTGTTTATACCGGTGAAGGAAAGGGAAAAACGACTGCTTCACTTGGGCTAACTCTACGTGCAATTGGCCGAGGTATGAAAGTACAATTTCTGCAATTTATCAAATCGCCGGAGCGTACCTATGGCGAGCAAATAGCTTTACGAAAACTGGGTGTAGAAACACAGCAATTAGGCATCGGTTTTACGTGGACAAAAACACCTGAAGAGCATCGGGAAGCGCTCAACAAAGCTTGGCAAAAAGTAAAAAAAGCACTTCAGGATGAATCCGTCGACTTGCTGGTGCTGGACGAATTGAATAATGCCTTGGCCATCCAAAAGTTTCCGATTGATGATGTACTCCCTTTATCCGAGGTAATTGAGGCCATTAAAAATCGCCCTCCCCATATGCATGTAGTTGTAACTGGACGTGCAGCCCATTCAGCATTAATCGATATTGCCGATTTAGTATCTACCATTGAGCCTACAAAGCATTATTATTCAGATCAAAATATTTCAGCGGTTAAAGGACTGGAGTTTTAATGGCTAAAGCGATTATGGTTCAAGGGACGGCTTCAGATGTTGGGAAAAGTTTAATATGTACGGCATTATGCAGGATTTTTGCAAACGATGGGTATCGAGTAGCCCCATTTAAATCTCAAAATATGGCGTTAAATTCATATATCACAAAAGACGGCGGGGAAATAGGCCGTGCTCAGGGTGTACAAGCGGAAGCAGCAAGAGTGGATGCGACGACTGATATGAACCCCATATTATTGAAGCCAAAGGGTGAAATGATGTCGGAAGTAATTGTTCATGGGAAACATCGACAAAACATCGATGCAAAAACGTATCGTGAAAACTTTGTTGAACTGGTAATGCCGGAAGTACAAAAATCTGTCGAAAAACTCCAGCAGCAATATGACATACTCCTATTGGAAGGGGCAGGAAGTCCGGCAGAGATTAATTTAAAAGACCGGGATATTGCAAATATGAGGATGGCTCATTTGGCGGACGCTTCCGTGATTTTAGTAGCGGACATAGACCGTGGAGGCGTTTTTGCTTCAATCATCGGGACACTGATGTTGTTGGATGAGGACGAAAGAGCAAGGGTCAAAGGAATTATTATCAATAAGTTTCGAGGTATGGAGGAATTATTGACGAGCGGCATCGAATGGCTTGAAGAGAAAACAAATATTCCGGTGCTGGGGGTTATTCCTTATTTGGATGTAGCAATCGACGCGGAAGATTCTTTGGCGTTATCAAGTTTACATTTAAAAAAACCAAAACAAGACGAATTGAGTATTGATGTAGCCATGATCCGACTTCCGCATATATCGAATTTTACGGATGTGGATCCTTTTTATGATGAGCCGGGGGTGGGTGTTAGATTAGTAACAAATCTTCACCAACTTCTAACACCGGATTTGCTTATTCTCCCGGGCACAAAAAATACGGTAGAAGACTTGAACTGGCTGAAACATTCGGGCTTTGCACAGGCAATTCAGGTATTGGCAAGCAGAGGAACAAAAATCTTCGGAATCTGTGGCGGCTATCAAATGCTGGGAGAGCTTCTTATTGATTCAGAAGCCGTTGAAGGGAACGGTGGCATCTTTGAAGGGCTTGGGTTGCTCCCAATCGAGACAACGTTCGTTCATCAAAAGCAAGCTGTTCAAACAAGGGGCGTTTTAATGGATGGCCAGCAAGTTTCAGGATATGAAATTCACCTGGGGCGTTCTAAAAAAACAGCGGACATCCGTTCTTTCATTCGATTGAAAGATGGTCGCAGCGATGGCGCAATAACAGAAAATGGCCAAGTTATCGGCACTTATTTACACGGAATTTTTCATAACCGTTTATATACCCGAAAGCTGATCAATGAGTTGCGACAGCAAAAAGGATTGCCTCTACTTTCGGAGGATGTAAAAAGTGATGGAGAATTGCGGGAAGAAGCATATGAAATGCTTGATTATCATGTAAGGAAGCATCTGGATATGGAAAATCTCTATTCATTGATTCAGTAAAAAGATTCGTGGAAGTAAAGAGTCGGCTTTTGTGTTTATTATACATTAAAGGCGTGCTGTATGGATTGAACCTGCTTATGACTGGAGGGGATTTTTTGAGAGGGCCATTAGCAATAAATTTTGAATCATTATGGCAAGAGGGAATGCATGACTGGCAAGGTAATATGCCGGAACGAATGAAGGACGATACATTGGAGGAAGCTTTTTGGCGACAATCAATTGCCAAAAAAATCATTCGCCAAATAGATGACCATGCAAAACCAATTTTTGAAATCATTCAGCAATACATTCATCCAACTGATGAAGTACTTGAAATTGGTCCTGGGTGGGGAAATTATACATTTCCATTGCAAGCTTATGCAAGAAAAGTCACGTGTGTCGATAGTTCGGAGGCTGTACTGGATTATTTGAAAATGTGTTTCCAGGAAGCACAAAATGTACATTATGTTTATGGCAAATGGGAACAAGCGGATGTGGAGGCCCACGATATTGTTGTTGGCGTCAATTGTTTTTATCGCATGTATTACATGTTAAGTACCTTGAAAAAGATGAATGCACTGGCAAAGAAACGCGTCATTATCGGCATGACAACAGGTCCCATCCAGCCTCACTATAAAGTTCTGGATGAGGAATTCGGCTACGAAATTAAATATCCGCGGAGAGATTATATTCAAATCGTTAATATGCTTTACCAGTTAGGGATTTTTGCAGACTGCCAAATGTTGCAGTTAGAACGCACGTACCATTATGCAACGAAAGAAGAATTAATAGCAGCACAAAGCAAAAAAATCTTAAGTGGGCATTATGACCCGAAGCATGTTGAACAAGCATTGGAGCCATTTATCACTGTCGATGCAGAAGGCTATCATTATAAGCATACATTTAATGCAGCAGTTATTTCTTGGAAACCTGTAAAGGAGGTACTTAATGACGACGTGGAATTTGCAAGGAATGCAAAAACATTTGCTCATTTGTAACGGCAGTACATGCATGGGTGCCGGTGCAGAAGAGATTACATTGGCCATCCGTGATGAAATTGCTAAGCACAAATTGGATGAACAAATTCATACATCCAGAACACGATGCAACGGAAGATGCCGCGATAAATGTATCGTTATTTCTTATCCTGAAGGAAATTGGTTTAGTGTCCCCAACGACAATGTAGCAAGAGGAATTGTCACCGACTCAATTGATGAGGAACATAAAATTTATACGATGGGGCAGGATGGATTACAGCAAGTCAACGGCCAATATGGCAAAGGGATTTCGAAAAGCAAACACAGACAAAGAAAAAATGGGAAACAAACTGAGAAAAAAGCGGTGTTATTTGTTGGCCATGGCAGTCGACTTGAAAGAGGAAATGAAGAAGTTCGTGAATTTATCAAAAGAATGAAAAAACTTCTAGGTGCGTCTATTTTAGTAGAAACTTGCTTTTTGGAATTTGCATCGCCGAATATCGAAGAGGGCATTGAAATTTGCGTTGAAAAGGGTGCGCAGGAAATTCATGTAATCCCGATAATTTTACTTCATGCTGGGCATTCCAAGTTACATATCCCTGCTGAAATTGAGCATGCAAGAGAGCATTTTCCGGATGTCTATTTTACTTATGGCCAAACAATCGGTATTCATGATGAAATATTTGAAATCTTGAAAACTAGATTGATGGAAGTTGGTATTGATCCCGAAGCCAGATATGAAGAAACGGCCATCTTATTAATAGCACGCGGAAGCAGTGATTCAGGTGCAAAGGACGACTTTTACAGCATTTCACGTTTATTATGGGAAAAACTTAATATCCAATGGGTCGAGAGTGCTTTTATGGGAGTAACTACACCAACAGTAGAAGAAGGCATCGAGCGTTGTATAAATCTGGGGGCAAAAAGAATTATTATGCTGCCATATTTCTTATTTACGGGTATTTTAATGGAAAGAATGAACCAAATGCGGGAGAAATTTGCGGAGCTGAATCCACAAGTTGAAATTGAAATCGCAAGTTATTTCGGTTATCATGAAAAGCTTCAGCATATTTTGGTTGAGCGTGCCGAACAGGCAATGAACGGTACGTCAACAGGTATGCAAGATTTGGAAAATTATCGGGCCTATGCAAAAGAACATGGCCCGGTCCACCACCATCATTAAATATAACAAGGTTTTAAGACAAAGTTGAAGAGACTTTGTCTTACTTGCTTTTAACAAACTAATACAAAATTAATAGAATACAGTAGAATATATGATACAAGAGGTACAAGTATGAATGTAGTTATCTGTCTCTTCGCGTTGCTGATTGACCGGATCTTCGGTGATCCCCAAAAATGGACACATCCAGTCATTTTTATCGGCCGTTTGATAGAGAAACTGGAACAGAAATTAAATACCGGCCACCAGGGGAAATGGAAAGGGCTAATCTGTGTTATCGCAGTAATTGCAACGACTGCGGCAGTGGTTGGGATTGCGGTTTGGTTAAGCTACAAAATTCATTTACTGATGGGGGTACTGGTTGAAATTGTTCTGATCAGTTTAGCTCTTGCCCAAAAAAGTTTGCAGCAAGCTGCAATGCTGGTTTACGATGCACTCAATCAAAATGATTTCCAGACGGCACGGGAGAAATTAAGCTGGATTGTTGGTCGAGATACCGGGCATTTGGACGAGCAAGAAATTGTTCGGGGTGTTGTTGAAACAGTCTCGGAAAATACCAGCGATGGGGTAACGGCACCATTATTTTATGCGCTGCTTTTTGGTGCAACCGGTGCCTGGGTTTACAAAGCAATCAATACTTTGGATTCGATGATTGGCTATAAGAATGACAGATATGAACATTTTGGTTTTTTTGCTGCAAAAATCGACGATGTTGCCAATTATATTCCAAGCCGTATCACTGGATTTCTCATTTTATCTTTTACCAAACAAGCAAAACGGCAATCGTTCGTAAATCGATTTAAAAACTGGCGTAAGGATGCAGCCAAACACCCAAGTCCCAATAGTGGCTATTTGGAAGCTGCCACCGCTATTCAGCTCGGTATTCAATTGGGCGGCGAAAACCAATATGGAGGCATCAAGTCATTTCATGCTGTAATGGGAATGCCATATTTTCAACTGAATCGGCAGCATATTGTAGGTGTTATTCATCACATGTATGTGGCTACATTACTTTTTTATTTATTGATCGGAGGGATCCTCATTGCAATTACCATCGCATGGAGCTAATCCTGGCAAATTATATGAATCATTCAATATGGAAGTTCCTCAGAAAATTATTGACTTAAGTGAAAATGTGAATGCTCAAGGACTGCCCTTGGAGATTCAGGAAATGTGGCCTCAATTGGCCGATCTGCTACCGAGTTATCCGGATGAGCTGGCAGACCCCCTCAGAACAAAGCTCTCAGCGCATCATCGATTGCCGGTGGAAAATGTTCTTGTAAGCAATGGCGCATCAGAAAGCCTGGCGGTAATAGCAAGGTACTTTAGAGGAAAAAAAGCGTGCATCTTGCAGCCTTCTTTTTCCGAATATGAACGGACTTTATTGGCCGCAAATGTACAAGTGAGTTCTTTGCTTGTGGATGATATAACCCATTATTCCTTTTCCATTACAAAGGCTAAGCAAGCCATGAATGAGGCGGAGGTCTTATACATATGCAATCCAAATAATCCAACAGGTGTTTTAATTGAAGCGGATATAATTGAACAATTGTTGGAGTATGGGCAGAACAACAATTGTGCGATTGTGGTCGACGAGGCTTTTATGGATTGGGCAAATGAAGAGGAAACGATGATTCGTTTTGTCTCGGCTTATGAAAATTTAATAATTGTACGCTCCATGACCAAAATGTACAGCCTAGCTGGAATCCGGATTGGTTATATCTTGAGCCAATTAGCACCAAGTTTAAGACAGTTTTTGCCGCATTGGAATGTAAGCAATGTTGCCATAAGCATCGGTGAGCGTTGTTTGGAGCTGGATAATTTTGTTCAGCATTCTGTGCAATTGAATGAGAGCTGGAGAGAAGAGCTGAAAGCATTTTTAAAGCAATACAATTGTGAAGTATCCAATAGCCGGACAAATTATCTTTTATTTAAACTGCCTGAACCATTTCATCCTGATGACTTTTTCAAAGCGCTCTTAAAGCAAGGAATTGTCTTGCGGCACACTTATAATTTTATTGGTCTAGACGGACAATGGTTCCGTATAGCTATTAAAACACCTGCAAAGCTGTCAAAATTTAAAATTGCTTTTACTAATTATGTGCAAAGTCGTTAGGGTTTACCGCCACGGAGAAACTTTGTGGAATAAAGCAGGAATTCTGCAAGGTTGGCTCGATTCTCCCTTGACGGATAATGGTAAAAGGCAAGCTGAAAACCCCAATTTCCAGCCAGAGATTGTCTATGCAAGCGATTTAGGCAGAGCACTTCAGACGGCACAATTGATGTTTCCCGAGGTCGACATCAGAATCGATTCAAGATTGAGAGAAATAAATCTAGGTGAGTGGCAAGGGGAGAGCATACTCAATTTACAGCATGATCTGCACTATCAAATGTATTTGCAGCATCCGGAAAAGTTTATCGCAAATACCCAAGAAACATTTGGGCAAGTAACGGAAAGAATGCAAAGCTTTCTGGATTTCCTTATTCATAGACCTGAAAATAAAATTGCTGTCATTTCACATGGGGTGGCTATTGCGTGTTTATGTATTGCTTTGCAAAATAAACCTCTGTCCTCTTTGTGGGATGAAGGAATGTTAACAGGTGGGCAAAGTGTGACTCTCATATTCGATAAAGAGGGATGGACGATCCAATCATCGGGAAATATGAATAAAAATAAAACTTCCTGCGTTTATAGCAGCGATAGCTAGAGTTGTTTTTACTTGCACTCTCACCCTTTTTTCCTTACCTTTAAAGAGTTAACAATCATCATTAGTTTAATAAGAAGTTTAAAATATTCTTATCCTCAATGATTAAAATAGAAAGGTGAGAAACTATGTTATCACAAGAAAAAATTGCGCGGATCAATGAACTTTCCAAAAAGGCGAAAGAAGGCAAATTAACGGAAGCCGAAGCAAAGGAACGCAGCAGCTTACGCAAAGAATATTTGGACTCTTTCCGCAGTTCATTCCGCAATACTATCGAGAACGTCCAAATCGTTGATGCCAACGGAACAGACGTAACACCGGAAAAAATCAAAGAAATTCAACGCAACAAATTAAACTAAAGTGATATTGTGTCATAATTCAAAAAAGAGCGACAGAAATTTCGAAAATGTCCGGTGTTGGGATTGTTTTCTTAGAAATTCTTGTCTAAACTGTAAAAGAACAATATAAGCACGAGAAAGGATGTCACAACATGGCACAAACTGCTGATCTTTTAGCAATTAATGCAATACGAACATTATCAATCGATGCAATCGAAAAAGCAAACTCCGGTCACCCAGGATTACCGATGGGTGCAGCACCAATGGCTTATACGCTATGGACGAAACAATTGCGTCATAATCCACAAAATCCAAAATGGACGAACCGCGACCGCTTCGTTCTTTCGGCTGGTCATGGGTCGATGCTCCTATATAGTTTACTTCACTTAGGTGGATATGGACTGGACATGGAAGAAATTAAAAGCTTCCGTCAATGGGATTCAAAAACACCTGGACATCCAGAATATGGCCATACAGTTGGCGTGGAAGCGACAACCGGTCCACTTGGACAAGGGATTGCCATGGCTGTAGGGATGGCAATGGCTGAACGTCATTTAGCTGCTACATACAATAAGCCAGGCTATGATGTTGTGGACCATTATACGTATGCGCTATGCGGTGACGGCGATTTAATGGAAGGTGTTGCAGCAGAAGCGATTTCATTGGCTGGGCACTTGCAATTGGATAAATTAATCGTTTTATACGATTCGAACGATATTTCGTTGGACGGCGATTTAGAAAAATCCTTCTCGGAAAACGTACAAAAACGTTTTGAGTCTTATGGCTGGAATTACATCCATGTTGCAGATGGAACAGACATTGAAGATATCAATACGGCAATTGAAAAAGCGAAGCAATCCGAAGGCAAACCAACGCTAATTGAAGTGAAAACGGTAATCGGCTATGGTTCGCCAAATAAATGCGGTAAAGCGGATTGCCATGGTGCCCCACTAGGTGCGGATGAAGTGGCGTTAACAAAAGCGGCTTATTTATGGGAACACGAACCATTCCAAATTCCAGAAGAGGTATATACAACGTTCAAAGAAGCTGCCGAAAAGCAAGGGGTTCAACCAGAAGCTGAATGGAATGCAAAATTTGAAAGTTACAAAGCGGAATTCCCTGAACTGGCTGATCAATTCATCAAAGCGATGAACAATGAACTTCCTGCAGATTTTGATGCGGAAGTACCTGTTTATGAAGCAGGAAAATCGGTTGCAACACGCTCTTCTTCAGGTGAAGTAATCAACGCATTAGCGAAAAAAGTGCCATCCTTCTTTGGCGGAAGCGCGGACCTTGCCGGTTCAAACAAAACAACAATCAAAGGCGCTGGCGACTTCTTCCCGGACACACCGGAAGGCCGCAACATTTGGTTTGGTGTACGTGAATTCGCAATGGGTGCTGCATTAAACGGTATGGCGCTGCATGGCGGGTTAAATGTTTTCGGTGGAACATTCTTCGTATTCTCCGATTACGTTCGTCCAGCAATTCGTTTATCTGCATTAATGGGCTTGCCTGTAACATATGTATTCACGCATGACTCCATTGCAGTTGGGGAAGATGGTCCAACACACGAACCAGTTGAACATTTAGCATCTTTACGTGCGATGCCGAACCTTTCTGTAATCCGTCCTGCTGATGCAAACGAATCTGCTGAAGCTTGGAAATTAGCGGTATCATCGAAGGATGTACCAACGATTTTAGTTCTTTCCCGCCAAAACTTGCCAGTACTTGAAAAATCAGCAGAATTGGCTAAAGACGGTGTGGCAAAAGGGGCATACGTTGTTTCACCGGCATCAAAAGAAACACCGGATATGATTCTAATCGCTACAGGTTCTGAAGTTTCGCTTGCTGTAGAAGCGCAAAAGCAATTGTTGGCAGATGGAATTGATGCATCAGTCGTGTCGATGCCATCAATGGATCGCTTTGAACAGCAATCAGCGGAATACAAAGAATCCGTGTTGCCAAAAGCAGTTACAAAACGCTTGGCCATCGAAATGGGCTCTACATTCGGCTGGCATAAATACACTGGCTTCGAGGGCGATATCCTTGGAATCGACCAATTCGGTGCAAGTGCGCCTGGCGAAATCGTAATCGAGCAATATGGTTTCACAGTAGAAAACGTTGTAGCGAAAGCGAAAGCATTATAATTTTAGATGAATTAGAAAACCTTCGTGAACTTGCTTCACGAAGGTTTTTTCAGTGCTTGAAGATTAATTGCTGATTAAGCATAATGGGGCATGAGTAATAGAGCTCTGTTGAATCAATTTTTAATTTCTGGATAATATAATTCTTTACGTAGACAAACTTCACGGTGAGCCAGTGTTCCACCTTTAAATCGTATCCAAATTTCGTCATATGTCCATTACACCGTGCGTTTTAAGACCAAAACAAGAATGGCTATCATTGTCCTGATTGTGAGTCGGAACATATCGTTCGCTTTGGTAAATATTCAACAGCTAAATAAAAATATTATTTGATAACTTATATTTCAATTTTCCAGATTATTTAATATAATGAGTTTATTACATTTTATTGATTACGGGGGAATAAATGGTAATGATATCTTCTGAAGATCTATTGTTAATAGATCAAATTGTTGAGTTACAAAAGCATTTGATAGAGGTGGGTACCTCGAAGGGACTTGACCACCCCGAAACGTTAAAGTGTAGTGAAGAGATGGATCGGCTCTTGAATAAATTTAGAAGTATTTATTGGGAATCCCCGAATTATTTTCAACAACTGCTGGAAATAATTAAAAGTAAAGTACATTAAAAAGCAGATTTTTTTCTGTTTCTTAATGTGCTTTTTTGTTTGATGATACATATCAAATTGTGATTTGACGTTGATTCGATCATTTAACCTTTTTCATTCTTTTATGAATGCATTGCATCTTAAATCTGTAAGTTTATTATAATTAAATGGTTTTAAAGAATAAAGAATTTAATATGGCATTTAGAAGTAACTTTGCAAATTCCCACTTTTTCATTTTGGAAAGTATCAATTTTATTATTAGTAAGTTGATTGTTTACCAGTAATCAAGGAGAACCTACTCATTAGAAATCCCATAAAGGCCCGCTTTTCAGTAAGCTGACTCAAAAAAGTTTAATATACGAAGTACTTTAAATCACCCCCAACCATCCCCATGTAGAATGACTGAAAGCGCCCCCTCATATACATAAACTAGAAGGGGGTTGTACATGGTAAAAGACAGTCAGTTCAAAGGAAAAGTTCGTATAAAAGAAGTGGGGCCACGCGATGGCTTGCAAAATGAAAGAACTTTTATTTCAACCGCCGATAAGATTCATTTGATTGAAAAGTTATCGGAAAGCGGTCTTGATTATATTGAAGCAAGTTCCTTTGTCCGGCCAAGCTGGATTCCCCAACTGGCAGATGCATCTCCTGTCCTTACTAGATTAATTAGACGAAGGGGAGTCATGTATGCAGCACTTATACCTAATTTGAGGGGTCTCCAAAGAGCGTTGCACGTATCAATTGATGAAGCCAACATTTTCATGTCCGCCTCGGAAGGGCACAACAAAGCGAATATCAATAAAACAATAGAGGAGACTTTTCCGATACTTGAAGAGGTTGTAAAAGAGGCACAAGCAAATCATCTGACTGTTCGGGGGTATGTGTCCACGGTGATTGCCTGTCCTTATGACGGACCGGTGCAGCCGGAACAAGTCCTGTATGTAGTGGACCGATTGGTGGAAATGGGTGTCACGGAAATTTCACTGGGTGATACGATCGGTGTTGGGGTACCTCCGCAAATTGAGAGATTACTTGAACTGCTGTTGGAAAAATATCCTCCGACACTGTTCGCCATGCATTTTCACGATACTTATGGAACGGCAATTGCCAACATTGTGAAGTCGCTTGAAATGGGCATCAGGATATTTGATAGCTCGATCGGCGGTCTTGGCGGCTGCCCTTATGCAAAAGGAGCAACCGGCAATGTGGCTACCGAAGATGTGAATTACCTTTTGACGGCAATGGGCTATGAGACAGGCTTAGATCATGGGAAATTATTGGAGGCAGCTTTTTTCATTGAAAGCAAGCTAGGAAAGCCGCTTAAATCACGGCAATTGGAGATGGCCCGCGGTGAGGTGAAAGTGGATGAGTCTTGTTGAAATAGAGCGTTATGGTAAGCATATTGGGAGATTAAAATTAAACCGGCCAGAAGCTTTAAAATGCTTTGTCGTGTGAACTATTGCAAGAGTTCAACCGCTGTATTTTTGAAATATAACAAGTTTTTCAACACGGGTAGTCATTTTGACTGCGGCTGGAGATAAAGCTTTTAGTGTGTGGTCTGAGTTAAAAGAACACAAAACGCTGCCGCTATGCTGTTCAAAGCATTGGACAAACAGTTACCAATTTGGAAGCGCTGCCTCCGCCCGTGATTGCAGTAATGAACGGCGCAGTTTTCGGAGGAGGACTGGAACGAAAATCGCAAATAGAAAGTGAATTCGTAAATAGAAATGAGAAAATCGCAAATAGACGATAAGAATTCGCAAATAAAAATAGGAAAATCGCAAATAGAAAGTGAATTCGCAAATAGAAATAAGAAAATCGCAAATAGAAATCAAGAATTCGCAAATAGACATACAAAATTCGCAAATAGAACAGCTATCTCCCAATTAGCCAAAAACCATCATCCTAGAAATGCTCTACTTCACAAGTCCATTCTGAAATGCATAAACAACCGCCTGGGTGCGGTCCTGAACCTCCAACTTCGCCAAGATGTTGCTTACATGGGTTTTCACGGTTTTTAACGCAATAAATAATTCATCGGCAATGTCTTGGTTTGTTTTTCCTTGCGCTACCAATAACAAGACTTCCATTTCCCGTTCCGTTAGCTGTTCATAAAGGGGAGATTGGTTATGGTTTCTCATTCGGCTGATCATTTTCGTTGTTACTTCGGGTTCCAGTACTGTTTCCCCATTCATTGTTTTGCGAATGGCATCCGCAATTTGTTTGGCGTTCGATGTTTTCAAGATATAGCTGACAGCACCGGCTTCCAGCGCGGGGTAGACTTTATCATCATCTAAAAAGCTCGTAACCATCATGATTTTCGCTTGGGGCCAGCTTTCCAGAATTTTTGCTGTTGCTTCCGCGCCCGTCATGATGGGCATTACGTTATCCATCAATATGATATCCGGCTTTAGCTGGAGTGCTTTTTCAACGGCTTGTGCGCCATTTTCCGCTTCTCCCACGACCGTCATATCCGGTTGAGCGGTAAGGTAGGCAGCAACGCCGATTCGCACCATTTCATGATCATCCGCAATCAAAATTTTAATCATGCTTTTTCCTCCAATTCATCAATTAACCCAACTGCTTCTGTTCGTCCGTTTTTTCGCGATTCTCTTTGTTTCCAAGAGGGACCTTCACTTCCACGATGGTACCTTCGCCGGGCACCGAAACAATTTTGTACGTACAGCCGATTTCCACAGCGCGTTCCACAATATTTTTTAGCCCATAAGATGTGGATTTGTCGGTCTCCATATTAAAGCCTTGACCGTTATCCTGAATGCGCAGGATGCCCACTCCATCTCTTGCAATCAACAATAATTCCACTTCCGTCGCTTTAGCGTGACGCAATGTATTCGACAACCCTTCTTGTGCAATTCGGAACAAGTGGTCTTCTTCGGCTTTGGATAATACAATTTCTTCAATCGTATATTCAATATGAAAATACACTTTTTGCTGCAATTCGAGAATCAATTCGGTTAATCCTTGTGCCAGTGTATTGTTTCTAAGCGCAATCGGACGTAAATGGAGCAATAATGCACGCATTTCAAGTTGAGCCTGCTGCACGATTTTTTCAACTTGCTGCAATGTAGGTTTCGCCGTGCCGAGTTCATCTTCCTGCTCGGCAATGGCAGATAAAAGCATGGATGCCGCAAAAAGCTGCTGTGAAACCGAATCATGCAATTCACGGGCAAGTCTTTGGCGTTCCGCAATGATTCGTTCTTGAATGATTTTATCGCTTGCTTCAGCCTTTTCATTTGTCATGCGCTGCAAGCTATTGCGCTGAGTTTCGATTAATTCATTCGCTTGCAGCAATGCTTTTTTAAGAGGACGGGACACGGTTTTCTTTTTCACTGTAAAATCAGGTTCGATTAATTGTTTGACATGGCGAGTTGCTGAAAGTTCCCTTGATCTGCCGATAGCACCCATCCATAAACTGATAAGAAGGGATACAAAAAGTACACAAATCAAAATAATGGCAATCAATGGCGGTTGATTGGCATCGAACTCATATAAAAAACGCCACTCCGCTTCAAGAGGAGAACCTAAGAAAAGAAACAAAATCCCGAATGTCATGCTGCCCAGCAATAAAAATAAGGTGATAATACGGAAAGTAAACGAAATCATTTGCGAATCACCTCCACATCCCCAAGCCACGTTGCAACATGAATGATTAATTTCCGTTTGGCCTCGCTTGCCTCGCCATCTTCAAATACAAGTTTTTCATTAATCAAGCGCTTGGATGCTTTGCCAAACACTTTTGCTTCTCCTAAAATCGTGGAATATTGTAGCTTTAACGGTATTTCATAAGGCAAAATAATGGTTACTTTTCCGATGGACTGGCGAACGGAAATGACGGAAGTTCCAGCAGGCAAAATGGTATCCGTGACATCCAGCGTAATATCCCCAATTATTTTTTGAATTTGTACATCATTCCACTTATAGCTTTCAAGCGGGGAAGAAGTATTGCCTATTAGTTCATTTTGCGCAATGGTAGCTTCTAGATCGTGCATTTGTAGAGTGACCACTTTTTGTTCTTTCGTAACATGTTTATATAATATGTAGATGAGCACCCCGGCAATTAATAAACGCAAGCTCCAAATGCTCAGGATGGCAATAAAGACAAAGAAAATGCCGGCCCACAATAAATACTTCTTTCTTTTGGAAAAACTGAAATAGAGCAGAAGTGCGCCGAAAATCAGTAAAAAGGCGCCACCATTATTGAAAATTGTAAGCTCTACGAACACGATGAATAACAAGATGATCGCTAGAATCGTTAACTGGTTCGTACTGAATCTGTTCATAGATGGTCCTCCTTTTTACGTGTTCGCACAACACTAGAGGAGAAGACAATCGCCTTCTCCCAACAAATGTCATTATACCATTTACTTAGCTTCTATGGCTTCTTCTTTCGTTTCGATTGAAAGAGTTTGTGGTTGTGCTTTTTCAAGTTGAGCCAACCGAGCTTCCAATTGCGTTCGTTCATAATCTTCTTCGATTTTCTCGGCTAAGTTGTCAATATAAGTTGAAAGGTCGTCAAATGTGGATTCGTCTTTTGATTTTAGCACTTCATCCATTTTATGATGGGCGCGCGTGACATTTTCCTTGCCCATTAACTGCAGCTGGCGGACTTTCATATCCTTGATTTTATGTTTCATCGACTCGAACTTTTGTTCCAGCTCGACAAATTCCTTCGTTGTATTGGCGATTGATTCTAAAAGAGTGGATTGGCGTGTTCTGTAATTGTTTACTTCCTGGGAAGCAAAAGCAACCAAATCAAGTTCGTTTGCTTTTTCAGCCATTTCCAACTGTTTTGTTCTTTTTTCAAGCATGTTGGTTGTTTCTTTCAACTCGTTTTCAAGTTGTTCTTTTAATTGCGATTGTCTGTGAAGCAATTTGCCTGTTTGTTCAGTTTGTTTTTCTGCTTCTCGAATATATTGGTTCAGCATAGCGATTGGATTTTTTCTTTCTTTTTTGTCAAACATTTCATGCAGGTCCGCCTGCACCGTGTATTTAAATCTTTGTAATAAACCAACCATTTTTTTCTCGCTCCTTTAATATTATTTTGTCAACTTTGCCCATTCTGCTTCAAAGTTTGTAAATGGATCATCTTCCTTGATGATCGGGGACTTGCCAAATGAGATTTCTTCGTTGTTCCATTTTTTATATAGAACGTAAATCAAGTAAATTGCAGCCAATCCGATTAATGCAGGGACATTGGAGATGCTTGCAAAGATTCCAACTAATCCAACCGCAATCCAGAATACCTTGGCAAGAGTGGATTTTGCTCGCACATAATAGTGCATTCCCAAGAATACAAGCAATGCAGAGAATGCAAATGCAACCAATGGGCCCATTAGGCTTAGTGCAACAATTGCAGCAATACCTCCGACAACAATCAAGAATAATTTTTTCACTATTTCTCGCTCCTTTCACAATTTTTTTGCTCTTAAGAAAAAACAATGGTAATTTCATTTCTTTATGCCATCATGTTTTCTAATAACTTCATGTTACTCTTTTGGCAAATTTCCTAAAACGGCCTTCATCTGCATTTTCATCTAGGTCTCGGGGCTGAGAGCGCGTAGGTTCAAAAAAAAAAAACCATAGTTTGCTCTCTGTAAAATAGGGAAGGTTTATAGTAAGTATTATGGTTTCTCTTTAATGTGACAAAAATAGTGTAAGAATTACTCCGCCATTTGACAAAATATTCAAAATTTTTATTTTATAATACTTGGTAATGGGAGGAGGACGAAAGATGAGAACCTATTCAATCTTTAATATAAAAAAAGAATATCAATCTTTTGTATTTGGAAGAGAAAGATTGCTTCTTGAAATGGTAGCGACAAAAGAGCAAGCTCTGGAGTCCTCTGTTGGCAAGCAGCTTAGCTATTTGTGTGAACCGATTCAAGGTAAGATGGTACAAGGCTTCATATTTGAGCATCTGAAGAAAAGCTTTCCGACAATGGAAGCGGTGGACGAGTATTTGCAATTTGAACACCAATTTAAAGGTGGATTAAAATTAAAAGTCTATCCTTATCATATAGAAGCAATTTGTGAAGGGTCGCGTATGTTGGATCTCGATTTGTTCCATAGCTTAAGCCAAATGAATGATTCGTTTATCGCTTTCAATACAGATGAAGCGGAATGCGGTTGGCTGAAACCGATTAAACATGCCTCATATTAGGCGAGAGATAAGTTTTGCTATACAAATTTTTTGCCGAAAACACTAGAAAAAACGAGTTCAAAAGCTAGTAACAATGCCGTTTATAGTGTATAATCCTTCATGGGATGTTACAGATTTCTTGAGAGAAAAGAACAAATATTTTCTCGAAATCTGGACGCAATTACGTCTAGCGTAGTTAATCCGTAGTATACAGGCAGTGGAGGAGGTAGGCAGAAAATGGCTACATGGGTATGGATTCTCATCGTAATTATCGCTCTAGCAGGGGGCGTTGCATTAGGTTTCTTCTTGGCACGTCAATATATGATGAAATATTTAAAAGAAAATCCACCAATCAATGAACAAATGATTCGTGTAATGATGGCGCAAATGGGACGTAAACCATCCGAAAAACAAGTTCGCCAAATGATGGCACAAATGAACAAATTCCAAAAATAATGCAAGTTTATAACAACAGTTAAACCCAACTGTTGTTTTTGTTTTTAGACACAAAATAAAGGGAATGGCTCTTTGTAGCCATTCCCTTTAATCATTAGGAAATCTCTTTTTCATCTATTGGAAAGTTCTCTGAATCGGGCGGCATTTCCGGCTCTTTTGTATACACGTATTTTTCCAAGAATTCTGCAACGATCTGTTCATATTCTTGCGGGTTGACATTGAAGGATTCCGCATGGCCGCCTTTTTCAAAGAGTTTCAGCATTTTGGGCCCTTCTTTTTCTTCATACATTTCTTTTGTCATATAAGGCAAGATAAAGTCATCTTCTAAACTATGGATAAACAGAACAGGGGATTTTATATTTTTTACCGCTTCTTTTGGTGTCACGCTTTTAAATGAATAGCCATCTCGTATGCGCAAAAAAAGATTGGCTACGTGTACGGGGATCTTTGTTCGCAAAGCGGTTGCTCTATGGACAATTTCGGAAATCAGCTGCGCAAAATTCGAAAAGCCGCAATCCGCAATATAAAAGTCGGCACCATCTTCAATTAACCCGGCATATAAAATCATGCTCGCCGCGCCCATCGATTCACCCTGAATCCCGATAATGGCCTCTTCTCCCACAATGGATTTTAGGGTCTGGACCACGGCAGCGACATCAAATTTCTCATAATATCCATAACTTGTTGTCTTGCCGCCCGATTCACCATGTCTGCGGTGGTCAAAAACAAACGTATTGTAGCCAAGTCTTTCAAACATCCGTGCATACTTGACCATGCTTATTTTATTTTCAGTAACGCCGTGGCAGATGATGATGGTATTTTTTGTTTGGAGGGGTTTTAAGAATATGCCTTTTATAAAATAGCCATTGGGAGAATCGATCGTCATTTCTTCTTTTGGACATTGATTAAACCAGTTTTCATCAAAACGCTGTGCTTTTAATTCACGATCATAGACAAAATCGACGTCTTTTTTCTTGATATACATCAGGCGATTGGTCGCGGCAAAACCGAAGACAGCAGCGCTAGTAGAAAGGATGGTTGTAAGAATACTGGAAACCCACAGGAATTTTTTTCGTTTCATTAAAAACACCTCGATTCTTCTTTAGTATTTATCATAAATTTAACACTATTCACCAATTTTGATTGTACCACTAACTTTTGCATTTTTAGTGTGGCACGTTTTGAATTTTGTAGATGAAAGAAGGTGAAGGGACGCGTTAATACAGTATATTTTGGATTTTCCCATTTTGTTCATGCGCTTTGTACTTCAATCCTTAATTGTCCTGTTTATTAAAGATGGGCGCAAAAAAAGCGCCTCTTTACTAAAAGGCGCTCCTCAAAAATACATTTAATATTACTGAATCGTATAACCGCCATCCAATACAACTGCCTGGCCGGTCATTCCTTTGGATGCATCGCTTGCGATGAAGAGAGCCAGGTCCGCCACCTCGGACACGTCAAGCAGCCGTTTTTGCGGTACGAGCGGGTAAATCACTTCCTCGAGTACATTTTCCAATGGCACGTTTCGCGTTTCGGCTAAGTCCTGCAGCTGGTTGCGAACGAGTGGTGTGTCCACATAACCAGGGCAGATGGCATTCACTGTAATCCCGTCTGTTGCCGTTTCAAGTGCGGCTACTTTTGTCAGCCCAATTACGCCGTGTTTCGCGGAGTTGTAGGCGGCCTTGCCTGCAAAACCGATTAGTCCGTTGATGGATGCCATGTTAATAATCCGGCCAAATTTTTGTTTTCGCATATGCGGCAAAGCATGTTTGATTGCAACAAATGGCGCGGTTAACATAATTTTGACCAGCAACTCAAAACGCTCTGTTGGAAAGTCTTCAATCATCGCAACATGCTGCGTGCCTGCATTGTTGATGAGTACATCAAGGCGGCCGAATGTGTCAATGGCTGTTTGGATCACGTGTTGAATTTCTGCTTCCTGCGTTACATCGCATTTTAACCCGATTGCATTTTCACCGAGCGAAAGGGCAGCATCCTTTACTTTTTCTTCATTAATATCCGCCAATACTAATTTTGCGCCCTGACCATAAAAAGCTTGAGCGACTTGAAAGCCAATACCTTGAGCGGAGCCTGTTATAAGAACTACTTTATCTTGCACCATTCTCGAACCCTCCTATTTTTGCCTCATATAGGCTATTAAACTTTCTCAATTAAATTCCCAATCCTAGAGAGAATAGAATAATGGCAATTATTACACCAATCGCAGGTGTGACAACAGTTGTTGCTGCTACGGACCAATAAGCGTCTTTATGCTTTTCGCCACAGACGGACTGAATTGTCGTAACAACATAGCCGTTATGCGGTAAAGAGTCGAGTGCCCCTGAAGAAATCGCCACGACTCGGTGGAGTGCTTCTTGGTTTACCCCTGCATCAATATAGCCTGGCGCAATTAACGGCAGGGCGATTAATTGACCACCCGAAGCCGAACCGGTCATTCCTGCGATGACGGAAACGGCAACAGCTGCACCGATTAATGGAGAACCAGGAATGCTTGTCATTGCTTCAACTGCTGCATTAAACGCTGGCACGGCTTTTGCGACTCCGCCAAAACCGACCACCGCAGCGGTATTTCCGATGGCAATTATTGCACCAATTGTCCCTTCGGAAACCGCTCCCCAAGCGTTCTTGAAGTATTTCCAACTAACAATAAACGTAGCGATAATTCCACCCAACAATGCCAGGATTAGTGCAGATTGCTTTAACGAGTCGTGGAAGATAAATGAAATGATTAGTACGACAGCTAGTGGAATAAATGCCAATAATGGGTTTGGCAAAGCTCTTGCTGAATCAAATAATGGATCCGAATCACGAGCCACGAAACGCTCGCCTTTATCAACCGCTTTTTTAATAATTCGTTTTAACCACCAATAACCGAATACGGCCATAAATACGGCCACAATAATACTGACTTCCCATCCTGCATAAGGAGTCGTTTCCAGGAAATCCATTGGAATCCAGTTTTGAATTTCAGGAGAACCAGCCGATGTCATTGTAAAGGTAACCGAACCCAATGCCAACGTTGCCGGAATGAAACGGCGCGGTAAATCCGCTTGCTTGAATAGCGAAAGTGCCATTGGATATACGGCAAAGGCAACAACAAAGAGGGAAACACCTCCGTAAGTTAAAATCGCACAGGCAATGACAATGGCCAAGGTTGCGTACTTCATCCCCAGTTTATCGACGACGAATTTTGCGACCGAATCGGCAGCTCCGCTATCTTCCATCACTTTCCCGAATACTGCCCCCAGCAAGAACATCATATACCAGGACATGATGAACCCAGTAAAGCCTGTCATATAGTTTGTGACAAAGTTCGCTGCGCCCTCTTCTGCTAGTTGCGGAAATAATGGCATGCCTGATAAAACCGCAACAAATAGGGCAGATAAAGGTCCAACAATTATAATGTTAATCCCTTTCATTGTTAACCAAATAAGTAAAATAAGACCGCCAATCAAACCAATCATACTCAATGTAATATTTCCATCCATCCCCATGTACCCCCTTTAATCTCTAAACTTCTCCATCGTGAAGGTGTGACTGCCGATAACACTATCGCCACAGTAAAGATTGTTCAATGATGTTAAATGGAACGATTCTCCAATACATCCTCTACGATTAAATCCGCTTCCGTTGACTGCACAACATCTTCCACTGTAAAGCCGTCGAACACCTCCTTTAATCTCAATCCTTGTGGTGTTACTTCAATTAGCGCTCTTTCCGTAATGATTTGATTCACCACACCCTTTCCGGTTAAAGGCAATGAACATTCTTTCCTGATTTTTGGCGACCCATCTTTTGAGACGTGTTCCATGATGACAATCACCTTTTTCGCGCCATGAACTAAATCCATTGCACCTCCCATTCCCTTGATCATTTTTCCTGGAATCATCCAGTTCGATAAATCGCCTTTTTCAGAAACTTCCATCCCTCCGAGAATCGCGACATCAATATGCCCGCCGCGAATCATGGCAAAGGAATCCGCACTTGAGAAAAAGGCAGAGCCGGGAATCGTTGTCACCGTTTCTTTTCCGGCATTGATTAAATCAGGATCAACTTCATCCTCGGTCGGGTAGGGACCTATGCCAAGTAAACCGTTCTCGGATTGCAAGATGACAGATTTATTTGGTGAAATATAATTCGCTACCAATGTGGGCATGCCAATTCCAAGGTTGACATAATCGCCGTCTCTGATTTCTTTTTCCGCGCGTTTGGCAATGCGCTCTCTTATTGAAAATGTCATGTTTTAAACCTCCTTATAGCTTGAGATCGTTAAGCGTTCAATCCGTTTTTCCTGTGCTGCCTGTAAAAGACCTTGTACAAAGATGCTGGGTGTGTGCACTTCATTTGGATCAATGCTGCCCACTTCAACAAGATCTTCCACTTCGGCAATCGTAAACTTAGCCGCTTGCGCCATGATCGGATTAAAGTTTTGGGCAGTTTTGTTGTATACCAAATTTCCGATTGTATCGCCTTTTGCTGCGCGGATTAGTGCGAAATCTGCTGTCAAAGCCGTTTCCAATACATATTCTTTCTGATTGAAAGATCGTGTTTCTTTTCCTTCTGCCACGATAGTGCCTACGCCAGCCGGAGTATAGAAGGCCGGAATCCCTGCACCGCCCGCACGGATTCTTTCCGCAAGTGTTCCTTGGGGAATCAACTCTACTTCAATTTCACCGGAAAGTACTTGACGTTCGAATTCTTTGTTTTCTCCTACATAAGATCCAATCATTCTCTTAATCTGTTTTTTCTTTAATAGCAAACCGAGTCCCCAGTCATCTACGCCACAGTTGTTTGAAATGATGGTTAACTCTTTTACGCCCTTTTCGACAAGCGCAAGGATCAATTGTTCCGGAATGCCGACCAAGCCAAAACCACCGACCATGATAGTAGAGCCATCCTGAATGTTGTTCACTGCTTCTTGGGCAGAAGTAAATAGTTGTTTCATCAATCATCGCCTCCTTTGAAAATATAAAACTAACAAAAAAATGTATTTAAAGAGTTATTAGGTGTATTAAAACAGAACGGTACATTGTATGCAAGAGGGTGTGACAAAAATGTGACATCGAAGGATGTTATATTAATCCGAAAATTCGGAATAATTAGAAGTGAGTAAGGGAAGGAGAGAGATTTAGCGTAGAACAAAAAAATCCGAAATTCCGGATAATCGTCCGAAACTTCGGAATATAGTTCATAAGTTGTGTTTTTTAATTTTTTCATAAAGGGTAGAACGGCTGATGCCCAATTTTTTAGCGATGATTAATTTATCTTTTTCATTGTTTAGGTATTCCTGCAAAATTTGACCTTCTACCTGAAAAAGCATTTCATCCAAGGTGTTATTATTTTTTGAGAAGGTTGTTCGTTTTTGGCGGATATGGAGCGGAAGCACATCGACCGTAATCGTATCTCCTTCCGCTAAATGGACGATGGCTTGCAGCACATTCTGCAATTCTCTTACATTGCCGGGCCAATTGTATTGCTGCAGGGTGTACCAAGCTTTTCGCTCGATTTTAATGCCGCGTCTGCCTGCCTCCACGCTATATTGGCTTAAAAATGTATGGATCAACTCAGTTAAATCTTCTATCCGTTCACGGAGAGGGGGGATTTGCAATGTGATTGCTTGAATTTTGTAAAATAAATCATCCCGAAAAAGCTTATTTCTCACCATTTCCGCAAGAGAAGTATTTGAACTTAGTATAAAGCGCACATCCACTGAAATTTCTTCTTCCGTTCCAAGCGGTTGAACTTTATGCTCCTGCAATGTTTTTAATAGCTTTGCCTGCAGTGTAATAGGCAATTCATTAATTTCTTCCAAGAAAAGGGTACCGCCTTCTGCACGTTGAATTCGTCCCTTTTTGACGGATTGATTATCGACATATTTTCCAAAGAGCTCTTCTTCAAGCAATTCTTTCGGAATGGTTGAGCAATTCATTTTAACAAAGTAATTTTCTGCTCGATTCGATAAACTATGAATACTTTGGGCAAATATTTCTTTTCCTGTGCCAATCTCCCCTTCAATCAACACAGGCAGCTTAGTAGGGGCAATGGTAGTTATGGTTTCCTTGATTTTTCGAATGGATGGGGAAATGCCTTTAATATCCGAAAGATGATAAAACGATTCCCGGTATTGGTTACTGCTGGATTCAATTTTATCCATTGTTTGGCGCACATGGGAACTGAGTTTTTTCCAATCATTTATATCACGGAACACGACGCTTCCGAATGCGCCGACAATCTCGCCATCTACTATTATAGGAACGCGGTTTGGAAGCATATAGGTGCCCTTAATGTAATGCGGTGCAGCAATTTGCGCAATGCCTTTCTCCATCACAAGATGCATTTCACTATTTTCAATCACATCGGCTACATGCTTGCCAATAGCCTCTTCACGGCTCACTTCAAGAAAGCGGCAATATTCATCGTTAATATAAATGATTTTTGCCGCGCGATCGACTACCACAAACCATTGGAATGCCGTTTCTAAAATTTGTGAAATAACTTCTGGCGAAAGAAGTTTTAACTTATTTTCCATACACAACACCTCTCCTTCGATTCGTTTTTTTCTATTTTACCCTTAAAAATGTTTTAATTAGTAGAATTGAATGAAAATGAATGAAGATTTTTTATGTGCCGTCATGGTGAAAGTGGGGAAGCGATTGGTTTCCTCATTGGAAATCGTGTTTTTTACCAAAACATGATAAACTATAGGGTGAAATTTAATTTTTAGTAGGTGATCAGTGTGGGGAAAAAGAGAAATCAAAGCCAAACTTCAAAACAAACGTCGTCCTCTCAGTCTACACATAAAGAAGATGCGGTAACATTGCAAGACCAGTTGAACAGCGATGTACTGGCAAAGTTAAAAGCTGCAAAGAACAGCATGGTAGCAGAGGAACAGGCCAAGGAAGAAGAACGCCAAGCCAAATTGGCTTTTGAACGAAAACAGCGCGAAAAAAACATGAGTTTTGAAGAATTATTAGAAAAATATGGCAATCAGGGCTCGAAGTTTTAATAAAAAGCAATCGAAATACAAACAGCCAACCTCTTGCAGAAAAATCCGCAAGAGGTTTTTGTAATTTATGCTATTTCCTCATTCTATACGTAACAATCAAGACAATAAACCAAATAGGAGTAAGTATTAAAGCGGTTCTTGTCTCCGGAGCCACAAACATAATAATAAGAATCACGACGAACAATGTTAGCACGACATAGTTAATGAAAGGCGTGAAAGGTGCTTTGAATGTCGATTTTTTATGTAAATGCGGCCGCCTTTTTTGATAGCGAATGTGGGAAATTAAAATAATGCTCCACACCCAAATGAAACAAATGGCACTGATGGTTGTTACAATGCTAAAGGCACTATCCGGAATAGCGTAGCTAAGCAATGCTCCGATGGATACGACAATCGAAGAGATGACGAGAGCATTGGCGGGGACAGCGTTTTTATTCAACTTACCTAACGATTTTGCCCCTTGGTTATTTTTGCTTAAGTTGTACATCATGCGACTTGTTGAGAATAGTCCGCTATTGCCGGCCGATGCGGCAGAAGTCAGGACAACAAAGTTGATGATGCCGGCAGCAACCGGAATTCCGACCAAGCTGAATACTTGAACAAATGGACTGTTGGCAGCGCTTAGTTCCGTCCATGGGTTAATACATAAAATTACAAAGATTGCCCCTACGTAAAACAGTAAAATTCGTACAGGAATTTTATTGATGGCTGAAGGAATGTTTTTTTGAGGGTTCGCTGTTTCTGCAGCGGAAACACCTACTAATTCAACGCCCACAAAGGAGAAGACAACCATCTGGAAGGCGAATAAAAATCCTGACATTCCATTAGGGAAGAAGCCCCCATGTTCCCAAAGATTTGATACGGAAACTTGGCCTGCAGGAGTTTCAAATCCCGTCACAATCAAAATAATTCCGATGACAATCAACGCCACTATGGTAATCACTTTAATCAAGGCGAACCAAAATTCCAATTCACCGAAGAGTTTAACCGTCAATAAATTTAATCCTAGTAAAATGACCAAACATACTAGAGATGGAACCCATTGCGGGATATCGAACCAATATCTTACGTAAAGCCCAACAGCGATAATATCCGCCATCGCTGTCATAATCCAGCAGAACCAATACGTCCAGCCTGTCACATAGCCTGCCCATGGACCAATATATTCGGTTGCAAAATCGTTGAACGATTGATAGCCTGCGTTTGATAGAAGCAATTCTCCCAACGCACGCATGACAAAAAATAACGAGATTCCAATAATCAGATAAACAAAAAGGATGGATGGACCTGCTTTTTCAATGGCTGCCCCCGATCCCAGAAATAGGCCGGTCCCGATTGTTCCCCCGATGGCAATTAGCTGCACATGCCGATTTTTTAAGTCTCTTTTTAATTCTTTGTGTTCCATTTGTATGCCCCCTGTAGTTAGTGCGTATGCTTTTATACGCGAATCTAATAGAAGCTACAACTTAACAACGCTGAAAATAAAAAATGAGATGGGAAGCATCCCATCTCATTGACAATAAAATAACAAAAAATAAAAATCTTACTATCCTATGAAAACAATTGACCAATAGAATATACTGATTTTCTAAGTAGTTACTTTTCTGTCCTTTTGCCTGAGATTATGAACCCTTCGGCGTCGCTAAGATGCAAACTCTCCAGAAACCGCTCCTGCTATAGTAGACCCATAGCAATCACCGCTATCTAATTGTTGATTGGACCGAATATTCGGTCGATTTAAAATATCAGAAATTCAATATACGATCGTCCACTAAATCACTGATGAAATTATTATACCAAACTTCTTGGTTAAATCTAGTATTATTTTGGAAAAGTTTCCAAGCGGAAGATGGAAAAAAGGATACATCTTTTGATAATCAAGAAGTATCCTTAATTTCATTGCTTCACTACCCCAAAGCATTTACGATTTTAATGATGGTTTTTTCCTCCCGGGAAAAATCGCCTTCAACAGTTTGTAGAGGAAAATAAATGTAATGGCTCCCGCCGTATCGAGCAAGACATCCTGAAAGACGCCTGTCCGGCCCGGTACAAAGGATTGGCGAAGTTCATCGAGCGACGCCACCACAAAGGTTGTTAAAACCGCGTAAATCATAGAAACATTGAACTTAAACTTGCGATACAAAATGTAAAATAAAAGGGCAATTAATCCGTAGCCAACAAAATGAAGCCCTTTTCGAAACAGAAATTCAATAAAGTAATAATAGCCGCGCGTTTCCACCGAGATGGTTTGTCCCCAATAAGGAACCTCGATTTTACTAAGCAAATCATAGAATGGCTTATTTTCTAAATTCTCCTGTAATGCAGGGACAATGGTTTGTTGTTCATAGCTCATGCTGGAAAGGCAAAATAGGCCAAACAAAACGACCAAGATTGCTGCAATATATTTTTTCATCGATGGTCAGTATACAAATCTTTCTTTGTGATTCGTTGAACGGCTGCAAAATCCTGTATCGACTGTGCTTTTTCATATGCTTTCAGGTTCTCAAGAAATTGCTGCTTTGAGCTTGCCCCAATTACTGTAGAAGCAATTACGGGGTGGCTCAGGTTATAAGCCAAACTTAATGCGTGAATGTCTTCGTAATGATTTTGAAGTGTATTCAGTGCTTCTTTCAACTCTTCTTTTGTATAGCTTAAATAGCTATTTGATTTTTCCAGACGATTTTCCCATTCGTTTGTTAACAAGCCTTTTGCGATGGAACCGCGCGTTACAACCGAAGCGCCGGTTGACGCGATATCATCGAACCATTCTTCCGGACGGCGATCCAGCAGGTTATATTGCATCATGTTGGAAATGGCTTGGCTGTTTTGCAAGAAGGGTTTAAAAACGCTTGGACGAATGGAAGAGATCCCGTATTCTCTTATATATCCTTGTTTTTTCAACCGCTCGAACGTATCTATGATTTCATGCCATGAATCTTCTGTTGTGCCCCCATGAAGCTGATAAACATCCACATAATCTGTTTTTAATCTTTTCAAACTTTCTTTTAGTCCATTCTCGATATGTTCGGGAGAAGCATCCCAATGCCAGCCTTCCTTGCCTTCATTCCAGCGATTGCCGACTTTTGTTGCGATGAAGACATTCTGGCGAACCGGCTTCAGAAGCTCTCCTATTATTCTCTCGTTTTCCCCTCGATCATAAAGGTCGGCCGTATCAAAATAGTTTACGCCCGCATCAAGAGCCGCTTCCACAATCGGCTTTGCCTCCCGGATCGTTGCAGGAAGCGACATGCAGCCTAAACTTATTTCGGATATTTGCAGCGAACTGTTTCCCAACGTTCTTTTTTTCATCGAATCTCCCTCTTTTCCCAACAAATTCTTTCACTAATGGTACAATGAAAAGAACAATATCGACAAGCGGAGGCATTTGCAAATGAAAAAATTCGAGGAAAAATCATTCCGTTCCAATTCTATTTTTAAAGGAAAAGTCATTTCGTTAAAAGTAGATGATGTGATTTTGCCAAACGGCAAAGAAGCGAAAAGGGAAATTATAAATCACCCAGGGGCGGTTGCCATTATAGCAATCACCAAAGAAGGGAAGCTGGTTTTGGTCGAACAATATCGAAAAGCGCTGGAACGGTCGATCATTGAGATTCCGGCTGGTAAACTGGAGCCCGGAGAAAAACCTGAAATCACCGCAAGAAGGGAATTGGAAGAAGAGACGGGGTATGGCGCACACCAGCTGACTTATCTGCAAACGTTCGCTACATCGCCTGGTTTTGCGGATGAGATTGTTCATTTGTTTGTCGCACAGGATTTATATAAAATAGAGGAAAAAGCCGATCTTGATGAGGATGAATTTGTAGAGTTGATGGAAGTAACTGTTGAAGAAGCAGAGCAGCTTGTGCAGGAACAAAAAATTTATGATGCGAAGACAGCTTTTGCTGTTTTATGGATGAAGAGCTGCCTCACAAAAAAATAGATGATTAGATAAAAATCCAAACTAGTTCGAGGGTATATTGATAGAGAATGAGCATAAGCTGTAACAACGAAAGGAGAATGCTTATGTTTCGTTCCGTATTGTTTCTTCAATATGCTATCATTCTAGCAATTAGTTTTGTAAGCGGCGTGGTATGCTTTCAATTTTTTCCCTTGGACAAGTCCATGCAATTGATCGGTTATATTGATCCAAGGATATTGGAGTTAACGGATATTTCAAAGCTGGGGACCATCATACCTCTTGTTGCATGGATGGTGCTCGTCTTATTTTTTGCAACGCACTCGTATTTGCATGTGTTGGCTAAATTCGTGGTTGCCGTGAAAATTACCTTTTTTGGATTCAGCTCTGTGTTTCTATTAACACAACAAGAATCGCTGCTGGTGTATAGTGTTTGGTGGTTCCCGTTTCAGCTCGTATACTGTTTCTTGCTTTTTGTCCTTTGTTCCGTTTATTCGGCAAAAAAAGTGGGACCCCAGAAGAAGTATTTCTTTTCACAAAGATTATTTGTAACCGTTTTGGTGGCATTATCCGTTATCTGTGCAGGTGAAATTGCTGCAATTTCCTATGTGCTGCCACGTTTTCAATTACACTGATGGAATGATTCTTAAAGTGGAAGTTTTATAATCTATTTCATCCCTCTCTTGTAATCGCTTTTGCTCATTTGATATAATAGAATGAGTTTAGGAGGGCGTCTTATGGAAAGCCGTATTGATCGTATTAAAAAGCAGTTGCATAGTGCTGGCTATAAACTGACGCCACAGCGTGAAGCGACAGTTGCAGTACTATTGGAACATGAAGAAGACCATCTGAGTGCTGAAGATGTCTATTTGCTAGTAAAAGATAAAGCACCGGAAATTGGACTGGCAACGGTTTATCGAACATTGGAATTATTAACTGAGTTGAAAATTGTTGATAAAATTAATTTTGGCGATGGCGTATCCCGCTATGACCTTCGGCAAGAAGGTGCTAAACATTTCCATCATCACCTTGTCTGCATTGAATGCGGAGCAGTGGATGAAATTCAGGAAGATTTATTGGACGATGTGGAAGCGATTGTCGAAAAACGCTGGAATTTTATAATAAAAGACCACCGTTTAACATTCCATGGCATTTGCCACAGATGCCACAATAATGATGAAAAGAAATGATTAAAGGATGTACAATTCGTTTTAGCAAACAATTGTGCATCCTTTTTAACTTCATTCAGTAATAGTCATCTACTTCTGTAAGTATGTGAGATGAATGAAAAGATAAATCAATTAGATGTGTTCAACTCTAACTGAATGAAGTTTAACCCTCCGGCGGGTGCCCCAGATTTTCAAAGAAAGTTGATCGAGCGTTCTCGATTAAATCTGGACTAAATACGCCCGGGTGCATTTCATATACCTTCAGAAGACCATGCTCTTGTGTAGGATATTGAAAGAAATTATAGTTAAAGTTGGAAGGAATGGTGATAGATATGCAAGAGGCGAAAGAAGCGATATTGGATTATCTTCATTTTTTGAGAGTGGAACGGCAGTTATCGGATAACACATTAATGTCTTATCGTCGGGATTTGGAAAGTTATGTTGAGCATATACATACACAGCAAGCGCTTACATCCTTGAATGAAGTGGAAAGAACGAATATTTTGCTTCATTTGGAAACGTTAAGAAACACGGGGATTTCGGCACGTACGATTGCCCGCCATATTTCTTCCATCCGATCATTCCACCAGTTTTTATTGCGCGAAAAAATTACGGAAAAAGATCCGACGGTACATTTGGAAATGCCGCAAATTGAACAAAAGCTGCCGAAAGTATTATCCATTGAAGAAGTGGAAGCCTTGATTCAAGCGCCTGACCGCAATAAACCTCAAGGAGTTCGTGATATGGCCATGCTTGAACTTTTATATGGGACAGGCATGCGTATTAGTGAACTTATCGGCTTAAACCTTGATGACGTTCACTTAACCATGGGCTTTGTCCGTGTATTCGGCAAAGGCGGGAAAGAACGCATCGTGCCTTTAGGCAAAAATGCCATTCATGCAGTAAATCAATATTTGCAAAATGCCCGTTCAACTTTGCAGGGGACTTACCCAAAAACGGAAGCATTTTTTATAAATCGTAGAGGAAAGCGTTTAACTCGCCAAGGTTGTTGGAAATTATTAAAAGAGCATGCTGCGAACGCCAAAATCCAAAAAGAAATTACACCGCATATATTGCGCCATAGTTTTGCTACCCATTTGATCGAAAATGGCGCAGACTTGCGTGCAGTCCAGGAAATGCTTGGGCATGCGGATATTTCCACGACGCAAGTCTATACACATATCAGCAAAACAAGACTTTCCGAAGTGTATAAGCAATTTCATCCCCGTGCCTAGTAAACATATCATTCGATAAAACGGGTAATATACAAAAAACTAGTAATTTATTTGTAAGATGTCTGACCTTTGATTAAAATAGTAAATGGCACATTAATTTAAATAAATTAAATACTTCATGAAATAACGCTAAATTAAAGCGCTATCATTGCAAGCTGTGCATCAATCTAAATAGCGCGCAAATCAGAATTGGAGATTCTCTTTTCGGAGCTAGAAGAATGAGGAGGACACAAAAATGAAACCGTTTAAAAAAATACATGTTGTTGTATTGGATTCTGTAGGAATAGGTGAAGCGCCCGATGCCCAGAAGTTCGGAGATGAAGGGGCAGACACTTTAGGGCATATTGCTGAAAAAATGAATGGGCTTTCCATGCCGAATATGGGATCACTGGGACTATCGAATATCCGCGAAATAAAAGGAATTGACATAGCTGCACAGCCAAAAGCGTATTATGGCATGATGCAGGAAGCTTCTGTCGGCAAGGATACAATGACTGGGCATTGGGAAATCATGGGGTTGAATATTGATAAGCCATTCAAAGTTTACCCGGAAGGATTTCCAGCTGAATTAATCCAGAAACTAGAAGAGAGAACAGGCCGCAAAGTCATCGGCAATATACCTGCAAGCGGTACCGCGATTATTGACGAATTGGGACCGGAGCATATGGAAACAGGTGCGATTATTGTCTATACATCCGCTGACCCTGTTCTTCAAATCGCAGCACATGAGGACATTGTTCCTTTGGAAGAGTTATATAAAATCTGTGAAATCGCTCGTGAAATCACATTGGAACCCGAATTTCTGGTTGGACGGGTCATTGCACGTCCTTTCATCGGCACACCAGGTCATTTTACGCGTACATCAAATCGCCATGATTATGCACTGAAGCCATTTGGCCGCACAACAATGAATGCATTAAAAGATGCGAACCTTGATGTAATTGCCATCGGGAAAATTTCGGATATATATAATGGCGAAGGTGTGACGGAAAGTATTCGCACAAAAAACAATACAGATGGAATGGATCAATTGTCCAAAGTCGTTCGTCGCGATTTCCACGGAATCAGCTTCTTGAATTTGGTTGATTTTGATGCGAATTTTGGTCACCGTCGCGATCCAATTGGTTATGGAGAAGCGTTGGAGGAATTTGACCGCCGTTTGCCTGAAATACTGCCGGCCCTAAGTGACGATGACTTATTGATCATCACTGCGGATCATGGAAATGACCCTACTTTCCCTGGAACTGACCATACCCGGGAATATGTTCCTTTGGTGGTCTATTCGCCAAGATTTGAAACAGGCAATGAGTTGCCGCTGCGCAACACGTTTGCAGATATTGCGGCGACAATTGCAGAGAACTTTGATGTGGAAACACCGCCATTCGGCACAAGTTTCTTATCAAACTTAAAATAGGAGGTGCCAGCAGATGAGAATGGTTGATATTATTGAAAAAAAACGCAATGGGGAAGAACTGACTTCCGAAGAAATCCGCTTTTTTGTGCAAGGTTATACAGAAGGTTCGATTCCGGATTATCAAGTAAGCAGTTTAATGATGGCCATCTATTTCCAGGATATGAATGACCGGGAACGAGCGGACTTAACTATGGCGATGGTGGAATCGGGCGATCAGATTGATTTGTCCGGAATTGAAGGCATCAAAGTAGATAAACACTCAACTGGCGGTGTAGGTGATACAACAACACTTTCATTGGCAGCAATGGTCGCGGCATGCGGTGTTCCTGTTGCGAAAATGAGTGGACGCGGGTTGGGGCATACAGGCGGAACAATCGATAAATTGGAATCAATCCAGGGGTTCCATGTTGAATTAACAACCGAACAATTTACAAAGCAAGTAAACGACATCGGAACTGCCGTTGTCGGACAAAGCGGCAACTTAACACCTGCAGACAAAAAACTTTATGCACTTCGTGATGTAACAGGGACGGTGGCAAGCATTCCACTAATTGCTAGTTCCATTATGTCCAAAAAAATTGCCTCAGGGGCAGATGCCATTGTACTGGATGTTAAAACGGGCGATGGTGCTTTCATGAAAACGTATGAAGATGCACAACAATTGGCTCATGCCATGGTGCAAATCGGCAATAATGTTGGCCGCAATACGATGGCGATTATTTCGGATATGAGCCAGCCGCTTGGGTTTGCAATCGGTAATGCGCTTGAAGTGAAAGAAGCAATCGATACATTAAACGGAAATGGTCCGGAAGATTTAATGGAGTTGTGCTATACGCTTGGTTCCCAAATGGTTGTATTAGGCGGCAAAGCAGCATCCATTGAAGAAGCTCGCCAACAACTTCAAGAGGTCATTGCAAATGGAAAAGCACTAGAAGTGTTCAAGCGGTTTGTCGAGGCTCAGGGAGGAGACACTTCGGTGGTGGATGATCCAAGCCGACTGCCTCAGGCCAAGTATAAATTTGAACTGCCAGCGAAAAGCTCAGGCTATATTGCAAAAATTGAAGCCGATGATGTGGGCGTTGCGGCCATGCTGCTCGGAGCAGGCCGTGCGACAAAAGAGTCGACAATTGATCTGTCGGTTGGTCTTGTTCTCCATAAAAAAGTGGGCGACGAAGTGACAGAAGGCGAATCAATTTTAACAATCCACGCGAATAGCGAAAACATCGCGGAAGTAAAAGAAAAATTGTATCAACATATTGTGATTTCCGAAGAAAAAGTGGAAGCACCGCAATTGATTAAAGAGGTTATTACAAAATAACGCGTGACCGCTAGATTCACATGTTTTAACTGTATCGAAAGCGTTAGCGACAATCATAAATATATGAAGGCGAACTTCAATTTCTTATTGACGGTAACCCTTAATGAGAATAAAGTTAGTAGCATAAAAGTGCTGCTAACTTTTTTTGCTTTTTATTTCCAAATATTGTTTGAAAAGAGGTGAATTTTAACTATTTCGCGCTTGGAGTTTTTTTTTTAAGAAAGAAAATTTAACTAAAGAAGGGATACTATGAGCAAGTTTTGGACGGGGAGATTTGAAGGGTATTCATTTGATTATTTTAAAAAGGACTTATTGTCCGGTACGATTGTCGGGATTGTGGCCATTCCATTGGCAATGTCCTTTGCCATTGCATCTGGTGTAAAGCCGGAATACGGAATTTACACAGCCGTCATCGCCGGGATACTAATTTCTTTATTGGGTGGTTCAAAATATCAAATTGGGGGTCCAACTGGCGCCTTCGTACCAATTCTATTAGGTATTGTACTTTCCTATGGCTATGAAAATCTGCTGCTTGCCGGTTTGATGGCTGGGGTAATGCTTGTTTTGATGGGTGTCTTTAAATTGGGGATTCTTATTAAGTATATTCCCAGACCAGTAACGATCGGCTTTACTGCCGGCATTGCAGTTATTATTTTTACAGGTCAAATTGCCAATTTCCTGGGCTTAAAAGGAATGGAGCAACATGAGAGGTTCATAGACAATATGAAGGAAATCGGCAGTCATTTAGATACGATGAATGTTTATAGCGTAATGGTAGCGATCATTTGTTTTGCTGTGATGCTGATGACGCCGAAAATACTTCCAAAAGTGCCCGGTGCATTGGTGGGAATTGTGGCAAGTACGGTGGTTGCCGTAGTTTTCCTGAATGGGCAAGTTGCCACAATCGGTTCAACCTATGGCGCAATACCGAATACGTTGCCGCAGTTTGGCATACCGGATATCACTTTAGAAAAAATTACGATGTTGCTGGGTCCAGCCTTTGTTATTGCCATGCTTGGAGGAATAGAATCACTTCTGTCCGCGGTCGTAGCGGATGGCATGACAAATAGCAAGCACGATAGCAATAGAGAATTAATCGGACAAGGCGTAGCCAATATTGTAACGCCGTTATTTGGCGGAATCCCTGCAACCGGTGCCATTGCCCGTACTGCAACCAATATTAAATCAGGTGCAGTTTCGCCTATGTCGGGAATGATTCATGGTTTGTTTGTGCTTCTGACGCTGCTTGTATTTGCACCATTTGCGGTTCATATTCCGCTTGCCTCTTTGGCGCCGGTTTTAATGATGGTTGCCTGGAATATGAGTGAACGTAAACATTTTGCTCATATTCTAAAATTAAAAACGGGGGATTCCATCGTTTTGGTTGTCACATTTTTGTTGACAGTATTAACAAGCTTAACAATAGCCGTTGAAGTTGGTTTATTGCTGGCCATCATTCTCTTTGCGAAACGTATGAGTGAGATGCTCGTTGTATCAAAAGTGCTGCCTGATCATGAAAAATATAATGGAAAGGTAGTTCCACAAGCCGTGAATGCGGGCCATGATTGTCCGCAGGTGAGCATCTATACTGTGGAAGGTCCGCTTTTCTTTGGGGCAGCGCAAACGTTTGAGCAATCGATCTTATCCTCGATTCATGCGAAACCAACGACGCTGATTCTGCGGTTGGGAAGAGTTCCTTTTATCGATACGACCGGCGAGGAATATTTCCGAAATATTTTGCGCGATTTTAAAAGCCGAGGAGGCTCGGTTTTCGTGACTGGTGTACAACCCGCCTTAAAGAAAATACTCGATCAAAATGGACTATCCAAAGAGATTGGGGAGGGGAATTTTTACAGCCACACAGGAGAAGCGATCGATCGCGCTCTCGGATGCTTGAACCGGCATGCATGCATCGGCTGCAAGCATTACGCATTCAGGGAGTGCAGAGAGCTCTCGTCGAAGAAAATCAGTTGAATCCAGAATTGAAGCTGGGTGATTCTAAGAGAAATTTTTGGAATCACCTTTTATATTTATCTCGAATCAAGATTTTTCGTTATTCTTTGTATATATATAATTAAAAATGGCGATGATAGTATTCGTGTGTATTTTGGTAAATGATGCTAAAAAAGTGGTTATGACAAATGTTGGGGTCGTAGCCACTTTTTACGTTTAAAAAACTTATATTCCAACCATACTTAATTTTGGGAACCAATTTTATATTTTTTATCTTCCATCTGTATTTCTCGCTAAGTATTGTCCTGGAAAAAATGGAATTTCTCTCTCTTTTTGTCGTATTTTCACTAGTATCGGCGAAATTCTTCTAGTGTTGTCAGGTAAAAGGGTTTTGACGGCTTTATGTTGAATTAAGCTTTCTTGAGAGGGAGGCGAATTAACAGAATGAACTACGAAATCAATATGCATTTGAACGAAATAGCCGTAATAAGGCTGTATGGTGAATTGGATCATCATGCAACCGAAAAAATTCGCACACATATTTCAAAAACCATTTTACAGGGGAATTTAAACACCATTATCTGGAACTTGGAAAGATTGAATTTTATGGACAGTTCGGGTATCGGGTTAATTTTAGGCCGTATGAGAGAGTTGAATACAGTAAATGGACAAACCATTATTTTGAATCCATCCAATACGATGAAAAAAATCTTTCAATTTTCAGGGTTAGCATCTTTTATGATGACAGGTACAGAAGCAGATGCAATTTTACATGCAAGGGGGATTGTGAATGGATAACGAAATGACGCTTTCATTTGTGGCTGTTAGTGATAATGAAAGCCTGGCGAGAGTAGCCATTACAAGTTTTGTTGCTCAATTGGATCCAACAATTGACGAGCTTTCGGAGTTTAAAACGATTGTTTCGGAAGCTGTGTCCAATGCCATTATTCATGGATATGACGAAGATGGAAAAGGAATTGTTACCGTTCATGCGGTAAGAGACGGGGACTTGGTTTCCGTTGCAGTAAAAGACAACGGCAAAGGAATCTTTGATGTGAAAAAAGCAATGGAACCATTATTCACTTCAAAGGCTGAAATGGAACGTTCCGGAATGGGCTTTACTATTATGGAAAGCTTTGCCGATGATTTGCAAGTAGAATCGGAGCCTAATGTCGGAACGGTTGTGACTTTCACAAAAAAATTTTATTCGGTAAAGATGCCTCAAATTTCTTGATGAATACTTTGGTGAAACTTTGAAAAATGTTTCGCAACAAAAACTCTTATGGCTTGCGCATAAAACGCAAGTTCATATTGTCGTCGCTTAAATGGTAAAGCAGCTTGTGGATTTTATAAACACTCAATTTTATGTGGACGCAAATACGGTGGTATTTGGTAGAAGTTAGGGGGATGAGGACAATCGAACAGCCGTCCAATAATGTTTTATTGACACAGGAGGAAATGCGCGATCTGATTGGGAAAGCGCAGGCGGGTGATGTGGAAGCAAGAAAACTCATGATCGAGGGCAATACGCGGCTTGTATGGTCGATTGTTCAACGCTTTGCTTCTCGAGGGGTAGAGCTTGAGGATTTATTTCAAATTGGATGCATTGGGTTGATGAAATCTGTCGATAAATTCGATTTATCGTATGATGTGAAATTTTCTACTTATGCCGTCCCCATGATTATTGGTGAAATTCAGCGTTTTTTACGTGATGATGGCATGGTTAAAGTGAGTCGATCCATACGCGAGCTTAATTATAAAATCCGTCATGCAACCGATGAATTTTTGAAAACCAATGAAAAACCGCCCTCGATTTCGGAACTTGCCGAAATTCTGGGAGTTACGGCAGATGAAGTATTGGTTGCAACAGATGCCATGCGTGACCCGGCTTCATTGCATGAGCAGCTGTTTGAAAGTGAAGGGGATTCCATTACGTTAATGGATCAAATGAAAGACGAGAAATCCGAACTGCCATTTCAATATATCCCATTAAAAGAAGTTTTAACGAAACTGGATAAACGGGAACAAGCCATCATTTATTTAAGATATTACCTGGACCTTACCCAAACCGATATTGCAGAAAGGCTGGGGATCTCACAAGTTCAAGTTTCGCGTTTAGAAAAGAAGATTTTGGCGCAACTTAAGTCTTGGATGGAAACAAATTCATCACGAACTACAAAAAAGACGGTGAGTAAATGAGCAATCAAGTTTTTGCATCAATCGATGATGCAAAAGGGTTTTTGGAAAGCAGGTTCGGAAAAGATGTTTCCTATGATCTCTGCATTAAAGACGTTTACGTAAGAAGTTTGCCTGTACTATGCGTCTATATTAGTGGGCTTGTTGATGCGAACACGCTAACCATTCAACTCGCTCCACTTTTTCATGATGCCGGGAAAATCGATCATTTCGAACAAGAAATTGAAGATGAAGAAAAGTATTTTAATGATTTTTTTAATTTCTATGGAAAGTCTGAACCAAAGGATCGCGAAGAGTTTTTGCGGGGCATATTAAGCGGGGTCGTTGGAATCGTCACAGCAAGCGGCTTTAGTTATTTGCTGGAGCTTAGAAACTATCCCGGACGCCAGCCGGCTGAGCCGGATAATGAAAAAGTAATCCGCGGTTCCAGGGACGGCTTTGCAGAAAACATTATCTTGAATACTGGACTGATTCGAAGACGAATACGGGATCCTCGATTACGATTTGAGCTGAAACAAATCAGCACGATCGGTCAAACCGATGTGGCCATCTGTTATATGGAAGGAATCGTTAATCAGAAACATTTAAAGTGGATTAAAAAAAGATTATCTGAAATAAAGCATGATGGGCTAACCATGACGGATAAATCATTGGAGGAATGGATTTTCAAGCAAAGGTTCCATCCTATCCCATTTGTACGATATTCAGAGAGGCCTGATATCGTTGCAGCCCATTTACTGGAAGGACATATCGCGATTGTTGTGGATACCTCGCCTTCCGTCATTATCATGCCTATTTCCTTTTTCCATTTGCTGCAGCATGCAGAAGAATATCGGCAAGCTCCCTTTATCGGGACAACCATTCGAATTTTAAGATATTTGGCAGCGTTTTTAAGTTTAACCTTGTTGCCGGTTTGGTATTTACTTGCCACCAATGAACAATATTTACCGGACGCATTGTCCTTTATTGGCGTAAAGGAGCATTCCTCCTTGCCGCTCTTTCTGCAAATTATCATTGCCCAATTAGGGTTGGAGTATTTGCGAATTGCCGCGATTCATACCCCAATGCCCCTGTCGACAGCCATGGGATTAGTAGCCGGAGTCATTATAGGGCAGATAGCCATCGATGTTGGGTTGTTTTCCCCGGAAATTGTCCTTTACTCGGCAGTAACCGCAATCTTTGCTTTTTCGATTCCCACATTCGAGCTTAGTGTTACAACTAAATATTTCCAATTCATTATCCTGATCGCCACCGTTATTTGGGATATTAGCGGATTCTTTATTGCCGTATGGCTCATCTTCTCCTATTTCTGCGCGTTAAAACCGATGCAAGTGCCTTATATGTGGCCGCTTGTGCCATTTTTTCCGAAAGCATTTACCCGAGTGATGATTCGATTCCCAATGACGAATGATTCGGTAAGGCCTTATATTGTTGGCGCGAAGCAACGTAAACGTGCATAAATCAGCCGTTGCGCTAGAAATCTACCTATGATAAAGTTCATCATAAGGTGGTATTAATTGCGGAAGATTCTTATTCCCGCAACTGGCAATGGAGGAGAGAGAATGCATTTATACGGAACACAAGAAGTAAATGAAACAGGGCATTTAACGATTGGTGGAGTGGATACGATTGATCTTGCAAAGACTTACGGCACTCCACTTTTCGTTTATGACTTAGCGTTAATCAGAAAACGTGCACGTGGTTTTATCGAAACATTTAAGCAATTAGGCGTTAAAGCGGAAGTGGCATATGCCTCAAAAGCTTTTGCATGCGTCGGAATTTATCAATTGGCGCAAGAGGAACATTTATCGCTGGATGTTGTGTCTGGCGGGGAATTATTTACGGCTCTTCAGGCAAAGTTTCCGGCGGAGCGCATCCATTTTCATGGAAACAATAAATCCTATACAGAATTGGAGCTTGCGTTTGACTCTAAAATTGGCTGTATCGTGGTTGATAACTTCTATGAAATTCAGCTATTAAAAGAAATTTCGGAACGTAAGCAGCAGCATATGCGCATTTTGCTTCGTGTTACACCTGGAGTGGAAGCTCATACGCATGATTTTATCACAACCGGACAAGCGGACTCGAAATTTGGCTTTGATTTGAATAATGGCCAAGCAGACCAAGCGTTCGATGAAGTAAAAGACCATGAATACCTTGAACTTTTGGGCTTGCATTGCCACATTGGTTCTCAAATTTTTGAAACAGATGGCTTTAGTTTGGCCGCTGAAAAATTAATGAACAAAATTGGAGAATGGAAAGAACAGTCCAACTTCGAATGTTCCGTATTGAATTTAGGCGGCGGCTATGGAATTCGTTATACAGAAGAAGATCATCCTCTGGAGCCGCAAGATTATGTGTCGGAAATGATCAAAACAGTACAAGCATTGGCAGAACAATTAAGATTGGCGATGCCGGAAATCTGGATTGAACCGGGGCGTTCCCTTGTTGGCGATGCAGGGACATCTCTATATACGGTTGGTTCGCACAAAAACGTGCCGAATATTCGTGAATACATAGCAGTAGATGGTGGAATGAGTGATAATATTCGTCCCGCACTTTATGATGCTAAGTACGAAGCAGTTATTGCCAATAGAGCAAGTCATAACAAAACGAACACTTACACGGTGGCTGGCAAACTTTGTGAATCCGGGGACAAATTGATTGTGGATGCGCCATTGCAGCAAGCTGAACCGGGCGATGTATTGGCCATTTTTTGTACAGGTGCCTATGGCTACTCAATGGCTTCGAATTACAATCGAATTCCAAGACCCGCAGTGGTGTTCGTAGAAGATGGACAACATCAACTAGCAATCCAAAGAGAAAGTTACGAAAATATTGTGCAAAATGATCTCCCGCTTTCTCTAAAAAAGAGTGAGTAAACTATGAAGATTTCTAAATGGTGGCTTCTTGGAATCTTGGTTGCCCTCTGTATCATCTGGGCATTGGTTTATATTTTTCTCCTTATTCCGACTACGTCCATTGAATAAAAGCGTATAGTTCATACGGTTGTAAGTTTATGGTAATCGGGTTGCTTCCTTTACAGAAATCATGTAATATATGTGAAGATGCTGTACTGATAGAAAACGAGGGAATGTTATTCATGTTAATACGCTATAAAAAATCTTTCGAAAAGATAGCAATGGGATTGCTTTCGTTCATGCCGCAACAAAAGGACGTAAAGCGTTTAATGGAAACCATTCATGCTTACGAAGCAAACGAAGATTGGCATTTGTTTTTATGGAAAAAAGATGAGGAATATATTGGCATTGTTGGTGTGTACGATGAGGGGGCGGTTGGTATTATTCAACATATTACCGTTGTTCCTTCCTATCGCGGCGAAGGAATCGCCAAAACAATGCTTAGAGAACTACTCAATACCGGGCAATTTAAAGAGCTAAAAGCGAATGAAGAGACAGAACCTTTCGTAAAATACTGTTTACCGATAATTGAAGGGGCGGACAACTCGATCTGAGTGTTCCGCCTCTTTTTCCGTGTTCTGCTGCTGTTGCAGTCAATGTTAAGCCTATGAGCGTTCTCCGCTTTTCTTTATTTTAGCTTCCCTCGCTTGAAGAATATCCGAGCGGTCGCGTCGCATATGTTTATGAAGGAGAAAATCTTTTGAGATCGAAGGGAGCTGTGCTATTTTTATAGTTACGAGTTCAGCTAGTTCTTTATTTTGCAATGGAATCGAAAAGGCACGAAAAGGTTCGCCGCTTTCGATCGCCTTCGCGCTTTGCTCACAGTTTGTACATAAATCGTCAAACTCTATAAAATCGAAAAAAGGGGATTCTGGATTCTCGCAAAAATTATTGATGGCTTTCTTTAATATTCGCAAGGCACCTGACCTGTTATTTCGGCGCCAATGATACATGCCCACTGCCAGTTGGACATATCCTACCAATGGATGCATTTTATCGCCAGGAGCAATCATTTTCCAATATTCCTCCAGTACTTCGTGGCACTCAAAATAATCTTGATTGCCATTAAAATAAGCACAATAATCTACATATAATGGATGAAACAGCGGATGCATAACAAACCTCTTTCCTAAATAGTAAAAGTTGATTTAAAATACTTAAGTAAACATATATCACATTCGTAAGAACGAACAAAATGTCAGGGGGTTAACAGATGTATGAAGTAAAACTAGATGCCTTTACGGGACCTCTTGATTTATTATTGCACTTAATTCACCGTTTGGAAATTGATATCTATGATATTCCGATGGCGGAGCTAACCGCACAATATATTGATCATATTCATGCAATGAAAGAATTGGAGCTTAATGAAGCAAGTGAATATCTCGTGATGGCTGCAACACTGCTTGCCATAAAAAGCCGAATGCTGCTTCCGATTCATGAAGGAGAAATGGAAGAAGCGGAATTTGAAGTCGATGGGCCGGACCCGCGGGAAGAACTTGTTACCAAATTGATCGAATACAAAAAATATAAACAAGCCGCATCGGAATTGAAGGAACTGGAAGAATCGCGAGCCCAAGTATTTACCCGTCCGCCAAGCGATTTATCGGTCTATGTGCCGGACGAGCAGCTCGCCTTGTTTGATATGAATGTCAATGTCTATGATATGTTAAGCGCCTTTCAAAAGCTGATGCGTCGAAAGCAATTAAAGAAACCTTTGTCAACAAGAGTCGCAAGACAGGAAATTTCCGTTAAAGACCAAATGGTTGCGGTGATTGATTCATTGAAGCGTTTTGGCGGTAAATCCAGTTTTTCTGAGCTATTTCCATATGAAGATAAATCTACAATTATTGTAACGTTCGTATCTTTGTTAGAGTTAATGAAACGTCAAGTCGTTTTTGTAGAGCAAGAAAATAACTTCGAAGATTTAACTGTCACTTTGCAAAAGGAGGATATTGACGATGAACTTGAACAGTTTGATGAGCAAAATTGAAGCGCTGCTTTTCGTCGTGGGAGATGATGGATTGACCGTAAAACAGCTATCCCACTGGTTGGAAGTCGAACCAATGGAAATTGAAGCAGCTTTAAGTGAACTCGAAACCAATTACAGCAATGCCGAGGAACGCGGTATTACGTTAAAATCGCTGGCAGGTACATATCAACTTACAACAAAGCCGGAAATGGCGGAAACGATTAAAAAACTCGTTGAAAATCCAAATAGCCAAGTACTTTCCTCGGCGTCCCTTGAAGTATTGGCGATTATTGCGTACAAGCAGCCGATTACAAGAACCGAAATAGAGGATCTGCGCGGAGTGAAAAGTGAACGACCCCTTCAAACGCTAGCATCCCGGGCTCTTGTACAAGAGGTAGGAAGAGCGGAAGGGACAGGTCGTGCCATCCTCTATGGTACAACGAAAGAGTTCTTGAATTATTTCGGCTTAAAGGACATTAGCGAACTGCCGCCTTTACCGGAAGCGGCCGAAGAAGATGAACATGAAGAAACCGATTTATTTATGACAAAGTTTCAGGAAGCTTTTAACGGTTAAATATCTAGGATGACTTTATCAAAAGAAGGAGTGTCTGGTTGAAAAGGAGTGCAAAAGTCTTTTTTGCGTTTATTCTTTCCATTGTTGTTTTTTTCTCTGTTGTACAAGCAGCACAGGCGTCTTATGCCGTCATCGATGCAGATACGGGAAGGCTGCTGGAAGGGAGCAGTCCACATGACCGTATGCCCATTGCCAGCTTGACGAAAATCTGGACAGCCCTCATTGCCATTGAGAATAGCAATTTGGATGATGATGTATCGATCACACAGCGAGCAACACTAAGCGAAGGCTCTTCCATTTATTTAAAGGCAGGAGAAAAAGTAACGGTCGAAACGTTGCTTTATGGGCTGATGCTGCGTTCCGGCAATGATGCGGCATATGCACTGGCCGAACATGCCGGAGGGTCGGTTGATGGTTTTGTGGATTTAATGAATGAAAAAGCGGATTTATACGGATTGAATCAAACGGACTTTACGAATCCATCCGGTCTGCACAATGAGATTCATCTTTCTTCTGCTTATGATACGGCCCAAATGCTGAGAATCGCCCTACAGAACGAGAACTTCAAAAGGATTGCATCGACCATTAACTACAAAAATCCATCAACTGGGGTCACTTGGCAAAACAAACATCGCCTGATTCGTGAACAGGTAGGAGCTGTTGCAGGGAAAACAGGCTTTACAAAAGTAGCAGGAAGAACGCTGGCCACTTATTTCGAGCAAGGGCAAAAAAAGGTAGTTGTTGTCACATTAAATGAATCAAATGATTGGCAAGTACATAAAGAGCTTGCAGATAAAATATTTGAAAACTATGAGTATGTAACTGTCGTGGACAAAGGAAAATATAAGGCAACGGAAAATAAGGCAGTAGAATTAACGAAGCCTATCACGCTGCTATTGAATGAAGAAGAAGAAAAAGAGGTTCAAAATGTACTTCATTTATCAAGAAAACAACAAGAATTCGGCATTTGGCACGTATTCTTAAATAATGAAAGCATCTTTGCACAACGAGTCGATGTTGTGAAAGATTAATCTTAAGCATTTTATGGGACTGCGTGAAAGCAGTCTTTTTTTTATTGAAGGTGTTAAATTATTAATTTTTGTAGAAGGTGCCACGATAGTTTCCAATTTTACTAAAATTCGTTGTATTGTTGATCAATAATAACTTAAAACCTAAGCAGACCCCCCAGGAATCTATCTAATTACGAAGGTTCAAACTTAATATGACTAAACAGCTACCAAAATGAGCTGTTTTCCTTTTATAATGGAACAAAATGTGACATAATTTTCACTGATTGACAGTTTGCACATGGATGAACGAGGTGGAAGAATGGAAAGATTACAAAAAGTGATTGCATATGCGGGAATCGCCTCTAGGCGTAAAGCGGAGCAATTGATTTTAGAAGGAAAAGTAAAAGTAAATGGGCAAGTAGTAAAAGAGCTTGGCACGAAAGTATCGAACTCCGATACGATTGAAGTAAATGGCGTGAAGCTTGAAAAAGAAGATAAAGTTTACTTCCTTCTTTATAAACCAAGAGGCGTTATTTCTGCAGTAACGGATGATAAAGGCAGAAAAACGGTTACGGATATTTTCAAGAAACATGTGCACCAACGAATTTTCCCGGTCGGTCGTTTGGACTATGATACATCGGGCTTGCTTTTATTAACGAACGATGGGGAATTCTCTTATCAAATGACTCACCCGAAATTCAAAATTGATAAGACTTATATTGCCCGCGTGAAAGGTGTACCGACGATTGACGGTTTAAAAAAGCTGCAGCGCGGCATCAAACTGGAGGATGGCAAAACAGCACCGGCAAAAGTAAGCATGACGAGCTTTGATGAAAAAGCAGGAAAAGCGATTTGCGAAATAACGATTCATGAAGGCCGAAACCGACAAGTGCGACGCATGTTTGAAGCGATTGGAACACCGGTGGTCAAACTTAAACGCGAGCGTTTTGCATTCCTGGATCTAGGGGGGCTAATGCCGGGAGAATATCGGGAATTAACAAAGCACGAAGTGAAACTGCTTCGCGTATTGGCTGAAACAGGAAAAATCGATTAGCACTCTGTGAACAGTGGGAACGTTCATAATTCAGTCAAAATCCGAGGGGCTAATGCACAATGGTTTTGCTATAATAAAGAAGATTTTATAGTTTTTGGGGGAGGATACAGGAGATGGATAAGAAAAAGAAGCGGTCAATTACGCGTGGAGTTGTACTGATCGTGCTTTTGGCGGCCATCGTCTATACAGTTTATACTTCTGCTACAAAAGAAAAGGTAGAGGTACTGCAAGTCGGGGACAAAGCACCGGATTTTGAGCTTGTGGACTTATATGAAGGCGATTTAAAACACCGACTTTCGGATTATGAAGGCAAAGGGATTTTCCTGAATTTCTGGGGAACGTGGTGTAAACCATGCAAAAAAGAAATGCCCGCCATGTCTAACCAATATGCCATTTATAAAGATCAAGGTGTCGAAGTACTAGCCGTGAATATTGCCCAGTCGGAATTTGAAGTGAAAAGATTCATCGAAAGTCTGGATGTTCATTTTCCGGTGGCAATTGACCAAACAAAAAGCGTAATGACGGCATATAATGTCGATTTATTGCCGGCAACAATATTAATCAATCCTGAAGGGAACGTTGAAAAAATCATTACCGGCGAAATGAGTGAACAGCAAATCGCCTCATACATGGAATCAATTAAGCCGGAACAGGAGTAATGACTATGGAAAAACTGATTTGTGTTTGTGGTCATGAGAACCCGGCAGGTACCAAACTTTGCGGGAAATGTGGACGACCTCTAACAGAAGAAGCCAAGGAAAGCAAGATCGTCGATATGAAGTATGACGGTGCAGCCATTCGTTCCAAAACGCGCAATAAATCGATTGTCGACAAGGTTTGGAACTTCTTTTCGAGCGTAAAAGTAGGTATTGCCTTAATCATTATTAATCTCGTAGCAGCATCAATAGGAACCATTTTTCCGCAAGAATTTTATATCAGCGTTTCAACAGAAGCGGAAAAAGCGGCATATTATGAAGACACTTACGGTTCAATCGGGAAATTGTATTATGAATTGGGACTTTCCGACGTTTATAACGCATGGTGGTTCCAAATCCTGGTAGGTATGCTTGCGATTTCAATTATTGTAGCAAGTATTGACCGGGGAATTCCGTTGCATCGCTCACTTAAAAATCAGCGAGTTAAACGGCATGAAAGCTTTATGAAACGCCAACGTGTTGTTGCGGAGGGACCGGTTGCAAATGGTGATCCGGCACAAACGTTGAACATGATTGAAGAGAAAATGAAATCCCTGAAATACAAAGTACGCCGTGATGGCAATGCCCTATTGGCCGAAAGGGGACGCTTTTCTCGCTACGGCCCATACATAAACCACTGTGGATTAATTATTTTCTTGGCTGCCGTCATGCTTCGGCTCGTACCCGGCTTTTATGTCGACGAATCGATGTGGGTACGGGAAGGAGAAGTCCGTGCTGTACCGGGGATGGAAGGCTATTTTATAGAAAATGAAGCATTCATTCTGGAATTGCATGATAATGAAAAAACTGAAAATCAGGAACTTCAAGGTGTAAATGCTGTAGCGAAAAACTTCCAAACAAACGCCAAACTTTACAAGCAGGCGGAAGACGCAGTTCCTGGACAAACGGATAATCTGGAGTTGGTAAAAGAATACTCCATTCGCGTGAACCATCCATTGCAGTATGAAGGATATTCATTCTACCAAATGGATTTCCGCATGAATGAATTGAGCGTCATGAACTTTCAATTGACGAACAAAGAAACAGGCGAAGCGTTGGGACCGGTAAGTATTGATCTTACAAATCCACAAGACGAATACATTATCAACGAGCAAGCAAAAGTTGAATTGCTAGGCTATTATCCTGACTTTTCCGGATTTGAAAACGGCGAACCTCAAACGCTGACACCAACGCCGAATAATCCTGCATTTATCTTTAAAATGACAACACCGGAACATCCGGATGGGGAAGTAAGCTTTGTTGCCATTCAACAAACCATTGAACCGAACGGCGATAATGAGTATAAAATGGCTTTCCAAGGTGTTGAAACTCGAAATATGTCCGGTTTAACGGTACATAAGGATAGCTCGATTCCCCTGCTTGCAGTTGGCGGGGCAATCTTTATGATTGGTGTAGCGATCGGTTCTTACTGGAACCATCGACGCTTATGGGTGGAACAATTGGAAGATGGTACAATCCGTTTAGCTGCCCATACAAATAAAAACTGGTTTGGTATGAAAAAAGATTTAGATGCTGTTTCAGAATATGCAAAACTTCCAAAATATCTTGATCAGAGCGAAGAAATAGAAGAAAAGGAAGGTGACAGCGCCTTATGAGCTTAATTGATTTAAGTGGAAACTTCCTGTTTATTGCATTTATTGCTTATTTAGTCGGGACGTTGCTGTTTGGCGGGGCAATTAAAAATACCAAGCCTGATGGTGCAGCAAAACGTGCGGATAATTGGGGCAAATTAGCGATTATCGTTACCGTTGTTGGATTCCTGGCGCATTTAGCTTACTTTATTACACGCTGGATTTATACCGGCCATGCACCGGTGAGCAATATGTTTGAGTTTACAACGGCGTTTGGCATGTTTATTATTGGCGCATTTATATTAATCTATTACATGTATCGTATATCAGCGCTTGGTCTAATTGCTTTACCGGTTGCTATATTAATTATCGGTTATGCGGCAATGTTTCCGAGCGAGGCCGATCCGCTTGTTCCTTCGCTTCAAAGTTACTGGCTGACAATTCACGTGATTACGGCAGCGATGGGACAATCCATTTTGGCAATCAGCGCTGTAGCAGGATTATTGTATCTTTTAAAAGCGGTCGATCCAAAATCCAAGACAAAAAGCCGTTTTTGGATGGAAGCGGTTCTTTACTTCTGTTTCCTTGTAGTAGGATTTATCCTTGCAACGGTCATCTTTAAGGGAATGGGTTATGAAGCAAACTTCAGTTACGTTAATGCCCAAGGAAAAGAACTTGAAATAACTTACAACATGCCGGCCGTTTTTGGCATGAATGACTATACATTATTAACCGATGGCAAGATGGAACCACTGGTCGAAATGCCTCCTGTTATTAATGCGAAAAAATTGACAACGGTCTTCTGGTCATTTGTCATTGGTTCAGTTGTATATTTATTGGTGCGATTGATTTCCCGGAAACGAATTCTTGAAATGCTGCATCCTTTGGTACAAAAAGTAAACCTGAATTTACTGGATGAAGTTGGTTATCGGTCGGTTCTTATCGGCTTCCCTGTCTTTACGCTGGGAGCGCTTGTATTCGCCATGATTTGGGCTCAGGAAGCATGGGGCCGCTACTGGGGCTGGGATCCAAAAGAAGTTTGGGCTCTTATTACATGGTTGTTCTATGCCGCTTACTTGCATTTGCGGTTATCAAAAGGCTGGGAAGGGAAAAAATCGGCATGGCTCGCGTTGATCGGCTTTGCGATTATCCTGTTCAACTTGATTGTGGTCAACTTGGTCATTGCCGGCCTGCACTCCTATGCATAAACAACCGTGTATTTGCATCCAAGCGTAATTGAGAGATCGTGAGTTAATAAAGAAAGTTCTTCCCATACTAGGAGAAGAACTTTCTTTATAGACAAAAAGCGACAAATTGTATATCTCCTTTAATTTTCTTAGATGAAATTGTACAATAGTTAGTAGAAAGAATGAGAGGGGTAAAACCTATGTCTGAAAATATTTCTGTATTAGTAGTAGATGATGAAGATCGTATTCGCCGATTATTAAAGATGTACCTGGAGCGGGAAGGATACCAAGTAGATGAAGCTGAAAATGGTGAAATGGCCCTCGCGTTGGCATTGGACAAAGATTACCATTGCATTCTTTTGGATATCATGATGCCTGAAAAAGATGGGCTTCAAGTTTGTGAAGAACTTCGCGAAACAAAGATGACACCAATTATTCTGCTGACAGCGAAAGGCGAGGAAGCGAACCGCGTACAAGGGTTCGAGCTCGGGGCAGACGACTATATTGTTAAGCCTTTCAGTCCGCGTGAAGTCATCTTGCGTGTAAAAGCAATTCTGCGTCGCTCTTCCGCATTTTCACCCGTTTCAAGTCCGTCTACTTCAAAAGACTTAGTGGTTTTCCCGCACTTAACGATTGATCATGATGCACACAGGGTCACTGCAGATGGAACGGAAGTCAACTTAACACCTAAAGAATATGAATTATTGTATTTCTTGGCGAAGTCCCCCGATAAAGTATTTGATCGTGAACAACTTTTGAAAGAAGTTTGGCATTATGACTTCTTTGGAGATTTACGCACGGTTGACACGCATGTTAAACGTTTGCGTGAAAAGCTTAACCGCGTATCGGAAAATGCAGCCAAAATGATCGTCACGGTATGGGGCGTAGGATATAAATTTGAGGTTGTAAATGAATAGAATATGGAGCAGTATCGTCGGGAAGCTATGGTTAACCATATTGCTTCTCGTTTCCTTTGTATTGTTTGTCTTTACGGTGTTAATGCTGGAGTTTCTGGAAGACTATCATCAAGAACAAGCAGAAATTACATTAAGGCAAACCGCTTCAACGATTGCAAGCATCGTGGAAAATTACAATTTGGAACAATTAACGGATGAAATCATTAAAGAAATGATTACGGAAGACACGAGTGCGTTTATTGTCAACAAAGAAAAGAGAGTTGTTTCAGCTTTTCAGACTGGCATGAATAGCATCGAAATCCAAAATAATATTCTGGAAAGCGCAACATTCAATAAGATTTATAAATCCAATGACCCTATTTTGGAATCCATGATTTTGCCGTCCCAAACGGAGGAAAACAAAATGCAGACGTATGTTGTATTGAGTTATCCACTAAAGAGCAATGAGGAAGTCCATGGGGCGATTTTTATATACAAAAATCCAAGTGCTTTGCATCAAACATCGCAGCAAACCACAAAAATCGTCTTTTTATCAGCTTTTATCGCTTTTGTGTTAACGACGTTTTTTGCCTTTTTCCTTTCTTCGCGAATTACGTGGCCGCTTCGCAAAATGCGTGAACATGCCTTTGAACTGGCGAAAGGAAAATTTGACGAAACGCTGCCAACAGTGCAAAATGACGAAATTGGGCAGTTGGCCGTTGCGTTTAACCAAATGGGAAGACAGCTAAAACACCATCTGGAAGTAATCAATCAAGAGAAAGAACAACTATCCAGCATCTTAACCAGCATGACCGATAGCGTCATCACCTTTAATCGTGATCGGACCATATTATTAAGCAATCCTCCGGCGGAAAAGTTGATGCAAAAATGGTTTGTTGTCAATAAAAATGAAAACAATAGCCCGATTCCACAGGAGATTTTCGGGATGCTGGAACATGTACTGGATTTTGAAGATAAATTGGAAGAAGACATTGCAATCAATGGCTCTCATTATCGTATTACCATCAGCCCTCTAAAAAATAGCGAAAATTCGATTCGAGGGGCAATTGCCGTGATACGGGACATGACGGAACAAATTCGTTTGGAGAAATTGCGCTCGGACTTTATTGCCAATGTCTCTCACGAACTGCGAACACCGATTGCCATGCTGCAGGGCTATTCTGAAGCCTTGCTGGATGATGTGGTGACAAATGAAGAAGATAGAAATGAAATGACCCGCATTATTTATGATGAATCGCAGCGGATGAGTCGTCTGGTAAATGATTTGCTGGATTTGGCACGCATGGAAAATGGCCATACAACGCTATACAAAGAACCAGTACAGGCCGTCACTATGATTGAACGCATAACACAAAAATTTACGCAAGTAGCAAAAGAGAAAAGAGTGCAGTTGAAGTTTCAATCAGAGCTTTCGAATACGGTTGAAATCGATGTGGATGAAGATCGAATTGAACAGGTGCTGACGAATCTGATTGATAATGCCATTCGCCACACACCACAAGAAGGAAGTGTTGCCGTATCGGTTGAACATGAGTTGTCTTATGTAAAAGTGCAAGTAGCCGATACGGGCGAGGGGATTCCGCAAGAAGATTTGCCGTTTGTGTTTGAACGATTCTACAAAGCCGATAAAGCGCGAACGCGTTCAAAGAGCGGCACAGGACTGGGTCTGTCGATTGCCAAAAACATCATAGAAGCCCATAAAGGGCATATCCGCGTGTCGAGCGTTGTGGGAAAAGGTACTACTTTCACTTTCTATTTACCAATATAGGGAAAAAAGTTAAAATAAAGGGTGTCTCTTGAAGTGTGTAATAAAGCTTCAAGGGACACCCTTTTGAAACTTTTCAACTCCTTCAACGACAAATCTATTAAGGGCAGGGGTGGCGTGGATGAATGATAAAGAGTCCATATTCCATCGTTTATATGATTCATATCATCAAGATGTCTTTCAATTTTTAATCTATTTGGTTAAAAATCGTTCGATCGCAGAGGATTTATCGCACGAGGTATATGTGAGAGTGCTAAAATCATATGAACGATTTCAAGGAAGAAGCTCGGAAAAAACATGGCTATTTGCCATCGCAAAAAATGTTGCAATTGATTTTTTTAGAAAAAATGCCGTTCGTTCTTCGCACGCATTTGACGCTTTCAACTGGGAGACAGAGCAGCTCGTCTCACCTGCGAAATCACCGGAACTTTTACTGGGAGTACAAGATGAAATGCGGCAATTGTTAGAGGCGCTTGAAAAATGTACGGGTGACCAAAAAATGGTGATTATCATGCGCTATTTTCAAGAATTATCGATTGCCGAGACGGCGGAGATCTTGAATTGGACAGAAGCAAAAGTCAAAACCACCCAACACCGGGCGATTAAGCAACTTCGTGAATTACTGGCCACTCAAACTGACATAAAGGAGGTTAATCGCAATGAGTCATGAAAAATGGGACGACGACAAAATCGAAGACTTCCTTCATCAGGCACCAAAGCTGCAAGATTCACGTTCTAAAGAAGAAGTATTTAAGCGTCTAAAAGAAGATGGCTTATTTGATGAACAGCCTTTAAGTGTAGAGTCTACAAAACCGCAGCATCGCAGAAAGTTTTTATGGATACCAATCACTATCAGCATCGCCGCTCTTTTTATACTTGCAATTATCGTTCAATCGTTTATAAGCCAGTTGAATGATTTGGAAAACTCTACGGAACAAAGTGCTGTAATGGAATCAGCGGAAACAAAGAATCAGACTGAATCGGAGAGTGCAGACAATGCGGGAACAGCTACCGAAGAACAAAGCATTGGTATAATGGCTACAGAAAGCAATGTTTTGCGCACAGCGGTTTATCCGGAAGATTTGGAAGGCAACACATTGTTTACCTTAGGATTGGCCAGTGATGCAGCGGATAGCTTGCCTGTTACGGTTTTAATTCCTGACGAAAAAATCGAACAAGACTTTGGCAAAGAAAAGCCAACGGGAGTAGAACTGTATAATCGTTACGCACCTTTATTTAATGAGAGCGCAATTGGCTTTGCAGAATATCATCCGTATCAAGGGGAAATTTCGGAGCAGGGCGAACGCGTGATTCATCAATTGCCGGACAGTCAAAGCTATGATAATGGATCGGCCGCTTTGACAACATATTTTGCTTCATTAATTGATACATTCGGTCACGCATACAAAGAAGTTGCTTTTGAAACAGATGAAGGTACCGGATTTGAATTTAGTGAAGTGGGAGAGCCGAGCAGACCCCTTTCACTGAACAGCGAATCCACACAATATAATTACTTTAAGTTTACTCAATCAGATGGCCAAACCTATTTGACCCCGAACTTTAGAGAAGCTTACAACAATGTGGAAGAAGCGCTTGATGGGATGAAAGATGCAAAAAATGATATCTATCAGTCGGCAGTATTGCCGAACGTTGATTTTGATGTGTCGGTAGAAAATAGCGTAGCGGTTGTTTCATTTAAAACTGAACTTGACTTGGAGACAGTAGATGGAATGCAGGCGATGCAAATGATCGAAGGAATGTTGCTGACAGCTTCGAGTTTTAATATGAGTGTTCAGTTTGAAAATGTGAAACAAACACAATGGCAGGGGTTTGATTTTACGGCTGCCCTTCCAATGCCTGTCGGAGCAAATAAAATTCCATATGACTCTGTTTTTCAATAAAAAGTATTGGGAAAAAGATAGTAATTCAGTTGGAAATGCCTTTACATTAGTTCAAAGTCGAGATATAATTAGGGCAATTAATAAAATTAAATATTGATTCATCTTCGGGGCAGGGTGAAATTCCCGATCGGCGGTATTAGAAACCGCATTTTCCGACCATTCACTTGGAGGATTTTGCATAGCGTTTCTTCAGCCCGCGAGCTTTTTTAAAGCAGGATTTGGTGCGATTCCAAAGCCGACAGTATAGTCTGGATGGGAGAAGGTGAAGGTACGGTCTCTATTCGTATTTCGAAAGAAACTGTGCGCAAGGAGTAATGTTCTGTGCGAAATTCTCGTACTTGCTTTACTATTTTTCGAGTATCTAAATTTCAGATACTTGATTTGGCGTACAATCTTTTGTTTTTCAATGTGCCTTTTTTCTCCCTTATGCGAACGCTGCGTAAGGGATTTTTATTTTTACATTGAAAAGTGGAATGACTGAAAAAGAGGACTGTCCTTTCTTCTTGTGAGTTGAATCAGCAAAGAGGAGAGAATGATATGGTAAAGCAAAACCTAAAGCTGCGTTCATTCGTGGCGATTGCAATGTTAAGTAGTATTTCGTTCATTTTAATGTTATTAAACTTCCCGCTTCCTGGGTTCCCTTTGTTTTTACAAATCGACTTCAGTGACGTTCCTGCATTGATTGCTGCGATTACGATGGGGCCAATGGCTGGTATTTTAGTGGAGTTATTCAAGAATATTTTAGACTGGATTTTCTCTGGTACACCAACGGGGGTTCCGGTTGGACATATGGCGAATTTTATGACAGGTATTTTGTTCATCCTGCCTGTATATTATATCTATAAAAAAATCCCGACGATTAAAGGTCTAAGTACAGGATTGATTGTGGGAACAGTGGTCATGGCGGTTGGCATGAGCATATTAAACTATGTAGCCTTTTTACCGATGTACTCCTACTTCCTTGGAATGGAATCTTTTGATATGAAAGAAACGATTGTAATGGGTATTTTACCGTTTAATATGGTTAAAGGGATTATCCTTATGATCGTGGCCGTCTTACTATTCCGTACGATGAGAGTATGGATTGAAAACCAGAGAGCACAGTATTTATTATAAATGTATGATGATAGCCGTGCATTAAGTCGAACAAGGACTTAATGCACGGCTTTTTGTTTTGTGCTAATTGAGTGTGGAAGAAGTGCAGGTGATTTATTGGTTGGGAGTGATTGAGAGGCAGGTGGAGCGGGGGAGGTGGTTAGGCTGAATTAAGTAGGAGAAGTGCAAATGGGAGAGGCAGGATGCTGGAAAAGCGTTTCATCGGGTGTATGAAGTGCAAATCGGGGAGATGGGTTGCTGGAAAAGCGTTTCATCGGGTGGATGAAGTGCAAATCGGGGAGATGGGGTGCTGGAAAAGCGTTTCATCGGGCGGATGAAGTGCAAATCAGGGAGACGGGTTGCTGGAAAAGCGTTTCATCGGTTGTATGAAGTGCAAATTAAAGGTGGATGTTGCTGGAAAAGCCTTTCATCGGGCGTATGAACTGCAAATGAGAGAGGCAGATTGTTGGAAAAGCGTTTCATCAGGTGTATGAAGTGCAAATCGAAGTGGGAGTTTGCTGGAAAAGCGTTTCATCGGGCGAATGAAGTGCAAATCGGGAAGGTATCGTTGGAAAAGCCTTTCATCGCACTGTGGACTGCACACTCTGTAGTATTAACAATCTTTCTCTCATGTTATCAACCCTGCCACATATACTTTTAAGAAGATCTAGTTTGAAAGTGGGGGTTTGTATTTGCCCAACAAAACAATCTCAAAATTCTTAGTGATGTTCTTTCTGATTCTTTTCATATATATCATTTCCAGTAACCTGCTCCCCTCCAATTCTCAGCAAGTTAAAGAAAAAACGTTGCCAATTATACAAAGAGAGTTGAGCACTGGGGCACAGAATCAAGTGGAATATCGGCAAATTGAAGAACCAGATGAGCAACAACTTAATAGCGAAGAAGCGCATGACCATGACCACATAGAAAACGAGACGCAAGTCCATTCGCTTCAGGAGCAGGCACCGGATTTTGAATTAAAGACATTAAACGGAGAAACGATTCGATTATCACAATTTAAAGGACAGAAAGTGTTTATAAACTTCTGGGCAACCTGGTGCCCATCATGTGTAGAAGAAATGCCGACAATCCAACAGTACTATGAGAGGCATGCAAAAGATGTCATAATTCTTTCAGTAAATGCCACTGATCAGGAATGGAATAAAAAGGATGTTGCGGAGTTTTCCGAAAACCATAGCATTACTTTCCCTATATTGCTGGATGAAGATGGGGAGGTTTCCGTGAGCTACGAAATCCTTACGATTCCGACAAGTATAATCATCAATGAAGAGGGAATGATCAATGAAAAAATTGTCGGACCTGTTACCGAAGAAATGTTGATGGAAAAGTTAGGGCATTAAAAAGGACTAGCCCTGCACAATGCATCGCTAGTCCTCAATTATTAACCCATAATATTATAGCCGGAATCTACATAAATTGTTTCACCGGTAACACCACGTGAAAGTGCGCTTAGCATAACCAATGTCATATCGGCTACTTCTTCCTGATTTACATTGCGTTTAAGTGGGGAAGTTTCCTCGATTTTATGCAGAATTGTATTGAAGCTTGGAACACCTTTTGCAGCCAATGTGCGGATTGCACCTGCTGAAATCGCATTTACACGGATATTTTCAGCACCTAAATCAGCAGCAAGATAGCGCATTGAAGCTTCTAGTGCAGCTTTTGCCACACCCATGACGTTATAGCCGTCAAGCACGCGCTCTGCCCCTAAATAACTCATCGTAACGATCGATCCGCCCTCCGCCATATATGGACGAGCTGCGTTTGCAACCGCAACTAATGAATAAGCACTTGTATCTTGCGCGAAAGCATAGCCATCACGAGAAGTTTCTACAAAGCGGTTTTTCAGATCTTCAGCATGAGCGAATGCAACAGAATGGACAATACCGTGGATAGTGCCGTATTTTTCGCCAATTTGGGAAAAGGCAGCTCTAATGCTTTCATCACTGTTTACATCACATTCGACTACTGCTGTGTTGTATTCCGTATAGTTCTCCAAAACCTTGTCAATCTTACCTTTAGAGCGTTCTTTGCGGTAAGTGAAAATTACGTTCGCTCCGACTTCAAGAAGTCTTTTGGCAATTCCCCATGCAATACTGCGTTCGTTCGCAACGCCCATGACCACTACGTTTTTATCTCTTAATTGTAATAAATCCATCCGAAGGTCCCCTTTGTCCAATAAATTTTACATCAGTTATTAGTACCAACTACTAAAACGATTCTAGCAGTTATTCTCGAAAAAATCAATAAATGATTGGGTACATCCATACAAAATACTTGATTGCTATTATGTTATGCAATATACTGAGGGTAGCTAGTTTACTATACAAGATAGCTTGTTTATGGCATGGTATCTTGCTATGCAAGGTAAAGAGGTGAACAATTTGTCGGTTCGAAGCCAATTATTAAAAGGAATATTGGATGGCTGTGTGTTGGCGATCATTGAAAAAGAAGAAGTGTATGGTTATGAGTTATCGCAAAAATTACAGCAGTATGGTTTAAGGGATATTAGTGAGGGTACCATTTATCCGGTATTATTGCGTCTCCAAAAAAGCAATTGGATTATTGGAACGATGAGACCTTCCGAAAGCGGGCCAAATCGAAAATATTATTCTTTAACTGCAGAAGGGAAGGAGAATCTGGAGTTGATTCGAAAAGAATGGGAGTTGCTAAGCGTGCCGATTACAACTATTTTGGGAGGTAATAAGAGTGAACGTAACCGTTAAGGAGCTAATAAAAGAAAATAATGAAAAGCGAAAATTGCTGACTCCCGAAAACGAAACGTATTATGGAAATTTAATGGTATATATTCGGACCAATGCTCTAAAAAGTGAACGTGCAACTGAGGAAGTATTGCTGGAGATGCTGGATCATTTGCTTGAAGCGCAAAAAGAAGGCAAAAGTGCTGAAGAAGTTTTTGGAAAGGCTCCCAAGGAGTTGGCAGAAGAAATTATCCAATCTTTGCCGAAGGAACCATTGAAAAAGACGGTAGGATTTGCCTTTGAAGCGTTGCTGAACCTACTGGGATGGGCAATCATACCTTGGGGAATTTTTGCCTACTTTAAAGGCGAAGAGCAAACTATTTATTTAGGTTCTACTTTGTTATTTGGGATTATTCTAGTTTTGGGATTAGCATTGCTCATTTATTATGTATTTAGAATGGTTAAGCAAGAAGCTTTTGACTCAAGAAAGAAACTGAGAAGCTCCTTGGTATTTGGAACAATTTTTGGATTGTTGATTGTGCTGCTGGTTTTCCTGAATTTCTTTATAGATCCCTTTGGACCAACGATTCAGATGTCTTATTTTACTATTTTTGGATTAGGATGTTTCTTGATATTGGCTGCTTATCTTTTCAGAAAATCGAGGGAATCACAATAATCATTTACCCAGAAAAATAGCCACCTCATTGACGAGATGGCTATTTCTAATTAATTATTCGAATTTTAAAGCATCGCCTTCGAATGATTCGTCGGCTACTTTGATGGAATCCGTTGGGCAGCCTTCAAATGCGTCTTGCATGTCTTCCAATAAATCTTCTGGCACTTCTGTTGTACCCATGTTATCATCTAAAATAACGAAGGCAATCCCTTCATCATCGTAATCATAAATGTCCGGAGCGGCAGCACCGCAAGCGCCACATGCAATGCATGTATCTTTATCTACGATTGTATATTTTGGCATAATATTCTCTCCTTTTTCACGTGCGCTTCCTAATAAAGCTTCCTTATCATTCTAAAACTGTTTAATTGACTTTTCAACCTTATAGTTCGAAATGGAGGATTCTATTTTGATTTTCCAGCAAATTCTTTTGGAAATTTTCCATAAATTTAACGGGGAACGGACAATTTCCGCACCATACCATCTTTTGAAAGGCAAACGTTCGGGTCAAACGATTCAGGATGTCGGAATTTATCATTTACATAAATATTTTGGGGTATTGCCAAAGTTGGCAAGGCAAACATATGACAAGGCTATCTCGGCTTTGGTTGAAGAAGAAATTCTTATTGTGCTGCAAGATGGTTTTTATAAGTTAACAAACAAAGCAACTTCCCATTTACAAGAAAATAAAACCCTTCCTTTTGATGGATGGCATTATAGAGGAAATGAACATCTCTTTTTTGCCAGGTTATCCCTAGTGGTACAAAGCTTGTCTCATCAATCTGCCAAACAAATGTCCTTTATCCCCATTCAAAAGGACGAACAGGTTCAGCAATGGGTTCGGCACTTTTTAAAAACCAACCATTATCAAGATGGACATTTACAGCAAAAATTATTAGAAGAAATTGTGATGAGCCTCGAAAACCTAAATGTGGAGGAAGAGGCAAAGGAAATGGTGATGCTTAGATTAAGCGGCTACAAAACTGCCGGTCTTACATGGCAGCAAATTAGCTATAAAATGAAGTTAAGTGAAATGGATATAGGATTGATTTACATTTCAACACTTCACAAATGGCTAAATGAAATCTTGCAAAAAAAGGACGAGTATTTTCTTTTAAATCAGCTGACCGAAGCTGTCCGTGTAAATATCCCATTAAGCGGATCAGCTTCCCAAACTGCCGAACTATTTAAAAATGGCTATTCGGTTGAGGAAATCAGTAGAATCCGCAGGTTAAAAATGAGCACGATAGAAGATCATATTGTAGAATTGGCGATGAATGAACCTGAATTTAATATGGAACAGTTTGTTGCAAAAGCAGATATACAGAGAGTAATAGAAGCTGTGGATGAGACTCATACTCGGAAGTTGAAAGTGTTGCATCAGATGTTGCCGTATCTTACATATTTCCAAATAAGGCTTGTATTGGCTAGAGGTGAACGTTTTGAATCTTAAAGAACTTTTGCATAAGCATTTTGGCTACAATGAATTTCGGCCGGGCCAAAAAGAAGTGGTTGAGCAGGTGTTGGCGGGAAAAGATGTAATGGCATTACTCCCCACTGGAATGGGCAAATCGCTTTGCTATCAACTGCCTGGCTATATTTTCAATCAGCCGGTGCTGATTATTTCTCCTTTATTATCTTTAATGCAGGATCAAGTCGATCAGCTGAAAAAAATGAAAGAAAAGCGGGTAGTGGCGTTAAACTCTTTTTTGGATGTTTCGCAAAAGAGAATGGCTCTGCAAACGCTGCAAAATTACCGATTTATTTTTATCTCACCGGAAATGCTTGTCCAAGAGAATGTGAGGGAAAAATTAAATTCGATAAAGCTTTCTTTAATTGTAATTGATGAAGCGCATTGTATTTCACAATGGGGTTTCGACTTTCGGCCAGATTATTTAAGAATCGGAGAAGTAGTGGGGAAAGAAAATCGACCTCCTATACTGGCGTTATCGGCAACAGCGACGGAAAAGGTGCTCGGTGATATTGAACGTTATTTGAACATGAAAGAACCTTATACATATATTCATTCGGTAGACCGTCCGAACATTCATCTAGGAAGACGGATTTTCCAAAATAGAGAGGATAAGTTGGATTGGATGCTTGAGCATGTATCCAAAACAGAAGGTCCGGGGATTATTTATACACAATCGCGGTCAAAAACGGAAAAAATCAGTGAAAGGCTGCTTCAATTAGGGATTCGCTGTGCAAGCTATCATGGCGGCATGGAGACGCTTGACCGGCAATTTATCCAGCAGCAGTTTATCGAAGGATCGCTTGATTGGATTGTGGCAACAAATGCGTTTGGCATGGGAGTTCATAAGCAAGATGTTCGCCAAGTAATCCATGAATCGCTGCCATCCAATGTGGCAAATTATATGCAGGAAATTGGTCGCGCAGGCCGAGATGGGAAAGATGCCCTGGCATTATTGTTATATTCGGATGCAGACGAAGATTTTGCGAAATTTGTTGGAATGGATGATTTGCCTACCGAGGGGCATGTGGATCGTTATATGGAATTGCACTTCCAACAACTACAACCCGGCATGATGGTTCAAAATGGGGAAATTTCAGAAACCGCTTTTCGTGTCCTTGCTTATTGGATGCACCAACTCCCGGCACATGAAGTAAAGGAAAAACTATCCTCAATGAAAACCGGAAAAATAAAAGCGGTTGAAGAAGTAATGGAATTGGTTCATGCAAAAAGCTGCATGAGGGAAAAGCTAGTTCATTATTTTGGACAGACTTTAAATGCGAAGCCCAGCGATTGCTGCCAATGTTGCGGTTTGTCAATCGAAAATATAATCTTGCCCCGTCAGACTACTGAAAAAAATGTACAGGAAGAGTCCTTCAATTGGAAGGATCGAATCAAGAATTTACTGCTCCAAACTTAGTGATGAATTTAAAGACAAAAAGATAGTAGAAAAGCGATATTTTACTAAAAGTCTCATTTTCTCGACAAAATCTCTTGAATTTTCCAATCCTATCATTTACTTTTTAAAGAAATTTCGTCATAATTAGAGATAATCGTGTTAAAGAGGTGGTACTCATGAGTAACGAAGATTACAGAGAGAAAATTGAAGAACATCGTCAATCAATTGAAATAGCAGAACAACAACGCTCTAGAATGTCACGCTCAGGCCGTACTGTGAAAAAGAAAAAGAAAAAGAGAAAAAACCCTTTATTAAATATCCTATTGGTCGTACTTCTTGGTATACCATTTATCCTATTAGTCTATGTTTTCTTCTTCTATACGCCATCAGAAACGGAAGTAGCGGAAGTGGACGAAAATGGGTCGATTGTAGAAGTACAAAGAAATCAAACTGTTTCCGCAAGCAATAAAGAGCAGCAAGAACCAAAGATCGATAACAGCAATGAAGATAAGGCAGCAGCTGAAAAAGATGCGGAAGCTGAAAAGGAAAAAGCAGCAGAAGCAGCAAAACAAGCAGAACAAGCAAAAGCGGCCGAAGCAACGGAGGCAGCGAAACAAGCTGAAATGGAAGCTGCCAAAAAAGCGGAGCAAGAAAGACAAAAACAACAAGAGCTTGCTAGACAACAAGAACAACAGCAAACCCAAGCTGCTTCAAAAGCCAGCTCCACAACGCATACAGTTCAACCAAATGAAAACTTATTCCGTATTGCGCTAAAGTATTATAACGATGCAAGTGGCGTCGATAAGATTAAAGCTGCGAATAACTTGCCATCGAACAGCATTTCTGTTGGACAAACATTAATTATTCCGTAGATTTCTAGAGTGGACTAAACGAATGGATTTCCCATTCCTTTAGTCTTTTTTTATAGGCCTGCAGCGTATGATTATATTGGCAATGTGTTAAACTAATAAAAAAGCAATGCTTCTTTATGTTCTATTTAGTGAACAGAGTAAAGCGGTTAAAATTCGAGAGACTATATTAGCAAATGGACTTTGTTGTTCATGCCATCAATCAATAAACTTCTGCAATAAGGAAGGAGCCGTCTCACTTTTTGGAGGCGACTCTTTTTTGAATTTTTTTTGAGAAGTGCTGCGGCGTTCTTCGCTTTTTCAAATTGTCCAGCTCCGGCGCCCAGCCCCTCGAGGTCGCTTCGCCTCCTCCGATGAAGGCAAAAAGCGCCTTCATCACGGAGGCTCCAGCGCTTGTACCTGTCGCACGCTTTCGGTACAAAAAACATCTGTCGGGGCTAAGCGGGGCGCCTGTGCTTTTCTATTAGAGAGGGGATTTACTTTTGTTTGGTTTTTTTATTTTTGTTTTGGTTGTTCTAATAATACTGTTCTTATTTATGGTAAAGGAAGCATTTGAAAACAATGTGCTGCATCATGGCATTCCTTTACAAGGAAAACAGGAGCAGATTTCCTTATTTTTTATTTCCGATGTGCATCTAAGAAAAATTGATGAAAAAATGATAGATACTGTCGAACAACCGATCCATGCCGTGATTATTGGCGGTGATTTAGCGGATAAACGTACTCCGTTTTCACGAATTGAAGAAAATATTAAATTATTGAAAACGCTGGGTCCTGTATACTTTGTATGGGGAAACAATGATCGGGAAGTAGGGGAAGGGAATTTACGTGAGCTTTTTCATAAGTTGAATGTAACCATTATTGAAAATGATGCAATTTTAATTCCGCAAACTCAAAACGAATGCTGGATTAGTGCAATTGCTGATGCTACTTCCCAAAATGCGGATTATGAAAATGCTTTTCTGAAATGTAAAGGTGCAAAAAATGTAGTGTTTGTTTCGCATAATCCTGAAGTTTTCCGGATGGTACGAAGAAATTATAAGACGGATCTTATGATGGGGGGACATTTACATGGAGGCCAAATTCGCTTGGGACCTTTCGGGATGCATCCACATGGTTCATTTTCAATTCGGGAGGGAGTACCGACCTTAATCAGCAATGGCTATGGAACAACAGCCTTCCCGCTAAGGTTTGGTGCAAAACCTCAATGCCATATCATAACACTCAACTTCGAAGGACAATAAAATAGAACTGATTCAAGATTTAGCGTTATACTAGAATTAATATTGTGTTGAGCACGCTGGGTGTTCTTTTTTACTAAAGAAAATAGCGAAAGCCGCTATTTTCATAGCTTTTCTAATAATGTCTAGCGCAAGCCGCCCAGCCCCTCGAGGTCGCTTCAGTCCCTCGGTCGAAAGCTGGAAAGATGCTTTCGATTCGGGCCTTCCAGCGCTTGTCGGGGCTAAGCAGGGCGCTTGCGCTTTTCTAAAGGAGATGTAATAAATGCAACATGTTGAAGCCATTATCGTGGGGGGAGGTCCTTGTGGATTATCTGCTGCCATTGAATTGCAAAATATCGGGATAAAACCAATCGTGATTGAAAAAGGGAACGTCGTGAACGCAATTTATAATTATCCGACACATCAAACGTTCTTTAGTTCGAGTGAAAAATTGGCGATTGGCGATGTTCCTTTCTTGATTGAAGAGCGTAAACCGCGGCGCAATCAAGCGCTCGTTTATTATCGTGAAGTTGTGAAAATGAAGGAAATCCAGGTCAATCGATTTGAGAAAGTCGAATCTGTTGTCAAAGAAGATAGCGGACTATTTACCGTGAAAACCGATAAGGAAGTCTATTGTACTCCTTACGTGATTCTTGCAACGGGTTATTATGATCAACCAAATTATATGGATATTTCGGGAGAAGACCTGCCAAAGGTGTTTCATTACTTTAAAGAGGCACATCCTTTCTTTGATACAGATGTGCTGGTTATTGGCGGAAAAAATTCAGCTGTCGATGCTGCCCTTGAATTACGTAAAGCAAAAGCCCGAGTAACCGTGGCATACCGTGGAGGCGACTATTCTCCGAAAGTAAAGCCCTGGATTTTGCCTGAATTCGCATCATTGGTTAAAAACGATGAGATTGCCATGCATTTTAATACGCTGGTAAAAGAAATTCGTGAAAACGAGGTCGTCTTGCTAGTGGAAGGTGAAGAAAAGGTGATTACAAACGACTTTGTTTTTGCCATGACCGGCTACCATCCCAATCATGGATTAATTCGTTCCATGGGGGTTAATATAGACGAAGAAACTGGAAGACCCCACTTTGATCCTGAAACGATGGAAACCAATATCGAAAACTTGTTTATTGCCGGAGTTCTGGCAGCAGGAAATAATGCGAATGAAATATTCATTGAAAATGGCAGATTTCACGGTGAATATATTGCCAAGAGTATTATGTCGAAGAAAAACTAAATAACTTAATGTAGTGCAGGCGAAGTTGAAAGATATTTCGTCTGCTTTTTTTATTTTCCTCCTCTCAGTTTAGGTCCACCTATAAGTAAAATATAAGCGTTCTGTATTAGAACATACAATTTAAAAAAGTGGAATATGTCGAAAAAATTTTAAAAATCTTTTTATTATTTTAAAATATCTAAAAGGTGAATCAAACCATCTTGACGAGTCTCAAAAATCACCTTTTACCCTATTTAATAAATAATGTTTAAAAAATTACCTGCACAAGTAAAATGGTTCATAAAGCCAAAAAGACGTCTATTTTGATGGATTTTTTAATATTCTCCAATAGTTAATTCTCTATTACCTTATCTTTTTTACTAAGAAAAATAAAAATGTATACAATTATGAAAAAGTGAATTTAGTATATTCTAAAAATTCGAAATTGTGTTTGACTTTGGTATAACAATATTATAATATTTTCTTAACATCGCAAGCGTTTGCAGTAAGAGCAGTTTTTGTGACTAAAGCAGAAAAGAATTTCTTTAGCGATTGAAATCATATTGTTTTCGATGAACACATGTAGCTGGAATTCGAGGGTTTTTCGAATGGGTCTTTTGTGTTGTAAAACAGGATTGTACCTAGCTAGTATCTATGGAATGTTAGGTAGCATCATTAAATGCTTTGAGAATTAATTAAGTGATGAATTGATAGGAGGTATTACAATGCTAGAAAATGTACAAGAAAAAAATTCAGCAGTGGCACTAACGGTTCTGGGGCCGGTGCCGGTCCAGGAATTAGGGGTTGTACTGATTCATGAATCATTGCTTTCCGTATACCCAGGTGCTCAATATGCTCCTGAAATTAAACTCGATAAAAGCGAAATTTTTGAAATTTTAAAAAGAAAACTTACTGAATTCCGTCGAAATGGCGGTAAAACAATTGTAGATAGTAGCGGTATGTTTCATGGGCGTGACGTAGAACTTTATCGTACACTTTCAAGAACAACTGGGGTCCACATTATTGCTTCAACCGGATTGGGGCCAGAATCGTTGCTGGGTGGTTACTTTGTTACACCACAAAAAAATCCGCCAACACCTTGGTCTGCAGAACAATTTTCGGGGCTTTTCACAAAAGAAGTAACAGAAGGTATTGTCATTCCACGTGTTGAACGCTCGAGTTCGGCTGGTATTGTCACATCCACTGCAAGTAAAGCAGGCATTACGGAAGTAGAAAAAGGGTTATTCCGTGGAGCTGCCTTAACAGCGCTTTCAACGGGAGTGCCGGTTTCCGTGCAATTTGGATCAGAAGCGGTGAGTGAATTGGAACTGATATTAGGTGAAGGCATTTCGCCTGACCGTGTCATTATCGGTGGGCTAGATCGAATCGAAGCTCAAGAAAACAGAACAATATACGAAATTGCGGAGCGCGGAGCCTATGTGGCGTTGGATCATGTTGGCTGGGCTTCTACCGATGGTTATATAAATGATGCAGATCGTGCACGATTGGTAGCGGATTTAGTTGCCGAGGGACATGTTGAACGTATATTAATCTCAACAAATGCGGTTGGAGTAGCAAAAGGACATGAGGCAAAAGAACTTGCATTCGACTATTTGCTATCCTCGTTTGTACCAAAGCTGCGCCAGGCTGGTGTAACCAACGAACAAATTCGCGTACTGCTTGAAGAAAACCCGCAAAGAGTATTAACGGTAGACCCAGCAGCCAGAGAAAAAATTACTGGCTGGAACTTTGAATGGGACAAATTATATCATCCGGTTACTTATTAAGAGAAAAGTAGACTTACTAATAAAACACTAGCAAAGTTTAGCGTGAGGAGTGAAAAGCATGGGGAAAATTAATACTGTCTTAGGTCCGATTCCTACTGAAGAATTGGGAATTACGGCGATGCACGAGCATATTGGATTTGGTCTGCCAGGTTGCGATTTAGATACACAATGGTGGAAAAAACCGGAGGAAGCTTTTGAGGTTACATTGCAAAAGCTGCGCCGCTTCCGTGAGCATGGCGGAAAAACATTCGTTGACTGCACAGGGATTGGAAACGGTCGTGATGTTGAGTATTTCCAAGTACTTTCACGAAGAACAGGTGTGCATATCGTAGCGGTTACAGGATTTGTAGCAGCTGACTCAGCGCTGCCATATTTCCGCAACAAATCGATCGACTATTTAACGGATTTGTTTGTACATGAAATTACGGTAGGAATCGACGGTACTGATGCAAAAGCCGGTGCCATTAAAGTAGGGGTTAGCCGTGGCGGAAAGTTAAATGAATTGGATAAAAAGATCTACCGTGCAGCAGCGCGTGCATCTTTAAAAACAGGTGCTCCGATTATTACGCATTTATGCGTAGATGCAGACACTGCCATTGATATTTTCAATGAGGAAGGGCTGCCTCTGAATCGTATCCTTTTTGGACATGCCGATGATGGTTCATATTTAGATGAAGCTCGTGATTCGAAAATTGCTCAACTTGGTGGTTGGGTAGGATTTGACACAATCGGCTATGACAGCGAAGTAGAGGGTGCACCTTATTGGTCTCGTCCTCGCCAGGACCGAGTTGAACATTTCCTTCGTTTCCTTGAAAAAGGATTCCTGGACCGTGCTGTAATTTCAGCCGATGCGAATTGCTGTGCGCTAGGATGGCCGGGATTAAAAGGACATTCAGTCAACTACTTATTTGAAGAGTTTATTCCGGATTTACGAAAAGCGGGCGTTGGTGAAGAAGTATTTGAGCAATTATTGATTCACACTCCAGCAAAAATTTTAACGATGCAAGAACCTCGTCCGATTAGAGAGGCAGTAACAGCAAGGTAAAAGAATAGCAGACTTTCAAATTGAAACTCTGCTATACCATTAAATTCATTCATGTGGTTACTCGAAAACGGAAATTTTTGAATGGAGGTTATGCAAGATGAGCATTAAAGGAGCAGCTTATATTGCCGGCGCATTTGAGCATCCATTACGCAAGGCGCCAGATCTTTCAGTTGCTGCAATACATGCCGAGTGTGCTAGAGGTGCACTGGCTGACGCGGGGTTGACTTTTGGCGATGTAGATGGCTATTTCTGTGCAGGCGATGCACCAGGCGGCGTGTTATCAATGGTTGAGTACCTTGGTTTAAAGGTGCGTCATTTGGATGGGACCGATATTGGCGGCTCTTCCTACATTGCCCATGTCTCTCACGCGGCTCAGGCCATTGCCGCTGGTAAATGCAGAGTGGCATTGATCACTATGGGAGGTCGCCCGCGTTCAGAAGGACGCAGCGGGGTAAAGCAAAAAATCGTTGCAGCAAACGTACCGGATACCCCGTTCGAAATTCCCTATGGTCCAACTGCCGTAAATGAATATGCGATGGCAGCAATGCGCCATATGCATGATTACGGAACAACGAGCGAGCAACTGGCATGGATCAAAGTTGCAGCTTCGCATCACGCGCAGTACAACCCGAATGCCATGCTTCGCGATGTAGTGACGGTTGAAGAAGTGCTTGCATCTCCAATGATTGCCGATCCATTGCATCGATTGGATTGCTGTGTGGTAAGTGATGGCGGAGGAGCGTTGGTTGTTGTTCATCCCGATATTGCAAAAAATTTAAATCGTCCACTCGTTCGGGTAATGGGTGCCGGTGAAGCACCAAAAGGATTGCAGGGTGGAAAAACCAATCTTACATATTCGGGTGCGGTTTGGTCGGGACCAAAAGCGTTCGAGGAAGCAGGGGTTACCCCGCAAGATATTAAATATGCATCCATCTACGATAGTTTTACGATTACTGTATTGATGCAGCTAGAAGATCTAGGGTTTTGTGAAAAAGGACAGGGCGGAAAGTTCGTAGCGGATGGAAACTTAATCTCTGGTGTTGGTAAATTACCGATCAATACCGATGGCGGTGGGTTGAATAATAATCACCCGGCAAGCCGCGGGGGCATCGTAAAAGTAATTGAAGCTGTGCGTCAACTGCGAGGCGAAACAAATCCTGAAGTTCAGGTGAAAAACTGCGATCTAGCGCTGGTTCACGGAACTGGTGGAGGGCTTTCAAGCAGACATGGCAGTGCTACTTTAATTTTGGAAAGGGTGTAAATCATGGGAACGATCTATCAAGATAGAATAATGACAATCCCTGAAGTTCATCCAGAACATAAAGAGTATTGGGATGCAGCCGTAGAAGGAAAATTACTAATAAAAAAATGCGCTTCATGCGGAGAATTCCACTATTATCCACGTGTGATTTGTCCACACTGCCACAGTGACAAAACAAGCTGGTTCGAAGCAAAGGGAACCGGGCACATTTACACTTATAGCGTAATGCGGCATGGAAAACCGTATGCAATCGCTTTTGTTGAACTCGATGAAGGACCTAGAATGATGACGAATATTGTGGACTGTGATTTAGATGAGATTCGTATTGACCAAAAAGTAAAAGTGGTCTTTAAGCAAAGTGGAAATCAAGAAAATCCAGGTTCATTCATAGCTTGCTTTACACCGATTGAAAGTGATTAGCCAACCTACTTTATCACAAATTTTCTTTATCTTTTAAATTGATAGATTATTGCCGTTTGTTTGAATGGCATACAGACTATAGATGATGAACGGAACATAGAACAGGAGTGGAATTGGGATGATTATCACGAAAGATGTACGCATTAAAATGCGGGATGGCGTGCATATCGCAGCAGATATTTACCGTCCGGAAGGGACAGAAAAGGTTCCTGCTTTGCTGGCTCTTAGTCCATATGGTAAAGAACTGCAAGCGCAAAGTTTAACATTGCCTCCACAAGCTCGTCCAAGCCACCTTTGGAACGGTGCGATTGAAGCAGGCGATATTCGTGAAGTCGTGTCGCGGGGCTATGCCCACATCATTGCTGATGTTCGTGGTACTGGCGGATCGGAAGGCCAGATGTGCGGAAACTATAACTCTGGCGGGCATGGCGATGGCAAAGATATTTATGACCTCGTGGAATGGTTGGCCGAGCAAGAGTGGTGTGATGGAAATATTGGCATGATCGGTATTTCATACTTTGCGTCCGTTCAAATTTTAGGTGCAGCGGAACAACCGCCTCATTTAAAAGCGCTATTCGTGAATGGAGGCCACTTTGATCTTTACGAGCTTTGCTACCATGGCGGAATTATGTGGCTAATGCCTCGCGCTTCACGTGAAGGACGCGGTGGAGACAGCGGAAACGCATTCAATAATGTAGCGAGCAAAAGCTCAAAAGTATTTACACCTGAAGAGCTAAAAGAAAAAACATTGGAACGATTAAACGATCCGGATATTGCCCATTGGTCGGATTTCGTTCATCTTCTTCACTATCAAGATCGCCACGAACTATGGATGGATTATTTATTAAATCCATTGGATGGTCCGTTCTGGCAAGAAGGGCATGCCATGGATGTTGCCCATAAAGTAAAAATTCCAACATATTTACAAGCAAAATGGGGTCGTGGCTGGAACGTTGAAGGAACAATCAAAATGTTCCACCATTTAGGATGCGATATTAAGAAAATGGATATTCAAGCGTTGCCGCCTATGCTGGAGCGCCCATTCCATGAATGCCATGATGAAATGTTCCGCTGGTATGATTACTGGTTAAAAGGAATTGATACAGGCATCATGAATGAGCCGGCTGTTCAATTCTCGGTTGAAGGTTCTTATGAATGGCGTAAAGAAGAGCACTGGCCGTTGCCATATGAAGAAAAGAAAGATTTCTATTTGCGTCCAAGACATAAAATCAGTGAAAAACCGGAGCCTTTATCGGCAGAATTCGCGCATCCTGATGGATTCTATCAAGCGCCATTAACGGTGACGACAACTTCCGAAAAGATCAAATGGACGACCGATCAATTTCGTGAACCTGCTGAGTTCACAGGCACAGGTGCACTATATTTATTTGCTGAAATTGATACGGATGACACGAACTTTATCGCAAAGTTATACGACGTTGCACCAAATGGAAGCCGTACATTAATGACGTCGGGTTATTTAAAAGCATCTCATCGCGAGCTGAATGAAGAAAAATCAACATACGGTGAGCCATGGCATCCGCATAACCGGGCGATTCCAGTGGTGCCGGGTGAAATTAATGAGTATGCGATTCGACTGTATCCCTTCTCGTTCCTGCTTAAACCAGCACATCGAATCGAACTGGAATTAGCATGCAATGAACCGCTGGACGGGGAGGATGCAAAATTATTGCCGCCGGATAGTTACCATTTGCCGAGTGGCCGTGCAACAACACATAAAATTTACCGTGACAAGGATCATCCATCACGTTTGGTATTGCCATTTATTCCAAAAAAGCATAATGTTTTAAATAAGAAATAAGTCCGGACTCCTGCGCTCATCAACTTCAACCAATTAAGGAGGGATGCAAATGGAAAATTCAGTAAGGGTTATTCCGATTGAATGTAAATTTGGTCCGGTATCCGCTTTCGCTTATTATATTGATGCCCCCGAACCGGCAATTATCGATACTGGCGTAAATGCTTCCGCTGCTGCTGACATAGAGCCGGTATTAGCGGAGCATGGGATCAAAATAGAAGACATTCGCTGGATTTTATTAACACATGGACATGTTGACCATCTAGGTGGAGCTTATGCTGTATGGGAAAAAACAGGGCAGCGAGCAAAAGTTGCAATTCCCAAAAAAGAAGCGCGGCTTTTGCGGAACCGTGATGAACAGATTTTGGATTATAAAGCGCTTCAGGGCCAATACATTCATGATGCATCTATCCAGCAAAAGCATATTGCCATTTTAAAAGGTGATATAGGAGATAATCTCGAGCCTGCTCTTGAATTAGTAGAAGGCGACACCATCGATTTAGGCGGGGGTATTATTTTAAAGGTGATAGAAACACCAGGTCATTCGATTGGCTCCGTCACTTTTTTATTGGAGGAGCTGGGTTGGGCTTTCGCAGCAGATGCTGTGCAAATGTATGGCGGGTTGGGTGGTTTGCCGACAATTGAAAACCCGATTCGTTATCGTGGAAGTTTACAGAAATTACTGGATATTCGTCCGAAACGATTGTACTTGGGACATCCATTCCGCAATAAGCAAGGTGAACTTCAAAATGCCCAAATCGAAGGTGACGAAACGTCTGCCGTGTTGCAAGCGAGCCTTGACATGGATGCAAAGTTGCAGGACATCGTAAAGCGTCATTGGAAAGATGGAGCTCCAAACGATCAACACGAACTGTATGGACCTTTTGCTTCCGTGGCTGAAGAAATTGGCTATACAGGAGACCCAAGAAATTTACCTTGCGCATTCTTTGTCACAATGAATGGTTATAAAGAAGAACTATTTGGCGGTCGATATATATAATTGCTTAAATATGACAGCAATAAATGCGCCAAGGTGGATTTGTAGAAAGGAGATATCTTCATGATCGAGAAAAAGTTTGAAAGTGCAGTACAAGCGGTTTCTGATATGCAAGATGGTGCAACCTTGCTGGTTGGAGGGTTTGGAGGAAGCGGGCTTCCTTCACATCTTGTGGCAGCGCTTGCTGAACAAGGCGCCAAAGATTTAACCGTAGTATCGAACAATATCGGTGCGGTTAGTGATGGGGTAGCAGCCCTTATAAGCAACAACCAGGTAAGCAAGATCATTTGCTCATTCCCGGTTGGACCGCATGCCGATGACTTAGTTGAACGATTGCAAAAAGGAACAATCGAATTGGAAATTGTTCCACAAGGTACTTTGGCAGAGCGCATTCGTGCAGGCGGTGCGGGAATCCCGGCATTTTACACCCCGACAGGAGCCCATACCGAGCTTGGTGAAGGAAAAGAGACGCGCGAATTTAATGGCCGCTTACACTTATTGGAACAGGCAATTGTAGGTGATTATGCTTTTATCAAGGCTTCAAAAGCAGATCGTTGGGGGAATCTTGTGTATCGTAAAACAATGCGCAACTTTAACCCGGTAATGGCGACAGCAGCGAAAATCACGATTGCTGAAGTCAATGAAATTGTTAAAATCGGCGAAATCGATCCGGAAGAAATCGTTACCCCAAGTGTATTTGTACAACGTTTGGTACAAGTGGAAGCCCATGAGGAAGGGAAGGTGCTAGTACATGAGTAATGAACAACAAGCAATGGGTTGGACGATGCCTGAATTAGCATCTCGCGTAGCTTCCGACTTGGAGGATGGCTGGTTTGTAAACCTTGGAATTGGCTTGCCTACATTGGTGGCTGATTATATTCCGGAAGGCAAAGAAATTATTTTTCATAGTGAAAATGGACTTCTTGGATTGGGACCAAAACCTGCACCGGGTGAAGAAGATCCTGACTTGGTAAATGCAGGAAAAGAACCAATCACGTTAGTGCCGGGCGGTTCGTACTTCTCCCAAGCCGATTCATTTGCCATGATTCGCGGTGGCCATCTGGATGCAGCAATTCTTGGAGCGTTCCAAGTGTCTCAATTTGGCGATTTAGCGAGCTGGAAACTTCCGAATGCAACGCTTGGCCGTGTCGGCGGAGCGATGGACCTGACGGTTGGCAGCAAACGAGTATTTTTATTCATGCAGCATACGACCAAAAAAGGAGAAGCAAAAATAGTGGAAGAATGTTCTTATCCACTAACTGCAAAAAATTGCGTTGACCGAATTTACACGAATCTTGCTGTTATTGCGGTGACCGAAGACGGTCTTGTCGTTACGGAACTTGCTCCGAATGTGACGTTTGAATATGTTCAAGAGCACACAGCGGCACCGTTAAAATTGCGTTTAGCAACAGTAAGGGGTTAGGAGATAACTATGCAGACGAAAAAACTCACAATAGATCGCAGCTCGGCAATCCCACTATATAAACAAATCAAGGAAATCTTGATACAAGAATTGCGTGAGGTTGCCGGAGAAAAAGGGCGTCCTTTTAGTACAGAGCAGGAACTGGTTGAACGTTTCCGCGTAAGCAGGGCTCCAATCCGTCAAGCGTTAAAGGAACTTGCAAACGAAGGTTATGTATATCGTGAGCGAGCAAAGGGCACTTTTCCCGTTCAGGAAATGCCTGTTCACCCGCTTGGTTTAGAGCTGGGTGGATTAGTTCCTTTTCTTCGTGAACAGGGAATTGACTGCCATTCGAACATTCTGGGAGTGGAGCGTGTCTTTCCGCCAGAGCATCTTTGTTCTAGTTTGCGAATTAGCCCGGAAGAGATGGTTTTACGGGTTTCCCGCTTGATCCTATTAAAAGAAAATCCGCTTGGATGGACTCAGACATACTTGCATGTTTCGGATGATTTCCATCCATCCAAAAAAGAGCTTGAGGAAGTTGAAAGTGTCTTTGTTCTGTTGCAAAGAGATCAGGGGACTTACATTGCCAGAGGTGATCACCAAATTTACGCATTTGCGGCTACTAGCGAAGATGCTGAAAAGTTGGGAATTGCCGTTGGAGATCCCGTGCTGGTAATGGAAACAAAACTTTATACACGAAACGATCAAGTAATTGGATGGCGCAGAGCAGTCCATATAGCGGATGAATATAAGTTGGCATTCACAGTGAATCGTTAAAATACGGTTTACTGTGCTGGCCACACAGCCTAAGTAGCCAAAAGTAGCCATTTTTAAGCAATCTATTTTCTGAGTATTCCGTCTATTTTAGTTTGAACATCTTTGTAACGAATCAATCTTTATTGATTGTTAAATAAATTTTTTCAAAATTATAAAGTGTAAGGGGAGAAATTTATGGCAGCAAAATCTTTAAGAGTAGCAATTATCGGAAGCGGGATTGCGGGAGCTTCAGCAGCAGTAGCACTAAAAGCAAAAGGGATTCGTGCAGACGTATATGAGCAAGCGCCTGTTTTAGGGGAAGTGGGTGCCGGCATCGGCATTCGCCAGCCATCCATTCGCGCGATAAAAAAGTGGGGCATTTTTGAAGAATTTGATAAAGTAACTTGCGAGAGTCCTAGAATGCAGATTATTGCGGGTGAGGACAACGTAATTATCGAGGAGAATTGGCCAATCTTAACGGATCCAACAGAAAGATTCCCGCGTTTAATTCATCGTGCTGACCTGTTGGACAGTTTAACGGCTCAAATTCCGGCTGATCAGCTGCACTTGGATCATCGGTTGGTTGATGTAGAAGAAAAGGATGAGACAGTTGAAGTAACATTTGCTAACGGCAAAAAAATTGAAGTCGATGTATTAATCGCAGCTGATGGCATTCGCTCGCCGGTTCGCGACAAAGTATTGGGGAAAAAAGAACCTGTATTTTCCGGTTACGTAGCTCATCGCGCCCTAGTTCCATTTGACGATGCACTAGGTATGGCTTGTGAAGATAACACGTTGCGTATTTATGTAGATGGCGATAATTCTTACTATTTATTGCCGCTGTTGAATGGACGCCGCCAAGTATCTGTAGACATTACAATACCGGGTGAAAACGAATTGCGTCCAGTTTATACTAAGGAACAACTATTGGAAGGCATTAAAGGCTTTGGCCCAACATTGCAAAAAATTATCGAAAATATTGATATGAATAAAATAGTATCCCGTCCATTAAGCGATCTTGAGCCATTTGATGTATGGAGCACAAAAACAATCACTGTGATTGGCGACGCTGCTCATGCTATGCTTCACAACCAAGGTCAAGGAGCGAATATGGCCATTCAAGATGCAGATGTGTTGGCTGATGTTTTGGGAGAAGTAGCTGAAGGGAAATCAACAGTCGCAGAAGCTCTTAAAAGTTATGAAGAACAACGCAAACCGATTACAAAACTATACCAAAATTTATCGCGATTATTCCCAACTGAACAAGCGAAAACAGCGTTCCCGGAAAAAGAACACCTTGAAGTTGGAAAATAATCATTATTAAAAGAAAAATATACTCGAGTACATTTCATTCGCAATTTGATTTTAACATAGCTTGATATAAATTTGGGGAATATCGACTCAATTACTGAAAAGTTTTTCTTATTCACCAAAAAATCTAACTTTATTCAGCAGAATAAAGTTAAGCCTCCGGCGGGTGTCAAAGATTTTCAAAGGAAGTTTATCGAGCAGGCTCGATAAAATCTTGACACAAATACGCCAAGGCGCATTTGATTTAAGCAACAAAATTCGCATAATTAGTATTTCATTTTAAGGAGGTTATTGCAGGTGTCTGTACATCCCGAGATTAAGAAAGTACTAGATTTAATACCGCTAACTGATCCAGCATCTTTTAAAATCATTCCTGAAGAATTCCGGAAATCCGATGTTCCGATTTTGCCGGTGGAACAACGTGTTAGAGTACATGCTGTGGAAGAAACAACTATTCCAACAGCGGAAAGTGATGTGCCTGTAAGAATTTATACGGCTGAGGAAGCGGAGGAATATCCGATTTTGCTGTATTTCCATGGTGGAGCATTCTTTTCAGGAAATTTGGAAAGTTACGATGAAGTAGTTCGGCCGCTTTGCAAAGAATCCGGATACAAAGTAATTTCCGTAGGTTACCGTCTAGCGCCTGAACATCCGTTTCCAGCCCAGATTCATGATGGCTATAACGTAGCAAAATGGGTGACGGAACATAAGGATGAACTAAAATGGGATGGAAAGAACCTTGCCGTTGCCGGGGATAGTGCCGGCGGAAACTTGGCTGCTGTCGTTTCCATGATGGCCCGTGAAAAGAAAGAATTTTCGATTACGAAGCAAGTTTTGTTCTATCCTTCACTGGATCTTGATTTAAGTGAATTGCGCTACCCTTCTTTAACGGATAATGCCAAAGGATACTTTGTGGAAACGGCAGTGTTGCCAGAATTTAACTCCTTCTATTTAGCTGGAGGCGTAGACCCGAATAATCCGTTGGTGTCCCCAATCCGTGAGGGAAATTTGGAAAACCTTCCTGAAGCCTTGGTCATCACGGCGGAATATGATCCAATGCGTGACGAAGGAGAACTATTTGCTGAAAACCTTCGAAAATCGGGCGTTCCCGTTGAATTAAAAAGATATGAAGGGGTTACGCACGGATTTTTGGGCAAATGGACTCATCTTGAGGAATATAAAGATGTATACCAACGTACGGGTGATTTTTTAAAGAACAAATTATAATCATATAATTTAATAGAATTAGAAATTAGGTGATTCCAGAAAGCTTGTGGAATCATCTTTTTTATTGCATTTTTCCGTAATAAATTTACTAAAAACAACATGCGTTTAGGAAAGAATTTACCTATTTTCCAAAAAATATTGATTATTTAAAATATTGAATATAAACTTTGTTTAAGTATTGAAAGCGCTTATTCTTGCAGAAAGAGAGAATAATCTTGCGAAAGTAGTTAAGGTTTAAGCTTTGCCGATAGATAACTGCAGACATTAGGCAAACGTGCGTAAAACTGCAATTAAGGCAAATCTTGAAGAGTAAATGAAATTTCAATTCAAATAAGGGGTGTTTGTATTGTCAATCATTACAAGAAAAGTGAAAACAGGAAACTATGAAACTTTGCTTCACGAGGGCGGGGCACACAACGAGGAAACGATCCTCTTTTTGCATGGCAGCGGTCCTGGAGCAAGCGCCAATTCAAATTGGAAAGATGTATTGCCTCAATACGTTGATCAATTCCATGTTCTCGCGATTGATTTAGTAGGTTTCGGTGAAACGGACCATCCAACAGAATACCCTGCAAACGGAGCAGAATGGATGAACCTGCGCATACAGCAGGTCCTAGATTTAATGGATGTATTGGAAATCAAAAAGGCTAACTTGGTTGGAAACTCGCTTGGCGGAGTTATTGCTCTTTACCTGGTAATGGACAGTCCAGAGAAGTTTGAACGTATTGTTTTGATGGGAGCGGGCGGCGGATTAACTGAGCCAACGCCAGAGTTGGCAAAATTGGCAAACTTCCACAAAGATCCTACACCGAAAGCTTTCAGGAATCTATTAAGTTGGTTCTTGTATGATTTGACTGGCATGGAAGAAAAGTTGGATGAAATTGTAGCAGCGCGCATGGAGTTATTCAATCGTCCGGAAGTCCGCAAGTCTTACGAAGAGAATTTTACGAAGACTCATCTGAGTGATATGTTAATTCCCCCTTCAGCTTTAAAACGAATGAAAAACGACTTTTTATTGATCCATGGCCACCAAGATCGATTCGTACCATTAGCAAGCAGTTTATATGTGCTTGATTATTTGGAAAATGCTGAGCTTCATGTATTTAAACGTTGTGGGCATTGGGCGCAAATTGAGCAACAGGAGCAATTCCTAAAATTAACAAAAGACTTCTTCGAAAAATCAAAAACAGTAAGTCCAGTTCTTTAAAAACACAAAGGGGTGTGGGTGAATGGAACAAACGTTGATTGATACAAGAAAATTGCTGGTGGAACGAGCAAACGGCCTAATTGCCATGCTAAGAGAAAGTGGATTGAAGATCGATCAAAAAAGTGAATTGCCGCAAGAAATTGTTGATAAATTACGATCGGAAGGGTTGCTGAAAGTCTTGCGTCCCGAAATGTTTGGAGGCTACCAAACCGATATGAGAACGTATATCGAGGTAGTCACTGCCATTGCTAGGGGCAATGGGTCTGCAGGCTGGTTTGTAGCCTTAAGCAATATTCGAGATTATATGATTTCCTATGCTTTTGGACGCCAAGCATTGGATGATATTTTTGGGCCAAATCATGATCGCGATGTCATCTTGGCCGGCAACTTCAAGCCTATTAAATTTGAAATGAAAAAAGTAGAGGGCGGCTATTTAATCGAAGAGGCACAATGGCCTTTTGTGTCGGGTAGCCCCCATGCAGATTGGCTATATTTTGGATTCCCACTGGAAGATGGAAATGGTGGAATAGAGATGGCCATCATGGTAGTGCCTAAAGAAGACGCCATTGTTTTAAACGACTGGAACGTAATGGGCTTGCGAGGTTCCGGAAGCAACAGCGTGCGTTTGGAAAAGGTCTTTGTTCCCGAACATCGTGTATCCCTGGATCGACTAGCAAATCAAGGCTACTACATGATTGAAGAGCTTAAAAATGTTCCTCTTTATCAAACGCCATTTGTTCCTTCACTAACTTTATCGATTGTGGCACCTGCTTTGGGAATTACAAAAGGGGCCATGGATTTACACATGGAGCGTGTTCAAAAAGCAGGCATTGGCAACACATTCTATACGAAAATGAATGAAGCGCCAGTAACGCATCTGCAAGTCGCAGAATCTCAACTGAAAATTGACTTGGCTGAACTCTTATTGCACCGTGCAGTAGATTTGCTGGACGACTATTCGATAAAAGGCCAAAAACTGACTCTTCAGGAAGGCATTAAAGTGAAGGCAGACTTTGGTTACGTGAATCAGCTTTGTAAAGAAGCAATCGATTTAATGACTGCCGGAGCAGGGTCGATTTTCTCATACAACAATAATTTGTTCCAATTATTCTATCGTGATTTCCTATCCATGCATTTGCATGGGTTTATCACACCTTCAAGTTTAGTAGAGACATATGGCCGCGTAATGTGCGGCATGGAACCAAATACGTATTTTGTATAATTATTCATAATTTTAATAGGGAAAAATTAGGGGGGATTTTGGATGAGCAATGTTGTACAAAAACCGGAAATATCAAAATTAGGGCACTTTGGCTTAGTATCAAAGGATTTGGAAAAATCGCTATGGTTCTTTAAAGAAGTCGTTGGGTTGGAAGAAACAGAAGTAAAAGATGGGGTGCATTATTTACGCGCTTGGGGAGATTTTGAACACCATACCATGACACTTCGTCAAGGAGAAGAGTCACACGTCGATCATATTGCTTGGCGTACAAAAAGAGCGGAAGATGTTGAGCTCTTTGCAAAAAATCTAGATCAGGAAGGAATTGAGGTACGCTGGGTCGAAGAAGGTACTGAAGCTGGCCAGGGGAAGGCGTTCCGCTTTGAGTTGCCAAGCGGCCATACATTTGAAATATACTTCCAGATGGAAAAAACGTTGGCTTCCCCGGAAACACGCTCTGTCTTGAAAAATCAATCCCATAAATCCTGGACGCGCGGTGTATCGCCTCGAAGAATTGATCATGTCAACATCTTGACTTCATTGCTTGCGAATGATTTATCGGATTTTTTGCAAGAACACTTAGGATTCAACCTGCGTGAATGTGTACAAACGCCAGACGGAAATTTAGTGGGAGCTTGGTTAAGTGTAACGCCACTTGTCCACGATATTGCCATCAGTCACGATCCTTTTGCTGCATCTACACAGGAAATCCATCATGTATCGTATTGGTTGGATAATTCACAGGATTTACTCCGTGCCGCTGATATTTTAAAAGAAAATGGCATTTTCTTTAAAGGCCCAGGTAAACACGGAATCTCCCAAGCAATGTATATCTACGCGATAGACCCTGGCAGCGGCGTTAGATTAGAGTTGTTTACGAATGGCTACTTAATTTTTGAACCGGACTGGGAGCCGATTGTGTGGGGAATCGATGAGATGGATATTGGATTTACCTACTGGGGCGACCAGGTGGATACAAAGCCGGAAAACAATCCTACCATCAAGGTGTACGACGACAAAAAATTTATCAGGAGCTAATTTTTTAGGAAAGCAAGTATAAACTTTTGAATAATGTCTAGCGCAAGCCGCCCAGCCCCTCGATATGATGGCAACACGATAGGAAGTTGTGTTATTGCCGTCGCGGAGCTAAGCAGGGCGCTTGCGCTTATCTAACAAGGAGGGTTCATAATGGATGATCGTTTATTTCGGGATGCCATGGGGAAATTTGCAACGGGTGTAACCGTGGTAACAACGAAACATGAAGATGAAGCTTTTGGTATGACGGCCAATGCTTTTATGTCGGTGTCGCTTGATCCAAAGCTAGTCGTGGTTTCAATTGGTCATAAAGCACGTTTTTTGCCAAAACTGCAAAACAGCAAAAAGTTTGCGGTGAACATTTTAGCTAGTCATCAAAAGGATTATAGCATGGCATTTGCCGGTCAGTTAAAAGATGAAATTTCAATTGAATTTGAAGAGTTGGCAGGATTGCCGGTTTTGCCGGGTGCACTTGCACAAGTAAGCTGTGAAGTTGTTTCCGAGCATGTCGAGGGCGATCATACGTTATTTATCGGAAGAGTGCTGGATATTAGAGTAACTGAAGGGGAGCCATTAATCTTCTTTAGTGGCAAGTACCGGGAATTGGTTGAAAATAAATTGGAAACTGTCTAGGTCAGGGGAGTGTATAGGATGGATATTCAAGCGGCAGCAAATGCACTGTTAGTAGCTGAAAAAACGAAAGAGGCAATTTCGCCTTTCACTTCCACACATGAGCAGATCACTGCAGATGATGCTTACGGTATTCAACTACAGGTCATCCAAAGTAAGTTGGATCAGGGAGCAACAGTGAAAGGGATGAAAATTGGGTTAACGAGTAAAGCGATGCAGGAAATGCTGAATGTGTATACGCCGGATTACGGCCACATTTTGGATACCATGGTCTTTGATGAAAATCAACCGGTAGATCCATCGCAATTTATTCATCCGAGAGTGGAATTTGAAATTGCCTTTGTTTTAAAAGAAGATTTGAACGGGCCGAATGTCACGCTTGAAGATGTTTATAAAGCTACGGATTATGTTGTTCCTGCCATCGAAATAATCGATAGCCGCATAAAAGATTGGAAAATCAAATTTGAAGATACAGTTGCGGATAATGGCTCAAGTGCCGGGGCGATTTTAGGGGACAAAAAGACGGCTATCGGTGAAGTGGACCTTGCTTCAGTTGAAATGAGGGCCTATAAAAATGAGGAACTTTTTGATACAGCAACCGGAGAAGCTGTATTGGGAAATCCGGCAAATGCAGTTGTCTGGTTAGCGAACGAATTGTCCAAATATGATATTTCTCTGAAAAAAGGGCAATTTGTTTTAGCCGGCGCCTTGTCTAGAGCGGTGGATGTCGTGGATGGTGATTATTATGAAGCCGACTTTGGTGCATTAGGCAAGGTTTCAGCTTCTTTTGCGAAAGTAGGTGTCGTCAAGTGAAAAAATGTAAAGTAGGCATTATTGGTTCCGGTAATATTGGAACAGATTTGATGTATAAAATCGAGCGCAGCGAACATCTTCAAATGAGTGTCATGGTAGGGATTGACCCGGAATCGGATGGTTTAAAGCGCGCGGCTGATCGAGGTTATACGGCTATTGCCAATGGGATTGACGGTCTTATGGAGCAGCTGGATTTAGTGGATATTGTATTTGATGCAACATCAGCGTATGCGCATAAGAAACATAGTGATTTATTAACGGCAGCAGGAAAAAAGGTGATTGATTTAACGCCGGCAGCCATTGGTCCTTTCACTGTGCCACCGGTTAATTTAACTGAACATTTCGATAAAAATAATCTAAATATGGTCACATGCGGCGGCCAAGCGACGATTCCAATGGTAAAGGCAATTTCAAGGGTTGTAGAGGTTGAATATGCGGAAATTGTGGCAACGGTCGCAAGTTTAAGTGCAGGACCGGGTACCCGTGCGAATATCGATGAATTTACCCGTACAACGGCAAAGGCCATTGAAGTGGTAGGAGGAGCTCAAAAAGGAAAGGCGATCATCATCCTCAATCCGGCGGAGCCTCCAATCATTATGCGCGATACCGTACATGCACTAGTGGCGGAAGAAGGAAAAGAAGAGGAAATTATCGTTTCAGTTGACGAGATGGTCAATGAAGTTCAACAGTATGTTCCAGGTTATCGTTTAAGAGGAATACCACAATTTGACGGACGAAAAGTATCAATATTCCTGGAAGTGGAGGGGGCAGGAGATTATTTCCCTCCTTATTCCGGAAACCTGGATATTATGACGGCGGCAGCTGCAAAAGTAGCAAACGAACTGGCAAAACAATTAATCACTGCGAGTGTTTAGGAGGTGCAAAAATTGGGACGATCATTTGAGATATTGGATGTATCATTAAGAGATGGAAGCCATGCCATGCAGCATTCCTTCACGGTAGAGCAAGTACGGGCAACAGCCAGAGGTTTGGACGATGCAGGCGTTAGTTATTTCGAGGTATCACATGGTGATGGATTGGGCGGTTCATCTTTGCAATACGGTTTATCGAAAGTAGATGAATTGAAATTAATTGAAGCGGCAGCAGAAGAATGCCAAAATGCAAAAGTTTCGGTTTTATTGATTCCTGGCATTGGCATTAAAGAAGATTTGCAGGAAGCGGTAAAAGCGGGTGCAAAAATGGTGCGCGTTGCTACTCACGTAACGGAAGCGGATGTTGCTGCCCAGCATATCGCGTTAGGGCGCGAGCTTGGATTAAAAACAGTGGGCTTTTTAATGATGGCCCATATGGCACCTGTGGAAAAAGTAGTGGAACAGGCAAAGTTGTTTGAAAGCTACGGAGCCGAAATTGTTTATGTGACCGACTCAGCAGGCTATATGCTTCCTCAGGATGTGACGGCTCGTATAGCCGCGTTAAAACAATCAATAGGTTGTGAAATAGGGTTCCATGCGCATAACAATTTGTCCATGGCAATGGCCAATACGATTGCAGCGGTGGAAGCTGGGGCAACTTATATTGACGGTAGTTTAAGAGCACTGGGCGCGGGAAGCGGCAATACGCAGACGGAAGTCATGGCTGCTGTATTGGAGCGGCTTGGATATAACACGGGAATCGACCTTTATAAAATAATGGATGTAGCAAATGAAGTGGTGGCTCCATTTATGCAGCGTCCACAAGAAATTACCGGTTCCAGCCTGATTATGGGCTATTCGGGCGTCTACTCAAGCTTCTTATTGCATACACAAGCAGCAGCACAGAAATTTGGCGTCGATGAACGAGATATTTTAGTAGAATTGGGCCGTTTAAAAGCGGTTGGCGGGCAAGAAGATTTAATTTATGATGTTGCCCAGCAGTTGGCCTTAGCAAAAGTATAAGAATGAAAAGGTTAGTTTGGAAAACCTGTCGTTTCCAAATTGACCTTTTTTCTGTTCTCTTTGAACTTGGTGAAGCCAACAGAATGGAAATATACAGCTTCTATGTTCTGATGTGGCTTGTTTGAGCAAACAACAGGGAATTTATACAGCTTCTAGTTTCCCGTATGGGCTTCTTTAGTCATACAAAAGAGCATATATACGGCTTCTAATTTCCCTTTCAACTTGATTGATCCAACAGCAGGGAATTTATACTGCATCTAAATTCCTTTGTTGTTTATTTGTGTTGATAGAAGGGCATATACATGGTTTCTATATTCCCTTACTGGTTAATAGATTCAGCAAAAAGGAACATATTCTCCATCAAATTTTTCTTTGAGCATTGGTGACTTCCTCGTTTGACAAGCACCGCAACGCCACTTTGAAAATCCATTAAAAAATAACTTCAGGTATTTCTCTTTCATCATTTTTTATTAAATGGAAACACTCTTAACAGGGCAATTCCCTACATATTTTTGCAAGAAAACATATGTAGTAAAAAGTCCTAGTTTAGTGACAGTGAATAGTAAAAAACTTCTCGAGTTTCCAAATTATGTTGTAAATAAACATATAGCAAACTAATATTGAATTAGTAATTGAAAACGCTTCAATTCTCGTAAAAGCGAAAATTTTGTAGGAGGTGATTTGCCGGAAATCGTTGCTGCTGTGTTCAGGGGACAATGAAAAAGAAAAAGAGGGGGTTTTTGAATGGGTAAATCGATTAATCGGAATTTCTTGAAATTTTTAATTGTGATTATTGCATTCCAAGATGTTGCAGCTGGTGTTGCAGGATCCATCATGGCTGATATTATTGCAGCTTTTCCGGATTATAACCCAACAATCGTGATGCTTGTTGCGACATTCCCGGGATTGATTCAAATTGTTCCTGCTCTGTTTTACGGAAAATTAAGCGCTATTTTTAGAAAGAGAACATTGTTATTTACCGGATTAATATTATTTATGATTGGTGGAATAATGCCATTTTTCATCGATAGTCTACCTTTAATCATCGCATTCCGGGGTCTATTGGGACTTGGAGTGGGGATTACGATGCCATTATCGGTCGATATTATATCGGACTTCTTTGAAGGCAGGGAACGCGATTTCCTCATTGGCTTCGGTACTTCAACAATTGCTTGTATCGGGGCAATCTTCTTCCAACTGGTAGGAGGAATGCTGGCGGATGCATATGGGTGGCAATATGGTTTCCTAACTTACCTGTTCCCGATTTGGATTTTGGCGTTAACCTTCCTGTTCTTGCCTGAACCGGAGAGAAGAAAGCAAGAAGAACAAAAGACAAAGCAGAAAATTAAAACACCTAGAGTTATTTTTGGTGTATCGCTAGGGCAAGTATTCTTTTCTGCAATGATTTTCGGATATGTGACTAACATTTCAGTCGTCATTCAAGCCGAAAACCTAGGGACAGCTACACAAGCAGGGATGGCGATATCAGTATTTACATTTGGAACATTGCTGATTGGTTTCTTCTTTGGCAGAGTAAAACATTTACTGCCGCAATCTTATATTCCATTTGCTGTCTTTCTAACTGGGCTTGGAATGATGATCTGTTACTATTCGCATAGTCTGACGATGATTTTAGTTGGCAGTATTATCGGCGGTATGGGGATGGGGATTGGACTTCCAGGCGTATTTGCCCGGATTGCCGAAGCAACGCCTAAAAACAGTTCCACTTCCTATGTCGGATTTGCGGTTGCTGCTCAAGGAATTGGAGGCATCATGGGTCCATTCCTCTTCGGTATGATACTCGATGTATTAAGCAAGGATATTGGACGATTCCCGCTTTTAATAAGTGGTGTTGGTCTATTGGCATTGGCTTTAGTGTGGCTAGTTTTGGTGAAAACCACAAAACCAGCAAACTCACCCGATATTGAAGTAACGCTTTAAAGAAGACCTTATATGGTCTTTCGAAATAAAATAGCCACCATTACAGGCAGCACACCCGATAACTGGGAAGCAACTGCAAAGCTTTTTGCAAAAACATTGCGGTGAACGGAAATGTATGAAAACAATTCGATTATACCAATTTGGAGAAAAACATCCCGATTGGAGCATGTCCACTCAAAATGAGCAAGTGTAAGCACTTGCATTTCTAGCTTCGGAACAATCGTCATATATTACTGGTACAACCATTGTAGCAGATGGGGGAATGAGGGGAATATAAGGGGGGGTTTCTATTGTTGCTGGAAAATAAAGTTGCTATCGTGACGGGTGGAGCCAATGGAATGGGCGAAGCAATTGTAAGAAAGTTTGCTTCGGAAGGTGCCAAGGTTGTGATTGCAGATACTCAGTTCGAGAAAGCGAAACTTCTGGCTGATGTTATAAGTTTATCGGGCGGTGTGTGCGAAGCTTTCGATAAGGTTGATATTACCCATAAGGGACAAGTGCAGTCGACCGTTCAAGAGACCATTAATCATTTTGGCAAAATTGATATTTTGGTTAATTGCGCAGGCTGCGTATTAAGTGATTATGGGACTTCAGACAAAATTACAATGGATGATTTTAATGAAGTGATTGATTTAATTTTGCATGGAACAATGAACATGATTCTGGAAGTGCTTCCGTTTATGAAAGAGAGAAAGTACGGGAAGATTGTCAACTTTACTTCGATGGGAGTAATTCATCCAGATTCCGTTGCATTGCAATACCACGCGGCAAAAGGAGCGATCGAAAGTATAACGGCAAATTTGGCGTTTGAGCTGGCAACGCAAGGAATTTACGTAAATTCCATTGCCCCGGGTGCAATCAAGAGCCCGTTTGGGGATAAGCTAATGACGCCTAGTGAACAAAGAGACTTATTGAAGAATCGATTGGCTGAAAAGGAAATTCCACTAGGCAGAATGGGCACTGTCGAAGATATCGCGGGGGTTGCGTTATTCTTGAGTTCATCTCTTTCAGACTTCGTAACGGGCGAAAAGATTCATGTAGTGGGCGGAAAAGGAAATATCAACTCTCACAATTCATCTTTCTTATCTTCCAAAGAAAATAGCGTGATTAATAAATAAATGAGATTTCAGTTGATGAGGCTGCCGAATAAGGTAGTCTCTTTTTTTGCGTTTTTATGGATATTTACCCATTGAAACAAACAGACGTTAGCGATCATTGTGGAAGGGGCAGCAGGTCTAATTGTCGTAGACTAGTTCAAGCAGATATCGAGCTCCTGAGTCTCCGAACGTGCTTCTCATGGACTGGTACAAGTGGATTTTAAGCTCTTGAGTCTTTGAGAGGACCTTTCGTGGATACTTGCAATTAAAATTCATGCTTGCCAGTCTCCGAGCATGCTTCTCATGGACTGGCAAAAGTGGTTTTGGAGCTCCCGAGACTTTGAGAGGACTTCTCATGGACTCACGCAAGCGTATTTCATTGCCCGAAGTCTTCGAGTGATCTTTGTAGAAAAAGTGTGCGCTTTTTAAGGTATCTAGCTGAGATCTTCAGCTTGAACTTAGAATAGTTACTCTTCATAAAAAACCAATAAAAACTTACAGAAAAACACTCCTAAGACAGATAATTTATCCTCTAGAACCGTAAAAATTATTCTTGTAAGATTTCAGTATATTCAATAAACTTTTAATTCTTTCAAAAAAAAAGAGATTAATTTGAAACCGCATACAGCAAATCGGATGGGGGCGATAGAATGAGTAAACCTGAACTAGCAAAGCTTGGTTATGTGGCATTGGTAACACCGGACCTTGACAAGTCTTTATGGTTTTTCAAAGAAGTCATTGGACTGGAAGAAACGGCTAATCAAAATGGTGTGCATTATTTGCGTGCATACGGCGATTTTGGGCACCACACTTTAACACTGGAAAAAGGGGAATCCGGCCATGCAAAATATGTTGGCTGGCGTACAAAAAAACGTGAGGACGTACAACTTTTCAAAGAAGCCCTAGAGCTGAAGGGTGTCGATGTGGAAACTGTTCCGGCTGGCACAACAAAAGGAATCGGGGAGGCGATTCGCTTCCAGTTGCCGAGCGGGCATTCATTTGAGCTTTATTATGACATGGAAAAGCCGGCAGTCGAAGCGCACCGTCGCTCTGTCTTGAAAAATCAACCGTACAAAGCATGGGCAAAAGGCATCTCTCCTCGCCGTTTTGACCATGTGAATATTCACTCCACAATTAATGTTCAAGAAACCTACGACTTCCTTATGGAACAGCTTGGCTTTAACATGCGCGAGTATGTCGTGGATGATGATGGCAATACCATTGCCGGCTGGATGAGCGTAACGCCGCTTGTACACGATGTGGCTTTTATTGCGAAACCAACATTACCAACTCCTGCGAGGCTGCACCACTTATCCTACTGGTCGGATGATTCGCAAGATATTTTAAGAGCTGCGGATATTTTAAAGGAAAATGGCTTGCAGTTTATTGGTCCCGGAAAGCACGGTGTCTCTCAAGCGTTGTACCTATACGTGATGGATCCAGGCAGTGGTTGCCGAGTCGAACTCTTTACGGGTGGATACCTGATTTTCGAACCGGATTGGGAGCCAGTCAAATGGACATTGGACGAACGGGCATTAAGCAATACTTATTGGGGCGATACAGTTCAGGATAAAGAATTGAATAACATCACGATTGAAGCAAAGTAGAAATCTAGAAAGAGGTGAAAGCTGCAGTGAAGACCATTGTCATAAATCAAAAAGATTTATTGTATTGGAAAACCCGAATGCCGAATCATGTGATTGCATTGGGCTTCTTTGACGGACTTCATAAAGGACATAAAGAGGTAATTGCGGCAGCGAAAAAAGTAGCTAATGAAAAACAATACCCGCTGGCCGTTATGAGCTTTTTCCCGCATCCCAAAAGTGTGTTATCCCACGGAAAGATGGAAGTGGAGTACTTAATGCCGCTCGAGTATAAAGAACATCAGTTAGCATTGTTGGAAGTAGATTATTTTCTCATTGTCGAGTTTACATTGGAGTTTGCTGCACTTTCACCTGAACAATTTATTCAAGATTATGTTGTTGGATTGGGAGCAAAACATGCTGTATGCGGATTTGACTACACGTACGGCAAAAAGGGAGCAGGTACAGCAACAACTATTATTGAACATGGATTGGGCGAGCTCGGTGTTTCGATTATTCCTAAGGTTGATTTATGCGGAGAAAAAATTAGCTCTACTCGTATACGAGAGCTGCTCTCTGAAGGCAATGTATCGTTCATTACTGAGCTGATTGGAAAACCTTATTCAGTAGAATGGTGTCCGGAAAATGGATTATTGCCATATTTTACGTTGCCGGCACCAGGCCTCTATGAAGCAACAATAGCAAATCAACTTACAGTCATTGAAGTGATCAATAAATCAGAAATTGACTTTGGAGCAATCCAACTTCCTCCAAATGGAAGAATAACGATTAATTGGCATAGGCAATTACGTGATGAAAAATACAAAGCGATCAGCTAAAGGGTGAGGATATGACGAAAAATAAAATCTTTAAATCACTATTGAAACAGCCGAATGCATTTATATTGCCCGGAGCTTACGATGGGATGACGGCAAGAATGGTTGAAGAATTCGGCTTTCCGGCCATTTATGCAACGGGTGCAGGCATCTCTAATTCCCAATTGGGCTGGGCGGATGTCGGTTTAACAACTTTAACGGAAGTTGCGGATGTTGTAAGCCGCATGGCCGATGTAACGACGATTCCTATTGTTGTGGATGGCGATACCGGATTTGGAAATGCCATCAACGTCATTCGCACGGTTAAAAGTTTGGAACGCGCAGGGGCAGCTGCCATCCAGCTCGAGGATCAAGTATCACCCAAAAAATGCGGACATTTCAATGGAAAACAAATTATATCCAAAACAGAAATGGTTAATAAAATCAAAGCGGCAGTGGATTCAAGAACTGACGAAAACTTTACAATCATCGCACGCACTGATGCCACAGCCATTAATGGTATTGAAGATGCCATTGAACGTGCAAATGCTTATAAAGAAGCGGGTGCCGATGTCATTTTTGTGGAAGCTCCCACAACGATTGAACAGCTAAAAGCCATCACGGCCGGGGTGCCGAATGTTCCGCATATTTTAAATATGGTGGAGGGTGGCAAGACGCCGCTTGTGTCGTTGAAAGAGGCAGAAGAACTTGGCTTCCATATCATGCTTTGTGCAAATACAGTATTGCGTTCTGCCATCAAGGGAATTAGAGAAAGTTTGTCTGTATTGAAGCGCGATGAATCCCAGGAAAATATCCATGACTATATTTGTACTTGGGAAGAAAGACAGAATTTATTCAAATTACATGAAGTGAAAAAATGGGAAGAAAAATATTTGCAAGATGTTGAGGCAAAGGAGGTCAAAATAAGATGACGCAAGAAGTGGATTTTGATTTAGCTATTATTGGGTGTGGAGCTGCAGGAACTTCAGCGGCACTGGCTGCAGCTGAAAAAGCAAAAGAACAAAACCAGCATTTAAAAATTGCCATATTGGAAAGAGCGGATTTTGACCACCGTGGTGGAAATACGAGATGGACGGCTGCTTATATGCGTATGGAAAATATCGATCAGCCAGCTCCTAATTTCGTGGATGATATGCTTGCTTTTTCGGAAAATTATTCCGATCGACGCTATATCGAAACACTGCACGAACATGCTGGTCCAACATTAAGATGGTTGGAATCCAAAGGGGTGGACTTCGACTATTTGCCTACGATGTTCCTGACTTCTTCAAAACCCCGATTGCTGCCAGTAGGGGGTGGCCGTGCCATTATCGATACTTTATCCCTTCGTGCGCGCGCTCTGGGCGTAGAAATCATTTACGAAGCGACCGCTTGGAATCTTTCACTCGATGAAAGCGGTGCTGTGAATGGATTGAAAGTCCGGATTAAAGGTGGAGAAAGCATGGAGTTAAAAGTAAACGCAGTTATTTTAGCTTCGGGCGGTTTCCAGGGAAATCAAGAAATGATGGCTCAATATATTGGCCGGGATGCCCATAAAATCCCGCCGGTTTGTGAAGGCGGTTACTTTAATAAAGGAGAATCGATTCGAATGGCTCTTGCTTTGGGAGCAAAAGGAGCCGGCCAATGGGATTCTTTCCATGCCGAAACGGTTGACCCGCGAAGCAAGCGGGAAGAAGCGGGCGTTATGCTCTACCCCTATTTTATCTTGGTCAACCAAGAAGGAAAGCGTTTTACGGATGAAGGATGCACAACGATTGATGAGCAATACGAAGCCGTTGCGCGAAAAATCTTCTATGAATGTACCAATCACGTAGCCTATATGATTGCTGATCAAAAAATGTACGAGATTCCAAATTACGAAGAAGCACTTCAAACCGAACAACCACCAATTGTAGCAAACACCATCGAAGAATTGGCCCAAAAGTTAAAAATACCACAAGAAAATTTAACAAAAACAGTAGAAGAGTTTAACCAGGCAGTTCAGCCAGGAGGTTTTTTATGGAATAAAAAAGACGGGAAAAAGGCGGTTGGCATTTCTCCTGAAAAATCGAACTGGGCCATTCCGATTGATCAAGGGCCATTTATTGCGTATCCGGTAATCTCCTGCAATGTATTTACAAACGGCGGAGTTGCGACCGATACGGACGGACGCGTCATTTCCAATGACAATGAACCAATTCCCGGCTTATACGCAGCCGGTGAAATGACGGGATTATATTACGGGAAATATCCTGGCGGAACATCCGTGTTACGAAGTTTGGTATTCGGAAAGCGTGCCGGTGAACACGCGATAAATTATATTTCTTCTAAAGAAAAATCTTATTCATAGGAAAGGGGTGCTGTTCTTGGAGTTAAAAGGGAAAGTGGCACTGGTGACTGGTGGCGGAAGAGGAATCGGCCGTGAAACCTGCCTATTATTGGCTTCATATGGAGCCGAAGTTGCTGTTTGTGCACGCAGCAAGGAAGAATGCGATGAAGTTGTACAAACCATTCAAGAACGATATGGGACAAAGGCCATGACGGTTTTATGTGATGTCGGCAATGCTGAAGAAGTAAAAAACTGTGCGGAACAGGTCAAACAGCAATTCGGCAAGATTGATATTTTGATCAACAATGCAGGTGTCATGAGTTTAAAACCATTTGTTGAAACATCCATTGATGAATGGCAATGGGTTCAGGACATTAACGTGAATGCTCCCTTCTATTTGTGCAAGGAAGTGATTCCGGACATGATTTCAAGAAAAGATGGGGTCATCATTAATATTGCTTCCATTTGGGGAACAAAAGGTGGTCCAAATCGCAGTGCTTACATTACCTCCAAGCATGCAATTATCGGATTTACGAAAGCGCTTGGAGAAGAAATGAAACCATACGGCATCCGGGTGAATGCGGTTAGTCCGGGACCCGTTGATACGAAAATGATGAGTGATATTGCACCGAATTACGATAAATCAGCCTGGCTGCAGCCGATTGATATCGCACATGTAATTGTTGATTTAGTATTGCCGAAATCAGTCGCCGTGACTGCAACAACAATTGAAGCCTTCGGAAAAGGCCAACCAGTTTCAAATTAAAATAACTTAAAAGGGGTAATCAAAATGACGGAATTTGTAACAACAATCGAATCAAAAAATATTAGTCTGGAATTTTCAAATAAATTACTGGAAGCAGCGGTTCAAAAAGGAAAAGAATTGGGGATTCCTTTCAGTATTGCCATCGTCGACAAAGTGGGGAACTTAAAAGCCTTTTCAGCAATGGACGGAGCGCCTGTATTAAGTCTGGAAATCGCGCAAAATAAAGCTTTCTCCGCAGCTGCTTATAACCGGGCAACTCACGAATGGTACGACCGCTTAAAAGATGATCCACCGCTTTTGCATGGAATTGTTCATACAGAACGACTAATTATTTTTGGCGGCGGTTATCCAATTAAAATAAACGATGAATTAATCGGTGGAATCGGTGTGAGTGGCGGCCATTATACGCACGATATGCAAGTCTGCGAAGCTGCGCTAGAGGTAGTTAATGAAGTTAATTCAAAGGTTGTGTGAAAATGACGGAAGATTATAGTGTCATTATCGTCGGTGCTGGAATGGCCGGACTTTGTGCGGCCTTGGAGGCTGGGATAAATAACGCCAAAGTTCTAGTCTTGGAAAAAGAACCGGCAATTGGCGGCAGTTCGTTACTAAGCGGAAGGTTTATGGCTTTTGCCGGGACGGACTTGCAAAAAAAGAATAATTTAATAGATTCCACGGAACAGCTGATCAGGGACATGCTGGAAGTAGGGCAGGGCAAAAATGAAAAGCATCTTGTTGAAGCTTATGGGCAACACCAGCTGGATACGTACAATTGGCTGGTCGACAAGGGTGTCGAGTTTGATGCTGTCCGTGCTGCAAGCGGTCATAGTGTTCCAAGGGGACATACAATCATACCCATTCAAGCCATCACAACTTTATATAATAAATGCATTGAAACGGGAAACGTAACGTTTACTTTGGAGGCGTCCGTAAAAAGGCTGCGCAAAAATACAGAAGGACGTATTTCAGTTGTAATGTACGAAAAAGACGGCCTTGAATATTTTGCAAAAGCAATTCATGGGGTCCTCTTGACTTGCGGCGGTTTTTCGAAAAGCGAGGAAATGCTTCAACATTTCGCTCCGCAACTAAATGCTGCATTGCGAATCGGCGGCAAGGGAAATGTCGGAGATGGCATCAAGCTTGCTTGGGAACATGGTGCGTGGGTCAGGGATTTGCCTTATTTGCAAGGAACTTATGGATTCCACCCAACTGCAAGTGGCGAAAAAAAATCGCAAGCCCATGTTTTTTATAAAGGTGCCATTATTGTAAATAAGCTGGGCAGACGATTTGTCAATGAATCCATTTCCTATAAATTAATTGGCACTGAGGCATTAAAACAGCCGGACAATATTAGTTATCAAATATGGGATCAAAACATTATGAATGAAAGTGTCCCTGGAGATGCGCTATATGACTTTGATAATTTATTTGCACTGGGTTTGATTGAAAAAGCAGATACATTGGAAGAGTTGGCTAATATCATAAAAGTTCCGGAGAAAAACCTAAAAGAAACGGTATCTCAGTATAATCAAGGAATCCAAAATGGGACGGACAAGGAATTTGGACGATCAACATTAACTCATACCTTTGGAGAACCCAAATCAATTAGTCAAGCCCCATTTTATGCAATGGTTACGACCACAGCGATGTTGGCGACCTATGCCGGCTTGGCGGTTAATGCCGCTGCGCAAGTATTAAATGCATTCGATGAACCAATAGAGGGGCTATATGCGGCAGGCGAAATCGTAGGAGGATTCCATGGAGCAGGCTATATGACGGGAAGCTCCTTGGGCAAAGCAGCCATTTTCGGTAGAATTGCTGCGCGCAGTGCAAGCGTTGCTCCTATCAGGATAAAAGAGAATTTATCAATTTAACTTTTTAGGATGTGAATACTAATGAAAATTTGGCATCAAAGTTTAACGTCAATTGAAAATGTTCCGGCGTATCGGGATGCGGTGATCGCTCATATCCAGAAAATCGCCCGCCCGGATGTGGAAGTTGTCTTGCACGGTATGTCAAATGAAACCTATCCAACGGAATATCCGGGGCATTTTATCACCTATTCCTATTTGCAAAATCTGCACCGTGAGCAATTCATACGAAATGCCCTTATTGCGGAAAGCGCAGGGTATGATTGTATGTTTATTGGCACAATACCGGACGTTGGATTGCTTGAAGCAAGAACGCTTGTGGATATCCCTGTCATTGGCTATGGGCAAGCATCGCTTCATATGGCATCGATGCTCGGTGATCGCATCGGTATTGTCAACTTCCTGGCTCCTCTAGCGGATCAGTTAAGGTACAACGCAAGCCGCTACGGAATGAGCGAGAAGCTGGGACCGATTGTACAAACAACTGTTGGATTTTACGACATTTTGGAAGGCTTTAAAAATCCGCAGCCTGTGATTGATTCGTTTATCAAAAGTGCGGAGGAAGCAATCGCACAAGGAGCGGATGTGATTATTCCGGGAGAAGGACCAATGAATGTATTCCTGGCAACTCATGGCATTTCGCGAATTGGGGATGTACCGATTGTGGATTCTTTCGGCGCCGGTATCAAAATGTGTGAATCGTTGACGGATTTAAAGAAATTTTCTGGCGTAACGATGACAAGAAAAGGTTATTTTAATGCTAAACCGCCTGCAGAAGCGGTAAGTAAACTGCGAGAATTTTATAATCAAGAAAGCAACATCCACCCAGGGCTTGATTATGGGCTATCTGTCCGGGCAAAGGTTTAGACGACGAGGCAACCTATAGGTAGGTTGCCTCGTTATTTTTCCGAAATTTCTCAATTTAATTACAAATTCTCGATTTTATCTAGTATTTTCTCGTTTGTTATCATATTATGTCGTTAAGGTGAATAAAAAAAGTGCGGATTTTGGAGTTGAAGTCTAGCTCCAGCGCCCAGCCCCTCGAGGTCGCTTCGGTTCCTCGGTCGAAAGCTGCAGTGATGCTTTCGATTCGGACCCTCCGCCGCACATGGATGGGCAAGTGCCGACAATGCTACACGATGTAGCGTTGTTGTCGGCCAGCGCTTGTCGGGGCTAATCAGGGCGCTTGCGCTTTTTCTAATAAGGTTTGTATAGAATAGGGGGATTTTATGTACCATTCGGACACATTCAATGATTATGAAGATAAAAAAATATCGACAACCTCCGCAACCTTTGGATTATTAAGAAAAGAGCTGATTAGCAACTTAGGGATGAAGAGAGCCAAAGCGTTTTTATTGAGATACGGTTGGAATTTGGGGGTAGCCAACGCAAAAGAAGTATTGCAAAATCCAACCAATTTGGAGGAAATGCTAAGCAAGGGTGGCGAACTGCATTTACAAACCGGCCAAATTTCAAAGATGATTGCCGAAAGAACGCTCAAAACAGATGAACAAGGGCGAGTTGCGTATATTTATGCGACCGGAAAATGGATTGACTCTTTTGAAGTAAACGAGCACCTTAAAAATCATGGACTTTCCGACCATCCGGTTTGCCATACGTTGGCGGGACTTGGAAGCGGCTTCACTTCACTGATTACTAAACGGAAGGTGTTCCTGAAAGAAATCAGGTGTCGTGCAATGGGCCATGATGAGTGCTGCTACGAAATGCGCTTGGAAGAAGAGTGGCAGGATGACCCTGAAATGCTCGAAGAAATCAATTTGTATAATGAGAGCAGCTTTATCGATGAATTAAATTACACGTATGAACAACTGCTTGATCAAAAAAATTATATTGAAAAGGTATCTACTTTTCATGACACGTTGACAACAAAATTATCGGAAGGTGATAGCGTTGATGAACTCCTTCAAACGGTATCCCAAACATTGGATCTGCCTGTGACGATTGAAGATTTGAATTTTCAGGCAAGAATGTACGAAGGAATCGATCAGGAGGCCTACGAACTATTAAACCAGGACTTCCTGAATTTTATATCAAGAACTAGAAGCGGCAAAATCCAGTCTGCTGCCTATCATAAAACCTTCATTATACGAGGAAAAATGCATAATCGTTTAGTGACTCCCATTGTTGTGCAAAATCAGGCGATCGGGTATATGACCTTTATTTATATCGATCAGTCCGTAGAACTTGAGAAAGATATGATGTTTTTACAGCGAGCTGCCAATGCTGCTGCACTTTGCTTTCTCAACGAAAAGACAAGCCTTGAAGCAGTAGAAAATATGAAAGGCTATTTTTTGGAACAATTGCTTTTAAAACAATATTCCTCTCAGTCGAGTGTCATTTATCGCGGATATTACATGGGAATTGATTTAAAAGAACCGTTCTATATTGCAACTTTGCAGCTAACCTCCAATGTGCGGGATACCTCCAATATTGAATTTCATGACGAAGTGATCCAATCTATTACACGTTATTTAGAGATGCAAAGCTATAAAATTTTGATTACGCAATTTGAAAAGCAAATAGTACTTCTCTTGCCGAAAGTGGATGATTTTAGATTCAAGTTGGAAAATATCTTGCAGCACTTGAAAAATCAGTTTCGCCTTACCGAATTTCGAATCGGCATCAGCGATGAATGTGAGTCGATTGACAACATCACGGAAAGTTTGGAAGAATCACAAATTGTTTTAAAAATCAATAACCAAGATTCCATCATTCTTTTTGAAAACGCAAATATTATCGGAACGCTGATCAATTCAAAAAATATGTCCAGCATCCGTCGGAAAGCACGGAAAGAATTGCAGCCAATCTTGCAGCTGAAAGAAGCAAAGAGGGATGAGCTATTAAAAACCATGTATGTGTTTTTAATGAATGGCGGGAATTTGCAACAGTCAATCAGTGACTTATCGTTATCCATGAGCGGTTTAATGTATCGCATTTCAAAGATTGAAAAATTATTAAACAAAGAATTGCGAAACCCTATTGCCGCTTATGAGTTATTGCTTATGTTGGATGCTCTGAAAATCCTGGGGGATATCGATGTATCGGGTTTACCAAAAAATGTGTAAAAAATTATTGAAATTAAGGTGTTTTATCGGCTAGGGGTTTGCTGATAAAATACCCTTTTTTGTTTGAATTGAGGCATTATAACGTCTTCGCACCAGAATTTAAAACCAATAATTTTTATTGAATTTTCACTTCATTCTTGAAAGGTTTTTTACCTTACATTTCTTAGCAAAAAACAATAAATTTAGATTAAGAAATCATATTTCATAGAGGGGTGTGGGGCATATGAGTAAACTATTAAAAGAAAATCATCCAGTGGAAGCGGCACAATCACTGGTACCTAAATTGCGGGAACGTGCACAAAAAACAGAGGATAGTAGAAAAATTCCCGAAGAGACCATAAAAGATTTAAAAGAAGGCGGCTTATTTACAATGCTTCGGCCAAAAAGATACGGTGGCCAGGAATTGAATTTACGTACTTATAGCGAAGCAGTTGTGGAAATTTCCCGAGGATGCGCTTCAACAGGGTGGATCGTTGCTCTTTGCGCCATTCGTGAATTAATGGTAGCAGAATCGTTCTCTGAAAAAACCCACCAAGAAATCTTTGGACAAAATCCTGAAGATGTCTTGTTTGCCGGCGTTTATGAGCCGAGGAAATGTGTCGTGAAAAAAGTGGATGGCGGATATTTAATTGAAGAAGGTTTCTGGATGTTCTGTTCTGGGTCCTTGCATGCAACATGGGGGTATTTTGGATTCCCAATCTATAACGAAGATGGCGTGATGGTGGATCAAAAGTTGATGACCGTGCCTTTTAGTGAACTTGAGATACATGATGACTGGCACACATTAGGATTAAGAGGAACAGGAAGCAATAGCGTGACCATGACAAATGTTTTTGTCCCGGATCATCGTGTTACATCATTTAACGAAGCTTTGAACGGTAACTTTGAATCGTCACATTTGCGTGACATTCCACTTTATCATTCGGCTTTATTCCCGGGACTTATTTTATCTCTCGGTTTACCTGGTTTAGGCGTTTTGAAAAATGCATTGGATATTTTCAAGGAAGCCCTTCCTTTCCGTAAGGCAGTTCATATGGGTGTTGAATATGTAAAAGATGCCGCAAGCACACACGCACTACTGGCAGAAGCTACCTTGAAAGTTGAAACCGCAGAACATTATTTCTACAACCTTGCAGATGAAATTGATCGTTGGGCAAATGACAAAAAGTATATGGAACGGTCTGCGCGGGTAAAAGCTTTGGCGGATATTGGCTATGCAAACAAGTTATTGAAAGAAGCGCTTGACTTATTGCTTTCCGGCAGCGGTTCAGGGTTTGTGTATAATGGGCATTCAATGCAGCGAATTATCAGGGATTTCTTAACATTGCACTCGCACCGTTCATTATCCCCGATTATTACAATTGAAAACTATGGCAGGGTTTTATCTGGTTTAGAAACAAACGCTCTGAGATTTTAAAAGAAAGAATGGGAGCGTTTACAAGATCCATGAGGAATTGGAGATATTTCTAACCTCGGAATCACTTGATCTTTAAGAATAAAACTAGATTTTCAAGAGTGGGGGAAGTTGCATGATAAAACCAGAAATTGCGAAACTCGGATATGTTGCGCTTGTATCGAGCGATTTGGAAAAATCGCTCGTTTTCTTCAAAGAAGTAATAGGGTTGGAAGAAACGGAAGTAATCGACGGAGTGCATTATTTGCGGGCATGGGGAGATTTTCAGCATCATACGTTATCTATCGAACAAGGCGAAAGGGGCTATGTTCGCCATATCGGCTGGAGGACGAAGAGTAAAGAAGATGTTCATCTATTTAAAGAGGTTCTAGAAAATAAAGGAGTCCATGTTGAAAATGTTCCTGCCTGGGAAACTCCAGGTATTGGGGAAGCAATCCGATTCAAAGTACCAAGCGGCCACACATTTGAATTCTACTATGATGTCAAAAAGCCAAAAGCACAGGAACATAGGCGTTCCGTATTGAAAAACCAAACATATAAAGCGTGGGCTAAAGGCATCTCGCCGCGCCGAATTGATCATGTAAATCTTCATACATCGGAAGATTGGCAAGTCACTTATACGTTTTTCCAGGAAGTGCTGGGATTCAAGTTGAGGGAATATCTAAAGAAAGACGAAAGCAGCCAAATACTTGCGGGATGGATGAGCGTCACACCGCTTGTCCATGATGTGGCGCTTGTGTCCCGACAAAAAGACGAAATCCCGACAAACGCTCGTTTGCATCACCTTTCCTACTGGGTGGATGATTCGCAGGATGTTTTAAGAGCAGCAGATATATGCCGGGAACACGATTTGCCGTTTTGCGGGCCGGGGAAACATAGTATTTCCCAAGCGCTTTATCTATACGTTTCCGATCCCGGCAGTGGCTGTACAGTCGAAATTTTCACAGGCGGATACTTGATTTTTGAGCCAGATTGGGAACCTGTTGCTTGGAATGAATCGGAACGGGCATTTGGCAATACGTACTGGGGAGACAGCATTTCAAAAAAAGAGCTTGTCAAACATACGATTGAAGCTTAAGGATAAAAAGGGGGACAAACAAAATGGCAAACGTTAGCAGTGATGTGGTTAAAACGGAAGATTTCGAAACCTATTTAAATCGTTCAGGCGAAGGAAATCCGGAAACGGTTTTATTTTTACATGGTTCCGGACCAGGTGTTACATCCATTGCCAACTGGCGGCCTGCACTTGAAGCAATGGGGGATCAATTCCAGTGTCTTGCACCTGACTTATATGGCTTCGCAAACAGCAGCCATCCGGAAGTGCCGTTAAAAAACCGCCAAGCATGGATGGATGAGTGGATTAAGCAAACCATCCAGCTGTTGGATGAACTTAATTTAGAAAAAGTTCATGTGGTAGGAAATTCGCTAGGTTGCTCCATTGCGTTGGAGCTGTTGATTGAACATCCGGAGCGAATCAACAAAGTGGTACTGATGGGTCCAGGGGGCACGCCAAATACCAAATTAAGTTTAGAACTGGCACGCGCAAAAAGCTTCTATGACAATCCTTCCAAGAAAAAGCTTCAGCAAATTATGAGCTGGTTTGTGTATGATGTGGAGAAAATGTGGCCTGTCATTGAATCCCTAACGGATGACCGTTATGAAAACGCCATGAGACCGGAAGTTAGACGCTCAAACGACTCCATTTTTGCAACTGCTGCCGTACCTATTCCGACAGTGGCTTTAAACCGCATTGAAAATGAAGTGCTTTTGGTACACGGTTTAAATGACAAAGTATGTTCCATTGAGTCAAGCTATTATTTGGCTGAACATTTAAAGAATGTACAGCTGCATGTGTTTGGACAATGCGGCCACTGGACTCAACTTGAAGAAAAAGAGCGTTTTAATCATTTAGTTCACTCATTCTTCACGGATTCATTATAAGCGAGTTAGGAAGAGGGGCAAAAGAATGGATCATGAATTTCACTATGAGACGGACGTAGTTGTTATTGGAGCGGGAAATGCGGCGATGTGCGCGGCGATTTCAGCCAGGGAACAAGGTGCAAGGACCATTGTACTGGAAAAGGCGCCTGAAGAGGAAAAGGGCGGAAATACGACATATACACATGGCTCAATCCGTTTTGCTTATAACAATCAGGAAGAAATCAAGAGAATCATACCTGACTTGGGGGAAGAAGATTTTAAAATAACGGATTTCGGAAGCTACTCGGAAGAAGAATTTTATGATGATCTTTGCCGCATGACCGACTATCGTACTGATCCTGCGCTTGCAGGCTTGTTGACGGGAAAAAGCTTCGAGACAATGAAGTGGCTGACGGAGCATAATATCCGGTTTATCCCCATCTATGGAAGACAAGCCTTTAAAATCGATGGAATCTTTAAATTCTGGGGCGGCATGGTCCTGGAAGCGGTTGGTGGAGGGCAAGGCTTGGTGGAGGCTCTCCATCAGGAAGCAAAAACGAACGGCATTTCTGTTTTGTATGAAACAATGGCAACCGAACTGCTTCATACAGACGAAGGCATAGCGGGAGTTGTCATAAAGGAACAAGGAAAAACAAAACGCATTAAGACAAAATCGGTGGTCCTGGCATCCGGCGGTTTTCATGCAAATGTCGAAATGCGCACGCGCTATTTAGGGCCGAAATGGGATCTCGTTCATACAAGAGCGAGCAAGTACAACACAGGTGAAGGCATCCAGATGGCTCTTAATATAGGGGCGCTTCCAGCGGGAAATTGGTCCGAAGCACATTCGGTTACAGGGGACCGCTATTTGCCTGATTTTGAAGAAGGATTCCAAAAATTAAGCTATCCTTTTGGCATAATCGTCAATGCAGACGGCAAACGGTTTGTTGATGAAGGGGCAGATTTCAGAAACTATACGTATGCAAAATACGGAAAAATGATTCTGGAACAACCAAAGAATTGCGCATGGCAAATTTTTGATGCGAAAGTTGCGCCATTCTTGCGCGAAGAATATAAGGGAAGAAAAGTAACAAAGGTCAAAGCCAATTCATTGGAGGAGCTGGCCGACAAAGTCGGTGAAATCGATAAAGAAAAATTTCTCGAAGAAATAGCAGCTTTTAATGAATCCATTGATGACTCGGTACCATTTAACCCGAATATTAAAGATGGGCGTAAAACAAAGGGCTTAACCATTCCGAAAAGCAATTGGGCCAACAAAATCGACACGGCACCATTCGAAGCATATGCCGTCACATGCGGCATCACCTTCACTTATGGCGGCGTGAAAATTAACGAAAAAACGGAAGTGCAGAGTATCCTTTATGAAAAAATAAATGGCCTTTATGCAGCAGGAGAAGTGGTGGGTGGATTATTCTACAAAAATTATCCGGGTGGAGCAGGTTTAATGGCTGGTTCCGTCTTTGGCAAGATTGCCGGAGAAAATGCGGCCAAGTTTGCTTTAAACCAGGCCCAAATAATTGAAAATGCATGAAAAAATGGGTGTCTCTAAATTGAAGAGATACCCTTTTCGTGATGAAGTAAGTCAAAAAATTATAGGAATATAGAACCAAAGAGGATTTATACCTTTGTTCATTGAATATTTAATTAATATAATAAAAATTTTATTATAGATTTTTTGTATAAAATAAATGATTTCTATGGATAAAAGAAAAGCCACTTTGAAAGAGGAGCTTTTCAAAATAGCTTTGATTATTATCTAAATATCAAAATTATTTACGCGTTTCCAAACAAGCCGATCATTTGGATTTAATCCGTTGTATATGCTTAGGATTTCTCCTTCAATTGAACCAACACGTGGCTGTTGTTGGCCTAGCCAAGTTGGATTCATACTAACTTCCATATGATGTGTTAAAGTGTTTGTTTCTTCATTTACTTCATATTTTCCTGCGTATGCTAAGTATCCAAATGCTGCTTCAGCCATTTCATCCTTCGTTCCTTCGTGCAAGTCACCTGATGCATATACTGGACGCCCTTGTCTCATAAGTTGTGCAGACATATAACCTTCTGGATGATACATAATAAATCCGGTAGCATCTTTTCCGAGAGGATAAATAATATTCCCTTCATCATTTTGCGATTGATATGAAACAAGTGACCATACACCTATAACTTGTTCTTTTAATGACCTTCCTTGTTTTTCTTGCATCAATACCATTTTTTATTCCACCTTCCTGAATAATAGCCCTTTTCATTAACCTAATTCGTACCTTTTTGATATGAAAAAGTTAGGAAATTAACTTAAATATATATTGTAAAATGGATTTCATATTTAATAAAATATATAAATAAATATAAGTATATTGTATAAAATAAATGATTTTTAAGTAGGTGAACTTAAGTGGAACTGCTACAACTGAAATATTTTCAAACGGTTGCTTATATGGAGCACATTTCAAAAGCTGCAAAAAAGCTCAATATTTCGCAACCATCATTAAGCTTGATGATTAAAAGGCTGGAAGATGAAATGGGAACTCCATTGTTTGACCGAATAGGGAGAAATATTCAGCTGAATGAATCAGGGAAAATATTTCTTAAACATGTAAATACTATATTCTCTGAAATTGAAAATGCGAAAATGGAGATACAAGAAAATTACGATGAATCACATAAAAAAATTATGATTTCTATTACCAACCCACGATTTCTATCAGGCGTGCTCACTAAATATTTGAATGAATTTCCAGATGCTTATATTCAGCAATCACTTGAATCAAGGGAATCAATTATTGTACAGCTTAAAAAGGGAGAAATCGAATTGGGGATTGCAGGACCACCGATAGAAGATGATTCAATAAAAAGTAGTGTATTGATAGAAGAAGAAATCGTATTGGTTGTGCCTAAAAATCATCATTTATCCAATAGAGAGGTAATTGATTTAGAGGAGGCGGAGTTAGAATCATTTATATCATTAGCCGGATATGAAGAGTATAAAGATACAGTTAATCAGTTATATCGTACTGCTGGTTTCAAGCCGAAAGTAGTGTTTGAAGTAGACTTTAGTTTATTGTATGAAATTTTTCAAATTAATAAATGTTTGGGATTAATTCCGATCACTCTATGCAAAAAATACAATCTCAATTATGTGAAAATTTCAGACCCAAACGCAAGATTTGTCATAGGGTTATCGTGGTTAAAAGATAAACATCTTTCAAAAAATGCTAAGCAATTTAAGGATTTTATCCTGTCTTATTATAATAAAAATTATTAATGTCAGTTGCAGTTGAATACAGGTAAGGTTTACGTGGGATTTATTTTTAACCCAAACCTTGACATTCTTGCTGTAAGATAACGTTAACCAATGTGGTTGAGCCGCCTATCCCTCAACACTCAGTTTGAGGGACAGGCGGCTTTGTTAACTAAAATTCCCGATTATATCATTTTTATGGATATCTTCCATTCCCGCCTCGAAAGAAGTCTGATAATAATTACATTTATGATTGATAATCTCCATTGTCTTGTTAAGTTTGTTAAGCTCCTCCACCTTTTAATTGAAGAAGAACGATAAAAAATATTATAGTTATACTGATAAATTAGAGAAAGTTAGGGTAAATGAATATGAAAAAGTCATCTCCAAAGCTGCCTTTAACATCTGAAGAAAGAATGAATTTAAGAAAGTGCAAAGTGAAATTAAATGAAATCGCTTCTTTGGATGCATCACATTTATCTGAATGTCTACAATCTTCATTCAAGCGTGCCAAGTATCTTCGTGCATTAGCTCAATTTCAAGCTATTCCATCGATTGGTCCAAAGTTGGCTCAATGGGTTACTGAATTGGGTTGTTTTTCTCTGGAAGAGTTGAAAAACGAAGAAGGTGCTGATTTAACCAATCGATTGGAGGAACATTTCGGATATTGGGAAGATCCATGTGTAGAGGATTCTTTGCGATGTATGGTGCATCATGCTAACCATCCAGGTAGTGAAAAAAGTTGGTGGCATTTTACGGATGAACGGAAACAGTATCGTGAGAAAAATGGATATCCTGATACAAGACCTACGACACCTTGGTATGAGAAGAAAATTAAAAGTAAGTAGGTGCTTTTTTATGGATTTCCTATTTTAATGGATAGAATACACCATAATGAATAAACCGGAATACCAATTTACCTAATATCCTTATTTCACAAAATAGCGTTTCCTTGAATAGGGAGCTTTAGGGCAGAGGCCTTACTTTAGTTACTCCATAAAACGAGCTAACACACTGTCAATAAAATCTTGTAAATTAAAAATCGCTTCATGCTATACTAAAAATGCAAAACTTAAATAACTGTCCGAATTCAATTTGGAATATTTTTGTTTTATTTGAAAATATGGTTACTAAATAGTGGAACGGTGTTTTCGTTTTTATCATTGCGAAGGTAGGGGTTAATTTAATGGCACTTATAATTCCAAAATGCAAGAAATGCGATAAAGAAATTAAGGGCGATGAAGAAGTATATGTACAATTGCGATATCCGAAGCGAAAAGGAATTACTGAAATCACAGCTTATCTGAATTTAGAGGGCAAGTTTATCTGCAAAGATTGTTCAACGAAAATAAATATATAGTGCGTTGGTGAAGCAAATTAAAGAATTTGAAAGTAGATTGCAACAATGAAACAAGCTGGTTTTATCTGATGTTACAAAGTAGATATTAATATTTTCAATAGAATGAAAAGTGAAATATTTGCTATTCCATCACATATCTGTTATTCTAATTAAGAATTATTTTTGTTCTTTCTCAGATTGAGAATGGGATTTTGTTTTTCGTCTAAGGTATTTGAGCAAGGATAGTAACATATCGTGTGGATTTACACACTAGGAGGCAACAATAATGGAACAAGGTACAGTTAAATGGTTTAATGCAGAAAAAGGTTTTGGATTCATCGAGCGCGAAGGTGGAGAGGACGTATTCGTACACTTCTCAGCAATCCAAGNGAATAGGATTTTGTTTTTCGTCTAAGGTATTTGAGCAGGGATAGTAACACAATGTGCGGAGATTCGCACGAGGAGGCACCAATTATGGTACAAGGTAAAGTTAAATGGTTTAATGCAGAAAAAGGTTTCGGATTCATCGAGCAAGAAGCTGGCGAGGACGTATTTGTACATTTCTCAGCAATCCAAAGCGAAGGTTTCAAATCTTTAGACGAAGGTCAAAGTGTAACATTTGAAATTGAACAAGGACAACGTGGCCCACAAGCTNCGAAGGTCAAAGTGTAACATTTGACATTGAACAAGGACAACGTGGACCACAAGCTACAAACGTTCAAAAAGCTTAACAATAGCTATTAAAGACTCTACAATGTAGGGTCTTTTTTTTTTGCGTTTAAATTTTCATGCAAGAAGGGACATGACAGATTAATTATAAAATATCTTATGTCCTTTTTTACGTGATTATTAATTTTGGCATAATAAGGATTTTTTAGGGATGTAATGGAAATCGGTGAGAAGGATACGAAGGAAAATTTTTATTAAACTACTCTTAATCAATCGCTAACAGGCGGACGGTCCCTAACTGGCTCTCCCCGTCTAAATATTAGCCAAACTCCAAAGCTAAGCAATAACAATAATCCTTCCAACGTAAAAATATACCAAGGATAAGGTCCCAACAAATCAAAAAGACTGGGACTATCAGGTTTGTGGCGTAAAAACCAATAGTTCCCGTTATTGCGATTGTTCACATATAAAATTACTGGCAAAAGTAAATTGAGGAACACAATTACCTTTATGACGGACATGAAAGTTGGATAATATCCTTTAACCCACATGAAAAATAACACCACCCATACAACCATCATATGTGTGTAGAAAAAATGGAAAAATCGAAAGTGTGGGAAATTGTAAGTTAATGCAGGTGTTAAGATCGCTTGAGTAGCACCGAATAGAGCAATAAAAAATAGCATTTCAAAGAATATTTTTTTCCCTGTCAGCAATAACAGTACACAAAGTATGAGACCGATATTGCACAACTCCAGCGGCAGGGATCTTCCTATTTTCCAAGTTCCATTTTCAATCATCCAAAGGTGATAGATCAATTCAAATAAAATCAAAGAAACGGCTACTCCGATTTCAGCTTTTCTCCATTTGTCCTCCCTTAATTTAAAGCGATAATGGAAAATTGACCCTATAATGAGAATGAATAGTATCAATATCGTTAAATGACTTTCTGAAAATAAGCTGAATTTTGAAGAGATATTGCTTGGACCAAAAAGCATCTTTTTGCCACCTTTACTTTGTCTTATCAACCATAATGTGTGCAATTTAACGAGTTTATATCCGATATTAAATAGTCTTTTAGGCAACTCTTGAAGTCATATTGTAATTAAATGTTTAGCACCTTCCTTCCCAACTGACCAGGCATGCGAACAAGCAATGGGTATTCACCTATGTTTCCCTACATGAATAACTTGTTGAAAGAGCTATTTTTTGGGGGGAATCGGTGTGGGATACTATGTTCCTGTAGAATCAGGAGTAAAATTATATGTTGAAGATCTAAATCCCAATGGCAGCAAGACAATCGTATTTTTGCATGGTTGGCCGTTAAGCCATAAACAGTTTGAGTATCAATTTAATATTCTTCCCGCAATGGGATACCGCTGTATCGGAATTGACTGGAGAGGATTCGGAAAGTCAGATAAACCTATTAGTGGATACGATTTTAACCGCTTGGCAGACGATATACGTACAGTAATTGATGTACTTCAATTGGATAGCATTACACTTGTAGGCCACTCTACAGGTGGAGCGATCGCGATACGGTATATATCCCGTTATAATGGCTACGGAGTATCCAGCCTTGTCCTTGTAGATGCTGCAGCTCCTATAGGGTTTACTGAGGAAACGGCGGATCGCTTGCTTGAGCAAGCATTAAATGACCGTCCCAAGATGATGCGGGAAGTCACAGACACCTTTTTCTTTCAATATATAACTAGCTCATTCGCTGAGTGGTTTTTACAATTGGGGTTGCAAGCGGCAGGTTGGTCAACGGCAGCAATTATCCTTACTTTAAGAGATGAAGAGCTTTATGCAGATTTGCCCAAGATACATGTCCCTACCTTGATTGTTCACGGTATTCACGACAAAGTTATTCCCTATGCACAAGCACAGGAACTTAAACAAAAAATAAGAAATTCACAACTTGTTCCGTTTCATTACAGCGGTCATGGCTGTTTCTGGGAAGAACGCGACAAGTTTAACCAGTTATTAATGCAATGGATCGGTTGATCGACCTTTTCAGCTTGGTAGCTACAAAATGTTTCAGCCCCGTTTTTATGCAAATGGGGTTTTCTTCGATTGTATACTCATTTTTCAGCAATCAGGCGCTATCCTTTAACAAGGCACAGCGTCTATTTTTTATTTAAGGTAAAGAAATATGGATATTTATGTTGAAATTTCAGCTGTGATTATATTAAAAATATTCTTAAAAATGACTCAGTAAAATATAAGGGGATTTTATTATTGAATGATAAACTTTTTAATTTAATTATAGTAATTTGTTTAATTGTGATTGCGTTTATTGGTGTCATGATACTAATGCGACTTACAAGCATTGAACAATTGCTACATTCTCTAACGCATTAGAAAGTAAGAAATGGTAAAGTCTAAAAGTGATAAAAGTTAAATGAGGTGTTGAAATGACTGAATATTTTGAGGTTATTTTGCGATCAATAGCTTCTTTTGGACTGTTGCTAATAGGCACACGAATACTGGGTAAACAAACAATCTCCAGTATGACGATATTTGATTTCGTTGCATCCATTTCATTAGGCGCCATAGCTGCGAACGTAGCCTTCAATACATCTGTAAAAGCGTATCATGCTATGCTAGCATTTGTTATTTATGTCATTATAATTTTTACGATGGCTCTAATTTCATTAAAAAGCAGAAAAGCCAGAAAGTTTTTTGCAGGTGACCCGACCATTGTTATTGAAAATGGAAAAATAATGGAGAAAAATATGAAAAAGATGCGCTATACGATAGATTATTTAAATCAACAATTAAGGGAAAAGGACGTCTTTAATATCGAAGAGGTATTGTTTGCGATATTAGAGACAAATGGGACATTAACCGTTTTAAGAAAGCCTCAATTCAGAAATGTAACTAAACAAGATTTAGTGATCCCGATCACTCCCGAATCAAAACTACCCATTGAACTAATTATGGATGGAGAAGTAATAAAGGAAAATCTAGAACAGAACAACCTAACAGAATCATGGTTGCAATCGGAATTAAATAAACGTAGCTTAGTTCAACAGAATGTATTATATGCAGTTCTGTCCGCTAATGGAAATATGTATATTGATACATATGAGAATCATATCCATTCACCAATTGATAAAGAATAAAAAATAGATCTCTGAAAGAGCGTTTTTCTTCATGAAAAGGGTATATTTGAATGTGCCAAAATATATCCTTAATAGCATTCATATACTTCATACAAGGGATGTCTAGAGGCTTTAAAGTCGTACTTATTAATAATTCTGCGCCAATTGGCAAACTATTTAAAGGTTCTCGTAAACTGTCCTGTCTGTCAATTGTTCCTCTAATCATTACCATTTTTTGAATAGTCTTATATAATGAAATAAATAATAGGGAAAAGGGGATTGAAAATGGATGTAAGATACCCAATTGGCAAACTTGAGGTTTCTGAAAAAGTAACAATGGAAGATATTCAAGAATGGCTAAAGCAAATTGAAAACTATACGATTCGTTTACGGGAAACAGTCGCTTCATTAAATGACGAGGAATTAAGTAAAACTTATCGTGAAGGCAGCTGGACAGTTCGTCAACTTGTTCATCATATTGCGGACTCCCAGTTGAACATGTATCAGCGTCTGAAGCTTGCTTTAACGGATGAGGAGCCAACAGTTCCAGCTTTTGATGAAGAAAAGTGGGCAATTCAACCGGATACAAAACTTCCTGTAGAATGTTCCATAAAAATGCTGGAAGGTATTAATGAGCGAATCGTAGCTTTAGGCCATAGCTTAACGGAAGAACAATTAGATCGAGCTTTTGTTCACCAGGTGAATGGCAAAATAAAAGTCGCAACAAAAGTTGCAAAATTGGCTTGGCATGAAGAGCACCACTTAGCCCATATAAATATCGCATTATCTAAATAGAATACTATTTAAAGATCTCTGGCTGCCCTAATAATACGAATGGCTATATTGTTTACAATTCCTTTGCGGCTTCGATGATTTGCGCAATAGTAAGCAGTGGGGGAATGATATAGAAAAAAGGAGCGATTTCCTTTGCGGAATCATCGCTCCAGCCTTTTTAAATGTTCTACTAATTTAGTTTGGTCAGTAATAGACCAAACATACTGCGCGGCTTATTCTTTCGCATGAACCTTCCGCATGAACGAGTTCACGTCTGCCGGCACTTTTCCATCCAGTTTTGATACGATATAAACGGCTAAGAAGCCGATAGGGACAGTAATGATGCCAGGGACTCTAAATTGCAATGCTTCCGGCAGAACGGATGAGAAAAAGATCATGAAAAGGGAAGACAAAAGCCCCATAACCAGGCCAGCGATAGCTCCTTTTTCAGTGATGCCACGCCACCATATGCCAAGTATAAAAATGGGTGCAAATGTGCTTGCCCCGACGGTAAAAGCTAGGGCAACAAGGTGGCCGATAGACGCACCTTTAACAAGTAAACCAAGGACTGCGTAAAACACTCCGAGTAATATAATTGCCCATTTTGCGGCACGAACACGTTGTTTTTCAGTTAACTCTTTCTTTGAAAACTTTGCATACAAGTCATGGGCAATGGCTCCCGAGCTGGCAATAAACAGTCCTGACAAGTTTGAGAAAATTGCCGCAAATGCGCCCGCAATAACCAATCCTAGAAGCCATTGACCTCCAAGCGCTGTTGCAATGGACGGAACTACCATGTTATCGCCGCCGGTAACCAAGTTCTTCATAACCTCCGGACTTGCATTCCCTTCCAAAAAGATTGCCCGGCCAACAACACCGAGGTACACGGCAAGCCCAAAAAATAAACTGGCGATGCCAATTGACATAACTGCAGACTTACGTGCGGCTTTGGCATTTGGATTTGTGTAAAAACGCAATAAAATATGGGGCAACCCGATTGTTCCCAGTGCGAGCCCGATCACCATGGAAATGCTGTGCCAAAAGTTTGGATTAAATGACCCGGATTTGTACCAAGTTTCCCCGTTAAAAACAAGATCTTTTCCGTCTTCTGTAAAGGCCCCTGTGTTTATAATTGTTCCGCTGAACTCACTGATGGTTGCCAAAATCTTATCATAATGGAAACCGCCATAGATAGCGGCTGCGACCATAATGATAAAAGCGCCCAATCGGATCCAAAGCTCCAAGGCCTGATTTAATGTCGTTCCTTTCATTCCGCCGACCCCGACGTAGAAAATCATTACAATACTTGTAAATATAATTCCAAATTCATAGGAAGTCCCGAAAAACATGCTTAAAATGGATGCTGCCCCAAGCAGCTGCGGTGCTGCATAAAAACCTGAAATAGCCAACACAACGATTACTGCGATAATCCTGGCTCTTTTGCTGTGAAAACGATACGCGACAAAATCGGCTACAGTATACGCTCCCAAACGGCGCAATGGCCCGGCAACAAATAGTGCCAATAGTGTTAACCCGATTGAAAAGCTAAATGTGTAAAAGGCCCCGTCATAGCCAATAGAAAAGGTGAGACCGGCCAACCCTAGAAATGTCGCAGCACTCAAATAGTCTCCGGCAATCGCTGAACCGTTTGTAAACCATCCGAATACACGGCCTCCAACGAAAAAGTCGCTTGAATTTTCATTCCTTTTTGACAAATAGGTAATATAGACAATGGTTCCTAGCAGAATAATGGTAAAAAGATATTTTGGGTCAAGCAATACCTGCATCATATAACCTCCTTCTCTTTATTTTCGGCTGGAAGTGATTGTTTGAACTTTCTTTTCCCATCTTTCGTAGAGCTTTGTATGCACATAAGCGATAATAAAGGCCATAACCATTGCAACGATCGATGTTAAAAACCAGCTTGTGGAAATTCCACCAAATACTTTGGCAAATGCCCAATCCGGTTTAAACCAGTTCATCGCCGGGACCGAAAATACAAAAAGAAAATAAATAATGGTCAATGTTAAACCTGTTCTGAATTCCGACCTAATGATAAACCTTGTTTCCCCATCCAACTTTGGCAGTTTTTTGGCGTCAATTGTTTCACGCGGCTCATCTGTCATATCAAATTCTTTTTCTTTCATGTCGAGTCATCTTCCTTTCTATTTTATTGATTGGATTTATATCTTAAGATACATCCTAGCGTTCTTGAATATGACAATTTTATGAATATTCAAATAATTCATTTTGCGGGACATGCATATTCAATCCTTCCCTTTATTTCCTTGCATAGATAAAAAGTTTGTTTCAAAACCCACAGTGGATATAGACAAACCGAAGAATAAACTTTTATTCTTCTTTAATAGAAGTACAAGCAGCCCGATTAGAGACTTACAAACTAGAGCATTCCGAATGAAATAAAGGATAATGGAAGGACGTGGGTGCCTGTTTATCGATACAAAGCTGGAAAATTGTTGGCGAAGGCATAATACCTATGATGGGAATTGAATATTTTAAATATTTAAATAATAGAATGCGATATGATATTTCCTACTATTAATTTTTATTGGAGGGGTTAACCTGTTCGTACAGTTACTATTGACAGATTTTTTAGATCGAGCCGTTAAGCTATATGGCGACAAGACGGCAGTCATTGATGATGAAAGGGTTTTAACTTATTTCGAACTGAATGAAAGAGTAAACAGGCTTTCCCATGGGTTGAAAGAACTGGGAGTCGAAAAAGGTGACCGGGTTGCTTTCTTGGCACCGAATACATTGGAATTGCTTGAAGGGTTTTACGGTGTATTTCAATTGGGAGCAATTACCGTCCCACTTAACATTCGGTTAAAACCAAATGATTACTTGTTTATTTTAAACCATAGTGAAACCAAGGTGTTATTTGTAGACTGGGAATTATACAGTCTGATCGGCCCGGTTCGAAATCAGTTAAATGTTGAAAAGATCATCATTCACGGGGGCAGCAAGATTCAACTCGAAGAAAACGATCTTGACTACGATGAGTGGCTGACCCAGTTTCCGGTAAAGCCGTTTGACCGAGCAGAAATGGACGAAAAGGATATTGCGAGCCTGCTTTACACTAGCGGTACGACAGGAGATCCAAAGGGCGTAATGCTCACTCACCGAAACAATTACCTGCAAGCCCTTCAAGTGATGCATCATTTACGTGTAAGTGATCAGGATGTGTTGCTTCATGTTTTGCCCATGTTTCACGTTAATGGTTGGGGCTCGATATTTTATTATACAAGCAACGGTGCTACCCAGGTTATGTTAAGAAAAACCCGTCCCAATATTATTTTCGAGAAGCTGCAAAAACATGGCGTAACTGTTATGCACATGGCCCCTACCGTACTGAATTCACTGCTGCAGTATTATGATGAGAATAAACCGAATATAAATCAAAATGTAAGAGTTGTCATTGGCGGCTCTGCGCCACCTATTACATTTATTGCTAAAGTGGAGGAAGAAATGGGCTGGGAATTCATACAGGTGTATGGAATGACAGAAACGTCCCCGTTGACCTTAGCATCCATTATCCGCGCCCAACATTTGGATAAGCCTAAAGAAGCAAAATACCGGATGAAATCAAAGGCGGGCTATCAAATGAGCTTAACCGAAGTGAAAGTAGTCAATGAAAATGGTGAAGAAGTGGCGGCTAACGGTCAGGAAATCGGAGAACTTGTCATCCGGAGCAACGGTGTGATGGAAGGCTATTGGAAAAATGAAAAGGCGACAAAAGAAGTCATCAAGAATGGCTGGTTTCATACCGGAGATATGGGAGTCGTCGACCATAACGGAAATATTGAAATTGTCGACAGGAAAAAAGATGTTATTATCAGCGGCGGTGAAAATATCTCGTCCATTGAGGTTGAAAATATCCTGTACGAACATCCAGCGGTAATTGAAGCGGCCGTGATCGCTATCCCTCACGAAAAATGGGGAGAGACTCCGCATGCGGTTGTGGTTGTCCGCGAAACAGAAAAGGTAACGGAAGAGGAAATCATTGCTTTTGCAAGAGAGCGGCTCGCACACTATAAATCCCCAACATCTGTCAACTTTGTAAAAGAACTTCCTAAAACAGGTTCAGGCAAAATCCAAAAGGCACATTTACGAAAAGAATTTTGGGAAAGCATGAACAAGATGATAAATTAGGAAGGAAAGTGGCGCATTGGTATTTAGTTTCAATTATTATTAAGATACACTGCGATTGATATACTGCCTAAAACACTATCAACATTTAGAGTGTTTTTCGGTCAGTTTATTTCAGAGTCGTACAGAAGAACGCGTTCTGCGCTGCATTGATAGACACCAATTTATATATCCCAAAGAGTTTTCTGCCTAGAAGCAGTCTAATCCATTTGATTAGGCTGCTTTTTTATTATGGATGAGAAAGGTAGGACATAGATAAATCTTTCCAGGATGTTATTCTAGAAAACTTAAGAAATCTAGTTAGAATTTCTAATCTCCTTGATGCTAGGGGGAAAAATATTATTAAAATATAATAATTACCCTTTATTTATTTTCAAAGATGATATATAATCGTTTTATTCGTAAATTAGTAAAAAATAACCCTAATTTCTTTAAAAAAAGTTAATTTTATGTTCAAAACACGAATTATTTATTTATATTTTTAATAATTGTTCGTGAAGTGGGTTAAATGAAAGTAAAGGAGTTTTTTTATGAAAAAGTTTGATAATAAGTGGATTCGGGCTGTAATACCTGCTTTATTGATTCACTGCAGTATCGGTACAGTTTACTGTTGGTCATTGTTTAAGGGTGATATTGCCTCTTATATCGGGAGATCTGTTGGTGAAGTGGAATGGGCATTCAGTATAGCTATTTTTGTTCTGGGTATGTCTGCCGCTTTTGGTGGAAAGTTGGTCGAAAAAGATATACATAAGTCTTCCATGCTCGCGGCAATATTTTTCATAGCAGGAATGGCGGGAACTGGTTTCTTTATTTATCAAAAGTCATTGATTGGTATTTATCTTTCTTATGGAGTTGTGATGGGAATTGGGCTTGGTATCGGTTATTTAACACCGGTAAAAACCCTAATGCTTTGGTTTAAGGAGCAAAAGGGGTTGGCGACCGGCCTTGCTGTTGCCGGTTTTGGCTTGGCGAAGGTAATTGCCAGTCCATTAATGGAAAAACTGCTTGGAGAACGAAATAATGAAGGCCTTTTGGTGAATCCCGCAAATATCTATACAATGTTTTATATTTTAGCAGGGATCTATTTAGTAATGATGGCTATCGGTCACTTAACTTTAAAAAAACCAGCTGGTTATGAAGAAGAAAGTGTTCAAGCGCAAAGCTTTAGTTATAGAAAAGTATTAACCAATAAAACGTTTATCGGTATTTGGTTGATGTTCTATATTAATATTACATGCGGATTAGCTTTAATTTCACAGGAAAAAGGAATCCTAGCATTCATTGGTTTTGGGGCAATTGGTTTAGTCAGTTCATTAACAGCGATTTTCAATGCAGGCGGACGAATCGTTTTCTCATCATGGGGAGATCGGTTGAAGGACCGCAACTCAATCTATAAAATTATTTTTTCTTCGTCGATTGCAGCAATTTTATTAACAATTGTTTTTGATGGCATTAATAATTCTATGGCAATCCTTATTATCACCATGCTTTGTATCGTAAATGCAGGGTACGGTGGTGGATTTTCATCTTTGCCGCCACTATTATCCGACCGTTTTAGTTTAGATCATATTTCTACTGTGCATGGATTAGCTTTATCTGCCTGGGCATTTGCAGGACTTTCTGGCAACCAGCTAAGTGCATTTGTTCTGGAAAAGACACAATCCTACGACATGGTGCTATATGTCATTATGGCTCTTTTCACGATGGCCACTTTAATTAGTATTTTCGTGGTTAAGCCTGAAAAGGTATACTTGGAAAGTGAAGAAGTAAATAGCAAAGAAGAAATGGCAATCAACTAATTGAGGTATTATTAAAACTGAATGCTTTATACGCAAACGAACCCTAATTCCAGTTTCGGAGTTAGGGTTTGTTTTTGCAATCCTTGTATCCATTAGAAAACTTTATTTCATTAATGATCGTTTAATTGGACGATCGATTCTATTAAAACGTCAAAATCTTCTTCATTGGGCATATGAGCCGAGTTTTCAAGAGTGATAAATTTTTTCTTCGGCGCTTCAATTCGATTGAAATAATCTTTTGCTAAGTCAAAGTTTGCTACCTTATCATGTTTTCCTTGAATCAAATAAATCGATGTCTTAAAAATCCTCATATCATTATAATTGGTATTAATAATTTCCTGTTGTAATTCCTTGCTATCGATCAAGCTGAAAGTTGCACCCGAAAAAAATCCTGCATAAATATCTTTCAAACTATAGTCCGGAGAAACAAGCGATCTGCCTGCTAATTTAAGAATATTTGCACCTTTCGTTTGGTCATCCTTATAGTTGAAACCATAGTGCTTGTTAATCAAGTCGCTATATTTAGATTCTACATCGCCATAATAGGGCGGTTCTCCAAGGGACTCGATTTTGTCCAGCACTTCCTGGTCGTCTTTTGCGATTTCCTTTAACCATTGCTTGCCTAGTACTTGGCTTTCTTTCATATTGACAATCTGATCCGATCCAATGTACCCAAAGAATTTTTCTGGATATCGATTTGCCAAATGCAATCCGATAATGCTGCCCCAGGACATTCCAACCAAGTATACCTTTTCCTGATTGTATTCTTTACGTACAAAATCAATTACTTCATTTGCATCGGAAGTGAATTGCTCAACGTTCATGGATTTCAGATCAATATTTTTATGATAACTTTTCCCTGAACCTCTTTGATCAAAATAGACAGCATTAAACTTTTCAGTAATAACCGGAAATTGATTTCGTGAACTCACCCCAAATGGAAAGGGCTGCCCAGGACCCCCATGCAAAAATATAATGAAAGGATTCTCTTTATTTTGTCCATCTACCAAAATATATTGAGAGATCCCACCAATGGTTAATTCCTTAACTTCACTGATTCCTCCATTCTGGATAATTCTTTTGGATTCCTTGTTAATCTGATACTGCTTAAATTCCCTGAGTAGCAACAACAATAAGAAGATACTGACCAATGTTATGACAACAAATAAAACAATCTTCATGGCTAATTTCATACCCGACCCCTTTTTCCAATATATAACATTAATATTCTAGTTTATTTTTGAAATTCACTCAATTTTTTATGAGAACAATCTATTGGAAATTAAAAACCTCATTAGCCTTTTACGATGAACCATATCAGAAGTGAGTGAAGTTTTTATGTTTAGATGGTTTGAGTGAAGTAATCATTCAAATTCTACGATTTCTATGTCGACAAAAAAGGTAGGCTGATCAAATTGTAAGCAAGCCGTGTATCAAATCTCATTGTATTCCCAAGTTTTTTCTTCAAAAGTACAGGCTTGTTTATTATTTGACCAGAGGGTATTCATATTATAATTATGTTGCAAAAATATACTAGAACTCAAACAAATAATAGAAGGGATGCTTGTAAGACTTTCTTTTAATAAAACCAGTACTTCATCAAGGAGATTTAGTTATTTTCCTTATTATTAAGCTTTCTCCATAAAGTACTTCTCGATATACCTAATTTTTCAGCAACTTCTTTTCGATTCCATTTATATTGATTTAAAAAGGCAACGATAATTTCACGTTCCATATTTTCTAATTTGTCTTTTTTAATCATAATACCAGAATAATCATCCACGCTTTCAGGATGGGTAACGTTGTAGTTTGAAATAAAATCACTTGTCAGACCATTTCTATTAGTTTGATTGAAAAGAATAACATACCTGTGAATAACATTCTCTAGTTCTCTAATATTCCCTGGCCAATCATAACCTTTAAGTAAATTGATTTCATTTTGATTTAATTTAGGAATTTTTTTATCATATTTTTCAGAGTAAAAATCTATAAAATAGTTCGCAAGTAACCCAATATCGTCAATTCTTTCTTTTAAGCTCGGTATCTTAAGGGTTAGAGTATTGATTCTATGGAATAAATCGGATCTAAATTCATTTTTTTGAATGAGTAAATCAATGCCCTTATTTGAAGCTGATAAAATTCTAATATCGATAAAGGTCTCAGTCTCCGATCCGATTCGTCTTAATGTTTTTTCCTGAATGACTCTCAATAGTTTGCCCTGTAAAATAAACGGCAAAGAATTAATCTCATCCAGAAAGATGGTTCCTTTATGAGCTAACTCGAATAGGCCTGCTTTTCCCCCTTTTTTTGCCCCTGAAAAGGCACCATCCACATACCCGAATAATTCACTTTCTAAAAGATGGTCGGGTATTGCTCCGCAATTCACTGCGATGAAGGGATTATCCTTTCTTGAACTGGCATTATGTATACTTTGTGCAAAAAGTTCTTTACCGGTACCTGTTTCCCCTTCTATTAATACCTCAGCGTCTGTTTTTGCAAAAATCAATGCGGTGTTAACAATATTTGTTATTTTAGTATCATTACCAATTATATTTTTAAAAGTTTCCTTAGCGAAAAACTTATTAGCATGTAGTTTCCTTCTTACTTTGACCTCGTTGTCCTGTAACTCACTTACATTATGAAAAATAATAATATTATCTGCAAAACTCACTTGATTATTTAATTTCTCAACTAAATAGTTTTTCCCGTTTATCTTGATAATGTCCTTTGTTAATTCCTTTTGATTAATAAAATTGCCAATGTCTTCATTTAAAGACTTCACATTTTGATTATAGTACTCACTAACAGGAATGTTTATTATATTATCAAGCTTTAAATTGGATATTAGCACTCTATCGTCCTTTGTTGCTAATAATCCCTCATTCATGCAATTTATCAACGAAAGAATATTATCTAAAAGCTCTCTATCTTTCTCCCTGGATTCAATAATGGATATAGATTGTTCAATCGCATTTAAGATATAAGAACGGTTTACCTCAATAAAAGTAGCAGGAAGATGATGAGACATTGCTATTTCATAAGCAATAGTTCCTCCTCCAATGATTGAATCCATTTCGTCTTTTTTTGCTTTTATAACCTGATTTTCAATATCGATTTGATTCTCAAATAAATAAATCCTAATCTCTTTGTAATCAAGAATTTCTTTAAGGATACCTATATTTTCGTCAATTCCTTTTGATGAATATGCTATTATACCAACTTTATTTCCATGATGCCGAGCGGTTCTTAATGCATATAAAATATCGGTAAAATTGGGCTCTATGCGCACAACAGCAGCACTTGTAAAAAACTTGCTGGCATAAGTTGTAACGACTCCTCGACCTATTATTACATCTGGTTTGTAATGATTATTTACTAGAGTATTTAGCTTATTTATAAATTTATTATCCAGTTTTTCTCCATCTATAATGAGAGGTTCATAGGAAAATTCTGCTGCAATCTCTTTAACTGCCTCTTCAAATTTTTTATACGGAGATATCACCATATATTTTTCCTTCATAAAAAACCCTCCTTTTACCTTTATAAATTAAATGTATGCTCTGAGTGTTCTAATATGAAACAAATTGTTTCACTTAAATAAAACACGCCAATTTTTTTTTAATTCTCAAAATATTTTTTGGTTACAAAGAAGTAAACATAAAAATTAAAAGACTTCATCTAAATACAATGCTGAAACTTTAGAACAGGCCAATTTAGCAAAAGATAAATCAGAATTTATAGAGTTGGCACGATACTTGCTTTTAATTATTGAAAGGGGGTGCAACATTTCAAGCATTCTTAGAGAAGGTGGCTGTAAAAAAAAGAGGAGGAATGAAGAATGGTAAAAATAATTAAAAACACAACCATAATGACACTTATTGCCATGGTGTTGGGGGCCATTTTTGGAATCGTTTTCGGGGAAACAATGGGTCAGTTCAAATTTATAGGAACAATTTGGCTTGATTGTATAAAGATGATTATCATACCACTTGTTTTATGTATGATGATTACAGCGATTGCGGACCAAGAAGATGCGATAAGTCTAGGACGTATTTCGATCAGGACATTAATTTATTATTTAATTACAACGGTTCTTGCTGCAATTATTGGTATCGCCGTTGCATTATTGATTAAACCGGGGTTAGGCGTAAGTTTGGAAGGTCTTACAGCAGTAGAAATTCAAAACCCTGATGAGCTTACAATTCAATCTATTATTACAGGTCTTTTCTCTAATAATATGTTTGGAAGTTTCTCTAGTGGAAATGTTATCCAGACTTTGGTCATTGCTATTTTCTTGGGCATAGCGATTCTCAAAATGAATAATAAGGAAAATAAGGAAGTAGTGCTGAAATGGTTCCGCTCGATAAATGATATGATTTCCCTTTATATTACAATGATTATTAAGCTTGCTCCAATTGGTGTTTTCTTCCTCATGGCCGATACATTTGGATTGTACGGATTATCTATTTTTACTTCAGTCGCAGGGTTTATAGGAACATTCTGGGTTGGCATTATCTTGCTCATGCTGATTGTTTACGGAGGTTCTCTTTGGATATTTGCAAAAATGAATATTTTTACGTTTCTTAAGAAGTCAACACCTGTTTGGATGTTTACACTGGCGTCTTGCTCAAGTTCAGCAAGTGTTCCTGTAGTGATTAAGTCGGCAAAAGAAGCCTTTAATATTCCTGATCGTATTGCAAAATTTGGGCTTACCCTTGGGAGTCAGATAAACTCTGGTGGTAGTGCTATCCTTTACCCTGCAGTTCTTATTTATATCAGTCAGCTTTACGGAATGACCTTCGACCTTGGAACATTTATTCAGATGGTAATTGTGGCAACATTGCTTTGTACAGCTAGTGGGGGTGTTCCTGGAGGAGGAATCGTTTTAATGCTTGTGATTGTGGAGACTTTTGGAATGCCAGTTGAAGTTGTTGGTATCATTGCAGGTTTTTATCGCTTCATAGATATGGGAACAACTACTTCCAATGTCCTTGGCGACCTAGTTGGTACGATATGCGTTTCTAAATGGGAAGAACGCACGTTAGCGAAGGTGAAAACTGAAGAAATTGTAGAACAAGCATAATTTGAAATAGTTTTACGGGGGGAAAGGAAACTATGAAAATATCCCAACTCGAAACACCAGCTTTATATCTAGATTTAGATGCTTTCGAGAGAAATCAAAAAAAAATGGCTCAACGATTAAATAAATTCAAAATCGACATGTTTCCTCATTATAAATCAGTAAAATGTACAACAATCGCACATATGCAGATAGCTGCTGGAGCAAAGGGCATTAGTTGTGCAAAAACAGAAGAAGCTTGGGATCTTGCACATGCTGGTATAGAGAATATACTGATAGCCAATCAGGTGACTAGTTTAGAAAATATATCTCGTGTAGCTAGTCTGGCAGGATGTTGTAATCTTACTGTTTGTATCGACGACGAGAAGAACATTGACGACTTGTCGGCGGCAGCATCTTTTTATGGAACGGTCATTCATTGCCTTGTTGAATGTAATGTTGGCGCCGACCGTTGTGGTGTTAACAGCAAGGAGGAAGTTTTAGCATTAGCCAATAAGATAGCGGAGAGTCCAGGGTTGGAATTTCAGGGTATTCAAGCTTATGCTGGTCAAATTTCTCACGAGCTTGACTTCACAATTCGAGAGAAGGTATCTATTGAAAAAGAAAACTATTTAAAGAGTATCATATCTTTTCTTAATGAGAACCAAATTTTGGTTAAAAGAGTCACCGGAGTCAGTACGGGTTCTGTACAATTTAGAAATGCTGATACTGTCTATACAGATGTACAGGTCGGAAGCTACGCTTTTATGGACGCCTCATATGGAAAACTTGGTCTCGAATATGAACACTCGTTATTTGTCCTTTCGTCTGTAATGACGGTAAACGAGAAATTTGTAATTATGGATACTGGAAGAAAATCTGTTGGTGTAGATCAGGCTATGCCCCAAATTCCTGGATGTAATTGTGAAGAGATAAATGTAAGCGAAGAACATACCAAATTACCAGCCGATGTTTTAAATGCAAAAGTAGGAGACAAGATCCCAATAATTCCCGGCCATTGTTGTACAACAATGAATCTTCATGACTATATCTATTTTGTTAGAGATGACAAGATTATTGATCGGGTGGAAATAACGAGCCGGGGGAGAAGCCGCTAGATAAACAGAAATTTAATAGAATAAAGGGGAATTATAATGATCGACCTAAGAAGTGATACTCTAACCATGCCTGATCAAGAAATGTTGGTTACTATTCTTTCTGCAAAATTAGGTGATGACGGAAGAGTAGATGGAAGCGGAAAAGGTGAAGATGCGACTGTTAATGAGCTGGAAGACATGGCAGCACAATTAACTGGGAAAGAAGCGGGGCTACTTACTCCAACTGGAACCTTTGGAAACACTCTGGCCATACTAAGTATGATTGACCCAGGAGATTCCATTTTAGTAGAAGAACGACAGCATATTTTGATAACTGAAAAAATCTTATTTGATGAAAAATATGGTCATTTAAAGCCTATAAAATATAAATTGAATGAAACTATGACACCGGATATTGAATCAATCGACAAGCTTTTGTATGAAAGTAATGCAAAACTAATTTGTATTGAGAACACTCATAATTATGAAGGTGGTTATTTTATTCCGGTTGAAGAAATGAAAAGAATTAGAATGGTTGCTGATCATCATGAGGCAAAAATTTTTATGGATGGCGCTAGAGTATTTCATGCTGCAGCAGGACTAAAGGTTGCTGTTAAAGACATCACGCAATATGTCGATTCAGTAATGTTCTGCATTTCCAAGGGATTAGGAGCTCCTGTGGGTTCATTGGTTTGCGGGTCGAAAGAAATGATAAAAAGGGCCAGGGAATTAAGGAAACTATTTGGCGGGGGCATGAGGCAGGCGGGGATAATTGCTGCTCCTGGAATCTATGCTTTAAAAAACAATCTTGAGCGACTATATGAAGATATTGAGAATGCAAAATATGTTTTTAACAAGCTGAATGGAAAACTTACTAAAATTCATATGCAAAAGGAAGTACAAACTAATATTTTGAACTTATACCTGACAAACACAAAAGTTATAGCTTTGGAGTTTTGTAAAAAGGCTGCAGAAAAGGGACTATTGATTGGCCCTGTATCAAATGATTCGGTTCGGCTCGTTTTCCATAAAGGAATTGATCAATCAGCAGCAGAGGAAGCTGCTGAAATCATATTAACTTTAGATAAAATGATATAAGGTGCTCTGAAGACAGCAAGCGAGAGTAAATAAAGGAATAGTTTGCTATCGCTTGTTGTTCTATTAATATCTTTCTATGCTTCATTAGAGGTACAGAAAATAATATTACAAAGAAGAAAAGACAGTAATATTTTGGTGAGCATAAGCCAGCAAGGTCCGTGGTTCCTACAAATCAATTTCACTATGGATTTCAAATTGAATTAGAAGCTATCGCAATCATCGATAATGGAAAGGAAGATTGATATGAATTATGTTTGTTCAGCTTGTAAGTCCAGTTACACTCTTGAAAGTAATAAATGGAAATGTGATTGTGGAGGCTTGCTGCATCTTGAATACGAGAAGAAGAAAGTAAATTTTTTTGAAACAGCCCACTCTCAAGAAATGTCATTATGGAAATATGCCGATTCCATGCCTTTTGAGAAAGATGATGTTTGGCGGGAAATTACATTGGGCGAGGGGAATACACCTCTAATTAGAATATCGGAAAATCTCCTGGCGAAAGCAGAATACTATATGCCTACTCTATCATTTAAAGATAGAGGAGCAGTAGTACTTGTTGCCATGGCAAAAAAACTTGGTATCGATCGAGTTGTTGCGGATAGTAGCGGAAATGCCGGAACTTCTATTGCAGCATATGGTGCGAGAGCGGGCATTCAATGTGATATTTTCGTTCCTGAGTCAACATCTGAAAAAAAACTAAAACAGATTGAGGCACATGGGGCAACAGTTCATAAAATACCGGGAAACCGGGAAAATACCTCCAACGCTGCGATAGCCATGGTGGAGGAGAGAAATTTGTTTTATGCGAGTCATATTTTTAATCCATTATTTTGGGAAGGAACCAAGACGTATATATATGAAGTGTTTGAGCAATTGAATGGCAAACTGCCTGGGGCATTTATTATTCCGGTAGGAAATGGTACATTGATAATGGGCGCTTTTATTGCCATCCAGGAACTGATGAGTAATGGCCATATTCAAGAAATGCCCAAAATTCTCGCTGTTCAAGCAGCTTCATGTGCCCCTATTTTTAAAGCCTTTGAGGAAGGAAAAACATCGGTTGAAGCTGGCGAAAATAAAGGAACAATAGCTGAAGGAATTGCAATTGCAGCGCCCGCGCGAGGTACGGAAATACTAGAAGCCATTCGGGCTACCGGAGGAGATATTATTGGTGTCTCTGAGGAAAGTATTCTTCAGGCGAGAAATGAGCTTGCTTTAAAAGGAGTATATGTTGAAATAACTTCAGCAGCTAATTATGCAGGCTATTTGCAATATCTTGAGAAATATCCAAAATTAAGAGAACAACAAGTCGTCATGCCTTTATGTGGTGCCGGCATTAAGAGTAATTAGATTAATTCCGACGAAAAAGAGGAGAAAATAAATGAAAATTAAAGATTTAGCTACGCCAAGTTTACTTTTTGATAAAGAAATCATGCTGGATAATATCCATCACATGCAAGCATACGCCAACAAATATAATGTGGCGCTTCGACCGCATACAAAAACCCATAAATCACCGAAGCTAGCCAAATTGCAGGAACAAGCCGGAGCAAAGGGGATTGCCGTTGCAAAGGTTGGCGAAGCTGAAGTAATGGCCGAGAACGGTCTAACCGATATTTTTATAGCCAATGAAATAGTCGGAGAAGATAAACTGAATCGCATTAAAAAGCTAGCTGAAACAATTGATATTTCCTTTGGAGTGGATAGTGTTGAACAATGTAGAATGATAGAGAAGGTTTTTAGTAATAGCCAAAAACCCGCCCAGGTATTAATTGAAATCGAAGTGGGCGAAAATCGGTCCGGTGTTATTGAAGAAAATGATTATATAGAGCTGGTGAAGTATATTATGGAATGCACGAATGTGAACTTAAAGGGAATCTTCTCGCATGATGGCCATACTTATAAAGCGAAAGATATTGAAGAGTGCCGTGCACTATACAATGCTGCTCAAATTCGTACCCTGCATTTTTCAAAAATTGCAACGGACTTGGGCTGTCAGCTAGAAACGATCAGTATCGGGTCCACACCGCCAATGATGCACGATTTTGGGGTAATGGAGGGTATTACTGAACTACGCGTTGGGACGTATATTCTAATGGATGTTTCACAAGGAAATGCTATAGAGTCCTATGACCGCTGTGCAGCAACCGTTTTAACAACCGTTATAAGTAAACCAACACATGAGCGAGTGATTACCGATGTAGGCGCGAAGGGATTAACCATGCAATCCCGAAGCCAAGGCATTTGCGCAACTACCGGCTTAGGTTATATAAAGAACTCTGATGATGTCTACATTGACCAAGTTTATGATGAGCATGCTATTATCTATAATGAAAAATTCAGAAATGAAGTCTCGATCGGCGACAAAGTGGAAATCATCCCAAACCATATCTGTCCAGTCTGCAACCTATACGACATTGCATACCTAATATCTGGTGATGAAGTTATTGAGGAAATTCCCATCCTATGCAGGGGTAAATTACAATAGCAAACCTCTAATATGTGGTTCGTCCTTCTGTTTGCTAGCTTCATTGAGGATAAAAATACAAGCCTGAGAGATTACTTAATCTCCCAGGCTATTAATTTCCTTTTAAATTGCTCGATTGTGTCTAGATAAACATATTTACAAAAATGGCTGTAATAAAGCTTGCCATAGTACCGGCAATAATGGCCTTGAAACTTAGAGAGGCAATTTGTTTTTTCTTTGATGGTGCTAGAGAACCAAGACCTACAATCAATTGTCCGATTGTAGCAAGGTTTGCGAAGTTGCATAAAGCCACGGAAAGAATGGCAACCGTTTGAGGATTTAGTTCCTCTTGAATTTTAAGCAGGTCCTGGAATGCAATCAGTTCATTCGCTGTAAGCTTTGTTCCGATGATGGACGCAGCTCGGAAAGCATCCTCAACCGGAATACCAACAAGTAAAGCAAAAGGAAAGAATACGTAACCGAATATGGTTGCTAAATCTGTACCGATGAAGCCCAGCATCCCGTCTACAAGGGCCAAGATACTAATGAACGCAATCAGTAAACCACCAATATTGATGGCAAGCTTCACGCCGCTTACTGCTCCCTCAGAAATCGCTTCGAATATATTTGTATATCCTGCACTTTCCATTTTGATATCTTCACTAGTTTGTGACTCTTCTGTTTCGGGTTCCATGATTTTCGACATGACAATCGCAACAAATGGGACCGAGAAGACAGAGATGAGTAAATATTTAATATCGATGCCCATTTGAGCATATGACAAAAGGATTGCTCCGCTGGCTGAAGCCGTTCCTCCAACCATAACGGTGAATAATTCCGAACGAGTCAATTTTGCCAGATAGGGCTTAATGAGCAGGGGAGATTCCACTACACCCAACATTGTATTAGCAACCGTATTAAAGGATTCAACGCGAGTAGTACCAAATACTTTACCGACAATCCAACCGAGACCGCGCACAACGAATGGGATAATTCGCAAATAATACAGCGCTGATACCAGTGCCGAGATAAAGATGATCACAGATAACACCTGAATGGCAAATACAAATCCTACATTCGTTCCTTCTGTGAAAAAACCGCCAAATAAGAATTCGATGCCTTCTTGGCTATAGTCAAGGATGTTTTGCACGCCTTCTGCCGCTTTTGTCAAAATCCAACGGCCAAAGGAAACGTTGAGCATAAAGTAAACGAAAATCCCTTCTAATACGACACCGACTAGAATTGTACGCCATTTGATGGCTTTTTTGTTTTTGCTTAGTAGCCAAGCTAAAAATAGTAACCCAATAAGGGATAATAAGCCGAATAAAATATTCATCATTAACCTCCTGAAAGATCTTTATGAACAACCATCATTAGTCAGATGTCTGACTTCTATTCTGTAAAAATAAAAAAGTGCATCCGCTTCATCTATAAAGAAAGAAGAGAATGCACCGTAGTTTTTGCATAAAATAATACTCTAACTTTCCTTATAGTCCGGCACTTTACGGCTGCCAGGTAGAAACGTATGGACCATATTTCCATAGATATATAAGGATTGTATGAAGTTGTTTTTTGAATTCTAACAAAGGTTTTGCGAATAAACAATAGACCTATAAAAAGTAATAAAATACTGAATTTTATAATTGGCATTTATTGCACGGAAATTCATTTGCTCTGCTATGAAAGGGTGTATAAATCATATTCTGCAGCCCCTTGAAACGAGCAAGGCAGCTAAAGCCAGACACAGGAAAAGACGCTTCCTGGATGACTCCGGAAATCGCCTTTTATGGTTTAAATAACCTAGCGCAAAAAAGGTGGTGTTTATACGTTTTATTTATTTCCTTGGTTCTTCTAAATTGCGGCGGTCAATTTGATAGGTGATGTTTAAGAAAGGAATCGAAAAAATCCACATATTATGCTGAGCATATAGTCTTCCATCTCCCGTTTCTTTGACATGGAAGGTTTCTTCTATGGGCAATAACAGAAGGCGCTTGTTCCAGGCTAAATAGATCCCCGCATCGGAATTAGGCTGTTGTTTTTTGCTGGATAAGGTGAGTTCATGTCCAATTTGATTTAATTCCAGAATCCCTATCATGGAAGAGAAGGGAAGCGGTAAAGCAATGTTCATATAGGTGCGTTTTTTCGTTCGGTGCCATGAATAGAGAGCGACGAAGGTGACTTTATTATTAATTTTTCTCACCCATGCCCGTGGGCTGCTCCTTCCATCAAAATCTTCGTTGATTTTTACAATATCGCCAGTCATTTCAATCGATTTACTGGATAAAGGAAGATTGATTTGTTGCACGAATGAACTGATCAAACGATAAACGACAGCAAATGGAATGAACCAAGTTTTCCATTTAACCTTGGCATATAGTCGATAGTCAAGTGTATTTTCATAGAAATCCCGAATCGTCGGTGAGAGCGTATTTAGATTAAGATGCGGCACATAAATCTCCATTTTGTCCACTAATCCTTTATATGAATCCAAAGCTTGCCTGTCCGTGATTTTGGGAAGTATCTTTTCCCCAATAGTCAGGTTTCCTCGTATTTTACTGATCGGGAATGTCCATTTTTCGATTTTTGCCGACGGAACGAAAACAGACCATCCGATTACCCCCAATAAAGCAAAGATTACGCAATTCAAAACTCCATGAAATCGGAGCATAAAATCGATGCTGAGGGAGAATTTGTTCGATAAACGCCCTAAAGCATATAAAAAGGAAAAAAGAATGGTAATGCCTAAGGAGCCGAATGAACAAACAATCAGCCATTTTTGCAATCGATGCTTAAATGGCGTTTTCAAACTATAGAAGAAAAACGCATAGATTCCCATTATATAAAACACAACCGAAATCCATTCAATCCATACAGAAAATGTTATGCCAATCGCCAGGATGAACGGTGAAAGCAACAGGATTCCTGCAGCCAAAGGGTAAAAGGGAGGCTTATAAATTCTGCCTAGCAATCCTATGAAAATCGGCAATAAAAAAGCGGCATAATGAAAATGGATAGCAGTCAGCCAAGTAATGATTGGTGAAAATCCCGTATTGATATTCTTAATATGAGCGAAGAACCACATTCCCCCTATATGTAGGTTTATAAGGGCCACGTCAATGCAAAATTCCTCGAAACGAACAAATCCCCTTGTTAAAAATCGACTTATGCCATAGCCAGCTACGATAAGAGTAAATATCAAGTATATGGCTGCAAGGAAGACTTCGAATCCTGATTGATCCGTCATAGGTAAAAGAATCACAGAAACAGAAGCTGGAATGGATAAATAAGAATAATAGCGGCTAAACCAATCATTCTCTGTTGCAACCATTTGCAAGGTAAGAGGAACATAGACAACTTGGGCCACTGTCAGCAATAAAAGATAAGGGGAGTCTTGTCCCAAAACGACAGCAATTAGAAACAAAACAATCGAAAAAAGTGCATGTTTATTCCATATCATGGGGATTGAACTCTCCTTCATACGAAAAAATATGGCCGATTAAAGGGTTTCGGACATCCACCGAGATTTGAAACGCTCTCTTTTCTTCGCAGTATTTTTCAGTTACGGTTGCCAAGCCTTGAAATAGGCTAGGTAACGGAATTTCAAATTTTCCAATGACCAATCGTTGTTTTCTGGATTCGATTTTCAAGGAACCTTCAGAAGAAACCGTAAAGGCTAAATCGGAATAGAGAATACTTGGCTCACCTAAATAATCTTTGATCAGCATACGATCGGAATCGAAACTCATGAGTGCGTTAAAATATCTTACCTTCGTCCCAAAATAAAAGATTCTTTCCCAATGGATTTGTTCTTCGCCGTTAGGTCCTGCCAATGGTGTATTTATAATTTTAAAAGGAATATCCGTTCCAGATTCAGGGAATAGAAGTTTGATTTTTATGCCTAGCCACAATAAAGGGTAGAGAAATTTCGGTCCCGCTTTAATGGTTTTCATCACTCCTGTTGCGTGAAAAGGCGCTTGATTTAAAAAGTTATATCTTTTCTGCAACATAGGGTGCAATCGATCGTACTGTTGATTTAAAACTTTTTTGTATATTGACATTCATCTCTTCACCTCTTTCTCTTGCAGGTAGTTGCTGTAGGTAAATCTTTACTCATCCAAAAGCCTATTAAGGAAATAATCCAAAGACTGCTATTAAAAGTTAAAGGGTTAAAAGGGTCGATTAACGAACTTGGTTCAGCGATTATGGCTGTAATCGTAAGAAACGGAAATAGGATAATCTGCAAACAAAATAGATGTCTTTTATTTTTATAGTAGAGCCAGATTACCCCAAAGGTTATTTCGATGATTCCAGTGATAACTACTATCCAAAAAGCCTTTCCATCAGGTACTTGAAATGCGTTTTTTACCATCAGCATCTCTTCTGGATGCATGTAGATAAGCTTCGGGATGAGCCCGTGGTAAATCCATATAAAGCAAAATAGGATAGTGGCGAAGCAGCTTGCAAAAAAACGAAGGTATTGAGAGAAAGGAGCTTCTCTTTTTTCCAACCATCTTTTTAATACATCAAAACTAAGCGCAGTACCCCAGCCAATAAGGGGACGAAAAAGGATTCGGTCCAGGATTTGGCCAAATTTACCGAAGTTTGCATCATAGTCATATTGAGTTAAAAAGGTAATGGACTTTTCATTCGGTATATACTTCCAATATCCTTTTCCTTCCTTAATAGGGGAAATAGGATGATCTGTACCGAAATGTAAAGAGGACGTTCTCGAACCATTGTTCCCCTCATGGCTGCCGGCGGTAATACCCCAACCTTCTATTCTTTGGCCGAATCCCAGTTTTCGTTGATATGAAAAATGCTGCGGCTCATTTTCTTTTTTGGGCAAGTATGTAATAGAAGAAAAACGAAGATCCCACTGTTCATGTAAATCGGGTGTTTGAGTTGCTCTCCATAACTTATCCATTTGGGTATCGATCTCTATTTCGACATAAACCGGCTTGTTCTTCATTCAGCTCATTCCTCCTTTCATTTTCTTGGGTTATTTCCAAGCAGGAGTTATTGGATAATTATTGCTTCAGTATAACATGGGATTTATATATATTTCAGGGATTTACAGGTAATAAAGAGGTCGATGCAATCACTTATTAAATACTCTTTCATTTATCAATAAAAACAAAAATTCCTCTAGATAATTTTCAAACAGTTTTTGAAGATTGGCTGGTTGAAAACAAATGAAACTGATTCCTATAGTGCATTAATGCCAGAACATATTTACAGTTCACGAAAAGTTAGTTACTATTAAGGTAGTAACTATTTTTCGCTTATGTTGGGCAAATTCAGTTAGCAGTAAGGAATATGGGATAAGGGGATGGTTTACACATGAAAAGCTTATTTGAAGTAGGGAATTTAAAATCAAATGGCCACTATGCTTTGGCGACGATTCATCAGGGTACTGTGTATGTTTCAGGACAGTTTGCGATTGATCCTGAAACAGGAGAAAAGAAATTTGGGACAATTGAAGAAGAAACGTTGCAAGCGTTGAAAAATGTCGAAGCCATAATCGCTGCAGCTGGAAGCAAGAAAGACCAAATACTGCGGATGACCTTATACATTCCGGATGTGGCACTTTGGGATAGAGTAAATGAAGTTTATGAACAATTCTTTGGAGCGCATAAGCCGGCAAGAACGGTTGTGCCAACGAACGAGCTGCATTTTGGTTTTCAAATTGAAATTGAAGCAATCGCTTATATTGAATAATGGAGACGATGAAAATGACAAAATATATTTGTTCTATATGCAATAAAACTTATCCGATTCAGGAAACGCGCTGGAAATGTGAATGCGGCGGGCTGCTTGACTTAGAAAAATCAACTGGGAACTCGCAGATTGATCACTGGACAAGCCATCCATCGATCTGGCGATATGCCTCTTCAATGGATGCCGGAGATGATTTAACGGGATGGCCTTCCATTACTCTCGGGGAAGGGCAAACCCCTTTACTAGTCTTGGATGAAGATCGGCCCAATACATTTGTTAAGGTAGAATATATGATGCCGACACTTTCATTTAAAGACCGTGGCGCTGCTGTTTTAGTAACACTGGCGAAGAAACTGAGCGCAAAAAAAATGATTGCGGACAGCAGCGGGAATGCAGGGACGGCGATTGCTGCCTATAGTGCAAGAGCAGGCATTGAATGCGATGTCTATGTGAGTGCTGACACTTCTCCTAAAAAACTTGCTCAAATCCAAGCACATGGAGCAAATGTAAAAGCCATTAAAGGGACAAGGGAAGATGTGGCAGCTGCTGCCCACTTAGCTGTTGAAGAAGAGCAAGTTTTTTATGCCAGCCATGTCTATAACCCCTATTTTTACGAAGGAACAAAAACATACGCTTTCGAAATTTTTGAGCAATTGAAAAAAGCTCCGGATACTTTGATTGTTCCGGTTGGAAACGGAACGTTGGTATTGGGTGTTTATTATGGGTTCAAAGAACTTTTGGAGGCAAAGAAAATTGACCGGTTGCCGAAAATTGTAGCGATTCAAGCTGAAAACTGCGCACCACTTGCCAAAGCATTCGAAAATCAAGAGCTGGTCGCAAAGCCGGTTAAAAATAGAGGGACTTTAGCAGAGGGGATTGCCATTGCTGCACCAGCTAGGTCAAAGCAAATATTGGAAGCAATACGGGCAACGGAAGGTACGATCATTACCTTCGGCGAAGAAGCAATAGCGGAAGCTCGCAGCAAACTTGCAGCCAAAGGATTTTATGTAGAAATCACTTCTGCTATTAATTATGCAGGGTACTTAGAGTATTCAGAATCGAAAGATGAAGCAGTGATTATCCCCTTATGCGGAGCAGGAATTAAGTCGAATTAGGGTAACAGGAAAAAAGGCATAGCATATTTGTTCCTTAAAAATATGCTATGCCTTTTTTTTATTGAAATACTATGAAATGGCACGATTAACATGGAATCTATATCGAAAATAGAAAAGTTGCAGTCGATAAAATCCCTTCAATCGACAATCCGTAAGCTTGAGGAGGCTTTAGGGCAGATGACTCAGAAAGGTGCTAATACAACCTTGGTAGAGAATGCGTAGAGTACGCAGAAAGAAGGGCATTAGTTAAACGATAAGTTCAATCTCTTCAGTTCCGAGTATTTATTTAATCTTAGCGTATAATATTTTTTCATTATGTGAATCCAGTCATTATTTCATTTAATAACTAAATCGTAATCAGCTTTTGAGATTGCAACTAACTAAGATTCATTTCGCAGAAACCTAAAACGCCTCATTTGGAGATAATCAACACACCGTATAAAACGGAATGCTGATTATCGACACTTACATGGTGTGACTAATCTATCATGTTATTAATTTCATATTGATTCTGTACATTGAAAATAATATTGCTAACTATCCATGTGTAACCATCTTTTTTCAGAACTATTCTTCTTTCCACATGGTCTTGCTTATCCTCGCCTACGTTGTTTACCTTTTGCTCAATATACATTACATTTGGGTTATTCTTATTATGTATAACCTCGTACTCTTTCACATTCTTAAATAGTTTAGCATATTCGCTATTCTTATTTTGACGAATAATATCTCTTATATATGATTGAGTGAAGTAAGGTCTAAAGTGAGTTTGTTTTTGACTGATTGACAATAGGTTCGCCATATCATTTGCTCTACCGATAATATTCTTCGCTCTAGCATCAGATAATCCACCTTTGTTTACAACAATTGGATTATTATCGTCTACAGACACTTTAGTTTTACCAGTGCCTACGATAACTTGTCTGCCACCAAGAATAATTGTCGCAACTTTAGTCTTGTTGTTCCAGTGAACCTCAGCGTTACCTAGTATAGCCGCAGCTATAGGAACATAAATCTTTCCGTTGAAATTTTTAACTGGCACATCAAGAGTTCTAACTGGATAGTTAAACCTCTGTATCTTATTGGAATCTTGTGTCATAACTACTTCTTCGAAAATACGATCTGATACAGTAACTTGCTTCTCCCTTTGATCCCATTTAACCTCTAATCCTAATCCTTCTGAGATTGCACGTAATGGCACTAGAGTTCTGCCTTTATAAAGTTTGCCATCATTGATAGCGGTAACTTGCATTGGCTTTGCTTCTGGCAGTGGTGTAACCTCAACCGGTTTTTCCTCTGTTTTAGGAGCTTCTTCTATAGTTCCAGTATTTGTTTCTGTACTAGATTCTGTCGTAGCAGGTATTGGAGTTGTATCTTCGATTACTGCCTCTGTTTGTTCAGTTGGAGTTTCTGCTATAGGTTCTTCTGCATAAACTCCATTTACTGGCAATGTCAATCCGATCAATAATGTAGGTACTAATAATATTCCTTTTTTCATTTCCTAATTTCCTCTCATTGTAGAAAAATTTTACAATATAATAATAAGATAGATTACTCGGAAATGATATTTATTTATGATAATTGAGCCATATTTACTAAACCTATTACTTTATCCATTTATCAATGTAGTTGATGATTTTCTGTAGTTCCTTGAAATGGGAATGGTCGGGCAATACTGCCCAGAACAATTTCCTAATTCATTTACAACCTCAATTTTTGATTCTACTGAACATGAAGAAAAATCTTCTTAATTTTACTTCCAGTTAAAAAGAAGGGGAATCGCTTTGACTACAACCGAACCTAATTTAGAAGAGCAACTCCAAACTGAACCATATTATACTAAAGCGTAAATTATGGAAATGTTAAGCAGATCTGAAAATCAAGTTTACAGCTATGTGAAGAAACAGAAAATACGCCCCTTTACCGAATCCCTATAAAATGCGAGCCTGGGCTTATTTAAATAAATAATAGTTCTAGAGAAGCGATCAATCATTTTTTGGTTGGTCTCTTTTCTTTTTATATATGTAGGTTTATTTACACGTTCTTATTTTTACATCAAGAAAGGCTTTTCTGCTTCTAAAGTAACCAATAGATACAAAAACCCTTATTTTATAGGACTTCTAATATAGAAATTTGATAAAAAGTTTGCAACGCAGACTTTTGGGTGATTTTTATTTGTGGAATTTATTCTGTTAAAGAAGAACAATAGATTTATTCATATTATTTTGTTTGAATTTTAATAGAGTTGGGTAAAACTATAGAGTTAAATGTCTGAATTTTTAGAATTATAGTTTCGGATAAGTAAAAATAATTTAATGTTTTTATGTAAGTAATAAATTTCCAAAAATCAGAAATAAGGAGGAATCACATTGATAAGAAAAAGATCTCTATCCATTTTACTTGCAGCTAGCCTTTCCTTAGGGGCAATTACTGCATCGGCGGCACCGGTAGCACCAGCAGGAAATCAAGAATCCGAACAAGCATTTGACAACAAAATTGTAAAACGGATTAAAGTAGAAAACATCTACAATCATATTGCTGAGCTTGCAAAGAATCCACGTGTTGCTGGAACACAAGGTGAGAAAGATGCGGTGGATTATATTAAGAGCCAATTTGAGTCTTATGGATATGAAACGGAATTACAGCCATTCAATATTTATAGTTATACAGCACCTAGTTTAATAGAATTAAGTATTGATGGTAATGAACTTGCAACAAATAGCTTTACCTATGGTGTAAATGGGGAGGTTACTAGTGAATTTGTTGACGCTGGTTTAGGGGCACCAAGTGATTTTGAAGGAAAAGATGTTTCAGGAAAGATTGCTTTAATCCAACGTGGTAGCTTTACCTTCGCTGAAAAAATAATGAATGCTCAGAATGCAGGAGCTTCCGCTGTTATTATATATAACAATGGGGTTGGCGTAATTAATGGAACACTAGGAGAACCGAATGATTATGTACCAGCTGTAGCTATCACACAAGAGCAAGGATCAGCTTTAAAGGCACGTCTAGATGACGGTGAAACTGTAACAGCTACCTTAAAAATAGAGGGAGCTAAATCAGAAGAGGCAACTTCTCACAATGTAGTGGCAACAAAAAAAGCGACTCAAAAATCTACAAATCAATTAATTCTTGTTGGTGCACATCATGATTCTGTTGACGGGGCTCCAGGAGCAAATGACGATGCTTCAGGCACAGCGACTGTACTTGAGTTGGCACGTGTATTCGCAAATTCTCCAACGGATACAGATATTCGCTTTGTCACTTTTGGAGCTGAAGAGAATGGGTTATTAGGATCATATGAATATGTATCCAAAATGACTGATGAAGACTACGAACGTACAGTAGGCATGTTCCAAATGGACATGGTTGGAAGTCAAGATGCTGGTGAATTAATTATGTACACAAATGATGGAGAAAAAAATATCGTGACGGATTTAGGAGCAGCTGCGGGTGCTCGTTTAGCAAATACGGGAGAAGCTATTCCTTACGGGGAGGGCGGGAGAAGTGACCACGTTCCATTTGAAGAAGCGGGAATTCCTGCTGCATTGTTTATCCATGCACCAGTAGAACCTTGGTATCACACGCCAGAAGATAACTTAGACAAAATTAGTTTAGATAAGTTAGAAGAAGTATCTAATATTGTAGGTTCTGCTGTATATCAAGTGGCTCGCCCTGATACTCCGGCATTAGAAAAAGCTAAAGTTGCGCCAAAAGAAGTAGATTATGTATTTGAGGATAGAGAACTCGAATAATCAAAAAAACAATTGGCTATAAGTTAATTTATGCTATCTATATTTTATAAAAATCTCCAAGAGGGCGTTAATCTGAATAGGATTAATGCCTTTTATTATTGAACTCCTGTTCAAATTGCAATAGCATCCTTAATATTGTGGTAAATTCCTAATGGCCTTTTATGTTAATCATACCGAAAATATCAAGACGAAATAAAATCACTTGAGAAACATAACATTGTTGTTTCCAACCAAGTATATGGCTTTTCCCATCATGATATAAGCAGTATTCATTTAGTAGGAATAGATATGACAGATGGGATAGTATTAAATGGTGACGCACCAACGTTGCAGCGATAGACGAATTTTCCAATCATTAATTTCAAGCGCGGATGTAGAAGGAATTCATTATTTAATCTCTTTCAAAAGAATTCCTTCGCAGCAAGATCGGCTCTAATCAATGATAAAATCAATATCATGAATAAAAATATTCCTTCAAATCAACTGGATTATGTTCCTGATTTAGGCCGATTAACAGCTTCAAGCGTGCTTTTTGGCCATTGATTCCGTTGGCAAAAATCACGCCCATATCCTCCAGGCTTTTTCCGCCGCCTTCATAGCCATACACGCCTTCCGCGATTCCATTAAAGCAGCGCGAAACGAGGATGACCGGAATGTTTGCCTTGATCAATTTCTCGATACCAATTGCTACATCCGGCGGCACATTGCCTTGTCCGAGTCCTTCCAAAACAATTCCGTCATATTGCAAATCCAGAATCGCTTCAATCAAATCCCTCTCCATCCCTGCATACACTTTTAATAAAGCCACACGTTTTTTGATGGAATTCACTTCTACATACGATCTATTGACTGGCGCTTGATGAATATGCACCGTTTTTTTCGTTACCAATCCAATAGGTCCGTATTGGGGACTCTGGAAGGTGTTGACACTTGAAGTTGAAGTTTTCGTAATATTGAATGCTTGGTGGATTTCGTCATTCATGACCACCAACACCCCTTTATCGCGAGCGTCATCACTGCAAGCAACCCGGACGGCTTCCACCAGGTTATAGATTCCATCCGCTCCAAGTTCATTGGAAGAACGCATTGCACCGGTCAACACAATGGGAAAAGAAAATTTTGTAGTCAAATCCAGAAAATAAGCCGTTTCTTCCAATGTATCTGTTCCATGCGTAATGACGACCCCATCCACCTCGTTGTCATTTGCATATTGAACTATGACATTGCGCAGCTCCAACATTACTTTAGGTGTAATGTGCGGAGATGGGTAATTGAATACTTCCTTCTCTTTTACGTTTGCATATTTTGCAAGTTGTTCACTCACACCAATAAGAGGGTTTCGATCATTGGGAAGTACCGCGCCTCCTTCGTCCATCTTCATGGAAATGGTTCCGCCTGTGTGCAAGATTAAAATGTGTTTCTTCACGTTGAAAAACCCCTCTAAAAGAATTTTTTTCATATAGATTAATGATATAATAACATTATTATTACACATAGGAAGGAGTGTCACTCATATTTAGTATCGTTTTGCTCTCGGCGGCCATCGCTCCTGCATTGGCGCTGCTCAGTTATTTTTATTTGCGCAACCAAATGGCGACGGAACCCAGAAAAACGTTGCTGCAAGCATTCGTCTTCGGCGCCCTGATGACTTTTCCAATCATGTTTATTCAATACGTAGTAAAAGAAGAGGAAGCAATTCTGGATCCTTTTTTGTCGAATGTCTTGTTTTCAAGCGTGCTGGAGGAATTTTTCAAATGGCTAATCATCTTTATACTGATCTTTCGCCATGTTGAATTCGATGATCCATATGATGGTATTCTTTATGGAGCAAGTGTGTCGCTGGGTTTTGCTACAATGGAAAACATATTTTATTTGCTTTCCTTTGGAATTAATACAGCCTTTTTGCGGGCGCTTTTACCTGTTTCCAGTCATGCCTTGTTCGGAGTGGTGATGGGGTATTATTATGGCAAAAGTAAATTTGCAAAAAATGACAAACAAAATGAATACCTGCTGCTCTCCTTGATCGCTCCTTTAATCTTACATATTATATATAATTCCATTTTAACTTTTGAAGGCTACTGGGTATACTTAATTGCTCCTTTTATGCTGTTCCTGTGGTGGTTGGCACTGAAAAAAGTGAAACTTGCCCACCGGCATCTTGTGCAGCATTTGTTTGAACAAAATAAGATATAAAGCTTCTATTTTCAATTCTTCAAGCGAAAATAGAGGCTTTTTTTAATGGTTCTTTTTTTCATTTTTCTCAAACCAAACGTATAAAAACAACTCTTTTTTACATGCTATGAGAAAGGAGTGAAATCAATGGTTAGAACAATCTTAATATCTGTCATTTTAATTTTTGGAACCATTTCAATTTTAAAGCCGAATGAAACCTTTGCCTTTTCGGGACAAATTGTAGAACGAGGCGCTTTTGGCGATGATGTTATTGAATTGCAGGCACGTTTGCAATACTTGGGATTCTACAACGGAAAAATTGACGGGATTTTTGGTTATGGCACCTATTGGGCACTGCGCAATTTCCAAGATCAATATGGTCTTGATATCGATGGAATTGCAGGCCCGGGAACAAAGGATCAATTAGTGAGAGTAACAGAATTCAATGAAGATTGGGTCCATCAGCAAATTGCTCAAGGCAATCGTTTTACACATTACGGTGGAATTCCTTTAGCCCAACAAACAACTGCGGCGGGGGAGGGCTACTCCTCAACGACAACCGTGCAATTGCCGGCAAAATATTCTGAACGCGATATTCAGTTAATGGCTAATGCTGTTTATGGTGAAGCGCGTGGCGAACCCTATGAGGGACAAGTAGCAGTAGCAGCGGTTATTTTGAATCGTCTGGAGTCGCCTGATTTTCCAAATTCAATTTCGGAGATTATTTTCCAGCCAAGAGCTTTTACTGCGGTGGCAGATGGGCAGATTTGGCTGGAACCAAACGAAAGAGCGAAACAGGCAGTATTGGATGCGATGAATGGCTGGGATCCTTCCGAAAATGCACTTTACTATTTTAATCCAGTCACTGCAACAAGCGAGTGGATTTGGACAAGACCGCAAATCAAGCAAATTGGTGAACATATATTCTGCTACTAAAGGAGGGGCAACATGAAAAGTGCAATCTATTTACTATCCATTGCCGTATTGGCGTTAGGATTATATTCATATGAAGTAAAACAAAATAACAATCGACTTGAGCGAACAGTTCAAGCCCACTATTCGAATTCATTATCCAATGCGTCTGAAAAATTATCGAATCTTCAACATTCTGTCTCTCAATCATTGCTTTTTCAAGATGAGAAAGCGCTTGAAAAAGAACTTGATAATATTTGGAGAACAAGCAACGAATTCCGTTCATCCATTGGGAGCTTGCCGGTAAGTCAGGAAGTCGCCAATGAATGGATGCGATATGTCGGAAATATCGGGGAAGAAGCAAAGTATGCTGCGGATTTCGGGAATTACGATTCTTGGCATAATCGAATGACCAAGGTTAATCAAAAACTGCAAACTTTATCAGATGAGTGGGCAGTAGCTACATCAAATTTCTATCAAAATGACCCGAGTTTTGCGGATTGGGCTGCGATTACTGGAAAAGAAACCAACGAAACGCCGTTCAGAAACGTTGCAACCAATTTAAAGAGTTATAGCGAAACCGATTTTCCTTTAACAGCGAGTGAATCGGATTGGCAAAAGAAAAAAGAGCTTCAAAATCTGAACGATAAAGAGATTACCAAAGATCAAGCGATTCAACGTTTGGAAGTCCTTATTCCCGGCATAAAAGATGCAACTTATACAGTAACCCAAAGCAGAAGAGACGCAGCGTATCCTTTTTATCATATTCAATTTGTAAAAGGAAGCCGAATCGGCTATGCCGATATTACGGTAAAAGGCGGACATCTGTTATCTTTCTTATCTGAACGTCCTGTACAAGAAGGAAACAGACTTTCTCAACAAGACATAAGAAAGGCTGCAGAGCAATTTTTGGCGCGCGGCAATTATAAAGATGTGGAAATTGTAGAAATGAGGGAAAACCATGAGGCATGGCACATCTCTTTTGCTCGTGTAGTTGGTAAAGGCAAGGAAAAAGCTTATGTTTATCCGGATGGAATTCAAGCAAAAGTTTCGAAGGATAGTGGGGAATTGCTTGGTTTGAATGCAATGGAATATGTGCAGAAAGAAACAATCAACAAAGATCAAAAAGTCGTTCCAGTCAATTGGGAAAACTTCTTCCGTCCAGGGACAGTCGTTGAGGAAGAAAGACTAGTGTACACGGAAAATGAAACACTCCAATTGAGAGAATGTTATGAAGTAATTGCGCGATTTGATAGTGAGATGAATGAGACCTTTAGAGTGGTAGTAGATGCGGAAAATCATGATGTAATAAAAGTGGAATCCATGCATTGATTAGTAAATAGGACCTACAATCCATCTTCGTCTTGTAAAAAACTTTGTAAATGGCCTGCAAAATGTTTTGAAGGATATGGAAAAAAACTAAATTTCATGCCATAATTACATTATCATAAAGTGCGAGGCGAAGAGTATGCAACTAAAGATAGGGACTGCACTGACTTTAGAACCAACCTACACTGAACGAGTGGAAAAATTTCGCTGTAAAGTGATCGAGCAGGATAGCCATACGCTGTATATTGACTATCCCATCAATACACAAACAAACAAAACCGCTTTTTTAGTGGATGGTTCTCAATTTCGTGCTACATTCATCACGGAAAATAACATCAGTTATGCATTCAATACGGAAGTAGTCGGGCGCAAAATGGGCAATATTCCAATGATTAAGCTTTATTGCCCGCCTGAAGAGGAGTTCATTAAAATACAAAGGCGCGAGTTTGTCCGCGTCAATACCGCTGCAGATGTGGCTGTCAAAATTCGAAATAACTTCCATCAATTTGTGACGGAAGATATAAGTGCAGGCGGAATGGCTCTTCACTTGAAAAATGAACCTCCTTTTAAAGAGGGGGACGAAGTAGAGCTGACGATTGTATTGCCCTATATAAATGGTGATATTCGATATGTGCAGACAAGTGCCAAAATTGTAAGGATTTTTGAAAAAAATCAACAGAAACTAGCATCCATACAATTTTTGGATACTGCTCAGGTGGATAAGCAACTTATCGTCCGTTTCTGTTTTGAAAGACAGCTGATGGTTAGAAAAATACAGGATGCACATTCAATTGTTTAAAAGCCCTATTATATAGCGGCTTTTTTTTTACATCGATAAAATCACTTTTATTGCTCAAAAAGGCACTTTTTCGAGGGTGTGAAACAACGTAAATAAATTAGGAATATGGTACAATGTTCGAGGAAAGTAGGGATTTTATGGTCAAACAAATTCAAATTGCGATTGATGGTCCAGCTGGGGCCGGAAAAAGCACGATTGCAAAAATTGTAGCGGAAAAGTTAGGCTTTACGTATATTGATACCGGTGCAATGTATCGAGCAGTAACGTATAAAGCATTAACTCATAACATAAAATTAAATGATGCAGATTCTTTGGAAAAAATGCTGCTGGATACTATGATTGTTTTAAAACCATCACAAAATGGACAACTTGTTTTTGTAGATGGAAAGGATGTCACTCAAGAGATCCGGTCCAATGAAGTCACTTCAAATGTCAGTGAAGTAGCTGCACATGCCAATATCCGTGAAATCTTGGTGGCCAAGCAACAGGAACTTGCTGCAAATGGTGGAATCGTAATGGATGGCAGGGACATTGCAACACATGTCTTAAAGGACGCCGAGTTGAAAATCTTCATGTCAGCCTCTGTAGAGGAACGCGCAAAACGCCGATTTTTTGATAATGAAAGAAGAGGAATTCCTTCAACGATGGAAAAATTGCGCGAAGAAATTGCTCTTAGAGATAAACTTGATAGCGAAAGAGAAGCGTCTCCATTAGTTCAGGCGGAGGATGCCATTTACCTCGATACAACAGAACTATCGATTGAACAGGCTGCGGATGCTATATTAGAGCTAGCAAACGAAACAGGAAAATAGAAGCGATTTTAAAAAAAACCCATGAAATTTTTGCTAATAAAGGGAAAATTTTTGTTTTTATGAACTGTTTCGAATAAAATAGAAATTGGAAGATGCGAAGGAGGGTTACATATGTCTGAAGAAATGAACTTAGGATCAAACCAAGAGTTTCAAGAAGGAGATATTGTGAAAGGTGTTGCTGCGCAAGTAGATGAAAAAGCAGTAACAATCTCAATTGAAGGTGCACCTTTCGATGGGATTTTACCAATCAGTGAACTTTCAAGTTTGCACATCGAAAAAGCTTCTGACGTAGTATCAGTGGGTGATGAGCTGGAGCTGATGATTACAAAAGTTGAAGAAGAAAACTTTGTGTTATCCAAACGCAAAGTAGATGCACTTAAAGCTTGGGATAAGCTTGAAGAACAATTTGCATCAGGAGAAATTTTTGAAGCAGAAGTAAAGGATGTTGTGAAAGGTGGCCTGGTGGTTGATTTAGGCGTACGTGGCTTCGTTCCTGCATCTTTAGTGGAAGACCATTTTGTCGAGGATTTCCAAGATTATAAAGGCAAAACTTTAACTTTTAAAATTACGGAATTGGATAAAGAAAAAGGCCGCTTGATTCTATCGCATCGAGCTGTCCTGGAAGAACAAAAAGAAAAGAATAAAAAGCAATTGCTGGAACAAATTCATGCCGGCGATGTACTGGAAGGCAAGGTTCAACGTTTGGCGCCATTTGGGGCATTCGTTGATATTGGCGGAGTGGATGGATTGGTTCACATTTCACAAGTCTCCCATGACCATGTAGATGATATTTCAACGGTTTTAGCAGAAGGGCAAACCGTAAATGTAAAAGTTTTATCGGTTGACCAAGAAAACGAACGAATTTCTTTATCCATTAAAGATACTTTGCCTGGGCCTTGGTCTAACGTTGAACAGCAAGTTTCTAAAGGAGCAGTTTTAACAGGAACGGTGAAACGTTTAGTTTCCTTCGGTGCCTTTGTGGAGGTTTTCCCTGGTGTGGAAGGGCTTGTTCATATTTCGCAAATTTCACACAAACATATCAATACACCTCATGAGGTCTTAAAAGAAGGCGATGAGGTTGAAGTGAAAGTGTTGGACGTAAATGCTGAGGAAAAACGCCTTTCTTTAAGTATCAAAGAACTGCAAAACAGTCCGGTGAAAGAAGAAGAGGCAGATTATGAACTGCCTGAAGAAACATCCGGTTTTTCTTTCAAAGATGTGATTGGCGACAAGCTGAAAAATTTCACAAACAAATAATTTTGAACGATTCCTTAAAAGGGCGTACCAATTGGGTGCGTCTTTTTCTGTGTCCAGCGCAAGCCGCCCAGCCCATCGAGACGCGGTCTGCTGCTGTCGCTTCGCTTTCGCGCAAAAAACATCTGTCCTCGGTCGAAAGCTGTAAAAGCTTCACGATTCGGACCTTCCGCCGCACATGGATGTGGTGCCGACAATGCTGCTGTCGCTTCGCTTTCGCGCAAAAAACATCTGCCACACGACGTGGCGTTCTTGTCGGTCAGCGCTTGTCGGGGCTAACAGGGCGCTTGCGCTTTTCTTGAAAAGCAATGAAAAAATGATATAATTTCCTTTTTCGTGTATAATACTAAAGATAAGAATTTGGAAGGATGAAGTACAGATGACAAAACCAGTAATCGCCATCGTAGGTCGTCCGAACGTTGGAAAATCAACAATATTTAACCGTATTGTTGGTGAACGAGTATCAATCGTGGAAGATATTCCCGGTGTCACACGTGATCGCATCTATAGTTCGGCAGATTGGTTAACACATGAATTCAACATTATTGATACAGGCGGAATTGAATTAGGAGACGAACCATTCCTGGAACAAATTCGTTCACAAGCGGAAATTGCGATCCGGGAAGCGGATGTGATCATCTTTATGACGAATGGTCGTGAGGGTGTGACATTGGCAGATGAACAAGTAGCCAAAATTTTATATAAAACAAAAAAACCGGTCGTATTGGCAGTAAATAAAATAGATAATCCGGACATGCGTGAAATGATGTACGATTTCTATTCGCTAGGGTTTGGCGATCCATTCCCAATCTCGGGGTCACATGGTTTGGGAATCGGGGATTTATTGGATGAATGTGCAAAACACTTCCCAAAAGAAGATGAAGCAAATTATTCCGAGGAGACGATTAAGTTTAGTTTAATCGGTCGTCCGAATGTAGGGAAATCCTCATTGGTCAATGCCTTTTTAGGACATGACCGTGTTATTGTCAGTGATATTGCAGGCACAACGCGCGATGCCATTGACACACCATACTCTTACGAGGGACAAGAGTATGTCATTATCGATACAGCGGGTATGCGCAAAAAAGGGAAAGTTTATGAAACAACCGAAAAATATTCCGTTTTACGTGCATTAAGAGCCATTGAACGCTCCGATGTTGTATTGGTTGTGTTAAATGGAGAAGAAGGCATTCAAGAGCAAGATAAAAAAATTGCCGGGTATGCACATGAAGCTGGAAAAGCCGTTGTTATTGTTGTAAATAAGTGGGATGCTGTGGAAAAAGATGAAAAAACAATGAATTTATACACACAGCAAATCCGTGAGCATTTCTTGTATTTACATTACGCGCCGATTATCTTCGTATCAGCCAAAACAAAACAACGCGTACACCAAATTTTAAGCATTGTTCAACGTGTGAGCGAAAATCATGCAATGCGTATCCAATCGTCGATATTGAACGAAGTAATTGAAGATTCAGTAGCGCGAAACCCGGCTCCATCCGATAAGGGAAAACGTTTACGCATTTACTATACGACTCAGGTTGCCGTCAAGCCGCCAACATTTGTTGTCTTTGTGAATGATCCGGAACTCATGCATTTCTCATATGAACGATTCCTTGAAAATCGAATTCGTGAAACCTTTGACTTCGAAGGGACACCAATCCGTTTAATAGCACGTGCGCGGGAGTAGCCATTTTTCAATTTCATTCAGTTGGCTAAATCCGACTGAATGAGTCTGTAGGAGTGGCTTCAGATTTGAAGAGGTCGAACAGGCCTAATCGAGGATAAATCTGGACACACTTGTTTTGACTGACGACAAACAGGTTAGCGGCAGTCATAATTAATTTGGCGCATTTGTTTAAGGGGGAAGTTAATTGGAAAATGTAACGGTTTTAGGTGCTGGTTCCTGGGGGACGGCGTTAGCCCAAGTTTTAGCTGAAAATGGACATCGCACACTTGTTTGGACACATCGTGAACAGCAAGCAAAAGAGATCAATGAACAACATACGAATGAAAAATACTTGCCGGGCATCCGATTACCTGAAAATCTAGTGGCCACAAGCAATCTGCAAGAAGCCGTCAACCAGACTAACATGATTATTGTAGCTGTTCCAACAAAGGCGATACGTGAAGTTTGCGCCTCTATGCAACCTCATTTAACAAGCAGGAAAATCTTTGTACACGTATCGAAAGGAATTGAGCCAGATTCGTTAAAACGCATTTCTGAAATGCTGCAAGAAAGTTTATCTCCGGATGCAATTGAGGAAATTGTGGTCCTTTCTGGTCCAAGCCATGCAGAAGAAGTTGTCTTGCATCATCCAACGACTATAACAGCGGCATGCATAAATTTAGATGCTGCTGAAAAAGTGCAGGATTTATTTATGAATAATTATTTCCGCGTCTATACAAATGATGATGTGGTAGGTGTAGAACTGGGCGGAGCATTAAAAAATGTCATTGCATTAGCAGCCGGTATTTCGGACGGTTTGGAGTATGGGGATAATGCGAAGGCGGCCCTTATTACGAGAGGGTTAGCCGAAATCACCCGTCTTGGCGTGAAAATGGGCGGCAATCCGTTTACTTTTGCGGGGTTAACAGGTATGGGAGACTTAATCGCCACATGTACAAGCATTCATTCGCGAAACTGGCGGGCAGGAAATATGCTCGGAAAAGGCATGAAATTGCAAGAGGTTCTAGATCAGGTTGGCATGGTTGTGGAAGGTGTAAGAACAACAAAAGCAGCCTATCAATTATCTGAAAAATATGATGTGCCGATGCCGATCACCACTGCCCTTTACGACATTTTATTTACGGATAAAGAGCCTAAAGTGGCCGTTGATGAACTGATGATTCGAATGAAAAAACGTGAGATTGATCTTTATTAAGTGATTTTGCTATTCAGCTCAAGCCTTGCCATGAACAAAGAGAAGGCCGGCGTACCAGGAACAAGGGTGTTGCGCCGGCCTTCTCTTGGCTTGCGCTTTTCTATACATGACTAGCGTAAGCAGCCCAGCCCGTTCTGAGGTCGCGGTCTGCCTTCGGTCGAAAGCTGGAAAAGCTTCGCGATTCGGGCCTTCCGCCGCACAGGGATGTGCAAGTGCCGACAATGCTACACGACGTAGCGTTGTTGTCGGCCAGCGCTTGTATCTGTCGCTACGCTTTCGATACAGTAAACATCTGTCGATGGCTAAAGCGGGCGCTTGCGCTTTTCTATACATAATAGGTTATAAGTAAAGGTGGTTTAAACTTGCGAAACATACTATCTTCGATGGATTATGTGACGATGTTGTCTGCAAGGGGCCCACTCGCCAATATGCATGCTCTCGATGTTATGTGGGTTTCTTTTTATTCAATCGGCGCTATGTTGTTGTCTGTATTAATGGTGGCAGCCACACGAAAGTGGGTTAATAATGGTTGCTTATCCATGGTTTTGAGGTTCCTCGCATTTGGCATTTTTCTGATTGGCTCTATCTTAATGGTGCTCGTTATCTTGACATGGCCCAACTAAAGTACACAGTTAAAAGAAGGAAATTTTAAGTGAACATACTAGAGGTGAGTAGAATGAAAGGACATGTCAGATTAGTGTTCGTCCTAGCTCTTGCAACGCTTATTTTATCGGGTTGTTTATTTCCGGAAGATCAAAAAGCAGAAAATCAGGTGCCAGATGAGGTCCAGCTAGCCTCAGTTCAAAAGGCCATCGATGAGTACCAAGCGGATACCGGTGTATTGCCGATTAAAACGCGTGATATGGATACCGATATTTTCATTAAATATCCGATTGATTTCGAAAAATTAGTACCGAACTATTTAGCCAAATCTCCCGCCAATTCATATGAACAAGGCGGCTTATTCCAGTATATAATATGGAATCCGGAAGAGAAGCCTACTGTGAAGTTAGTGGACTTACGCACTGCGGAAACAATCCGGGAGCTTAAAATTCGATTCATGGGTACCTATTATCCGACATTCAAAGAAAAAATCACGGATTATATCTATTCCATCGATTTTGAGAAAATCGGCTATAAAGAGGACTTAACCGTTCCTAGTCCTTATTCCAACAATCTGTTGCCATTAATCGTGACAACAGAAGGGGAAATTTACATAGACTATTCAGTGGATTTAAATCTTTTCTTGAAGGAAAACCAGTTAACGCCTACACCAGGGGAAGATATTCGAATACTTCTGGTAGATGCTTATCCGGTTGTACCGGCCTATTCCTTGCCGTATACCGTTGATGAAAATAACGAACCTGTCTATATGTATGATCCCGCGAAAGAAAAGAAAGAAACAGTCGAGCAGGAAACTTCGCAGCGATAATGAATGCAAGTGTCTAAAAAGTATGTGGTTTTTACATATTTTTTGGACACTTTTTTCATATGTTGAAGTAAGCGATTCAATGTACGTTTGATTTCTTCGAGAAAACAGCCAAATAATTAAAGAAAACCGAATGGCGTTTTCATAATTGGAGTAAATCGTACATAGATTGAATTACGTAAAGGAGGAGCTACAATAGGCGAAGAAATCTATCATCAAATAGCAGAAAGAACGAATGGGGACGTATATATCGGTGTTGTAGGGCCTGTCAGGGTTGGTAAGTCTACTTTTGTGAAGAAAATGATGGAGTCGATTGTGCTCCCGAATATCCTGAATGAAGAAGATCGCAAAAGAGCACTGGACGAGCTGCCTCAAAGTTCACCGGGTCCTGTGATTATGACGGCCGAGCCAAAATTTGTTCCTGCGCAGGGAACAGAAATCACCATTGGCGAAAGTGAAATCCCATTCCGAATTCGGTTTGCAGATTGTGTCGGATATGTAATTGACGGTGTCAGGGGTTATGAAGACGAGGATGGACCAAAGTACGTCCACACGCCATGGCATTCAGAAGCAATTCCATTTCAAGAAGCGGCAAAAATCGGCACGGATAAAGTAATCCGCGACCATGCCAATATTGGAATTGTGGTGACTACGGATGGAACGGTAAACGGCATCCATCGGCAAGCAGCAGAAGTTGCTGAAGAACAAATTGTTCAACAACTTAAGGAAATTGGAAAACCGTTTGTTATTGTGTTGAACTGTCACATGCCAACACACAGTAATACAATGGCACTTCGTCATGAGTTGCTGGAAAAATACGGGGTTCCTGTTATTCCGGTTGCGATCGATCAGATGACGACAAAAGATATGGAATATATTCTTCAAGAGGCGCTTTATGAATTCCCGGTTGAAGATATTGAGGTTGAAAAGCCGGATTGGCTCGATGTGCTGGATTATACTCATCCACTTAACGTAACGCTTTCGGATGCAGTAGGAAGTGTGTTGGATTCCGTAACGAAAATTCGCGATGTTTCCCTTGCTGCTGCAGAATTGCGCAATATCGATTTTGTTGAAGAAAGCGAAATCGAGAGAGTGGACGCCGGTTTAGGGGTAGCTACGGTTCGAATTACCTTCAAGCCGGAAGTTTATAAAGCTGTTTGCAACGAATGGCTGGATGCCCCTATCGATACGAAGAAAGATTGGCTGTTGTTCATTAAAGAAGCTGCTGAAGCAAAACAAGCGCAAAGAAGATTCCGCCAAGCTATTGATGAAGCAAGCGATAATGGGTACGGCATTTCATTGCCTACTTTGGAAGAATTCGAGCCTAGCGAACCGGAAATCATTAAACAAAATAATTTCTATGGTGTACGCATGAAAGCAAGCGCACCTTCCTACCACATTATACGCGTAGATATGGAAACGGAATTTGCTCCATTAATTGGGACTGAGTTTTATGCCAACCAACTTTTAAAGGATCTGCAATATTCCTATAAGCATGATCGCGACCAATTATGGCAAACTCAATTGTTCGGTACAACGCTTCACGAAGTGCTGCAAGAGGGAATCCGATACAAGATGAACGCTGTGCCGCCAAATGCGAAGAAAAGAATGCGACAAACAATCGAAAGAATGGTAAATGAAGGCGAAAGAGGATTAGTCACGTTTATCATTTAAGGTGTTTTTACTTGAAAAGTGAAAATGAATATTTATTCGCACTTATTCAATTTGATTGATTGAAAAAAATATTCGTTTTTCCTCTATCTTTATTGGCCAAATGTCATAGAAAAAATTAAGATTTTCCCTTTCCAAATTAACCGATTTTAGCCCGAGGCATTGCCGGAAACTCTCTAATGGCTTGCGTTGGAAAAGAATTGGAAGTCTGAAAAAATATATAAAATGGAATAAATTAGGGACAGGACTTTTCATTTTGCAGGTGAAAAGTCCTGTTCTTTTTAATTTAAAAGAAAAAATACAATTTATTGTAGAAAAACATGGATAAATACAGTTGCGTCGCGGTTTTCTATATGTTACTCTTTTTACATGATTTAGCTTCTACCCTTTGAGAGGAGGTGAATGGTGTGAATAAAACAGAATTAGTAAACTCTGTTGCTGAAGCTGCAGGTCTTTCTAAAAAAGACGCTTCTAAAGCAGTTGAAGCTGTATTTGATACAATTCAAGAAGCTCTTGCAAAGGGTGACAAAGTACAATTAATTGGTTTTGGTAATTTCGAGGTGCGTGAACGTGCCGCTCGTAAAGGGCGTAACCCACAAACTGGCAAAGAAATCGAAATCGCTGCTAGCAAGGTACCTGCTTTCAAACCAGGTAAAGCTCTTAAAGATGCCGTGAAATAATCAACGGGATCTAGCAGTTACATAGAGCAGTCGTCATGGACAAGCATGATGGCTGCTCTTTTTGCTTATGGCAAAGAAAAAATTACCCATACTAACGGAACAATGAATTTGATATTATACATAAAGAAATAGTTTTTTTATGAAGTAGTCACCCCATTTTGCGTTAAGGCAAAGTATGTGCTACGATTCTTTTTGAAGTTGCGCCTGCGCATCTTGTATAGAAGATAAAAAAGTATAAATTATTGCAATCTTAGCAGTGTCTGGCGCAAGCAACCCAGCTACTTCCGAGCCGCGGTTTGTCCTCGGTTCGAAAAAAAGGAAAAGCTCCAACATGCGAGCCTTCATCCGTTAATGTACAAATATCGACAAATCACGGTGTTTTGTCGGACGGTGCAACAAACTCACACATTATGGGTGATGTTGGCAGGTAAGGGACGTTGCGTTTTCGCCGCGCGGGGCTGAACAGGGCGCTTGCGCTTTTCTTAGGAGGATAAAGGATGTCGAAAGTAGATTTAGGAAAAATAGAAGAAGCAGTACAGATGATTTTGGATGCGGTTGGTGAAGATGTAGATCGTGAAGGATTGCTTGATACTCCAAAACGCGTAGCCAAAATGTATGCAGAGATGTTTAGTGGGATAGAAGAAGACCCAAGAGAATATTTTAGTACCGTTTTTCATGAAAACCATGATGACCTGGTACTTGTTAAAGATATACCGTTTTATTCAATGTGTGAACACCATTTGGTTCCTTTCTATGGAAAAGCGCATATCGCGTATTTACCTTCAGGAGGACGAGTGGCGGGACTTAGCAAGCTTGGCCGCTGTGTTGAATCGGTAGCCCGCAGACCGCAGCTCCAAGAACGGATTACATCCACTATAGCGAATACAATCATGGAAATGCTTGAGCCTCAAGGGGTATATGTGGTAATCGAAGCGGAGCATATGTGCATGACGATGCGTGGGCTTAAAAAACCAGGCTCAAAAACAGTTACTTCTGTTGCCCGCGGGGTTTATGAGGAAAATGACGTTTTACGAAGAGAAGTTATTTCATTTATTCAAATGGCTTAAAACTCTAGTTTGATTATGATATGATGTACAAGAAAATGATTTATTAGGGAGACTCGGGAGTTATGACACAACCAGATTATATTATTATAGAAGCGCAGGAAGATGGCGTGCATGTAATCGGTTTAACACGCGGAACGGACACAAAGTTTCACCATTCGGAAAAGTTGGATGCTGGCGAATTAATGATTGCCCAATTTACCGAACATACATCTGCTATGAAAATTCGCGGGAAAGCCAAAGTCTACTCATCGCATGGCGTTGTTGAAAGTGGTTCAAAAAAATAATTCAAGGTTTGATTGGTCGCCAATCAAACAAAGCAATGGATATCTCCATTGCACTTTAACTTCATTCAGGAGAAGTTTTTCACTTCTATCAATGGTGAGAAGATTGCAAAGTCAGTCAATGGTTCACATCCTGGCTGAATGAAGTTAGCCTTAAGGCGGATGCCGCAGATTTCAACAGAACCTTTCGAGATTGCTTGAGGAATCTGGGCACATTGTTTTGCTGTGACGAAAGCGCCAGCTGGAAATACGCCAAGGCGTATTTGATGTAGAATGGAGTAATATCTATGAATGCAACATACATTCAACAAGCAATAGAAGAATTCAAAAATAATATTTCTTTGCATGTTCGTCATAGAACGTTGGCTAGGTACACTGGATTGCCGGTCAGCGATGAAAGTCAATTGTTTTATTTGTTGCTGCCTTTTCTAAATGGTGAACAGTGGGATGGCCAATTAGAAGAAAGCGCTATTACGGTAGGGATCGTGCATGCATCCCTAAATGAACATGATAAAATTGACGAAAAAAACGCCACAAGCAAAGAACAGCAGCTAACTGTGCTTGCAGGTGATTTTTACAGTGGCCGTTATTATGAAATATTAGCCCGTTTGGGAAATATTCCTTTAATTCGACAGTTGTCTGAAGGAATCGCAATTCGATGCGAGCACCAAATTAAAATATACGAATCAACTCACTATACCCTCGAGGAATGGTATCAATCAATTTCCGTTAAGCACACGGAATTGATTAAACGATTTTATCAGGTGTATCAATTTGAACACTACACTACATTCATGCATACAAACTTATTGTTGCTGCAATTGCAAAAAGAACTTCAGCAACTTCAAAATGGCAAACCCTCGAACCTATTTATGAAAATGGGGGAAAGCGTTTCAAATGATGAAAAACTATTGGAGTTGAAAGTACTAGAGGAAATCAATTCCCTCCGTAGATTGCTAAACGAATATCTTCAATCGTCAACTTTCTTAAAGGACGAGTTAAAGTTATACATACAGCAGCAACTAGTTTAAGGAAATAGCCTTTGTTCGTCGCGTCTGCATCAGGTAAAGATGTTTTGCCTGTATCATGCAGGTCTGAACTAGGGTGAACTTGGATGTAAATATGCCAAGCGCATTTGAGAAAGCGCGAGAAAGGTTTTGGAAAAATGGCAAAATCGAAGGAAGAACACGTACACGAGGTATTTGAGAGTATCTCGGAAAACTACGACAAAATGAACTCGGTGATTAGTTTTCAACTGCATGTTAAGTGGCGGGAAGACACAATGAAACGAATGTCTGTAAAACCTGGTTCTAAATGTCTTGATGTATGCTGCGGGACTGCGGATTGGACAATAGCCCTTGCCGAAGCAACCGGTGAAAAGGGAATCGTGAAAGGATTGGACTTTAGCAGAAATATGTTGAAAGTGGGAGAGGAAAAGGTGAAATCCTATCCTCAAATCGAGTTGATTCAAGGAAATGCCATGGAACTCCCATTTGAAGATAATACATTTGATTATGTCACGATTGGATTTGGCCTGCGAAATGTTCCGGATTATATGCAGGTTTTACGTGAAATGAATCGTGTATTAAAGCCCGGCGGAATGGCTGTCTGCTTGGAGACTTCACAATCCGAAATACCAGGCTATCGCCAACTATTCCGTTTTTATTTTAAATATATAATGCCGATCTTCGGTAAACTCTTCGCAAAGAGCTATAAAGAATATTCTTGGCTTCAAGAATCGGCAAATGAGTTCCCGGACATGAAAAAATTAGCCAAAATGTTTGAGGAAGCCGGTTTTGAAAAAGTGGCTTACAAGGGCTATAGTGGTGGAGCTGCTGCCATGCATATGGGCATTAAAAAAGAAAATTAGGGGGAGAAGGTTTCACGTTTGGAAAAGATGAAGTTAAAATTACTCTACACCGATTTAAAATCCGATATTGACATCATCGAAAAAGAATTGGAAAATGCGTTAAACTCATCTTCGCACTTAATCAATGATGCCTCTCTCCATTTGTTGCAAGCAGGCGGTAAACGAATTCGTCCTGTTTTTGTTCTAATAAGTGCAAAATTTGGGAATTATGATATCGACAACATTAAAAATATTGCCGTACCTTTGGAGTTAATCCATATGGCTTCACTGGTGCATGATGATGTCATCGATGATTCGGATTTGAGAAGGGGTAGACGTACGGTCAAGGCACAGTGGAATAATCGAGTGGCCATGTATACGGGCGACTTTATTTTTGCGAGAGCTTTGGAGTATGTGACAGCAATTGAAAATAAAAGAGTCCATCAGATTTTGGCGAAGACAATGGTCGAAATTTGTAATGGCGAAGTCATTCAGATTGAAGATAAGTTTCGGGTCGATCAAAATTTAAAAGATTATTTCCGCCGCATTAAGCGGAAAACAGCATTGTTAATTGAGTCAAGCTGTGAATTAGGAGCAGTCGCAAGCGGACTTGATGAAAAAAACATACGTCATTTAAGACGCTATGGATATTTTGTGGGCATGAGCTACCAAATTGTTGATGATATATTGGACTTTACAGCATCCGATAAAGAACTTGGAAAGCCCGCGGGAAGCGATTTATTGCACGGCAATATTACGCTGCCCATTTTTTACTTGAAGGATCATCCAATCATCAAGCAATTTATCGAAAAAGCCTCTACAGGTAAAGTGGTAGAGGAAGACCGGTTGGCCATGCTGAAGGTAGTGCGGAATTCGGAAGCTATTAAACAGTCGATTGCATTGAGCAATCAGTATCTTCGAAAAGCACTAAAAGAAGTAGAAGCACTGCCAAACCACCAAATGAAGAAAAAACTGCGAGACATCGCACTATTCATCGGAAAACGCAAATTTTAAAAAGAAAAGCGGAGAACGCTTGCCAGCTCCGACAACAACTGGAGGGGCTGACAAAAGGGCGCTTTTTGCCCTTGCAGGAAGCACCGAAGTTGTCGAGGAGCTAGCGTTCGCAGCTGGACAAGAAAAGCGGAGGCGGCTCGCTCAGCTCCGACGGAAACTGGAGATTCTGACAAGAAGGCGCTTTTTGCCTTCGTGAAAAGAGTCGAAGTTGCCAAGGAGTTAGCCGCCGCAGCTGGACAATAAAAAAATCGGAGGCGGCTCTCGACTGGTTGACTCAACCAGAATCCACCCCAAAAAAGCTTTCTTGTTCGTAAATAAACTTGCCGGATAGTAAAAGTTGCTGTTTTACAGTTATTTTGGTAAGATTTATCGGTGGGTGTAACGCCTTATTCAAACTTAAGGAGTGTTTATAATAATGGCAATCGAAAAAACTTATTTAATGATTAAACCAGATGGTGTGAAACGTCAAGTAATCGGAGATATCGTTGACCGCTTTGAACGTCGCGGCTTTGAATTAAAAGCAGCTAAATTAATCGTTCCATCTCGCGAAGTTGCAGAAGCACACTATGCAGAGCATGCAGACAAACCTTTCTTTGGCGAATTGGTTGATTTCATCACGTCCGGTCCAGTTTTTGCTATGGTATGGGAAGGCGAAAGCGTAATTTCTTTAGCTCGAATCATGATGGGTGCTACAAAACCATCTGAATCTCTACCTGGTACAATCCGCGGTGATTATGCTGTAACAATTTCAGAAAACGTAATCCACGGTTCTGATTCACCAGCATCTGCAGAGCGTGAAATCAACTTATGGTTCGGTGGAGAATTAGCGTAATTCTTAAGAATTGAATAAGACATAAAGTAACTATTGCACAACTCGCAGTAGTTACTTTTTTTAAAATTAAATGGAAATATAATACAAATATGTCACGATAAATCTATTTCTGGGAGTGTAGAAGCAATGGAAGATTACGTCATTTTAGTTTTGGGCATTGTCTTATTGGGTGTCTCGATCCCAATTACCGCTATACTAACTAGTTACTTTGGGAAGCAATCAAATCTTAAATTAGAAGTATTGAAACAAGAAATTGAACTAGAGAAAATAAGAAAAGAAAGCTATGTGATTGAGTCCGAAAAACTGCGTTTAGAAATCGAACAAATGAGGCAAAAACTTTCGGTGAGCCATCAACCTCAGCTGAAAATAGAAGAAAAACTAAAATGATGCTCCACATCTTTCTTCTTACCTATTTAAAAATCAATAACATGATAGTTATTTCCCATTTCCTTTCTTTCATATATAATGTAGTTACAATGATCGAGGGGAAAGATTTAAAAATGTCGGATTATGAACAATTTATTGCAGGTATCAAAAAAAAGACGGGTATTGATCTTGCATTATATAAAGAAGCGCAAATGAAAAGACGTCTTACTTCACTATACGAAAAAAAGGGTTATCGAAATTTTGTCGAATTCCTGCACGCTCTCGATAATGACCGCGATTTAATGAATGAATTTTTGGATCGAATGACAATCAATGTTTCAGAGTTTTATCGAAACGGCAAACGGTGGGAAGTATTGCAAAAGAAGATATTTCCGAATCTTATGAAATCGAATAAAAGGCTCAAAATCTGGAGTGCGGCTTGTTCAACAGGGGAGGAGCCATATACCATTGCCATGGTTTTATCTCATCATATGCCACTTTCGCAAGTCAATGTATTGGCTACCGATCTGGATGAAAATGTTATTCAAAAAGCAAAATTAGGCTTATATCCTGAACGTTCATTGGCAGAAGTGCCGTCAGAAATGAAATCGAAATTTTTTATTCAAGAAGGGCCCTTTTATAAAGTCAAAGATGAAATTAAACGAACTGTTACTTTTAAGAAGCATAATCTGCTCAATGACAAATATGATGCTAATTTTGATTTAATCGTTTGCCGGAATGTGATGATCTATTTTACAGAGGAAGCAAAGGACCAAATTTATCATAATTTTAGTAAGGCGTTGCGTCCAGGAGGAGTGCTGTTCGTTGGTTCAACGGAACAGATTTTCAACCCGGCGCGCTATGGCTTTGAAATAGAAGATACATTTTTTTACCGGAAGATGTAAAAAACAGATCTTATCACTTTTCAAAAGAGCAGCTTCCACACGAATGGCGCTTTTCGTAATTAGAACGGAAAGCGTTTTTTACTTGAAAATATACATTTTTTCAAGGAAGATTGAACATCATAAGGGAATTTTCCAAGAAATCATATATAATAGAATTTCTGAATATTCGGTACTATATTGGTAAACTGCAAAATAGCACTGTTTTTTGGATGAGATTATGTTATATTAAGAAATACATACTTTAGCGAGTTGAAGGGAGAAAGTGTTTTATGCGTTACCTTACTGCAGGAGAGTCTCACGGACCTCAATTAACTACTATTATCGAAGGGCTTCCATCCCTTTTGCCATTAACTTCCGATCAAATAAATTATGATTTAAAAAGACGACAAGGCGGACATGGCCGCGGAAGAAGAATGCAAATTGAAACAGACACTGTTGAAATTATGGGCGGTGTGCGCCATGGGAAAACATTGGGTTCGCCAGTGGCATTGGTTGTTAAAAACGACGACTGGAAACATTGGACAAAAATAATGGGGGCTGACCCATTACCGGAAGATGTAAATCCGGATGAAATAAAACGCCAAATTTCCCGTCCGCGCCCGGGTCATGCAGATTTAGTCGGGGGAATTAAATACGGACATCGAGATTTGCGCAATGTCCTAGAACGATCAAGTGCCCGTGAAACAACTGTTCGAGTTGCTGTCGGTTCCGTAGCGAAAGCTTTATTAAACGAATTGGGTGTTTCGATTGTTTCCCATGTAACGGAAATTGCGGGCATTAAGGCCGATACAACCAAGGTTGAAGGAAAATCGGCAGACGAAATCCGCCACATTGTAGAACAGGACCCTTGTTACTGCGTGGACCCGGAAGCGTCTCAGAGAATGGTTCAAATGATAGACGACACAAAAAAAGCCGGAGACTCAATTGGTGGAGTCGTGGAAGTGATTGTGGAAGGCCTTCCTGCAGGGATCGGTTCTTATGTACATTACGATCGCAAACTGGACGGAAGACTTGCGCAAGCCATGTTATCGATTAATGCTTTCAAGGGCGTTGAATTTGGCATCGGCTTTGAAATGGCCCGCCGAAAAGGCTCTGAGGTGCACGATGAAATCACATGGGATGAAGAAAATGGCTATCGCCGGGCAACAAATCGTTTAGGTGGTCTTGAAGGCGGCATGTCGACAGGTATGCCAATCGTGGTGCGTGGTGTAATGAAGCCAATACCTACCTTATATAAACCATTGCAAAGTATTGATATTGAAACGAAAGAACCATTCAAGGCAAGTGTAGAGCGATCGGATAGCTGTGCTGTACCAGCTGCATCCATTGTTGCAGAAAATGTTATCGCATGGGAAATTGCGAGTATTTTAGTGGACCAATTCCATAGTGATCAGTTGCCGCAGTTAAAAGAGCAAATTGATGCAATGCGAAAATACTCAAAGGAGTTTTAAGTATGAGAATTCCGGTGAACACGGCATCCCATCACTATGAAGTGGTGATTGGGAATCATGTTTTAAAAGATGCTGTTGAAACGCTATGCAATAACTTGCCGAAAGTAGATAAGATGGTTGTTTTTACGGATAAAAACGTTTGGGAAGCGAAAGGGGACTATTTCCAGGCGAATTTCCCTTATGCTTTTGATGTGTTCGTCATGCCTCCTGGAGAAGAGTGTAAAAGCTTCGAGAACTTCAAACAAGCACATTCCTTTCTAATTGAACATCAATGCACCCGCAAATCGATTCTCTTTGCATTTGGGGGCGGGGCAGTGGGTGATGTGACCGGTTTTGTGGCAGCTACTTATATGCGCGGGATTCCGTTCGTTCAACTGCCAACAACGATTTTGGCGCATGATTCTGCAGTTGGCGGCAAGACAGCAATCAACCACCCTGAAGGAAAAAATTTAATCGGTGCTTTTTATCAACCAGAAGCGGTAATTTATGATATTGAATTTCTTAATTCCCTAAGTGAAAAGGAAATTCGCTCGGGGATGGCGGAAGTAGTAAAACATGCCATGATTTCTGACAATGCATGGTATGAACAACTCTTATCCCTACCTTCGATTACAAACATTCCAAGCGAACAGCTTGCCAACCATTTGAAATCCGGAATTGAAGTAAAAGCGAAAATTGTTGCAGAAGATGAGACAGAGCAATCCGTTCGCAAATATTTGAATTTCGGCCATACATACGGGCATGCCATAGAAGCAGCAGCGGGTTATGGAGGATTGGCACACGGAGAAGCAGTAGTAATCGGCATGGTCTATGCGCTGCTGCTCAGTGAAAGATACGGAAAGATCACTCGTGAAACGACAACTGCATTTTTGCGTTTTGCTTCAAGCAATGGCTATCCTTTGGATGCCGTTTTCAATTACCCGTTTGAGACACTCGCCCAATATTTGGTGAAAGATAAAAAGGCGGATTACGGTGAATTGAAATTTGTATTGCTTCAAACGATTGGTGAGCCGTTCATTCAACCAATCGAACTATCAGAATGTAGAGAAGCAGATAAAGAATATCGTGCTCTACTAACGGAGGTATTGTCATGATTAGAGGAGTTAGAGGAGCCACAACGGTTATGGCGGATGAAGAACACCAAATCTTTAAGGAAACGGAAATTTTGGTGAAGGAGATTGTAAAACTGAATAATCTTGAGCCCGAAGATATTATCTCCGTGTTAATATCAACGACTACTGATCTCACATCGGGATTTCCCGCCAAAGCCGTCCGCTCGATTGAAGGATGGCAATTTGTCCCTACCATGTGCACCCATGAGATGAGTGTGCCAAATGCATTGCCGCTATGCATCCGTGTCTTGATGCATGTGAATACATCTTTAAGCCAGAAAGAAATTCGCCATGTCTACCTTAACGAAGCAGTAAGACTGCGTCCGGACTTGGCTACATTGAGCGGGTCTCAACTCATGGCCGAATAAATTAGCCTTGAAGGCAAATGCGTTAGAGTCAATGGATTAGAAGAAACGAATAAGTAAGGAGAGAGCAAACATGAAATGGAAACAACAAATTTTCGGGATGAAGGCATATCAACCGGGAAAACCGATGGAAGAAGTAAAAAAAGAATTTGGATTGGAAGAAGTCGTAAAACTGGCATCCAATGAAAATCCCTATGGTTTCTCTCCAAAAGTAAAAGCATTTCTAAATGGCGATGACACAAATCATGCCATTTATCCGGATGGTTACGCCCAAAATTTACGCACAGCAGTGGCGAACCATTTAAATGTTGCTGAAAAACAATTATTATTCGGGAATGGTTCCGATGATTTGATTGCCATTGTCACACGTGCCTTGCTTTACCCGGGTGTCAACACGGTAATGGCAACTCCGTCCTTCTCCCAATATCAACATAATGCGGAAATTGAAGGAGCGGAAGTCCGACAAGTTCCTTTAAAAGATGGTAAACACGATTTAGATGCAATGTTGGCAGCAATTGATGAAAAGACATCGATCGTTTGGGTATGTAATCCAAATAATCCTACAGGAACAATCGTCAATGATGAGGAACTGCAAAACTTTATCGAAAAAGTGCCTTCTGATGTATTAATCGTGTTGGATGAAGCTTATTTTGAATATGTGAATTCTCCAGAATATAAAGATACTCTTCATTATGTAAATGAATATCCTAACGTCCTTATTATGCGTACGTTCTCGAAAGCATACGGGCTGGCTTCTTTCCGTGTAGGGTATGCTATTGGTAATGAGGGAATCATTGCTAAGCTGGATCCTGTGCGCGCACCGTTCAACAATACCGTTTTAAGTCATAAAGTTGCCATCATTGCCTTGCAAGATCAGGCTTTTATTGAAGAATGCAAAACGAAGAATGAAGAAGGCAAAAAGCAATATTCGGCGTTTTGTGAAAAGCATGGGTTGAACATTTATCCTTCGCAAACGAATTTTGTATTATTCGAAGTGAAAGCGGATAGCGATGTTGTCTTTACGGAAATGATGAAGCGCGGATTTATCATTCGAAGCGGAAATGCACTCAGTTCGCCTGGCTATATTCGTGTTACAATCGGGACAGAAGAGCAAAACGATAAATTTTTATCTTTGCTGGAAGAAGTTTTGATTGAGCAAGGGGTCTTTGCATGACACGCAATGTTCTAGTCATTGGGCTGGGATTAATCGGGGGCTCCATTGCCCTTTCCTGCCAAAAAGCACCCAACACCAAAATGTTTGGGTACGATGTTTACGATAAAACAAGAGAACAAGCCTCTCAGCTAAACATTGTTCATGAAGTGGTGGAGGATATAGAAGAAGCTGCCAAGAGCGCGGATATTATCATTTTCGGGACTCCTGTTAATGCAACGCTTGACTGGATGGAAAAGTTGAAAAGTTGGCCTTTAAAAAAAGGCGTCATTGTGACGGATACAGGAAGTACTAAAGGGATGATTATGGAAAAGGCTGCGGATTTGCGTTCCCAAGGCATTACCTTTATCGGCGGCCACCCGATGGCAGGTTCGCATAAAAGCGGTGTTCAAGCTGCGAAAGCGCATCTCTTTGAAAATGCTTATTATATCTTGACACCGTTAAATAATGAAGATGGAGCTGCTATTGAAAAACTTGAAGATTTATTAAAATTCACTTTAGCAAGAATCGTAAAATTGGATGCTCATGAACACGATCATATGACAGCGGTAGTAAGTCATTTCCCTCATATTGTGGCAGCTTCACTCGTTCACCAATTGAATCATGAGCAGCAGGAATATCCGCTGACGAGCATGCTTGCAGCAGGCGGATTTCGTGATGTAACGCGGATTGCCTCTTCCAACCCGCTCATGTGGAAGGATATCGTCCTTCAAAATCGTGAAGAACTTTTGCGGCAGTTGAATGCTTGGCAAGAGGAAATGGATCGGGTGAAAACATTGATTCTCAGCAATAATGAACAATCCATCGAACATTATTTTGCCTCCGCCAAAGAAGTGAGGGACAAACTGCCTGTCAATACGGGAGCATTTTATACAACTTACGATTTGTATGTGGATATTCCGGACTATCCGGGGGTCATCTCGGAAGTGACGGGATATTTGGCAGAAGAACGAATCAGCATTACGAATTTACGGGTAGTTGAAGCGCGAGAAGACGTCTTCGGTATTTTGGTTATTAGTTTCCAAAATGCAAAAGACCGCCACAAGGCTGAAAAGTGCTTAAGCAAGCGAACAATTTTCGAAATGTACCAGTCGTAATGGACAATAGCTTTGAAGGGAGCATTAACATGTCTTCGGCAAAAAAATTAGATTACAAGAATACAAGTCTGAATGGAACCATTTTAGTTCCTGGGGACAAATCCATTTCTCATCGTTCTGTTATGTTTGGAGCCATTGCTCAAGGGAAAACGACAGTGGAAGGCTTTTTGCTGGGCGAAGATTGTTTAAGTACGATTGACTGTTTCCGCAAGCTTGGTGTAGAAATTAAAGTAGAAGGCACGAATGTAACGATTGAAAGTAAAGGAATCGACGAATGGGTAGAGCCAAAAGAGATTTTATATACTGGAAATTCAGGAACAACGACAAGACTTATGCTTGGCATTTTATCAGGGACTACCTTACATACCATTTTGACGGGCGATGCTTCAATTGGAAAACGCCCAATGCGTCGTGTTGCAGATCCGCTTCGTTTAATGGGAGCAAAAATAGCCGGCAGAGAAAATGGCCAGTATACGCCATTGGCAATTCAAGGGTCAAAGCTTCAAGCAATCGACTATACGATGCCAGTGGCGAGTGCCCAAGTTAAGTCAGCAATCTTGCTAGCTGGACTTCGTGCAGAAGGTACAACGGTCATTAGGGAAAAGGAAGTTTCCCGCGATCATACAGAACGGATGTTAAAGCAATTTGGCGCAACAATTGATGTTGAAGGTGGCGTTATATCATTCGAAGGTGGACAGCAGCTTCAAGCAACTCATGTAAATGTTCCGGGCGATATCTCATCCGCTGCCTTTTTCCTGGTTGCAGGCGCCATTGTTCCGAATAGCGACATCACCATGAAAAATGTAGGCGTTAATCCCACTCGTTCCGGCATTATCGAGGTGCTTGAGAAGATGGGGGCGAATTTATCGGTCGTCATTGAAGACGAAAATGCCGCTGAACCGACGGCAACGATTAATATTCGAACGTCCGATTTGAAGGCAGCAACAATTGAAGGCGATATTATTCCGCGGTTAATTGACGAAATCCCGGTTATTGCATTATTGGCAACACAAGCGGATGGAACAACGGTTATTCGCAATGCTGAAGAGTTAAAAGTAAAAGAAACAGATCGCATTACCGCTGTAGTAAATGAGCTCCAAAAACTTGGGGCCAATATTGAAGCAACAGATGATGGTATGATTATTCACGGACCGTCAAGACTTCACGGCGGAAATTTACAGTCATACGGCGACCACCGCATTGGCATGATGGCGGCGGTGGCAGCATTGATTGCTTCTTCGCCAATTGAAATCGATGATGCAGACTGCATTTCCGTATCTTATCCAACATTTTTTGAGCATGTAGAAGAACTTTTGAAAAATTCTTAAGCCATTAAGGTACAATTGAAAAGGACTGCCCTTTTTTTGGAAAGGGGCAGGTCCTTTTTCTTGTTTCTAATAAATAAGTGAAGTAGCATAGTATAAACTACATATAAAAAAAGGTGAATAAATTTGACAAACGCAGCGAATGAAATGATACAAGCAATACAAGATGGCGATTTACAAAGAATCGATGAATTACTGGAAAGTTTTTTGTTGAATGAACAGCCGGAAGTTCAATATGAAATGGCTGATTTATTGATGCAATATGGGTATTTGAATGAAGCGGCTCGTGTTTTCGAACATTTGCATTTCTTATATCCGGAAGAGGCCCAAATTGCCATTGATCGGGCATCTGTTTTAATTGAACTCGGGGAGGAAGATGAAGCTCTTGGATTATTAATGGAAATTGATAGGGATGCCCCTGAATACCCACAAAGTTTATTAGTGCTGGCGGATTATTATCAAATGCAGGGGTTATATGAAGTAGCGGAATTACGTATTAATGAAGCACTGGATTTATTGCCGAACGAACCATTGCTGCAATTTGCAAAAGCTGAATTATTATTTGAAACAGGCCGTTTTACGGAAGCTGTCCGAATCTATGAAGAACTCCATGCAAAAGAAAAGGAAATAGCAGGAGTCTTGCTAGCTTCCAGACTGGCGGAAGTCTATCGTGCAGGGGGCGGATACGAAACCGCATTGCATTATTATATGGAAGCATTGGAAGAAACGGTTACCCCTGATTTATTATTTGGTTCTGCTTATGCTGCCTTCCAGTCCGAACAATACGAATTAGCAACAAAACAATTGGAAGATTTAAAGGAGCTGGATCCTGATTATTTCAGCGGATATTTATTATTGGCAGAAAGTTATGCCATGATGGAGGATAATAAAAGGGCACTGAAAACAATCGAAGAAGGCATCCAACGCGATGAATACGAAAAATCATTTTACTTGTTTGCGGGGAAAATTGCCCTGAAAAATAATCTCCCGGTTGATGCTGTTCGCTATTTGCAGCAAGCCATTGCACTTGATCCGGAATATATGGAAGCGATTTTGGTGCTTATGTCGATTTTTGCAAATGAAGAGCGATATGAAGAAATCATTGAATTGTACGAAGAATTAATACGCAATGATTTTAACTGGAGTTCCCTAAATCCACTTGTTGCGGACGCTTATGCGAAAGAAGAACAATATGAACGCGCATACGAAATTTACAAATCTGCATATAATGATTTTAAAGACGAACCGTCGTTTTTGGGGAAATATTGTTATTTCTTGATAGAGGAAGGAAAAAGAGAAGAAGCGCGGGAAATTGTTCAGCGGTTAATTGCTTTAGAGCCTACAGAGCAGCAATGGTTAGATCTTCTTTATACTCTTGAATAAAAGGAGGGATAGCAAAATGACTTCTTCCATTCCGATATTAGATAAAAAAACTTTTGTCCGTTGGTTTCTCAAAAATTACCAATTGAAAAGAAGAGAATGTGTATGGATTTTAAATTATTTGTTGAGCAATGATAGTTTACTTGAAAATATTCATTTTGTAGAAGAAGCACATTATTGCCCACGAGCAATTGTTATGTCATCGGTTGATTCAACCGGAGTTCCATTTCGTTTTTACAAAGGCAACATCATGACAAGCGACGCAGAGAAGTCTTTTCACGATTTGCGTCTGCATCCAAATGAAAGTATGTATATTCAATTGAATTTCCCGAATGTCCCCCCCAGCCAGCAATATTTGGCCGTACTCGAGGAAAATCCATTCATGCCAAAATATCTTCATATTAGTGAAAAGGACCGTTTAATCGCTGAAGAAATGCTGAACAATAGTCTCTTGGCATTCCAGGAGGAAAAATTATTAAAAGAAATTGACGATGCGTTAGATAAAGGGGATAAGGAAAGATTTTATTCGCTATCCAACTTGCTTCAAACATTACAACAAACAACCAAAAACGTTTAACTTCATTCAGAGTTAAAATGGTGAAAGCGTTGCAACAGGTATAATTAAGCCATGGCGCAGTTGATTATATATGACAAAAGTTTTCAAGTCTCTTTCAGCCCAAGTGTGCTGAAGGAGACTTTTTTCTATTAAAATAAGAATATTCCTATATCTTTAAAGTTTATTAAGTAATAAAATAGTACTGTTGATTTTTTGGAAGGAAATAGAATAGCGAACAACAACAATGGAGGAGAGTTTTATGTTTTTTAATGTTAACGATGTACAACAATTTCAGCAGCAGAAGGATTTTATCGATACTGCGCTGGTTCCGCTGCTTTCACTTGATTTTAAAGAAGCAAAAATAAAACAAAGCAGTTCAGCGGCAGAATTCTTGATGTCTCTCACTGCATTTATAGAACAGCAATTTAAAGGTAGATTGATGCTTGTTCCTCCCTTTTCTTATACGGAGCAAACCAGAAATGGCGTGTCTGTGGAATTGTTGAAGAAAGAAATGGAAGATGCGGGCTTCAAACATGTGTTTTTTATTACATGCGACCATTATTGGACAAGTTTCCAGGAACAGCTGGATGTCATCTGGCTGCCATCAATCCCTTTGGAATCAATGGATACAGGAGTGAAGCAATCAATTTTGCAAAATCAATTGAATCAGGTTATACCAACATTCACTTCCAAATGGTTTCAAGTCTAGCAAATTCTTTCATCAAATGTTCACAAATTTGTCGAAATATTGGAAACCCAATATTGACCAATCTTTTCTATTGATATATCATTGAAATGTCCTAGTAATTTACTATTTGTAAAAGTATGTCCGTTGGACTGACCTTTTAGTTAGAGGGGGGAAAAGGATGAGTAACAATCGAGTTTCCAGACGTCAATTTCTTAACTACACTTTAACTGGTGTTGGTGGATTTATGGCGGCAGGCATGTTATTGCCGATGGTGCGTTTTGCAATTGATCCGGTTTTACAAACTAAAGCAGAGGGTGACTTTGTGCAAACTAGCCAAAAAGTTGCAGATCTTACAGAAGAACCCGTAAGAGTTGACTTTTCTTATGAACAAGTTGATGCGTGGTACAAGTCTGAAGTGACTGATACTGCATGGGTTTACAAACAGGGAGATCAAGTTATTGCACTTTCGCCGGTATGTAAACATTTAGGTTGTACAGTAAACTGGGCTGGTGATTCAGCTCACCCAGATCAATTCTTCTGTGCTTGTCATGGCGGCCGTTATGAAAAAACTGGTAAAAATATTCCAGGAACACCACCAACTGGTCCGCTAGATGAGTATGAAGTAGCTGAACAAGACGGCCTTGTAATGCTTGGGAAAAAAATCGCAAACACTTTAGTTTAATAGTTAGGGGGTAAACATCAGTGCTAAATAAAATTTATGATTGGGTCGATGAGCGACTAGATATCACTCCAATCTGGCGTGATATTGCCGACCACGAAGTGCCAGAGCACGTTAACCCTGCACATCATTTTTCAGCATTTGTATACTGTTTCGGCGGATTGACATTCTTTGTTACAGTAATTCAAATTTTATCGGGTATGTTCTTGACAATGTATTATGTACCGGACGTGGAAAATGCATGGAAATCAGTTTATTACTTACAAAACGAAGTTGCATTCGGTGAAATTGTACGAGGGATGCACCATTGGGGAGCTTCATTGGTAATCGTCATGATGTTCTTACATACGCTCCGTGTGTTCTTCACAGGTTCATACAAGAAACCTCGTGAGTTAAACTGGATTGTAGGGGTTTTAATCTTCTGTGTCATGTTAGGTCTAGGATTTACTGGATATTTATTGCCTTGGGATATGAAAGCGCTGTTCGCTACTAAAGTAGGGATCGAGATTGCCGCTTCTGTTCCATTTATTGGTGAACTTATCAAAATTTTACTTGCTGGGGATGCGACAATAATTGGTGCCCAAACGTTAACTCGTTTCTTTGCAATTCATGTATTCTTCTTACCTGCAGCATTATTCGCATTACTCGCAGCACACTTTATCATGATTCGTCGTCAAGGTATTTCCGGACCACTATGATTTAGAGCGTTTTATTGGTCCATGATTTCTTAAAGGAGGGGACTCTATGCATCGCGGAAAAGGAATGAAATTCGTAGGCGATTCCCGCATTAAAGCGAACAACCGTATGGTGAATATGCCTAAAGATTATTCCGAGTATCCAGGTAAAACGGAAGCTTTCTGGCCGGATTTCTTATTGAAAGAATGGATGGTTGGTGCCGTTTTCTTAATCGGATATTTATTATTGACTGTCGCACATCCTTCGCCACTTGAAGGTCCGGCAGATCCAACAAATGCTTCATATATTCCATTACCGGACTGGTACTTCTTATTCTTGTACCAATTATTAAAATACACATATGCATCCGGACCATACAATGTTATTGGTGCAATTATTGTTCCTGGTATTGCAATTGGTGCATTATTATTGGTGCCGTTCTTGGACAAGGGTCCGGAACGTCGTCCATCAAAACGTCCATTGCCTACTGCATTTATGTTATTGGCTCTTGCTTCCATGATTTACTTAACATGGGAATCCGTTGTAAACCATGACTGGGAAGCAGCGAAAGCACAAGGCGAAATTACGGATGAACATTTGGGGCTAGTGCCTGAAGTTGAATTGGATAAAGAAGCTGAAGGATACCTTATCTATTCGGGAGAGCAAGGCAAATCATGTATTGCTTGTCATGGTACCGAAATGGAAGGTGGAGGTGCAGCACCTCGTCTATTAGGTAACGAATTAACAGCTGAAGAAGTTGCAGAAGTGATCAAAAATGGCCGTGGGGCAATGCCATCCGGTCAATTTGCAGGAACTGATGAAGAACTTCAAGTTTTGGCTGAATTCATCGCTAGTTTGAAACCTGAAGAATAAGATTAATATTTTATTGCCAAGAGAGTCAGGAAACTGGCTCTCTTCTCTTTTATATTCTTTTCTTTCTAGTATGATTAGTTTAGTAAAGAAATACATAAAATATTCATGAAATATACATAAAATATCTAATTTCAAATGAAATAAAAGGGGATATAAAAGATGAATACTTTTTTTGCACAAATTTGGTTTCTTTTGCAGCATCGCTCTTTTTTGGTTTTGCTTTTTATTATTAATTTCCTGGGTACAATATATGGGTATATTTGGTATGAATCTCAATTATCAAGAACAGCTCCGCAGTTTTTGATTTTTGTACCTGACAGTCCCACAGCGAGTTTGTTTTTTTCCATTGCGGTACTGGGCTGGATATTCGGGAAACACTTCAAGCTGATGGAGGCATTGGCTCTAGTTACACTTGTTAAATACGGCGTTTGGGCAGTTGCCATGAACTTATTGACGTTGGCTGAAGCCGGTTCGATTGGCTGGTCAGGCTGGATGCTGATCGCTTCCCATGGTTTAATGGCAGTGGAAGCTATTTTATATATGGGTAAATACAAATTTGAGATGGTCCATCTTGTCATTGCGGCCATTTGGACATTGCATAATGATGTGATCGATTATATTTACGGCCAGATGCCAACCTATAGCGTCATCAATGAATATGCCAGCCATGTGGGCTATTTTACTTTTTGGCTTTCCATTGCATGCATTTCCATCGCTTATGTTGCTTATACTAAGCGCGAATATTTGCAAAAGCATTTTTAAATCATTAAAATTAGTATTATAGCAAATTATTAGAAAGGAAGATGGTATTGACAGCTGGAATGTATATTGTGTACTTTCTAATTATCTTAATTGTGCCGATTTATGCGCAGTTTAAAGTTAAAAGCACCTACCGTAAATTTTCACAAGTCTCGGCTTCGAAAGGGATGACAGGTGCTCAGGTTGCACGTATGATCCTGGATCACCATGGATTATTTGATGTGCGCGTCGTGCCAACACAAGGTGTGTTATCCGACCACTATAACCCGGCAACCAAAACGGTGGCTTTATCTGAAAGCAATTTCTATGAGTCATCAATTGCAGGGACAGCGGTAGCTGCACACGAAGTCGGACATGCAATTCAACATAAAGAAGCTTATTCATTTTTAACTTTGCGTTCAAAATTAGTGCCTGTTGCGAATATTTCATCAAATGCTTCTTGGATTTTCGTGATGATTGGTATTTTTGCTTCGAGTTCTGGAATGTTATTATTAGGAATTGTGTTGCTTGCAGCAGGTGTTTTATTCCAAATTGTTACGTTGCCAGTAGAGTTTGACGCATCCAAACGAGCAATGAATGAAGTCGTTTCACTGGGTATAATATCTAACAATGAAGAACGCAGTGCGAAAAAAGTATTAAGTGCAGCAGCCATGACTTATGTGGCAGCAGCAGCGGTAGCTGTTCTTGAATTGCTTCGTTTAATTTTAATTTATACAAACATGCGATCAGACGATTAAGGATTGCAACCCGTAAACCGGCCATTTTGGTCGGTTTTTTTTCTTTTCCCCAAAAGATAATATCTTATTCATGCAGTTAATAGAATGAGATATAAGCAGTTATGAAAGCGTAATCACGCTTGACATAAGAAAACTTTGGGGGGGAGAGAAATGCGCGTTAGTTTTTCCAAGATGGTATTGTTTGGTTTTCTTGCTTTCATCATGATTTGCGGATTGGCTTTTTATGCTGGTGTATTAACAAAACAAAGCTTGGAAGATTACAAGGAAGATGAAAAAAGTCCTCATCTAGTTGTTCGTGACACTGCTGAAGAAAAAACATCGGATAGTAAAAGTTCCAGTCAGCCTCATATTAAAGTGGATTATGCCAATGAAGAATGGACCACACACGGCGGTGATTATTTTAACAGACGTTTTTCGGAACTCGATCAAATAAACATAGAGACAATCAATCAATTAAAACCTGAGTGGGTAACGAGTTTAGGGTCAAGCTTGGATATGAAATTTTCAGGTGAAGCAACACCAGTCGTTGTGGATGGCGTCATGTACATTGCAACCGCGGAAAATGATGTGTTGGCGCTTGATGCAAAAACAGGAGAAAAGATTTGGGAATATCGCCCGCAAATTGAAGAAAAACTTGATACGGTCTGTTGTGGCTGGACGACAAGGGGAGTCACGGTAGGAGAAGGACTTGTCTTTGCCGGTCTTTTGGATGCTCGATTGGTAGCTTTGGACCAAAAAACGTGGGAAGTTGTGTGGGAAACGGAAGTTGCGAATTGGGAAGAAGGATATACGATTACAAGTACACCTCTATATTATAATGGAAAAGTTTATACGGGCGTTTCGGGTGGAGAATATGGAATTCGCGGTCGAATCATGGCGTATGATGCGGAGTACGGCCATGAAGTGTGGAGATGGTATACAATTCCTGCACCAGGAGAAGAAAACGGTGATACGTGGCCGGATGATGAGCATAAGAACTGGCTTCATGGAGGAGCGCCTGTTTGGAACACGCCGGCTGTTGACCCTGAACTTGGCTATATCTATTTTGTAACAGGAAATACATCTCCGGATCTTGATGGAAGCAAGCGTGAAGGAGACAATTTATACGCAAACTCCATTGTCGCATTAAATGCAGAAACAGGAGAATATATCTGGCATTTCCAACAAGTTCATCATGACATTTGGGATCTTGACCCTACAAACCCAGTCATTTTGTTTGATGTAGGGATTAACGGCGAAACAAGAAAAGCTTTGGGGGAAGCGGGTAAAACAGGCTGGATTTATTTCTTGGATCGAACAAATGGGGAACCGTTGATTGGAATTGAAGAAAAAGAAGTTCCTCAGCTCGCCGAACAAAAAACCTCACCAACTCAGCCGTTCCCTAAGGGAGATTCGTTTGTCCCTCAAGGGCTCACGGAAGAGGATGTTAAAAGAGACTTGGGAGAAGCATTTGAAGGTAAGTTTGGTTCGATTTTCACGCCTTTCTGGGATGAACCGATTACTTTGAAACCATCGGCATTCGGGGGAGCGAACTGGCCGCCTTCAGCTTATTCGCCTGAAACGGAATATTTCTATGTACTGGGGACAGATGCTTATGTTGCATTATCAAGACAGGATGAAGACGCTTATGAAGAGGGTGGTATGTGGATTGGCAGTATCTTTGTCCCAGTGAACGATGCACCAGTAAAGGGAACGATTACTGCCATGGATGTAAAAACAAACACCGTTGCATGGCAAGTTGTTTGGGATACAAACGCATACTCGGGAGTTCTTGCAACTGCCGGTGATTTAATCTTCGTTGGCCATAATGATGGGCGTTTAATTGCGTTCAACGCTAAAACTGGAGAAGAAGTATGGAGCTACAAAATGGATGCGGGGGCAAATGCACCATCTGTCACTTATGAAATCGATGGCGAACAATATTTATCCATTTTTGCTGCCGGGAACTCCCTCGCTGGTTCTGTTCACGGTGATAAAGTGTATACGTTTAAGTTGGATGGAAAGTGGAATGGGAAACCGCTTGATGCCTCAGAGGTCAGTAAAGGACAGCAAGCGGCAAAAGCAGAAAAGGGTGAGGATACAACTGGTAAAACAGCGGACACATATGATTTGGGCTTCTCCGTCTATGAAGGAAACTGTCTATCATGCCATGGCAATATGGGTGAAAATGGGCATAACGGACCTAACCTTCAGCTAAGTGAGTTTGCGGAGAGCTACGCTAACGTAATAGACCGAGTGAAAAATGGGGGAACTACGATGCCTGCATTTGAAGCCAATTTGTCCGAGGAAGAGATAGCGGCAGTGGCTAAAAATGTGAATGAAGTTCTTACAAAGGCGGACGAATAGAAAAAATTCCAGCGTAAGTATAAAAGGCAGCACAGAAAGTCAAAAGCTTTCTGTGCTGCCCAACTTTAAATGCTTATTGTCGAAAGGCTAGTCCGCTTGCGGAAAGAGCGGCTTTTAGCTTTGGAATAGAACTGGGACCGATTCCGTGCAAAGATAATATTTCTTTTTCGCTATAAGCCGAAAGTTGTTCTAAAGTAGTAATGTCTCGATGCAATAGTGCTCTGCGGGCAGGTGCAGATAACAAAGATAGAAAACCGTTGTCCGGCCGATTTGCCTTTTCGCATGTCGGGCAAGTATTACAATCGCTGCTTTTATAATATTGATGCCCATTCTTGCAGATTCTTGGCACTTTCTCCGAGCTGGCTATTTGTACCACTCCTTATTTTTTCGATGCTTACTCATCGATTCTGAATCCTTCGCCGGTAACATCCTTGACCTCAATAATCGAAACAAAAGCATTTGGATCAATGGAGCGAATAATGGATTTTAAACGAACAATTTCATTGCGGCCGACGATGCAATAAAGCACGTCTTTTGATTGCTTTGTGTAGTGACCGTATCCGTGGAACACTGTAATTCCTCGTTCCATCCTTTCCGAAATTACATTGGCGATCTCATTAGGATTGTTTGAAATGATTAGTGCCGCTTTCGCCGAATAAGCGCCCTCCTGCACCATATCAATTACCCTAGCCCCGATATACACGGCAACCAATGTATACATCATCGAACGAGCGTCCAGGAAAGTAAGCCAGGAAGCAACAATAACACAGAAGTCAAACATAAACATGGTTTTACCCATACTCCAGCCAAGCTTCTTATTTGCAATACGGGCAATAATATCTACGCCCCCAGTTGTCCCTCCACAGCGGAAGATGATTCCAAGACCCACACCGACAAAAACCCCAGCGAATAATGCGGCTAAAAATAAATCATCTTCAAGGTTTAAATTTACTTCATACACTTGGAAAATTCTTAAAAAGACGGAAACTGCCACAGTTCCAATGATGGTATAAATGAATTCCTTGCGTCCGAATTGTTTCCAGCCCAGAATAAACATCGGTATATTCAAGATTAAGTTCATGATAGCAGGATCCCAATGGAGCGTAAAATATAAAATTAACGTAATTCCACTAAAACCGCCTTCTCCAAGTTCATTTTGCATATTAAAATGAACAAAGCCAAAACTATAGATGGCAGCCCCGAGTAATATGCCGACTATATTTTTTAATTTTAACCCTTTCAATAAGAAAACCTCCAAACCTGAACAATCGATATCTCGATTTTTCTCCTAATATTGACGCTTTTCCCTAGATTAACTTGCAGTAAAACCCTCAGTTCAATATTATAAATATAGAAAACACCACTTCTTTAAGAATTGCGTGAAACCTAAGCATATGAGGGCAAGATAATATCATAGAAGCGGTAACTTAGGTATGATATAGTTAGCTTGCTTTCTGTAAAAACGGAAGAATATATCACTTCATTATGTTTTATTTTTCATCTTTTGACAACTTGCTCCGGGATTTTAAACGATTATTTAACAATTGGTACATAATAAGAGGAGTATCTTGTGATATGTAGTATGTTTTAAAACACGCAACATATCCAATGGTTAAACGCAATTTTGGCGATAGAGAGAAAGGACGAATAGAAAATGAAAATTAAAGTGGCAATTGCAGGCAGTAGAGGGAAAATGGGATCGGCAGCTGTAAGAACAGTTTATAACCATGATGGATTGGAACTTGTCGCTGCATTGGATTACAAGCAAGTAGGAGAGAGTTTGGCGGAGCTTGAAATGTTTCCTCCGAATTTCGATGCACCGATCTATACGGATTTAACTCAATTAATTACGGAAACAAAACCGGATGTATTGATCGACTTAACAAATCCAGAATCAGTATATGAGCATACAAAAGTTGCCATGTTACATAATGTACGTACAGTTGTTGGAACAACAGGATTCACAGATGAACAATTAGAAGAACTAACGAATTTGGCCAAAACCAATAAAGTCGGCTGTATCATTGCACCAAACTTCGCAATTGGGGCAGTTTTGATGATGAAATTTGCCCAAGAAGCGGCTAAATATTTACCGCACGTTGAAATCATTGAGCTGCATCATGACCGCAAATTGGATGCACCATCCGGCACGGCTAAAAAAACTGCGCAAATGATTGCGGAAGTACGGGAAGCCAGAAAACAAGGCCATGAATTTGAAAAGGAAACGATGCCTGGTGCAAGAGGCGCTGATTTTGAAGGCATGCGAATCCATTCTGTTCGATTGCCTGGTCTTGTTGCACACCAGGAAGTATTATTTGGCGGAGAAGGCCAGATGCTTACAATTCGCCATGATTCCTATAATCGTGAATCCTTTATGGATGGCGTGGTATATTGTGTTGAAAAAGTGATGAATTTGGAAGAATTGGTTTATGGGTTGGAAAATATTCTTTAAGAATGGAGTTTTATCATGAAAATTGCGCTGGTTGCTCATGATCGAAAAAAAGATAGTCTAGTTGAATTTGCGATTGCATATAAAGAGATATTACAAGAACATGACCTATATGCAACAGGAACAACTGGACAAAGAATACAAGATGAAGTTGGATTGAAAGTTACAAGGTTTCGGTCAGGACCATTAGGCGGCGATCAGCAAATTGGAGCGATGATTGCCAATAACGATATGGACATGGTCTTCTTTTTCCGGGATCCTTTAACTGCACAGCCGCATGAACCAGATGTAGCTGCGCTGGTAAGGCTCTGTGATGTATACCATATCCCGCTGGCTACAAATATGGGAACCGCCGAAATACTGCTGAAAGGTCTTCAAGAAGGGTTTGTTGATTGGAGATTAATTCAGGAAAGACGTAAATAGTGGTTTCAAAAAATAAATTTAGTCGTTAATTATCTAAATATAGAGAACTTCTGACGGATGCTTTTTTGCGTTTTAGCTAAAAACAAGCATACATGAATCTACACATATTTGATTAATTAATTCTAAAAATAATTAAATATCTTGGATAGAGAGGATGAACGTCGGATGAGAAAATTAAGAATTGGAATTACATGTTATCCAACAGTGGGTGGATCTGGGGTTTTGGCTACGGAACTGGGAAAAAAGCTTGCAGAAAGAGGGCATGAAATCCATTTTATAACGTCCAGTGTTCCATTTCGATTAAATAAGATTTATCCTAACGTATTTTTTCACGAAGTGGAGGTAAATAATTATTCCGTATTTCAATATCCCCCGTATGACATTGCTTTGGCCAGCAAGATGGCGGACGTGATCAAAGAAAAACAGCTCGATGTGATTCACGTCCATTATGCTATTCCCCATGCTGTGTGTGCGGTGTTGGCGCGTGAAATGTGCGGTGAAAATATCGGAATCGTAACCACATTGCATGGAACGGATATTTCAGTATTGGGGCAAGATTCTACGATGGCCCCAGCCATTAAATATGGAATTGAGAAATCGGACATTGTGACAGCTGTTTCCGATGCTTTAAAGCAGCAGACGTATGACTTGATCGGGACAACAAAAGAAATCGAAACAGTTTATAATTTTGTGGACGAATCCGTATTCAAACCGATCGATACAGGAAATCTCAAAGAGCAATTTGGCATACGGGAAGACGAGCGCGTTTTAATCCACGTTTCGAACTTCCGTAAAATTAAAAACCTGCCCGATGTGGTTCGCACCTTTTTCAAGGTTCGTGAAAAAATGCCGGCGAAATTGCTTCTTGTTGGTGATGGGCCTGAAAAACATCGAGTGCTGGACTCCATACAAACATCCCCCTTTAAAGACGATGTGCTATTTTTAGGAAAACAAGAAAATGTAGCCGAACTTTTTGGAATTAGTGATTTGAAACTATTATTGTCCGAAAATGAATCGTTCGGTCTGGTTTTGCTGGAAGCTCTTGCGTGCGGGGTACCGGGAATTGGTACGAACGTTGGGGGAATTCCGGAAGTCGTTTCCCATGGAGAAAATGGTTTTGTTGTTGAATTGGGAGATACTGATGCGGCCGCTCAATATGCAATTGAATTACTGCAGGATGAAGAAAAATTAATCCAATTCCGGCAAGCCGCCATTTCCACAGTGCAAACTAAATTTTTGGCAAAACCGATTATAGATCATTACGAACAATTATATGAACGATTGGTGGCACTGCGTGTATGAATGTGAACGAGGAATGGCGCGTTGCATTGCGCGTCATTGACAAAATAGAAAGAGCTGGTTTTGAAGCGGTGATTGTAGGTGGTGCTGTTCGAGACTTTCTTCTGGATCGGACAGTCAATGATGTGGATGTTGCAACGAGTGCATTGCCTTCCGAGGTAAAACAAATATTTTCAGCCACGGTCGATGTGGGCATTGAACATGGCACCATTCTAGTGCTCGATGAAGGAGAACCGATCGAAGTAACCACTTATCGAACGGAAGGTACATATACTGATTATCGCAGACCGGAAGAAGTAACTTTTGTTCGCAGCCTTGAACAAGATTTGGAAAGACGGGACTTTACCATCAATGCCATGGCCATAAAAAAAGATGGGACCATCATTGACTTGTTTGGCGGAAAACAGGATATTGAACAAAAAGTCATTCGTGCGGTAGGAAATGCCACTGTACGTTTTCGCGAGGATGCGCTTCGTATGTTAAGAGCGATTCGTTTCAGTGCGCAATTAGGCTTTTCGATTGAACAGAAAACCCTCGAGGCCATTAAGGTTGATAGCGATTTGATTGATTTTATCGCGAACGAACGAATAGCAATGGAAATGGCGAAAATGTGGAAAAGCGACTATGTTTATAATGGTCTAAGATTGCTGATCGATAGCAGGTTGGCGCGTTACCTAGTGGGGAATTTCCCGGAACAGATTAATCAGTGGAAACAATTTAAAACAGCAAAACCAGAGGTGGGATGGGCTTATTTATGTTTGCTTAACCGACAGGACTTTCAAAAGATTGCCGATTTTTATCATTTTTCCAGAAAGGAAAAAACGTTTATCCGTGACGTGTTGAATGCTTATGATGCATTGCAGTCAAAATGGACGGCAATGGATTATTTTTCAACAAATTTGGATGTTCTTGAGACTGCATATGATTTTGCAATCTGGCAAAACCTAGATGTTCCTTTCGCCAAAGAGTCCATCCAGAAAGTGAAAAACTCCTTGCCTATTCAATCGCGCGATCAGCTGGCGATTAACGGAAATGATTTAATCGCCTGGACATCGCGAAAGAAAGGACCATGGATTAAAGTGGCTCTTGACGCCGCAATCATCGCAGTATTGCATGGATATACAGAAAATAACGCAGAAAATTTGAAGGAATGGTTCTTAAATGACTTTATCAATGAAAGATAGAATATTAAAGCGTTTTCTTCAAGCTCCCGGAGAACCGATTTCAGGCCAGGCGCTGGCAGAAGAATTGGGCATCTCCCGCACTGCTGTATGGAAACACTTACAGACCTTGCAAGAAGAAGGATATACTTTTGAAACATTGAAGAAAAAAGGATATCTCTTAACTAATAAACTGGACAAAGTGGATGCAGCAAGTATTGCATCCTTTTTATCTACAAATCGTTTCGGACACACGATTCACTATTTGGAGGAGTGCGACTCCACACAAATCATTGCTCATGAGTTAGCTCAAAATGGCGCAATGGACGGCACAGTCGTTATTGCGGAAAGCCAGATAAGAGGAAAGGGACGTATGAGCCGCCCTTGGGAGTCCACAAAGGGAAAAGGAATATGGATGACGGTCATTATTAAGCCGGATGTTTTGCCGCACCAAGCACCTCAATTTACATTGGTGGCTGCCGTTGCCATCGTGAATGCCATCAAGTCTCAATGCAAAAATTTTACCCCGACAATCAAATGGCCGAACGATATTTTGATTAATGGACGAAAATGTACGGGCATCTTGACTGAAATGATAGCAGAAGTCGATCGAGTGCAGGCGCTGCTGATTGGAATTGGGATTAATGTGAATCAACAACGCAAAGATTTCCCGGAAGAACTTCATTCCATTGCAACGTCATTAAGTATAGAAGAGGAAGGCCAACTAAATCGTGCAGAACTGGTAGCGGAAATTCTAAACAATTTAGAGCACTATTGCGATCAATATGTTTCGGAAGGTTTCAGTCCTATCAAGAAATTATGGGAAGAAGCTTCAGGAACGATTGGCAAAAGTATAAAAGCTACTACGTTAACGGAAGTGATCGAAGGAAAAGCAATCGGCATCACGGAAGGCGGCGTATTGGAAATCCAACTAGGCAATGGCGATATCAAGCAGATTTACTCTGCAGATATTGAATTGAAATAACCAAAATAATCTTCTCACCCATATACAATTAAATAACTATTTTGATAGGAGACTTCTTTTCGTAGGTGAAAAGAAGTCTTTTTGCTTTTGGTTATATAGTCACGAAAAATGGCATATAGATTATTTAGCGAGGTAATTTTTTCCAAATGAAACCTTTTCTGTTTAAGGTTGCAAAGTTTTAAATAAAATATTACAAGAGGAGACTAAGCCCTGTGAAAGTAGTGAAATCATTTGTTTGTCGTATGCTTGGCTATCATAAGTACAGTTATTTTACAGATTGTTGTGTGCGGTGCGGAAAAGTGCGGTCATCCTCCAATCCATCCACTCCTGCCCAAACAGAAAAAGAGATGACAATCCAAAAGTAATATGATTGATTCTATGAAAAAAGCTGAAAGTTCTTAAAAAATATTTTCTTTTAAAATTTATATGTACGTTTTCTTCCAAAATTGTTATAGTAGCGGTATGGACAGTATCATTACTGAACTGTACCTTTCTACAATGCTACTAAAAAAGATCTGCCTTGATCGTATATGACAGGGACGGAAGAAAACAAAATGCGCAATCTACTTTAATCAGCAAAAAGCTTGTGACGAAAGCATTAGCGTAGTCACAATTGCTTGATGCCTGAAAGCTTGCAACATGTACAAAGCTAGGATGAAAGCTTTTGTCAGTCGCAAATACACCTATGCGCATTCTATGTGATTCGTTAAACGCAATCCTTCTGTCTATTTTTAGATAGGAGGATTTTTATCGTTTTTCGATTGTTTTCTTCTTAATAAAAGGAGGAGAAAATGGTGAAAAGTACGAGTGATTTTTTAAAAATGAAAAACCAAGGCGAAAAAATAGCCATGATTACTGCGTATGATTATCCAGCTGCAAAATTTTCCGAACAAGCCGGTGTGGATATGATTTTAGTCGGTGATTCGCTGGGCATGGTCGTTCTTGGCTATGATTCTACTTTACCGGTGACGGTAGACGATATGATTCATCATGCAAAAGCGGTACGGCGCGGGGCAAAGGAAACGTTTATGGTGGTTGATATGCCTTTTGGCTCTTACCATGGTGATTTGAATGATACGTTGAAGACTGCTGTAAAGATGATGCAGGAGACGGGAGCCGATGCGTTAAAGCTTGAAGGTGCCGGAGATGTTGCAAAAGCCATTGAAAAATTAACCAATACGGGAATTCCGGTGGTTGCCCACTTAGGTCTCCAACCACAGTTGGCAAACGTTTTGGGTGGATATAAAGTGCAAGGCAAAACAGCAGAACAAGCAATGCGGTTAATTAAGGAAGCCAAAGAATGTGAAGAAGCGGGGGCTTGTGCAGTGGTACTTGAATGCATTCCGCACCAGCTAACGGAAGCCGTTACGAAAGAATTGGCCATTCCGACAATTGGAATCGGAGCAGGCCCTTCTGCAGATGGGCAAGTTCTTGTTTTTCATGATTTATTGACCTTTGGCGGGCACCATATTCCTAAGTTTGTAGAAAGTTTTGCCTTTGTCGGTGAAGAAATTGAACGCGGCATCAGCAACTATACAGCAGCAGTAAAAGACAATTCGTTTCCAACATTAAAACATAGTTTCACGATGAAGGACGAAGAATTAACCAGGGTTTATGGAGGCGTAAAATAATGAGGGTTATCGAAACCATTGCCGAATTAAAATCGATCGTCAAAGAAGAAAAAGCAGCTGGAAAGTCCATTGGTTTCGTGCCAACGATGGGCTATCTGCATGAAGGGCATTTAACTTTAGCTAATGCGGCCCGCAAGGAAAATGAATTGGTCGTGATGAGTATATTCGTTAATCCTACACAATTCGGGCCAAATGAAGATTTTGACTCCTACCCTAGAGATTTGGAGAGAGATACACGTCTTGCCGAGTCCGTTGGTGTAGATTTCATTTTTGCGCCGTCCGTTAAGGAAATGTATCCATCGAACGGCGGCATCAAGATTGTAGCTGGACGACAATCAGAGATTTTGTGCGGCGCGTCCAGACCTGGACATTTTGATGGCGTCCTGCAAGTAGTGGCAAAGCTTTTCCATTTGGTTGAACCAGACCGGGCTTACTTTGGCCAAAAGGATGCACAGCAAGTAGCGCTGATACAGACGCTTGTAAGAGACTTTAATTTTCCCCTGGAGGTCCGGACAGTGCCGATTGTTCGGGAAGAAGACGGGTTGGCCAAATCTTCCCGCAATGTTTACTTAAGTGAACAAGAACGCGCGAATGCACCTGCCATATTTGAAGCATTGCTTTTAGCAAAAGAAGAGTTTTTGAGCAAAGGTGATGTGAAAGGCGCAGTTGAAATCGCTTCAGCGCATATTTTGTCCAAGACGGACGGGAACATTGATTATTTGGAAATCTACTCTTATCCGGATTTGCAGGCGGTGACTGAGGAAACGGAGCATTTTCTGCTGGCCGCTGCAGTCTATATTGGAAAAACGAGATTAATTGATAATATTATCTTTTCTTTAAAAGGAGAAACAGCCAATGTTTAGAATGATGATGAATAGCAAAATCCATCGTGCACAAGTAACACAAGCAGATTTAAATTATGTTGGGTCCATCACGATTGATGAAGATTTGCTGGATGCTGTGGGAATGCTGCCAAATGAAAAAGTGCATGTGGTCAACAATAATAACGGTGCCCGCTTTGAAACGTATATCATTGCCGGAGAGCGCGGGAGCGGGGTTATCTGTGTAAATGGCGCGGCAGCGCGTCTTGTCCAAAAGGGAGATATCGTGATCGTCATCTCCTATGTGTATGTATCCAACGAAGAAGCAAAAGATCATAAGCCAACAGTAGCCATCATGGGCGAACAAAACAGGGTAAAAGAGCTGATTTCGTACGAACCCGAAGCTACGGTTCTATAAGAAAAGCGCAAGCGCCCTGCTTAGCCCCGCGTCGACGAAAGCGCAACGTCCTGTTGCATCGTCGACATGACTCACATCGTATGAGCCTCAAGCGCTGGAGGGCCCGAATCGAAAGTGTCTTTCCAGCTTTCGACCGAGGACAGACCGCGCCTCGAGGGGCTGGGCGCTGGAGCTAGACACTGTTCAAATTCCAAAACACTATTGCTATTATGAAATATTTTTGTTATAATAATTTTCGGTGCCAAACCAAGTAAAGTTTATACTTTACAACCAAAGTACTCATTACGACACGGATTTGTCGGAGTACTTTGTTTTTGTGAGCAGGGAGATGAGCCCCTGCTCTTTTATTTTGCCTTTTTTTAGTACAATCTTTGCTTTGCATTTACATATCGCTTTCGCGAAAAAAACATCTGCAGCAAAAGCATTTTGCGACGAGTAATCGCAGGAGCAGGACGTTGGGTTTTCGTCGACGCGGAGCTGAACGATTCGCCTCGTCTTTTTTATGAATAGCGTATTTTCCCACCGTTTACATGTAGAACTTGTCCTGTTACGTACAGCGACTCGTTTGTTGCAAGATATACAAATGGAGGTGCAATTTCAAAGGGTTGCGCGGCACGTCCCATCGGAATGTCTGTACCAAGTGTAGAAACATGTTCTGCCGAATAGGTACTCACAGTAAGTGGTGTCCATGCCGGACCCGGAGCAACAGCATTGACGCGTATTCCTTTGTCTGCAAGTGATAATGCCATGGAACGTGTGAAGGAAACGACAGCACCTTTTGTTGCGGAATAGTCGATGACGTTTTTATCTCCTTCATAGGCAACTCTTGAAGTGGTATTAATGATTGAACCCCCTTGTTTCAGGTAGGGAAGAGAAGCTTTTGTCATGTAGAAAAGCGGAAAAACGTTTGTTCGAAACGTGTCCTCAAGCTGCTCATTGGATATGTCCAGAATATCTTTTGTGAATGGCTGGACCGAGGCATTATTTACCACAATATCCAAACGGCCATAATTTTTAATTGTTTGAGCCACAGCAAATTCAGAAACTGTTGGGTTCCGCAAGTCCCCCTCTATAAGTAAACAATTAACATCAAATTGCTCTACATATTGCTTTGTCTCTTTTGCATCCTGGTCCTCATTTAGATAAACAATTGTCAAATCGGCACCTTCTTTGGCGTAAGCAACTGCCACTGCACGTCCAATTCCACTATCTCCACCAGTGATGAGTGCCGCTTTTCCTTTTAATTTTTCACTGCCTTTAAATCCTTCATAATCAAATATCGGCCTTGGATCCATTGCCCATTCGAATCCCGGTGTCTGTTGTTGATGCTGTGGCGGAAAAGCAATCGGCTGCTCCACAACTTTTTTCTTAACGTCAAGATAAGGGTAAACTGGATAGTCCTTCACCATATGAATGTATCTCTCCTTCATTAATTTATATCTCAATCAATAATTCCTTCTAAATTGTTTCAATGCTAATATTGTATCGTTTAGCCATTGTCTAAAGTATCTTCCCTAATTTCCATGGTCCTAACATGACCTAGCTCTCATTTATATGATAAAATTCGCTTATCTAAATGGACTTAAATTAAGTTAACGTCCTTGTGAAATATCTTTAAAATTGTGAGTTGAGAAATATGATGGAAAGTAGAGAATATGCAATTGTTGATATTGAAACGACCGGTCATTCTCAAGCAAATGGAGATCGCATGATTCAAATCGCAATTGTCCTCATGAAAGATTGGTGTATTACAAAGACTTTTACATCATTCATTCAACCGGGGAAACCAATCCCGCTCTTTATTCAAGATTTGACGAATATTACAGATGCCGATGTTCAGGATGCTCTTCCATTTGAGGATTACGCTGAAACTATCTATGAACTTTTGCAGGATGCAATTTTTGTAGCGCATAATACGGATTTTGATCTATCGTTCTTGCAGGGGGAATTCAAGCGTGTGGGTATGCCTGTTTGGAAAGGGAAAAAAATAGATACCGTGGAATTAGCAAAAATTCTATTTCCATCTGCCTTGAGTTATAAACTGGGCGATTTGGCTGCGGAATTGAATATCCCTCTGGATAATGCCCATCGTGCAGATGATGATGCACTGGCCTGTGCACTGCTGTTGAAAAGGTGCTGGGAAGAACTGCTGAAGCTTCCGCTTGAAACATTGGAAATCATGCATAAGAAATCTTTCCGTCTTAAAACAAATATAGCGCATTTATTATTTGATGCATTGCAAATCAAACGAAATTCCGTTTCCAACGATCAATCCGTCGTTTATTATAACAAATTAGCTTTAAAGAAGAGTCACGCATCAAAAAGAACCGTGCAGGATCAGATCGCTTATCCTGTTGCGAGTTCCGATAAAATAGCAATGTTTAAAAAAGCGATTCCTGGCTTTGAAGAACGTCCCAAACAGTTTGAAATGATGGATACCATTTGGGAGCATCTAAACCAAAAAACGGAAGTACTGATCGAAGCGTCTACGGGAATTGGAAAAACAATCGGCTATTTAACGCCTTCCATCATTTATGCAAAACAAAAAAATCGCAAAGTTTGTATCAGTACGTACACTACTCATTTACTGGAACAGCTTTTGCTGAACGAAATTCCAAAAGTAGAGGAAATGATTGGCCGTCCGATCAAGGTTGCCTTGCTAAAAGGAAAGAAAAATTATATTGATGTGGTGCTTTTTGAACAAATCTTAAAAAATCAGGAATTATCTTACGATGAAACGTTAATTGTCCTTCAGGTACTTGTCTGGTTATCCAAAACGGAAACGGGAGATTTGTCCGAGCTTAATAGTTCGGGCGGAGGACAATTGTTTATTGATAAAATCCGAAAAAATGGGGAGTACACTGGAGAAAACCATCCGTTTGATTTTTATGATAAGGCGATAAGAGAGAGCGAAGAAGCTGATTTGATCATAACAAATCACTCCATGCTTCTTGCCGACCTTGCACGACATGAACCCATCTTTGAAAAAATCGATGGCTTGATTATTGATGAAGCGCATCAGTTCATTCAGGCTGCGGTCCAGCAGAATCAGGCAGTTTTTACCTTTACCAATTGGAAATATATTTTTGGCCGAATCGGAATGGCGAGCGATGAGGAACTATTTGCGACTTTTCAAAAAATTGCTTTAAAAAAACACCGGGTTCCCTTATCCTACTTCCATCAATTGGAGAAAATCTTTAATCAATTAACTGGTCTGTTTGATCAAACCATGCAAATGATCGTTCAACAAATGAAGCAAATTTCAGCCCAATCCAAAGCCAATTCAAAACGGACAGTTTTTCTTCAGGAAATCGCATTAAACCATGATCTGATCGTTGACTTCTCTAAAGCCATGCAAAACTGGATCGACCTAGCGGAACAAATGTCCTCCCAGTTTAAAAAAGATATCGAACAAATTGCGCCACAACATCTTTTAATCGTGGAACAATGGGACTATTGGATTCGGCAATTTAAGGTGAAAGTGAATGAATGGGATGAAATCTTCTTGAATGTTCGCGAAGATTATACAACCTGGGTCGAAATCGACGTAAGAAACGTGCCAGGCAGCATTCGAATTTTAAAGAAACCGATTCGAATAAAGACTGCTATCGAGCAACTTCTCCAACCTTTCCGAGAACAAGCAGCCGTAATCTGGACTTCAGGCACATTGTCTGTACCAAATAATGAACGTTTTGTTGCCAATCAACTGGGCATCCCAGCGCAGGTGCCGATGGAAATGCTTCAGGCGCCAAAAGAGTATTATCAAGGAGCGAAAGCATTTATCGTCAATGATATGCCGGATATCCAAGGGGTCTCCCAAACGGATTATGTGGAGTCCGTTGCATTGGCCATCACGCAAGTTGTAAGAGCGACAAAAGGACGATGTTTTGTCTTATTTACTTCTCAGGAAATGCTAAGAAAGACAGTTGAGTTAATACAGGAAAGCGAGCTCCTTTTCGACTATATGCTTTTTGCCCAAGGCATTACAAACGGAAGCCGAATGCGTTTGTTAAAATCCTTCCAAAAATTCAGCCAGTCAGTATTATTTGGAACAAATAGCTTTTGGGAGGGTGTAGATGTACCGGGAGAAGGTTTATCAACGGTTGTGGTCGTTCGTCTGCCATTTTCGGCACCCGAGGAACCAACGTTTAAAGCCAAGTCTGCACTTTTGCAGCAACAGGGAATAAATGCCTTTACGGAACTGTCACTGCCCGAGGCGATCTTGCGCTTTAAACAGGGCTTTGGCCGCCTGATCCGCTCCTCCCAAGACAAGGGAGTATTTGTGGTATTGGATCGGCGAATTGAAACAAAATCATATGGAGTGGAGTTTTTAAGGGCTTTACCGCAAATTTCGGTTCATAAACTACCATTACAAGATATGGTGTTGGAGATTGAACATTGGTATAATAGCAAGGAAGAGGAAAGAAAGCAGGTAGACGAAAATGAGAAATAAATCAGCAACACAGATGAAGGTGATTCGATGAAAAACTGGATAATTTTCATTTCCGTCTTTTTTGTATCATTGGCACTTGTTATTTCTGTACTCGTAATTTGGAAATCCGACGAACCATTCGATGACATCGAAAAGCAAGCGGAAGAACTTGCTCTTTCAACAAAGTCTTTGGCGGTAGTATCGGACTCTTATGTTTATAATGGTAATAAACCGTACGTTACAGTGTTCGGGGAAGACGAGGAAGGTAACGAAAAAGCAATATTTGTTCCAATCAGTCTAGAAGAGAATTCGATTCAGGAAGTGTTTTTGCAGGACGGTATTACTAAAGAGCAAGCTTTGTCGGTTTTAAATAATGAAAATGTAGAAGTGAAAGAAATTCTTCACACGAAATTGGGATATGAAGAAGTTGGCGCTGTATGGGAAATTACCTATACAAACAAGGCGGAAAAACTGAATTATGTCTATATTATTTTTGAAGACGGGCAATGGTGGAAACGTATTTTGAACTTGTAGAGGAGTAGATTTTTTATGAAAGATTTATTAGCTAACCGTGTAAAAACTTTAACGCCATCAGCAACTTTGGCCATTACAGCAAAAGCGAAAGAGCTGAAAGCACAAGGAATCGATGTGATCGGCTTGGGAGCGGGAGAGCCTGACTTCAATACACCGAAAAACATTCTGGATGCCGCAGCAGAATCGATGTACGCTGGCCATACGAAATATACTCCTTCAGGCGGGCTTCCAGCTTTGAAACAAGCGATCATTGATAAATTAGCACGCGACAACAACCTTGAATACAAACAAAACGAAATTATTGTCGGCATCGGGGCTAAACATGTTCTTTACACTTTATTCCAAGTTATTTTAAATGAGGGAGACGAAGTAATCATCCCGATTCCTTATTGGGTTTCATATCCTGAACAGGTGAAACTGGCTGGCGGCGTTCCGGTATACGTGGAAAGCACAAGCAAACAAAACTTTAAAATCACTGCAGCACAATTGCGTGATGCTGCAACGGAAAAAACAAAAGCCGTAATCATCAACTCGCCAAGCAACCCATCCGGCATGGTTTATACGCGCGAAGAATTAGCCGAGTTGGCACAAGTGGCGGTTGAAAAAGATCTATTAATCGTTTCGGATGAAATTTATGAAAAACTTCTATACAATGGTTTAGAGCATTTTTCTATTGCCGAGCTTTCGGAAGAAGTAAAAAAACGTACAATTGTCGTTAATGGAGTTGCTAAATCACATTCCATGACAGGATGGCGGATTGGGTACGCTGCTGGGGACGCAGACATTATCAAACCGATGACAGATCTTGCATCGCACTCTACTTCCAACCCAACAACTACATCTCAATATGCTACAATTGAAGCTTACAACGGTCCGCAAGATTCCGTGGAAGAAATGAGAAAAGCATTTGAAGGACGCTTGGAAACAATTTATCCAAAATTAAATGCCATTCCCGGTTTCCACGTGATTAAGCCACAAGGGGCATTTTATTTATTGCCGGATGTAGCGGAAGCTGCGCGTAAAACAGGTTATGGGTCGGTAGATGATTTTGCAACAGCGCTCTTAACGGAGGCAAATGTTGCAGTTGTGCCAGGCTCCGGTTTCGGGGTACCTTCTACTGTTCGTTTAAGCTATGCGACTTCCCTGGAATTATTGGAAGAAGCGGTTCGTCGCATGGATAACTTTGTAAAATCAAAATGGCAAGACTAATTATTAATTATTCGTTTACCTTTTTATGATATCGATTGTAGGCATGGCAGAGACGTGCTGGCCTACAATCTTTTAATTATTCAAGCTCGGGCTCGAATTGAACGATAACAAAATTAGTTCTTTGTGGAGGATTAATATGAAAAAAATAATGATTCAAGATATGCCAAATCATATTGGCGAAACTGTAAAGTTAGGCGCTTGGTTAGCAAACAAACGCTCAAGCGGCAAAATTGCATTTTTGCAATTGCGTGATGGTTCAGGATTTGTACAGGGTGTAGTTGTTAAAGAAGAAGCAGGAGAAGAACTGTTTGCAACAGCAAAAAGTTTAACGCAAGAAACGTCCATGTATGTTACGGGAGTTGTGAAGGAAGATTCACGCTCAAGCTTTGGCTGCGAATTGGCGGTTACGGGAATTGAAGTCATTCATGCAGCTGTGGACTATCCGATTACACCAAAGGAGCATGGTGTTGAATTTTTAATGGACCACCGACATCTTTGGTTGCGTTCACGAAAACAGCATGCCATCATGAAAATTCGGAACGAAGTAATTCGTGCAACATATGAATTTTTCAATAATAACGGTTTTGTTAAAATCGATCCGCCAATTTTAACAGGTTCGTCCCCAGAAGGAACTTCCGAACTTTTCCATACAAAATATTTTGATGAAGACGCCTATCTTTCTCAATCTGGTCAATTATATCTGGAAGCGGCGGCAATGGCATTGGGGAAAGTATTTTCTTTCGGTCCGACATTCCGTGCAGAAAAGTCAAAAACGCGCCGTCACTTGATTGAGTTCTGGATGATTGAACCGGAGATGGCTTTCGTGGAACATGACGAAAGCTTAGAGGTACAGGAGCAATATGTATCCCACATTGTTAAATCTGTGTTGGAAAATTGCAAACTGGAATTGGAACGTCTTGGCCGCGATACTTCGAAGCTTGAAAAAGCCCAAGCACCATTCCCGCGTATTTCTTATGATGATGCGATTAAGTTCTTGCACGAAAAAGGATTTACAGATATTCAGTGGGGAGACGACTTTGGGGCACCGCATGAGACGGCAATTGCAGAGCATTATGACAAGCCGGTATTTATTACATGCTATCCTACAGGCATCAAACCATTTTATATGCAGCCACATCCAGATCGAGATGACGTCGTTTTATGTGCAGACTTAATAGCACCGGAAGGATATGGCGAAATTATCGGCGGTTCCGAGCGTATTTATGATTATGACTTAATGAAACAGCGTATTGCCGAGCATAATCTGGATGAAGAGGCTTATGCATGGTATTTGGACTTGTGCAAACAAGGTGCTGTACCGCATTCAGGCTTCGGTCTAGGTCTGGAACGTACAGTCGCTTGGATCAGTGGGGCGGAGCATGTTCGCGAATGTATTCCATTCCCGCGCCTTTTAAATCGTTTATATCCATAATAAGAATGCTTCAAACAATACACTATGGAAAAGCGCTCGTATTTGCGGGCGCTTTTCATTGCTATGAACAACATTTGTGAGATTTTCCCATTGTAGTGGGTGGAAAGGGGTCCTTTGGATGAAAAGCAAGAATCAACGACTCCGATTATGGATCGAACAAGGGAATGTCACGATACCGCAAGCTTTTTTCCAGCATTATAAAAAAATGAAAATATCGGATGACGAAGCGCTTCTTTTATTGCATTTAATCGCTTTTCATGATGAACAAAATTATTTTCCGACACCAAGTGATCTTACCAAAAGGCTTTCTCTTAGTGATAATGACATCAGTGTCAAACTGCAAAGGCTTTTGCAAAAGGGGTTTCTGGAAATCACGCAGGGAATTGATGTGAACGGAATTGTCTATGAACGCTATTCCCTCTACCCTTTATGGGAAAGATTATTGGATTTGCTGGAGACCTCTTCCATTGATCAAGAGATTCAAGATGAAAAAAAAGAAGAAGGCGAAATTTTTACTATCTTCGAACAAGAATTCGGTAGGCTTTTGTCGCCAATGGAAATTGAAACTATTTCCATGTGGTTAGATACGGATCATCATTCTCCCGCAATTATTAAAGAGGCTTTAAAAGAAGCCGTGTTAGCAGGAAAATTGTCATTGCGATATATTGATCGCATTTTGTTTGAATGGAAAAAGAAAAATATCAAAACCGTCAAGCAAGTTGAAAAGATTACGGGGGAATTTCACCAAAAAACGACTGCAGTTCAGCCAAAACGAACAGCTTCTGCAGAAAAAACGCAAAAAGTATCATTTTATAATTGGTTAGAAGAAAGAGAATAAGAGGTGCAACTATGCTTACGAAAAAACAGTGGGAGCATTGTTTGGACGAGATGGACAAAATGTTCCCTGATGCACATTGCGAGCTCGTTCACGATAACCCGTTTGAGCTAACAATTGCAACATTATTATCAGCACAGTGTACAGATGCCCTAGTAAATAAAGTAACGAAAACATTATTTCAAAAATATAAAACACCGCAAGATTATTTGGCTGTTCCTTTGGAAGAGTTGCAAAATGATATTCGCTCGATTGGACTTTACCGCAATAAAGCCAAGAACATCCAAAGCTTATGTCAAAAGCTGCTCACAGAATATAACGGGGAAATTCCGCAAACCCGGGCCCAGCTAGTCACGCTGCCTGGCGTTGGCCGTAAAACGGCAAACGTGGTTTTATCGGTAGCCTTTAATATTCCGGCACTTGCTGTGGATACGCATGTGGAACGTGTGACAAAAAGATTGGGCTTATGCCGTTTGAAAGATTCGGTATTGGAAGTGGAAGAAACGGTAATGAAGAAGACACCGATGGAAAAATGGTCAAAAACGCATCATCAATTGATTTTCTTCGGTCGCTATCATTGTAAAGCGCAAAACCCGCAATGTCATGTTTGTCCGCTTCTGGATCTCTGCAGGGAAGGGCAAAAACGTTTGAAAAAAGGACTGGTAAAAGGTCATGAATAAAGCCAAACGGGAATTAATCGATAAAGAGATAGTGGAGCCATTTTTTGAACAATGGCAAAATCTGAGTGCCAAAATTTATCAATCCCATGAAGTGCGGGATGGACAAGCAAAGAGTTTAATGGAACAGGGAATTGAACTTTTCGAAAGATGCGTTGTCCATTGTTCCGACACTTCCGAGACTGCTGTAAGTGAGCGGGAAGAATACGAAGTTTTGCCCATCAATGGCAAGGAGCGGCTGCAATTTATTAAAGCAAGGCCAGGCCAATATGCATGCTACCGTCAATTGGATGAGTTGTTTAAAGAACTAAAAAAGCGCTTGGCCCGGCTGCGATTAAAAGCATGAGAACAAGGAGCTATCGAAAGAAATTTCAAAGCCAAAAAGAGGGAAACCTTTCTTTCAAAAGTTTTCGAAGGAAATTCAGTTCTCAAGGACAACAATTCTTAATGCTTTAGCAATCATAAAAAAACCAGGTGATTTTATTTTCACCTGGTTTTTTATTTCCTTTTTATTCAGTTGTTTCGGCCGGATTGGTCGGTTGGGTTGGTGTTTGCACTTCACCTTGATTTTCGGTTTCTGAGTCTTGATCTGGTACTACGGTATCCTCCGCATCATCATGTTGATCATTGTTGTTGCCATTGTTGCCGTTGCTATTCCCGTTACCGTTGGAGTTACCATTTCCGTTGCCATTACCATTGTTGCCGTTTCCGTTGTCATTGCCATTATTTCCGTTTCCGTTGTCATTCCCGTTTTCACCGTTATTCTCGTCTTCGCCATTTTCGCCGTTATTGTTATCCTCGCCATCTGTAGGTTCCTCTGGCTCTTCGACTTCAGGTTCTTCAACTTCTTCTTCAAGGAAAAGGGATGTTGACGCAGCGCCACTTCGGACTTCTCCTGAGACTGCAACTACCGAGAAGGCATAGTTGCGGCCTGGTTCTATATTTGAAACCGCTGCAGAAGTTTCGCCGGTTGTAGTAACCACTACAGGCTGTTCGTTGTCGACAGTCACGGAAACTTCAAAGGCAATATCCATATCCTCCGGTGTATTATAGCCCCATGTTAAATCGACCACTGCTCCTTCGGCATTGTAATTCGCTTGTAAGTTCGTTGGTGCAGCCAATTCCACCACTTCGTATTTTTCAGAAACAGCCGTTGGTTCAGTTCCTTTAACAAATAATTCTGTTCGGCGCATATTCGATGGTGTATATTCACTTGCCAATTTTAATGGGCTCGATCCCACTTCGATTGTCGCCTCTACAACAGAACCTGGTTTTTTAAAGTTTTGAGTTTCTACATTAGAAGAAATCTCGGACATAATTGACTTAAATAGATACTGAGGCAGGCGTCGTTCAACCCAAGACGTAATAGGATTCTTTCGCTCTGCATATCCACTCCAAACTGCAATGGAATAATTCGTTGTATATCCTGCAAACCAACTATCCGGTACACTACTGGCTGGTAAACCGAAGTTTCGGAAATCGTCTGCTGAATAGTTTGTTGTTCCAGTTTTACCTGCAATATCAAGACCTGGGATAGCGGCACTTGTGCCTGAAGCGCCAGGTTTGTTGCTCACAACATCACGCAAAATATCTGTTACCATATAAGCGGTGTAGTCGCTCATTGCTACGACTGGTTTGGATTTATAAGATTTTTTCGACCCATCACGATATTCGATTTCTTTAATTGTAGTAGGATCATTATAAACCCCGTTATTTCCGAATGCCGCATACGCAGCAGACATTTGAATTGGGCTTATATTGATATCTCCGCCGCCAAGCGCATCCGATTCATAGACATTTTCGGCTTGGATTCCGAGTCTGCCGATAAATTCCTTCGCTTGTTCAGTTCCAACTTCCTTCAAAGTTTTCACCGCCGGTACATTTCGTGAAGTATATAAAGCTTGTCGAACCGTCATCGCCCCAAGATATTTGTTATCCCAGTTTGAAATCACTTGATCTGAACCAGAATAAGCCATTGGTTCATCGACAATCGTTTGGCCGGTTGACCATTTTAAATTTTCAATGGCCGGGCCATAATCAAGCAATGGCTTGATCGTTGAACCAGGTGAGCGCTTTGTCAAATCGTGGGCAAAGTTAAAGCCCCGGTTGCTGTAATTGCGGCCTCCGCCGATTGCTGCAATTCCACCTGTTTTCGTATCGATTACCGATACCCCGGATTGAATATTCTCCGTCGGGAAGTTCGCAGGGTTGTTCATAATATTTTCAACCGTTGCTTGTGCGTTTGGATCAAGCGTTGTATATACTTTGATACCTTCGGCAAGCGAATCGCCATCGCCGTTTTCTTCAAGTTCGTTTAAAACAACATCCAGGAAGGCTTCGTATTTTACGCCTTCAACTTCTGGACGGTTCTCTTCTGGAAGGAGACGGGAAGTTACATCCACTTTTTTGGCTTCAGCAGCTTCTTGTTCCGTAATCTTTTCATGCTGAACCATTAAGTCCAGCACCAAATCTCTTCTTTGCTGTGCTCGTTCCGGATTTTTGTAAGGATTATAGTTATTAGGACTTTGCGGAATTCCGGCAAGCAATGCCATTTCATCGAGTTCCAGTTCGCTTAGCTCTTTGCCGAAGAAATATTCTGCCGCAGTTCCGAACCCGTAGATTCTTCCGGACATGAGCACTTTATTGAAGTACATTTCGAATATTTCCTCTTTTTCATAATGCTGTTCCAGTTGGATGGCAAGCCACGCTTCCTGTGCTTTACGTTTTAACTGTTTATCGTTGCTCAAGAAAGAATTTTTTACTACTTGCTGAGTGATCGTACTTGCACCCTGAGCGCCAAATCCTTGTGTAAGGTTGGCAATGACCGCACTGCCCAAACGCCAAATATCAATTCCAAAGTGATCAAAGAAGCGAACATCTTCCGTAGCGAGAATGGCATCTACCATGTCTTGCGGTATATCTTCATATTCGACATATTTGCGGCTTTCTGATCCGATTGTTGCAAAAAGTTCTCCGTTTTTATCATAGAATTCTGATGAAATCGGGTCTTTCAATAGTTCTTCATCCAATTCTGGGGCCGAACTCGCATAGTAGGCAAACAACCCGCAGCCGCCAAGCAAGCCTACAACCCCAATTAGGACCAGTGTTAACAGTGTGCGTTTAATCCAGGACGATGCTGGTTTTTTTTGTTTTTTCTTTTGCTGTTCACGTTCGCGTTTTAATTGCTCGCGTGTTCGACGTTTTTCTGCCAAAATGATCTCCTCACTTTAACAAACTAGTATTCTTTGTTTGTTATCATTTTATTGATCGCGGTGATATAGTCAATCCGCGGATTGAAACCGGTTTTGATTTCGATTGTTTTTGTTTCGAATATAGATAGGGGTATTGATTTTCTGCCACCGTCCAGCATAGCCAACCATGCTTCATGAAGTACGGAGAAAGGCAGAACGAAATAGCGATTCAGACTTGAAAATCTCACGATTGTAAATGCAATCCCTTTTTGGTCTGTCACATCTTTCATATGGGCAACTTGATGTTCATGGATATTTTTCAAGGGGAAGCTAGTTTTGCTCTCCGTTTCCTTTGCTTCAAAATCAATATAATACCCATTCCAGACACCATTATAATCCGTTGTTGAAGGGGTACGGAAGTAGGCTTCACGAATGACGGCCGCACTTCGTGACGGGTACTCTACTTTGACGATTTGCACGGGAACAGGTTTCTTATGGACTATGGCGATTTGATGAATTAAATAGTACGTGTTTGTTTCATTTAACTCATCCTCAAGTGTTTTACCTCGATTACTGAAGGAGAAATCTTTCTTCTTCCGAGCAGATTTTGTTTTCGTTGATTCGGCTGGCTTATACGGTTTGCCATTGGGATAATGGATCATCGAAAAACACTCCTTTTAAGAGGATACCCACTTTTGTGAAGTACCCATTGTAAATTATAAAACAAAAAAGGCCATTTTATAAAAAATAAAAACTATATTTTTAATCAGTTTTGTTAAGGCGCCAATAAGAGTTCCATTCTATGAAAAGTTATCGAAAATCTACTTGTTTTAGCAACCTATGTCTAGTTTTGGCAAGCGCAAAGGAATTTGAATACTAGCACGGAAATTAAACATCTAAGGAGGAATGACCATGCATAGAATTCAAATGTTGCTTTCGCAAATAGAATGTATCGATCAAATCATGACAGCCAAAATTGAGAATGAACGTACGAACATCCACGGCGAAATGTTCTCTCAATTAGGAACTACTTATCAGAAAGTAAGCTTAGCAGAAAAGCAGTTTCATGTAAAGAATGCTTGTTCCCCTATTGCTAGTGTTCATAGCGAGAATTTGGTACAATTAAAAGAAGATTATTAGATTTCAAGAGGGGAATAACATGCAACTAATCGAATTATCAAAGCGTTTGTTAAATGAGTGTGATGCGTCAATCAGTCGCTTTCATAAGCAGCGTGAACTTGACGCAACGCCTCAATTTTATGAAGAAGTCAAGCCGCATGCTGATACTATTCATTCTCTTTTAAATGAATGGCAAACACTTGCCTTAAACTGGATGGAACGCAGCCGTCCCAAATATATACATCCATCCCAAATTGAGAACGTCGTGGATGCGATGAATCAATTTACCGTGCAATCTTTTTACAAGGAAACAAGCAAAAAGCGCTTTATACAATCGGTTCAATCCGTCCATTATACATTATCTTTCTTATTGCGACATTTAGAAGAGGAGAGTGGGAAGGATGTTCAGTAAAAAGCGGACAATCGATGAGTTATTGAATGAATGGCAATATGACGAAGAATTAAAGCAAAATATTCTTCACTGGCACACGCTGGAAGCTGCTCCGGCCAGTTTTGCTCCCTTTCCGGACAACTTGCACCCATCAATTCGGAAAGCGTTGGAGTCCCGAGGAATTAACCAACTTTATACACACCAAAGGGAGGCTTTTGATTATGCAGCTAACGGCAAATCATTTACGGCAGTTACCCCCACTGCGTCGGGGAAATCGCTGTGCTATCATTTGCCTGTGCTGCAAAAAATATTGGAGGACCCATCCAGCAGGGCGATTTATTTATTTCCTACAAAAGCACTTGCGCAAGATCAAAAATCCGATCTCAATGAGCTGATTGAAGCAATGGGCGTGGAAATTCTGAGTTATACATATGATGGGGATACTGCACCAGCTATCCGCCAAAAGATTCGTAAAGCGGGGCATATCGTCATGACGAATCCCGATATGCTGCATTCCGGAATTTTGCCGCATCATACGAAATGGGTGTCTCTCTTTGAAAATCTAAAGTATATAGTCATTGATGAATTACATACATATAAAGGTGTATTTGGCAGTCATGTTGCACATGTCATTCGAAGACTAAAAAGAATTTGCGCATTTTATGGAAGCGACCCAATTTTCATTTGCACATCCGCTACCATTAAAAATCCAAAGGAACTTGCAGAGAAGTTGACCAATTCAACTCATGAACTAATCGCTAAGTCTGGAGCGCCGGTTGGCAAGAAAACATTTCTATTCTATAATCCACCGATTGTCCATCCGACGTTTGGCGTAAGACGCAGCAGTATTCTGGAAGTGAAAGATTTAGCATCGCGGTTATTTGAGGCCGGCATTCAAGCAATCGTTTTCGCAAAATCACGTGTTAGGGTAGAAATGCTCGTTACCTATTTAAAGAACTTAACAAAAAACAAAATTCATGATGAATCGATCCGCGGCTACCGAGGCGGCTATTTGCCAACAGAACGCCGAGCCATTGAAAAAGGGCTAAGAGATGGCACAATTCAAGTGGTTGTAAGTACGAACGCCCTGGAATTAGGGGTTGACATCGGTCAATTGCAGGCCTGTATTATGACGGGATATCCGGGCAACATTGCAAGCGCGTGGCAACAGGCGGGCCGGGCTGGTCGTCGTCAAGATTCTGCATTAATCATCTATGTGGCGAATTCGACGGCGCTTGATCAATATGTGGTCAATCATCCTGCGTATTTGCTGGGCAGCTCTCCCGAAGAAGCGCTGATTAACCCGGAAAATATCCTTATTTTAATGGATCACCTAAAATGCGCTGCTTTTGAATTGCCATTTAGCACTGCGGATTCATACGGCGAATTCGAAGTTCAGGAATTGCTTGAGTTCCTGCAAGAAGAGGGCGTTCTAGTAAAAACGAGTTCTACATGGTATTGGATGAGCGAGCGATTTCCTGCTCATGAAGTCAGTTTGCGTTCTGCTTCCCAAGAGAACGTGGTTATTATTGATATGACTATTCCAGCCGGCACAAAAGTAATTGGGGAAATGGATACTTATAGTGCCATGACGCTTTTGCATGAAGAAGCGATCTACCTTCACCAAGGAACGCAATTTCAAGTCGAGGAACTGGATTGGGAAGAAAAGAAAGCATACGTGCGGGAAGTGGATGTGGACTACTTTACAGATGCAAATTTGGCGGTAGAATTAAAAATATTGAATGAAGACCGAAACGCCGCTTATAAATCGGCTACCGTCAGTTACGGGGATATCAGTTTGTTGGCCATTCCGACCATCTTTAAAAAAATCCGTTTCGGGACGCACGAAAATATCGGGTCAGGGAAAATTCATATTCCCCCACTTGAAATGCATACAAATGCTACGTGGATTTCCTTTAACTTACCGGAAAATTGGTCGGAGGAAATGCTGACGGACGCACTAACCGGAGCAGCCTATGCGACTGGTTCATTTATACCGCTGTATATACAATGTGATCGAAGTGACGTATCCGTAGTGCCGCAAGTAAAGTCGGCCCATAATGAACAACCAACCTTATTTATCTATGATAGTTATCCGGGTGGAATCGGATTGGCGGAAAGAGTCTATCATATTTTGGGACCGATTTTGGAAGAAACAATCCAGCATGTGCGCAGTTGTCCATGCAAAAGCGGCTGTCCATCTTGTATTGGCGCTCAAGATAGTTTGAATGAAAGCAAGGATAAAGTAATAAAAGTACTAACCATTTTAAAGAATGAAATAGGGTGAAGCCCATGTCTTACGAAAATAAAATGCTGCAGTTAAAACAAAAGCTTGGCAAAAAGAAAGAACCATCAAACGTAAAGCCCGTTTTTAATAAACCTGAAAAACCGTTCTATCTTGACGATTGGGAAAGAGCAGGGCTTTCGGTGGTAGAAAATGAGTTCGGCGTATTATTTAAACGGGAAGTGACTTATCCGCTCCATTACCAGCATGGTACCTATCAGTTAGGTTTGTTTTTTGAGGCAATCGAAAAATGGCAGAATGCAACGATTGAACATCCCTATGCCCTCACATTTGATGAATCGATTGTTTTTTTTGATACCGAAACAACTGGCTTAAAAGGGGCAGGGACAAATATCTTCCTGTTGGGTTTACTGGATGCTGCTGAAGATCAATTTGTACTGACGCAATATATTTTGGCAGATCCAGCAAACGAAGCAGCTTTCTTATTTGAATCCAAATTTTGGCAAAACACAAAGACGATTGTTTCTTACAATGGAAAAAGTTTTGATTGGCCACAGGTTGAAACGAGATGGACGCTTAATCAACATGTCTTGCCTAAGTTGCGTAAACAAAAACAAATCGATTTATTACATAGTTCAAAAAGAATATGGAAAAATAATTTGGAAAGAATGAAATTAACGAAAGTGGAGGAAGAAAAACTGGGATTTAAAAGAAATGGCGATATTCCTGGTTTTTTGGCACCCATTATTTATACTGATGCAGTAAAAAGCGGAAATCCTGACGCCCTAATGAAAGTATTGCATCATAATGAGTGGGATTTGCTATCGTTGGTCACTCTCTATATTCATTCTACAAATCTATTGCTCGAAAAAAAATTAAACGAATCAGCTGCTACTTATACAAACATCGGCAAATGGTTCGGAGATTTAAAACACTCGAATGAAAGCGAGCAGCTGCTTGCTGCGGTAACGACATCTTATGAAAATGTTGAATCGGGATTGGCGCATTATTATCTGGCATTCCAGCTAAAACGCAAAGGCCGGTATATCGAGGCAAAAAATTCTTTTGAAAAAGCCTTATTATTTATAGAAAATAGAGAAAAACTAAGAGCATTCGAACAGCTCGCCATGATCTATGAACATCAAATGAAGGATTATGAAAAAGCTTTGAATTATATAAATGAAGGGCTAGTCTTTTTGGAACATAATTCGTTTATGAAAATGGAACAGAGAATTAAACAGCGTGCGAACTGGCTAAAAAGGTTTCAAAGGGTTGAAAACAAACTGTTGAACAGTGAAAAATAATTTCCCAGGGAAGCGCATATTTTGACATTCTTCACAAGTTCTATTTGTGTCGAATTTCGTCAGAATATGGTATAGTTATTTTTCGAAATGGTGACTTTAAATCCCTTTTACTGCATTCATATGATATAATTGGAGTATGTACCGTATCGGATGGAAGGGCGATGTGAATGGAAATTAAATTAAATTCAAAAATCATATTAGAAAAAGAATTTAAAAAATCAATGAAAGGTTATAGTGTTGACCAGGTTGATCAGTTTTTGGATCAAATCATGGAAGATTACGATAACTTTGAAAAAATTGTGGAAGAATTACGAGCTGAAAATAATCGTTTAAGAGAAGAACTAGAAAATAATGCGGCAAGACGTGCTCCGGTAGCCCCTCAGGCAACGGGAAATACAAATTTCGATATTTTAAAACGTCTTTCGAATTTGGAAAAGCATGTTTTTGGAGCTAAGCTGTTTGAATAATTTAATTCTTTAAAATAAATTGATTTTCATTTATTTATTGAAATTGTAATGATTTTTTAGTATAATAAATTTTGTCATAGTTCAATTCGAGTAATCGCTGCAGCTCTTGAAGTTGTAGAGGAAAGTCCATGCTCACACGGATCTGAGATGACCGTAGTGTTCGTGCTTACTGAAAAAATAAGGTAAGGCAAGCTATATGCTTGACGGCGGAAGGATAACCTAAGTCGATTCGATATGGTTAACACTTCCTGAAAGTGCCACAGTGACGGAGCTTTATTGGAAACAATAAAGGTGGAACGAGGTAAACCCCACGAGTGAGAAACCCAAATTATGGTAGGGGCACTCTCCAGAAGGAAATGAACGGATGGAGGGACGTTGGTATTCCAGCGTAGATAGATGGTTACTACCCGATTCGTACGAGACTTCGGTCGTTTGAGTACCCGGGAACAAAACATGGCTTATGAATTTTCTATGATTTAAATTTGGTACTAAGAATAAACAAGAGTGAATTTAAAATTAAGAGGCTCTCCATTTCAATTGGAGGGCTTTTCTTTTAGTGATAAGATGGAAATCGAAGGAGAAGTTCCCTTATTTAAGACAGTAATGGGACAGTAGGTATGGCAATGAAGCTGAGGTTGTCCCATAAAATGCAATAATCAGACAGCAAAGTGGAAAGTAACGCACGAATTGTCTTGAATAAGCAACTTTTTAGAGAAGTAAATTCAAGTAGAATGTGTCAAACCAATGCAAATTGTAGGACACGAAGCTCATACTTATATAATAACATTGATTAATTTACCAAAGATAGGTAAATATTAAATAACACGAAGGTTTACTTGAAAATAATTATGGAATTTGAAGGCCAAGGAGAAATTGAATGATGTCAAAATTTCAATTAGTAGCAACTGCTGCAATGGGGCTTGAAGCAATCGTTGCACAAGAAGTACAAGATTTAGGTTATGAAACAAGAGTAGAGAATGGAAAAGTTTATTTTGAGGGCGATGAAACGGCCATTGCGCGATGCAATCTTTGGCTGCGCGTGGCGGATCGGGTCAAAATCGTGGTTGGCGAATTTCCTGCTTATACATTTGATCAATTATTTGAAAGTACAAAAGCGATTAATTGGGAAAACTATTTACCGGTCGATGCGAATTTCCCGGTTTCGGGTAAATCGGTGAAGTCCAAGCTATATAGTGTGCCGGATTGCCAAGCAATCGTAAAAAAAGCAATCGTCGAACGAATGAAATTCCATTATAAGCGCTTAGGCTTTCTTGATGAGTCTGGTGCAGTCTATAAGATTGAAATATCGATCTTAAAAGACGTCGCCACTTTAACCATTGATACTTCCGGTACGGGTCTGCATAAGCGCGGCTATCGACAGCACCAGGGGGAAGCGCCGCTGAAAGAAACGTTGGCGGCCGCTTTAGTGAAAATTTCAAAATGGAATCCGAACAGACCGTTTGTCGATGTATTTTGTGGTTCGGGAACAATACCATTGGAAGCGGCGATGATCGGACAAAATATCGCACCAGGCTATAATCGTGAGTTCATCTCCGAGGAGTGGCCATGGATGAAAGCAAAATTATGGGAAGATGCCCGCAACGAAGCGGATGATCTGGCAAACTATGACCAGCATCTGGAGATTATCGGCTCTGATATTGATCATAAAATGGTTGCCATTTCCCAAGAAAATGCACTGGAAACTGGTTTTGGCGATTTAATTACATTTAAGCAAATGCAGGCAACCGACTTTACTACAAGGCTGACGGATGGCGTGATTATCTCGAATCCTCCATACGGCGAGCGGATTGGCGAAAAAGAAGAAATTGAAAAAGTAATTCGCGACTTTGGAACATTGATGAATCAATATCCAACTTGGTCTGTTTATATGCTGTCTTCGATGGAAAACTTTGAAGAATTATATGGCAAAAAAGCTACAAAGAAACGAAAATTATTTAATGGTTTCATCCGAACGGATTTATATCAATACTGGGGCCAAAAATCTAACCGCGAATAAAAATAATTGAAACCATCACACGTAACATATATTGAAGTATATACTTTTAATAACGGAAGGGGCTTTACCCTTCCGTTTCAATGTGTAATTTCCCCTTATATTTGACCTATAGAATTTCATTTGATGTATGTGAGGTACTATGAAGGAGATTAAATAAATGAGACAATCTTTACCTTTTGAATTATCGAAGGACCGTTCCTTTTTTGATTCGCTCGGCGACTGGATGGGCGATGTGCTGTATGATGAATTGCCTGAAAAGGGATTTGAATGCCGTGATGAACAAATTTTCATGGCCTACCAAATTGAACAAGCGCTAAAAGAAAAAAATGTTTTATTTGCCGAGGCAGGGGTTGGGACAGGAAAAACGATCGCATATCTGCTGCCTGCCATTTCTTATGCGCGTTACACGGGTCGTCCGGCATTGATTGCTTGTGCGGATGAAACATTAATCGACCAGCTTGTTAAAGAAGGCGGCGATATTTATAAATTAACAGAGCACCTTGGTTTAACGATCGATGTTCGACTGGCAAAATCGAGAGACCAGTATTTGTGTTTAAAAAGATTTGAAGAAACGGAAAAAGTAGTAACGGAAGAGTGGATCGATGACATTGCCATGACCATCCCGGAAGCTGTATATGCACAGGGTTCTATGCTAACGGTAAGTCCTTATGGGTCCAGAAGCGATTATCCTTCCGTAAGTGACGAAGATTGGCAGAGCGTCAATTATAATGCCATTATGCAATGTTCTGTATGCGATTTGCGCAACCGTTGCGGTCAAACTTTGCATCGTGCACACTATCGCAAGTCTTCCGATTTAATCATTTGTTCACAGGATTTCCTGATGGAACATTTAGCTACGAAAGAATCCCGTGAACGTGAAGGTCAGTTGCCTTTGCTTCCGGAAGTTTCAATGATTGTCCTGGATGAAGGGCATTTATTGGAATATGCAGCGCAAAAAGCCATGACCGTGAAAGTACAAAGCTATACGATTGTTAATCTGCTGGAACGGTTGATGGTCGATGGCGTTCGGGAAAAAACGCTGAATGCAATGGAAAGACTGCAGGACCATCATGAACTGTTTTTCGATCAATTGCGTGATGATGTAGTACCATCGCAGGAAGAACGAAAAACGATTAAAAAGTCGGAACGCCTATTAGCCATTGGGAAACAATTAATACTGGATGTAGAAAAGCTCTTAGAAGAATTTGTCTTTGAATCCGAGTTATATATGATTCCAGAATATGAATTAAATATGGCTGAAGAATTCCTGGAGCAATATGAAGCGGCCATTCGGATCTTTGTTGCACAAGGAGATGCAGTAGATTGGCTGGAGGAAACGGACGGGGAAGAAACGCTTGTCATCATGCCGCGCTTGATCACGGATGTGCTGGAAGAAAAGCTGTTTTCCAAGAAGTTGCCAATTGTCTTTTCATCCGCTACTTTGTCGGTGAAGAAAGACTTCTCTTATATCGCCTATAGTTTAGGAATCAAAAAATATCAATCATTCAGCGTTCCTTCGCCGTTTGATTATGATGAAGTAATGAAGGTCTATTTACATGAATGCACTCAACAGGAAAAAGTGTCAAAAACTGAACAACTTTTGAAAGACGGAAAGCAAACGCTGATTTTATTTAAATCCAAGCAGTCCATGCTGGATTTCAAATCAGACTTATCCATGCTGTCGAAGTTAACGGTTGCTTTTGAAGGCGATCGTGAATTATCTGCGATTGTTCGGGATTTCCAGGAAGGTTCCGTAAAAACATTGTGTGCGTATCATTTGTGGGAAGGCCTTGACTTGCCGGAAGAAGCATTAACGCGCGTGGTGATTTATGATTTGCCATTCCCGCCACATGATCCATTGTTTGATGCAAAAAGAGCATTTGCCGAAGATCCATTTGAAGAAGTCGAATTGCCGTTTATGCAATTGCGCCTTCAGCAAGGGATCGGGCGATTGATACGTACTTCCAGTGACTATGGGGATATCCATATTCTTATGAACGAGGAAGAATCACGATACAAAGAACAATTTGTCGACATTTTGCCGGTTGACCCGAAGTAAATGAAAAACAAAAGCTCCCTGTCGGGCTTTTGTTTTTTTTTTTTGAAAATATATAATTTTCGCTCCCAGTGTTTTTTCGAAAAAAATAAAAATTTTAATATAGTAAATTAGATAATTTATATTGAACTTTAATTCTAACTTACAAACATTTTTCGGGTGAAATATAGCGCTTCCACACATAAAATAAGAAATCAATATATTTAAGCAGCAGGAGCAATAGTCAGTGTTATAAATGTAGATTGATTAAAAGGAGTGTATTTATGAAAAAGCAATCAATTATTCTACTGTTTGTCGTGTGCCTTACTTTGCTGTTAGTTGCTTGTGGAAATTCGGACGAAACTTCTAAGGAAGCTAGTGAAGAGAAAATTGTCTATCGACTTGGACATGCTGCTCCTGAAACAGATCCGGCGGGATTGCTATCCGATAAAATGGCGGAAGATTTAAAAGATTCTACTTCCGAACAAATTTCATTGGAAGTTTTCCCTGGTGCTCAACTAGGTGGGGAAGTGGAAATGGTAGAGCAAGTGCGTTCGGGAACAATTGATATGGCCATTGTAACAGGCGGTGCATTATCCAATTTTGTAGAAGAAGTGGCATTCCTGGATCTTCCCTTTTTATTTGAAGATTTAGAACATGCTAGAGAAATTTTAAAAGGGGAAGTCGGAGATAAATTAAAGGCAAAGGCAGAAGAAAAGGGACTTAAAATACTAACCTTTTTTGATTATGGTATCGCCAACATCTCAAATAATAAAAGGGATATTTACACGCTTGAAGATGTGAAAGGATTGAAAATAAGAACCTTGGAAAATGAAATTTTCATGGACACGTTCCGTGCTTTGGGAGCCGATCCAGTGCCGATTCCTTTCCCAGAGCTTTATACTTCGATTCAACAAGGGGTTGTGGATGGTACCGACCCATTAAATGTAACCATGACAGGCGGCAAGATTTATGAAGTAAATAAACATCTATCTAAAGTGGGAATTAGCTATCGTGCAGGTGTAATTGTGATGAATCTGGATAAATACAACCAATTAAATGATGAGTTGAAATCCAAATTGGATACTGTAATTGCTGAAAGTGAAAAATATTATCACGATACCATTAATCCTGAGTATGAAAAAAGCGCCGAAAAGTTAATGACAGAACATGGCGTGAAAATTATTGAAAAAGACGAAATCGATATCGATGCATTTAAAGAAGCAGTAAAACCTGTATATGATAAACACGAACCTAAATACAGTGAATATATTTCAATCATAAAAGAAAGCCGATAAAAGAATTTCAGGTCCCTTCCTTTTGGGGACTTTTCATCTTATTCTTTGGAGGAGACTATGTATCATAAACTTGTTCTCAATGTAAACCGATGGACACAGTATCTGACAATGGCATTATTAGTGATTATGGTTGCTCTTGTATTTTTGCAAATACTGATGAGGGAAGTGGTGGATTATTCATTTTCCTGGACTGAAGAGGTGGCTAGATATTTATTGGTCTGGGTTTCCTTTTTGGCTAGTGGGTTTGCCTATCAATTTGGCGCACATATTAGTATCGAAGTCTTTGTGAAAAAATTTAATGACCGATTCAATAAAATGATTAAAATTATTGTCTCACTCATCGCGATTGTTTTTGCAATCATCCTAATCATTACAGGGATGGAACTGGCTCTGGAAAATTCAATGAACAAATCACCGGCACTGCGTTTGCCAATGGGAGTCGTCTATTTAGCAATACCCATTGGAGCTTTTCTGCAGATTCTCAATATAATAGATTTGCTGTTTAGCAAAAATTCAACTAGCGATGCCGAGGTGAGTGAATGAGTCTACTTTTATTTATCCTATTGCTATTTTTATTTATCATTAATGTCCCAATTGCAATAGCTCTTGGGCTGTCTACAGTTATCGTCATACTGATTACTGGAACTATTGAGTTAAGCACATTGCCGCATCGGATGTTTACTACACTGGATTCATTTCCTTTATTGGCTGCACCTTTTTTCATTCTGGCAGGCAAAATCATGGAGCATGGTGGAATTTCTGACAAGATTGTTGAGTTTGCCTCAAGTTTGGTAGGTCACTTAAGAGGCGGTCTTGCTCATGTATCTATTGTTGCTTGTATGTTTTTTGCAGCGCTTTCAGGATCGGCTGTTGCAACAACGGCAGCAGTAGGGGCTCTCATGATTCCCTCAATGGTAAAAGCCGGATATAGCAGGGAATTTGCTGCATCCGTTCAGGCAGCTGGAGGAACAACCGGCGTCATTATCCCGCCGAGTGTGCCTATGGTAATGTTTGCGGTAAGCGCAGGAGTCTCTGTCAGTGATTTATTTATTGCCGGAATTATTCCCGGAATCTTTATCGGATTTTCATTGATGATATGGGTGTATATTTATTCGTTAAAGCATAATATACGAAGCAATGAAAAATTTGAGTTCAAGAAAGCAGTCAATAGTGGGTTCAGCTCATTCTTGGCGCTATTGATGCCGCTGATTATTTTAGGGGGTATTTACAGTGGTACTTTCACCCCCACGGAAGCTTCCGTGATAGCTGTTGTATATGGATTTGTTATTGGAAAATTTGTCTATAAAAAAATTACAATGGAAGTTATGAAAAAAATAATCCTGGATACCGTTGTTGTGGTTTCCACCTTATCTGTTATTATTGCATCAGCTTCGTTCTTTGGATTTTACATCACAATCGAAAGGTTGCCACATGAATTAGCTTCAATGATTTCCAATATGAATCTCCAACCAGTTGTTGTCATGATGGTCATTATCATCTTCTTGTTAATTGTTGGAATGTTTATTGATGAAATTTCCGCCATTATCATCTTAACGCCAATTTTACTGCCTATTGTCACGGCAGTGGGGATTGATCCAGTTCATTTTGGGTTATTAATGATTATTAATTTGACAATTGGTCTTTTAACGCCACCTGTGGGCTTAAGTTTATTTGTTGCATCAAAGGTGGGAAATATATTACCGGAGAAAATGATCAAACCACTTATTCCATTTATTGTTATCATGACTTTGGATGTAGTTTTGCTCTACTTATTGCCGCAATTAAGTATAGGTGTTGTAAATATTCTTTCTTAAAAAAATATTTAACTGGTTAACATTTTGAGATAAAATATCTTAAAAGTTAACCTTTTTTCTGCTTTTTAAGCATATTATTCTACTAATGACATTTACTTTCACATGAAAGGGAGGGCAGAAATCATGCAAAATGTTCTTATTTCAAAGCTGATCCCACCTGATCCATCCATCTATTATTTAAGGAGAAGCAAACTATTAAAAAAACTATCAAAAAGCAAATTTGCTAAGTTAACGATTGTTCATAGTGGTGCGGGTTTTGGGAAAACCTCTGCCGTGGCCCAATTAATGGCAGACAGCCAACAGTTGTTCTCGTGGTATCAAGTGTCGGAAGAAGATGATGATGCCATTCCTTTCTTTAGACACCTATTCTTCAGTATTCAGCACATTTTCCCGCCGTTTGGTAGCGCGATGGGGAAATGGGACAATTTTTCGGGGTTCTTGAAACTGGAAGAATTAAATAAATTAGCCTTGCTCTTTATAAATGAACTGCATAAAATCAAAAACCCTCTATTTATCGTGATTGATGATTTTCATGTTGTGCATCATGTTTTTCAAATCAATTATGTACTTAATAAAATCATCGAAAATCTTCCACCCGAAATCCATGTGGTGGTCGCATCAAGAATTTACCCCAATTGGAATTGCATTTTACCGTTAAAGATGAATGGAAAATTAATAGAGTGCAAAGAGGAAGACTTTATTTTTACAAAAGAAGAAGTTGCTGTGCTATTCGAGGATTATTACAATCGAAGCTTAACGACGGAAGAAGTGAATGATGTTCTTTCAATAACCGAAGGCTGGGCAATAGCTGTTTGCTTATTGGCGCTGCAGTCAAATGATTCTTCCCTTGCAATTGAAGAAATCAAGAATTTATCTTTGCATGATTTTTTTTCATATCTTTCCGAAGAGGTGTTTGAGAATTTAAAAGCAGAAGAGAAAGAATCGTTATTAAAATGCAGTATTTTTCAAACCTTCACGTTGGAATTGCTGAAAGAATTTTATGAAGAAGAAGTGGCCGGACAAATTAAGGCAATTGTCCAACGGCAATCGTTTATCCAACCATTGGTGGGATTCCAGGAATTTCGTTTTCATGCATTATTTCATCAGTTTTTGGAAATCAAATTGCTTGAAAGAAACAAAACGGAATATCAGGAACTGCATAAAAAAGCAACCGTTTATTTTACAAGGCAAAACCATGCAGTAAAAGCGCTATACCATAGCATGAAATCAAAAGATGAACAGTTGATCACGACTAGCTTGGTGCATTTTGCTAGTTACTTTATAGAAGCGGGCCAATTCGATTATTTTTTGGAAAGACTTAGAGAGCTGTCATTAGAGAATAAGAACACCAGTTATATCCTGTACTTTTACGAAGGCGAGTGTCAGCGCTTTAAAGCTCAATACGAAAAAGCAAAAAGAGCGTATGAGGAATGCTTGAGGCTAGCGGAGAAATCCAACGACAATTTTGCTGCTTTTAAAGCCAATGCAGGGATGGCCCATATTTATCTAGACACGATTCAGCCCGGTTTAGCCGAAAATTATTTAATCGAGGCGCTAAAGCTTTCCGAAGTGGTGGAATTGGAACAAGGGGAATACTATCAGCTGGAACGCCAATATGCCGAAAATTTAGTGAACCTGGGAAGAGCGGGAGAAGCGGAACGGCGCGTGTATGCAAAAAAGCTGCCAGAGCATGTGTTGATGCAAGGCAATTTAGATGTGCGCATTCTTCTTAGACAAGGGAAGTTGGCTGAAGCAAATCGTCTGATTCGAAAGAGGGAGGGGCGGGAATCCCTGGCATTGGATGCCCATCGCGAGACCGATGTATTGCATGCCTTAATCCTGACGTTGATGGGAGACCTGGAACAGGCCTTTGAATATGCCATAAAAAGCATCAGAAATAGCGTCAAGGACCATGCCCAATATTCGGAAGCCGTTGCTTATTTGCGCAAGGGACATGCCATGATGCTATTATTTCCGGATTCATTGTCTTCAGCAGAAAGCTGCTATCTAAAAACAAATGATTTAATGGACCATATTCAAGTTACAAGAGCGAAAGCGGAAAGTTTTATGGGTTTGGCCATTGTAAAATCAAGACAAGGATTGATGCAAGAAGCCATTTCTTCTGTGAGCCAAGGTTTATATGAAACAGAAAGAGTTCAGGATCAATGGGTTTCAGCACTGCTCTTTACTGCGTTGACTCTCATATATGTTGAAAATGGAGAATTTGAAAAAGCGAATCATAGTGCGCAAAAAGCAAATGAACTTTACTTAAAGAGCCCTGATCATTTTGGTGAAATGGTAAGCAATTTTTGGCTTGCCTACATTGCCTGCAAACAAGGGAATGGTGATGAGTTTAATCATTATTTTTTACAATTCCTTACGCTCTGCAATGAACACCATTATTATTTTTTCATCAAAAAACAGACACTTTTTGGACCGAAAAGCTTCCATGTATTTTTGGAAATGATCAACGAATGGTTGAAATTTAATCCCAAAGAACAACAACAAGCACTGTTATCACTTTTTCAGATAAAAAAAGAATCTGTCATCCCCAAAACCTCATTTTCGCTGCAATTATTCGGTCCTTTTACAATGGTCCGGAACCATGAAGAAATCATCCAAGATAAAGAATGGAAAAGGGAGAAAGCAAAAGAACTCTTTATATACTTGTTTATGAACCAGCATCGCTATGTATCGAAAGAAGAAATTATGAATACATTGTGGCCGAACAGTGAAGAACAATCGATGAACCGCGATTTTAAAGTTGCCTATAATGCGTGCTTAAAGGTAATCGAGCCAACTCGCCTGGCAAGGGATGAAAGTGCCTATATTGGGAGAAAGCAGAGCATGTATCAATTGCATCAAAACAAAGCCTTTACAAGTGATGTGGACGATTTTAAGAGGTTTGCGGCGAGAGGATTGGAAGAAAAAGATCCGGCAATTGCTCTGGAATGGCTGTTAAAAGCGGCTTCTTTGTACAAAGGAGATTTACTGGAGGATTTATCATCGATAGAATGGCTGACTCGGGAAAGAGAACAATTACGACGAACAAATATCATGGTGATTGAACGGATTGCCCAAAATTATACAAGGCTAAAAGAGTTTCAATCCACCATTGATTGGGCAGAGAAGCTCATTCTTCTTGAGCCAACCTGGGAAGAAGGCTACAGACTTCTGATGCTTGCTTATTATTATCAAAATAATCGGGCGCAAGCCGTAAAATGGTATGAAAAATGTGTCGAGGTGCTGGACGATGAGTTAAGTATTGCACCTATGGAAACGACCAATGAAATATTTGATATGATCACGCGCTAATTGTTTTATACAGTTGGCGTTTTTTTATGAGGCAATAGGGCGAAAATTTCCTTAATAACTATAAAAGCAGTGTGTTCATTTTTTGTGCTGACAAAGAGAAAAGTTTACTAACGGATTCGTTGTTGAGAATATCAATTAATAGATGCTTGAGAGTGAAGCGAAATAGTATGGGATTTAATTCGCAATGATTTGAAAACTTTCAAAGATAGAAAAGATCTATACTAAAAAAGTTTATACTAACATCAAGATAATAATTAGTTAGAGGAAAAAAAGTAACACAAGAATTAAAATGTATTTTGATAAACTTCGCAGAGACCTTAATTTTGTTTTTTATATAGTAGGCAATTAAAAGATTGATTTTAGATATATTTTTTGTTGACCAAATTATTATTTCGTGATACTATTGTTTAGCGTCGTTAAGAGACGTTAATAATTTAAAAGCATAATACAAAATGACTTTTAATAAGTTGTTGACAAGATGTAAGTTATTTTGATATAATAAATTCGTTGTTGCTTCGGCAATGAAAAATATTATAAAAAATAGTGATTGACAAAAAGTGATTCTATTTTATATAATAAAGTTCCTGTCTCGGATAAAGACGGGTAACAAATGAACCTTGAAAACTGAACAACAAAACGTTAATGAATATAGTTTCTTCTATAATAAGAAACAAAAAATTTGGACATCAAAATT